>NZ_JBSWZA010000003.1:0-547861 GCF_056161385.1 Halobacillus sp. ABD4_316
GACTTGCATGTATTAGGCACGCCGCCAGCGTTCGTCCTGAGCCAGGATCAAACTCTCCATAAAAGTAGTTTGACTTGCTCATTTGCACACCGAATGTGCTTGTTTCAAATTCCTTCATTAAAGAAGAAATGTTTTGACGTACTGGTTGGTTCGTTCAGTTTTCAAAGATCAAATGTTGTCGGCCGTTTGAAAACAGCGACTCAATCATCTTAACATGTGTTGCTTTTTCGTGTCAACAACTTTTTTTCATTAAGTTGAGAAAGTGTTTCGCTGTCGTTTTTAGCGACATTTACTAGATTATCACGGTGAGCTGTTAGTGTCAACAACTTTTTTGTGATTTGTTTTAGCGCTTCTCAGCACCATGCCGCTCTCTTAAAGCGACAAGTAATAATTTATCACGCAACGTTATTGAAGTCAATAACTTTTTTGCTGTTTTCTCACGGAGTCTCTCGTTCCGCTCAGCCGCTCTTAATGCGACGTTTAATAATATAGCACGCTTGTTTTAGAACGGTCAATGGTTTTTATAAAAAAAGTCCTCTTCCTTTAATAAATTGATGGAAGAGGACTTTCAACTATAAATGGTCGGGTTGTTCTACAGGCTTATAGGTGCGGTGGAAAATCTGCGGTCCCTTCGTTTCCTGGGGGATCACCTCGATGGCTCCGTGCTCAACGAGATACTCGATCATCGAGGATAGATCCAGTATATATTCCTGAATTTCCGGATGGACTTTCAATTCGCCGAATGACCACGGCTCTTCTCTGTCGTTCATCAAGTCCAGCAAATGCCGGGCGCTGGAACGGGCTCGCTTGCTGATGGAATGTTCAACGGCCAGGACCATTAGCTGGATCCGTTTTTCCGTCGGCTCCCCACTCTCAATTAACTCCTGATAGAGTTTATAGATTTCAGGCTCAATCCGTTTCACCTGATTCCATACGGTGACTTCCGGATGAAAACCTTTCTCTATAATGGACAACCGGGCCAAATAATGGAGCGAGCTCACCATTCTGCTGTAGGAATCCAAATATTGTTCAGAATCATAAAGATCCTTGGATTCACTGTAACTGCGTATCAGTTTGGCGAATTCTATCGCTTTCTTCAGGCTGCGGTTTTTTTGAGGAAACTCTCGAAGGTGCTCTTTCATTAAAGTCACATATTCATTTCTTTCAAAGATGATGCTTCCATTAATCACCCATTCCACCGCCCGCCGGTAGGAGCTGGTGTCAATCCAGTGATGGAGGAGGGTTTCATCCACAATATGCATTGCTGCTGATTTGTTCTCAAATTCATAGTGCTTCACATACCACAGTTCTTCTGCATCCCGTACGATAATGAAGAGAATCACATCAAAGTTATCCGTGACCGGACTGATTGGTTTGTTCTTTTCCAGGATCAGGATCCCCAGGGTACTGCTCTGGCTGGCTCTTTCCTGATAAATCGGGCGTAATAAATCTTCCATTGTCTTTCCCCCATATTCAATTTCCCTTTCCTGTGTTAATTCGCTACGATGCGCCAAAATCCTTTTTCCGTATTGTATTTGTTCCTAGAAAAATATGCTATACTACGTGGTAGATAAGTAAGGAGGGAGCCTTAGTGGCGTTAAAATACAGCAGTAAAATCAACAAGATCCGTTCTTTTGCTTTCTGGCTGATTTTTCTCGGTATCGGAGTCATGTACATCGGCCTGTTGTTCAAGGACATCGTCTGGCTTATGGCAACGTTCATGATTTTAGGGATGGGCTTTGTCGGACTAAGCACCGTCGTTTACTTCTGGATCGGCATGCTCTCCACCAGGACCATCCAGATCATCTGTCCTTCATGCGAGAAACCGACCAAGATGCTCGGACGGGTCGACGCCTGCATGCATTGTGACCAGCCGCTGACGATGGACAAGTCCCTGGAAGGTAAAGATTTCGATGAGAAGTACAATAAGAAGAAATACCGAAACGAAAAGGCTCCTACACAGTCCTGAGCCGTCCGGACCCGTTATCCACGGGTCTTTTTTTTGTATCCATTCATAAAAAATGCCATAAAAAAACTGAAAGCGCAGGGCTTTCAGTTTAGTGGGCCATTTCTGATTGACATTTGGAACACGTTCCATAGACTTCCATACGATGATGGCTTACGTCAAATCCCGTCACCTGTTCAGCTAATGATTCAACTTCGTTAAGGCTTGGATAGTGGAAATCCACGATTTTTCCGCAGTTGTTGCAGATCGCATGGTAGTGGTCACTCGTATTACAGTCGAACCGGCTTGAGGAGTCTCCATAAGTAAGCTCCCGGACCAATCCGATATCCTTGAACACGCGCAGGTTGTTATAAACAGTGGCCACACTCATGTTTGGGAATTTACTTTCCAGCGCTTTGTATATTTCATCAGCTGTAGGGTGGGTCATTGCATTAAGCAGGAATTCAAGCACCGCATGACGCTGTGGAGTGATTCGGACGCCGGATGATTTCAATGTATCAATCGCATCCTGGAGTCGATGATCAGACACGGTCATGCACCTCGCTTTCATAAAATGATTCTTGATTTATAAAATTATTACATTAGAATGCTTACAATTAGTGTAACCTTTCCGTAAACCGGTTGTCAATATGGAAGCCCGCATTCCACGTTGGATTACACATCGGGATGGAGGGGTGTTTCCTTTCCGCTCAGCTTCTTATTCACATATCTGGCCGCAACAAACAGGAAATCCGATAAGCGGTTCAGATAGGACACAACTAGCGGGTTGTTCAGTTCATCCTCCAGCGTAACGGCCAGTCGTTCTGCTCTGCGCACAACGGTACGGGACAGATGGAGGGCGGCTGACGCTTCATGCCCTGATGGTAGTATGAAATTCTTCAACGGGTCAAGTTCCTGGTCCCACGTATCAATCTGCTGTTCAAGGTCTTCAATATGCTCCTGCTTCAGCTTCCAAGTGACATCCTTCCCCTTGGGTGTAGCAAGCTCCGCCCCTACATGAAAGAGAATCGTCTGGATTTTCTCCATCGTCTGCATGAAAGCTGCCTTATCCGTCCAGTCTTCCTTCCTTAGATGACTGAGCGCAACGCCTATGGTTGAATTAGCCTCATCACACGTTCCGTAGGCCTCCACTCTTACATCATTCTTTGCGACACGCTGGCCGTAAATCAAGGAAGTCTGCCCCTTATCACCGGATCTTGTATAAATACGCATCTCAATACCCCCGTTCTGGATCAATAATATTTCTCAACTCACCGTCTCCGTTCAGGAACACCTCAAGGTTTTCTTCAAAAATGGCAAAGCCGCGCGGCACATAATGAGGAGAAATGCCTGAGATATGCGGCGTGACCGTCACATTTTCCTCTCCCCAGAATGGATGAGCCTCCGGAAGCGGCTCTTCTTCAAACACATCAAGTACGGCATGGGCGATTTCATCGGTGGTGACAGCATCCATAATGACGTCAGCCGGAACAAGATCCCCTCTTCCCATGTTCAAAAAGACCGCATGATCAGGCATGGCAGCAAAATGGGCGTGAGTCAGCATGCCCCTCGTCTCTTCGGTGCTCGGCAGGACAGCAACCATAAAATCAGCTTTCGGCAGGATCAGGTGGATGTCGGAAATCGGGTACACCTGGTCAAAATGCACCTTCGGCCGTCCGGACTTGGACAGGCCGATCGTTGTCATCCCGAAAGCTCCGGCAAGGCGGGCCGTTTCCTGAGCGATGGCCCCTGTGCCGAGCAGCACCATCGTGCGTTCACTGATTTCATTCATCTCAGCTCTCCGGCTCCATTCCCGCTTCTGTTCCTGCTTCATCAGCGTCTTGGCTTTTCTTGCCACCTGCAGCAGCATGGATATCGCGTACTCCGCCATCGGCTTGGCATGAATGCCGCGGACGTTGGTCACAAGGATGCCGCGCTTTTTGATTTCGTCAAAAGGCATCCGGTCCATGCCTGCCGACAAGACCATGATCCATTTCAATTTCTTAGCGACCTGGATTTTCTCTTCATCCAGATCCTCCCCGTATGTAATGAACACATCGGCTTCTGCTAAATAATGCTGCGCCTCATGCATCCCGTGACAGAAAACGAAATCCACCTCGTCAAAACGACGGCTCAAATGAATCCGGATTGATTCCGGAACCCTTTTAATAGCTGAAACAATCTTCATCGTGTCCCCTCCATCCTCTTTTTCTTTATCTTAGCTTATAAAGAAACCATAGTCACCTATGGACTATGGTTTCAAGCTGTTCTTATTGAAGGTTTTCACGGATGTATTGAAGAGCCGCTTCCACGTGGCCCTCTACTTTCACTTTGCGGAACTCCTCAGCAAGGTTCCCCTCTTTATCAATGATGAAAGTGGAGCGCTCGATGCCGTAATACTCCTTGCCGAAGTTTTTCTTCAGCTTCCATACGCCAAACTCCTCGGAAACCTTGTGGTCTTCATCTGCAAGAAGCATAAACGGAAGATCATGCTTGTTAATGAATTTCTCATGAGAATCAACCGGGTCCGGGCTGACACCAAGAATGACAGCGTCCAGATCTTCGAAACTTTCATGATGATCACGGAAGTCACAGGCTTCTGTCGTGCACCCCGGCGTCATATCTTTCGGATAAAAGTACAGGACGACGTTCTTTCCTTTGTAATCAGACAAAGAAACGGATTCCCCATTACTTGCCGGCAGTGTGAAATCTTCCACTTGCTTTCCTTTTTCTATAGACATATAAGCACCCTCCTTAAAGATATCTATCCTCTAGGGTACCTTACTCAGAAGGAAACTTCCAATCTCAGTCTCTTTTTTTGTTCGTCTGCCATACTTTGGCGGCAAGAGCCGCGGGAAGCGTGTAACCGATCATAGCCTCTAGAATCGCCAGCCACTTCCCCACCCCTACAGGCAGCATATCTCCATAGCCGACGGTAAATAATGTGACACCGCTGAAATAGATACTACGTATGAATTCTTCGATCCATGATACCCGCCTGGAAGGGATGCCTGTCCGGTATACATCCACCCCTTCCAGAATCAGCACCGTATATATGAGGCCGAAGCCAATCATCACGATGGTGTACAGAAGCATCACGGCAATGAACAGCTGACTCGAAAAAATTTTATGCTCGATTTCCAGGGAGTGAAAGATCTGCCGGAGACTCGCCCCCATCAGAAGCAGTAAAAGGATGCTGACGATAATCGTAACCATAGCGTGCTCCTTCTTATCATCCAGGTGGACATGGGTGACAGGCTTTACTTTTTCTTATGTCTTTTCCGAGATGGATATGCCTTCGGTGCTCGAAGATATTTGCTGAAAAACGGGCGGATGCACAGCCCGCTTTTCAGGGAAAGGCATAAGATACAGTAAACCGTGGAAAGGGGGAATTGTAATGGGTTACGGATATGGCGGAGGCTTTGCGCTGATCGTTGTTCTTTTCATCCTTCTAATTATCGTTGGTGCAGCGTTCGTATACTAAGAAGAACATCAACTGATGGGATGACCATAAACCAGTGTATATTCCTCATGGGTGCGACCGGACAGCTGCATAGGTTCGTATTGAAACACAGAGAAAGACCGGCCTGCTGAGTCAGGACGGTCTTTTTCTATCTTGTGACATGGACAAACATGCTACAATGAGAAAGTGAAACAGTTGTTAGGAGGTATAGCATGAACATTCCACGTTCAGAACAATTATATAAAGAAGCCGAAGCACACATCGTCGGCGGGGTGAACTCTCCTTCACGCGCCTATAAAGGTGTCGGGGGTGGGACACCGGTCTATATGGACAAAGCGCAAGGCTCCCGTTTCTATGATGTCGACGGCAACGAATACATCGATTACCTTGGTGCCTACGGGCCGATCATCACCGGACATGCCCACCCGCATATTACGGAGGCGATCACGAAGGCAGCACAGAACGGCGTCCTGTACGGGACACCGACGGTTCTCGAAAACCGGTTTGCTAAAATGTTGAAAGATGCCATCCCTTCCCTTGATAAAGTCCGGTTTGTAAACTCCGGAACGGAAGCGGTCATGACGACGATCCGTGTCGCGCGGGCATACACCGGCCGGAATAAAATCATTAAATTCGCCGGCTGCTACCACGGTCACTCCGACCTTGTCCTCGTCGCCGCTGGATCCGGACCTTCCACACTTGGTACACCGGATTCTGCAGGAGTACCGTCATCGATCGCCCAGGATGTCATTACCGTTCCATTCAACGACATTGAACCGTTCAAGGAAGCACTCCGCAAGTATGGCGATGAAATTGCAGGGGTCCTTGTTGAACCGATCGTCGGCAACTTCGGAATTGTTGAGCCAAATCCTGGTTTCCTGGAAGCTGTGAATGAGCTGACCCATGAAGCAGGCGCGCTTGTCATCTATGATGAAGTCATCACGGCCTTCCGCTTTACATATGGAAGCGCCCAGCAGTTGTTGAACATCGAACCGGACATGACCGCGATGGGTAAAATCATCGGCGGCGGGCTGCCGATCGGTGCCTATGGCGGACGGGCCGACATCATGGAACAGGTCGCACCGCTCGGACCGGCTTATCAGGCAGGAACCATGGCTGGTAACCCCGCGTCCATGTCAGCAGGAATCGCCTGTCTGGAAATCCTTCAACAGGAAGGTGTGTACGACGAGATGGACCGCCTCGGTCAAAAACTCGAAGAAGGTATCCTCCAGCACGCGGAACAAGCAGGCGTACAGATACAAATCAACCGCCTGAAAGGAGCCTTAACGGTTTACTTTACAGATGAAAAGGTAGAAAACTACGAGCAGGCGGAAAACACAAATGGAGAACGGTTTGCCCGTTTCTTCAAATTGATGCTTGCTGAGGGCATCAACCTTGCTCCATCTAAATATGAAGCCTGGTTCTTAACGACCGCTCATACGGACGAAGATATCGATCAGACACTCGAAGCGGTTGAGAAGACATTCAAGATTATGGCCGCTGAATAAGCACCATCCCCTTCTTCCTAGATAAGAAGGGGATTTTTTTATGGAAAGGGAGTTGCTTATCCTGATATTCCATGCTATTATATATTTATAATTCTGAATATTCCCACGAATTATGATCTTTGTTTCATTTCTTTCCCTTTTCATAGGAACCAGCTCTTGGGACTGGTTCCCCTTGGGCTTATGCTGTTTTCACGCATAAGCCTTTTTCTTTTGTTCTTCCTGCCCTATTATCATGTATAATGATGGCAGTCCTCCTTAATCGAGGAGTTTCCATGTAAAAAGGATGATGCTTGTATGAAACTGGGCGCACGGATGATGAAGACAGGTCTTGCGGTCGGGATAGCTCTTTATTTCGGACACTTGATCGGATTCATCTCCCCATTACTCGCTGCCATTGCTGTTGTTTTTTCCATTCAGCCTTCGATTTACCGTTCCTATCAATCGATTATTGAACAACTTCAGGGGAACATCATCGGGGCCATGATTGCCATTGTTGCCGTATTCACCCTTGGCAATGACCCATTTGTCGTCGGCTTTGCGATTATCCTCGTCATCGGAGTCACATCGACGATGAAGATGAACGAAAATACGATATCTCTTGCGGTCGTAGCGGTCATCGCCTTGATGGATGCCACCGACCAGACCTTTCTTTACTTCGCTGGCTCACGACTCGCATCCATGATTCTCGGTATTCTGGCCGCTTTCATCGTGAACCTCGTCTTCCTGCCTCCAAGGTATGAAACACGATTGTTCACCAAAATCGACAGCGCCACCAATGATATTCTACAGTGGCTCCGCGTGACAACGAGGCAGTTGTCGGACGAGCCCGCTTTAAAATATGAAATTACGAGGATTCAGGATGACATGCGCTGGGTGGATCACACGTACCTGCTGTATTCAGAGGAACGGACCTACTTCAAGGGCAGCCGATTTTCCAAAGGAAGGAAAATGGTGCTCTTCCGACAGTTGATTACGACGACGAAAAAATCTTTCGATGTCCTGAAGGCCTTTTACAGGCTGGACCATAAGATCGAGCAGATCCCGGAGGATTTCCAGGACGCCGTCGTTCAGGAACTGGATAAGCTGATCAATGCCCACGAGAAACTGGTGTTGAGCTTGAAAGGAAGAATAAAACGAACGCACAAGCAGTCTCTCAGGCGGATCGAGGAACCGGATATTCCTTTATTGGTCGAGCGGCTGATGCATGTGTATGAAGAAAGCAACAATCCCGATAAGCTCGTTTTCCTTCCCCTCGCCTCGCAGCTGATGGAATACCATTATCAGCTTGAGCGGTTGAAGAGACTGTTGAAAAGTTACCAGAACCACCACCAGGGTGACTTCATCCAGACATCAGACAAATAGGAAAGAAGGTACCGCTAACGCGGACTTTAGACGGCCGGGAAGATTTCCGGCCGTCTTTTTTTGTCAGGTTCACTAAAAAAGGATGTTCTCCAGTGGTTTATTAGAGAAGATGATGTTCTGAGACACATATGTTGGGAAGTTACGCCTTCGGGTACAGTCAGTTGAGACCATAAACTTTTTTTAAAGACACAAAAAAGGCATCCGCCCATGCGGATGCCTTCTTTTACGTATTGGAATAGGTGGCTGGTTCATCCAGTTCCTGAACTTGATAAAGATCATAATAATGACCTTTCTTCCTCATTAACTCGTGGTGGGGGCCGACTTCAACGATTTCTCCGTTCTCAATGAGAACAATCCGATCCGCATGCGTGATTGTTGATAAGCGGTGGGCAACAATGAATGTCGTCCGCGATGATGCAAGACGTTCCAGCGCCCCTTGGATGAGATGCTCACTTTCCAGGTCAAGCGCACTCGTCGCTTCATCGAGCACTAACAGCGGTGGGTTTTTCAGGAAGACACGCGCAATCGCGACGCGCTGCTTCTGTCCTCCGGAAAGCTTCACTCCACGCTCACCGACGAGGGTGTCGTACCCGTTAGGAAGATCCATAATGAAGTCATGAGCATTGGCTGCCTTGGCCGCTTCGAACATTTCCTCATCTGTCGCATCAGGGTTTCCCATCCGGATGTTCATCGCAATGGATTCACTGAACAAAATATTGTCCTGCAGCACCATCCCGATTTTATCACGGAGCGAACGAGCCTGAACTTCTCGGATATCCGTGCCATCCAACAGGATTTTCCCTGCTGTCACGTCGTAAAACCTTGGAATCAAGCTGATCAGTGTAGACTTACCACCTCCACTCATTCCGACAAAGGCGATCGTCTCTCCTTTTTGGATATGCAGATCGATATCCTTCAGCACGAGCGGATCTTCTTCATCATAACGGAAGGAAACGCCCTCCAGGCGCACATCACCTTCTACATGCTCCAGCTTCTTGGCCCCGGGTTCATCGACAATGTCATATTCCTCATCGACAAATTCAAAGACACGGTCCATGGAAGCAATCGACTGGGTCAGGACAGTGGCTGAGTTCACAAGTCTCCTCAGCGGATTGTACACACGGTCCATGTAGCCAATGAACGCGACCATCGTACCGACCGTCAACGAGCCGGTAATGACCTGGTAGCCGGCAAAGGTAATGACGAGCAGTGGAGCCAGATCCGTAATCGTGTTCGTCACGGTATACGTGTACGCATTCCAATTGGTGTGCGTAATCGCCTTATCCAGGAAGTTTTTGTTTTTCGTACCGAACTGGGCCTGCTCATGGTCTTCCAAAGCAAAACTCCGAGTGACCGGAACTCCCTGCACGCGTTCATGCAGATGCCCCTGGACTTCAGCAAGGGCCTGGGAACGATCGCGCGTCAACTGGCGGAGACGAGCGTAAAAGTATTTGACCGCAAACCCGTAAAACGGGAATAAAGCAATCGCTACAAGCGTGAGCCATGGGTCCATCGTCAGCATGATAATAACCGCAACAACAATCGTGATCATATCGAGCCAGATGTTCATCAGGCCTGTGATGACAAACGTCTTCGTCTGTTCGACGTCATGAATGACACGAGAAATGATCTCTCCCGTCTTTGTCCTGGAATAAAACCGCAGACTAAGACGCTGGATATGATCGAACAGCTTTTCACGGATATCATAGAGGATGTGGCTTCCGATCCACTGGGCGAGATACTGGCGGATATATTCCACCGGCGGTCTCAGCACGAGGAAAACGAAGAGCGCTCCGCCCATCAGCCAGAGCAGCTGATCCATTTTTTCCGACTGGGCCATCTGATCTGCATTAATGATGTCATCAATGACATATTTCGTTATCAACGGCATCAGCAGTGGAATGGAGAATTTAATGATTCCAATAAGAACGGTTAAAATTATTTTTCCTTTATACGGTTTGACAAACTTCAAGTACCTCTTGATGCTGTCCAAAAAATCACCTGCTTCCTTTCACCTGAACAACAAGAGAAGCGCACTCCTTAGAAGTGCGCATCCACTCATTATCTATACGTTAAATATCTTTCGTACCACTGATCAATAAACTCCGGCGAGAAAGGTCCCTTTCTCTGCCTGATCCATCTAAGTAAAATATCCACATTGTTATACAGAATACGGTCCAGCACGTGAGGATAGTTCATTCTTCTCTTATGAACTTCATACTCGTCCTCATCTAAAATCTTGTACGTCATATCCGGAAACACCTTCACATCGAGATCATAATCGATGTACTTGATGGTTCCGTCCTCATAGATGAAGGGAGAGCTGATATTACAGTAATAGTACACGCCGTCTGTCCGAATCATCCCGATGACGTTGAACCAGTACTTGGAATGGAAATAACAGATGGCAGGCTCTCTGGTCACCCAGCGGCGGCCATCGCTTTCTGTGACGGTCGTCCGGTCATTGGCACCAATGATGACATGCCTCGTTCCTTTTAATATCGTTGTACTTTCCCAAACACGGTGTAAATGCCCATTATGCTTATAGCTTTGAATTTCAATCCGCTTCCCTGCTTCCGGGCCGGGCATAAGATCCCCCCTTCCCTTTCTTTACCGTTTCACCTTCTGTCTATTATAACGACAAACGAAAGCGAATGAAAACAATTACTCTGAAAAGTATGCCGGACGCTCCTTTCTTTTTTCAAGAGAACGGGGAGGGGATTCAAGATGGACCATTATATAGGAAGAAATAGAAAAAAGAGCCGCCCGTTGCCGGGACGGCTCTTACTCATGGGAGATTGCAACAGGCTAATCAAACAGCCCGGCCAACCTGCCAAAGATTCAGGTTACTTTTTCTTCGCCTGAGATTTTTGGTTCTGCTCGATTACGTGCTGTGCATCTGTCTGCTTGGCAAACTCAGCGCCGTATTGGGAATTCCCTTGAGCAGCTTGTTGGTTTTGTTGTTTTACGTGATTAACATCCGTACCAGCTGCTGTTTTGTTTTGTTTCGGTTGCTTAGCCATGTGTATCACCTCCGCAAAAATTATTGTGTACAGCGAGCCTCTGTTTCATTCCTCATCGATCGAAATTTTTCACAAAAAAAAGAGCGGCCCTTGATGGGACGCTCTTTTCTGATGCTTTGATTAGTTGGCAAGACGCTTCGTACCGATATAGCGGCTTCCCCAGTAGTTGCTGGAAAGGGAGCTGATTTCCACGCCGTTCGTAGAACCTGTGTGGATGAACTTGCCGTTTCCAAGGTAGATTCCTGCGTGAGACGCACCAGGCTTGTACGTTTCAAAGAAGACGATGTCTCCAACCTGGCGCTGGGAATCACTGACAGACTGCATACGGCTGTCTGCATAAATGGTAGCTACTGTACGTGGAATGCTTACGCCTTCCTGTGCGAATACGTAGTTAAGGAATCCACTGCAGTCAAAACCGGATGGGGTGCTTCCTGCCCATACATATGGTGTACCGATGTGCTTTTTCGCTTCTGCAACCAGTCCATCTACAAATCCAGAGTTTGAACCTGAAGAACTCGTGGTAGATGTATGACTAGAGGATGAAGAGGAAGATGAAGAAGACGATGTGGACGCCTCACCACTTACCTTCAACTTCTGACCTACATAAATCGTTGTACCGGACAAGCCGTTCAGGCTCTTAAGGCTGGACACGGATGTTCCGTACTCGTATGCAATAACAGAAAGGGAATCACCGCTCTGAACGGTATATGTGCTTGTTGACTTAGATGAAGAAGAGCTTGAGCTGCTGGAAGAAGTAGACTTACTGGAGCTGGAAGAACTTCCAGAAAGAGAAAGCTTCTGTCCAGGATGGATAACATCACTGGAAATATTATTTATGCTCTTCAACTTAGAAACAGACATGCCGTGGTTTACTGCAATCGCCCAAAGGGAATCACCACTTTTAACAGTGTACGATCCACTTCCGGAATTGGAAGACGACGTTGATTTCTGTGAAGATGATGCATCTTTTTCAACAATCAAACTCTGACCAACGTAAATCATGCTGGAATTCAGACCATTCCATGATTTGATTTCTGAAACAGATCCGTCATACTGCCTGCTCAAATCCCAGATTGTATCCCCGGATTTAACCTTGTGCAATTCATCCGCAAAAACTGAAGTTCCCATAACAGATGCCCCAAGCAAAGCTCCACTGACCGCCGTAACCAATTTTTTCTTATTCATGTATTCTTTACTCTCCCCTATGTATGAATTGTTATAATTGTGCAATCAAATAACCTAAATCCCATTATTCATAAAAGACAATTGTTTGTAAATACTCCAAAACTTCTACAAATACCAACAAAGCCAGTCGAACCCTTTGATACCAAGGTTTTCCACACTTCGTTACATTTACTTTACAGGTTTGTTACATGTGTATTTGTCGAATTTTGTTTGTATGAGCAGGACAATTGTACATACATTAAGGAGGAAAAGGAGGCTGTTCTTTTATGTATGTTGGAAGAGATTTAGCTGGATTGACGATGGAACCCAAACAAAACTGGGAAGAAAAAGAGCTGGGGTATTTTCATACATCCCTGTCGCAGGCCGCGCCCTATCTGAATGCAGAAGGTGTCACGCTGCTCAGGGAAATCAACAAAGAAATAGAGCGCCGCGGCGGTCTGGAAGCAAAGGAAGCTTCCTGGACCAGCGGCACTCATACAGTTACGGACTAATATACGGATGGGCTTTTTGATGGGACACGGGAAATGGATGATCAAGCATGGCTTCACGGGTGACAAACCTGGCCCGCTCATGATCGAGATGGCCGCTTTTCACAACGGCTCTGACCACATCCATTTCCCAGATCAAATGGGAAAACACATGACGGACATGATCCACCTTTTCCCCGAGTTCTACCTTCAGACCATACTCCCCGTACACCCAGACCGGTACGGATTCCTGATCCACATCTTCCAGTGGAACCATCGGATACTGCCACAGCGAGGCTAGAAGCCCTTCTCCGGGGCGCTGCTCAATCAATACCTCACCTTGGTCATTTTCAATTAAAAGCAGCAGGTAAGGGATTTTTTTCTGTTTTTTCTTCGACGCTTTAATAGGGAGTACGGTTTCGGCTCCTTTTTCAAAGGCGCTGCAGTGATCCTGCACCGGACAAAGCATACAGGACGGTGTCTTCGGTGTGCAGATAAGGGCACCAAGCTCCATCAGACCCTGATTGAAGGCGGATGGATCCTCTTTGGAGATCAAGTGCCGGACGAGTTCTTCAAACAGCTTTCTTGTGCTCTGCTTACTGATATCATCCTCTACATAAAGAATACGGGAAAGCACCCGCATCACATTTCCATCGACGGCCGGCTCCGGTGTGTCATAAGCTATACTCAAGATCGCCCCTTTCGTATAGGGTCCGACGCCTTTCAGTTTCCCAAGTTCATCCGGGTCACTCGGTACTACCCCGTCATAGGATTCGACAACTTCCCTGACAGCGTTTTGCAAATTTCGAGCACGGGAATAGTAACCTAACCCCTCCCATGCCTTTAAAACCTCCTGCTCATCGGCTTCGGCTAAGGCTTCGGGGCTTGGGAATCTGCTCATAAAATGGTTAAAATAAGGAATAACCGTATCAACACGGGTCTGTTGGAGCATAATTTCTGATACCCAGACTCTGTATGGGTCCTGATTTTCCCGCCAGGGCAGGATTCTCTGCTCTTTTTTAAACCAGGATATAAGATCATCTCTAAAAGCATTTACATTGGTATGATTCAATAGGAAGGGAACTCTTTCTTTCGGTTTCACTGGAAACACCTTTCTTATTTAACGTTTTCGTCACCCAAAAAGGAGGTTTGTACGTTGGATACTGGTACTCATGTGGTCATGGGTGTCGCTCTTGGCGGTATCGCTACGCTTGACCCAGCCGTAAGCTCTGATCCGGCTTTATTCAATGCTGTCCTGATCGGCACGCTCGTCGGGTCACAGGCACCGGACATTGACACCGTTCTGAAACTAAAAAACAATGCCGTTTACATCCGCCATCACCGTGGAATTACCCACTCCATTCCGGCGGTCCTTTTATGGGGAATCAGTATCCCCGGCATCATATACTTATTTAACCCGGAGGTCAACTTTCTGCATTTGTGGCTGTGGAGCTTTTTAGCGGTCATTCTTCACGTATTCGTAGACATCTTCAACGCCTACGGGACCCAGGCCTACCGTCCGATTACGAAACGCTGGGTCGCTTATGGCTTCATCAACACCTTCGACCCTTATATTTTCATTCTGCATATCGCCGGGATCGTCGCTTGGAACCTTGGGGCTTCACCCGGAATGATGTGGCTGATCATTTACGGAGTCATTGCCATTTATTACGTGAAACGATATTTCGATAAACGGGAACTCGTCCGCCTCATTCATGAAAATGTGGACGGAGTGACTCAGATTGCCACCTCCCCCACCATCAAGCAGAATATATGGCGGATTGCCATTACGACTCCGGAACATTATTACGTAGGAAGGGCCGAAAACGGACATTTGAAAATTCTGGACAGATTCGTGAATAAACCGATTGATTACGATGATCCGGTCGTTCAAAAAGCATTAACCGACCAGAACATCAAAGCCTTTCTGTCCTTTTCACCCGTCTACCGCTATGAATTAAGCTACTTTGACGAATATACAGAAGTCCGTTTCATCGATCTGCGCTACCGCTCCCGCGGACGTTATCCTTTTGTAGCTGTTGCGCAGATTGATGATGAGCATGGAGACCACTTGAAGATTCTCAATTCCTATACCGGCTGGGTGTTCACAGAGGAAAAACTGCAGAATAAACTCAGTCCGATGGAATCGAAGTCGTAATGAAAAAAAACCTCTTTGAAGAGAGGCCACTGAAAGAATGAGGATTTGTTAAGGCTAAAGTTTTAAAAAAGCGGATGGTATGGATAAAATATTCCATGCCATCCGCTTTTTTTATATTTATGTGGCTTTTCGTTGTACAAGAAAAAAAGGGATTTTCTTTTATAAATCAAAGTCAAATCACTTTTTAAAGATGGGACACCGTTGATTTCACGAGAAGCGTTCGATGGTGACGCCTGCGGGAACAGCGCGAGCCGAAGACCCACTTGGTCAAGTGATCTTCTTGACCAAGTTAGCTGAGGCCGTGCCCGCGGCAAGCATCCATCGACAAGCAATTCGTGAGAATCAACAACTTTAAACCACTTCTCCTGATTAGGAAGGAGTTTTCAGCGGCCTCCTTTGAACGGGCTCCCTTTTTAATGCAGATCCCCTTTTTTCTCAAGCATTTTCTTGTATTTCGAATTGGTGGCTGCGAACTCATGAAGCCTTGGTCCGTAATTTTGGATCCACTGCGTCACAATCTGTTCCGTCACTTTCTTTCCTTCGTATTCACGACCTGCCTTCGCCCGTGTCGTTTCGAAATCTTCCCACAGAAGCTCGACCCATGTAAGGGCCTCTTCCATTGTCAAATGTTCGTTCTTCTTATATAGGGTTTCAGCCAGACGCTGATAAATTTCATTCATGGTACCACTCCGTCTCTGCCATAGTTTACCCTTTATTATAACACATCACAGGCAGCAGGCGGGGTATACTAAGCCTGCCTCTTCCCGGAGGCATAGGAGGGTGACGAATGCGTAACAAGGCCAAAAATTTCCCGAATGTTCATATGACCCACGCACCGGATGATCAGAGTGAATACTCGAACAAGCGTCCGAACGGAACGATCAACAATAAGCCGCAGGAACGCGCGGCCCGATCGAGACACCGTGATGTTAACGACACAGGGAGGAATTACCATGGGTAAGCGTAATTTCAAAGCCGCTCCGGCTTCTCATTCCCACCGAAGCTCAAAGCACATGAGCCGACGTGTGAATGGTGAAACAGAGCAGACGCAGGCGAACCAGATCACTGAAATTCAAATGAGAAAAAGAAACTAAAGAAACCAGGTACCTTATGTACCCGGTTCAGACTGTCGAGAATTCCTCGACAGTCTTTTTTAACTGAGGCTGTACCGTTTCTGTGAATGCGTGGTTCACCTGGTATTTAAAAGGCGCTGATAAAGGAAAAGCATCCTTTACCAGCGCCTTTTTGTAAATATGTCTACTCCCTGCGCATGATGGCGGGGAGCGTTCGGTGGTAACGCCTGCGGGAACAGCACGATCCGAAGATCCAATTGGTCAGGCGATCTTCTTGACCAAATCAGCTGAGGCCGTTCCCACGGCAGTCATCCACCGATAAGCAGAGCGGTGTACTCGATACTTTCTATTCCTGTACGTGACGGCCGAGCATGGAAATCGGCAGGGCCTCTTCTTCTGTACTCACCTTTTGACCATTATGCTTCCGATATCCCCAGGCAAAAATTCCGTTCATATATTCGATGAAGAAGGTATGCTCATAGTCTCCGTCCATTTCGTAGGTTTCCCCTGCTGAGAAATCGTCCGGATTCATCATATAGGCTTTAGCCATAATGATCTTCCGTTCATGGACAGCGTATTCATTGACCATGCCAAGCTGCTCCGCCTTCTGGGCTTTTTCTGTCAGCTCGGCTATTTCATCCCTTAACTCTCTCTCTGAATAGTCGCTGTATCTCCGTTCCATCCTTCTCCCCCTTATCTGTACTTTCTTTACATTCTAACAGGCTTTAGCGACAATGGATATATGTCAGGACAAGGAGGCTGATTTCATTGGCAAAGATTTGGATAACAGGTGCCGGAACAGGACTGGGAAGGGCTCTCGCCCACACCTATGCCCGGGAAGGAAACCACATTGTATTGAGTGGCAGGAAATACGAACCCTTAGCGGCTGTTCAGAGGGAAATTGAACAGAATAACGGACGCGCAGAGGTTATCGTCTGCGATATTACAACCCCTTCCTCCATCGCTTCGGCTGTAGAGAATATCGACCACGTCGATGTATTGATCAATAACGCTGGAACCGGCATTTTCGGAGAGCTGTCTTCCTACTCTGAGAACGATATAGAACAATTGCTGGGAACCAACGTCAAGGGGACGATCCTTATGACACAGGCAGCCCTTCCCCGTCTGCGGCAGTCTGAAGGCCGCGTGTTGAATATCATTTCCACAGCCGGCCTGCGCGGGAAAAAGAACGAAAGCATCTACTGCGCCAGTAAATTTGCTCTCAGAGGCTTCACAGAGAGTCTGCAGAAGGAATGGGAAGAAGAAAGCATCACAGCGACCGCTGTCTATATGGGCGGGATGAATACACCATTCTGGAACGATACCGACCACGTTCAACATCCGGAGAAGATGAAGAGCCCGGAAATCGCAGCAGATCAAATTTACAAAGAGGATGACGGCCGCACTGAAATTTTTGTTGACCGTTAAAAAACAGGCTCTGTTATTGCTTGGTGTTATTATGTAACATGTGAGCTCAGATCACCCCTTTCTTTCATGGGACTTGTATGAGGCGGCCTTGGGAATGACTCCCTTTCCGCGGGGTGCCGTGAGCCTCCTCAAAGGAAAGCGGACGGTTTTCCCTGCCATCCCATGCTCTGAATAAACAACGGACCGGACCCCTAATTCCAGACGGGGACGATTTAGTAATCGTTTAAACTATCAACAACAGATTTTAACAAAGCTGAAAAATAAAAAGACAGCCTGCCGGATCGGCAGGCTGTCTTTTTTATGAATTACTCACCAAGGTTTTCTTCTTTTGCTTTTGCAACAACAGCGTTTACTGCTTCTTCTTCGTCTGCACCTTCAGCAGAGAACGTGACTTCAGCGCCGTTTGGAATTCCAAGGGACATGACGCCCATGATGGATTTCATGTTAACGGACTTGCCATTGTACTCAAGGTTTACGTCAGATTCGAATCGGCCGGCTACTTGTACAAGTGCTGTGGCTGGACGTGCGTGTACACCGTCCGCAGATGTGATTTTCATTGTTTGTTGTGCCATGATACATTCTCCTTTTTATTCAGTGATTTCTACAATATCCGGCTGGTTATGATTCACTTCACCAGATGCTTTCAGGCTGACACTCTTGCCTTCCTGAAGGTTTGTAAAGATAATCGGTGTCACAATAGACGGAGCGTTTTCCTTAACGAAGTCCAGATCGACCTCCATTAACGCCTGTCCCTGCTTCACTTCGTCTCCTTCAGCTATTTTAGCTGTAAATCCTTCACCTTTCAATCCTACTGTATCAATTCCGATATGAAGCAGGATTTCCATGCCATTATCAGCTTCAAGGCCGATCGCATGTTTTGTAGGGAATACGTTCAACACTTTACCATTGATCGGTGATACCACTTTTCCGTCAACCGGCTCGATGGCAAAGCCGTCACCCATCATTTTACCAGAGAACACCTGATCCGGCACCTCTGTAATCGGCATGATTTTTCCTTTCAGCGGGCTGACAAACGAAAGCTCGCCTTCAGCAACAGGAGCTTCTGCCTGTTTCTGTTCATTCATAATTTCAGCTGCGTCTTCTTTGGAACGTGGTGTTTTACCATCAATGATGTCCTGCATTTGTCCACGCAGCGTATCAGAGACAGGGCCGAAGATAGCCTGGATGTTGTTTCCAACTTCCATGACCCCGGAAGCACCTAGTTTTTTCAGACGGTTTTTGTTGACATCATTTTTATCGTTTACAGAGACACGGAGTCTTGTGATACAAGCATCCAGGTGGTCGATGTTTTTCTGACCGCCCATCGCCTCAAGAATTTCAAATGGCAGGTCGCCCACTTCTCCATCCTCTTCTTCATCTTCTGCTTCGTCTTCACGGCCTGGAGTAGCCAGGTTGAACTTAAGGATCGCCCAGCGGAACCCGAAGTAGTAGATGACGGAGAAGATAAGTCCAACGATGATGACCCACCACCAGTCTGTACGGTTGGGAAGGACACCAAAGAGAATAAAGTCAATCAGACCACCGGAGAAGGTCTGTCCGATTTTCACCCCGAGGATCTCCATGATCATGAAGGAGAATCCGGCAAATACAGCGTGAATAGCGAAAAGGATCGGTGCTACGAACAAGAATGAGAATTCAATCGGTTCTGTAATCCCTGTAAGGAAAGAAGTCAGGGCAGCAGAAGCCATGATTCCTCCGACCACTTTTTTACGTTCCGGCTTCGCTGTGTGATAAATGGCAAGCGCTGCCGCGGGAAGACCGAACATCATGAACGGGAATTTACCGACCATGAAAGTACCGGCAGTAAAATCAACCCCATCTTTCAGCTGTTCGAAGAAAATTGTCTGGTCACCACGGATAATTTCACCGGCCGCGTTGGTGTAGGAACCAAACTCAAACCAGAATGGTGAATAGAAAATGTGGTGCAGACCAAATGGAATCATGGAACGCTCAATCAGGCCGAAGAAGAAAGCAGAGATGGTCTGGTTTCCTTCAAGCATCAGCTGGGAAAGAGCATTCAGACCGGCTTGTGCAAACGGCCATACCCAAAGCATAATCACACCTAGAATCAAGGACGTAAACGCCGTGATGATTGGAACGAAACGTTTACCGGCAAAGAATCCAAGGAACTGTGGCAGTTCTATATTGAAATACCGGTTGTACATCGATGCTGCTAATATACCGACGATAATACCTCCAAAGACTCCGGTCTGGAGCGTTGGTATACCGAGAACTTCCGCATAGGCGGGATCAGAGACCATGTCGGCATCAACATTACCGAGCACGCCCATAACAACGTTCATAATTAAGTAACCGATAATCGCAGCAAGACCTGCAACACCATCGCCTTTTGCAAGACCAATGGCAACACCTACAGCGAAAAGAAGCGGCAGGTTGGCAAAGACAATTCCACCAGCTTCAGCCATCACCTGGAGCAGTGTCTGCACCCACTCGGTACCGAAGAATGGAACTTTGTCGACAAAGCTGTCCTGTGCAAAACTTGTACCAAAAGCGAGAAGAATACCGGCTGCAGGCAGCAGGGCCACAGGGGTCATCAACGCTTTACCGACTTTTTGCAGTGTGCCGAAAGCATTCTTAAACATAAGTATTTCCTCCTTTTTGTTTGTGGCAGAAATGCCGGAGCAATCAAACTAAAACGGTTTCAGTCTTAAACAGATCATGACCATGTAGGAATAATGACTTGAAGCCGATCTGTTTATGGACATAAAAAAGGCATGAGCACAGCAGGCCAAAGTGGCATAAGGATAGACCTATCCCTATGATAACCACTTCCCCTGCATGTACTCATGCCTGATCGTGTCAGTAACACGTACGTTTTAGGATTTATGGGTTAAACGCTGCAGATGAATCGTCAGATAAACGGCTTCTGATTCATCTACGGGTTTATTCAGCTGTTTCTGCATCACTTTAATCAACTTCCAAGCAAGATTATAGCATACCGGGTACTCTTGTTTCAACATCTCAGCGAGACGAATTTCATCCCCTGCCGATTCCCCCTGGTAGACACGGTCGATTGCTCTGTGAAGGTGCTGGACAAGCCGGTGATAATCGACACTTTTTTTGTCGATTTCAACGTCCATGGTTTCCTCCACAATTCCTACAAGCCGGGTGATCAACTGGTTATGCCGGTTGATTTCCCGGAGCGTCTTATCCGTGACTGCACTATGAATATGCAGCGCAATAAAACCGGTTTCCCCTTCCGGAAAATGAATGCCCATCTGGTCGTAGATCATTGTCACCACTTCTGTCGCCACCTGGTATTCCTTCGGGTAAAGCGATTCGATTTCGAACAGGAAAGGATTGGTGAACTGCATTTCCTTTTTCGCCCTGTTGATGGCGAAAGCGATGTGGTCAGTCAGAGCCACGTGGATATGCTGGTTCAGCTCCTGCCCCATCCTCGCTTCAATATGATGCAGAATATCATTCATAAAATCGATCAGCGCTTCATCAATGTAAGGCAGCAGATTGACATACTGTTCCTTTTCCTGTTCATTGCTCAATAGAAAGGTTTTGTCGGCTTTATCGAAGGAGACGTCCTCCCCTGTGGACTTGTTAAAACCGATCCCTTTTCCGATCAGCACCACTTCCTCGTAGGACGGGTGGGCAGCAATGATGACGTTATTATTCAATACTTTTTTTATTGTTAATTGCTGTTCCATAACGGTCCCCCACTAACATCACACTAAAAGCGTTTTCAGTCATCTCATAACTTCTATCCTATAGTTGATTTGTATTTTTTACAAGAGGTTAAACTACGGGCAGGTATTCTCCTTTGTGTGTAAGCGATTACGTCGTGTACAATCATGAAGGTACTTGATAAATGCCAAAGGAAGGAGCATTTCCATGATCAAATTGTTTGTTACAGACCTTGATGGCACCCTGCTCGGTCAGGACCATTATATAAAGAATGAAGATGTAGACGCCTTAAAAAAGATGATCGACTACGGGACTCCGCTTGCCGTAGCATCCGGACGGATGGACCATGAAATCAGCGAGGTGCTGAAACGTGTAGGCGTCAACGGGCACCGCGTCAGCCAGAACGGTGCTTTCGTGTTTGACGATCAGAACAAGCCGGTCCTCGCAAAGACGTTCGACCCTGAGCTTGCCCGCCGGATTGTCAGTGAAATTGACGCCGAACCGATGGTTAAAACCGTATCGACAGCTGATGAAACCTTTACGAAGGAGCACAGCCACTGGATCGACCTCATTTCCGAGCAGATGTTCCATGACATCATCGTTAAGCCGGAGCTGAATGAGCTGATCGGTACAAAAGTGACCCCGTCCAAGATTACCCTGCACGGACAGGAAGCCGATGTCATCAAGGCTGCTGATAAAGTCGCAGGCACTTTCGGCGAAGAAATCGACAGCTTCATCTCCCATGAAACCTGCGTGGATATGATGCCTAAAAACATCAATAAGCAGAGTGGTTTGAAAAAGCTGATCGAAGGACTCGGGCTCGCGCCTGAAGAAATCGCCTGTGTCGGGGATTCCTTTAATGATGTAAGCATGTTTGAAATGACACCGCACAGCTACGTCATGTCCACAGCACGTGATGAAGTGAAAGCGAAAGCCGGTACGGTTGTCGATCATGTTCACGAAGCCATTGAAGACCTTGATAAAAAAGGCCTGCTCAGAAAACAAGAACAAGTAGTTGACGTTTAAGTCACCTGCTTGTTCTTTTTTCATGCTAGCTTTCTTCGATATATTCCTCCATGAACCTGTCAATGGAATCGAATGCAAACCCTTTTCGGTACAGGCCTGCTTTCACCTTCTGCTTCAGTTCATAGCCTTCCGCCTTGGAAGAATACTTCCGGAGCAGCTTCTCTCCCTGGTGAACGACCGCCTGCCACTCGGCATCCTCATTTTCCTCATCAGGGAGCTGTGTAAGCACCTCTTTGATGACATCTCCTGTAAAACCTTTCTGCATCAGCGTCTGCTGCACCTGTTGAACCTGCTGTTTATGAGACTTCCTGCCATCGTTCCTCATTTTCTTTTCCGCAAATTTCAAGGCTTTTTCAATCTGCTCGTCGAAAGAATAATGATGAAGCGCATCCGCTGCGGTCTGCGCATGGACCCCTTTTTCTATCAGTTCCTTTTTCACCATGAGCGGCCCTTTACTGGAAGTCGTCACCCTCGTCCGGACGAGGGAACGGGCGAATTCCTGATCATTCAGCAGCCGCTCGTTTTTTAACCGCTGGATGATTTCATCAATCTGCTCGGGATCGGTTTCCTTGTCCGTCAAATAATCACGGATTTCCTTTTCCGACCGCATTCGATAGCTTAAATAATTGATGGCAAGGGTATAGGATTTATGCAGGTTATCACTCTGAATCAGTGCCTGGACCGCGGCATCATCAAGCTCCATATTTTTCTGGAGGTTGTGCTTGATGAGGACATCTTCATCAACACTGAATCCGTATTCTTCTCCCTGGCCTTTATCCAGAAAAATATTGTACCGTGCCTTATTTTTTTTCTGCGTTGTAATTTTTGTCAGTTTAGCCATTCGCTTCACCCCAATGCGTTTATTTTACCACGACTCCACCTTATATACATGATAAAGGACCGGGGACAGCCTATCCATAGAACAGGAGGAATAGAAATGAAAATTGCCGTAACTGGTGGAACAGGATTTGTAGGACAGAAACTCGTACAATCGTTACAAGAGGAAGGTCATGACATCTACATACTGACCCGGAGTCCCGAAAAGCACCAAAACACAGATCAGGTCACTTATGTTGGATGGTTGAAGGAATCCTTCAACCCGGAAAAGAAACTGCCTGTGCTGGACGCCATTGTAAACCTGGCCGGTGAATCGTTGAACAGCGGATGGTGGACAGAGGAAAAGAAACAGTCCATCTTAAAGAGCCGGATCGAAGCCACCGAGGGCGTGCTTGACTTGATTGATGCCCTTCCTGAAAAGCCGGATGTACTCGTCAACGCATCAGCTGTCGGATTTTATGGACAATCCAAAACGAAAACGTTTACGGAAGAAACGACAAAAGCAGGGAACGATTTTCTTGCGAGTGTCGTCGTGGAATGGGAGGAAAGAGCGGCTAAAGCCAGGGAAAAAGGGGTGCGGACCGTTTATGTGCGCTTCGGAATTATCTTAGGTGAGGAAGGCGCCCTTCCTAAAATGGTCCTGCCTTACAAAATGATGCTCGGTGGAAACCTTGGCTCCGGCGAGCAGTGGATGTCCTGGATCCACGTCCAGGACGTTGTCGGCCTCATTCAATTTGCCCTCATTCACCCTGACCTGGAGGGGCCGTTGAATGGAACAGCTCCCAATCCGAAGCGAAACAAGGATTTCGGACAGACATTGGGGGATGTTCTCAACCGGCCGCACTGGCTCCCGGCTCCGGCCTTCGCATTGAAGGCGGCGCTTGGAGATATGAGCACCCTCTTGCTCGATGGTCAGGCCGTCATTCCGAAAAAAGCGCTACGCGAGGGGTACAGCTTCAAGTATCCCGAACTAGAGCCGGCTCTTGCCTCTATTTTGGAAAACTAGCAAAAAAAGGAACAAAGTCCCGGACTTTGTTCCTTTTTTTAGAGCCAACAGGACAGAATAACCGTATAATAAAAGTATAACTATTGGAAAGGCTGTATGTTTATGATGACTGTCATTAAGAATGTCCATATTCACCCGATCACCTCCCCTTCTATTCCGAATGGCTCTGTCCACGTTGTCGACGGAAAAATTCAGGATTATGGAGCGGACCTTCAAATTCCTGAACAAGCGGAATGCATTGATGGAAAAGGCATGGACTTGTATCCCGGCTTTATTGACGTCCACACCCACCTCGGATTATATGATGAAGGTACAGGCTGGGCAGGCAGTGATGCCAACGAAACGATTGAAGCCATTACTCCACATTTAAGAGCTATCGACGGCGCTCATCCGCTGGATCCTGCTTTCTTCAATGCGCGCAAAGCGGGTGTCACGACTGCCCACATTATGCCGGGGAGCGCCAACATGATCGGCGGAATGACGTCGGTTATCAAGACCGTTGGCCATACGATCAACCAAATGATTCTACGGCAGACGGCCGGACTGAAGCTGGCTCTCGGTGAAAACCCGAAACGCATTCACTCCCAGTCCAAAAATGCGTCCATTACGCGTCTTGGAATTATGGGGACGCTTCGGGAAACGTTCTATGCTGCCATGAAAGATCCCGACCCCGGCCTCCGTGTCCAGCCGATACTCAAAGCGCTCAATAAGGAAATCCCTGTCCGGATCCACGCACACAGAGCGGATGACATTGTTACAGCGCTCCGGTTTGCAGATGAGTTCGATCTCGATTTAAGAATCGAACACTGTACAGAAGGGCACCTGATTGCAGACGAGCTGGCCGGCCGTGATCTTCAGGTATCTGTCGGCCCCACCTTTACACGGGCGTCTAAAATTGAACTGCGCAATAAAACGTGGCAGACGTATAAAATTCTGCATGACTACGGCATTAAAGTATCGATTACGACCGATCATCCCTACACCCCTATCCAATACTTAAACATCTGTGCAGCCCTGGCGGCCAGAGAAGGAATGGAAATTGAGGATGCCCTCCGCGGCATTACCATTACTCCAGCGAAAAACCTTGGCGTGGATGACCGTGTCGGATCTATCGAAAAAGGCAAAGATGCCGACCTTGTCCTATGGAGCGGCCACCCTTTCGAGTATCTCTCCAAACCGATATGGACAATGATTGATGGGAAAATGGTTTACTATCAGGAATAACAAAACAAGCCTCCACCATAAGCGGGTGGAGGCTTGTTTTCATTCATTCAAGATTGGCATGCTTTCCGTACATCGTCTCTGAATCCAGTCCTTTTTTCTCCATCAGACCTAAAATCAAAGCATCATATAAGACAAGCATGGTTTGTTCAAATAAAGATCCCATCGGCTGTATCGTGCGGAACTCTTCCTGACCACGGTCTTTGGGTGCCCCCGGCATTTGAACCGTCAAATCCGCTGTTTTTCCGATTGTAGAATCAGGCTTGATCGTAACAGCCGCCACTTTTCCACCTAAACGCTTTGCCTTTTCTGCAACAGCCGCAAGCGAAACGGTTTCTCCAGAGCCTGTCCCGATAATCAAAAGGTCCCCTTCTTCCAATCCAGCTGTGACGGTCTCACCTACCGCATAAGCGTCCAGTCCTATATGCATGAGACGCATGACAAAAGATTTTCCCATTAACCCGGACCGGCCGGCGCCCGCAACGAAAATTCTCCTGGACTGAAGCATCTGGGTAATCAGTGCTTCTGTTTCTTCTTTAGAAATGTAAGAAACACTTTCTTCGAGTTCAGCGACAATCTTTTTCATATACGCTTGTGCATTCATAAGATGACTCAGCCCTGGGTGATCAGCTCTTTGATTTGCTTGGCAGCTGATGCTTGATCTTCCTGACCAGTAATTCCTCCGCCGACAATGATTAAATCAGGCTTGTGGCTGATCACTTCTGGAAGGGTTTCGAGCTTGATGCCGCCCGCAATAGCCGTCTTCGCGTTCTTGACTACTTTCTTAATTGCGGCAAGGTCTGCAAAAGAATCTTTTCCAACGGCTTGGAGATCATAACCCGTGTGCACACAAATGTAATCCACACCGAGCTGGTCCAGTTCTCCGGCACGTGTTTCAATATCCTGAACAGCGATCATGTCGGCAAGAATCTCTTTGCCCTGATTCTTCGCTTCCTCGACGGCACCTTTGATGGATTCATCTTCAGCAGCTCCCAGAATGGTAACGATGTCTGCTCCTGAAGCAGACGCTTGGCTGACTTCGTAACCGGCAGCATCCATAATTTTAAGATCAGCAAGAACCGTCATATCCGGGAAGGCTTTCTTCACTTCTCTAACCGCCTTCAATCCTTCATTGATGACGACCGGCGTTCCAATTTCCACCACATCGACATGGTTCTCCACTTCCTTCACCACTTCAATGGCACCGTTAATATCTACAAGGTCTAAAGCAAGTTGTAATTTCATTTATCTTCGACTCCTTCTTCTTTGAGTTTGGATAAGCCCCAGGTTAAAAACTTTACGCTGTGGCACAGGGATTAGTATACTCAGCCTAGTGAAATAAAAAAAGTACGCATTTTTTTCTCACGTAGTGAAAAAAAGTATACTGCCCCCTCGACTTTTATATAGAAAGGAAGAGCATGATGCCGAATTTGGGAGAACGATCATTCAACTGTGAAAAAGAATTAACTTTAGCCATTATAGGTGGAAAGTGGAAAATGCTGATTCTCTGGCATTTAGGAAAAGAAGGAACGAAACGCTTCGGAGAACTGAAGACCCTTATGCCGGGGATTACCCAGCGGATGCTCGTCAACCAGCTGCGTGAACTTGAAGCCCACGATATCATTCACCGGGAAGTGTACCCGGTTGTTCCACCCAAAGTGGAATATTCGCTGACCAAACACGGGGAAAGCCTGCTTCCGATCTTAGAAGCGATGTACGCCTGGGGAAGAAATTATGTCGATGAGGTGCTCGATGGTAAAGATGACTTCACTATCGCCGGGGATCACAGCGGATAACGTATAACATCCATCCATAGCAAGGCAGTAAAAAGGGCACCGATTCATCCCGGTGCTTTTTTTGCACATTCATTACAAATATAATGTTTCGAATTCAAACTTTACGGCAATAGGTAGACTGTAACAAAACTTGTACAAGTGTTACACAACGTTGTATGAATTCGATATTTTTTGCCTCTCCGGCAATCAATATAAAAAATCAAGGGAGTGGAATGAATGAAAAAGTTGTTATCAAGTCTTGCTGCTGTTGTTTTGATTTTTGGAATGTTCGCCCCGGCTGTTTTCGCAGATCATCACGAGGAAGCTATGCTCCGTGTCGTCCATGCTTCACCTGATGCGCCTGCGGTTGACGTATACTTAAATGATGAAGCCGCTGTGGAAGGTGCTGAGTTCAAAGCAGCTACCGACTATATGAAAGTTCCTGCAGGAGAACATACCGTTGAAATTTATGCAGCCGGTACAAAAGGTGAACAGGATCCTGTCATTTCTACAAATGTTACGGTAGAAGCTGGTAAAGCTTATACCGCAGCAGCTGTTGATAACCTGGAGAATCTGCAGTTGAAAGCTCTTGAAGATTCCATGGAAGCAAGCGAAGATATGGCTAAAATCCGTGTTGGACACTTCATTCCAGAAGCACCAGCTGTTGATGTAGGACCTATTGATGGAGACGCTGTCTTCTCTGGTGCCGAATTCCCGATGGTAACCGATTATAAGGAACTTGAAGCAGGAACGTATGATCTTGAAGTACGCACAACAGATGGGGCACAGCTGATTGACCTTTCCGGAACAACTCTGGAAGCAGGGAACGTCTATAGTGCATTCGCTGTAGGGACCGCTGATAATCCTGAAGTAATCCTTCTTCAAGATTCATCCGCGATGCCTTCTGATATGCCTGAAACTGGTTTTGGTGGAACAAGTCAAACTTCCAATGCCCTTCTATATGCCGGTATCCTGGGTCTGGCAGCAGCAGGTGCTGGTGTATTCCTTACACGCAGAAAATCTGAAGCGTAAGTAAAATATGAAAAGAATCTTCACCCCTGTGATCCTCGGTCTCTTCGTTTTCTTCGCAAGCTATTCCCTGCTTAGCGAAGAACCCTTGAAAGAGGCCGGGGTTCTTTCTACCTCCAGCCAGGATGAGTTTATGAAAGAAACACACGCAGGAGAAAAAGAAACCAGGGACGCCCTTGAAAACGAGCCGATCCAGCAGAATTACACACCTGCCGCCACCGTATCTCCTGACAAACAGGAGGGCATCGTTCCGAATCGGTTGGAAATCCCCGCCATCGACGTCGACGCCCCTATCCAGTCTCTCGGGTATACCGATGAAGGTGGAATGGCGGTCCCTGCTAACTTGACGGACACCGGATGGTTTGAGCCTGGGACAAAACCAGGGAATCAGGGGAATTCCGTCATTGCCGGTCATGTAGATGGGAGAAGCGGCCCCGCGGTATTTTATAATTTAAAAGAACTGTCAGAGGGCGATGAGATTTATCTTTACGATGATGAAGGAACCCGCCTAACGTTCACAGTGGAAAAAACAGCGTCTTATCCTTTTCAAGATTCACCCATCCGTGAACTTTTCGGTCCTTCCAGCGAACAGAGGTTAAACTTAATTACCTGTACAGGATCGTACAACCAGGAAGCCTCCACCTACTCCGAGCGTCTCGTTGTCTTTACTGTACTGACAGAAGTAGAGGACGTTTAATAGGCACCCAGCCTTCACGATAAGGGTGCCTTTTTTATGTTTTACATAACGGCGGGAAGGTGACGAAACAAGGAAAAAATTTCATCGCAACTTTACAATTATTTTATTCACTTTTTTACGGTTTTGGATTATTATAAGTTTAGATGATTCTTTATAAGTTTCTGTTTTAGGGAAGGCAAATGGTGCGCCACCAGTAGCTTTACTGGTTCTAGTGGGTTCGATTCCCACCCCGGATTTTTGTGAGCAATTGATAAAAATTCGAGGGGGGTTCGAACCAGCCAGGAATGGTTCTTTCCTATGCATACGAACCCCCCTCCTCATCCAAGGAGGGATTTTTTATGCTGAAAAAGCGTGAGCTGCATGACGCCCCGGTTTTGTTTGATTTGATGAGTCACCCTGAAGTTTTTCCATATGTCCGCCATAAAGCTTCATCAAGTGATGAGTTTTACTTTTTGACAAAGCAGACCATAGAAGCAGAAGATCGGGGTGAATTGGTTTCACGTACGATCCTGGATGAGTGGGCCCAGCCAATCGGAACGATCAATCTTTTTGATATACAAGAAGGAAGAGGATTTTTGGCCACTTGGATCGGCCGCCCGTATTTCGGTATGGGATACAACAAGCCTGCCAAGGAAGCGTTTTTTGAAGAGTTGTTCTTCCAGCTGGATGTTCAGGCGGTCTTTATGAAAATCCGCCGTACCAATGTCCGTTCCATGAAAGCCGCACTCAAAATTCCGTATGTATCCTCTGCCAACGAGGATTACCCGGACGTCTACGAATGGATCAACCGTAACGAGGACGTGTATGACCTGTACGTCATTACGAAAGACCAGTATTTATTCCACTATTATGGTGAGCAGAATAATGAGGAAATGATGGAAGCATAAGCAGAGCGCTTATGCTTCTTTTTTGTGGAGAAAACAATCCACAGTGTTGTGCACAATGTGAATAACTTTCTGAATAATCAGCGAAAACGCAACTTTCTCACAGTAATTCCTGTGTACAAAAACCACATCACCGCTGTGGATGATGTGCACAAATCATGTAACCGATGGGATGGGAACCTGCGGGGCATTGATTTCTGTTTTCAGAAGACCTTTCATTGGAACGGGCACTTCTGGTGTTCCATGAACCCCCGCCGCTACTTCAAATTTATTGAATACAAGCACCAGATGATCATCCTTCATGTAAAAAGCTGTGTTCTCGCGGACACCCGCAAATGGCTGTTCAGCACGAAGATCCGGATCAGCATCCAATATTTTTTTCACTTCCTTATTCAATTTGGCCATATCAAAGAGATCCTGCAGCTTCTTCACTTCCCCGCCTGTCCTGTCTTCAAAATTCACCGATGTGACCGTTGAATTGTAACGGTCACCCCTTGATATGTGGGAAATCATGACAACAGAATAGAAATGCTTTTCCTGGTAAACGGCGGACTCCTCATAATACAAATAGGGAACTCCGCTGAAATCGGCTGCCCCCTTCTGCACCCGCCCGGCCGTATGCTCCAGCTTTTGAACAATCCTGTGATTGACGATGTTCTGCAGTTCTTCATTTTCCAAATTCGTAAACAAAGGATAGTCGGCATGTACCTCCCAATCCTCCGCCACTTTATCTTTGTGCATGATTTTATATATACTTTCCGCTGAAACAGCTTCTGATGTGATCAGGGTCATCATCAAAGCCATTACCCATAATCGCTTCACTGTCCATCCCTCCTGTACCATTAGTTTGACCTAAATAGGCGAAACTAATGGACAGGACAGAAATTTTTATCCGCTGGTCTTTATCCATATCCTTTCCAGAGCGTCTGGAACCTGTGATACCATACAAGAAGAAAGGTGGGAAATAAGAATGGATCAACTTATGTTTATACAAACTGGAATGGGAACAGATGTACATGGACAGAACGTGACAAAGGCAGCCGTCCGAGCAATCAAGAATGCCATCCACACCAATTCCATGCCCGGCATACGGACCGTTCTTCCAGAACAATCTCTGGACAATATGAAAATCAACGTCAAACTGGCCGTTCCCTGCGATTTCGATCAGCTGGATCATGAGGAAGTAAAAAAAGCCATTCCTTTCGGCGAAGTGACCATCACCGTCATGGAAGGTGGAATGCTTACAACCAGCGGCATTTTCCTTGAAGAAAAAGAAGACAAAAATGATTTGATGTACATCGTAAACGCAGCCGTTGAAGTCGGTTATTAATCAACAGAAGGCCCGGGATAATCCCGGGCCTAAGCTTGTAGAGAAACCTTTTTTCTAATAACTGCAAAGGGCGGGCATCAATTCTTGGTCACGGGTAGAATTTTTCCAATGCAAGCAGCAGTAACGCAGCCTGTACTGTTCTTTTGAAACGGCGAAGGAGCTATGCTCAACGTTCTCTTTTATCATAGGGTAAAACTGTTTCCACACAGGCATCGGCACGAGGAGCGTTCGGTGGTGACGCCTGCGGGAACTGTGCGAGCCGAAGATCCACTTGGTCCAATGGTTTTCTTGACCAAGTTAGCTGAGGCCGTGCCCGCGGCAAGCATCCACCGATAAGTGGAACGTGCCCCCTCATCACGACAGGACAACTCTAACTGGATAACACGGATTTTTCTACAGCCTTAGGCCCGGGATACTCCCGGGCCTTTAGAGTTTACTGCTCCTCTTCTCTTTCATCCATTTCATCCATATATTTATCATAATGCTCATTTCTTTGGAAGGAGACACCCTCCGCTCCTGTATAGCCATTCATATCCGTGGAAACAAACGACTCGAATTCTTCTGCATAGCCGACACCGTCCTGATTGTCCATAAGGGATGAATCATCATAGGTCATGCTGCTTTGATTGAAGGAAGCCACCTGCTCATAAGCATTCTGTTCATTATATTCAGGATCATCCGAGTCTCTTCCATAGGCATTCTCAAGATGAGTCAACACATCCTGTTCGACCGGAGGGTCAGAGGGAACCTCCTCATTCGGTGATGCATCCGCAATCGTCCGTGCTGTCGGGAGAGCTTCCAGCCGCTCCGCAGGAATCTGCCGGCCCGTCACTTCACAAATGCCGTACGTGCCGTCTTTTATCTGCTGAAGCGAATATTCAATGTCCTGTAATTCTTCTTTAACATGAGCAAGCAGGGCCATATCCTTTTCCCTTTCATACAGCTCTGTCCCTGAATCCGCGGGATGATTGTCGTACTGCGACAATTCACCCGAGGCCATATCACTCGCAAATCCCCGCTTCAGGCCATACTGGTCATCGTCCATCGTCTGTTGTTCCAATTCCCTCTTTCGATCTTCCAACTGCTTTTTATATTGAATATAATCCATGTCATTCCACTCCTGATTGGTAGTCCCTGTTAGTTTGACACTCCCTTCTTTTCCTATACAAAAAGGGAGTGCTCTAACAAGAGCACTCCCCTTTTTCTGGTTATTTTCTTAAGGCTTGGAGGAAATCTTCCTTCAAATCTTCAATATCTTCCAACCCGATGGACACGCGGACAAGCCCCTCCGTAATGCCAAGCTCTGTCCGTCGGTCTTCAGGGATGGACGCGTGAGTCATTTGGGCAGGTACAGAAATGAGACTTTCCACAGCTCCAAGACTTTCCGCCAGCGTAAAATAGTTCACATGGCGGAGCACCTTGTCGGCTTTTTCAGCGGTGCCGACGTCAAAACTGATCATACCACCGTTTCCGCCTGCCTGTTTCGTGTGTACATTATGACCATTATGCGAAGAAAGGCCTGGGTAGTAAATGTCCGTGACTTCCGGAAGTTCCTGAAGAAACTCGACGAACTGCCGGGTGTTCTCTTCAATTTCCTCCATTCGGATACCGAGCGTCTTGATTCCTCTCATTAACAGCCACGAATCTTGAGGTCCGAGGATTCCACCTGAAGAATTCAACACAAAATGAACATCTTCCGCGAGCTGTTCTGAATTCACAACGACAAGCCCGGCGACAACATCACTATGTCCGCCTAAATATTTCGTCGCACTGTGCAGGACGATGTCCGCACCGTGCTCCAGTGGATTCTGCCAGTATGGTGTACTGAAGGTGTTATCCACGATAAACGTTAAGTCATGCTTTTTCGCCAGCTCTGCCGTTTGATCAAGGTCGGTAATTTTCAGCAGTGGATTGGTCGGCGTTTCGACGTAGACCGCTTTCGTACGATTCGTGACTGCCGCTTCGATATTCGCCGTATCACTCGTGTCTACAAAACTCGCTTCCAGGCCGAAGCGGTTGATCACTTTGGACACGAGACGGTACGTACCGCCGTACACATCGTCGGTAAAAATGATGTGATCTCCGTGGTTGAAAGTCATCAGGACCGCCGTAATAGCGGCCATCCCAGAACCGAAGGCAAACCCGCGGTGCCCGCCTTCCAGATCTTTAATCAGTTCTTCCAAGGCAAAACGGGTCGGGTTGCCTGTCCGCGAATATTCATATCCGCGGTGCTGACCCACGCCATCCTGAGCATACGTGCTGACCTGATAAATCGGCACACTGACCGCTCCTGTTTTTTCATCTCCTGTAATACCACCGTGAATCAACTGCGTTTTTTTCCTCATGCTTTCACTCCTCGTATATTCCTTGGCTTAAATACCGTTCACTGCTGTCGGGAAAAATAGTTACAATCCGGGCCCCGGGTTCTGCCTGCTCCGCTTCCCGGAGGGCGGCTTCAAACACTGCTCCGGAAGAACTCGCCACAAGCAGCCCCTCCTTGAGTGCCAGTTCTCTCACACGGGCAAAGGCATCTTCATCGGCAATCGTGTGAATGGCATTAAAATAATCTGTATCCATATAAAAAGGTAGAAATTCCATACCGATGCCTTCCGTACGATGCGATCCGGCTTCTCCACCATTCAGAATCGATCCCTCCGGTTCAACGATGACCGTCTTGACAGCAGGATTCTGTTCTTTCAAGTACCGTGCTGTCCCCATAAAGGTCCCGCCTGTACCAGCTCCTGCTACGAAAACATCGATGTCTCCCTCAAGATCAGCATAAATTTCCGGACCAATGGATTCATAATAAGCATCCGGGTTAGCCTGATTGTTAAACTGTTGAGGGCTGAAGGCGTCCGGAATCTGTTTACACAGCTCCTCCGCTTTATCAATCGCGCCTCTCATTCCCTGGTCCGTCGGCGTGTTGATCACTTCTGCTCCAAGGGCTCTCATCAGCGTCTGTTTTTCAACACTGAATTTCTCAGGTGTCACAAAAATCACCCGGAACCCTTTTCCAATAGCAGCAAGAGCGACGCCGATCCCTGTATTGCCCGCGGTCGGTTCCACAATTGTCCCGCCAGGCTTCAGCAGGTCACGTGCTAAAGCATCCTCAATCAGTTTTAAACCCAGGCGGTCTTTGATACTACCGCCTGGGTTCATGAATTCAAGCTTGGCAAATATACGGGCTTGATTCGGGATCGCTGAATGAGTGAGTTCAATCATAGGTGTCTGCCCAATCAAAGATTGGATATTCTTCACGTACCCCATCGCATTCTCATCTCCCGTTTTTTAAAAAACTTCCGTCCATTCGTCACGCTTATTCAGAAGCTCGCGGGCAAGCTCCTGTGCACCTTCCAGGCTGTGGCTGGCTGCAAAACCGCACTGCACTTCGTTGCAGGCCGGCACTTCTTCCGCTTCCAATACATCCTGAAGCGTTTTTTCGATCACATTCAGGATATTTTCGTAGCTGTCATCATTCAGTACTGCAATATAAAAACCTGTCTGGCATCCCATCGGTCCGATATCGACGATACGGTCATGGTGGTTCCGGCTGTTCTCTGCCATCAGATGTTCAAGAGAATGAAGTGCAGGCATATTCATGTGTTCCTGGTTCGGCTGCTTGATACGCAGATCATATTTATAGATCTTATCTCCCTTTTCCCCTTCGGTCACACCAACAAGGCGTACATAAGGCGCTTTGACTTTCGTATGGTCAAGGTTAAAGCTCTCTACGTTCATAGGCATAAGATCATACTCCTTTTCCCGCCTGGATAAGCCAGGCATATTTGTTAATTTGTTCAAACGATACCTCAAATCCAGCTTCTACAAACATCTCTTTTATCTCTTCTAGATAAGGGTAGTATTCTTCCTGCAAATCCTGTGCTAAATTCAAGAATCCTGCCTGCTCGGCTTCCTTGATCAACGTGTTCTTATGACCTTTATCCTTAAACAGGGTATCAATAAAAATCACCTGGCCATCTTCTTCGAGACGCTGATGAAAGTCGACAATGGCTGCTTTCTTCTCTGAACTAGTCAGGTGATGAAAAGCAAACGAGCTGACAATGGAACGGATTGGTGACTGAAGCATAGGGTATTCAAGGAAATTCCCTTCGTATATTGCTGCTTCAGGACATTTCACTTTGGCAATTCTCCGCATTTCCGAAGAAGGCTCAACGCCCAGCACCACTTTGTTCTGATCGACCATTTTTCTTGTAAGGTTGGCCGTTCCTACTCCGAACTCCAATACGGGAGATAATGAGAGCTTGGCTAAGCGCTCCAGCATTTCCTCATAACCGTCGAAGACTTCTCTATATTCTGGATCTTTTCCTGCTACTGTATCATCATATGAACTCGCCCATTGGTTGAATAGGTCGACGAATTCCATTCCCATCGCTTCATCTCTCCCCATAATTTATAATCCCAATGCGTTTACTCGGAATTACATTATTAATGTATCATATTTCTGAAGATTCTACAACGGTATAGGTCTATGACCCATTTTTCAGCATCTGCTTATCCATCCACCGGTTTACTTCATTCACTGCCGTGCCAACCTTCCTGAAAAAATGGGGTGGCACGGTATGAAAAAAAGCGAAGGATGCCTTTCAGCATCCTTCGCTTTATTCTTTCTCTCTTTTGCCCGGGGATAGTGTATCGAGTGTACGACGTTCGAGTTTTTGTTTGGTTTGTTTTTCTATAATATTCAGCATCTGCTTATCCTTCGGCGAAGCGAAGGTGATGGCGAGGCCTTTGCCGCCCGCTCTTCCTGTACGGCCGATGCGGTGGATGTAGCTGTCCGCATCCTGGGGAATGTCGTAGTTGAAGACATGAGTGACTCCTTCTACATCCAATCCCCGGGCTGCTACATCGGTAGCCACTAAATATTGGATATCCGCTTCACGGAACCTTTTCATGACTTTCTGCCGTTTGGCCTGGGTAAGATCACCATGAAGTTCATCGCTGAGGAATCCTTTGGCAAGCAGCGCATCATTCAACTTCTTCGCCCGGCGTTTGGTCCGGCAGAAAATGACAGCAAGAAATGGCCGGTGCTCGTGCATAATTGTCATCAGGGCATCCTGTTTGGCTCTGTCTGTCGTTTGATACAGCAGCTGTTTAATGTGGCCGATCGTCTCTTTCTCGGGCTTTACGTGAATGGTTCTAGGCTCCCGGAGCATTTCCCGTCCGAGTTTCTTCACCGAGGACGGCAGGGTGGCAGAAAACAGCATGGACTGTCTATCCGGATTCGTTTGATCGAGGATGTCCATCACATCTGGATAAAACCCGGCTTCCAGCATTTGATCCGCTTCATCAATGACAAGGTACTCCACCTGGGTAAGATCGACGGTTTCCCGGCGCAGATGATCAAGCAGCCGGCCGGGAGTCGCTACAATTATATGAACCGTCCCTTCCAGCTTATGCAGCTGTTTGATCGTATCCTGCCCGCCATAAACCGGCAGAACATGGATCCCCTCCGGGGCAAGGCGCTTCGTCTCCTCCGTAATCTGCAGCGCCAATTCCCTTGTCGGTGATATGATCAGCGCCTGCACGTGAGGCTTGGAAGAATCGATCCTTTCTAATATCGGAACAGTAAAAGCAAACGTTTTTCCCGTGCCTGTCTGCGCCTGTCCCATCACATCCTGTCCGTCCATGATTACAGGGACCGCCTGCTCCTGAATAGGAGTGGGTACGGTAATTCCCTGTTTCTTCAATCGATCAATCATTTCCCGGGACATACCCAGTTGTTCAAAAGTTTTTTTCACTACTTATCCTTCTTCCTTCAATAAAATCTTCCTGTATACATACCTTCCCGTAGTATACCTGAAAAAACACCGTTCCACCTCCTTCTCTCAAGAAAAACTATAAAAATTCTGTGCTCCTTCTACGGGGCGGACTTTTGATTCATTCTTTCCAAAGAAAGATTAAGCGCTCTCATTTGTGGAATGAGACATACAGAAAAGAAATTCCTACCAAGGAGGAAAAATAATGGCTCAGTTTGATACAGAAGTTTCTCAAGTCACGATGCCGAGAATCGGGGACCGTGCTCCTTATTTTGAAGCACCCACCAACCACGGAAATATCAGTTTGAAGGATTACAAAGGAAAATGGCTCGTGCTGTTTTCCCACCCTTCCGATTTTACGCCGGTCTGTACGACAGAGTTTGTCGGCTTTCAGGAGATTTATCCTGAACTGCATCAGCTTAACACCGAGCTGCTTGGCTTAAGCGTCGATTCTGTAAACTCCCACATCGCCTGGATCCGCAGCATCGAAGAAAATTTCAACACGTCCATCGAGTTCCCTGTCATTGCCGATCTGGATAAGGAAGTCTCAATGAAGTACGGCATGATTATGCCTGGGGAGAGTCAGGTAGAGACGAGCCGGGCTGTCTTTGTTATTGATGACCAGCAGAAGATCCGCTCGATCATCTATTATCCACTTACGACAGGACGGAATATGCAGGAAATTCTACGCCTTGTTAAAGCTCTGAAGACGACCGATGAACACGGCGTTTCTACGCCCGCGAACTGGCAGGAAGGAGACAAGGCCGTCGTTTCTCCACCAAAATCTCAGGAGGAAGCCGCCAAACGTTCTGAACAGGAGGATATTGATTATATCGATTGGTACATTTCCAAAAAAGACATTACGTAAGAAAAAAGCTGCCCACGCCGGGCAGCTTTTTTCTTGAGAGCGTCCTTGTTCATGCCGGACGGGGACAATCCATATACATAGAATAAAGATGTATCGGTAAGGGGGAATTGTGTTGGACGTACAAGTAAGAAAAGGGGATTCGCTCTGGTACTATGCCGGACTTTTCAATATTCCTCTCCCACTGCTCATGGATTCCAATCCCGGTCTCACGCCTGAAGCTCTTCAAATTGGTCAGACCATTAAAATCCCCGGCTGGCGTACTACTGCGTATACCATTGCGCAGGGGGACACGTTATGGAAGCTGGCCGGTGAAAATCGTCTCTCATTAGATGCGCTGTTTCTATTAAACCCGGACGCCGATCCCGACGCGCTTCCGCTCGGCGGATTCCTTCTCCTCCCGGAACGTGTATCGACCCGGATTGTTAACGGAAACCGCCCCTACACGTCTGCTGTATTATCAGAGGACCTTCGTGCCTTGTTTGACCTTTATCCCTTCATCCGGCGGTCCAGCATCGGACAGTCGGTCATGGGAAAAGAGCTTCAGGAACTACGGATCGGCCGAGGGAACGAGTACGTGCACTGGAATGGATCCTTTCATGCCAATGAGTGGATTACAACCGGAGTCATCATGCAGTTTCTGAATGATTATTTACTTGCACTCACCAACAAAGAATCGATCCGCGGCATGGATGTCCAGCCATTGTACAACCGGATTACCTTGTCGATTGTACCGATGGTGGACCCGGATGGCGTAGATCTTGTCCTGAACGGTCCGCCTGAAGGTGAGGTCGGAGAAGCCGCGCTTGCTATTAATGAAGGAAGCCGGGACTTTTCCGGATGGAAAGCGAATATCCGCGGTGTGGATCTCAATAATCAATTCCCTGCCAAATGGGAAGTCGAAGCAGAGCGTAAACCTGAAGAACCTGCGTTCAGGGATTTTCCCGGCTATGAACCTTTGAGTGAACCGGAAGCTGTGGCAATGGCGGAGCTTGCCAGGAAGAGAAAGTTTTCGAAGATGCTCGCTTTTCATACGCAGGGAGAGGTCATTTACTGGGGATATGAAGGGCTTGAACCTCCCCGGGCCATGACCATAGTAAAAGAATTCAGCCGGGTGAGCGGCTATGAACCGATTCGTTTCGTGGACAGTTATGCCGGCTACAAAGACTGGTTCATCCAGGATTTCCGCCAGCCGGGGTTTACTGTGGAACTCGGACAGGGAGTCAACCCTCTTCCACTTGAACAGTTTGATGAAATTTATCAGGAATCCATCGGCATCTTCCTTGCCAGTCTTTATATGTAAAAATCCCGGCGGGGAACGTCCCCGCACGGGATTTACTCATCATCAAAATCGTTTCGATTCATATGTCCATTATGATCTTTAATGACCGCAACGGCCCGTTCATATTCTTCTTCCTTCACGGAGAAGTGGAGCACATGGGTCAAATGCCTTTTGTCGGATAAGGCTTCCTCACGATCGTGCTTTGGAGTGATGACCTCTGTGAAATTGAATGTCCCGCCGCCTGTATTGGCAGAGCCTGCTACAGGGACAACCGGGGTCAGGTCCACATCCCCCGGAATGGCCTCCACCATTTCCTGCTGGACGGATAACGACTGCAGATCGGCTTTGGCGCTTTCGGCATCATTTTCTGTCTGGAAATAAGCTTGAACGGTTTTAGACATCGTTTTCTTCCTCTCTTAATATAGTTGGTATGGATATAGTATCCTTAAGCAAACCCTTTCAAACCTCCATACAAAAAGAGCACCTCTTATTCGTAGAGGTGCTCTTCTTGTATAAAAACACAATGTTTATCCGTTGTCTCCTCGGCAAAACGACCTTGTGGTGTTTCGACTGTCCGTTTTCTCGAGGAGTGGAGCAGCCGGAAATCCTTCCGTAATCAATGAGACTTTTCCATCCAGAATTATGTTTTGTAAGTGGAACGGTCTCCATTACAAAAATAAGAAACCAGTCTTTTTGATTATGTTTTGGCGAGGTCACGAGGAGCGTTTGGTGGTGACGCCTGCGGGAACAGCGCGAGCCGAAGATCCACTTGGGCAGGTGCTCTTCCTGCCCAAGTTAGCTGAGGTCGTGCCCGCGGCAAGCATCCACCGATAAGCGGAACGTGACCGTAAACGCTTCATGGGAAAAGCACAGAAGTCGACAAATACTCTCTCTTAAGCTTGAGCACCTCTTATTCGTAGAGGTGCTCTTTTGCCGTTTTAATCTGAACATGAACCTGTTCAAAGCCGGTGCCGCCTTCACTGTTCCTTGCAGCGACCACGTGTTCCGGAGCGAGCTTGTCATAAATATCCGCTTCGAACAACTCGGAAAACTGCTGGTATTCCTCTATGGAAAGATCCAGAAGATAGCGTCCTTCCTGAATGGCGTACAGCACGATCTTTCCAATCACTTCATGAGCCTGACGGAAAGGCAGGCCTTTCACAGCCAGATAGTCAGCAATGTCGGTGGCGTTGGAGTAATCTTCCTTCACTGCTTTTTTCATTTCGCCTGCCTTCACTTCCATGGAATCAAGCATCGGAGCAAGCAGAGCGAGCGCCCCTTCCAAAGTATCGACCGTGTCGAACATGCCCTCCTTATCCTCCTGCATATCTTTGTTATAGGCGAGCGGCAGCCCTTTCAAAAGGGTCAGCAGCCCCATCAGGTTTCCATAAATACGTCCCGTTTTTCCACGGAGAAGCTCGGGCACGTCCGGGTTTTTCTTCTGAGGCATAATGCTTGAACCGGTACAGAATTCATCATCAAGCTCAACAAAGTTGAACTCTTCGCTGCTCCATAAAATCAATTCCTCAGAAAGGCGGGAAATGTGCGTAATCATAATTGATGAAATCGACAGAAATTCGAGAATAAAGTCACGATCGCTCACCGCATCCAAAGAGTTTGGATATACCTTTTCAAACCCGAGGAGATCCGCACTCATCTGCCGGTCGATCGGGTAAGGCGTTCCGGCAAGTGCTGCAGCCCCAAGCGGAGACCAATTGATCCGCTTCAAGCTGTCCTGCAGCCGGTCTTTGTCACGTTCAAACATCCAAAAGTAGGCGAGCACATGGTGGGCAAACGAAATGGGCTGCGCCCGCTGCAGATGGGTATACCCTGGAAGAATCGTTTCCACGTTTCCCTCGGCCTGATTCAGCAGCGCTGTCTGGACATTTTCCACAAGCTCAATGATGGCCTCCGTTTTCTCACGGAGGTACAGGTGCATATCCGTGGCGACCTGATCATTCCGGCTTCTTCCGGTGTGGAGCTTGCCCCCGACAGGACCGATTTCTTCTATTAATAGCTTTTCGATGTTCATATGAATGTCTTCATCCGCTACGGAATATTCCACATCCTCGTTTTCGATTTTCCCCTGGATCGTGTGAAGCCCACGGATGATCTGGTTTTTCTCTTCATTGGAAATGATGTCACAGTGGGCGAGCATCTCCACGTGAGCGAGGCTTCCTTTGATATCCTGGAGGGCCAGCTTTTGATCAAAGCCGATCGAAGAGGTATACTCTTCGACCAGCTGATTGGTTGGTTTTGTAAAGCGTCCGCCCCACAGTTTACTCATTGACCTTCACCGCTGCCTGATCGATCAGCTTCTTTTTATGCACATCCGCGTGGACTTTTGTCGGCAGTCCCCACAGCTTGATGAAACCGACGGCTGCATTGTGATCAAAAGCATCTTCCTTGGAATACGTGGACAACTCTTCATTGTAAAGGCTGACCGGTGACTTCTTGCCGATGACAATCGCATGGCCTTTAAACAATTTCACTTTCACCGTTCCCGTGACCACCTGCTGGGTTGTTTCCACAAAGGCGGACAAGGCCGGCTGAAGCGGAGAATACCAGAGACCATCATAAATCATTTTGGACAGCTGCTGATCCACATTCGTTTTATACTGGGATACTTCACGGGTCAGTGTAAGGAATTCCAGTTCTTTATGGGCATTGATCAAAATCATGGCGGCCGGGTTTTCATACACTTCTCTTGATTTGATCCCGACTAAGCGGTTTTCGGTATGATCGATTCTTCCGACCCCATGCAGACCGCCGACATCATTCAGCTTTTCAATCAATGGCACAATGTCCATCGCTTCCCCGTTCAAAGCGACCGGCTTCCCTTCCTTGAAATCGATATCAAGGATTTCCGGTGTATCCGGTGTTTTTTCAAGCGGATTGGTCCAGGCGTAAGCCGCTTCCGGTGCTTCCTGCCATGGATCCTCCAGGACGCCGGCTTCGCAGGCACGGCCCCAGATGTTGGCATCGATGGAAAACGGATTTTCCAGATTCACAGGAATCGGAATCCCTTTTTCCTCTGCGTAAACGATCTGCTCATCACGAGTCATTCCCCACTCTCTGACAGGAGCAATGACTTCAAGCTCCGGATTCAGCGCCTGGATGGAAACTTCAAAACGAACCTGGTCGTTCCCTTTTCCTGTACAACCGTGAGCGACTGCCACTGCTCCTTCCTGTTCTGCAACCTCTACAAGAAGTTTGGAAATAAGTGGACGGGACAAGGCAGAAGATAACGGATATTTACCTTCATACAAGGCGTTGGCTTTCAAGGCAGGCATCAAATATTCCTCAGCAAGGATTTCTTTGGCATTGACCATGATGGCCTTGATTGCTCCGACATCCAGCGCTTTCTGACGGATGGCCTCAAGGTCCTTCCCTTCTCCAACATCAAGCCCGAGTGCAATCACATCATAGCCGTACTTCTCCTGGATCCATTTCACAGAAATCGAAGTATCCAATCCACCAGAATATGCTAATACAACCTTTGGTTTTGTCATTATAACGTCCTCCTTCATATTTTTGTCCATTAAAAAAACCCGTCTCCTACTAATCGTAAGAGACGGATTTTATCGTTCACATCCGCGGTGCCACTCTCATTGTCTATGAAACATAGACCAGCTCAATACTGATAACGGGGGATCCCGGTTCCGGCTACTCGCGTTCACCAAACTTCTCGGAAGTGCGTTTCCCTATGAATGGCCATCAGGCTTCCACCAACCCCGACTCGCTGTAAGACCAGCATCCATACGTACTTTCTTCGTCTTCGAATGTATTTTTATTATTTATTGTTTATAATTATACAAAATATACAGAGGAAGTCAACAAGCAAATCTGAAAAACTTTACTTTTATTCTTTGAAAACGGCCCGCCTTCTGGTGGACCGTTTTCAAATCGACATGAGGATTAAAATAGATAGACAGCCGCCATACCGATTACACCCGCCATGACTACATAGAGGAGCATCGGAATCATCGTCAAACGGATGATTGTTCCTTCTTCACCGACGAGGTTTACGACAGAGGCAGCGGCCACAACATTGAGGATGCACACCATGTTACCCGCATTGGAACCGAGCACTTGCAGAGCCGTTACCTGCTGCGGAGCGACCTGGATCTGATCCGCTACGCTGAATTGGAATAAAGAAAACATCATATTGCTGAATGTCGCACTGCCGGATATGAAAGAACCGAGCGCACCGATTACAGGAGCGGCCAGCGGCCAGGCTTCTCCAACAGAAGCAGAAACAATCTCGGCAAGCTCCATCGGCATACTGGCAAGGCCTGCGTCGTTCACGCCGGAATTGATGAAGATCCGCACCATCGGAACCGCTGTGCCCAGGGCTACAGCACTCCCCACCATGGTATGCGCGGACGTTTTCAATGTTTCCAGCACTTCTTTCCTTCTCATCCTGTGATAAAAAATAGTGAACAAGACAGCAACGGCAAAAATCGTTCCAGGAAGATAGAAGGGCTGAAAAGAAGTTGTGATGCCTGTTCCTAAAATATCGTTCCATGTTACAGACACAGAGGTCAGCCAGCTTTTCAGAGGAAGAACATTCACCCGGGTCAGAACGAGCAGGACAGCAACAACGATATAAGGAACCCATGCTTTGTATAAAGGCATGGTGACAGCGTTGGCGCTGATTTCCTCCACCGCTTCATCTTCCTCCCTTTTTCCGAAATCCCAGGGTTCATCCGGAAGAAGGAACCCTTTTTTAGCTGCCGGAACGACGAGTGCCAAGCCGACAAGGCCGCCGATGATGGACGGAAATTCCGGTCCAAGCAGATGAACGACAAGTAAAGCGGGAAGCGTAAAGCTTACCCCGGCAAAAAGGGCAAATTTCCAGATTTCAAGACCTTCTCTTAAGGAGCGGTTTTCACCAAAGAGCTTCGTAAGAATCAATACGAGCACAAGGGGGATAAAGCTGCCGATAAACAAGTCCATCAGAACGGCAGATTGAGCGACCTCATATACAAATTGTGTTAATGTCTGACTGCCAAGGGCCTGCCGGACGGGTTCGGCCACCGCTTCCCCCTGTCTCAATCCCTGGTCCACTCCTACAATTAACGGTGTCCCCACAGCTCCAAAGGATACTGCACTGCTGTCCGCGATCAAAGCAAGAGAGACGGCAGCGAGCGCCGGAAATCCGAGTGTCAGGAGCAAAGGCGCAGCAATCGCGGCAGGCGTTCCAAATCCGGCCGCCCCTTCAATGAAGGACCCGAACAGCCAGGCGATGATAATCAGCTGAACCCTGCGGTCACTCGTAATCCCGGAAAAACCGGTACGAATCACTCCGAGTGCGCCACTGTTTTTCAAAGTATTCAAAAGAAGCACCGCGCCAAATACAATCCATAATATAGACACGGCAATCATGATGCCTTCAAGGGAGGCCGCAGCCGCCCTGATCAAAGGCACCTTCCAAATGAAGACGGCGGATAAAGCAACGACAAGGAGACTGACCGGCATGGCACGCACCGCCGGAAAACGGAATAAGACCAATAGAATAAAGACGGCAGCCACCGGCATCAGTGCCGTGATTAGTTGAAGAAATGTCATCCTACCCACACCCTTACCTCTTGATACTTTCATTATATCGGAAAAGGATGGAAAAGAGAGTGACCACTTTGTGAAATATTTCACAATATCTCATTAGGAATCTCAGAAATTTCTGTTTCCCTTCGTAGAGATGTGATACAATGGCAGATAGTTTCATAAAATCTGCTGAATAAGCAGGAGAGGTTCTAGCGACACCCTCTATAAAAAACTAAGGATGGAACTGTACCTTGCCTTAGGTGCGGTTTTTTTATGGTTTTGGGTGTGTAGAATTCTCTTTTTCATGATTGAAAGGAGAATTTTTTTATGGAAAAAAACAAGAAAGCCGTCGTCGTGTTCAGCGGCGGACAAGACAGCACGACCTGCCTTTTCTGGGCTTTAGAACAGTTTGATCACGTGGAAGTGGTCACTTTTGACTATAATCAGCGTCATAAACAGGAAATCGGAGTGGCAGAGGAGATCGCCGGAGACCTGGGTGTCCGTCAGCACGTCCTCGACATGTCGCTGTTGAATCAGCTTGCCCCAAACGCGCTGACCCGGGACGATATCGACGTTAAAGACGGAGAAGACGGAGAGCTTCCTTCCACATTCGTCCCTGGAAGAAACCTTCTATTCCTATCTTTCGCTACGATTCTCGCCCGTCAGATTGGTGCCAAGCACATTATTACTGGTGTATGTGAAACGGACTTCAGCGGGTATCCCGACTGCCGCGATGTGTTCGTTAAATCACTGAACGTTTCCCTCAACCTGTCGATGGACGATGAATTCGTCATCCATACCCCGCTCATGTGGCTGGATAAAGCGCAGACGTGGAAAATGGCCGATGACCTGGCCGCCTTTTCCTACGTACGCGAAAAAACCCTCACCTGCTATAACGGTGTACGCGGAGACGGTTGTGGAGAATGTCCCGCCTGCGACCTGCGCAGACAGGGTTTGGAAAACTATTTATCTGAGCGGAAGGAGGCGTAACGATGTACGGATTTACGATCGTGGAAAACCTGCAGAAAATCGATGAAGATATTAAGCGTCATGAGTTGAAATACCACCAGAAACGGGTGATGGTGAGCAAGGAATTCACCTTTGACGCCGCCCACCACCTCCACTGTTATGAAGGCAAGTGCAAAAACCTGCATGGACATACGTACAAAGTTATCTTCGGCATCAGTGGCTATACCGATGAGATCGGCCTTGTGATCGACTTCGGTGATATCAAGAAAATCTGGAAGGACGATATTGAAGTCCACCTCGATCACAGGTACTTGAACGATACGCTTCCGCAGATGAATACAACGGCAGAGAACATGGTCGTCTGGATTTATGAACAAATGCAGGAGTCGCTTCGTTCCTACCCCAATGATTACCGCGTTGAATTTGTAAAGCTGTATGAAACACCGACAAGCTACGCGGAAGCCCGACGGGAGTGGATGAACGATGCATAAGTTCCCTGTACTCGAAATATTCGGACCGACCATACAAGGCGAAGGAATGGTCGTCGGCCGGAAAACGATGTTCGTCCGGACAGCCGGCTGTGATTACAGCTGCGCCTGGTGCGACTCCGCCTTCACGTGGGATGGCAGTGCCAAAGAGGATATCGAACGCCTGACAGCCGATAACATCATCGACCGACTGGTAGAAGAAGGCGGCGACCGATTCGATCACGTCACCATCTCCGGTGGAAACCCCGCCCTTTTGAAAAACCTGCATGAGCTTATTCAGCCGCTGCATGAACGCGGCATTGAAGTGGCCCTAGAAACGCAGGGAAGCCGGTGGCAGGACTGGTTTGTGGACATTGATGATTTAACGATTTCACCAAAACCGCCGAGCTCGCTGATGACGACAAACTGGGACGTGCTCGATGACATCATCCAGAGGCTTCAGGAGCAGGGGCGCTCCTCGCATGTTAGTCTGAAGGTCGTTATTTTTAACGATGAGGATCTGACGTATGCGGAAACCGTGCATCAGCGTTACCCGGACGTTCCTTTCTTTTTACAAGTCGGCAATGATGACCTTGTAGAAGAGAAACCAGGCAGCCTTGCCTCTCACCTGCTTGACCAGTATGAATGGCTGATTGACAAGGTGACGGCCTCGAAAAACTTGAATCATGTACGCGTGCTGCCACAGGTGCACGCCCTCGTCTGGGGAAACAAACGTGGTGTATAAAACAAGCGTCCGCTAACGAAGAAGGCCACTGAAAAACTGAGGATTTGTGAAAGGTATGGATGATTGACGATCTAACATGGAATCCCTCACTTTCATGTATTCTTTTCATCGTATAAGAAAAAAGAGTGATTTTCTTTGATTTATAAATTAAAGAAAATCACTCTTTTTAGGTGGGACACCGTTGATTCCACGATGAGCGTTCGATGGTGACGCCTGCGGAAACAGCGCGAGCCGAAGATCCACTTGGTCCAATGATCTTCTTGACCAAGTCAGCTGAGGCCGTGCCCGCGGCAAACATCCATCGACAAGCGATTCGTGAGAAGCAATAACCACCTTTACCCCCTTCTCTTGATAGGAAGGAGTTTTTCAGTAGTCTCCTGACGAAGCGGTAGCTTTTTTCGTGTTCCCAGGTCAATCAGATCGATATATCAGTCGTTTCTTGAATAGATCGATCCATATTGGTGAGATATCAACATTTTTCCGGATATATCAGCCAAATCTGCATGATATCGATTAACCGGCCTCTTTCACCCGTACCGCCCGCTTTTCGAAAAATTTCCCGGCAAACGAAGCGAGCACCTGCTGAAACAGCATTCCGACGATGACTGGCACAGCGGCCGCTGCGGGAAAATAGGTAATCGCGATAACGGCTCCTCCACTTATGTTGCGCATACCGCTGTTGAACGTGAGCGATAGGATACTCTCGTTCTCAAGCTTCGCAAGCTTTGCTGACCAGAAGCCGAGCGTGTAAGCCAGGACAGCCAGAAGGAACACCGTCAGCGCTGTCGCTGCCAGCTTCCCGTTCATTTCCTTCAAGTAAGGAGCGACCGCTGAACTGTTGATCATCACGACAGAAGCAATGCCAAGTTTGGTTGTGGGAGCCAGGTTCCTCTCCAAACGCTCCGTCCATTCCCTTTTTCCCCACTGGTTCACACACATCCCGAGGAGCGATGGAATCACAATCATCCAGAGCAGACCCATCATAATCGACAGCGCATCCATTTCCACCGCATTTCCGACGAGGAGCTTCATAACGACCGGAACGATAAACGGAGCAAGCATCGTGTCCACCAGAATAATTGACAGCGTCAGCACGACGTTTCCTTTATAGATCGATACCCAGATCAGCGACGTTATCCCGGTTGGAATGACAAAGGATAAAACAAGCCCGATGGTTGTGTTCACATCCCCGCTGAAAAATAGCGCTCCTGTTCCAAGGGCGATGACCGGCATGAGTATATGTAAAACGAGAAGACAGATGATTAACCCGAACGGATGACGCAGCACGTTTTTCAAATCAGTAAAATTGGAACCAAGGCTGCCGGCAAAGGTCATAACAGCAAAGATCCATGGTACAAGAAAAACAAGCGGTTCAAGCCACCTGGCGAAGATCACACCGAAAACGACAGCTGCAGGTGTGAGGTAGGGCATCAGCTTCTGCAGCAGCCGGTTCAACCTTTGAATCATCCCGCTCTCCTCCCCTTATCTATCTATATATGAATCCCATTCTACGCCTCCCACTAAAAAAAGGAAACCCAGAGAATGAGACCCGGGTTTCCTCTCTATTACGCTGTGCGCGATTCTTCCTTCAGCGCTTGGCGTTTCTGTTTTTCGTCACGCTTCGTTAGGATGGAAACGACGAGGGCGATCACAAACAACCCGGCAAAGTAGATCAAGCTGTTCTCATAACTGCCTGTCGTATCTTTCATCCATGCTGCAAACACAGGACCGGCAAGTCCCGCAGCTGCCCATGCGGTCAAAATGTACCCGTGAATGGCACCAAGCTCCTTCGTTCCGAACAAGTCGCCGATAAAGGCCGGCATCGCTGCAAATCCTCCACCGTAGCAAGTGTAAATGACCGAAAACGCCACGACGAACACCCATGTAATGGATGTATAAGGCACAATCAGGAAAAGACCAATCTGCAGAACGAAAAATGCTAAATACGTATTTCCACGGCCGATATAGTCGGACGCACTCGCCCAGCCAATCCGGCCGAGACCGTTAAAGATCCCCATCACGCCCACAAGTGTCGCCGCTGTCCCAGCTGCTACACCGACACTTTCCTCAAGCAGCGGCTTGGCGGCGGAGATGACGGCGATCCCGCACGTCACATTGATGAAGAGCATTACCCATAAGTAATAAAAACGCTTCGTCTTGACCGCTTCCTTCGCCCGCATATTAGCGAGGTCCTGTTTATCCGAAGACTCCTGTTCCTTCGGGTCGTAGCCCTCCGGAACCCAGTCCTCCGGCGGTCGGGACAGATACAGGGAAGAACCAATCATAACGACAAAGTAGGAGATTCCGAGAATGTAGAAAGTTGCGGCAATACCTGTCTGATTGATAAAAAAGTTCATCAGCGGACTGGCAATGGCAGCGGCGAAGCCAAAGCCCATAATCGCCATGCCGGTCGCCAGTCCACGACGGTCCGGGAACCATTTAACAAGCGTGGATACCGGTGCGATATAGCCCACTCCAAGACCGATCCCACCAAGAACCCCATAAAAAAAGTACAGCAGCCAGAGCGATCCGGCCTGTACCGCAATCCCTGATCCCGCGACACCGATTCCGAAGAAAATCGCTGCCGTTATACCGGCCACCCGCGGACCGTATTTTTCTACAAACCAGCCAAGAAAAGCAGCAGATAAACCTAAAAATAAAATTGCGACACTGAACGTAAACTGCACCTGGCTGGCCGACCAGCCGAATTCCTCACTCAACGGCCCTGTAAAGTTACTCCACGCATACACCGATCCGATGGAAATATGGATGCCGACGGCACATAAAGCGATGAGCCATCTGTTTTTCACTTTCCTTTTCCCCATGCTGTCACCCCAATTTGTTAGATTAAAGGTCTTTTTCCCAAATTCTACATATTCAAACAAAAAACCCCTCTTACTTTGAGTAAGAAGGGTTTTAATCGTACCTTTTAAGTGGAGCATAGCGGGCTCGAACCGCTGACCTCTACACTGCCAGTGTAGCGCTCTCCCAGCTGAGCTAATGCCCCGTATTTATTGAAGACAAGTATGATAATAGCATGTCCGTATTTCTTTATCAATACTTTTTGACAAAAAAATTCAAAAAAGACCTTCTGATTAAGATCAGAAGGTCTTTCCGTTCGCATATGGCCTATAGTTGGTTTGAGGAGCGTTCGGTGGTGACGCCTGCGGGAACAGCGCGAGCCGAAGATCCACTTGGGCAGGTGATCTTCCTGCCCAAGTTAGCTGAGGCCGTGCCCGCGGCAGGCATCCACCGATAAGCGGAACGTGACCACGTGACCTACGAAAAGCTGTACTTTTTTCTACAGCAAGAAGACCTTCTGATTACAATCAGAAGGTCTTCTTGAATTAGGATGCACGCACGTCTGCGGCAGCCTCTCCTTTATTAGACGTTACAAGGGTAACGATAATGAGGACGAGAACGGCTACAGGGACCGCGATGACGACACTATTGACGTCAAACGGCTTCTGCAGGACGATCTCCCATACAAGTGTTGTGACAACACCAGCAACCATGGAAGATACACCACCTGCTGCGTTTACGCGTTTCCAGAAGAAAACGGCGAGAACGGCCGGCGTCAATCCGGCACCGTAGACGGTATAAGCGTACATCTGCACACTCAGCACGGTTGGGAAATAGCTGATAATGATAAAAGCAAACAATCCAAGGGCTACGATAAAGATCCGCGTCATCGTGAGCAGCTTCTTATCGGAAGCGTCTTTATTCACATACTTGCCGTACAAGTCGTAGGTTAAGTTGGTCGCTGCCGACAAAAGATACGAATTTCCGGTCGTAATGATAAAGGACGCGGCAGCTGCCAGAAGAACGCCACCGATGGCCATAGGCATAGCTACGGTTGTAGCCATAAGGGCCATTCCGGGATCAATGTCCGGGAATAAGGAACGGGAGGCAAAGGCGATGATAGAAATAGATGGTGAAATGATCAGCATCGCAATCAACCAGCCGATTTGAGCTCGTTTGGCTGACTTGTCCCCTTTGGATGAGGCCAGTCGCTGGTACATGTTCTGGTCACCAAGCAGAAGGAACAAGGAAGGCAGCAGATAACCGATCATCTGTACGGTTGTCAGTCCGCCTGTAGAGGTCATATGACTTTCCGGCACATTGGCGACGATCTCACTCCATCCGCCTGCGACCATGATAATCGTAGGAACTGTGACGATTAAACCACCTACCATCAAAAAGCCGCTGATGGCGTCTGTCTGGGAAACCGAACGAAGTCCGCCGATCATCGCAAGGAAAATGATCATTCCTGCACCGATGATTGTTCCTGCCTGAACGGTCATCCCTGTTGTCAAATTCAAGATAAAGCCGAAGCCTTTCATCTGATAGGATACAATCCCTACATAGGCCAGGATGATAATAACACTCGCAAGGTTTCGGGACGTTCGTCCATATTTCGCTTCCAAAATTCCTGAGACGGTAAATTTCCCGTAGGCCCGGATTTTAGGAGCGACGACATAAAGAATAATAATTCCGACCAACGTTGGGAGCATCATCATCAAGGAAGGCAGAATACCGTAAGAGAACGCCATCGACGTCTCCCCTCCGGAAATACTTCCACTTCCTGTCCACGTAGCAAGCAGGGTCCCCATAAGCACAAAAGGTCCGAGACTTTTACCGGCAAGGACAAAGTCCTCACTTCCAGATACTTTCTTCGACATGACTACACCGATGCCGATCATTACAATCCCGTAGATAGCAATAAACCATAGTAAAGTTGGATCTTGTTGCAATTCCATACTGACTGAATCATCTCCTGATGTTTTTTTACTGCTGGATTTCCTAGAGCACATGAATATCTATCCACCGGCCGGTGACTGCCCGTCTAACACAACACTTTATAACCTAACACAGTTTCAGCATTTGTGAAAACGCATTACACCTTGGGAAAAAAGCGTTAGTTCCAGGCGTTTTGGGGCTTGTTTCATCTTTCACAATCTTCGATAAGCAGGTTAAGGTCACCATCTCAAAAAGTTGTCTTTTTGTTATGAAAGTTCAGTTAAAAAAGGAAAAGAGCGACAGAATTTTGTAGTAAAATTAGTTCTATAGTCCTAAAAAAAGAAGACCGGTATGAATGGGCATACCGGTCTTCTTCTTTATTATAATAAAGCTTTCATCCGTTGTTCGATGACATTTTTAAGAAGCTGCATACCATCATTTGTACCGATGGATTCGGGATGGAACTGCACGCCTTCCACAGGATATTCCAGATGGCGTATCCCCATGATTTCTCCTTCAACGGTGGTGGAGCTGATTTCGAAACAATCAGGAAGGGAATCCAGTTCGACAATCAGGGAGTGATAACGCATCGCTTCCATTGGATTATTCAAGCCCTCATAAATACCGCGGCCATCATGAAAGACTCGGGAGGACTTGCCGTGCATCAGGCGTTCCGCCCGGATGACGTTGCCACCAAATACCTGGGCAATCGACTGATGGCCCAGGCAGACGCCGAAAATCGGTGTCTTCGCCTTGAAATGGTCAATCACATCCAGAGTGACCCCTGTCTCATCAGGTGAGCACGGCCCGGGTGACAGGAATATCAACTCCGGAGCCAGCTCTTCTATTTCTTGTATCGATGCTTCATCATTTCTGCGGACGACAACCTCTTTGCCGAGCTCGCCCAGGTACTGGACGAGATTGTACGTAAATGAATCATAGTGGTCAATCATATAAATCACTCTGCTCATCTCCTCTCTGCTCGATCTGCACCTCAATCTTTGACGAGTTCCTGAATGCCTTTCGTAAAGCTGTCCAGTGCCTCTTCTTTCTGCCCCTTTTCTATGGCTTCAAGCTCTGTTTCGATAAGCCGGATGATCTTACTGCCGATAATGACACCGTCGGCATGTTCACGAACAAGCTTCACATCCTCATTCGTAGAAATTCCAAATCCGACTGCCACAGGGACCTGGCTGTGCTCCTTCACTTTTTTAATGAAGGTTAACGCTTCTGCGGACATTCCGCTGCTTCCGCCGGTCACACCAAGGGAGGATACACAATACAGGAACCCGCGGGCATGTTCTGCGATCTGCTGGATACGTGTATCTGAATTCGGCGCGACGAGGGAAATGAATTCGACATCCTTCTCAACAGCCATGCTCCGCACTTCTTCACTCTCTTCAAAAGGAAGGTCTGGAATCAAAACGCCTTCCACGCCGTTTTCTTCAAGCAGGTTGAAGAAGTCCTGATGGCCGATCTGCAGCACAGGGTTGTAGTACGTGAAGATCACAACAGGAATCTCCACTCCGTGCCTGCGGAGTTCCGGAACAAGCTGGATCGCTTTTCTCAGAGACATGCCGGCGTTCAACGCCCGTTTGGCCGCGCGCTGGATCGTCGGTCCATCAGCAAGCGGGTCGGAGTAGGGAACACCGAGTTCCAGAACGTCCGCTCCCTGCTCCTGCAGCCTCAGCGCAAATTCAATCGTATATTCCGGAGAAGGATCTCCTGCTACGACGAACGGGATGAACAGGTTCTCGGTTTTGTTAAGCTTCCCTTGAAACGATGTTTTCGTCAGCATGTTAAACCTCCTCCTGGAAATGTTCCATCAGTGTTGCCATATCCTTATCCCCGCGTCCGGACAGGTTGATGAGAATCGTCTCATCCGCTTCCATGTTTCCGGCTTCCTTGAAAGCCTGAGCAAGAGCGTGGGCACTTTCAATGGCCGGGATAATGCCTTCTGTCTGCGTAAGAAGTTTCAGCGCGTCCAGGGCCTCCTGATCCGTCACAGCTTCATAGCGGACCTGCTTCGTTTGGAAGAGATGGGCATGCTCAGGGCCGATGCCTGGATAATCAAGGCCTGCCGAGATGGAATAAGGTTCTGTGATTTGTCCGTTATCATCCTGCATCAAGTATGTCAGCGATCCGTGAATGACACCCGGCGTTCCTTTAGAAAGCGTGGCGGCATGTTCCGGTGTATCAATGCCTTTTCCTGCTGCCTCCACCCCGACAAGGGCACTGTCGTCCTGTAGGAATGGGTAGAACATGCCCATTGCATTACTTCCACCGCCGACACAGGCATATATGCGGTCCGGAAGAGTTTCTTCAACCGCAAGGAACTGACGTCTTGATTCGTCTCCGATGATGCGTTGGAAATCGCGGACCATCCGAGGGTACGGGTGCGGCCCGACGACAGAACCGATCAGGTAGAAGTGATCTTCACAATTCGCGACCCAGTAGCGGATCGCTTCGTTCGTTGCATCCTTCAATGTGCCGTTCCCACTGGAAACAGATACGACTTCAGCACCGAGCAGCTTCATACGGAAAACGTTCAGCTCCTGCCTGCGGATATCCTCCTCACCCATAAATACGATGCATTCCAGACCGAATTTGGCAGCGACTGTGGCAGAAGCGACACCGTGCTGACCGGCTCCGGTTTCAGCGATGATCTTTTCCTTGCCCATCCGCTTAGCCAGAAGAGCCTGTCCAATCGCATTGTTCAGTTTGTGGGCGCCGGTATGGTTCAAATCCTCACGCTTCAAATAGATTTTCGCTCCGCCGAGGTGCTCGGAGATTTTATCGGCATACGTCAGGGAAGTCGGACGCCCCGCGTATTCTTTGAGCACATGATGGTATTCATTTTGGAATTCAGGATCCGCCATAGCTTCATCCAGAGCTTCTTCAAGCTCCTGAAGCGGGCCCATCAACGTTTCCGGTACGTATTTGCCCCCGAAGTCACCGAATCGGCCTTTAATATCAGGAAATGCTTGCAACATTTGCTTCCACCTCTTTCATAATCGCTTGTATTTTACCAATATCTTTTTTATTTTCTCGTTCAATCCCGCTGGAAATATCGATACCCTCCGGCTGGTAACTCAACAGTTCACCAACGTTTTCAGGTTTGATTCCACCAGCGATCAGGCAGGGTACTCCTTGATCAAAAGCGGCATCCCTGTAGGCAGGGACCGCTTCCCAGTCAAATCGGACCCCTGTACCTCCGGATGCCCCCTCGACTTTGCTGTCCACGATAAAACCGTCCGCGACGCCTTTAAATACGTCCATCTGGTCGAGGCCACCATCCTGATGATGAACAACCTTCCAGACCGGAAGACCAAAAGCTTCTTTGATCTGCAGCAGCTGGGAAACGGTCTCGTTCCCGTGCAGCTGAATGACATCCAGCGGCACGAAATGGAGAATTTCCTCCAGTTCATCTATTGTAGGGTCAATGAACACCCCGACAAGCTTCTGTCGCGGACGTATTTTCTTAATCCAGCGACCTACACGCTCGGGGCGCACATAGCGCTTCGTCCGCTTCACAAAAATGAAGCCGAGATGAGAGGCTTTGGAGGAGGCCGTTTTCGCTGTGTCAGAAAGCGACTGGTTGCCGCACAATTTCACAATAGGCTCCCTCACTGGACCTCCACTCCTTCAAGCAGGGTACGTACTGCTTTTTTGATATCATCCTGCCTCATCAGCGATTCTCCAACAAGAACCCCCTTCGCCCCATACCCGGCGGCTTGTTGAACATCTTCATTTGTGAAAATGCCGCTTTCCGAAACGAGCAGCGATTCCTCCGGTGCAAGAGCCGCCATCCGTTCGGTCTGTTTCAAGGATGTCTCGAACGTATGCAGGTTGCGGTTGTTGATGCCCAGGATTTTCGGTGTGAACTGGTTCAGCACTTTTTCAAGGGTCTCTTCACTGTGCACTTCCACAAGCACTTCCATTCCCAGCTCATAGGCCTGGTTGTAAAGCTCGTGAAGCTTCTCCGCTTCCAGCGCCTCACCGATCAGAAGAATCGCATCGGCACCGATATACGCACTTTCAACGACCTGGGCGGAATCGATGATAAAATCTTTTCTCATAACAGGAATGTCCACGACCTGCTTGATCTGTGTCAAATAATCGCGATGCCCCTGGAAAAAGTGCTGATCGGTCAAAACAGATATGGCATGGGCGCCTGCTTCGGCGTAATCATGCGCAATGCGGACAGGGTTGAAGTCTTCACGGATGATGCCCTTGGAAGGGGAAGCCTTCTTCACTTCGGCGATCAGTCCGGATGGGTCTGCCCCGTTCAACGCTTCATATAAGGAATGCCTCGGGAAGGACTGTTCCTCGGGCAGGTACATTTTTTCAATTTCCTGATGTTTCACAGCTAAGATGGTTTCAAGCATACTGGCGATTCTCCCTTTCTGACGCGATAGATTCATAGTACTCTTTGGTCCTGCCGGATTGAATGGCCTCGCGGACCTGCATGACACCGTCTTCCAGCGTTTCAGCTCTACCAGCCACATACAGCCCGGCTGCTGCATTCAACGTAACGATCGATGCCGCTGTTTCCCCCGCCCGGTTATAAAGGACGGCTTTAATGATGGCGGCACTTTCCTCAGTTTCTGTAATTTGAATGTCTTCAATGTTTCCTCTGGCCATCCCGAAGTCTTCCGGTTTGACTGTAAAGCGGCGGATGTTCCCGTCCTTCATTTCCACAAGATCGGTTTCCCCGGTAATCGTAATTTCGTCTAGACCGTCACGGCCGGTGGCGAGCAGGACGTGTTCGGAACCCAGCTTATAAAGGGTTTCAGCCATTTTCTCGGCATACGCTGTGTCATAAATCCCGATCAGCTGACGTCTTGCATTGGCCGGATTGGACATCGGTCCAAGCAGATTGAACACCGTACGGAACCCAAGCTCCTGACGTGCTGGACCGGCATGCTTCATAGCCTGATGATAAAGAGGAGCAAACATGAAGGTCATTCCCTTTTCCTCCAAGGCTTTCGCTCCCTGCTCCGGTGTCGTATCAATCGGAACACCGAGAGATTCCAGAACATCGGCGCTTCCACTTTTCGAGGAAACTTTCCGATTGCCATGCTTGGCGACCTTCACGCCCATACTGGCTAGAACGAGTGATACCGCCGTCGAAATATTGAAAGTGGATGCACCATCGCCGCCGGTCCCGCACGTATCTACGAGGGAAGCATCGTCCACATCCATCCTTGTCATGTTCTCTCGCATGGCGCGGACGAACCCGGTCATCTCCTCGACGGTTTCCCCGCGGTAGCTCATGACACTCAGTATACTCATCAACTGTCCGGTTGTGGCTCCTCCATTCATGATCGTGTTCATCGTTTCAAAGGCTTCCTGCTCGCTCATGGACTCTCCGGCTACAACCCGGCTCAACGTTTGTTTCATCTCGTCTCCACTCCTTCTCGGCTCGAAAATACCTGCTCTGCTAACTCGATCGTTCTCTTCAAGGCGCTGGCTTTGTTCAGTGTTTCCTGATATTCAGCTTCAGGATCGGAATCGGCAACCACACCGGCTCCGGCCTGAATATATAAATTTTTATTCGTTAAAGTCATTGTACGGATGGTAATGCAGGAATCGATATTCCCATCAAACCCAAGGTAAAGGATGCCGCCGCCGTAAAGATTACGCGGTGTAGGCTCCAGTTCACGAAGGATCTGCATGGCCCTGACCTTCGGTGCTCCGGATAACGTTCCGGCCGGGAAGGAGGAAATAAGGGCATCGATCGGTGAAACCCCTTCCTTCAACTGCCCCGTCACCTTACTGATGATATGCATCACCTTCGAGAAACGCCCGATCGTCATATACTCACGAACGTCCACACTTCCGAATTCAGCGACACGGCCGATATCGTTTCTGGCAAGATCGACGAGCATTCTGTGCTCGGCCAGTTCTTTTTCATCTGCAAGGAGTTCCTCTGCCAGCTGGTCATCTTCCTCCTGAGTCTGCCCGCGCTTCCTTGTTCCGGCAATGGGATGGATTTCAAGCTGCCCGTTCTGTACTTCAAGCAGCCGCTCCGGCGAACTTCCGATCACTTCGACATCCTCCATATTCAAGTAGAACATATAAGGAGATGGGTTCACTTTCCGCAGCACCCGGTAAAGCTCGAAGCCTGTACGGTCTGTAATGGTGTGGAAGCGCTGGGATAAAACAGCCTGGAAAACATCCCCGGCCCGGATGTACTCTTTGATCGTTTCCACATCCTGCCTGAATTTTTCCGGCTCATAGTTGCTGGAAAGGACGAGTTCCTGCTCTTCTCCCGATTCCTCCCCAAGCATCAAATCTTCCAAATCGCTGCCTTTTCTCAAACGACTTGTAATCTCCTTGATGCGTGCCTTCGTCGTATTATAAACTTCACGCGAAGTCTCTGGGTCGTCGACTCTTCCGAACGAAAGAATCGTCGTTTCTTTCGTTTTATGATGGTAGGCGATCAAGGTCTGGCAGAACAGCAGGTGGTAGCGGGCAAGATTCAGGTCATCCTGTTCCGCCGGTTCCACCGGTTCGAAATCTGAAATGGCATCGTAGCTGATGTAACCGACTCCGCCTCCTTTAAATGGAAGATCGATTTCCGGCTGCTTCACCTCCAGATCGCGCACCACTTTTTCATAAGCGGCCTTGAAGGTCTCTTCGTATGCTGTTGTCTCCAGACGGTAATCTTCAATAAGAAACCGGCCGCTTTTCTCTTTCACCTGGACCATGGGATCGAGTCCAATGAATGAAAAATTCGACCACGGGGATTCCGGGTCCTGGCTTTCAAGCATAAAGACAGCTTCATCTTTCAATGCATGAAACATATGAATGGGTGTAATCGTATCTGTAAAAAAGGATTGACTGATGGGAATGGTGCGGTACGCTTCCGCATCGGTTTGAAATGTTTCGTAAGTGGTCATTCGCTCACCTCTCCATAAAGGGTTTATGGAGAACGAGACGTTGAGGAATGAAAAAATGAGTGGATGAAATAAAGGGGTTCGGCCAGGCAACCAACCAGCTCCGTACGTCCAGCGGTTCCTCGCTCTTACTCGGCTCTGCTCTGCTCATCCTATTCCTCAACTCAACTCATTCTCTTCTCAACTAACTTTGTATTCATTTATAAAATACTTTCTCACAGTCTATAAAATTCAGATAATAAAGTCAACCGAAGAATTTCCAGCAACTCTATTTCCACCTTAACAAACCGCTGCGGTTCTTCAAAGCTATCTGTTTATAATATAAGAAACGCTGAACGGCTCCAGGAAAAGCACACCACAAAAAAAAACGGGATTTCTTTTGAACGCATCCGCAGCCAGTGACGTCTTATATACAGGCGGGAAGAGAGGAATGATTATGGAAGCCAACGATTTGACACGTGCCAGGAATGGAGACGAAGAAAGTCTTGCCCGGCTCCTGAAAGAACACTACTCCTTTGTGATGAAATATGTATGGAAAATGTGCGGCGATGAACAGCTGGCCTATGACGTCACCCAGGACACGCTCATGAAAGCCATCCAGAAGATTGACCAGTACCGGGGAACGTCCAAATTCTCCACGTGGCTGATCCGCATCGCTACCCATACGTATATCGATACACGACGAAAACAACAGAGAAACGAAAAACTGGAGCAGCAGGAAAAGGAACGACTAAAACTGCAGACCCCGCAGCAGCTTCCAGAAGAATGGTTGGACGTTCAGGAGGCTCTCTGGAACCTTGATGAAAAATACCGGATCCCCGTCCTCTTGAAACATTACTATGGGTTTGAATACAAGGAAATCGCTGACATGACGAAATCCAGAACCGGAACGGTGAAATCACGGGTGCATTATGGTATGGAGAAGCTGCGAAAGGAGTTGAATGAACATGGATGACAAGAAGAACCTTTCTCTTGAGGAAAAGCTGAAGCAGGGGTTCCAGCAGATGGATCAGCAGCTGGACACGGACGAACCCCCCCTCCTGTATTTCGAAACGCTTGTGAGAGAGGAAAGGAAAGCATGGCATGAGAGGCTGTGGAAGGAATTGATGCTGTTATGGACGGCCGCTCTTTTGATGATCACTGGGCTCGCACTCAGTTTTTATTTCGTACCGGCCCTGTTCATCATCATTCAAGGAACAGCCGCTGCCGTGCTGCTTGGGTATGTTTGGAAGGAGAAAAGAGAAATGGTGATGATCGATAAATGAAGCATTATGGACCTGAAGAAATCCCTGTCTGGGGGTGGGGAATCATTGCCGCCATCCTGATCACCCAGAGCACCCTGTTGTTCATCCAGGCAAAAAAACGCGGACGGACCCCCTGGCTGTGGGGCCTTGTCGGACTGATTCAATTCCCTTTCCCAACCATCGTATTCATCATCCTGTGCAAAACAATCTGGAAGGATCCAACAGCATGAAGATGATCCTCATTGCGGCAGGTACAGCCGCACAACTGGCAGCTTACGCTCTTATCCTGTTTGTGTCCATCTGGACGGGAATCGCTCTTCTACTCATCTCTTATGCAGCTTTCACACTCGTAATCATAAAGCTGTGGAAGGAAGCCAAGGAAGAAAAAAAGGAGGAACACTGGAATGATTATCGTGACTACTGAATTTGTTCCTGGATATGACGTTCAGGAAGTGAAAGGATTTGTGCGTGGCAGTACAGTCCAGTCGAAAAACGTGGGAAAAGATATTCTGGCGGGATTAAAGAATCTTGTCGGGGGAGAAATTAAAGATTATACAAGTATGATGGACAGCGCCCGTCAGCAGGCCATCGGACGATTGATTCAACATGCAGAGGAGAAAGGGGCTGATGCTGTCATTGCCGTCCGCCTGGAAACGTCCTCTATTACGAGTGCCGCTTCTGAAATCATCGCCTACGGAACAGCGGTCACCCTTGCAGAAAGGAGTCCACAATGACAGCGGGGGTTCTCCACATGCTCACGGACAACCTCCCTGTTCTCCTCCCGCTGATGGCTGTCCAGTTGATTTTAATGGTAACCGCGCTCATCAGCCTGGCAGGAACAAAAGAAACACGCGGCCCGAAGTGGATGTGGGTGCTGCTGATTATTTTTGTCAATACGCTCGGGCCTGTCGCCTACTTTATTTTCGGAAGGAGTGAGGAAGGATGATGCAGGTGAACAACCTCACGAAATCGTTCGGCCGGCACCCTGTTGTGGACGACGTATCCTTTCAGTTGGAAAAAGGCAGATGCATGGCTCTTCTCGGTCCGAACGGCGCAGGGAAAACGACCACCCTGCGTCTCATAGCCGGACTGCTCATTCCTGATTCCGGAACGATACACCTTGAAGGAACACCCGGGGATATCCGCGCTCACATCGGCTACCTGCCTCAGCATCCTCAATTTCATGGATGGATGACAGGACGGGAATTCCTGTTATATGCCGCCCGTCTTGCCGGCCTCTCCAAGCAGGAGGCAGGGCAACAGGCGGATAAGACGCTGGACCGGTTGGGGATGAAAGAGTTTCAGAACAAAAGAATCGCCCGGTACTCCGGAGGGATGAAGCAGCGCCTCGGCATCGCACAGGCGGTTATACACACCCCCGGCGTTCTCCTGCTTGATGAACCGGTATCTGCCTTAGATCCAATCGGGCGCCGGGAAGTTCTGGAACTGATGGAAGAGCTGAAACAGGAAACCCTCCTGCTCTACTCCACCCATATCCTAAACGACGCTGAAGAAGTGAGTGATGAAATTCTACTGATGCATCAAGGAAAGATGATTGAATCTGGGTCGATTAATGATGTGAAATCCCGCCATCCTATGGAAAAACTAACCCTCCAGTTTTCGATGGACACCGAAAATTGGAAGGATTATGTGAGCGCATGGCCCGAGGTCAATCGTGTGGAATGGCATAAACAGACCCTTCACCTCTATGTGTCGGACAGTGGGATGGTCAGGAAGAAAGTCCTGGAGGAAGCCTCACGAAACGAATGGCCGCTTGTCCACTTCGAAGTCGGACGGCCGACATTGGAAGATTTATTTATAAAGGCGGTGAAAAATCATGCAGTGGATCACCATCTATAAGAAGGAATGGCTTGAAATGATCAGGAATTACAAATGGATTTGGGTGCCTCTTGTCTTTATTCTCTTCTGTATCCTTGACCCCTTGTCCACCTATTATCTCCCGGTGATTATTGAAGCTGCCGGAGGTCTTCCGGAAGGGGCGGTCTTTGACCTGCCCACCCCTCCCCCTTCCGAGGTGTTCATGATGAGCATTTCTCAGCTGAACACGCTGGGTATCCTCGTCCTTGCACTCATCACGATGGGCACAATCTCCGGAGAGAAAAAATCAGGGGTGGCGGAGCTGATCCTCGTGAAACCGGTCTCTTACTTTTCTTACCTGACGGCGAAGTGGGCGGCTGCTTCCACACTGTTGATCCTCTCTGCTGCCATCGGCCTGACAGCGAGCTGGTATTACGTCCAGCTCCTTTTTGGAGATGTGTTCTTTACGGCCGCAGCCGGAGTGATCTTTTTCTACAGCTTGTGGATTTTATTTCTTACGAGCATCAGTCTTTTTATGAATGCCTGGTCACGTATCCCCGGCCTCGTCCTGTTTTTCACACTGGCAGCCCTCATGACCATGAGCCTGGTCACCAGTCTGTTTTCCAAGTACCTCGCCTGGAGTCCCGCACGGCTGTCCTCCTACCTTCGTTCTCTTCTCATTACGGGAAAAGTGCCTGCGGATTTATGGTACACCAGTCTCGTCACAGCCGCGCTTACCATCCTTCTCCTTTATGCAGGAACGAAACGTTTGAAGAAAAGCACCAGACTCTCCTGAATGTCAAAATTTACGGATCAAAAGGAAGAAGAGTTGTACTCCCACCCAATAGGGTATAGACTATTGTCAATAAAACTATTGGATTGTCTAAAGGAGAGATTTGCATGAAGCCGACTGCACTGATTACCGGAGCTTCCGGGGGAATCGGGTATGAACTTTCCCTGCTTTTCGCGAAGGCTGGTTATAACTTGATCGTTGTAGCAAGATCTGAAGATAAACTCGAGGAGCTGCGAAATGAATTGGACGGCCACCCCGTTACCATTCTTCCGCAGGATCTGTCAGAACCCGGGGCCGCCCAAATTGTTTACGACAAAGTCAAAGAACTCGGCTTGAACGTCACCGTGCTCGTGAACAATGCAGGGTTCGGCCTGAACGGCCTGTTTGAGGAGCTTCCGCTGTTAGACCAGCAGAAAATGCTGCAAGTCAACGTCAATGCACTCACAGAGCTCACCCACCTGTTTCTGCCGGAAATCAAAGCGGCACGATTCCGCTCCATTCCAAAAGGCATCCTGAATATCGCCAGCACTGCGGCGTTTCAGCCCGGGCCGAAAATGGCCGTATATTATGCATCCAAAGCCTACGTCCTTTCCTTCTCCGAAGCTCTTGTGGAGGAACTGAGGGACACGAACGTCACTATCTCGACGCTGTGCCCGGGCGCAACAGAAACCAACTTCTTCAAGACAGCTCAGGCAGAGCATACGAAGCTGGTCAAGCAGACGATGACACCGGAAGCTGTTGCTAAATCAGGGTTTGTCGGCTTTGTTAAAGGCCGCCGTGTCATCATTCCCGGGCCGGCCAACCAGACGATGGCTTATGCGGCGAAACTGCTTCCTCGTTCCTGGGCTGCAAAAGCCGCTCATTATATGGATCAATAATTCTTATGTCCCAGACCTTTCCTCCTGCCGCCATCTCCTTTATACTTGATATATTGGAAGAAAATTCTTAAACAGGGGGCAGAGGTATGAAGAAATGGATCTTATCCACCGTCCTTCTTCTGCTCGCAGCTGCCGGCACAGGCTGGTATTTGATGAGCACACAGGCTGAAGCAATGACAGAACAAGAAGTCAAGGAAGCCGTAGAAGAATCCGCTGAAGAAGCGGATGAAAAGCTTCAGACCTATGAGGAAGAAGGTAAAAATCCATTCGGTCATGAAAAAAGCCAAAGCGAACTGACAGATTCCGATTATCAAAGCTACATCCACTCCATGTCCCACCAGAAAGTGAAAGCCGATAAAAAGTGGGGATTTACAACTATCCACCCGGAACGTATTGAGTGGCTGCTTGAGGGACTGGATCAGACCACGCTTACTCATAGACAGACATATGAAGAGATCCTGACGAAATGGCACGCAGGTGATTTCTCAACGGCTGATGAGGACCATAACCGGATCTGGACGCTTCAGAACGGGAACGTCGGCAAAGCCACAGGTGTGCTCTCTCCTCAGGAAGAAGCCCAATTCATGCAGAAACGAAAAAACTGACCCCGTCTCCGGGGTCAGTTTTTTACATTTCTTCGGCTGCTTTACGAAAACCATAGAACGAGCGGTAGCCTGAATGAGAATAGTAGCCTTCCGAGCTTTCTGTAGCCAGCATGTCCACGCGGGCGTTCGGATAGCATTCATGGGCGGTTCTTACAAGCTGTTCGGCAATTCCCTGCTTGCGGCAGGATTCCTTAACGAGGAGTTCACAGATGTACAAAGTGGTCGTCCCGTCGGTCAATCCTCTCAAATAACCGACGAGTTCTCCAGATTCATCCACGGCCACGAGGGCAGGTTCCGAATTGATCCAGGCGCACAGCGTTTCTTCATTATGCTGCACAAGCCCCTCCCATCCTTCTTGTTGATTCAACTGATGAACACTATCAAAGTCTTGTTCGCGAAACGAGCGGATTTGAATGGATTCCATCGTTTCCTCCCTTTCTTTTCCAAGTTTTCTCCTGTTAAGTTTCCCAGTCTGTCTATGATGAAGCCTGATCTCTTTACTCTATTATACGATACAATTCCCTATTCGTTTCATTCTATGTGTCTTTTTTCCGTCAATGATGAGAGAAAAGTATGATAAAATAAGAACGATTGTTTTCTTATCGACACAAGGAGTGGAATGACTATGAAACGTTGGTTGATGCTGACAGGATTATTTTTTCTGGCTGCCTGTTCCTCACAAAATTTATCCTATGAAGATTTAACCGCTGCTTATCCCGAGGACTTCGCAGATCCTATCCAGAACCTTTCTGAAACACAGCAGGAAAACCTTGGCCTGCCTTCTGATATGCCTTTTGAAGTGACCATGGTGGAATCCTCTGTTGGAGAAAATGAAGCCGAGGTAACCTATACATCCGATACCGAGCAGAAAGCTGTCGTTACGACCTTATACAGTCCCGGAAACATCCTGCAGGAATCCGAACTGCAGGTACCATTGGATTCCGGAGCGCTGGCAGGCGTACTGGAAAAAGAGACACATGTGTTTGTGGAATGGTATGAAGGAGAAGAAGATATCATCTATCAGGTTGAATATTACGGCCCTGCTGAAGAGCGTTCGGAAAAAGCTGTGGAAATCGCCAATCATCTATAAAAGCTGCCGGGAAACCTTCCCCGCAGCTTTTTTATGTGGTCACAGACTGCCGTATTCATTGAACTTTTTCCAGTTTCTTAAACATCCGGCTGATCGGCCTTGGTGCCTTCAGGTTATCGAAGAAAACAAGGTACGTGTTCTTCTTTTCATCAATGGATTGAATAGTCCCGATGCCGAACACGGGATGATGGACACGTGTTCCTTTTTCAAACCCTTTTTGAGGAGCCTCTTGTTTTAAATGGTGAGAGGCCCGGATGTAATCCTCCGCTTCTTCTATAAGGGCTGGATCCAGGTCCCCGACACGCTCATATAAATCTTCGTTCACCTCAAAGATGAAGCGGGACGGATATTTTTTCTGCCCTCCATTTTGAAAGCCCTCCGACTCCGTCATATACAACGCCTTTTCGGCACGGGTAACGGCGACATAGGCAAGTCTCCGCTCTTCTTCAAGCCCACGCTCCTTCCGCTGACGGATGGTCCGCACACTTGGCATGACCCCTTCTGTCATGCCGATCACAAAAACATAGGGGAATTCCAGACCTTTGGCAGTATGGATCGTCATTAGTTTGATCGTATCCGTACGCTCTTCTCTGTCGTGATCGGTATACAAAGAAATCATCTGCAGGTACTCATCCAAATCGATATCTTCTCCGAGCGTCTGTTCATACTGGACGATGGAGTGAAGCAGTTCGGCCAGATTATCCAGGCGTTCCTGGTCCCCGTCTTCGCGGCGGTAGGCTTCATACCCCGTCTTCTGCATCGCTTCCTGCAGCAGTTCCGACACGTTCAATTCTTTCTTCCTCTCCTTGAGTTCCTCCATGGCACCAATGAATGCTTTGGCCCCTGTCCGCTGAAGCTGCTCATGATCCGCGTATTTTTTCAAGGTCTCATAATAAGAAAGCCTCTCTGCCTCTGCCCTCTGACGGATAAAGGCCATCCGTTTTTTACCGATCTGCCTTTTCGGCACATTGATCAGTCTTGAAAACGATAAGTCATCTCCTGCAGCGATCATTTTCAGATGAGCGAGCGCATCCTTGATCTCCATCCGGTCAAAAAATTTAAAACCTCCGAAAATAGTATACTCCAGGTTTTCCGCCATAAGTTCCTGCTCCACATAACGCGATAAATAACCTGCTCTGTATAAAACAGCCACATCACTGAGCCGCGCCTGCTTTTCCTCAACAAGACTTTGAATCTGCTGAACAATCCATTTCGCTTCCTGTATGTCGTTTTTTCCGTGGTAATGGACCGCTTTGACTCCAGGCGGGTGGACAGGAAGCATATCCTTATCCACACGGAAGTAGTTATTTTTAATCAGCGCATTGCCAAGGGAGAGGATTTCAGGGGTGGAACGGTAATTTTCCTTCAGAAAGACTGTCTGTGCCCCCGGGAAAAATTCGTCGAACTCGACCATATACTTCGGATCCGCCCCCCGCCATTCATAGATCGTCTGATCGGGGTCACCAACAACGAACAGGTTCTCATGTTCCTGTGCGAGCATGCGTACAAGTTCGAACTGCTTCAGACTGCTGTCCTGGAATTCATCGACCTGGATGTAATACAGACGGTCCTGCCATTTGGACAGTACATCCGGATATTGTTCAAAAAGGACAAAGACGAAATTCAGCAGGTCATCGAAATCCAGGCCGTACACGCGTTTTTGTTTTTTCAAATAGTGTTGTAGAATCTGCCCGTCCAGGTCACCGGATTCATCAGCCGCAGGCATGCCGCCGCGCATGATCATCTGTTGGACATAATGGGTATTTCCTTTCAATATTCCGATCTTGTCCAGAAGGCGCTTGAAGGTTTTCTCATTCATCTTCAACCCCATATCTTCAAATATCTCCCGCAGCAGTGTTTTCTGGTCTTCGACGTCTAAAATGGAGAAATTTTTCGGATAGAAGAGACGATGGATATCCTCTCGGAGCACACGGACGCAGAAGCCGTGATAAGTCGTAATGAATCCTGTATCCTGTTCGCCGCCGATCAGGCGCTTCACCCTTCTCCTCATTTCATGAGCTGCCTTATTCGTAAAGGTTACAGATAATACATGGGCCGGATCCACGCCCAGTTCATTGACGATAAACGCATACCGGTGCGTCAGTGCTCTCGTTTTCCCCGAACCTGCACCGGCCACGACGCGGATGTATCCTTCCGTAGAAACGACAGCCTCCTGCTGAGCTTCGTTCAATCCTTCCATCAGTTTTTCCATAGTGATTCACCTTCCAAGAACATTTGTTTGTATTATAGCACACTGAATCGGTTTGAAGCCTCAGTGGAACGGATATGGACCTGTGGAAGGAGAGGAAATTATGACCAGCGATATCACCCCTTTATTTGAAGAAAAGATCGTTCAGGACAACCACTTTAAAAACCGCTATGTGGTCGCACCGATGACAAGAGTCAGCGCGGCCAATAACGGGACAGCCAATGAGCGGATGAAGCAGTATTATGAGCGCTATGCTAAAGGTGGATTCGGAGCAGTCATCAGCGAGGGCATCTACCCGGACCGTACCTACTCCCAGGGATACTCAAACCAGCCGGGGCTTGCCGACGAACAGCACCGGGACGCCTGGAAGCCAATCGTCCGGGGCGTTCATCAGCATGGATCCCTGTTCATTGCTCAAATCATGCACGCAGGTGCCCAGTCGCAGGGAAACGCCTACACGGACCAAACCATCGCCCCTTCAGCTGTGGCCCCTAAAAATGATCAGCTGCCTTTTTACGGTGGGAAAGGCCCGTTCCCTACCCCGAAAGCAGCCACTCATGCGGAACTGGAAGAAATCAAGCAGTCCTTCGCACACTCTGCACGACTGGCTAAGGAAGCAGGGTTTGACGGCGTAGAGCTCCACGGAGCCAATGGTTACCTGCTGGATCAGTTCATGACCGATTATTTCAACCAGAGAGAAGATCAGTACGGAGGAACAACGACCAACCGGATGCGGTATATTCTTGAAGTCATCAAGGAAGTCAGGCGGGAAGTCGGCCATGATTACCTTCTCGGCATTCGGATTTCGCAGGGGAAAGCCTCCGATGGCGAACACCGCTGGGCTCTTGGTGAAACAGATGCTAAAACCATCTTCGGTAAACTCGGTGAATCTCCGATCGATTTCATCCATGTAACAGATAAAGACGGAACAGCCTCCAGCTTCGGAGAGGGTTCCCTTTCCATGGCTGCCGCTGCGAAGATGTTCAGTGGTCTTCCTGTCATTGCCAACGGCGGTCTTCATGAGACAGACAAAGCCCTGCAGCTGTTGAGCAGCGAAGAGGCTGATTTCATCAGTCTCGGTACAGCAGCGCTCCAAAATCCGGATGCACCGAACCGCATCCGTAACGGTCAGCATCTGGACCCCTTCGATTTTTCATCCATCATGCTGCCACAGGCGGAAATTAAGGATCACGAATTGAAAAAAGAAGTACGGAGATGAAAAAGGGGCGCATGTCTCATGCGCCTTAGCTTGTAGAGAAACCTAGTTTCTCTACAAGCTTTTTTTCTTTCCGCTGAATGTCCACATCAAACAGGAACAGTTCCGGCAGGGTACAAATACTTCCAGAACCCGAAGAAGACCACTTCCTTACTTCCGCTTATTTAAAAAGTAGTCTGCGGCTTGAGGAAGGTTTTTGAACGTCCGCACACCGGACAGACTGATCCGGTTCTGTGTGAACTGCATCACCACCTGTGGACGCATCCCAGCAAGAACCACTTCAATACCAAGCAGCTGGAGGCTGACAATCAAGTCTCTAAGCAGGTGCACCCATTCATCTTCTACGGACACGATTCCAGAAAATTGAACAGCCAGACGATTGATCCGCTGGTTTTGACAAAGCTCCGGCACACGGGTCAGGAGGACCTCCTTCTGCTCTTCCCTGAGGATCGGCTGCAGGGGAAGCAGGGCAAAGCCATCAGCCACTTTTACGATGTTCGCCGTCATTTCCTCAATGATGTGGATCAGCTGTTTCTCCCTGTAATAGGATTGGGTCCTGTCAAAAATCCTGGTTAGATTGTAGCCCTTCCCTTCATATGTAAATGGTCGGGTATGAACCTTGAATACATACTCCTCCCCCTGCCAATGCATCGGATAATCATCTACAATCAAAGGCCTTTGTTCTTTCGTTGAATTTGTCACCACCCGCCTCTCCGGATCGATATCCGGAAAGAGTGTGTGAAGGGACTCCCCCGCTGCTTGATTTCCCTGAAGACCAAACAATTCAATAAATGCCGGATTGACATAGGTAATGATATACTGATCATCAGAAATCAATACCCCTTCATCAAGAAGATCCATGGCCGCCTGTAAAATCATACATAAGCCTCCTCATTATATTTGGCTGGAATGAACGGTCTTAAAACAAAAAAGAGTGCGCCATCAGGTTCTGTTTGAACAATGATGACGCACTCTTTTTTATGCTTTTTCCATTTTGTCAGGCGTAGATATGATAGCAACGTGCTTTAAGTTTCCTATAGTATCAAATTCAATTTCCAGGCAGTCTCCCGGTTTCACAAAACCGATCAGTCGTTCTTTCAACACGTACAATTCATTCTGAAACTCTGAATCCTCTACAAGGATTGCGTATGAACCTTCGTATCGATCGAGTCTGTACTGATTCACCTACTCAAACCCTTTCTACTTGGAATTCTCTATAGAGACATTCCTTCCCTGTCTTCTGTCTCTTTTGAAGTATCATTCCCTTTGCACCCTATGACTAAACATGTCGAATTTACGGTGAACTGGACTGAAGAATTCAAACGTGGTAAACTAAAGACTAACGACCGTTAGTTTGTAGTCAGGAAGGATGATTGGATGACAAAAGAAACAATCAGGCAGGAAAGTTTACGCCTTTTCGCCAGACATGGCTATGAGAACACGTCGTTGACGATGATCGCCGATGCTGTCGGGATTAAAAAACCGTCTCTTTATAATCACTTTGACAATAAGGATGCCATCTTCCTCGATGTGCTTTATCACGTCGGAGATTTGGAAAAGGAACGGATCATGCAGCAAGCTCCACAACTGAAGGGAATGACGGTGAAAGCGCAGCTTCACCAGTTCTACCGGTTTTATTTAGAACGCATGGCCCATTCCACAGAAGGGCTTTTTTTTAAGCGTGTCACCTTCTTCCCACCTGAAAAGTTTACGGCTGAAATCAAAGAGGTATTCCTTATGGTGGAAGATCAAATGACCGCTGTCATTCAGCCGATCATGGAAAAAGGAATAGCGGAGAAGAAAATCCGCCCTCTTTCTACAGATACGCTGACTTCTGCTTTTTATACGTTAATTGACGGTCTGTTCTTGGAAGAAAACTACTATGATCAGGATGTGTTCGAACAGCGCCAGCTCAGCAGCTGGGAAATTTTCTGGCTCGGCATCCAGACACAACATCAGGAGGGATCGTAAAATGCCATGGGTCTATTTGTTTGTCGGCGCCTTGTTTGAGATCGCCTGGGCGGTCGGCTTGAAACTGTCCGAGGGCTTTACCGAGCCTCTATACTCCACCATCACCGTCGTCTGCATCATCATCAGCTTCGCTTTGTTTACAATGGCATTAAAAAGCCTGGATGTAGGCACAGGCTACGCCATATTCACCGGGGTGGGGGCTGTAGGAACAGCGCTGGTCGGTATGATTTTTCTCGGCGATGCCGGTGGTATCGGGAAGATATTCTTCATCGTTCTGTTGATTACGGGAATTATCGGATTGAAAATGACAGATTCCGCTTCATCAAGTCAGGCACAGGAGGGATAACATGGCTTGGATTTTCTTAATTCTCGCAGGAACAGGGGAAATGACTTCCATGTTCTTTTTAAAATTGTCGGATGGGTTTAAAAAGAAGCTGCCGACACTGGGTGCCGCCATTGCGATGAGCGGCAGTCTTTATTTCCTCTCCTTGTCTTTGAATGACCTTCCGATCGGCACGGCTTATGCGATCTGGACAGGAATCGGATCGGCAGGAACCGTTCTGCTGGGCATCCTCTTTTTTAATGAGAAAGCAACACCGAAACGGCTGTTGTTTATTGCCTGTATCCTTACCGGTATCATCGGTTTGAAATTGGTTTCATAATATCCATCAGAACCTTGTGTTCTTTTCAAAGAATGCTTACAATAAAAGAAGCAGGATGCTGCAGTATACCGACATTTTCTGCAGTGATGGAGGAATAGAAAGATGCGTAGAGTGTTAATGGCTGTCATGGTAATCATTGTGCTTGGTTTCAGTTATGTAGGATACACCAATATAGATCCTGAAGTAGATGCCAATCCTGAAATATCACAGGAAACGAAACAATATTAAAAAGCCTTTCCGCTTTGAAGCGGAAAGGCTTTTATTTTTATTTTCGGGGAAGATCCACGTTCAGATCTTCTGCCCACGTTTCTTCAAGGTATTGGTCACGCCCGGAATTTCCTCGGTAGTAGTCATAGCGGAGCTTGTTTTTCTTGTAATAATCCTGATGATATTCTTCCGCCCGGTAAAATGTCTCTGCTTCCACAATGCGTGTTACGATGTCCTCATCGAACCGTCCGGACTGTTCGAGTTCTCTGCGGGACTGTTCAGCCGTCTGTCTCTGCTCGTCATTAAGATAAAACACCGCTGATGTATATTGATACCCGCGGTCTACAAACTGACCTTCATCATCCGTCGGATTGATCTGCCTCCAGAAAACATCAAGGATCTGCGCATAGGAAATCACATCAGGGTCGAAATAAACTTGCACCGCTTCAATGTGGCCGGTCCCCCCGGCAGACACTTCTTCATAAGTCGGATTTTCCACATCTCCACCGGTATAGCCGGAGACGACACTATGGACGCCCTTCAATTTTTCAAACGGTGGCTCCATACACCAGAAACACCCTCCAGCCAGCACAGCTGTTTCGTACCCTTCCGGAATTTCTGATGCAGCCACTTCCTCACTCTCATAATTCCGCTCTGTTACATAGGAGTAAATCTCAGGGACAGCAAATGCTGCGCCTATAAGCAGAACGATGATGCCGGCCGTCCATATCCTTTTTTTCTTCACACAGAGGCCTCCCTTGTCGTGTTGAATTTCTTTAAGCATACCACGGAATAAAAATTCCAGACAGAATTCTGCTGTCTTTACTCTTCGTCCTCCAAGGTGAGCCCCTCCACATACTTGCGGTTCATCATCCGGTCGATTTTCCTGTATTCCTTCGACTTGAAAATGATATCAAAATCGTAATCTTCCGGGTAAAGCTCTTCGGCCGGGATATGCAGTTTCAACCGTTTATGATTGTACGTCTGCTTCTCCCCCTTCACTTGAACTACATAATTACCTCTTGCATCCGGGCCTGTGTAGACGATACCGGCCGCATCTGAATCAGGGACCTGCACATTATCGCCCATTTTGAAAGAAGGCGGCTGTTTGCTGTCGTTACGCTTCCGGTTCTTCTTATACCGGTTGCCGGCCACCTGACTGGCATAAGAGGAATGTTTGCGCTGTTCTTCCTCCAGCTTATAGGATGCCTCTTCCTTGTAGGTGATCTGATGAGCGTGGTTAAGAATATCCGGATGCAGTCCGAGCTTATAAGCGATGTCGAACGCCTGGCTCTCGCCGGCTGTACCCGTCTGCAGCTGATACGTCGGCTTCAACGTTTCCAGATCAAATGCCATCGCACCGTTGATGAACCCATCCTTTTCCTTCGCATAAGCTTTCATTTCACTATAATGAGTCGTAGCCAGAATATCCGATCCTTTGGCAGCCAGCTGATCCAGGATGGCTGTTGCAAGCCCCATCCCCTCTCCAGGTTCTGTACCGGATCCTATTTCGTCTAATAACAACAGCGAATGGTCGTTCGCTTTTTGTAAAATGTCAATCAAGTTCGTCAAACGTGAGCTGAACGTACTCAAATTCTCCTCAATGCTCTGACCGTCCCCAATGTCCACATAAATCGACTGGTATAACGGAAGAAGACTTCCCGGCTCTGCGGGAATGTGAAGTCCTGTCTGGGCCATCAGGCAGAACAAGCCGACGGTTTTCAATGTAACCGTCTTTCCGCCGGTATTGGGACCTGTAATAAGCAGCGCCTGTTCCCCTTCATTCATGTGAAGGGTCAGGGGCACCGCCTTCTCTCCGAGCATCGGATGCCGGCCCTGATTGATTTTCAACTCGTGATCGGTAAATACCGGTGTATGAGCCCCCGTCAGACGACTGTATTTGGCCTTCGCGAATAAAACATCATACTGATGCATCGTCTCGACTGCTATGGAGAGATCCTGTTCATGCTCCAGCACCGCTCCAGTCAACGTATATAAAATCTGTTCGACTTCCTGCTCCTCACTGAACGTCAATAGCTGCCGTTCTTCCTGAAGGCGGGTCACTTCTTCCGGTTCAACAAAGAGAGTGGCTCCAGACGCCGATTGATCCAGCACGGTTCCTTTCATTTTTGAGCGCTGCTCCCTTTTCACCGGCAGTGTCCACCGGCCGCCTTTATCCATGGGACGTGCCTCCTGCATGATGGACGCATACTTTTTAGCCAGGCTGTTCATTCGTTCCTTGATTTCCTCTGTTTTCTTCTCTCTTTTTCTCCTGATCTTTGCGAGCTCCTTTGAAGCATGGTCGTCGACCTGCGCATGGCGGATTGCTGAGGCGATATTTTCTTCAAGACTGGTCAGCTCCGTCATGGATTCTGCATAGAAAGCAATCCTCGGAGCGATCAGCTGCTGCCCCTTCATAAACCGCTTCAGTTTCGTACAATGATCCAGGAAAGAAAGCAGAACCATCAGCTGTCTCGGTTGAAGGTAGAGGCCTTTCTGCGCCTGCTCCAGCATTCCCTGAATGTCAGCGAGCGTATGGAGCGGGACACGGCTCTGGGTGGCGAGGATGGCTTTGGCTTCTTCTACTTCCTCGTGCATCAGTTCCAGTCGTTTTCGATCTTGAATCGGTCTTGATTCAATAATGGTCTGTTTTCCCAGTTCTGTATGGGCATGCTCAGCTGTACGGTTCAAAATTTCATGATATTCCAATACTTGGAAAGTTTGTTCGTTCAATGTGATTCCTCCTATATTTATCCATATAAAAAGCCCGCGGCAAGCTGAAATAAGCTCATCGCGGACTTTTGTGTGAACGTCGTCTGTTCCACGGGATACAAAAAAGCTGTGACTGAAAAGCAGCCACAGCTTCAAAGACGTATCTGTCCAGGCTATGCTTATGCTTGTTCTTAACTGTTCCTAAAAAGGCGGCACTTAAACAAGCATGCAACCGTGCACACTTTTTACACCTGATTAGAAACGTATCCAGTTCATGGATTAGTTAAGAACAACCACACTCATACATCATTCTCCTTTGTTATAAGGATCGTTCTGCGTGGAACAGACGATTCATCCTTTTTAATATAGGAGATTCGCGTTCATTTGTCAACGGAAAAGACATCCTGCAGTTTCCGTTCGGATGTCGGGGCGGTTTCTGCTCCGAGCGATCTACGGATGATTTTCATCGCATTATCGTTCCCTTCACGCGATTCCGAGGCCGAGAGATTCGAAGGAACCCACAGCTCATAATCCCTCATATACGCATCGTTCGCTGTAAACAGAACACAAATGTCTCCGGCGACTCCTGATAAAATCAACCGGCTCACTTCAAGCTGATTCAAAAGAATCTCCAACTGCGTCCCGAAAAAACCGGAATGCTTCGGTTTAATGATGAAGAAGTCATCCTCTTCCGGTTGCGTAAGCTCCACCAGCGGCTCTCCCCTGGACTGGCGGCATGTATCTATGATGTCGGAGGCGTTGTCCTGCCACAGACCGAAGTTGTCATTCACATAAATGACAGGAATCCCCTGCTCCTTCATTTCTTGCTTGAAGCTCTGCAGATCTTCAGCCGCAGGAAGAGCATACTCCAACAGGTCCTTTCCCCCGTCAAAATCCAATGTATTCATCATATCAATAATAAGAAGGGCCGTGGACGATTTCATGTTTAATCTCCCCGGTATTCTTCCGGCCCTGCAGGAATCTGGCGCTTATGGGCCGTCTGTTTATGTCTGTCTTTCAGCTGTTTCTCATCTTCGGGATCGATTTTCTCCCCGCGCAGATAAGCGTCAATCGTATCATAGGACATGCCGAGCTCATCTTCGTCCGTCTGCCCTTCCCACAACTCTGCACTCGGTTTTTTCTCAATAACGGAGGAAGGCACATCCAGCGCTCCCGCCATTTCCCGGACTTCTTCTTTTCTCAGGTTAATCAACGGTACGAGGTCAACGCCACCATCCCCGTACTTGGTAAAGTAGCCTGTATAATCCTCTGCGGCATTATCCGTTCCAACAACAAGATAATTGTAGTTGTTTCCAACGGCATACAGTGTACTCATGCGGAGGCGCGCCTTCAGGTTCGCTCCACCCAGCTGCGATTTATCCTCCTTCCAGTCCTCTTTCTCCTCAATCTGTCCTTTTACTGCCTGATACGTCGTTTCATAGGCGTCCGTCAGATTGATACCGATGTAATCAAGGTCCGCCCCTTCTACAACGGCCAGCGCATCCGTCTGTTCCTCCATCTCTTTGTTGATCGGCAGCAGGACACCAAGCGACTGTTCAGGGAATGCCTTTTTAACAAGGTAGGAGACGACAGCTGAATCAATTCCGCCGCTGATCCCGACAAGGGCTCCATCTGCCCCTGCTTCTTCGACTTTATCCTGCAGCCACCGGACTAAATAGTCAATACGTTCTTCCATCGTAAAAACTCCCTTCAAAATGTCATCTAACCCTCTTCTTCCTTTTACTTCCTTTTTATAAACCTGCTCTATAAACAAATGACTTTTCATTTTTAAAAAAGTAGGCAATAATGGAGACTAGTGATCCTCTTCAAGGAGTGAAAGATATGATACAAAATGAACAACACGTACTCGTGATCTTCCCCCACCCGGATGATGAAGCATTCGGCGTGTCCGGAACGATCTCCACTTATATAAATCAGGGCACACCATTAACCTACGCCTGCCTCACACTTGGGGAAATGGGAAGAAACCTCGGCCGTCCCACGTTCGCCACGAGGGAATCACTGCCTGACATCCGGCGCAGAGAGCTTGTCAAAGCGGCTGAAGCTATGGGCATCGAAGATCTCCGTATGATGGGGCTCCGGGATAAAACACTGGAATTCGAAGACGATACAGAGATGAAAAATATGGTCAGCCAGCTCATCGACGAGTTGAACCCATCCCTTGTCATCAGTTTTTATCCAGGATATGCCGTCCATCCCGATCATGAAGCGACAGCGCGCGCCGTTGTCCGGGCGCTGCGCGACATCGATGAAGACAAACGCCCGAAGTTCCACGCTGTTGCCTTCGCCAATGATACAGAGGAAAACCTGGGGAGTCCGGACGTGATTAACGACATCCGCGGTGTCCAGGAACAGAAAATGAATGCCATGCGCGCCCATATCTCCCAGACAGCTGCTATGCTGGAAATGCTTGAAGAAGGCATCAAGGTCAACGATCCGGAAGCTCTTAAATGGGTGACCGAAGAGAAATTTTATACGTATGACTGGTCCAGCGATCAGGTCACCTAAAACATAAAAGTTCTGCTCCATGGAGCAGGACTTTTTTTGTAGTTCGAACGATCCAAATCATTCTTACACTGGCAGATTTTCACCGATCTGTCTAAATTCAGGACTCCATGACCATGATGGAAATGATATTCTATAAAAAGGGTCAACATAAAGGAGATGATTTTTTGAAGAACGCAGCCATTTTAGTGACAGCCCTTATACTTACGATTTTTTTAACGGCCTGTGCTGATTCGGAGAACAGCGGAAGTGAAGACCAGGCCGCTCCCATACCTGAAGTTGAAGTGCTGCTCGAACAGCAGCCCTATCCAGTCAATGAACCCGTCGATATCCGCGCAGAAGTGACACAGGGAGAGGAGCCTGTCACTGATGCCTCTTATGTTAAGTTTGAAATCTGGAATACAGAGGAAGGGCAGGAAGACTCGGTAACGAAAGAAGCCGAACATACAGAAGACGGCATTTACGAGCTGTCCTATACGTTTGAACAGGAAGGCTCCTACCAGGTGATTGCTCATACGCAAGTCGATGATCTGCATACGATGCCCCAAAAAGAAGTACAGGTCGGCCATGGACAAGAGGGACAGGCCATGGATATGGAATCCAGCAAGTTCATGGTTCATTTGATGACAGAAGAAACATTCGCTGCCGGAAGTGAATCCATGCTTACGGCCCATATCAATCATATGGAGGAACCGTTCACAGAAGGTAAGGTGAAATACCTCATTACACCAGAAGCAGGTGGTGAGGAAACCGAAGTCACGGCTGAAGAAAAACAGCCGGGGGAATACCAAGGATCCTACACGTTCGAGGAAGCAGGAAACTATACAGTCACCGTCGTTTATGAACAGGAAGAGAAAGACCTTCAAGGTGAAAAACAGCAGACCATAGAAGTAATCGAATAAAAAAAGGACCACCGGGCTGCCCGGTGGTCCTTTCATTATTATACGTCCGTATTTTGAAGCTTTTTCTTCTTCGCCATTTTTTCGCGCTCGTTTTTGTTCAAGAATTTCTTACGAAGACGAACGTTCTCTGGAGTAACCTCACAGTATTCGTCATCATCAAGATACTCAATCGCTTCTTCGAGCGTCATTTGACGGGTTTTCTTGATTGTATTCGTCGTGTCTTTGTTCGCAGAACGAATGTTGGTCAAGTGTTTTTCTTTCGTGATGTTGACCGTCAAGTCGTTCTCACGGTTGTGCTCTCCGACAATCATACCTTCGTACACTTCTGTACCCGGTTCCACGAAGATGGTACCGCGGTCCTCAAGGTTCATGATGCCGTACGTGGAAGCTTTCCCTTTATCAAGAGACACAAGGACACCTTCACGACGTCCGCCGACCTGGCCTTTTACAAGGGGCGCATAGCCATCAAAAGTATGGTTCAAAATTCCATATCCGCGTGTCTGCGTCATGAATTCTGTCGCATAGCCAATAAGACCACGAGATGGTACAAGGAATTCAAGACGCACTTGTCCATTACCATCATTGACCATGTCCTGCATTTCACCTTTACGGTAACCGATGGATTCCATAACGGCACCCTGGTACTCTTCCGGTGTATCGATTTGAACACGCTCGACAGGCTCACAAGTCTGACCGTCGATTTCCTTCAGAATAACCTTAGGCTTGGAAAGCTGAAGTTCATAACCTTCCCGACGCATATTTTCCACAAGGATGGAAAGGTGAAGTTCACCACGTCCTGATACTGTGAAGGCATCAGGGGAATCTGTAGGGTCGACGCGCAGACTGACATCTGTTTCCAGCTGTGTCATCAAACGCTCTTCAATTTGACGGGAAGTTACATATTTACCTTCACGACCGGCAAAAGGACTATTGTTGACAAGGAATGTCATCTGCAGGGTCGGTTCATCAATACGAGGGATTTCCATCGCATCCTGGTGTTCAGGCAGACAGACCGTTTCCCCGACGTTAATATCCTCAAGACCGGACAGGGCAATGATGTCACCCGCTTTGGCTTCTTCGATTTCGACACGCTTCAAGCCTATGAAACCGAATAGTTTGGAAATACGGAAGTTCTTCACTGAACCGTCCTTCTTCATCAAGGAAACCTGCTGACCGACTTTAATTTGACCATTGAAGACACGTCCGACACCAATACGGCCGAGGTAGTCGTTATAGTCAAGCAGAGTCACCTGGAATTGAAGCGGATCATCTTTCGTATCGTGCGGAGCAGGGATGTTGTTCATGATCAGCTTAAAGATCGGATCCATCGTTTCCTGCTGGTCTTCAGGCTCATCGCCGGATGTACCGTTAAGAGCAGACGCATAAACGACTGGGAATTCAAGCTGTTCGTCATCCGCTCCAAGCTCGATGAACAGATCCAGTACTTCATCGACGACTTCGTCAGGGCGGGCGTTCGGACGGTCGATTTTGTTAAGAACAACGACTGGTGTCAGTTTCTGTTCCAGCGCTTTTTTCAAAACAAATCGAGTTTGTGGCATACACCCTTCGTACGCATCGACAACGAGAAGAACGCCGTCTACCATTTTAAGGATACGTTCTACTTCTCCACCAAAGTCGGCGTGACCTGGTGTATCTAAAATATTAATACGGGCATCGTTATAATTGATCGCGGTATTCTTAGCAAGAATCGTAATGCCGCGTTCTTTTTCCAAATCGTTAGAGTCCATAGCGCGCTCATCGACATGCTCGTTATCGCGGAAAGTTCCGGAATAGTGAAGCATCTGGTCAACCAGCGTTGTTTTACCGTGGTCAACGTGTGCGATGATGGCTATATTACGAATATCATCTCTGTGTTGCATGAAGCACACACCTCTTTCGTATCGCAAATATTATTCAACCGTTCTATTATAACACAACTGCTTTAGGATCGATACCAGATTTACTTAGAGTTAACGATAGACAGCTGGCTGGTTTTGCACCTTCCCGGCAGAATCACTTCTATTCCCCATTGCACCACAGATATGGAAACAAGTAAAATAAAATCAATTGGTCCAGGTTCCTTCGAAAAAGAACCGGATACACAGCAGCCAGAAATTAGGTGTCCATCATGAAAACAAGCCGGGACGGGGAATGGCTCAACGTCATCATCCCCTTTAAATGGGACGGTTTAACAATCGAAAAGATCCTGACAAAACAATGGCATGTACCGAGGAAACTGATGCATCGTTTCCGTTCCCAGAATGAGGTGATGCTGAACAACACCTTTCCTCATTACAAAACGACGAATGTCCACTCCGGGGATCACCTCCGCCTCCGGCTTTTCGGACCGGAGCCTTTAGAGGTAACTCCATCGTCCATGTCGATCGACCCCGTTTTTGAGGATGATCATCTGCTTGTCATCAATAAACCGGCCGGTGTGTTCACACACCCGAACCGGCCGGATGAACACGATACCCTTGTCAACGGAGCCGCCGGATATTTCCAAAGACAAGGTATACCCTCTACTCCGAAGTATGTCCACCGGCTCGACCGGGATACATCCGGAGCCATATTATTTGCCAAGCATGCACTGGCTACAGCGATGCTCGGAAAAGAAATCCAGGAAAGGAAGATCAAACGCTCCTACCTGGCCTGGGTTCACGGCAGACTTCTCCCGGAGCAGGGGACGATCATTAAACCGATCGGCAAAGATCCAGAACATACCGTAAAACGAATGGTCTCCGGGGACGGCCGGTATGCAGAGACGCATTATACCGTGTTAAGCTATGATGCCGGTCAGGACTGCTCCCTCGTTATGCTGCAGTTGGAGACAGGAAGGACACATCAAATCCGTGTGCACTTGAGCTCGATCGGATATCCATTGATCGGGGATACGCTGTACGGGGGAAAAGGGAATATCCACTATAAACAGGCTCTTCATGCAGCCAGGCTGACATTCGTCCATCCTTTTACTGAGGAAACGATTCATTGTTATGCACCGCCCGCCCCATCGTCCACGTTATTTACCAAAGCTCATATTGATTTGCTGAAACAGATAAAAAACCGCTCCTGATTCCAGGAGCGGTTTCAGCTTGTAGAGAAACCCCTGTTTCTTTACAAGCTTTTTTCTTTCTTACCGCCAGGAGCGAAAGCCCCCTTCCCTTTCCGCGGACGAGCGCCCGAGCTTCCTCGCAACACCCACGCTCGGCGATCTCGGACCACTCGTTCATCCGCAGGAGTGGAAGGGGCACCGCTTCTTGGGAGTTCTCTAACATCGAACAAGACTCTCCTTCACCCAGATCGCCCTTGTTGGATGGAGAACAGTCTTTTCCGTATTCCGGCAGGCAGCCATCATCAGCGCTTGTTCTTTCCCTTCTTTTCCACGCAGGCGGCCATAGCGCAACTCATGCCGTTCTTTGGAATCTGCGAACCTGCATAGGGTCCAGTCTTTCTCCTCTATATTCTAACGTCGACACGTGGAGCGTTCGGTGGTGATGCCTGCGTGAAAAGCACGGGCCGAAGATCCACTTGGGCAGACGATCTTCCTGACCAAGTCAGCTGAGGACGTGCCCGCGGCATTCATCCACCGATAAGCGGAATGTGTCACTTTACATGACAAATGGACAACTCTAACTGGTTGACACAGGCTTTTTCTTCAGCCAAAACCCGCTCCTGATTCCAGGAGCGGGTTTTGGCTCAACAAAGTTCCCGATGATTCCCTCTTCCGTCGATGGCCAACAGTATTTCATTCTTGCCTCCACCCCGGATGAGCTGATCGCTGGTAACGTCTGCGTCAGCTATCCAACGGTAGGCGGAACGTGGCTCTCTGTGAAAGTAAGGGGGTCTTGTTATAACCGTTTGTTTGGCACAAGGTGCGTTCAGCGTCTTTTATTTCTGTTCAATAGACTGATAAATGCTGTCGTACTTCCGGGCGCACTCCAGATCGAGTTCTGTCAGGCCCCCGGCATTCCAGGAGGTCAGTTTCAACGTCACCATCTTATAATCGATGCTGATGAACGGATGGTGCTGGATTTCCTCAGCATACTCCGCAATCAAATTGACAAAACGGACGCCTGTTAAAAAATCCTGGAATCGATAGCGTTTCGTAATGAATTTCTCATCGGTCAGCTTCCATCCATCCAGCTCAGCCACTCTCTCCAACTTGGCTTCTTCCGGAATACGCGTTTCATCCATCCTTATTCCTCCATTGATGATTCACTGTATTTCATAAATGCATCCAGATCGGCTGTGCATAATTCCACGGCATGTTCCCAGAACTCTCTTTCCTCGAGATTGACACCGAGATGTTTCCAGGCCAGTTCCTCTACCGGCATCTTCCCTGTATCCCTCAGCAGCGCTGTGTAACGCTCTTCAAATTCAGGTCCGGTCTCCAATGCCTTCGCATAGATTCCCGCGCTGAACAGATAGCCGAAGGTGTATGGGAAGTTGTAAAACGGAACATCGGTGATGTGGAAATGAAGCTTGGATGCCCAGAACGTCGGATCATACTCTTCCAGCGTTTCCATATAGGCTTCCTTCTGTGCTTCCACCATCAATTCATTGAGACGTTCCTGAGGTACGATTCCCCTTCTCCGTTCTTCGTAAAACCGTGTTTCAAACAGGAAACGGGCATGGATATTCATAAAGAAAGCCACACTGCTCTGTACTTTTTCCTCGAGAAGCGTCATCTTCTCTTCCTTCGTGGACGCTTCTTTCACGGCGGCATCGGCTACGATCATTTCCGCAAACGTAGAGGCTGTTTCAGCTACGTTCATCGCATAGCCCTGATTCAATACAGGAAGGTCATTCATGACATGCTGATGATAGGCATGACCAAGTTCATGAGCCAGTGTGGCGACACTGGAGGGGCTGCCGGAGTAGGTCATGAAAATTCTTGTTTCTTCACTATCCGGAAAGCTGGTGCAGAATCCACCCGGCTGCTTCCCAGGACGGTCCTCAGCCTCTATCCAGCCTTTCTCAAATGCCATCTCAGCAAAATCGGCCATTTTAGGGCTGAACTTCCTGAACTGCTCGATAATAAAGGAGGCCCCCTCCTGAAAGCTCTTTGTACTATCCGTCTTTCCGACAGGAGCTTCCACATCATAAAAACGAAGCTGGTCCACACCCAGAAGTTCTGCTTTTCTTCTCATATATGGAATGTAGGCCTGCTTATAATCGGTGATGACGTTCCACATGGTCTCAAGCGTCGCGGCACTCATCCGGTTGTAGTCGAGTGGCTCCTTAAGGACATTCTCCCACCCTCTATGCTTATAAGTTTGAAGGCGGAACCCAGATAAATGATTCAATGTTTCACTGAATACGTCCGCTTCGTTCTGCCACGCCTTCTGCAATTGATCAAAAGCTTCCTTGCGGACAGAACGGTCGGGGGAATCCAATTTATTGGAGGCCTGCCCAACCGATAAGGACCTGCCTTCCACTTTGACAGACAATTTAGCAACAAGCCGGTCATACATGAGCTCCCATGCGTCGTAGCCATCAACACTAAGGTCATTGATTAACGATTCCCGTGACGCATCCAGCTTATCTGCAGCCTTCTGTCTCCGCTCATCAAGCACGAAGGACAGTTCCTTCAGCGATGGCTGCTGTAGAAGTGAAGTCCAGATTTCATCATCAATGGTGATGAACGTCTCATCGAGCTGAACCAGCACATTATTCAGACGGGCTCCCAGTTCACTCCTCTTCGCCAGCCATTGACCAGCTCCAGTATCGTTCACATCCTGAGCCTGCAGACAGCTCGTAAAGGCACTGAATTCTTCAAGCTCTTTCACAGCCACCTGAAGAGCCTCTATCATGTGATGTAATGGTTCCGTTTCATCTGTACTGGACGGCGGCACAAAGGATGGAATAAGCGATTCAAGCTCCTCCAGATGAACCTCCAGCTGCTGGACATAGTTTTTTAATTCACTGGAATGGCTGCCGCCTTGAAAAAGACTGTCCAGATTCCACGTCATTGCATAGGTAGACATAAGCGTTTCCTCTCCCATCTATTATGGATTGCTTCTCCCATTATATCAGAGGTGCAAACTCCCTTTACGTGATGACACATAAAAATCACCGACATGAAAAAGTTACATTTTTGTAATATAAATGAAACCTTTTTGACTATTCAATCGTCATATAGAGTAGAACAAAAAAATACATAGGAAGATGACATTTATATCTTTAAGGAGCGATGACATTGAAAAAACGTATGGAATACGACCGAACAGAAATCGTGAGTGTAGCCGGAGGTTCCGTTTTTCTCACTCTTGTCCTTTATCTGGCCATCTATGTCATGTGATTTACAACGAGCGCCTCTCTCCCCTCAGGAGAAGGTGCTTTTTAGTTCCTTTGATTAGAAGTCCAGCCTCCACCTCATTATAATAAGAAGAAGAAAGAAACATGGAGGAGGAAATATTTTGTTTGAAAACCATCGCGGATGGCAGAACATGCTCCAAAAAGATCAGATATCTTTTGGACTGACGATACCGATTGAAAATTACGATAAAGAGACACCGCTCATGGACGATCAAGTCCAGAAGGCGCAGATGGCAGAAGAACTCGGTTTTCACTGTCTATGGCTGCAGGACGTCCTTCTTGAAGATCCAACGTTTGAAGACCCTGCAACCGGGCAGATCTTTGACAGCCTGATCTACTTAACCTACCTGGCCTCCCACACCCAGTCCATCAATCTCGGGACAGCCGCATTGGTCATGCCGCTCCGCCACCCTTTACGGACAGCAAAGGAGCTGGCAAGCATTGAACGCTTGTTTCCCGGACGTCTCATGGCCGGCCTATCCTCTGGAGACCGGCGGAAGGACTTTGAAGGATTGAACATCCCTATCATGGAGCGCGGGGCATGGTTCAGAGAAGCCTACGATTTCTTTGCGAAGGCCTTATATGAAGAGTACCCGGAAGCCTTCTCCTCTTTCGGCAAGCTTGATAAAGCCAACCTCGTTCCTAAGCCGCCGAACCGGATTCCTGTTTTTATGACAGGCTATTGTCAGCAGACGCTCGACTGGATTGCTGAACACGGAGATGGGTGGATGTTTTATCCTCAGCGTCCAGAACAGCAGAAACAGACGATTGACATGTACAGGGAAAAAGTGAGAGGCTTCCACGGCGATGTTTTCCGTCCTTTTTTCATGCCTCTTCCTGTCATTCTTTCTGAAAACCCTGAAGCCCCTGTCGAAAAAATTCCGGCCGGCTATCAAACCGGACGCGAAGGTTTAAAGGATATTATCGAACAGTACCGTTCCGCTGGTGTGAACCATATGATGTTCGGCCTTTCCAAAAACAAACGACCGACAACTGAGGTAATGCAGGAAATTGGCGAAGATATCCTGCCCTATTTCAAATGACACGGAAAGGAATGATGATATGAAACCGGAGATTATGCTTCTCGGCACTTTTCATATGGCTGTGGAGCCGGAAATGATCCATAAGCATAGAGATGAACTTTCTTCCCTGACCGCTTCCTTGAAAGAATGGAAACCGACAAAGATCGCGGTGGAAAAGTCTTTTTTCCTTGAAGAAGAACTCAACAAAAGGCTGGGGCAGTTCCTAACGGGAGAGCAGGCACCTGCGTACGATGAAGTGGAACAGATCGCTTTCCCACTTGCTGCCTCCCTTGGACAGAATCACCTCTATCCTGTTGACGAGATTGTGGATATGTCCACCCCTTCCCTTGAGCAGGTATTCTCCTGGGCGGGAGAGCATCAACCGGAGCTTCTCAAGGATATTCTTTCCATACAGCAGGATGTAAAGCAGATGGAGGATAAACAAACACTGGCCGGCTATTTCCGTTACATTAATCACGAGGGTTACAAAGAACAACTGCAGCGCGTCTATATGAAGTTGACCCGTGTCGGGGAGCGCCAGCACCAAATTGGTGTCCACTGGCTCAAACAGTGGCACCACCGCGACTTAGCCATGGCCGCCAACATCCTCCGCACAGCTGCACCCGGGGACCGTGTCCTTGTTCTCGTCGGTGCCGATCACCTTCATCTGGTGGAACAGTTTCTCCAGGAAAGCGGCGATGTGATCATCCAGGACGTCGTCCCCTACCTTCCAGAAAAAAAGAACGTTTGACCCCCTTTGTTCTGCGGGAAAGAAAAAACCCTGAACTCCAATGGAGTTCAGGGTTTCCTTATTTTTAATCCGTATCTTTATCTTCAAGAGCCTCGAGGGCGGAACGCTTTTTCTTTTTCTTACGGTTTTTCCAGCGCTTAATGTGAATGGTGGATGGCTCATAGTCGTCAGACTCACGAATATCCGTATTGGACGCCTTCATAAACGACCAGGCGAGCAGGAACATGATGATAATGAGCGGGAAACCACCGACGATACTTGCTGTCTGCAGCGTATCCAGTCCACCGAGGAACATGAGAGCGAGCGGCATGATACATAACGCGAACGCCCAGAATAAACGGTTCCAGCGGAGCGGTTCACCTTCTACACTTCTCTGTGTCACAGACGCAAGAATGTAGGAGGAAGAATCAAAGGTCGTGGCAAGGAAAATGATAGCCAGGACCGTAAAGATCAAGACAATGAAATCAGCCAGCGGCAGCTGGTTCATAATTTCAATAATGGTTGCCGGTGCCCCGTTATCGTTCATAAAGGCAATGGCATCAAATTGACCTGAAATCTGCAGGTAAAGTCCGAAATTCCCCATAATTCCGAAGAAAAGGACACATCCGATTGTTCCGTAAACCATCGTCCCGAGGATCATTTGACGGATGGTACGTCCTCTGGAAATACGGGCAACAAATAAACCGACAAACGGAGCGTACACGAGCCACCATGCCCAGTAGAACACGGTCCAGTATTCAGGGAAGCTCGTCTTCTCAAACTGGCCGAGGTTCCCGAACGGCTCCATCCATGTAGCCATGCGGAAGAAGTTATCTGCAAGAAGTCCGAGAGATGTGAACGTCGTTTCACTCATAAAACGGGTCGGACCGAAGATGAAAATAAACGCAAGCAGGAAGATGGACAACCATAAGTTCACATCACTAAGGATTTTAATCCCGCGTTTCAAGCCGGAATAGGCACTGATTGCGAAAATCAACGTACAAAGCAGCATAATCCCACTTTTCAGACCGAGCGTTACAGGGATGCCTGTTAAATCATTGACCCCCTGTGCAATCATCGGTGTTCCGAGCGCAAGCGTCGTTCCCGCCCCGCCTAGAAGTCCGAACATAAACAGGACATCAATAATTGTACCGACCGGGCCGTCCACCGTATCACCAAGGACCGGACGTACGGCTTCAGATACTTTCAACACCGGCTTTTTGCGTACATAATAGAAATAGGCAATCGGCAGTGCCGGCAGCGTGTAAATCGCCCAGGCGATAGGTCCCCAGTGGAACATGCCGTAAGTAGAAGCCCACTTGATGGCTTCCTTCGACTCCGGCTCTACGCCGAAAGGAGGTCCCTGATAATAATACGCCCATTCAATGACTGCCCAGTAAAGAATACTGGAACCGATCCCGGCAGCGAAAAGCATCGCAGCCCAGGAGAATGTACTGAATTCAGGTTTTTCTCCTTCATCTCCGAGTTTGATGGCTCCATTTTTACTGAAAGCGACATAGATTAAAAAAGCAAAAATGACAAATCCAAGAACCATATAAAGAACGCCGAAATTCTCTGTCATAAATGTATTGGCTTGAGACACCACTTCTTTCCCTGCCTCAGGGAAAACAATTAACGGAATGGTAACTCCGAGCAGTAATATTAAGGCCCCAATAAACGTAGGCCAGTCAATAAGCTTCATTTTCAAGTGACATACATCCTTTCCTATACCTTCGTTAAGTAGTTTGAACTGCAAGGGTTAAAACATGCAATGCGGGGGATAAATCAGAGGATTAAGTACTTCGTACAGAATGAATTGTACCAATTGTATAGACAGAAGGCAAATCTAGATGTAAATCTAATACCCCATCCCGGGTAGAATATTCCTATTCAACAGATTTTCCGCCGGCATTCGACCAGAATGGACACTTGACTGGATGAGGAAAGGAGGAAGAAAATGGACGGATTGAAGAAGGGAGTGGAAAAATGGTTCGGTCCCTTGCTTTCACCCCTGTGGACAGCCATTCCTATTGAAGTATGGCTGCTATTAAAAAAACCCCCGTTTTCGGGGGTTGAAGTGACGATGGTGATCATGGGCATTCTTTTTTTGGTGTTCGCAGGGGCTGTAGAAACAGCCGCTGAAGAACCCAGGTCCCGCGTCTTCGGCTTTCTATACCTGCTGGCAGCCGTCTTCTTTGCTGCGGCAGGTCTTTACCGCTGGCTCTTCTAAATTATATAAAGAACAACCACGGGAGAATCATCGGGATCATAATGATGATCGTTACAATCAGCCACGCACTGGGATTATCGCTTGTCACCTGTTTGCGGTAGGACATGGCCCAAGCTGTGAGGAGCAGGACCGTCATCATCATACTCCGCAGATGAAGGTCTCCGTCTTTATTATTCATAAATATGTACACGCCGCCTTCGACAATGATCAATATTCCGACTAAGATGTTAAAAATATGGGTGAACCAGCTATTCATCCGTCTGACTCCTTCCACTTATGGTTGCCTGTATCCTTTCCAAGTATAGTACAACCTTATTCTTTTAGGAAGAATACCATGGAAGGGGGACGAAGAAACGCCGCCTCAGTGTTTACAATTGATTGATCAGTCCCTCCAGCTGCGGAGTGATTTCAAGCCGCTCATGATCATTCTGCAGCACGTGCCAGAAATCTTTGTAAAAATAGGCTTCCAGCACGACCTCACGGGCACTGGATATGCGGAGTGCCCCCAGCACCTGTGCCCCTTTTTTCTCTCCTGCACTTGACGGACACTTCTTCATTGCTTTGAAAAACGACCGTATGTCTTCATCCGTGTCCATTTGGTAGGATGACCGTTCTCCATCCAAGTCATAATAAGTAAGCGTCATCGGACGTTGGTAATCGCTCCATGAGTGGTGGGTAATATCATCCTGTTCAAAAGATAAAGGGCTGAAAAAAAACGTGTGGTGTATGTACCAGGTCGACAACACAAGAAAGGCAGCCAGTACTGCTGACGTCAATAATTTTTTCTTCACACATGCCATCCTTCCTGATTATTTCTTTGTATAGACAGGACCTGTTATTTTTTCCGCCAGGATTTCTTTCTCTACCTCTCTATACGACATGGAAGGGAAAAACGTTTCATAAATCTCAACGTTCCCTTCCTTATCAGATGATTGTCAAATTAAAAAGGTATCGAGCGAATTTTGCAAAAACATGGTTTGCTTCGGGATTTATTTCCTCTACAATATAAAGAAACAATGAAAGGGGACCAGGCATGACGTCTACCAACCAGCACATCCAGCACCACACAGAAAAAAACCAAAACAAAGCGCGGCTTCTCATCAGTTGTACAGATCAACCGGGTATAGTGGCTGCCATTTCCACATTCCTTCATGAACACGGAGCGAATATCGTGGAGTCCAATCAATACACAACACACCCGGATGAGGGGACATTTTTCATACGCATCGAATTTGCCGCTTCGGATATGAAAGAAAAGGAAGAAACGTTCCAGGAAGGGTTCAAGGAAATTGCTGCCCAATTCCATATGAAATGGCGGCTGACATTTTTATATAAACTCAAGAACATGGCCATCTTCGTTTCCAAAGAACTCCATTGTCTTCGAGAGCTCCTTTACGAATGGGAAAGTGGTGGTCTTATGGCGGATATCCCTCTCGTCATCAGCAACCACAGGGAAGGAAAGGAGCTCGTCGAATCCTTCGGCATCCCTTTCTACCATATTCCCGCAAGTAAAGAGATCCGGCACGAAGTGGAAGAGGAACAACTGAAGCTTTTGAAGGAATACGACATCGATGTCATCGTACTTGCACGATATATGCAGATTCTTACTCCACATTTCGTGTCGACCCACCCATCGAAGATCATTAACATCCACCATTCGTTCCTACCCGCCTTTATCGGAGCGAATCCACATAAACGGGCGCATAAACGGGGCGTTAAGCTGATAGGAGCCACCTGCCACTATGTAACAGATGACCTTGATGAAGGCCCCATCATTGAACAGGATGTCATCCGTGTCGATCACCGTAACCACATCGACGATTTAAAAAAGAAAGGCCGGTTGATTGAACGTACTGTTCTAAACCGAGGGGTCAAATGGGACCTTGAGGACCGCGTCATCGTACACGAAAACAAAACCATCGTATTATAAATCGAAAAAAAACAGACCTCCTTCTGACAAAGACAGGAGGTCTGGTTTTTTTGTCTCATCCATGCATACAATGGTGTAAAACTTCTGGGGAGATGATGGAATGCTCCATACGGTAAAACCGGGAGAAACCCTCTATCAAATATCAAGAGATTACCGGATGCCGCTGACAACCATTTTAGCCGTCAATTCCATTCCTAATCCGGATGTGATCAGGGTCGGACAGAGAATTACAATCCCAGGGTACCCACCTGTAGAAACCCAGCCGTACCAGCTGGATGTTTCCATCAATGAACGCCTGCTGAGGCTCTACAAAAACGGGCAGTTCGTAAAAGAATATCCAGTGGCTGTCGGGCGGATGCTTTATGAAACACCGATAGGGGATTTTATTATCCTGAATAAAGCCCCCGATCCCGGCGGACCATTCGGAACGATGTGGATGAGCTTATCAAAAGAACATTACGGCATCCACGGAACGAACAATCCGTCCTCCATTGGAAAAGCTGTATCACGCGGATGTGTACGGATGTACAATGAAGACGTGGAAGAACTGGCGCTCACGATTCCGAACGGCACCCCCGTCACCATCCATTTATAACCTATCCCTGCACTTCAGACGTACTCTCCACTTCTGTTCCCTGCAGGGCCTGAGTGGCAAGCCGGTCGCATTCACGGTTGTCCTTCCTTGAGATCAGATGGTAGGACGCCTCTATGGACATGGCCCTAAGCTTCCCATCGATCCGATCCGCCCATTCATGAAGGGATTGTTCCATCGTCGGCCATTCCTCCTTCATTTGATTGATGACAACCTGGGAATCACCGATAAAGCTTACAGGGATATGCTGAACCCCCATCGCCTCCAGTTCCTGTACAGCAAAATAAAGAGCAGCGTACTCCGCCTCATTATTCGTTTCCATTTCCTCGACCGCGGCATTTTTCCTTAGACGCATAAACCGGCCGTCCTGCTCATAATAAATCGCGCATCCCAGACCACCCTTCCTGTCATTCCTGTCGAACCCTCCGTCAAAATACACTCGTATATGATGGGGCTCGGTGTCCACTTTGGCCATATACTTCTTCAGATCCTTCAATTTCCATGAAGTATCATAATCATCAATAAATGCGATATCCTTCAACCGTCCTGTTTTTTCAAGGTCTTCCGCTATAAGAAGCGCTTCTCCAGGAGAAACAGGTTCAGATTTGAAAAAGACTTCCGTTTTGTTTTTCGCACGGTATGTAATTTCTACGTGTATGTTCATAAGACTCCACCTTTCCACTTCGATGTAAGTTCCTGTTCTTATAATCTGCCTATTTCCCGTCTATCTTATCACTTCAAACGGAAGAGAACGAAAAAACCGGAGACTGATTGCCTCCGGTTTTCCCGCTTAATTATGGAAGGATTTTTCCTTTTCCCTCAGTTCGATCCTTCGTATTTTACCCGAGGTTGTTTTGGGAAGTTCTTCGATAAACTCAATTTTCCTCGGATATTTATAAGGGGCCGTATGCTCCTTCACATGAGTCTGCAGCTCCTGAACGATTTGACTGTCTTTTTCATACCCGGACTGCAGCACAACGAATGCTTTTACAATATTGCCCCGGACTTCATCCGGACTTGCAACTACGGCACATTCCCGGACAGCCGGATGTTTGACGAGCGCATCCTCTACTTCAAATGGTCCGATCGTATACCCCGAGCTGATAATGATGTCATCACTGCGCCCTTCAAACCAGAAGTATCCATCCTCATCTTTTTTGGCTTGATCTCCAGTAATATAGTAATTGCCTCTCCTTGACATTTTCGTCCTCTCTGGATCTTTATAATACTCTTTAAAGAGCGCCGGCGTATCCAAGTGTACAGCAATATCTCCCACTTCATCCGTCCCTACAGGTACCCCCATTTCATCCACGATTTCGACTTGGTTGCCTGGTGTCGGGCGTCCCATCGATCCCGGCCGGACTTCCATATCCTTCATAATCCCAACGAGAAGTGTATTTTCCGTCTGGCCGTATCCGTCCCTGACAGTCACTTGAAAATGCCTCTGGAAGGTGTCGATGACTTCTCTGTTCAAAGGTTCCCCGGCTGACACGGCACTGTGAAGATGGTTCAGACTGTACTCACTCAAGTTATCCACTTTCGCCATCAGACGATATTCCGTCGGCGTACAGCAGAGCACATTCACATCGTGTTTGTCCATGATATCCAGGTAGACATTCGGATCGAATTTCCCTTGATAAACGAGTCCCCTTGCACCCGTCCCCAGCACAGATAAAAACGGACTCCAAATCCACTTCTGCCACCCTGGACCAGCTGTTGCCCACACGGTATCTCCATCTTCAATGGCCAGCCATTGATAAGCCGCTGTTTTCAGATGGGCATATCCCCATCCATGCGTGTGAACGACCCCTTTTGGATTTCCGGTGGTTCCTGAAGTATAGGAGAGGAATGCCATATCTTCACGACCCGTGTCAGCAGGCGTCATCGTTCCGCTGTAATCTTCCATCAGACTGTCCAGGTGATGCCACCCTTCCTTCTGTTCACCGACGGAAAACCTCACAAGCTCATCGTATTCGCGGATCCCTTGAAACTGATCTGTATAAGGGGAATAACTGACAACGCCCCGGACTTCTCCATGACTGATCCGGTACTGAAGATCTTTCGTCCTCAGCATTTCAGAACTTGGAATAACGACAAGTCCGGCCTTCAAAGCCGCCGTGTAAACCTGATATGCTTCAATAAGGCGTGGGATCATAACCAGGATCTTATCTCCCTGCTTTAATCCACAGTCAAGGAAAGCGTTTCCAATTTTATTCGCACGTTCCATCAGGCTTTGATATGTAACTTCTTTCGTTTCCCCCTGATCGTTCAACCATAATAAAGCTTTCCGTTCGGCATCGTCTGCATACTTTTCCATTTCAGAAACGACGTTGTACCGTTCCGGGGCAATCAATTCTTCTCGATTCATGTGCCATCCTCCTCCATAATAACGTACTGCATTTTCAACACTCCCATTATACCAATTTATCTAAATCTTTCAAATATTGTTCCTTTTATTCAGAACAATTGACAGATAATTAAAACTTTTCATATACTGGTACTAACTGTAGAGAGGAGTGCGGCAGATGGAGTTTCGTCCAATGAAAAAGCAGCGTGTCATTCCAGGTTTCCCTCTCCTGTTCATTTCAGGAGTGATGTTGGCTTTATTTCTGTCCCTCTCCATCGTAACAAACAATTACAATTACACCGCAGCTTCCGTTGCAAGTGTGGTCATTATGAATGTAGCTCTCGCTTCCCCTTCCATCCGAAAAGACAGAAAAAAGAGCCTCCGGTGATGCCTTCCGGAGACTCTTTTTTGATGTTTATCTCTATATCCGTATCATGTTGATCTTTCATCCAAGTATGATCAGACACGACTGATCCCCGCTGCCATTCGACCGTTCGTGAATGAAGGGATGAGAAGCGCCGTCGGTTTCTCCAGGAGTCAAGCCAGTCGTTTGAAATTCTCCCCAAGAATTTCATTCATGGAGTGAACCGTTATAAACGCCTGCTCATCTACAGCCGTCATATATTTCTTGAGACGGGTATAATCTTTCCGGCTGAGAATTGTAGTGATGACTTCCTTCTGCTCCTGGTTAAACGCACCCTTTGCTTCATGAATGGTAGCACCGCGGCCGAGCTTATTGATGATAAAGTTACGGACAAGCTCACTCTCACGACTGATAATAACAATCTCCTTGTTATCCTCGAACTGCTGAAGCATATAATCGATCACAAGACCATTGAGGATGACACCAAAGAACGCATACATACCGACCGTAGGGCCGAACAGGAAGATGGAAGATGTGGCAATGGCAATATCAGAGAAAAGCACACCTTTTCCAACTTCAATGGAGAAGAATTTATTTAGAATCATAGCCAGGATATCGGTCCCACCTGTGGAAGCTCCCTGATGAAAAACGAGGGCCATGCCTGAAGCGGCAATAATCTGTCCGATAATCAGCTGAATCAGCAGATCATCACTCAGAGCTTCCTGCATAGGGAAAAAGGCTTCGAGGCCCCAAACCATAAATGAAAGTGCAAAACTTGCATAAATAGTTTTCACACCAAATTGGAACCCTAGGAAAATAAAACCGACGATAAATAAGACAATATTCAAGAGAATCATAATCATTCCAAGGGACAAATCAGGAAAAACCTTATTCAAAACGATGGATAAACCACTCACTCCCCCTGTAGCCAGGTCGTTCGGGGACAGGAAGAAGTGGACGTTGGTTGCTACAGCAAGCGCACCAAGATTCATCATTAGAAATGACCACACTTTTTTAAACATCTGAGAGCCTCCTTTATTGTAATTAATGATAGGATTTTGTCGAACGAAATTTGCAATACAATCGGGATTATAGAGCCCTTTCTGCCTTTTGTAAACAGCTGTTGATGTAAAAAAAGGATTTATTTTAAGTAAGCGGTTTAAGCGTAAATATTCAGCAAATTGAAATGGTTTTCCCTGATAAGGAAACATAAAAAAACGCCACGTTTTAAGTGGCGTTTTTTCGTTCATGCACGAGGCAGTTTGACAATGACCGTCGTTCCTTTTCCTTTTTCACTTTCATAATTTATCGTCCCGTTCAAATCCGATACGATCTTTTTCGTGACCATAACTCCTAGTCCTGTTCCTTTTTCTTTTGTAGTAAAGAACGGTTCACCGATTTTCGAGAGTTCCTGAGCACTTAAACCCGGCCCATTATCTCTAACGAAAAGCGTTAGATGAGAGCTCGACATCTGAATTTCAATCCGTACTTCACCACCAAGATCGACCGCGTCCACTGCATTTTTCACCAAATTGATTAAAATCTGGTTCATACGTTTCGGTTCCGTCCTGAACTTATCCTGTACAGGATCACAATCAAACAGCAGTAGGATCTGCTTTTCGTTCGCTTCCGGTTCAAGAAGGCGGAGTACATACGATACCAGCTGTTCCGGGTCCACTTCCTCAAGCTGGATGGAAGATTTAGGCTTTGATAACATCATGAAGTCCTGGACGATTGCTTCGATCCGATTGACTTCATCTAAAATGATTTCCTGATAATTATCCCTGAGCTCCGGATTAGCCGCTCCGATCTGAAGAAAACCTTTGATGGCGGTCAGGGGATTCTTGATTTCATGAGCAATACCTGCAGACATCTGCGTAATTGTAGACAGCTGCTGGGACTTTTCCTTCAGCTCAATCATTTCCTTGTATTCCGTTACGTCCTGATGAATACCGAGAATGAGCGACTTTCCGTTATAATCCACAGGGAAGCCTTTCGTACGGATCCATTTTTCTTCTTTTCCCTGGACACACACCCGATAGTCAACGACGAATTCCTCGTCCTTCATTTTCGAAAGGCCGTCTACAAAATGAGAACGGTCCGCTTCATGTACGTGCTCCAAAAGTGACTTGGGGTCTGAAAATGCCTGGCGCCTCGGAATACCGAACAAGGTTTGGAAGGCAGGACTGATATAGTGGACTTCCTCAAAGTGTGGATCACTGATCCAGAAGACATCCGTAATGTTATCAGCGAGTAGAGCAAAACGTTCTTCTGAATCTTTAAGCGCTTGCAAATGTTTGTTGTATTGAGTAATATCCTGCAGAAAAACAGTAAGGCCCAGTTCTGTTGGATGGACCGTCACTTTCACATCGAGCTGGGTTTCCTCAATAAAACCTTCGAATTCCACCGTTTCGTACGTTTCCATAGATCGCAGGAAATGCTGAAAAAATGGATAGTGCTCATCTATGGAGAAGATATCCCATAATTTTTTATAATAATTTTTGAAAAAAGGACGTTTGGTCAGCTCTTCCATTTTAGGATTGGCATAAACAACTTCCCAGTTATGATTAATGACGGCAAGGCCGTGTGGGAATTTATCGACAATGTGTGTCATGCGGTGCTGGATTTGAGAAGAGGAAAAGCTTGACAGCGGAACGCCTTCATAATTCGTAATGGATAAGGACGGCTTATCATTCTTTGAAGGCACATCAGCGGCCACCGGACCCGATGCAGAAAAATGATGGTCTTGTTCCGTTTTGGCAAGTGTAAAGGTGATTTGTCCGTTGGTCAGATGCACCATACGGCATTGAAACCTAAGATTAAAATTCTTATCTGTCAACTGGACAGAGGTTTCCCTCAGCCCTTCGGTCAGAAGCTGATGAAGAGATTGTTGAAGACGGTGCTGGCCTGTGTGGCGGAAACACCGGATCCACTGAGAGAAAGACAGGTCTGTTTCCTTCAAATGCAGCATATGAATCATTTCCTGATTCAATGTAACGGCTTGAAGACGCAGATCGAGTAAACATGCGGGTGTTCCATTTATACTGAGAACATCCAAAATCTCACCGCTATGAACTTGGTCTGAATACCTCTCTCTTATAACCAATAGTAAGACCTCTTTCCTTTTTGCCGCTCGTTTATTTCCAATACGGTTTTCATTATAACGCAAAATTAACAAATTTTGAATATTTTCTAACGATTTAGCCTTTATTTTTGCTTTTTAAACATTGTACGCTGAAAAGAACAACGATATGACAGCAATTTCACCCTTCAATACTGCGCCACAATGTTAACGAGGCGTAGCTCAAATAAGGCGACCACGGCCGGCTCCATGCTCCCATTTCTTCTATTGTCGGTTTACGTTCCATTTGAAAGTAGTGCTTCAACGCGTTTTGGATGCCGATGTCCGCTTTCGGGAATAAGTTTTCCCTTCCGAGCCCGAACATCATCCAGTTTTCTGCTGTCCATGGCCCGATTCCTCTGACTTTCACCAGACGTTTCATAATGTCATCGTTCTCCATAGCAGACAGCGCCGGCAGGTCCAGCTCCCCTTCTGCTATGCGTTTGGACGTATCGATCACATACTCGGCTTTCCTCTGACTGAACTGCAGTTCCCTCAGTGTTTCGTATGGCGTCTGAGCGACCGTTTCCGGATCAGGATAAAACCATACCCCGTCTTTCTGTCTGCCCAGTGTCTCTACGAACCTGGTACTCAGAGTATAAGCGAACTTCATATTCAACTGCTGGTGGATGATGACTTTCATCAAACAGTCGTAAAGGTGAAAATCCTTCACAATCGGTGTGCCCGGATGATTTCTGAATAATTGTTCCAAGTCGGTGTCCAAAAAATGCTGATGAATTCCCTCCAAATCAACATCCCATTGAAAAAGATGCTTGATGTAGTTCAGGAGCTGTGGTCTGGCTTCATCGCTGTCACTCTGCACAGAGAAAACAGGATCAAGGGTCGTCCCAAGGGCCTGCACTCTGACTATATGATGGTCCTCATTCAGCTTGACAGGGATGTCCACCCATCGTTCCTCTCTGTCCAGATGAATTAAAGGGTCCAGCTGCCAGCGGAGTAGCGTATAATCAAAATCGTAAAAGTTAACTGCCTTTAATTTTTCTTTCCACACGTGAGTTTCTCCTCCTTCAATTCCTTTAGTTTTTCTATTTTGTCAAGAATAGGAAAGAAGACCTGAGGCTTATCCGACCAATTCTCCCTTTATCATAGAAGCTTTGATGAAACTTAGCAAAACATTACAATCACAGACACCTGCTCTGATTTCATAAAACGAAAAGCCGCTGTACAACGTGTACGGCGGCATTCTATTTTATAATCCCCACACCGGGGCGGGGACAAGCTTTTTCATCAAGATTTCATTTAAATTCCCAAACCGATAGCCTCTTTTCCTGAGCTCATCAATCATTTGGGAAAGAGCTTCTGCATTATCACTGGAAACGGTGTGCAGGAGAATGACGGCTCCGGGGTGAATCTGATCCATAACGCTGCGGTAGGCGTACTCCCACCCTTTCTGCCTGTCAGTATGCCAGTCAACAAAAGCGACGGACCAGAACGCATGGGTGTACCCCAATTCTTCTGCCCATTTCAATGTCTGCGCATTGAACATACCTCGAGGCGGACGAAGAAAGGTCATAATATCCTGGTCTGTCTTTTCCTTGACAGCTTCCTCCACCCGCTGTAATTCCTTTTCCATTTCCGCTTTGGAACTCTGCGTAAAATCAGGATGGCTCCAGGAATGGTTTCCAATGATATGTCCTTCGTCAGCCATTCTCTTCAAAAGATCCGGCGCACTCTCTATATAATGCCCGGTCACGAAGAAGGCAGCCGGAACATCCTTTTCCTTAAGAACATCCAGGACCTGACCGGTATGTCCTTGTTCATACCCATTATCAAACGTTAAATAAACCACACGTTCTTCAGAAGGATCCATAAAAAAACCATGATGCTGTTCAATCATCGGCCCATATCTGCCTGGATCCGGTGTCATACCATTTTTGCTTTTATTATATCCCCAGCCTTCCGCATAGGTGGTTAAAGGAAAAAAACAGACCATTAGGACGGCTGTGATCAACTTCACTATCCTGCTCATGTGTATCCCTCGCTTTTTATTTAGTATGTGTGAAGGAAAAAGGAATATAAAAAAAGACAGGTGGGAAAATTCCCCACGCTGCCTTTTTACAAAAATAAAGATGCGGCCCATCCGAAGATGAACAATGGAATATTGTAGTGCAGAAATGTCGGTACACAAGTATCCCAGATGTGATTGTGCCGGCCGTCCGCATTCAACCCTGAAGTCGGACCGAGTGTACTGTCTGAAGCCGGAGAACCTGCATCACCGAGAGCTCCTGCTGTACCAATCAGTGCAGCCGTTGCCATCGGTGAAAAACCGGCAGCCACACAGATCGGAACGAACAGAGCCGCAAGAATCGGTATCGTTGCAAAGGAAGACCCGATTCCCATTGTGACAATCAGTCCGACCAGGAGCAGGATAAAGGCGATGAAAGCCTGGTTATCCCCCAGATAGTCGGAGCTGAGCTCTACAAGCGCCGATACAGATTCTGTCGCGGTCAATACATTGGCATAACCTGATGAGACAAGCATCACAAAAGCGATAAAACCCATCATTCCGATGCCGTCGTTGATGACCTTGTCGCCTTTATTGAATGGAACGACACGGAAGATAAACATCAGGATGATACCGGCCAGAGCAGCCAGAATCAGATTCGACCAGACCGCCTGAATGATAAGGGTCACAAGCATGGCTGCAAGCGTCAGAAGGTGTTTCAATTGGAAACGTGAATCAAGGACAACCTCTTCATCCGGCGTTTCTTTATCTTCTGGTACGACAGAAGGATCCCTCGGTTTCCGGTAAGTAATGAAGATGGCGATGAAAAGTCCGACGATCATTCCCGAACCGGGAATAATAAGGGATGAAGCAATACTCCCAATCCCAAGGTCAATGCCGTTCGTTTCCATGGATGTCTTGATCGTATCGTGGAAAATATAGCCGAAGCCAACCGGAATCATGACATACGGCGCCTTCAAACCAAAGGTTAAGGCGGCAGCTACAGCTCTCCGGTCCAGCTTCATTTCATCAAATAATTTCAAAAGCGGTGGAATAAGAATCGGTATAAAAGCAATGTGTACAGGAATGACGTTCTGAGAAAGACTGGCTACGAACGCAATGACAAAAACAATCATCGTCTGTTTATCCTTTAAAACACGCAGTAAAAATCCGACTAGTATGGATGTGATGCCTGAGTAGCTGATCGCAACCGCGAAAGCTCCCAGCAATATATAACTTAATGCCACATTCGCCTGTTCTCCCATCCCGTCAACAAGAAGGGTTAACGCATCTGTCAAGCTCTCCCCGTTCATGAGACCTGCGGTTAAACCCGCGGCGATAATGGCAACGATGACGTTCACGCGTAATAAACTTAACACGGTCATCACCAGGACAGAAACGACAACTGCCCATGCCATAAGACATTCTCCTCTCCAGTAGTTTCATGCATTAGCGATTTATCATGATAAAGTATGATGGTGAAAAAATCAACCCTCAGGAAAATAGAGAGTCAATTCTGAAAGCTGCTTATTCGTCCATGCTGCGCTCAAGGGATTCAAGCATAGAGATCAGGCGGTCAATGTCTTCCACTGACGTCTGCTCAGGATCCAGGTTATCTAAACGTCCCATAAAATCTTCCAGGCGCTGCTTCAAGTTGGACATCTTCTCCTGCTGCGTCATGTAACGATTCAGCTCCTTTATCTGTTTTACGTCCAGTCCATCATAGTACAAGTATCTGCCTCTGTCCAGAACCGGCTTCACCCAGCTGTAAAAAAGCGCCGTCTGTACGAAAACAAATGTGTTGTTCTCGTACAGACGGCGCGTCTTCTCATTTTAATTCGAAGGAAAAGCTGACGTGATCCTGAATGGGGATCCAGGCTCCGATGCCCTGCCGGGTCACGTTTTTAACGGAGAGTGTCTTCTTCGACCCCTTCAGCTGGATGTAAACATCACCGAAAGCTACTTCTCCTTTTTCATTCACGGCCGGTGCAAACGCATGAAGGACCCCTACTTTGTTGGTCGGGATGCCGTACGTATTATTCTGCTTTGTTCCTTTACCAATCACGGTGTTAAAGGATAACGGAAGTTTTGTGTTTTTCTGAGCTTCCAGAAGAATCAGCTTCATCATCTGGTCGCTGTGGCTGATCCGTGAGGTCAGACCACCCTTGACTGCTTTTTCTTCTTTTTGAAGATAACTCAGTTTCTCCTGCTTTTCTCCTCCGTGGTTGTTCAGTTCATTTGTATTGATCTCCTGATACTCCCAATTGATATTGGTTTCTTTCGAATCATAGGAAAGCGGCCACCTTCCAAGAAATATGTCTCCTCTGTACCCAATCGCCAGTGGAGAAGGCTTCAAGGACGTTTCATTCAGCATTTCAATCAACTGGGGATTGGTAATGCGGACCTCCGTATTCTCCATCAGCTCTTTCGTAATTTCCTCCGCTTCCAGCAATTCCTGATCATCGGTAGAGTTCGGATACGTGTTGTCTTTGGATATGTTTAAGACGTGATTCGGAATGGAGCCTTCTTCTTTTTCATTCTTCTTAGGTTCAGCCGAGGCAGAACCGGCAGCAAACCAAGTAAGAATACAAATAAACAGCAGTAGTCCCAGCCATTTTCTATTCACATCAAGGGCCACCTTTCACTTTTTTTATAGCTTGTGAAAGATGGCCCGTAGTATACATTATTCTGCTGCAATTAGCTTGTTCATCATATAGCTCGCTTTGCTGTCGAAAAACTGGATGCATGGCCCGATCCCCAGAAGAATTACAATGGTACCGATACCAATAGGGCCACCAAGCACAAGAGCCAGCACGAGAGCAAAAGACTCGGTCATGGTTTTAGCTTTGGTAATGCTGTAGCCGAAACGCTTCTGGAGAGCGACCATAAACCCGTCAACAGGATTCAAGGAGAATTTCGGCTGCAGATAAAGCGATACGCCGATGGCAATAATTACAATTCCGAGGATTAAAGTGATCAATTTCATGAAGAATGCTTGAAGCACCAAGGTGTCAAACACCTGCAGCATCCAGAAATCGATGAATTTCCCAAGTACTAATATAGTAATCACCGCAGGCAGGTCCGGCTTCTCTTTTGCAATCAGTGCATTGGTTACAATCAGAAAACCACCAATGACCATAACCCACGTTCCAATTGTAAGTCCGATCTGTTCCGTCAGCCCGACATTTACGGCATCCCACGCTCCAGCTCCCAGATTCGATTTAATCGTTAGTGTGACGCCCATCGCAATGACAATCAACCCTGCAAGATAAAAGAATCCTTTAATGACTAATGTTCTCATGGTCTCCCTCATTTCTTTATTTCAAAGTTGCTTTGAACCGAAAACCTGTACATAAGACACAAAAAAAGAGCGTGAATCCGGCTGTCGGACTCATGCTCTTTATATTTTACTAGCTTAACTGGATACACTCAAGCGTTTCTTCCACATTTATACTATTTTCTACTGATTGAACCATCGAGCAGTTGTTCCGGGAAATTTCCAGGTTTTTCAACAGCTTGTCCTGATTCAAGTGATACCCTTTGACAACGAAGTGCAGGTGGATCTTTTCGATACGGTTCGCCTCATCGGGATTTCTCGTTACTTCCGCAGATACCTGTATATCTTCGTAATTCATCCGCTGTTTATCGAGGATTTTCCTGAACACCCCAAGGCTGCACCCTGCAATCGAAGACACCATCAATTGAAACGGGCGGAAACCATTGGCTTCATCGCCGGAAATGTCCAGCTGTCCATATTCCAAAGAAGTACGGATGCCGTTCTCTCTTAAATGAAACTCCATCAGTTTATTCACTCCTTTCGCTTAACGGCTTTGCGTTCATTATATAATAGATCGTTCTGTAAAAGAAACCACACCGTCTTTCCGCCCGACCTTGCCTGTTTGACACCTTTTCCGATACGATAAGCGTGTAGAACAGGAGGATGACTATGGTTTCTAATCGCACCAGGTTTTGGATTTTAATCGGTCTTGTCACCATATCGGGCTTTTCCCAAGGCATGCTTCTCCCCCTCATCGCGGTCATCCTTGAGCAGAACGGGATTTCGTCTTCTGTGAACGGGATACATGCAACGGGGCTTTACATAGGAATTTTATTATCGTCCCCTTTTATGGAAAAACCACTCCGTCGGTTCGGCTACAAAGCCATCATACTGTTCGGGGGAGCGCTCGTATTCGTTTCACTCGCGCTCTTTCCTTTCTGGCAGGCGCTGTGGTTCTGGTTTATGCTCCGGGTAGCTGTCGGAATCGGTGACCAGATTCTCCACTTCGGTACCCAGACATGGATCACCGCTTCCTCGGACCCGCAGAACCGAGGGCGCAGCATTGCCTATTATGGTTTGTTTTTCAGTGTCGGATTCACCCTTGGTCCATTAATGACCAACCTGTTGGAATTCGGGATTTTCGTTCCGTTTCTCCTGTCTTCCTTCTTAAGTTTCATGGTGTGGCTGCTGCTCCTGCGCGTTCGCAGCGAAAAGCCGCCAACCGAGCAGGCCACTGCTTATGGGACAAGTTCATGGAAACGTTTCGGCCGGAGTATCCGTCTGGCATGGCCGGCCTTTTTGCCGCCTCTTGCCTATGGCTTTCTGGAAGCCACCCTGCATGGGATTTTCCCCGTGTACGGCATGCGGATCGGACACGATGTGAACATGTTATCGTTCATCATCCCTTCCTTTGCTGCGGCCAGTTTATTTTCGCAGATTCCTCTAGGCATATTAAGTGACCATATTGGGAGAAAGAAAGTGATAATAACGGTCGTGACGGGAGGCATTGCCGCCTTTCTGCTCGCTGCAGCTTTTGAAGGATCGATCCCTTGGCTTTTTGCCTCCTTCGCCTTAGGCGGGCTTTTTGTGGGCTCTCTCTTTTCCTTGGGGATTTCCTATATGACCGACCTTCTACCTAAGGAACTCCTTCCCGCGGGAAACATTCTCTGCGGGATGTCTTTCAGTATCGGAAGTATTCTAGGTCCATTCTTATCAGGATTCGTTCTGGACCTGTGGCCGGACCTTTCATTCTTTTATGTCATCGTATCCCTGTTGGTTGTCGTTCTGACAGCGATATTCTTGTACAAACCTCTTCCGTTAGAGAAAAAACAGGCAGCCCCATCCTAAGAGCTGCCTGTTTGTTTATTCTGCGAGTGCTTTATAAAGCACTTCCAGATTTTGTTCCATCAAGGAGAAGTAATCTTCTCCATTCTCTACATCTTCTTCCGTCAACACAGCAAGATTATGGAACTGTAGAGGCTCTGCACCGATTTCATCCTGAATGACTTTTGATACTTTAGGAGTGACATTTTGTTCAAAAATCACGTAGCGGAGCTCCTCTTCCTCTGCCAGTTCAATGATTTCCTCCAAGTCTTTCTGGGAAGGTTCATTCGTCGGACTCAGTCCGGACACTGCAATCTGGTCGATGCCGTAAGCTTCCTCCCAGTAGCCGTAGGCCGCATGAGAAACGATGATTTTGTCTTTCGGCTGTGATTCCACTTGTTTATGAAACTGCTCGTCCAACGCTGTAAGTTTTCCTTTTAAGGCCTCGAAGTTTTCTTCATACAGGTCTTCCTTTTCAGGATTCAACTCAATAAGCTGCTCTTTAATACCTTCAGCGAGTTCAATGGATCGAACCGGGTCGAGCCAGACGTGCGGATCATTCTCCCCATGATCATGTCCTTCGTGGCTGTCTTCATGCTCCGCGTGCTCTTCCTCTGTTTCGCCCTCATGACTGTGTTCATGCCCGGCATGCTCTTCTTCTGTTTCGCTCTCATGACTGTGGTCATGCCCGGCATGCTCTTCTTCTGTTTCTCCCTCATGGTTGTGGTCATGCTCAGCATGTTCTTCCGCTGTCTCACCTTCATGGCTGTCTTCCGCTCCATGATCATGAACACGCTCTTGCAGGTCCATATCGCCGGCCGCTTCCAACACGGTTGTCCCCTCAGGTTTCAAAGCTTCAGAGATTTTCTGGGCGTACCCTTCAAGGCCTGCTCCGTTGTAAACGAACAAATCGGCCCCGGCCATATCCACCATTTCTTTTGTTGTAGGTTCGTACGTGTGCGCGTCAGACCCTGGCGGAAGGATCGTTTCCACATCTACCGTGTCTCCCCCGATTTCACTGGTGAAAAATTGAAGCGGGTAAACTGTTGTATACACCTTGAGAGTGTCCCCGCTCTCTTCTCCTTCCTTCCCATCCCCTGAAGTTTCTTCACTTCCACAGGCACTGAGAAGAAAAACTGCTGTTAATAAAAACGATAATATACCAAATTTCTTCATATGATTTCGTCCTCTCCAACTTGTTCTGCCCAAATCTTAGCGTAATCATTACGGTTTGTAAACAGTAACCATTACCTTTTAATCAATAAAGGAAAGGATGCCTGTGAAGACACCCTTTCCCATCTGTTTAATGACACCGCGGACATTTGCCATAAATTTCAAACTTATGGTTTTCAATATCATAGCCTTTCAAATTCTCATGCACGTTTTCCATCGGACAAAAGGCGATGGATTTAGTTTTTCCACAGTCTGTGCAGATGAAATGATGATGGTGGCCGTCCGTATCACAGCTGAGGCGGAAATGCTTTTCGCCCCCCAGTTCTGTCGACTCCAGAATATCAACCTCCGTCAGCATATAAAGGTTCCGATAGATCGTATCATAACTGACGCTCGGGAAATATCCCTGAAATTCCTTAAGAATTTCCTTAGCCGCAATATACTGGTCCTGACCAGAAAAAATCTTCAGCATACGTTCGCGCTGCTTGGTTCGCTTATATCCCTTTTCCTTCAATCTCTGCAATGCTGTTTCCACATTCATGAAGCCTCACCCTTTATCCATTGCTGGTTTCTAACATTTTTATAAATAATAGACATTACCAGAATCAAGATGGCCATGACGACAATCGTTCCACCCGGAGGTACGCTCAGGTGGTAGGAGGAGTACAGCCCGACCATGACAGAGACTTCCCCAAACGCGATGGAAAGCCCGATCGTCTGCTTAAAGCTTGTGGCAATCCGGAGTGCGGAAGCCACAGGCAGCGTCATCAGCGCTGATACGAGCAGAATGCCGACGACCTGCATGGCGGAAGCAATCACAAGCGCCACCATAACAATAAATAATAAATGAATCCAACGGCCGTTCACCCCTGATACCGACGCATGTTCCTCATCAAACGATAGAACGAACAATTCCTTATAAAAGAAAATAACGATAAAAATAACGATCACGGTTACCAATAATACCGTCCACATACTGTCGCGGCTTACCGCTGTAACACTTCCGAACAAGTAACTGAACAAGTCCGTATTAAATCCGTCCGCCAGGGAAATCAAAATGACACCAAGTCCAATCCCTCCGGATAAAATAATAGGGATCGCCAGTTCTTCGTAGTGTTTATATACTTTTCTCAACCGTTCAATCAAAATGGCACCGGCTACAGAAAACGCCATGCCCATATAAACCGGGTTCCAGTCATCGATGGATGATACTCTCTTTTCCAATAGAAGACTGGCCGCAATCCCTGTCAGTGTGATGTGGGACAAGGCGTCAGCAATCAACGATAAGCGTCGTACGACTATGAACACTCCAAGGAGAGGAGCGACAATGCCAATCAAAAGACCTGTAATCGCTGCATTCTGTAAAAACTCAAATTGCATAAAACTTTCAAGCACGCTCTTTTTCCTCCTTAGTGACTGTGATTGTGAGTCAGCTGCTGAACGGCGTATCCATAAAGCTGATTCAAATCCTCTTCACTGAATTCCTTGTATTCCTCCGACTGTCCATGGAAATGGACCGTCTTGTTCATGCACACCACATGGGTGGCATGGTCTGTAATCGTTCCAATATCATGGCTGATCATCAGCAGCGTAATGCCCCGCTCCTTGTTCAATCTGCCGAGCAGGTCATAAAATTCGGTGACATGCTTAGCATCGACTCCGACGGTGGGCTCGTCCAGAATCATCAATGATGGATCACTGACAAGAGCTCTTGCTATGAACACACGCTGCTGCTGACCGCCGGAAAGATCACCAATGCCGGCATGCGCGTATTCTTCCATCTCCACTGTGCGCAGAGCATCCATCGCTTTCTCTTTATGTTTTTTATTGAAAAATTTAAACGTGCCTATCCTCGATACGAGACCGGTCTTTACGACCTCCAGAACTGTTGCGGGGAATCCGGAATTGAAACTGTTCGCCTTTTGGGAGACAAAACCGATTTCCTGCCAGTCTTTATACTGTTTCAGTGGTCTGCCGAACAACTGGATCGTTCCTTTATCAGGCTTCTCGAGTCCGAGCATCAATTTAATGAGCGTCGACTTCCCTGATCCGTTAGGTCCGACCAGTCCAAGGAACTGGCCTGATTTAATCTCAAGATCTACATCCTGAACGACCGTTTCTCTCTCATATTTAAAGGAGACATTGTCCAACTTTACAATGGTTTGTTCACTCATGGTCCATCCCTCTCAAGATAATAATCATTACGATTTAAAATTCTTTCCCTATCATATAGGAGGTTGCCTGAGGAATCAAGAGAGAAGTACCCTATTTTTCTTTATGTAAAGCAAAAGACCAGGACAGGGAACCCTGCACTGGTCTTTGAATATTATAAATACCGGTTGTTTCTTCTTTCCAGATAATCCTGCAGTGCTGAGAAAATCATCGTCAGCGGCCAGTAGATCAATGCTGCTGTAATATACATGGTCATGGAATCCACTGTCCGTCCTGCTGCAATCTGTGCTTTATTCAAAATTTCCGGAACGGAGATCATGGCTGCAAGTGAGGTGGCCTTCAACAAATCAAGAAACACATTTCCTAATGGTGGAATGGCGATCCTCGTCGCCTGCGGCATAATAATCCTGCGTATCGTCTGCCAGTACGTAAATCCAAGAGCACGGGCGGACTCCCACTGCCCGTTGGACACACTGTTTAAGGAAGCCCGGTTGATTTCAGCAATATAAGCAGCACTGTTGGTTCCGAATCCGATAATGGCAGCCGTCGTTGCCGGCAGTTTCAATCCTACAACCGGCAGTCCGAAATAAAGGACAAATAAATAAACGAGGATAGGCGTTCCTCTCATGAAGGAAATATAAAACCTCGCCGGCCATCGGAGCCAGATACGACTGGACCCACGTGCCAATGCCAGGAAAAAACCAAGAATGAGACCGATGGCCATTCCAATGACTGCTACTAATAAAGTAAGAGGCACACCTTCCAGGATAAAAGGAAGGTTGGACCAGGCCCGCTCTGCATTAAAGAGTTTCTCGACTTGTATTTCGTTTACTTCAATGCCAAACATTTCCTAACCCTTATAAATCCAGGCCTTCGATTTCGCGGATATCCTCTTCCGGTTCCTTCGAAGCATCCTGGCCGCCGAAGAACTCTTCGGACAATTCTGTTAATGTTCCATCTTCCTTCATTTCAGCCAGTACGGCATCCATTTCCTCTTTCATTGTTTCTGCTTCTTTCGGCATCACAATAGCTGAGTTCGTCGGATGGAATTTCAAATCTGGATGAAGCTGAACTTCAATATCTGTTAAAGCCTGCAGGGCCAGGGACTGTAAATAGTAGTCATTGATAATGAAGTCTGTGTTTCCATTCTCCACATCACGAAGGTAGACATCATTGGTGACATTTCCGTATGTTTTCGTATCCGCACCGAAATGTTCCGCAATCTGGGAGAATACCGTTGTCGCTCCACCACCATGGGTCTTGCCTTCAAGGTCCTCCAGTTTTTCAATGCCGGACAAATCAGACTCCCGCACAATCATCGTGGAATAGGAGTATTTGTAAGGTTCACTGAACGTAAATTGTTTTTGGCGCTCCTTCGTAACTTCCATATCATTAATAACGGCATCAATCCGGCCGCTGTTAATCGCAGAAAGCAGTCCATCGACACCATATTCCTCAAATTTCAATTCAAGACCAAGGCGGTCGGCGACTTCGCGCATGATCTCCACATCATACCCGGTCATTTCATCGGAGCCTTCCGGGTAGTAGGAAGCCGGGAAAAGTGTGCCGGATGTCCCGACGACGATTTCTCCTTCTTCCTGAATTTCACTCCACTTACTGTCAGAAGCTTCTTCGCTTCCATTATTTGAACCACTGTCCCCTGTGTCTTCACTTGATCCACAAGCAGCCACAATCACAGCCAGCAGTAACATGCTCATAAGTATAAAAGCTTTGCGCATCGTTCTTTCCACCCTCCATTTTTATTCGTGTCACCTGTTTAATATAGCAACTTGACACCTGTCAAATCAACTGTGCTGTCCATTTTTATCGGCTGGGAAATTTTTTGTGGACTTTTCCGTCCAGTGTGCTATGATAATACCATACTCAGATTATAATGATTATAAAATAATAAATCTTATAATTAATTGTGAATGACTTTCATTTTCAATTATGTAAAAGGAGCTGAGAATCAAGTGAATGAAACCCGCACGTTTCCTTACCCGAAACATTGGAAGGAACTGAAATTCCCAGGACATATGAAAGAGCACGCCGAACTGATTGCCGCTCTTGTCAGTGGTATGCTTCTGCTTTCTGCCTGGATAGGAGAAAACTACTGGTCTCCCCCTGTGTACATCACTTTGTACCTTTCCGCCTTTATCATTGGTGGATTTGCCAAGGCGAAAGAGGGATTAGAAGAAACGCTGGAAGACCGGTCATTGAATGTAGAGCTGCTGATGATCCTGGCCGCTGTTGGATCGGCCTCCATCGGTTACTGGACTGAAGGTGCCATCCTGATTTTCATTTTTTCTTTAAGCGGAGCTATGGAAACCTATACGATGAATAAGAGCCATAAGGAAATCTCCTCCCTCATGAACCTGCAGCCGGAGCAGGCGCTGCTTGTTACAAATGGACATCAACAATGGGTGCCTGTAGAACGATTAACCGTCGGAGATGTCATTCGTGTGAAGCCAGGGGAACGTGTTCCGGCTGACGGAGTCATTTCTGAAGGAACATCCACTTTGGATGAAAGCACGATCACAGGAGAGTCCATGCCTGCTTCCAAGGGAATGGATCACGAGGTCTTTGCAGGTACGATGAATATCGATGGAAGCCTGCTTGTAGAAGTGACAAAAGAGTCAAAGGAAACCTTATTCCAGAAAATCATTACCATGGTTCAAAACGCACAAAGCGAAAAATCGCCTTCCCAGCTGTTTATCGAACGGTTTGAAAGCACGTATGTCAAAGCTGTGCTTGGAGCAGTAGCTGTCATGATGTTTCTGCCGCACTTCTTATTTGGATGGACCTGGATGGAAACTTTGTACAGGGCGATGATTCTGCTTGTGGTCGCCTCCCCATGCGCACTGGTCGCCTCTATTATGCCCGCCACCCTTTCAGCTATTACCAATGGGGCACGTCAGGGGATACTATTCAAAGGCGGCGTCCACCTTGAACACTTGTCCTCCATCAAAGCTTTCGCCTTTGATAAAACCGGGACCCTCACAAAAGGGCAGCCGGTCGTAACGGATTTCGTCACCACGGACAAAGAGGCCGCTGATGACCTGTTATCTGTGGCAGCATCCATTGAGCAGCAATCCAACCATCCTCTCGCAAAAGCCGTCGTGACCTTTGCCGCCGGGCAGAAAGTTCCTTTTGTAAACGTTGAGGACGTAAAAAATCACAGCGGTAACGGTGTAAGCGGCTGGTACAAAGGTGAGGAATGGGCGATTGGAAAAGCCGATTTCATTGGACGGGACGACTGCTCCAGTTTTGAGGGAGGATTGTTTTCCACATTAGCTGCTGAAGGGAAGACCGTCATCTTCGTAAAACGGAACGGGCTCGTTTCGGCCCTTCTTGCCTTGAAGGATACGGTAAGAGAGGATACGAAACGGGCGGTACAGATACTGAAGGATCAGGGGATTTATACAATTATGCTGACTGGAGATAATGCTGCCACAGCGGAGGCCATTGCTCGAGAAGCAGGACTGGACCAATACATTTCCGAATGTCTTCCTGATCAAAAGCTGGAGGAAATCAAGCGGTTGAAACAGCACTTCCCTCACGTCGCTATGGTCGGAGACGGCATTAATGATGCTCCGGCACTGGCAGAGGCTGATGTAGGAGTTGCTATGGGAGAAGGTACAGATGTCGCCTTAGAGACAGCTGATGTTGTCCTTATGAAAAATGATCTTCCGAAAATCGCGCGTGCCATGGAACTTTCCAAACGCATGAACCGGATTATTAAACAGAACGTCATTTTTTCTATCACCGTCATTATGCTGCTGATCATGAGTAACTTTCTCCAGTGGCTGGATCTTCCGCTTGGCGTCATCGGCCATGAAGGAAGCACGATTCTTGTCATCCTGAACGGACTCCGCCTCTTGAAAAATTAAAAATGTAAACAGCCAGCGCTGTTCCTGGAGGCATTACAGCCGAACGCTCCTCTTCATATCCATGCTCCTTTTCTGACTGGATCATTTACAAAAGATAAGAGCTGCGAGCGTTTTATACGGCCCTGAAACGAAACGATGATAAGACAAATTCAGCAGAATGCCTGTAAAAAAAGCTGTCGGGTGTAACCCCGACAGCTTCTTTTCATCCCCATGTATCTTCTGTCCTGCGGTGGTAGGCCATGGCATTGATCTCACCACCGAGAATAATGACGATCCCGGAAAGATAAAGCCAGATCATCAGGACGATCACCCCTCCAAGACTTCCATACATCGCTGAGAAGTTTCCCAGATTGCTCACATAAAAGGAGAACAACAGCGATACAAGCTGCCAGCTGATGGTAGCAAAAACGGCTCCTCCTACGGTATCCCTGTATTTCAACCGCTTATTCGGGGCCGTTACATAAAGGAAGGAAAGAACGACATAGAAAATGACCGAGGAAATGACCCAGCGCAGTCCATTCCATAAGCCGATAAAGCTTTCGGATAAACCGAAATAAGAAAACAAATGAACTCCGATGGCCTGCCCCGCTACCGGAAGCAGAAAAGCGATCCCGATGACAACGACCATAGCGATGGTCAAGACGATGGCGATCATTCTTGAAACGATAAAGGACCGGCTCTCCTTCACGCTGTGGGCTCTGTTAAAGGCACGCATAATCGCATTGACTCCGTTCGATGCAGCCCAAAGTGTTCCTATCAGCCCAATGGATAACAGGCTTCCGTTTTCATCTGAAAACAGGGAGGTGACGTTTTCCGTAATGATCTCGAACGTATCTGCAGGAGCATACGCACTTACGAATGTGAGAACGCGCTGTTCATCAATATGTAGATACCCTAGAAGCGTGAGCAGGAATATCATAAATGGAAATAATGATAACAGAAAGAAGTAGGCAAGCTGGGCAGCCATGCCGCCTACATCATCCTCCCCGAACCGGGTGAAAAGTTCCCGGAAGAAATTCTTGATGACTTTCATGATATTCCATCACTCCTGAAATCAGGAAGCGTTGTCGGAATTGTCCGCAGCTCTCAACTGGTCGTTGACCTCCTGATTGATTTCCCCTACTTTATTTAGCATACTCTCTGCCTTGTCTAATAATTCAAGAAGATCTTCGACTCCTTTGTTCAACTGCTTGGAAAACGATTCATAGCTTACCCGCAGAGAGTGAACAGCTTCTGACGGACTTGCAGCAATCTGACGGCACTTGGATCCGGCGGCTTTCGATTTCCGGCCAACCATTGTGCGTGTATCTTTATCAATCAAGGCAGCTGCAGCACCTGCCGCAGCACCGATCAGAATTCCCTTCCATAATGTCTGTCCCATGTTTCTTCCTCCTCAAAGTTTATATTCTTTTTTTATCGAGGCCAGCAGTTCGGCACATCCCTGCTGGACAAGGTCATAAACGTAATCGAAATTCCCTGTGTAGTACGGGTCGGGCACTTCATCCACATCCAACTGCGGAAGATAGTCCATCAGCTTGGTCACAGTGACTCCATCTTTCTGCCGGATGCTGTGAAGATCCTGAAGATTTTTCTGGTCCATGGCAACAAGGTAGTCGAACTCATCCCAGTCCGTTTCCCTGACCTGACGAGCGGTCATGCCTTCATAGGAGACATTATTCCTATCTAAAATGTCCTGTGTTCCCTCATGAGGCTGTGACCCCGTATGCCAATGACCGGTCCCTGCGGAATCTACAGATATCCGATCGCTGAGGTTTTCTTTTTCCACCAGGTTCCTGAAGACCGCTTCAGCCATCGGCGACCTGCAGATGTTGCCGAGACAAACAAATAAAACTCGTATCATGTTGGTTCCTCCATCATAGTATTTCTAACTGTACTAATTCTATAAGGTGACACATAATCCTGCCTGGTGCAACTATTCTTCCATTTCATTCCCTTTACGTCTCTCCCTGAACCGCTTTTCGACACCATTTTATAAAAAGAGGTTGACAGACGCTCTGAATTTTCGGAATATTTTATACATGGAATGTTTTTATCTTTTTTTATCTTTAAGGGGGATGACAATGGGAGAACAGAGTGCACTTCATAGTTTTTTAAGTGAACTGAGTGGTCTGGTCTGGGGCCCCGTCCTGCTGATTCTGCTGGTAGGTACAGGGGTTTATTTGACTTTACGACTCGGTTTTCTCCAGTTTAAAACACTGCCTTATGCACTGAGGCTCGCTTTTAAACCGGACAAAAAGAAAAAGCCGGGTGAAAAAGGGGATATTTCCCACTATCAGGCTTTGACGACCGCGCTTGCGGCAACCATCGGTACCGGGAACATCGCCGGGGTGGCGACAGCAGTCGTGCTTGGCGGACCGGGAGCCGTTTTCTGGATGTGGATTACAGCGGTCTTCGGAATGGCGACGAAATACGCGGAAGCCGTCCTTGCCGTTAAATATCGAATTGAAGGAAAAGACGGACAGATGTCCGGCGGCCCCATGTACTATCTGTCCCGCGGCTTAAAAACCAAATGGCTCGGAAAACCGCTCGGCATTTTATTTGCCCTCTTCGGGGCCGTCGCTGCATTTGGAATCGGAAATATGGTGCAGTCCAACTCCGTTTCAGACGTTGTTGAGGGGACCTTCAACATCTCTCCATGGGTGACGGGAATTGTACTGACGCTTCTCGCGGGACTGGTTCTCCTCGGGGGAATCAAGAGTATTGGTCGTGTCACAGCCTTGTTCGTCCCAGTTATGGCCGTTTTTTATGTAATTGGGGCCTTAATTATTCTTGTGCTTAATGCCGATTTGATCCTGCCGGCCTTTGGGACCATCTTCTCGGATGCCTTCACAGCTAACGCCGTGGGCGGCGGTATTCTCGGAAGCGTGATCCGTTACGGGGTTGCCCGGGGCGTATTCTCCAATGAAGCCGGACTTGGATCCGCACCCATTGCAGCCGCTGCAGCAAGAACCGACTATGCCGGACGTCAGGCGCTCGTATCAATGACCCAGGTCTTTATTGACACCATTATCGTTTGTACAATGACTGGGCTGACCATCGTCATGGCCGGTCAGTACCAGGACGGACTTGACGGCGCGGATCTGACCTCTGCATCCTTTGAGCTTTTCCTGGGTGAATTCGGGGCTTATGTTGTTACCATCGGTTTGATTTTCTTTGCTTTCTCCACGATCGTGGGCTGGTCCTATTACGGAGAAAAATGCTTCGGTTATTTAACAAACCAGCGCTTCATCGGTTTGTACAAAATTGTATTTGTAGCGTTTGTTCTCGTGGGATCCGTTTCTCAGCTGAGCACCGTATGGGTCTTCGCTGATGTAATGAACGGATTAATGGCCTTCCCGAACTTGATCGGCCTGCTCCTGTTATCCGGGGTCGTAGCGGCCGAGACGAACAAGTTCCTGAAAGTAGCGAAACAGGAAAAACAGCAGGAGAAAGAACAACGCCAGGTCGGATAATGCCGTCTGCGTACAGTCACCCTTTCTCAACAACTTGAAGCCCGAAGCAGATCCTGCTTCGGGCTGTTTTATGTCAGCGGCCGTATGCACGCCTCGTCTTCATTTTTGGCTGAATTCACATGTGTACTGACTTCATACATCGATAAATCATCCATCGTAAGCTGATCCAGGTATTCTTTCGCCTGATGTGCCTCCCACTGCACAGGTGTAATCCACCCGTCCTGCTGGTCCTGTGGAAGAATGACCGGCATGCGGTCGTGCACAGGAGCCACGTCCTCATTTGCTTCCTGAGTCAGTATGGTACACGTATAGAGGGGGTCACCGGCGCCTTTCCATTGATCCCATAAGCCGGCAAAAGCAAACAGTGTCCTGTCTTCTGGTTGAATCCGAAGCGGCTGCTTCCCACTCCCGGTTTTTTTCCATTCATAAAAGCTGTCCGCTATAATCAAGCATCGTTTCCTGCTCATCAGCTTCCGGTAACTCGGCTTCTCATGAGCGGTTTCACTTCTGGCATTGATCATCTTATAGCCGATTTTCGGGTCTTTCGACCAGGATGGAACAAGCCCCCACTTCATGAAACCGGCCCGCTTTTCTCTGCCGTCATGAATCACAGCCAGTACCTGCTGTCCTGGGGCGATATTGTATCTTGGCTCATAACCATGAATCGGTTGGGAAATGCCGAACTCTCTAAGGACCTCCGCTTCTTCAGCTAAAAGTGTATACCTTCCACACATCGGGCATCCTCCTTTTTTCCAGTATAAAGGTTTCCCGATCCTTCAATACCCAGCCTGTTCGTGCTGCATCATGGAAAACTATTGAATTAAAATCCGAATTTATTGTCGATTTTCCGTTGGTACTTCTGAAAAGCGGAGGATTCACTCCATTTTCGCTTTTCCATGAGAATGTCGAACCGGATCTGCTTTTCAGTGATCTTCTTTTTGTAGTGCGCCGATAACTGAGGGTCTTTGATTTCCGCGAGAATATCCTCAAGCTCACTGATTTCCTTTTTGAGCACCATTTCCTCCGGCAGCATGTTGGCATTTTTCAAGATCCGATAGCTGTTCCTTACTTCCTCCGGGAGGTGTGCGAATTCGTCTTTGGGAAGGGGTTTCCCGTGACCGGGCAGATGATCGAAATCCCCATCTTTCAAGGCCTGCTTGATTTTCTCTTCAACAAGATGTGCATAATCCACCGTCAACGCCCCTGTTCCACTGATTTTTCCGCATACAGCCGCATCGCATTCATCTCCTGGTCTTCTACCGGCTCGTATGCATAGGTGATCTTCCTCGATTCCTTCGGCTGGGCGATCTGGGCATAGACTTCACCAGAAAGAGAAAGACCAGCCTCTGCCGCTTCTTCCACAGATTGAGAATAGACGACCGTCTGAATACCGGAAAAATAAATGGCCGTCAGACACATCGAACAAGGTTCACCACTGGCATAAAGGACACAATCACTTAAATCGACCGAACCTCTTTGCTGCTGGGCCCGTCTTATCGCCAGCATTTCAGCATGGCCGCTCACATCAGGATGTTTGTGCAGTTCATTGACCCCTTCGGCTATTACCTCCCCGGCAGAAACCAGAACAGCTCCAAAGGGATGACCGCCCGCTTCTACATTTTCACAGGCGAGTTCCAGTGCACGTTTAGATAATGAATTCATAGCGTTCCTCCTAAAGACGTTTTTTCAAAGACTCTTTCAACCCTTCTGCAAGAGGTTCAAGATGGATGACCTTTTCTAGAAGCTCTTTATTATCCCTGTCGTGGTAGCGAAGCTGATTCACATCATCCACCGTCACCCCGGCAGGATGAGCTTCAACAAGGCTGAGGTAATCCCCGGCCTGCACGGTTCCTTCTTTTAACACCCTCAAGTAAAAGCCGGTAAACCCTTCTTTCATGACCTGGGCGGGGAAATCATCAATTCCATGGGTACGGGCGATGATATAACAAGGTTTGCGCGGCTCAGAAATTTGAAGAATAGCTTCCCCCATCTGGAAGATGTCTCCAATATGAACCTCTTCCTCCGACACGCCTTCCACGGTTATATTTTCACCAAAAGAAGGGAAAGCAAACGACTGACCAGAGTGCTCTTCCCAATGTCTGTAATGCTGGGCGGGATAAAGACAGACCGCCTTATCTCTCCCTCCATGGTTCTTTTTATCAGCCTGCTCGTCCCCTTCAAAGTTCCAATACGATAAAAAAGCTGGTGTGGAAACCGGCTTTTTGCGATACGCACTCTCTAATTCACCTTTATTCGTCTCATACGTTTCCGGCCGGCCGACATTTAAAGTTAAGAGCTTATACTTCATAAAACTCCCCTTCCCTGTACTTTTGGATCCACGCCGGCAGGTAATCGTACTGCCACGCATCCATCGGGTAATCAACAAACACATCCTCACCGTTTTCATAGAGCGCCTGAATCAGTTCATTCATACTGGTGAAATAAAAGGAATACAAAAACTCATAACTAAACGGCTCCTTCGGCATGGCATGATCAGCGCACACCTGGGGGTCGCTGTAATTCAAGTACGTACGGCACGGAATCGGACGTACTTCATAAGCCATACAAAGCTGGGTTTCCGGATCAAGCATCGGACAAGGCAGATTCAAACGCTTGTAGGCCAGTTTCGTATCCGGGTCTTCATAATCCATAGCGAGGGCTTCCTGAAGCTTTTTCTCCTGGGCAGGGAAGTAACTCTCCCAATGGTCAAATATCCTTTGTCTGCGCTCAGCAGAAAACTGCTCGATGGACCGGAAAAGCAGCTTCGCTTCCAATTTCGTCAGGACAATTGGAAAATAACAGCAGAACGCACACCCCATAAAACAATTCGGTTTCATCGAAGCGAAATCCTCCATACGCTCAATTTCATGGTCCACTTCAGATAAAAGCCGTTCAAATCCTTCGAGAATCACAGCCTCTGTCTCTTTTTCACTATCAAGCAGATCATCTACAATCTGGTCAAAAAATCCCGGGTCCACTTCGTACGATTGGTTGATACGCTCTGACTTTTTAATAATATCTTCATGTTTCAAAAATCTCATTTTCAAACTCCTCTATCTATCCATAGTCTTATTATACATGTCACAGAGACTTTCCTACTATAAGCAGAGTCCACGAATTTCCTGTTGTTTAACCCCCATAAAACTCCTATGATATGAGAAGACATATAAGAGAATCTGTCATCTTTGGAGGTACGTCTAAATGTTATCAAATGCTGAAATCGGTATCGACCTCGGTACTGCAAACATACTTATCTATTCCAAGTCTAAAGGAATTCTGCTGAACGAGCCATCTGTCGTTGCTTACAATACTGAAACCAAGAACGTTGTTGCTGTCGGAAAAGAAGCGAAAGAAATGGTAGGAAAGACCCCTCGGAACATCATTCCTGTCCGCCCGCTTCGCGACGGTGTTATTGCCGACTATGACATGACGGCACAAATGTTGAAAGAGCTGTTGAAAAAAGTTTCCAAAAAATCAGGAATATCTATGCGCAAACCAACAGTCGTTATCTGTACGCCATCCGGATCCACGTCTGTGGAACGCCGTGCCATTCACAATGCTGTCAAAAGCTACGGCGCCAAGCATGTACACCTGATCGAAGAGCCGATTGCTGCAGCGATCGGCGCGGATCTGCCCGTAGATGAACCGATTGCAAACGTTGTCGTCGACATCGGCGGTGGAACGAGTGAGGTTGCGATTATTTCCTTCGGCGGCGTCGTTTCCTGCAAATCCATCCGTACAGGTGGAGATGTGATGGATGAGGAAATCATCCAATACGTACGCAAAGCCTACAATGTCCTGATCGGTGAACGGACCGCAGAACAGATTAAAATGGAAATCGGCTATGCCTTGATCGATCATCCGGAAGAAACGATGGAAGTCCGCGGCCGCGACATGGTCACAGGGCTGCCGAAAACCATCGAATTGAAATCAACGGAAATCCAGCAGGCTCTGAAAGAATCGCTCGATCAGCTTCTGGAAACCATCCGCGCCACCCTCGAAGAATGTCCGCCGGAATTGAGCGGCGACATTGTCGATCACGGTGTCATCCTTACAGGAGGCGGATCGCTCCTGAACGGCATGCAGGAATGGCTGTCCAACGAAATTTCCGTTCCCGTACACATGGCCCCAAGCCCGCTCGAATCCGTAGCCATCGGAACCGGCCGCTCCCTCAAAATGATCCAGAAACTACAAAAAGCCAGTAAGTAATTCAGAAATGCGGAAGTGCCCTGGTAGTCCCGACAAGCATAAGACAAGCAGCGCAGTGGAGTGATCTTCCTCCACGGAGGTGATTGTCTTATGACCTCGAGGGACTGGGCACTGCAGCTGGACATCGCAGAAATGCGGAGCCACCCCGATAGACTCGACATGCATAAGACAAGCCCTGCAGTGAAGTGATCTTTCTTCACGTAAGGGATTGACTTATGTCACGAGAGTCTGGGTGGCAAGGCTGGACATCGCAGAAATGCGGAAGTGCCCTGGTAGTCCCGACAAGCATAAGACAAGCAGCGCAGTGGAGTGATCTTCCTCCACGGAGGTGATTGACTTATGACCTCGAGGGACTGGGCACTGCAACTGGACATCGCAGAAATGCGGAGCCATCCCATTCAAAACCCTATATCCCGAGAGCGGGAACCTGCCAAGCCTTCCGATCAAACCCCGGGAGGCTTGGTTTTTATCCGCGTAATTAAAGGACTCTCCCCCGTTCATGTCGAAATAAGGCAGTAAGGAATATCCGTTACTTTTCACTTTCCATGAATTGAAAGGTTTTAAAATTTCCTATAAGGTTAAAAAAGTGGATAGAACATGTGAAAAGGAGACTAACGAATGAAACTATCAACAATATTAAAATGGGTGACCGGAGGATGTGAGGCACTTCTTGCTATTCCATTCATCGGGGGATTATTTGTAGTCGGAAGCGGATGGAACGCCCTTCTCTTTATGTTTGTGGCGCACTTGATTACTCTGATCTTTGCCGTACGGGACAATCGGACTTATGCAGGCAGTGTACTCGGGTTAATCACAAGTGCCCTTGCGTGGATTCCTGTTCTCGGCTGGATCCTGCACTCCGTTACCGCCATTTTCCTATTAATAGACGCCGGACGAGCGACCAGTTTAGATAAAAAAGCATAACTAAAGGGGGCATTCAATGTTTACTATTATTTGTTTTTTCAGAGTCGAACAGCGAAATATAGACAAGTTTTTGAAAATCACCAAAAAGTCTGGAGAAATCCTTGAAAATCACGGGACCCTTGAGCACAACATTTATTTTGCCCGCGAGTTAACAGGACGACAAGGTTCCATGGGGCTGCTGAACCTGGTGGAAATGGAAGAGAATGAGGAACTATTCCTCGGCCAATCGGTTTTTGAAAGTGAAGAGCACTATCATAATGTTATGAAAGAAGTCGGTTTTGATGATATGATCCACTATCTGGATGGGAACATCAAGGATATTGTAGAAATGAACCGTGTCGTTACATCAAGCTTTACAACAGAACGCGTTGCAGAAACCAATTAATCACGGAGGTGCAGATCGATGAGAATCGTTGTATTAGGTGCAGGTGCTCTCGGCGCCTATTTTGGGGCGCGCTGGGAGGAAGCTGGTCATGAAGTGATCAACCTCGTCCGGGAAGGCCGTGCAGAACAGCTGGAGAAGAATGGTTTGCAAATACATAGCGAAATGGGCAGCTATGAGTCGGACACTCCCATCATCGCCAGAAGTCCAGAGGAAATCCACGAGCCTGATTTGGTGTTTCTTGCGGTTAAAGGATATCACCTCCACGGGACGATGGACTGGCTGAAGGCCCTTGTCCAAAAAGGAGCCAAAGTATTTCCAGTCCTCAATGGTATGGAACACATCAGCATCCTCCAGAAAGAGCTGGGGGAAGAAGCAGTCCTCGGCGGGCTTTCTTATATCATAGCCACCCTGGATGATGCCGGGCATGTCGTCCATACAAGTGAATTCCATGATTTAGTATTCGGTCCTCTTCATCCATCCCAGCAGGCCGTCTGTGAAGAGCTGGCTCTTGCCTGCAATCAGGCAAATATGACCGGGACATTAAGTCCGAACATCCTTGAGGATATGTGGAAAAAGTACATGTTCATTACAGCTTTTTCAGGAATTACAACGGCTGTCAATCAACCCATCGGTGTTGTCCGCAGCTTTCCACAAACCCTGCGTATTGCCGAGCGTATGCTTTCAGAGATGAAAGAACTGGCAAATGCCCATAAAATTAACCTGACAGAGGAACACGTTCAAAATGGCTTCGAAAAACTGCGCAGCCTTGGAGAAGATATGACGTCTTCCATGCACCAGGACCGCAGGAAAGGCCTGCCTTTGGAAGTAGAGCACCTGCACGGAGGCGCACTGCGTCTCGGCAGTGAAGTCAATCTGTCCCTCCCCTGCATCGAAACGGTTTTCGGAATGATCAAACCCTATGAAACGTTCCAGCAATAACAAATACCGCAGCGGACACCTGCCAGGTGCCTGCTGCGGTATTTTATTTCGCATAATCTTGGACTTCCGGACGCTTGCCGTACTGAAGCTCCCGGATGGACAACCCAAAATCCATCTGCAGGTGAGGATAATCCTTGAAGTTTTCCCAGTCCCCTCCCCACGTGAATCCAAGATCCTTAGCTATATCTACAACTTCCATCCAATCCGATTCCCCGTTGTCATTTCCGTCATAATTCATATCCCAGACGACACGCCCGTCTTTCGTTTCAATGGCAAAGTCGATGGCAAGACCGTAATTATGATAAGATTCCCCGCCTTCTGCATAGGTTACAATTCTGCCATCTTCGGACCTTCCCTGCTCATAGAGAGCATCCTGCTCCCCGACTGAGCGGTGACCATCTGTAATGACGACAGCAATCCCTTTCTCTTCGGCATGGTTGACAAGTTTCCCTTTATTCTCCTGAACAGCAGGATGAAGGGTGTCAGGAATTGGCACATCCTCTTTCTTCAAAAAGGAAGGCCCCGCTTCATTTTCAATATATGGAATCACATAAAAGAACAATAGACCGATTCCGATGATCCCAATAAGGAACTTCAGAAAGTTTACTAGAATCCGCACACATGTCTCTCCTCTTTCTCTTTAACTAGAGAATACCACAAACCCTTCCCCACCGAAACGAATCACACTCTGCCAATGTTTTGCATAAACAAAGCAGACGAAGACAGGAAAAACTCTTTTCGAATTTATGAGGAGCAATGATATAATAACAGGAGATTCGACACAGGCCGGGAGAAGGATGTACATGAAACGACTACTAAGAAAACCAAAGCGCACACTCTATGAATTGTTGATGGTCGGCCTTGCCGCTCTGTCCATTGCCACCATATGGCAGCAGACAGGCTACAACAGTGTCATAGTCTGGTCCACGTGGTCGATTTTTTTCCTCGACTTTCTTTATCGTTTGATAACCAGTGAAAAGAAGTGGGAGTTCATCAAGAAAAACCCCTTCATCGTTATAGCGGCTGTTCCTCTGGATGCAGTCTTCCAAGTGGCGCGGGTCGCCCGGATTCTCCACCTGCTCCGCCTGAAATCCATGACAAAGTACTATACCATGCCTTTTATCCGCTTTCTAAAGCGCCAGCATCTTTCAGGAGTCCTTGGAATCACCTTCCTTCTTATCTTCCTGCTGATTATCCCTCTAAACTTGTACGAACAGGAGCTGGAAACCTACGCAGATGCGATGCAGAGCGCTGTTCTCTCCCTCACTTTTTTCGGAAAATCCGGATTTGAACCAGAGACAGCTGCCGGTCATATCATCATTGTCATCTTCACCATCCTCGGCGTCATCATTCACGGATTAATCATCAGCACCGCTGTCGATTACATCATGCAGATTCCATTTATCCAAAACATCAAACAGAAGTTCACCAGCAAATAAACCGTGGGCACCCGCTCGTTCCTGTCCGCGGGCATTTGCCGTCTATGGCACGATCCACATAAACAGCTTGCGTCGGACAGGCACAACTTCATTAAACCTCTATCTAAAAAGGGAAGGTCTTCTATTTCACAGGAGAGCTTCCCTTTTTGTCCTTCAAAGCGGAAAATCTACAAGTTGAAGAGTCCAGTGTGTCATAGGCGTTTAAGGAATGGTAGAAAAAGGAATAGATAAGCAGAATACAATCATCGATGGAGGTGGACAGCTGTATGGCTGAAAAGAACAAAAAACAGAACAACCGTCTGGCAGAGGATGATCAAAGCTTCAAGGAAAAGCTGGAGAAAGAAAAATTGCTGGATAATGTCCCCGACGAAGAAATGCGTCAAAAACTCGCTCACGACGAAAAGAAACACAAAAAAACCAAGAACGATTCACTTACGGAAGAAGAATTTGATGAGGACATGAAGCCTGATCAGAAGGACTAGGTTTATTTTTCAATAAGCTGGGGAAAGCTTATCTATGTACCGACGCCGCCGTTCAATCGTAAATCAATTAAACATCATGGTAGACGATACTCAAAACGATATTTGACATACATTAACTTCTAATCTATACTAGGTATTGATGCTCGTTAAAGAGCAATTCGGAAAAAGAAAGAGTGATTTGTATGAGACTGGCATTCTGCTACGTTTTGATACGACTTAATCACACTGGATCAGCTTCGGAGCTGTAAGGATGCAATAGAGGTAGGGATTGCGTCGTTTAAGTTGCTTAAAAACTACCATGTAGAATTAAACAACCGCGGCAATACCGTGGATCAATCTATCCACGAAGACTTGTTTATCTAACACAAGGTGAAAAACTTCAGATATTTTCCGAAAGTACAAAAGCGCACCGAGGGTATTCCCCGGTGCGCTTTTTCCATAGGAGTGACGTTTAATCCTTTTCTCTCATGGTAATATAGCCATAGAGGGAAGGAGTTTTGATGATGACCGATTACTTAAGCCGTATAGAGCCTGAAGAAGTACGCTTCTTTATGGATGTTACAGAATTTAAATCGATCGTTTTGGAAATGCTCGGTGAAGCACGGCACGTTGTGCAGGTGGAAGTGAGCTACGAGATTGTAGAAAATCCCGGCGCATCTTCTTTAATTCGTCCCATGATCCAATTGACGGAAATCAGCCGCTTTACAGAAGAAGACCGGCATAAAGTCTTACAATCCGGTTTCTCCATTGATCGTGAGCCTTTTGTTAACGGGGACTATGCGATGGAACAAATTTTCGGAACCGAATATACAATCGCTCATGCCGAAGAAGATGATGACGGGGCTTTTTTCACCATAGAAATGCCTTATCGATATTATTCTGCATTGGCAAATCCATAAAAAAGGTGCCGTCTTTAGACGGCACCTTTTGGCTTGTCAGCCTTTTATTCGTGAATATGCTTGACTCTTCCAACCTGTCCATCCTGCAGACGCACTTTAATGCCGTGCGGATGAGACGGAGATTTAGTAAGAATGTCCTTCACTTTCCCTCTTGTCAGCTTTCCTGTCCGCTGATCCTGTTTCAAAACGATATCCACTTCTGCTCCAGTCTGGATATCACTGCGTTTTTCTCCACTCATCGAAATCCTTCCTTCCATCTGACCATTATCCATTTATCTTACCACAGGCCTTGGAAAGAAAACATAGCAAAAGCACCCGGATCCGGGTGCTTTTCACTGATCAGCTGGAATAATTGAATTGATTCTGAATGGTCCCTTTTTCCGTATGAATGATGGCCGACGTCCCTTTGTTCTGGGCAATCTCCTTCGCACGATCGATCGCATCCTGCTTGTTCTCGTAGATTTTCGTCGGTTGTTCGGCTCCTTCTGCTTTGACAGCCCAGCCGTCCTCATGAGGAACAACGTGTTCTGCCTGGTTCTTAGATTCAGCCACAATGAATTCCTCCTTTAACTAATGTATAAAAACAATATCCTGTTTCCACCCATTTTAAACATAAAATTCCATTTTAAAAAGATTGTTTCCTCTGAATGGTCCCGTCCTTCTTATGAATAATCACCTGCGTCCCTTTATTTTCAGCGATTTCTTCTGCCCGGTTGACTGCTTCTTGTTTGGTTTCATAAACATTGGACGGCTTTTCTGCATCCTCCGCTTTGACAGCCCAGCCCTGCTTGTGAGAAAGGACATGTTCGCCTTTGTCCATCAATTCCGGACGCGCTTGCGACTCTCCATCCTCTCCCTTTTCTCTGCTCCTCAGTGCCTTGTCACTCATCTGCTTTACTTCTTTCCGTTCTTCCTCGTCCGCATGACTGCTCCATTCCTTCGCCTGTTCAATGGCAATCGGAAGGGCTCTTCCTTCCTCATACCCTTCGTCCAGCATAGCATTGGCGATATCTATGGCCTTTTTCCGGACCGTTGTATCCAAATTCTTCAATGAACTTGGATAATCGTCGTTATCCCACGGCATCCTTGATCCCTCCATTTCCTTGTTTATTCCTTTATTCCCTTCCACCCCTATCCTTTAACCCTTTGCTGTAATGGATTCTTAAATTGAAAGCGGCCTTAAAATAGGCTACGATAAGAGGTAAGGATTTTTTCAGCCTTACGACAAAACTCAAGGAATAAAGGAGGTTATTGTATGGATTGGTCCCTGCATCCCTTAGGTGATCAGGCGGTTTTGATTGAATTCGGAAACGAAATCAGTGAAGAAATCAATCAGACTGTGCAGGCGGCAGCAAGCAGCCTCGACGAATGGCAGCCGGAATGGATGATCGAGTACATTCCCGCTTTTACGACGGTGACACTTTTTTATGATCCTCTTTACATAGCCAATCATAAAACCTCACAGAACCAGCTCCCCTACGATTGGGTTCACCATCAGGTGTCTCAATTTTTGTCCACTTTAACAATCAAGGCATCCGGGTCGGCCCGGACGGTTGAAATCCCTGTCTGTTACGGTGGAGAGCTCGGTCCGGATCTGGCTTATGTGGCTGAGAAGAATGGGTTGACAGAAGAAGAAGTCATTGAAAGACATATGAACGGAGACTACTTGGTTTATATGATCGGTTTTGCACCCGGTTTCCCCTATATCGGCGGTATGGACCCAGCCATTGCAACACCCAGGAGGAAAGATCCTCGTTTGAAGATCCCATCCGGTACGGTCGGGATTGCCGGCGCCCAGACAGGCGTCTACCCTTTGGAAACACCCGGAGGATGGCAGTTGATCGGTCGAACACCATCGAAAATGTTTGATCCATCAAACGAAGAATCTCCCACTCTTCTACAGGCTGGAGACCGGATTCAATTTAAAAGGATTACCCAAAAAGAGTATGAAAACCTGAAGGAGGGCGGAGAATGATACATGTATTGAAACCCGGACTCCTTACGACTATTCAGGACTTTGGCAGGTACGGACATCAAAAGCACGGCGTCATTGCCAGTGGAGTGATGGATCAGGAAGCTTACCGGATTGCCAATCTTCTGGTCGGCAATGAACAGCACGCCCCTGTTCTTGAAGTTACGTTAATGGGTCCTGTACTGGAATTCCAGCAGGACGTCTGCCTGTCCATCTGCGGCGGCGATCTGACTCCAATGATTAACGGAGAACGTGTAGGGACATGGAAACCTCTTTACATAAAACAAGGCAGTGAACTTCGTTTTGGAAAACCAAAGACCGGATTTCGTGCCTATTTGGCTGTGGCAGGCGGATTTGATATCCCTATTACAATGAACAGCGCGTCGACTTACATCCGCGCCGGCATCGGCGGACATCAAGGACGACCGCTCGAGAAAGGGGATGTTCTTGAACCTTCTCCTTTTTCTCCCTTCTCCAAGCGTGTGATGGAGCAGCTGAAATCAGACGCCGGCGACTCCAGTTTCCACGAGGCTTCCTGGTACGTCGGACATGACTTCAACCACAATGGATATACAAAGGATCCAATCCGGATTATGCCGGGGCGGGAATATGATTGGTTTGATGAAGAAAGCCGGGGCCGCTTGACGAGTGAGACATTCAACATTGACTCCAAATCGGACCGGATGGGCTATCGGTTGACCGGATGCCGGTTATCAGCAGTTGAAGAACGTGACCTTCTCTCAGAGGCTGTAACCTTCGGGACGATTCAGGTTCCGGCCGAGGGAAACCCGATTATTCTTCTCGCAGACCGTCAGACGACCGGCGGCTACCCAAAAATCGCTCAAGTCGCTTCTGTCGACCTTCCAAGGCTGGCGCAGATGCGTCCTGGAGAATCTTTTTCGTTTACGATGATCACCCATGAGGAAGCTCAGCGCTTGTATCTGCAGCAGGAGAAGGATATTAAGCTGTTAGCGCGGGGCATTGAAATGAAATTAAAATAAGGGGGAATACGCATGTACGTTGTTGATTTGAACTGTGATATGGGAGAAAGCTTTGGGTCCTACACAATCGGACGGGACGAAGAAATGATGAACTATGTGACTTCCGTGAATATCGCCTGCGGCTATCACGCTGGTGATCCATCCATTATGAAGAAAACCGTACGCATGGCCATCCAGTATGGTGTAGGAATCGGTGCACACCCGGGCCTTCCGGATCTGGCTGGTTTCGGCCGCCGACCAATGGAGATTTCACCAGAGGAAGCGTATGATATGGTCGTTTACCAGGTCGGTGCGCTTCAAGGGTTTGTCCAGGCGGAAGGCGGGCAGCTCCAGCATGTCAAACCACACGGCGCCCTTTTCAACATGGCCGCAAAAAACCGCCCGCTGGCTGACGCTGTTGCCAAAGCAGTTCATGACGTGGATGCTTCACTCATCCTGTTTGGGCTGGCCGGCAGTGAATTAATCCACGCAGGTAAAGCTGCCGGGTTGAAAACAGCAAGTGAAGTCTTTTCCGACCGTACCTATCAGGAGGATGGCTCTCTCACTTCACGCCGGGAACCGAATGCCTTGATTACCGATCATGAAGAAGCGGTGAATCAGGTGATTCGCATGGTCAAAGAAAGAAAAGTCTCAACGCTTCAAGATATCGATATCGATATCGAAGCCGAAACGATTTGTATCCACGGGGACGGCGCAAGCGCTGTTGACTTCGCAAAATACATACGGGAGGCTTTCCAGGAATCAGGCATCCAGCTTGAAGCTATCGGATCGGTCTTATCACGATAAGTAGAAAGGAGAACAACATGAAACAACAATCGACCAGAAGTCTCCTCTTAGGGGCCGCTTTCCTTATGGCGACCTCCGCCATCGGTCCGGGATTTCTAACACAAACGACACACTTTACCGAACAGCTTGCTGCGAGTTTCGGTTTTGTCATCCTCATATCCATCATCATTGATATTGGTGCGCAGTTGAACATCTGGCGGATCATCGCCGTTTCGGAAAAACCGGCACAGGATATAGCGAACAGCCTCCTGCCGGGTCTCGGCGTTTTCTTATCCATTCTCATTGTAGCCGGAGGTCTCGCTTTTAATATCGGTAACATTGCCGGTGCCGGACTGGGGACCAATGTCCTCTTCGGCATCTCCCCTGAGATGGGTGCTCTGTTCAGCGGTATTGTAGCCGTCGCCGTCTTCCTCGTTCGGGAAGCTGGAAAGGTGATGGACCGGTTCGCTCAAATTGCCGGTTTTATCATGATCGCTCTTACCATCTTTGTTATGTTCTCAGCCAACCCGCCTATCGGGGAGGCGGCTGCCAAAACATTCGCCCCGGATACGATTGATTTCCTGGCGATTATCACGCTTGTCGGTGGAACCGTCGGTGGATATATCACGTTCGCAGGGGGCCACCGCCTTCTTGACGCCGGTGTAAAGGGACAGGAATCTCTGGGGCAGGTAACGAAAAGCTCCGTATCGGCGATCGGAATCGCTTCCGTTATGAGGATTTTCCTTTTCCTCGCTTCTCTTGGAGTGGTCGCTTCCGGTGTCACCCTCGATCCATCCAACCCGCCGGCCTCTGTATTCCAGGCCGCAGCAGGAAATGTCGGATATAAGATTTTCGGAATTATCATGTGGGCGGCCGCTGTTACATCAGTAGTCGGTGCCGCTTATACGTCCGTATCCTTCATCCGTACATTCAGTAAAACCATCGAGAAGTACCACAAGTGGTTCATCGTCGGGTTTATTGTCATTTCCACCACGGTCTTTGTTTCCATCGGGAAACCTGTCAAAGTTCTGATTCTTGTCGGGTCTTTGAATGGTCTGATCCTTCCGATTGCTCTCGGGGTCATGCTTGTGGCCGCCTATAAAACAAAAATCGTCGGCGATTACAAACATCCGCTCTGGCTTACGATCTTCGGAGCCCTCATTGTCATTGCAATGGCTTATATGGGCGGTGTATCCTTGATTCAAGGTATTCCACAGCTTTTTGAATAAATAGAAAAACGGGCGGTCCACTGGGTTCCGCCCGTTCTTTGTAACCAGCTGCCGGTTGGGAAGCGGCATCAAAAAAAGAAAAGGAGAGGATGTTATGAGCGAACGTGAAACGTGGGCAAACGTAGATGAATACGTCATCGACCGGCTGATTCCTGAGGATGAGGCAATGGCTTCCATTACAGACTTGAATGAAAAAGAAGGCCTGCCTTCCATCGGTGTCTCCGCTGCGCAGGGAAAAATGCTCTACCTTTATGTCAAAATGAAAGCAGCCCGCAGAGTGTTGGAAATTGGAACGCTTGGCGGATACAGCTCAATCTGGATGGCCAAAGCACTGCCGGAAAATGGAGTGCTCACCACTCTTGAGTTTAACCCAAAGCATGCCGAAACGGCTTCCATCAATATGGAAAACGCTGGTGTGAAGGATAAAATCTCCATTCACGTCGGGCCTGCTCTCGAGACGCTCCCTATGCTCGAGAATGACGAACCCTTCGACTTTATTTTCATCGATGCCGATAAGGAGAACAATCCCCACTATATCGAACACGTATTGAAACTGTCCAAACCAGGAACAACCATCCTGGTCGACAACGTCATTCGGAACGGTAAAATCCTCGAGGAAAACAGCGAGTCCCAAAGTATCCAAGGAATCCGGCAGATGTTCGACCTTCTCCACAATCATCCGCGTCTGGAGAGCACCGTCTTCCAGACAGTTGGAAACAAAGGGTATGACGGTTTCCTACTTGCGGTGGTCGAATCATAACGGACTTTCTCCTAACTATAAAACCTGAAAGATGATCGATTGACAGCGGTCATCCTTCAGGTTTTTTTCGTTTCACCAGCAAACAGTTTAGGAAAAGCGCAGGTGGATCACTGTCCGGTCGTCAATCGGAAGCTGGTGCTTCTCTAAATAGGAAGTAAGATCGCTGATATAGGAGCGGATCCCCTCCTGCTTCATTCGTCTGCATGTCTCTTCCAAAGAAAGTTCAGGATGGAATAAACCGTCACTTACAAGCCATAGATCCTCGAGCCCTTCAACTGGATAGGAGCCTGAATCCAGATGGGTCATCACCTCCGGCATACCGTTGGCTACCGTATAACCTCCTGGTGTGTTAGCCAGGCCCCGGTTATACTGAAGCTTATGTAGAAGCACGTCATAATACGGCTCTTCCTTGACCTGCAGTCCATTTCCTCTGTCTTTCTCTCTTTTCGATTTTGCACGGGCGCTGATTCCTGCGACGGTATCTGTCGTGAGGACATGAACAGCCCCCTTTTTATCACCGGCCATAATCATGCAATCTCCCAGATGAGCATAGTGGAAATGCCTGTGTTCCAATTTAATCGCAGCGACACACGTCGACCACCGCTCCTCTCCTCTGGACGTATCCACTCCGGCAGAAACCATCTCTTCAAACAAACGGGTGTTGGCTTCCTCCACTGTTCTTTTCAAGGAAGCATCACCGTCCATGTTCTGCATGTGTTCCCTGAAACGATGGGCTGCAAGATAGGCGCCGTTATGACCATCCTCATCTTCAAACGAAACAAGTGGCGTAGCTCCATCAAACACGCCGAAAACACCGGCGGCCTCATGAAGAACATAGGCATCTTCGCTTTCTTTTTTGGCGGGACTTTTCAACTGGACAGCTTCTACCTGATACTTCATAGGTCCACCGTTTGTTTGACCCAGTCTTTTTTAAGCATGCCGTAGACCACATGATCTGTATACTCATCATAGAGGAGGGCGGCGCTGCGGATGAGTCCTTCCTCTACAAAACCGAGACGCTCAGGGACAGCCCTGCTTTTTTCATTCTGCTCCGCCGCACGGATCTCGATCCGGTTCATCCCAAGCGTATAAAAGGCATAATCGAATAATACCCGGCAGGCGCGTGTCAACAGACCTTTCCCTTTAAATTCCTCTCCCATCCAGTAACCGATGCTGGTCCTTTTGTTGTTGTAATCCAGTTCGTGGAAATCAACGATACCGGCGATCCGCCCTTCCCAAAGGATACAGACCGTCCAGCCGTTATGTTCCGCATATCTCTTTAGGCTGCTTTGGATAAACCCCCGGGTATCCTCCACCGTCTTCGTGAAATCAATCCACGGAAGCCACGTTCGAAGGTGATCCCTGGATTGGTCCGATAATTGAAAGAGTTCTTCAGCGTCTTCGTGTCCAATTAATTTCAATGACAACTGATCATCAACTGTATAGGTAAACAAGATAAAAGCCCCCTTTATTTCTGCGTGTCCTGTGTATTCGACAAGTTTCCAATTGATTCCTCCCTGTCCTTGGATCAGCTTCAAAAAAGGGACCGATTCTCAGAGGCACCTTTGAAGATCGGGGAAAATAGAAAAGCTGCCGGGGATTTCCCGACAGGCTTAAACCGGCATTATGGCTTAAGTACAAGCTTTCCTTTCGTTTTTCTCCCCTGCATCAGTTCATGGACTTTGGCTGCTTCCTCCAATGAATACACACCGCCTACCGTCAAATTTACATCGCCGGTATTCACTAGTTCCAATAAATGGTGAAGGCTTCGTTTGAACATTTCCGGTTTCTTCATAATCTGCGGAAGGAAGAAACCGATGACGGATAAGTTTCGGTTCATCAAGCCGGAAGGATACATTTTTGCCGGATCTCCACTGGCTACCCCATACACGACTACACGACCGAACGACCGCATACACTTCACCGTTTCGTGGAAAATGTCTCCTCCTGCCATTTCCAAAGCAACATCGACCCCGCGTCCGCCCGTCATTTCAAGAACATCGTCCCGCCAGTTTTCCTTCGTATAGTCCACCGCTTCATCGGCTCCAAGTTCAAGAGCCAGCTGCCGCTTCTCCTCTGTACTTGCCGTTGCAATGACTTTCCCTGCACCAAACTGTTTCGCCAGCTGCACCGCAAGCGATCCTACCCCTCCTGCTGCTGCATGAACAAGCACCGTTTCTCCGTGCTCCATCCGTCCCATCGTCGTTAAAATGTGATAAGCAGTCAGTCCCTGTAGAGGAATGGCCACAGCCGTTTCATCGTCCACCTCTTCAGGAATCGGAATGAGGGAGACAGCCTTCGCTTTCGCATACTCCGCATACCCACCGGATTCAATCAAAGTCACGACACGGTCCCCTTCGTGCACATCCTGGACGTCAGATCCAACAGCCTCCACAACCCCGGCCACTTCAGCACCAGGGATAAATGGGAGAGGTGTCGGAACCACATAGGCCCCCTCTCTACGGGCCGTATCGGCATAGTTGACACCAACAGCCGATACTTTGACCAGCACTTCATCCTCAGCCAGGGACGGCTTTTCAATGTCCACTTTTTCAAGGACGGATGGACTTCCATATTCTTTAAATTGAATAGCTTTCATCATTCTTCCCTCACTTCCCTGTAAACTGTGGTTTCCGCTTTTCCTTAAATGCAGCCACACCTTCTTTATGATCCATTGTTTCCACCATCATCGTTTGAGAAATCCGTTCCTGCTCCAGGATAGCGGCAAGGTCGGATTGATCGGCTTGATCCACAATTTTCTTCATCATACCGATGGCCCTCCCCGGCCCTTTAGCCAGACGAAGCGCATAATCCATCGCTGTCTCTTCCAGCTCACCAGCTGGAATCACCCTGTTGACGAGGCCCCACTCTGATGCTGTCTCGACTGGAATCGGTTCGGCAGTAAACAGCAGCTCTTTCGTCCGGTAGGGACCGATGAGACGGGAAAGGAAATAGTGACCGCCGCCATCGGATATCAAGCCGACCTGCGCAAAGCTCAAAACAAACCGACTTTCTTCAGCTGCCAGAATCTGATCACAGGCAAGAGCGAGGTTGAACCCTGCTCCGGCCGCATACCCATGGACGACCGCTACGACCGGCTTCGGTACATCTTTGATCTTCAGAATCAGTTTATTCAACTCACCGACATGATCATACAAATGCTGGGCCGAAGCTTCGCCCATGCTTTTCACATCGCCTCCTGCCGAAAAAGACCGCCCTGCTCCGGAAAGCGTAATCACTTTCACTTCCTCATTCCTGGAGGCCTCTTCCAAAGCTTCCATCAAACCACCGATCATTTGGTCAGAAAAAGCGTTCAGACTTTCCGGACGGTTCAGTACACAGGACATGACGGGTCCATTGATATCCACAGCTACATGCTCATTTCCTAATTTCATCTTCATCTCTCCTTTTAAACTTTATAGTGACCGGATTCTACCATTTGTTCAGCAAGGCGGCGGTTCCGATCCAGGCTTCCTTCAAAGGAATACACACTCAACAGGGCTGCAGCACTCCTCAATGCCTTCGTCCGTTCTTCTCCTTTAAGGAGAGAAGAAAACAAGCGGCTCACAGACAGGCGGACATTTTCAATGGACCTCTCAATGACGGTCTCAGCCAGCTGCAGGTGAAGACTTGAGGTTCCACTGCCTTTTTTGGCACGAAGAACGGTAGATTCGGAGCGGTAGATTTCAATGGCTATGTCTGCCAGTTCCATCAATATTTCCTGTTCCTCTTTCATAGCGGATCCATGAATTTTATAGGCAGCTCCAGCGGAAACGAGATATAAATCTTTACACAAAGCGACCGCCTCTTCGAGCTTCGGCACAGGACCCTGCTCCCGTTTGTAACCACCTGTTTTCAGGGATTCATCGGCTTGTTTCACTAAGGTATGTGTATCTATTTCCGCTTTTCCGGCTGTTTGGAAAAAGGCACCCGGGATGAGGAGACGATTAATTTCGTTGGTTCCTTCAAAAATGCGGTTGATGCGCGCATCACGATAAGCCTGTTCAACCGGATATTCCTTGATGAACCCTGCCCCTCCGTGAAGCTGAACCGCTTCATCGACGACACGATCCAGTGTTTCAGATCCGACAATCTTGCAGATGGCTGCTTCCATACGATGCTCGTTCATCGCTTTGGACACAGCTTGTTTGTCTTCTGTATCATAGTGGTCCGCGAGTGCTGATTCAATATGCCCCGCTGTCCGGTACATGACCGATTCAGCCGCATATAAGTCCGCGGCCATCCAAGCCAGTTTCTGCTTACTTGCCCTGAAATCTGTGATCGCTTTTCCAAACTGCCGACGCTCGGAAGCATGACCAAGAGCGAGCTGAAAGCTGTACTTTGCCGCACCAAGTGTAGCAAACCCTAAATTAAACCGACCGAGATTCAACACATTCAACGCAATCAAATGCCCCCGGCCGACGTCCCCCAGAAGATTCTCCACCGGGACCTGACAGTCTTCCATTACAACTGAGCAGGTGGAGGATCCTTTGATTCCCATTTTGTCTTCTTCCGGGCCGATCGACAGCCCTGGAAAATCCTTTTCTACGATAAAAGCTGTAAAATGCTCTCCATCCACTTTCGCGTACACGATGAACGTATCGGAAAACGCAGCATTCGTTATATAGATTTTCGTTCCATTAAGCACATAATGCGATCCGGTGTCATTCATGACAGCTGTCGTTTTTGCGGATAAAGCGTCCGATCCTGCTTCCGGTTCTGTCAGGCAGTAGGCACCTATAAAAGCTCCAGAGGCAAGTTTCGGCAGGTATTTCTTCTTCTGTTCCTCCGAACCGAAGTAAGTAATGGGCAGAGTGGCGATACACGTATGATTGGAATGGGCCACACTGTAGCCGCCGGCGCTCCCCAGCGCTTCTCCCACGATGCCTTTGCTGATTTTATCAAGCCCGAGACCACCGTACGTTTCCGGAATGCTGTGAGCCAGGAGCCCCAGCTCCCCTGCTTTTTTCATCTTCCGGTCAACGAAGTCATAATCGCCCCGTTCGATGCGTTCCCTATATGGACGCACCTCTCCTTCAATAAACTGCCGGGCGGTCCGGCCGATCATCCGGTGCTCTTCCGTCTGATCTTCCGGGGTGAAAACCGCCTCCGGATCAATATCGGAAGTGAGGAATCGACCACCTTTCCATTCATCTTTAACTGGATGCATAATACCTCTCCTTCACTTGTCCTGTTATTTTGTCGTAAGCAAGAACCGCTTCAACCACTCCTTCCTGTGCAGCGAAGTCGATTTCCACAGGATCGAGACCATGTTTCATTAACCAGTTTCCAATCCGGCAGGAACGAAGCAATTCCCGGCCCTCACCACCGCCCTTATAAAAATGCAGGGATGTTAACGCCCCATCTGAAAGCTCCCAATGTCCATCCTGCTGCATATGATGGACAAGACTTCCAGCTCCATAAAAATCCTCCATTGTAAACAAACCGCTTGATCCAGAGCAGATGATCACAATCGTTTCCCCGCCGTGAGATTCGTTCAGATGCTTGGCTGTTGCCGGGTTGTTGAGCAGCGATGAGGCATAAAGATCTGCCGCTTGTTGAGCCTTGTGAAGCGCGACCGTACCATTCGTAGTTGTCAAAATCAGATGTTTACCCGCAACAAATGGTTTCAGCTGATTTCGTAAAGGCGGATAAAACCCCTCAATCGTCCGCCCTTGATCCTCGCCGGCAAGAAGAAAGGGCTGGTCAAATGCCTCGGCTGTTTTCCGAGCTTGCTCAGGACTGTAAACAGGGAGCACAGACAACGCCCCATCAGCAATCGCGGCCGTCATTGTCGACGTTGCAAAAAGCACGTCAAAAACCACAGCTGTTTTCCCGGCCAGCTTTTCAGGCTGGATGTCTTCCTTTTTGAAAATGACTTCGATTTTCCCCATACCTACAACCCTGCCGTTTCTTCCGCATGATGAATCAAGTTATTGACAAAATGATTCATTTGAGCAAATCTTGGATCCTCTGTCTGACCATTTTTATACCGGAAGTAAATCTGCTGGATAATTCCAGCCAGCTTAAAGTAAGCAAATGTCAAATAAACATGGATGTCGTCGACATTCCGGCCGCTTCTTAAAGAGTAAGCGTTTACAAACTCATCCCTTGTAAAAAAGCCATCCTTTACTGTGACCGGCGGTCTGCCCAGCCCTTCCTGCAGCATCGGTGGATCATCGGATTGGATCCAATAGCTGAGCGCTGCTCCCAGGTCTGCAAGCGGATCTCCGACCGTTGTCATTTCCCAGTCAAACAGCCCGACCATTTCAGCATGGTTCTGCCTGCTGAACATGGCATTGTTCAACTTGTAATCATAATGAATGACAGAAGCTCCCCCGGATAAAGGGATATGATCCAAGAGCCACTTCTTCAACCGTTCACCTGAAACAACATCGTCCGTCCGCGAACGGTCGTACCGTTTGATCCATCCGTGTACTTGACGCTCCATAAATCCATCAGGCTTCACCATATGGACGAGTTCTGTTTTCGAATAATCCACAGCATGAAGTTCGGCAAGCTTGTCCACCATCGTCTGTGAAACCCGCCGTCCGAGCTCCGCATTTCCTTCTACTCCTTCTGGAAACTGTTTATCATAGACGATTCCTTCTCTGCGTTCCATTATGAAAAAAGGGGCTCCGAGCAGATCACCAGATTCAAAGAGAAAAGGTCTCGGAGCCAGTGGATAAACTGGATGCAGCGCCTGGAGCACGTTGTATTCCCGCTCCATATCGTGGGCCTTTGGAGCAACCGGCCCAAGCGGCGGACGCCTCAGCACAACCTTCCAGTCTTCTCCCGCAGAAAGCTCATACGTTAAGTTGGAGTGTCCGGCGCCGAACTGTCTGATGGTAAGCTCCTCGCCCGGCATGTTCAAACGTTCTTTCAAAAAGGGAATCAATATCTTATAATCCAGCTCTTCACCTTTACGCACTGCCTGCGTATCTTTCGTTTCGGCCATCCGACCCCTCCTATTTCACAACGGGCTTATGCTCCTCCAGACGCTGTCTCATTTCGTCTGTAAATGGCAGACTTCTCTGTTTTTCAAAATCGAACTGCACGATGACTGAACTTCCCTCAGCTACGACTTCCTGTGAATCTTTCTCCACCATCTCCTGTATCAGATGAAAACTGGAGTTTCCGATTTTCGCTACGCTGCTCTTTATGATCAGTGTCTGATTGAAGTACACCTGCTTAAGAAAGTCACATTTGGCAGAAGCCAGAATAAAATTCCACTCCTCCCCGACAAGCTTCAGTTCTTTGAAAAATCGAATGCGGGAATCTTCCATGTAAACAAAAAAATTGCTGTTGTTCACATGACCGAGCATATCCGTCTCACAAAATCGTACCGTTACTTCTATCTCGTGCATGCCCTACTCCTCCTACTGATTCACCTTCGTTTCATACGTATAAAAGCCCTTCCCTGTCTTCCGGCCCAGTTCACCCGCTTCCACTTTCTCCGTCATCGTTCTTGGTGGAAGGTTTGCAGGATCGCCGGTTTCGTTGTACTGCTGCTGCATCACATAACAACCGACGTCGATGCCTGACAAGTCCATGAGCTCGAAAGGACCAATCGGATGACTCAATGCCTTGCGGGTGATTTTATCAATATCCTTGAAGTCCGCGTATCCACCTTCATACAGGCTCACCGCCTCTTTCTGGATCGCAAAAAGAATGCGGTTGGCGATAAATCCTGATATCTCTTTTTCCAGTAAAACAGCCGTACGGTTCAACGCCCGGCAGACGTCCATAGCCGATTCTGCCGTCTCCTGTGATGTATGCTCCCCTTTGACCACTTCCACACAGTCCATAACGAGGGGAGGGTAAAAGAAGTGCATGTTGCAGACCTTATCCGGACGTGAAACCACATCAGCGATTAATGAACTGACCATTGTAGAAGAGTTGGTAGCCAGCACGGTATGAGAAGGGACAATCTCATCAAGCTGGGCAAATACTTCCCGCTTCACATCCAGCTTTTCCACAACGGCTTCGATAACAAGGTCAGCCTCCCCCGCCGCTTCCCGCAAGTCGGTCGTAAAGGAAAGACGCTCAAAGGCTTCCGCTTTTTCCTGTTGAGAAATTTTGTCCTTGTTCACCCATTTCGCCATGATCTGCTCCAGCTTGTCCTTCGCTTGTCCTAAAGCATCGGGACGGACATCCTGCACGTACGTATCGAAACCGGCAAGGGCTGACAGCATAGCGATTTGATGTCCCATACTCCCCGATCCAATTACTGTGATCTGTTTCATCTCCATGCGATTCCTCCTCTATAAACTTGACACGCATCCCTTTTATCGGATGGGCGTCTGTCCTTTACAAAACAGCTCTTCTCAGCACGAAGCATGCATTCCGCCATCAACGACGAGCACATCCCCTGTCACATAATCAGACGCACGGGAAGCCAGGAAAAGAGCCGCTCCTTTCAAATCCTCTTCGGACCCGAAACGGTTGAGAGGGGTGCGGTCCAGAATGAATTCTCCTCCCTGTTCCAGTAGTCCTTTCGACATTTTGGTAGGGAAAAATCCAGGAGCCAGGGCATTCACTTGAATATTGTGGGCTCCCCACTTTACAGCAAGGTCTTTCGTGAAGGTGATCACAGCCCCTTTACTCGCGTTATATCCGATCGTATCCATGAATCTGGGATCTGCCCCGCCAAGTCCCGCTACAGAAGCGATATTAATAATCTTGCCTGACTTTTGATTCACCATGACCTCTCCGACCTTCTGAGACATTAAGAACGTCCCTGTCACGTTGACATTCATTACTTTTTGGAAGGCTTCCAGCGGCATTTCCAACGTTGGCGCCCCCCAGCTTGCCCCGCTGTTATTGACGAGAATATCGATGGTGCCGAACTTTTCCACCGTTTTTTGAACGGCATGCTCGATGTCTTCGACGTTTGTTACATCACAACCATAAGCGGCAGTCTTGACTCCGTATTCTGCTTCAAGCTGCCGGGCGGTTTCCTCACATGCCTCTCGTTTCCGGGAGCAAAGGACAAGATCCGCCCCTGCCTCTGCAAATCCTTCGGCCATCTGTTTTCCAAGCCCTCGTCCCCCACCGGTTACGAGCGCCGTCTTCCCCGATAGATCGAACAACTCCTTCACATGCATCAGCTCACTCCTTAATAGTACAGGTATGTAACATACCAAACGGTTAGTATGTTTTCATTCTACTCCCATTATTCTGAAAATTCAACCAGAAAATGAATGAACATTCACCTTTCATACGTGTGCATGAGAAGGGGGCTGTCTCTTTTATATAGAAGAAAAAACTAAAAGAATGCCAGTGTACGCTGGCATTCTTTAAACGGAAGGTCTTCCTTGTATATGCAGGCTGCAGCTGCCGTTTTCCTTCCGCTGTCCTATACCTTATGCATCCGCCTCTTCCCACGGATTGGCCATTGTCCTATATCAGGCTCTAACAGGACGGAAGCACAGCCCTTTTTTCCAGTCCGGAATAGACTATAAGAGATCGAATAGAAAGGAGGATACTGCCTTTGAAACACGATTCTTGCAGTTGCTGCTCCGTGACAAGGACGGTGGCAGCCATCATAAAAGCCCAGAAAATAGTAGCCGGTCGTCACTCTGAAACCAGCTGCCGCACATCCATCGCAGCTCTGCGCGGTGATCATCAGCATCGACAAGGAAATACGACCATTCCGTTTATGTTGTACTGCAGAGATGGACAACGCTTCTGTGGTAATGGGATCAAAGAAAAGGAGGGCAGCTATATATGCTTTACATCTTGCATATTCAAAGCGGTCAGACTCTCCCCCGACCACTCCTGTGCTGTTCTGGAGCTGCTGATTCCACACGAAAATCCTTCCTGTCACAGCTCTTCCCACTCCTATACAGCATCCGGAACATGTATGACAGTCGACCTTTCATGCTTCAGCTCGATCCGATGTTTAGGAACCACTACTCCAAGGAAAACATGGTAGACGTGGATGAATAGATCGGCACCAGTCCGGAAAGTTGTTTTATTTCCTTATTCAGCCGCCTAAAGATGGAAAATATAAGGGATACCTTATATAATAAAAGTATCTATGATGCTCTCCGGATTTTATGAGAGGCTCAAGTAGAGAGAGGAGCTTCCCCATTGAAAGCCAACCTAGCATTTCGAGAATTTCTATTGAAAAAAGCATCGATTCTAACAGAAGAATGGTATAATTCCCTCGATCAAAGTTCGGTTTCGGGCGTCTATGCCTCCCGTGATCAGGCAACCATTGAAAATTTAAAATCCCAAAACTTTGCATTTCACAAACATCTGGCCGAGATCTTCACTCTGGATAAAGAGGCCTTTCTCGCTCACATGAATGACTGGATCGTGGAAATTGGACGGGACCCCCACCATCTCGAGACTCCTACACATGAAATCATGCGGGAATTCATGCGTGTTCGTATCCAATACTTGGATTTCCTCAAGGAATTCATTGAAACCCAGGATGTCGACGTAGACAGGGATAGAGAAACACGCTGGACCCGTCTCCTGGTGGATGCCTTCGATCAGATCATGTATCAGGTCGTCGAGGAAAAATCCAATTACTTGAACCGTACGATTGAAAAACAGCAGTCGACCATCAATGAATTGAGCTCCCCATTGATTCAACTGTCGAATGAGCAGGCGCTCCTGCCTCTTGTCGGGAACATTGATACCGACCGGGCCGCTGCGATCCAGGAGAATATACTGAGAAAATGCACCGAGCAGGATGTAGACTTGCTGTACATAGACTTGTCAGGAGTCTATCTCGTGGATACGATGGTTGCCCAGCAGATTTTCCAGCTGATTGACAGCCTCCGCTTGATCGGAGTATCTTCAACGGTCGTCGGCATCCGTCCGGAAATTGCACAGACCGCCGTTTCCCTCGGCCTCGACTTCAGTCACGTCACGACGACAGCGACGTTATCGCAGGCGATGGCCGGTCAAACCTTTTAAAAAACCAGCTTCCTGATTAAACAGGAAGCTGGTTTTTTAATTCGAAGATCATGCGCTCCAAAAACGGAAGGGTATCTTTCTTCCCTTTCCACACCTTTTGAAGCCAGGCAGACTCCTCTTCTAATAGGTGAATAAGAACGTTTACAGCTGTAGGATGCTCCCTCAGAGACAAGTGCTGGTAAACCTTTTGAAGTTTCTTTTTAACCCCGGCAGGCAGGGACTGATCTGCCGTTTTCAATCCAAGCTGCGCACGATCGGGAGCATAATGCTGGAGAAGAACCTTCGCTGTATTCAAAGCCAGGTCATTCAACACTTTACATGCCCACATATCATTTCCACGATCGGAAGCTTTTTTATACTGCAGCAAAAAGAAGGTGACATCATCAACCGCATCCTGAAAATCACGTTCATCTAAATAAAGCTGCTGTTCCTGTTGATGCCTTTCCATTCGCCCTTCAGGATCGTACAGTACACGAACGTAATCCTTATGGATCAGTGTTTCTTCTGTAACTGTAAATAAATCCACGTGCAGGAGATTATCATAAACTGCAATCACCTGAGGAGCAATGATGAAGATTTCATCATAAAACAAAAGGGGTTGATAACATAAAAGATGCGTTTTTCTCTTCTTTAAAAATGCATGCTCCTCTTCTTCATCCACAAGGACGTAAAGATCCACATCGGAATGGACATCTTCTTCCCCTCTGCCCATGGACCCTTTTAAAAAGACAGCCTTTACGAGTGCATCTACTTTCAAGCTTTCCAACAATACCTCTACAGCCTCTCCCTGTCTCATCGCCAGCCCTCCTGTAAAATGCGTTTCCAACATCATACAGTTGTTGAAGTTTAAAGTAAATGACCACAGGAAATGGGAGGAATAACAGGCCAGTCCTATATCCTATGCGCCTCCTTGATCAGAAGGGCTCTTCCTTATTCAGTCATCCGAGCCACCATGTGTTCCATCTTTAACTGGAACGTTTTTTCCTTATCCCTGCCTGTTCCAACACATTTTTCAGTTACATAAAAAAACAGGCTGCCGAGAGAATATCCTCGACAGCCTGAAAAATTGACCTCTGTTTATCGGGTTTGACCGTTTCCTTTCATAAGGAACTTGATCGTCGTCAATGCCGGCAGCCCCATTGGTCCGCGGGCATGAAGTTTTTGCGTGGAAATACCGATTTCCGCCCCAAATCCAAGGGCCCCGCCATCTGTAAAGCGTGTGGATGCATTGTGATAGAGAGCCGCTGCATCAACAAGCGCAAAGAAGTGATCGGCAGCTTTTTGGTCTTCTGTGACAATGGCTTCCGAGTGCTTCGTTCCATACGTTTCAATATGCGCGATTGCATCTGTCAGATTGTCTACAGCTTTCACCGCTAGATCTGTGCTCAAATATTCTTCAGCCCAGTCTTCTTCTCCAGCTGGAACAGCGCCTGGAATCGTATCAACGATGTGCTCATCGCCATGAACAGCAATATTGTTCTCTTTCAATGCAGCGATTAAGGCATCTTTATGCTCTTTCAACCAGTTTTTGTGAACAACCAGCGTTTCTGCTGCGTTACAGACAGCCGGACGATCGGTTTTTGCGTTGATCAAAATGTTCAGCGCTTTTTTCACATCCGCCTGCTCATCAATATAGATATGGCAGTTGCCGACACCTGTTTCAAGAACAGGGACCGTGGCGTTTTCTACCACAGCCTGAATCAATCGTCCGCCTCCACGTGGAATCAATACGTCGATGTGCTCTTTCATTGTAAACAGCTCGTTTGTAGCTGCACGATCTGTAGAAGCGATGAACTGTACAGCTTCCTTAGGCATTTTCGTCTCTTCGAGTCCTTTGTGAATGACATCTACAATAGCCTCGTTGGAGTGGATAGCAGACGAGCCACCTTTCAGGACAATCGCATTGCCTGATTTCAAAGCGAGTCCGGTAGCATCGACGGTCACGTTCGGACGTGCTTCATAAATCATACCGATCACACCGAGGGGAACGGTCACTTTTTCTACCTGCAGTCCATTTTCCAGCGTCCAGTCTGTCAGGACCTGCCCTGTTGGATCTTCCAGTTCTGCAACGTCACGAAGTCCCTGGGCAAAATCCTCCACGCGTTCTTTGGACAAGGAAAGACGGTCCATGAACGCATCAGTGAAGCCTTGCTCACGTCCATTGGCCAGATCTTTTTCATTGGCCTGCAGAATGCTTTCGTATTCACGTTCAAGTACATCAGCCAGATGAAGCAGCGCTTCATTCTTTTCTTCTTTTGAAAGGATCATCAGCTGTTTGGATGCTTTTTTCGCTTCCATTGCCTGTGCTTCCACATTTACATTCATAGTTACAGTCATCAAAGACCTCCTTGAGTATTTTAAACGCCTACGGGCATGGATACTTCGAGATGGCACACAAAATCTTTCTGTTCAACGGCAGCCTTATCATAAGACTCGAGTTCAGGTTGTGTCAGATTGATCATGTTCTTCATTTGTTCAGAAGAATAGTTGACTACGCCTAAGCCGATTTCTTCACCATCCAAATCATGGATTCGTACGACAGCACCTTTTTCAAAGCGCCCTGTGACATGGTGAACATTGGCCGGCATCAAGCTCTGTTTCATGTCGACAACCGTTTCTTTTGCACGGTGGTCAATAATTACTGTGCCCTCCGGTCCGGAGTTAAAAGCAATCCACTGTTTCTTCTGATCGAGGTTCTCAGCATCAGTCGTAATTTCAAAGTACGTACCTACAGCATCCCCGTAAACCGCATCATAGACGATGTTCGGTGTATTAGCCTTTCCTAGGAAAGAAGCGATACCGGAAGCCATGGAAATTTTGAAGGCATCAATTTTCGATTTCATGCCGCCTGTTCCGACCGCACTTCCCGGATCACCTGCTGCAGCTTCGATTTCAGGGGTAATCTCGTGGACTTTATCAAGCAGTTTTGCATCGGAGTTTTTTCTAGGATCAGCATCATAAAGGCCATCAATATCTGAAAGGATAATCAGCTGATCAGCATCGACAAGGCCGGCGACCTTCGCTGAAAGGGTGTCGTTATCTCCGAACTTCAGTCTGTCGATCGTAATCGTGTCATTTTCGTTTACAATAGGGATAATTCCGCGTTCTAGTAGGACATTGATGGTGTTACGTGCGTTGTTGTAGCGGTTTTCATCAGAGAAATCACTGCGCGTGATGAGGATTTGGGATCCCATATACCCATGGGATAGGAATAGATCAGAGTACGATTCCATGAGCAGACCCTGACCGATGGATGCGGCTGCCTGTTTTTCCGGCAGGGTGCTCGGACGCTCCAGGCATCCCAGTTTCCGGTAACCCGCGGCTACCGCGCCTGAGGAGACAAGGAGGACTTCATGGCCGTCGTCCTTCAAACGGACAACTTCATCGACAAGTTTTTCAAGTTTACGACGGCTGATTTCACCGTGCGCACTGGTTAATGAACTGCTTCCAATTTTAATAACGATTCGTTTCTTAGTTTGACTCAACATATCACTCCTGTTTAACAATTTTGCGTCTGTCAGCTGTATTTATCTACTGCCTACGAGAAGTCCTTCAAGTTCTGCACTCAATTCTTTGGATCGGGAAGCGGCACCGCGTACGGCTTCTGAAATCGCCTGACCTCCGCCGCTGGCTGCAAGCGCATCGAGTCCTGCTGCCGTTGTACCATTCGGTGAAGTTACGTTCTCCCGCAGTTCTGCCGGGGATTCATCACGTTCCAACATCATTTTGGCGGCACCAAGCAGTGTCTGTGCTCCAATTTCACGAAGCGTTTCCGGATCCATCCCTTCTGAACGGCCCGTTTCTTCGATATGCTCCATCAAATAATAAAAGTACGCAGGTCCGCTTCCAGCGATTCCAGTGAAGACGTCCATTTTCTCTTCTTCTATGACGAAGACTTCACCGATTGAACGAAGCAGAGCTTTCGTAACTTCGACCTTCTCCATGTCTGCGAACTGCCCGGGGCACACGGCCGTGGCTGATTCACGAAGCATGCTGGAAGTATTCGGCATCACACGGACCACCTGCTGGCGGTCATTGAGACGATCTTCCATATAAGAAGTAGAAATACCGGCAAGAACAGATACAAGAACTTGGTCCGGGGTCAATTTATTTTTCAAGTCTTCCAAAACAGCGTCAATATCTTTCGGCTTCATTGCCAGAATGAACTGATCCACTTCAGCGAAATTCAATTCATCTTTTAATACTGTACGGACGCCGTATTTATATTGAATGTGGTTTAAACGTTCCTGATTACTTCGGTTGGTTACAATGATCTGTTCAGCTGGAATATTACCCGACTCCACCATTCCTGAAATCATCGCCTCTGCCATAGATCCTGCACCTAGAAAAGCAATCGTTTGTTTAATCATTTGGGTTAATCTCTCCCGTTCGCATTTTTGTTCGCTTTTTCTCTAAGACGTTTTTCATCATAACACTGGCAAAAACAGATTCAAGGGCTTTTCTACAAGTCGGGTCTATATTCGTCAATTAGTCCGTGTAAACGGTTTCAAAGAGAGATATTTCGCAGTCATCGCTTCTCATCGGAAATAATCTCGTCTCATGGATGTATTTGCGGCTTGAATTTTTAAGAAATGCTCGACAAAACCGAATTGTTGGAATAATTATTCATTTTTCATTCCCCACTCATCTGAAAAACCGCCCTCCCTTTTTCATGCATAAAAAAAGCTGCTTCTGGTCAAAGGACCAGAAGCAGGCATTCAGCTTTCGTTTATAAAATGATTTAATTTAGCGAGCTGCTGATTGAGTTCACCGATCGGCACGAAGCGGGCTTTCCGGAAGAGCTCTTTTCCTTCCGAATAGACAAGAACGGCCGGTACAGTCATCACAGAGTAATGACCGGCAACCTGGGGTACTTCATCTGCATTCACATGGCGGGCTTGTATGCTTGGATAATCAGCCAGCAGATCCTCCACTTGAGGTAGAAGACCATGACAAACGGAGCAGCCCGGTCTGGATACATAAACAATCGAGAGCATTTCCTCATTTACAAAAGCATCTAAATCTTCAATGGAGTGTATAGAATCCATTTGTCTCACCTCGAGTTCATTATATCAGCTTCTAAACTAAAATTCCTTCCACGCGCCTCTTCCTACTGAAGACGGCGAGGGAAAGGCTGCTCATGATGTTTGTTTTCGACTTCCTTAAACAAATCCTCACCGGACGGGCTTTCTGAGGAAGGCTGGACCGCTTGATCCGGATGCAGCTTGGAAGCCAGCAGATGCAGCTGCTGCTTTAAGTCTTCCACGTCCTGCTTGGTCGCAGGCTGCTTCCTTTCTTTCAGCTCAAAGCCGAGCTGGCCGTTGGGTTCAAGAGTGGCCGATTTCAAATCCTGAATACAGGACACATTCGACTGCCGGAGCTTCATTTCCAATTGGTCCACAGTGAAACGCAGCTTCTTTAAGTTTTTTTCATTCAGCTGGCCATTTTCAATAATCGAGACAGACCTCCCCGTTAAAAACTTCTCCATAAAATCAAGTTTCACCTGGGAATATTCCATCACCATCAAAGTTAAGACAAGCACACCGCCAACACCAAATGTAACCCAGATGTTCTCTCCTGCGACAGGCTGGATCAGCAGCGACCCAATGGCAATCATGATGACGGTCTGGGACAAGGTCATCTGCGAGATTGACTTCCGACCGGCGATACGAAGAATAATCGTACCTGCGAGGATGATTAAAACAGCTTTCCATATCCAATCCATAAAAAAGACACCCCGTTTCCATACGAAGGCAGAAGAACCGATGTATAACCCGAACCAACTCCTCAAAACCGTCCGTTTATGTACCTCATCGTTTCCTATATCCTTCATACGTTGTCCTGAACGGATGAAAATATCCCCCCTCCACGGCAGGATTGCGGAGATAAAAAAAGCTTGTAGAAAAACAAGGTTTCTCTACAAGCAGAACATCGTTCCCCTATTCTTTGTTCCGATAAAGCTTCCAATAGCTGTAGTCGTGGACAGCGGTCCCTGCATAGCCGGGATGGCCGGAAAAGCTTTGGTTCAACCCGTTCAACTCCTGTTCCATCTGACCGGGTGAGCTGTCGTAGAAAGTCGTATAACTGCCTTCATCCGTCTTGATGACATTCACAGCAATAACCACCGATTTATCTTGATTCGCTGCCTGTTCGATGAGGGGGGAAGCAATATGTTTAATCCCGTTACGTCCTTCCGTATAATCCCTGTAAGCCATAATCGTCATAGAATCCAGTTGAGACAGCATCCACGAGCTGAGCGATCCACTTTCCTCCGGCACTTGTAAATCATTCACCCAAAACGGAAAATCTCCACTCAATTGAAGATCCTGGCCTGTTTTTTCCACTTCTTGTCTTAAGAATGTGACATTATCCATCCATTGAGTTATGACTTCATCCCTGTCCGCATCCCACTCGGGCAGAAGGTAAGGCTCAATATCCATATGGATCCCTTTGAATCCTGCTTCACTTGGAACGTCTTGATTATAATCCTTGACCGAGGATATAAAGGCAGCAAGACTATCCTGATGTTTGTCCAGCGCCCAGTTGGGATCACCACCAAGGGCATACACTTGGATATTATGAGCGGAAGCTTCTTCTATAAACGCCTCTACACGCTCCCTGTCGAATCCTTTAATACTGATGTGCAGATAGATTAAATTCACTTCCTGCTCTTCAGCGAAAGCGATATTTTCCTCTATGCTTCCTTCCATCTCGTCCAAATCCCAGATCCAGGTAGCCTTCACTTTTGATGGTTGACTCATGTATATGCCCACCCCAATGATGAGAAGAAACAGCATCACTGATCCGATGATGCTGTTTCTTCGGGAGAATTTTCGTTTAAAGAAAGACCTTTCACCATTGAAAGGTCTTTCCTTCTGTAATTTAGTTAACATAGGGCAGAGAACTGATATCATTTGTTCTTGAGAAATTTTTCACTTTTGTACGATCCGCTGCTTGATAATTCTCCAGATCCACATCCGGACCAATGATGCAGTTCGTTCCTATTTTCGTTTTCCCTCTTAAATGCGTCCTCGGTTCAATCACCGTATCGATGCCGATGGTTACGTCAGCACCTATGTAAGTAGAGAAGGGATCAATAATCGTTACCCCATTTTCCATATGAAATTCAATGATGCGTTTCTGTAAAATTTTCTCCGCCTTCGCAAGCTGGGTTCGATCATTAATGCCGAGTCCTTCGTCAACGTCCGGCATACGGGCTGCTGAGATTCGCTCCCCTTTTTGCTGCAGGACCTCAATGACATCCGGCAGATAATATTCCCCCTGCTCATTGTCCGTTGACACAAGATCCAAAGCTTCAAATAACAGCCCGTTATCGAAACAGAAAATACCCGAATTCACCTCGTTGACGGAACGCTCCTGCTCGGAAGCATCCTTTTCTTCAACAATCCGTTCCACCTGTCCCTGCTCATTACGAATAATCCTTCCATAACCCGCGGGGTCATCCGGCTGCATCGTCAGAATCGTAGCAGCTGCGTTTGTCTCCTGATGGAGTTCCAGACAATCGGCTAACGTTCCGCTGGATATGAGCGGCGTATCTCCTGTAATGATCAGCGTGCTGCCTTCACGATGACCCAGCTGTTCATGAGACATTTTCACGGCATGAGCTGTGCCGAGCTGTTCCGCTTGATAAGCATACTCTACGGTCGAACCCAGCTGTTCCTGTATTCGTTCACTCTGATGACCCACAACGGTAACGATCTCATCGATGGAAAGCTGCTTCAGCTGATCAATGACATGTTCCACCATAGGTTTTCCACAAACCTTATGAAGAACTTTCGGAAGATCGGATTTCATCCTTGTTCCTTTGCCCGCAGCTAATACTACAGCAAACGTTTCACTCATTTTTCTTCCCCCATTCGTAGTTATTCCTCGATCGGCTGGATGATTGGTCTTAACTGCTCCATCACCTCATCAATAATCTGACGGTCCGTTTGGATGCTTTCGTTCTCCACCTTTTCATAAACCCCAAGCATCAGCCCTTTTAAATTACTTTTATTCAGTTTTGTCTGCTGCCGTTCCATGACCTCCATCATTTGGATACCTACTCGACCGTAACGCTCTTCGCAAGGTTTCTTGGTTTGTCGACGTCGTTACCAAGAGCGAGCGATGTATAATAAGCGATCAATTGTAAAGGAACGACTGTCAGCAGCGGCGTCAGAATGGATGGAGTGTTCGGAATATAGCACGTTTCATCTACATACTCCCATATATCCAGATTCCCTTCTTCTGCGACCCCCAGCACCTGCGCTCCACGGGCTTTTACTTCCTTGACATTCCCGAGCATTTTCTCACTCACTTCATCTTGTGTAATGAGAGCAACGACTGGTGTCCCTTCTTCGATCAAGGCCAGCGTTCCGTGCTTCAATTCCCCTGCTGCATAAGCTTCCGAATGAATATAGGAAATTTCCTTCAGTTTCAACGATCCTTCCAACGCGACCGCATGATCCAGTCCCCGGCCGAGGAAAAAGACACTTTTGGCATCATTGATGGAATCACTGTACCAGCGGATTCCCTGAGAGTGCTCCAGCATGCCCTCGATTTTCTCCGGCAGTTCGATGATGGACTCAATCAGCTGCTTGTAGTTTTGTTCGGTGATGGTTTGTTTGCTTTCAGCAAGATACAGACCTAATAGGTAGAATGACAGCACTTGTGTGGTGTACGCTTTTGTAGAAGCTACAGCAATCTCTGGACCGGCCATTGTCAAAATCACTTCATCTGCTTCACGGGCGATGGAGCTTCCGACAACGTTCGTTATGGCCAGAACATTCGCTCCAAGGTGTTGACTTTGACGCAGCGCGGCCAGAGTATCTGCTGTTTCTCCAGATTGACTGACAACAATGACCAATGTCTTCTCGTCTACGATCGGGCGTCGATAGCGGAATTCCGAAGCCACTTCAACATCGACTGGAATACGTGTCAGTTCCTCGATTACATGCTTACCGATCAACCCTGCATGATAAGCTGTCCCACAGGCTACAATCGTAATTTTGTTCCATTGCTGAATGGTTTCAGGTGACCACTGCAGTTCCTCGAAGTCCACACGTTTCGCTTCCTGATCAAGACGACCGGTCATCGTTTTCCGAAGTGCCGTCGGCTGTTCGAAGATCTCTTTCAGCATAAAGTGATCATACCCATTTTTCTCAGCCTGTTCCATATCCCAGTCCACACGGAAAATATCGCGTGTCAATTCTTTTCCTGTCTCCGTTTCCATCAACGTGACACCTTCTTTTGAAAGGATTGCCATCTCGCCGTCTTCCAAAATATAAACATCACGTGTATGTTCCAGCAGAGCGGGGATGTCGGAGCTGATCAGGGATTCTCCATCGCCGGATCCGATGATGAGGGGACTGGCTTCACGCACAGCATACAACCGCTCTGGATCATGCTCAGAAACTATTCCAAGCGCGTAGGCTCCTTCCAGTCTATCCACCACTTTCTGGATGGTCGATACTATTTCTCCATCATATAAATGAGAGAATAAGTGGGAAATCACTTCGGAATCCGTTTCAGAAGTAAAGGAATAGCCTTCCTCCTTCATTTCCCGCTTAATTTCCATATAGTTCTCAATAATGCCGTTATGGACGACAGCAAATTTGGATTGCTCATCCAGATGCGGGTGGGAATTCTCATCGGAAGGGCGTCCGTGTGTAGCCCATCGGGTATGACCGATTCCGATCGACCCAGAAAGCGGAGCCCCCTCCAATTTTTCTTCCAACACTTCGAGTCTTCCTTTAGACTTCTCATGCTGAAGGGTTTCCCCGTTGTTCAATGCGATACCAACAGAGTCATAGCCGCGATATTCCAGCTTACGCAGTCCTTCTGTTAATACACGCTGTGTTTCTTTATCTCCAACATATCCCATGATTCCGCACATAGTCGTTCATCCCCTTTATAATAAGTAGTTTTTGAAACTTTCTTTGATTGATTACAGAGCAATGGATTCGTGCTGTTTCTTGTTCACTTTCGAAGCCGTCCCAAGTTTATGAATGTGTGGTTGATCGAAGGCTTGGAAAGCGTTCCTTGTATCTACAATCGGAACTCCTAATTCCGCCAGTTCATGATAATCAAAGTCACTGTGATTCGTGACCATGACAAGGCAGTCGTACTCTTTCAGCTGTTCTTTATCATAAGGAACCGAGTGGACGACGTCACCATCATCATCCAGGAAGCTGTGGGCATGGGGATCGTGATACTCCACCTTCGCTCCGTTTTCTTTATATAGTTCATAGAGATACAGCCCCGGCGATTCACGAAGATCACTGATATTCGGTTTATAGGCCATACCGAGAATAAGGATTTTAGAATCATTGATGGACTTCCCATGAATGTTCAATACCTGTGACGTCTTTCCAACGACAACGTCCGGCATGTTGCTGTTGATCGACTGGGCCAGATCGATGAACTTACTATAGAAGCGGAATCCTTTGGCTTTCCAGGACAAGTACATCGGATCCAGAGGGATACAGTGACCGCCGATTCCAGGTCCCGGTTGGAACTTCATAAAGCCGAATGGTTTCGTTGCCGCTGCATCAATCACTTCCCACACATCGATATCCATACGTTCACACATCATTGCAATCTCATTGACAAAAGCAATATTGACGCTTCGGAACGTATTTTCTAGAAGCTTGGACATCTCTGCAACTTTGGGTGACGTAACAGGAACAACGTTTGGAATGTAATTTCTGTAGAGAAGCCCTCCGACTGTATTACATTTTTCTGTCATGCCGCCCATAACTTTTGGCATGTTATGCGTGTTGAAGGACTGATTCCCTGGATCCACGCGCTCAGGTGAATAACAAAGGAAGATATCTTCGCCTTCGACGTATCCCATACGATTGAATTCTTTCAAAATCAGTTCTTCGGTCGTCCCCGGATATGTGGTGCTTTCCAGCGTCACGAGCATTCCTTTTTTCATAAAGGGCTTCATGCTGTTGATCACGCCTGTAATATAGGAAGTATCCGGATCCTGGTTCTCACTTAATGGGGTAGGGACACAAATGCTGACCGCATCAAGGTCTTTGACAACTTCATAGTCACTTGTTGGAAAGAACCGATCTGTGGCAAGCGCCTGCTGCAAATCCTCATCCGCAATATCGTTGATGTAGGAATGCCCTTCACGCAGCGACTGAATCTTCTTCTGATCCAAATCGATGCCACATACGTTGAATCCTGACTTCACCATTTCGACAGCCAGTGGCAGCCCGACATACCCCATACCGACAACTCCGATATTTGCTTTCTTCATTTCAATCTTCTGAGACAGCTGTTCAAAATATCCCATTCCTGATCCCTCTCTTTTATAAGATTTATTTAGAAACGCTCACGAGTCTTTTCATCCGTGCTTCAAGCTCTACAAGTGAAAAGGGCTTGGTCATATAATCGGAGACACCATAATCAAACGTGCGCCTCACATCTTCTTCCAATTGTTTATTTGTAAGAACTATGATCGCTGTCGACTTTTTGGAGGCTTCGTCGATGTTCTTGATTTGATTGATGAACTGATAGCCTCCCAGAGCGGACAGATTGATTTCCGTAATGACGAGATCCGGCAGGACATTTTGATAGACATCCACGCCCGTTTTCCCGTCTTCTGCTGTATGGACGACATAGCCTTTTCCCTGCAGGTAGTTTGTCAATAACTGAACTAAGCTTTGATCACTATCAACAAGCAGCACGGATTTCGTTGATGGACCCTTTTCCTTCTGTCCTTGATAAACATGGATATCGTTCGTTTCGTGGTTTCCATCAATGATTCTCCAAAGCATGTCAAACATCATTTGTTCTGCGTGGTCGCTGTTTTCAGGAAAGCTCCCCACCCATAAATCTCCGGTGAGCTGGCGGTTCCGGCTTAACACATCTTTCACGTGCAGCGATAGAAAATGGGTATACGCCAAGGCACAGCCATCAAGCAGGATGCCAAGAATCTTCTCCTGTGGATCGTAACTGACTTGAAAGGCGGTACCCGGCTCTTCCTTTTCCAAATACGCTTCCATTTCCCCGACCTCTGCTTCATTCATATCTGCACGGGCCAGAATGATCCCGCACTTTAATTGGCTGCTCTGATAATAGTGAAGAAAATGATTGAACGATTGAATGATCCGGGAACCAATATGAGTCGCTGCCATTTTCCACCCTCCTTTTTTCGTTCGGTTATGCGGCCTTTTCCTTGTCTTCGTCTTCGTCTTCATTCCAACTGGTTCGTACCATCGTTCCCCAGGAGTTGTTTTTCCGCATAAAGTCGATGTGACCGAGGAACCTCCATAAAATCCCCAGCTGACGGTATCCGAAGAACATCAAAACCGTGTACAAAATCATCTTGAAATAATCGCGGACTCTCGGGTAGCGCTGAAAGGCCATTTCCTCCAAAAGCAGCGAACCTAAGCCAAGCAGTGTTCCGTACAGAACATTAATCAGCATGAAGATTCCCATGAGCTTCCATCCGGTCATGTCCATGAAGCTGTAACCGAGAATGGCGAGAAAACCTGTAATTCGGAAATAAGGGCTCAAAGTTTCAAAAATAATGTTATATGGGATCGTTAACATACCCATGATCTTGTATTTCGGACGCAGGAACATGAAGCGCCCTTCTTCAATCATATTTTTCAAATTTCCACGGCCCCAGCGTTTACGCTGACTGCCGAGAATCTTGAACGTGTCGGGAGCCTGCGTCCAACAGACTGCATCCGGACAAAAATCGATTTTGTAGGGAAGCTTGTGATCCAGCATGTAGCGGTGAAGCTTAATGATAATGTTCATATCCTCCCCAGGGTAACCCCCGCGGTAGCCTCCGACTTTTACAACGTATTCTTTCTTAAAGACACCGAAAGCACCGGAAACGATAATCAGTCCATTGACGTCACTCCAGCCGATCCGTCCGCCTAGAAACGCTTTTAAGTACTCTACGGTCTGGAACATCGGCAGTAATTTTTTCGGAAGATTGACCTGCTTCACCATCCCGTTTTGGATACGGCAGCCGTTGGCAATCCGCACGTTCCCACCAATCGCCACATTCTCCTCAGGATTTTCCATATACTTTCTGGCAATCCGGATCAGCGCATCTTCTTCGAGTAAAGAATCCGCATCGATCGATGAGATCAGTGAGTAATTCGATAAGTTAATGCCGGCATTCAGGGAATCTGCTTTTCCACCATTCTCTTTATCTACAAGATAGAGAGTTGGATAATCCGGATTGTAGTAAACCCCTTTGACCTCAGCTGTAGCAATCGTATCTTTGATCATATTCGGGGGATGATATTTTAATTGGAACTCCTCGATTAAGGTATCGAGGGTTTTGTCTCCCGATCCGTCATTCACCACAATCACTTCAAACTCCGGGTAATGGAGGGCCAGCAGGGATCTGACATTTTCCTTGATAGTCAGCTCTTCATTGAAAGCTGGAACAAGGATGGATATGGGCGGGACATGTTTGGATCCGGACAGGGCCTCATACTTTGAGTAGAAGGTTTCCTTCATAATTCCTAGTATTCTCCGGAAGGAAAATAAGATAATTCCGAAGTAAATGGTGTTGATCGTAACTACGTAATACATGGCAAAAATTCCATAGAACAGCAGGATCTCTCTCATTCTTCATCCTCCTTCCTTACATGACGTTTGTTAATGTCTGGTGATTTTCAAAATACTTCTTGTACAGAAACTCTTTATGGTTGTGACTCATGATATCCTCGACATGGGAAGATGGGGAGGTTGACTGCTTCAAATTTTCTTCGATGAATTCCATGGCCACGGCCCTTCCATGCTCACTTCCATCTCCAACAGCCAATTGGCACAGGGCCTCAAACCCTTCGTCTCCCATACGGACTAGACTCGCTGCACTCGCACGAGCGACCATCCAGTTTACATCTTCCAGCCGGGTGGATAACAAGGGAATGTATTGAATGAGACCAGATCTCCCAATCCATTCAGCAAAAAGTCTGCGGACCTCCCAGTCCGGGAAAGCAAGATAAAATTGAACATCCTCTTCAGATAAGTCAACCGAGGAAATCAGCAGTTTAGCTGCGTTCATACGAATGTCACGATCATCCGATTTCGTCAGTTCCTGAATACGGTCAGGCAGATCAGCCTTCACGCTGTTCTGAAGACCAATAAGCCCGAGCTTCACATATTTGGGATTCTTTTCATGCAGGAATGTGATAAATAACTGTGTTAAATCAAGTTCAGATTCCTTTGTGATGTCTGCTGTCAAATGAACATCCTGCTTCCCATTCTCAATAAGGAAACGGAGCAGATCGCCCATCTCACTTAACTGTGTGGCCGTTTGGGCAGCCGCCCGTGCATAGATGAAGGAGGAAGAATCCACACGCTTCTTATACAGCAGGGAAAGCAGAGAGGATGTGGCTTCAGGTGCCCTCAATGCTCCAAGGTGATACGCGGCATCCAACCGGACAAGCGGCCGATGACTGCCCAACCGCTTTAAATTGTGTTCGACCAGCCCGAGATCCCCGCACAGCCTTAACAGCCGCTGCCGGTAAATCCCATCCAGCTGATTGATCCATTGGACAAGCTCGCTCTGCAGCACTCGTCGTTCAAAGGTTGTCAGAGAGCCGCCGGGGGGTCTTAACCGGTCTTCTTCTCCTAAGTGCATTTGTACATATTCCAGATAATCTTTATGTCGAACCAGACATTGCGCTCTCCGCTTTTCTACACGTTTTTTATTCCATTTCAAACTTAACGTCGCCATAATGAATGCGGTCATGAGAATGAGTAAAACCCCAATCATGTAGTAAGCGATTTGAACGTTGATATACATGGAGAACCTCCTTCCTTATTGTTCCAATCCCTGTAAGGCTTCTTTCATCATGTAATAGCTCGCCTTTCTTTTTTCTTCATACGCTGTTTCCTGCCATTCCTTCCATTCGTAGATCGGATACGGCTCTGTAGAAACTGAGCTGCTTAACCCACGGATTTCCTCTGATTCTTTATCATAGATCCAGGGGAGGAGGCGGATGCCATCCACCGTCTCTTTAGGAAGATCCCCTTCCATCTGCTCAGAAGAAGGATAACCGACCGCCTTTTTTGTACTCGGATCTGAGAACCCTAACAGTCCCCAGGGGATTTTCATCTCCAGCACACGGCCTTTGATTTCCCAGTCGGCCTCTGCCTGATTCACAAGGGAAGCGCGGTCCATCTGTCCCACCTCTACGGCTTCAAATGGAATTTCCTCTTTTGTCAAAGGATGCCTCAATGGTAGACTGACAGCCATTTTCCAAGGTTGGAAGGTTCCCTCCTGACCGCTGCCGGAAGCTTCTTCATAGAGACGCGTATGGAAATCATAGGTGGATTCGATCAACACTTCACTTTTTTCCCATGCACTGAGACGTATCATCGTCTCCAGTCCTTCTTCCAGTTGGATGCCGTGGAGGTGTTGAGGAGGATCTGTTCCTCCCTCCACACTATCGACACCGACATAAACAGACTGCTTCTCCAAGTCGATGTCCTCTGGTAATCGCGCGGAAATGTACACATACCCTTCGTCATGGGTCACATTCAAATCAGTGAGCGGTGCAGGGATTTTCTCCACGTCTTCCTTCTCCAGTTCCTTCCAATCCTTGAGATCACCATCAATCTCCACATCATCAGCTTTTTCCGGGTACATGCCTAAAACACCGTAGGATTGTTCAGCAGATAACGTGTTATACCAGAACGCCTCCCTGTGATCTGTACTCAAAGGCATGGCATTCCACGTTTTCTTAAACCACTCATCCTGCCAGGTGAAAAGCAGAGCCCCCGAGAATTCCTCGATGTATATATGGTGAAGCTGATCGACAGCATGTTTTCCCTGCTCTTGTTCACTATGTCCGCCCTGATCCCGGCCTAAAGGACCATTGTGAGCACTTCCTCTGGATGAAGGAACTCCGAATTCACTGATCATGACAGGCAGTCCTTCATGATAATCTTTCAAATCTTTCAAGTATCCGAGGTATGTATCTACCTTTCCATCTTCATTTTTTACGTCATCGTACTCATCGGTGAACCTTAAAAAGTCCGGATAGTACGGGTAAGCGTGATACGAAGCAAAATAGCCGGCAGCCCAGTTCGTTTCCTCAATATGTGTGGGATCGACACTCACCATATCCTCTCTTTTCTGGGGTTCCTGCGGATGCTCCAGAGGATCGGTTGTCATCCAATTGGTAAAGGTCATCGGATGCTGCCACCCTCTTTCACTTTCCTGCTCTGCTGTGTAATCCAAAAGTTCAGCTAACCAGCTTTCAAAGGGGGAGGCATCTTCGGTGGTTCCAAAATATGTGCCACTGAAAGCTGGATCATCGCTGTGTTTATCATTAGTCTGTTGAACAAGATCAGGATTCCATTCCGTTCCAATATGCCAGGCAGCCAAATAAGGGCCGGCATCCGCCGTATAGTTCCCGCTTGCTTTCCCATCCTGCTCAGGTATCCGGATGTCTCCATAAACCGCTCCTGCAGCATGATCAATCTCTTGCTTAAAAGCCTGCAGCACACGGTTGGATAAAGCATCTCCCGTGTCATCCATGATATTCACCGGAGACCAGACCCCCTGCATGAAATAAAGAGGATCCCCTTGGGTATCTTCGTTGTATTCCACCAGCGCTTCGTAGAAAACAGGAGGATGGATCGTATAAATCCGAATCGTGTTCACTCCCATTTCATCAATCATTTCAAACCAGCGGAGGTAGTCGTCTTTAGAAATGGGAAGTTCTCCCGGGAAATGGCCGGGCAAAGTGGCTCCCATATTTATCCCTTTAATAAAAAGCGGTGACCAGCTTTCATCCTGATAGACTTCGAATTGCTCGCCCTGCGTACGAAATGTCAGCTGGCTCCCATTTTGGAGCTGTTCGCTTTCCGTCATCTTTGTTGATCCCACTAAAAACCAACTGCCAGCCACTGTTATAAAAAAGAGAACAGCGAGCCCTTTCCCCTTCCATCTCATTTATCCCCCTCCTTCAAATTTTGCTTTAGGGAAATTTTTTTTAGTGTTGCAAACTTAATGTAGAGCGTTTAGATTGTTAGTGTATTGCCTCGCTACGTTTATAACGCTAACACGGGGGTCCGGACACTTCATCGAAAACCCAGTTTCGGAACAGCGAATTTCTATTTCGGCACCCTCCGCAAAAATCCGACAAAATCCGCGCCCTTTTTATCAGGGGGTCGGGCTTCGGATTCAGAAGCGGGGATAGATGAACCGCTTTCAAAAATACCTGGTTCATCAGTTGCGGGACCCCCGGATAAAGAGAAAGAAACAGAAGGGTACGTTTGGCAGAAATCTGGTTAAAAACTCATCACTTACACACTTGGAGGTAAACAATGAATCGAATCCTATGTCTATCTTTAATGCTCACCGCTCTCTCGCTCCCTCTCTTTGGCTTTTCAGAGTCAGAAGAATACAAGAGGGCCATGTGGGTGGAAAAAACGGAACTAGGCGAAGAACAAGAATCCATTCTGGAGACCGCCGGGCAGAACAGCATCAATGTTTTATATCTGAAAGGAATAGAAGAGGATCCACAGGTAACGGCAGACTTCATTCAGGAAGCAGACAGCAAAGGGATCGAGGTCCATGCCCTTGGCGGAGAACCTTCATGGGCCCTGGGGGAAAATCAGGGGAGATATGATGCTTTTGTGGATGAGGTAATGGAATACAACCAATCCGTCTCATCGGACCAGCAGTTTGCTGGTATTCATTTCAAAGTCCAGCCCCAATACTTGGAGGAATGGTATGACGACCAGCCCCGGGTCCTTCGTGAATGGAAAGCGAATATCACAGCAGGGATTCAATCGGTCCCGGAAGACAGGGCACTTGAAATCAGTCATTCCATCCCTTTTTGGTTGGATGAAATGGAAACACCCGGACAGTCTGACGTTCCTTTTCATGAATGGGTGATTCAACAATTTGACCATACGACCATTCTTGCCTTCCGGGATACGCTGGAAACGACCAATGGAATCGAAGCCTTGACCGAGAATGAATTAGAGGCCGCAGACCAGGCAGGACGACAGATCCTCATCGGCATAACGACAGCAGAAACAGGGAGGAATTGGACGACCTTTTATGAAGAGGGACCGGAGAGTATGCATATGCACCTCGATCTGATAGATAAACACCTTGGGGAGCACAGTTCCTATGCGGGTTATGCCATCGATGATTATGCGAATCTAAAACAGCAGGAGGAAACACCTTCCGAAGAGGACATGGAAAAAGAACAGAAGCGAGGAACATACGTATGGGAAGCGGAAACCCTTATCAATGAAAAAGATAAAATCCTGGATTTCGCAAAAGAAAACAATATTAATCTGCTCTATACACGTCTGGATCTATCCCAGCCCTACAGCGCCTATTCCCACTTCGTGGAAGCCGCGGATGCAGCCGGAATCGAAGTACATGCCATGGGTGGACACCCTTCCTGGGCCTTGAAGGAAGAAGAACACCGGATTTTAAAACTTGTGGATTATGTGAAATCCTACAATCAGGAGGTAAACGAAAACCAGTCCTTTGATGGCATCCACCTGGATATCGAGCCTTATGTAGAACCATCATGGTCCACAGATCAGGCATCTGTATTGAAACAATGGATGGGCAACTTGGAACGCTTTGTACAAGAAACAAAAGAAGACTCGGACTTGGAGGCCAGTATGGACATGGCCATGTGGTTTGATGATATAGAAACCCCGGGATCCCCGGAAACGCCTTTTAATGAATGGGTAATCGAATTGATGGATCACACCTCAGTTATGGCCTTCCGTGATCAAGCAGAGGGCATCATTCCAGCTGCTGAGAATGAAGTCAATTTTTCTGAAGAGCTTGGAAAAGATCTTCTTATTTCCGTAGAAATCAAAGAAAATCCTTCCCACCCACATATTTCGTTCTATGAGGAAGGAAAAGAGGTCATGGAGAATCAGCTTTCCCTCGTTGATGAGGCATTCCGTTCCTATTCCTCCTACCAGGGCTATACTGTCCATGCCTATCGATATTGGGACGATGCCAAAGAATAAGTGAAGGATGCAGTTGAAGATTCGTCCGAGCATCTAAGCGACCTCGGGAAAAAAGACAGGCTGTGAAAAATAAAAGGGGGATCTTCTATGTAATAGAAGATCCCCCAGCTTGTAGAGAACCCCCGTGTTCTTCTGCAAGCTTTTTTTGTGCAGTTCGTGCGGGCGAATACCACTCGCTTTCCGCGGACGAACGCCCGAGCCTCCTCGTGAAAACCCACACTGCGGGGTCTCGGGTCGCCCGTTTTTCCGCAGGAGTCTCCTGGTATTCGCCCGCCCTTCACCGAAAAAGACTCTCCTTCACCTATCTCACCCTGGATAGGTGAAGGGCAGTCTTTTTCATGTTTTGGCAGGCCGCCGTCAGTAACGCTTGTTCGCGTACATTCTTTTTCCGCGCAAGCGACAATAACGCAGCCCGTGCCGTTCTTTTGAATCTGCAAACCTGCTTAGGGCACACCCTCTCTCCTACCTATTCTAACCCGGCACGAGGAGCTTTCATTGGTGAAGGATGCGGGAACAGCAGGGGCTGAAGAACCACTTGGGCAGGCGGCCTCCCTGACCAAGTCAGCGGAGGGCGTACCCGCGGCATTCATTTACCGATAAGCGGAAAGTGACCCTTCATACAACAAATGGACAACTCTAACTGGTAAACACAGGCTTTTTCTACAGCCAAAGAGGGATCTTCTATATATAGAAGATCCCCCCTAAACTACGCCCATAGGTTTATAGATGACGCTTCTTGAGCTGATTCAATCCATATCATCCGTGATAATCCCCCACTGCTTGGATTTCAACACAGCTTCCGCTCTTGTCTTTACCTGCAGTTTTTTGAAGATTTCCGTTAAGTTGTATTCAATCGTTCGTGGACTCTTAAAATAAATCTGAGCGATTTCCCTGTTGCTTTTCCCCTTGGCAACCTCTTTGAGGATTTCCTGTTCTTTGGACGTAACGGAAACGTCACGATCCGGCAGCTCATGTTCAGGCATTTCTTCAACACGGACCTCATTTTTTCTTAGTTGTTCGAGAAGGGAGACGGGAACGATTGCTTTCCCCTTCACCCCGTAACGGATCGCTTCAATCAATTCTTCCCGCGGAGCCGTCTTGCTGATGAACCCCGAAGCTCCAGACTCCACTAATGTATTGAAATAAGGACCTACATCGTGACCTGTATAGATGAGTACCGGCGAAGTATGTCCTTCAGCCCGTACATGTTTGGTCAGCTCAATGCCATTCATCCCTTTCATACGCAGATCGAACAGCAGAATTGAAAAGCTCTGCTCCCTTAAGATTTCCAAAGCTTTCCCAGGACTGTCTGCAATGGTTACAACCATATCACTCTCTCTTTCAATGATTAATTTGGACCCTTCACCAATAGCCGGATGATCATCCACCAATAATATCGAAACCATCAAACCTCTCCTCTTCTCCAACCTTTTTCCAATCGTTTCCTTCATCCCTCCGCCTGAATTAAGATGGCGGCTTCAACGCCTGATCCTTCCTGTGAAAAGAATTCCATACTCCCTCCGAGGCTGTTGACTCTCTGTCTGATTCCCGTTAAGCCCATGCTTTTTGTTGACGGCTTCTGTTGATTATTCTGAACGCCCACTCCATCATCCTTATAGGATAGCATTACCATATCTCCATCATTCTTCAGTTCAAATTCAATTAATTCCGCCTTCGAATGCTTGGACGCATTATTCAACAGTTCCTGCGCAATGCGATAAAGCGTGAGAGCTTGTTCATCCCCAAGATCAGCTGTGAAATGATTATATCGATAGTCAATATGAAAGTCCTCCCGCTGACGATAATGGTCAATCAAGTAGGATAATGCTTCCACAAAACCCGTTTCCTTAAGAAAAGGAGGACGGAGAAAGGTGCACGTTTCCCTAATCTGACTGACAACCCCCAGCAAACCTTCCTGTACGTCAGAGAGTTCATCTTTTACATGACGATCCAAATGATCCAAGGCGGCTATTTCTTCTACTTTCCGATACCACACCAGCTGTTCCTGAAGAGCAGAATCATGCAGGTCGGCGGAAAGTCTTGCTCTTTCCTCTTCTGAAAGCTTAAACATGAACCGAAGCATCCACGAAGGTACACGTCGTTCATCCTGGATCGAACTTTTTAAATCTTCGGTCACTCCTTCAATCAATTGAAAATTTTCATATACGATGCTTGTATATTGGACGATGGTTTTCAGCCAACGCTGCTCATCCTGGTTGAACGGTGTCCGGTTGACTTTTTGTTCAATCCATAATATATCGACCGTATCATGCTTTTCACTAAGCACATACCCTAATCCATCTTCTAATAGAAACGGCATTCCTATGGACAACGACGTTCCTTTATAGGAGATATACGTCTGAATCAATGGGTAGGGGATGGATTCATCTCCCGCAATGAGGTTCATCTCATTTTCTATTTTGTCATAGGAGAACAGGCAGGCATGCTCTACTGGAAGCACCTCTTTGATTTCACGGAGCAGCCGGTCATCCAGCTCTTCTTTTTTTAATATTTTTGCTACATCATAGGAAAACCGATCAAGACTCAGCTGATAGTTAAACTTATCTCCAAACCATTTGGAACGAAGAGAAAACTTTTCTTCAAAATAGAAAAACAAAATCAAGAGTCCGTAGGTTAGAATCCCCAGTCTGATCCACTGCAGGTCATCCAGATTCGTAAAGAAAACGAGCAGAATCATAACCACAGCCGTCAACAGGAAAGAAATGACCGCATAGTACCGCAAACGGCTGTTAATAAAGTCAATATCAAATATCCGATCCGTCAGCACGAGATAAAGAAAAAAGATCGGCAGAAAGATGAGGAATACCGCGGTTACAGGCGCAGGAATCAGTTCAACGCCGACAACTGCATTAGGCAGCGCCGTCAAGAAGATAAAAGGAAAAAACGAGACGATGATTCCGAAAATCGCATTTTGAAAAATCGACTTATGTATGGTTTTCCGAAAGGTCAGATAAGAATACAGGAGAACACTCAAACCGATAAGAATCTCCATGGAAAAAAGAATCAGCTGCGTATTGCGGATCACTTCATAATGCCCCAGAGACATCCAGAAAATAGATATGATATCCATAAGAACGACAACCAGATTAATGGAATAGACCGCAGCCAATAGGCGCTTTTTAATCAGATGAATCTCGTATTTCAAGAAATATTGATAATGAAAATGCAGAAACAGCACAGGAACCATCATCAAGCTGAAACTGTTGATGATCCTCGCAAGAGTATCCGTTCTCGCAGAAGCGCCTGCACTTAAATACCCAATACCAACAGCCAGAAGAAAGGCGATCAAATAAAACGCAACCGGGTCCCCCCGTTTTTTTACATAGACTTGTAATGAAAACGAAAATAAAACGAAAAATACAACCGTCGGCAGTATGGTATGATAAAGCAGCGTATTATAGTTCATCGGGTTTTGGACCTTATATTCCAACTCGGTTCCTGCTCTCATGACCTTCATCTGGTTAAGGTTACCGATCACCCCGTAATTTTGAATGGAGTGATACCTGGCTGCCTCCTGGTGATTGACTTCAATAACACGATCTCCCTCTTTTATTTTCCGGTGAGCAGCCCAGCCAATCGAATCCACTTTCGTCACGATCAAGGATCTTTCTTTATTCTCACTGACATCGATACCTACATATGTTTTCGTCATCGTTACGAAAATTAAATAAAGAGCAACAACAAAGATAAAACTAAAATAAAAGATAAATCTCTTACTTTTTATTCGAGCCATTTCCATTCCCTTTCTTTTATAACGTCAAAAAAGCCAGAGTATCTCTGGCTTTCAGGATCTCTATCATGGATTACTTCCAGTAACACATTCTCCACTCTATGCCCTGAAGGTCTTCGGATGCGAACACATCAATAAGGGCTTCCTTTTCCACTTCAGAAACACCCGGAAGGTCGGCTTTTCCCTCTTTCACAGCATTCATAAGCGCTGGATTTTGTACAATCTTCTGAACCAATTCAAATAGCATGATTGTTTCCTCCTTATGCAAGATCCATCTTTTATAAATCTTCAATCCTCTTCCTCATTTGTTCCTTCCAAGCCTGCCCTGCCTGAAACACGTCCAGCTCCCGTAACGCCTGCCGTTGATATTTCCGGATCAGCACCTGGATATATGGTTTGACAGGGGACCGGGATACCCACTCAAACAACGGCTGCTTTCTATCTGTGATAAACGATTGATCGACACGGCCTTCATAGTAATCACGTATCCAGCCGGCTTCCTCACTGCTTTCCCGCAGGAGCAGAAATACAGGGAGGGTCCACTTCTTGTTAATGAGATCATTTTTAGCATCGAAACGCACAATGTCCTGCAGGTCATTCACTAACTGAGCCGCAATTCCAAAACTCTCCGCATACAAACGAACGCCTGAAAGGTCTTCATTCTCTTGAAAAGCTGCTCCGGCCATACAGGCACATGCCATCAGCGAACCGGATTTCCGCCTGATCATCCTTAGAAATTCTTCTTCCGTAGAAGCGGATTCATTCAGGTCGGCGTGCTGACCATTCACCGCCTGCAGGACCTGCTGGTGCATGGCCTGAAGAGCATCCGAAGATGTTTCTTTTTGAAAAGGGGACTCATGCATCAGCTGCATGCTCAGCATCAAAAACCCCGTCGAAATATTCATGGACGAGGCAGAAGACACCTGACTCCAAGGTTTATCGCCAGCATCTTCATCCTGAAGATCATCCAGGATATCAAGAGCCAGTATTAAAAACTCGATAGCTGCCGATAGAACATACACCCCTTCATGCTTTTTCCTGCTATGGATATGAAAGTGCAGCTGCGTCAACGGCGAAAAGGAAAACCCTTCTGCTTTCTTATAGGAGATAAACCGCTCAGCCATCCGGGCAAGGACGGCTTCGTTCAAATGAGTCTTCACCGCTTGAACCATCATGCTGTGTAAACGGTCGGGTGAATAACTCGGAATCATTCCCATACGTCACCTCCCTTTCCAAAAAATGTGTCGAAATCTGATTGCAAAACAACACTATCACATCAAGAATAAACGTCAAAAGGTAGTAAAGTATTATGTAATTAGATAGAAAATTCCTCCCCCATCTTTCTATGCGTACATCCTCCGCTCGTTGGTGATGGATTTACTTTCTCACAGGCTTACATAGAAGTGTTATCGATTTGTCATACAAATGTTATCTTTTTGTCATAATCAAAGTTTCCTATTCCTGCTTGAAAGATGTTTTTCAAATACTCCTTAAACAGCACAACAGACGTACATCGCTGTCCCATACGTTCGAGCATTCATGAATATTTTGTATAAACAAATGATAAGCCGGCTTTACTTATCAGGCAGTCTTGCCTGAACACCATCGAATGGTTCATTTTCTGACAGGATAAAAGAAACCGCTCTCATTCATATGCGCCTTTTTACACACGTTATTTTCCATGAACGGGATCATTATAAATTTATGGGAATTAAAAGGGTTTATATACCCAGTTTAAAATGTGAAAATTTATGAAATTTATTCCAGAACCGATCGTTATAGAGGCCTATTTACTGTATTTTTACAAAACGCGGCTTCTTACGTTGGCGCGTATCACGTCCCGCATTCCACATGGACCCTTTTTACATGAAACATTGCATCGTCGCTGGAAATCCGATATAATCTTTTCAACTATTCAAAATCAATGACAAAGAGAGTAGCCGGCGGGAAGGTCACAGCGAACCGGGGGTGGTGGAAGCCCGGATGTCCTTCTGTCGGTGAACCGGACTTTGGAGATGGTCTTCTGAAACACACGTAGGAAGATCCGGGGACACCCCGTTATCAAATTCAAGCGGCTGATTTACATTCAGCTATAAGAGTGGCACCGCGAGTCCAGGCCTCGTCTCTTTTTTTAGAGACGGGGCCTTTTTATATGGAAAAGGAGGAGCATAAATGGAAAAGCAAATGACAGCACTTCAAATATCTCACATACTCGGAGAGGATTATCCACGCGAATGGGTGGAGTCCATGTTGGAGGTACCGAAAAAGGCATCCTTTGGGGATGTCTCCTTCCCCTGCTTCGCTCTAGCCAAGTCGATGCGTAAAAAACCAGTCATCATTGCAGGAGAAATCGCCTCCAGACTGAACCACCCTGTTTTTGATCAGGTAGAGGTCCAGGGTGGTTATATCAACATCTTCTTTGACCGCTCGTTCATTACCGAACATACGTTGAATCAAGTTCTTGAGGACCCTGAAGCTTATGGCAGCCATACCTTTGGGGAGGGGAAAAACGTAGTCTTAGATATGTCCTCTCCGAACATCGCCAAACCCTTCTCCATGGGTCACCTCCGCTCCACCGTCATTGGAAACGCCCTGGCCAATCTCATGGACAAGTGCGGCTATACTCCCGTAAAGGTCAACTACATCGGAGATTACGGGACACAGTTCGGGAAACTTCTGGCCGCCTACACCCGCTGGGGCGATCCAGATGTCGTCGAAGCTGATCCAATCAAGGAACTGACTAAGCTATATGTGACATTTCACGAAGCTGCCGAGGAAGAACCTTCCCTCATTGAAGAAGGCAGAGAATGGTTCAAGAAGCTGGAATCCCAGGACCCGGAGGCGCTCACCCTTTGGAACTGGTTCCGCGAAGCCTCCCTGAACGAATTCAACACGTTATATGAAATGCTTGGAGTGGATTTTGATTGGACTCGCGGTGAGGCTTATTATACGGACAAAATGGAGCCTGTCATCAAACTTTTGGAGGAAAAGGGTCTGTTGGAAACATCAGAAGGAGCGGATGTGGTTCAACTGGGCGATACAATGCCCCCTTGTCTGATCCGTAAAAGCAACGGCACCACTACGTATGCCACCCGTGATCTCGCTGCCGCCATCGACCGCTATCAGTCTTATCCTTTCGAAAAAAGTCTGTATGTTGTTGGCAGTGAACAGTCCCTTCATTTTCAGCAGATGAAGCTTGTATTGAAAAAGGCCGGGTTTGAGTGGGCAGACCGATTGGAGCATGTCTCGTTCGGGATGATTCTGCAGCATGGAAAAAAGATGTCTACGAGAAAAGGGAAGACGGTTTTGTTGGAAGAAGCTCTGAAGGAAGCCGTAGCGCAGGCACTCTTGAATATGAAAGAGAAAAATCCCAACCTCACGAATCCTGAAGAAACAGCGCGCCAAGTCGGAGTTGGAGCCGTGATTTTTCACGATTTAAAGCAGGATCGACGTCATGATATTGAATTTTCTCTCGAGGATATGCTTACTTTTGAAGGAAATACCGGTCCATATCTGCAGTACACTCATGCCCGCGCATGCTCGCTTTTACGTAAAGGCGGATTTTCGGCAGACACTCCGCAGCCGGCGGTTGACGACCCTGAAGCCTGGCCATTAGTAAAGGCGGTCCGTGCATTTCCAGAAATGACTCAAATGGCCTGTACGACCAATGATCCCTCTAAAATTGCCCGTTACCTGCTGGACCTTGCCCGAACATTCAATCACTTTTATGCCAAATCAAAAATTATCGGCTCCGCTTCCCAACAGGAACGCCTGACGCTCGTTTACGCATTTGCCGTCGTACTGAAGGAAGGGCTGCGTCTGCTTGGAATGGCTGCGCCGGAACATATGTAAATCAGGAACATTTCCAACATCCGCCCGCTTTCTATTATAATGAAGGTAAGACTTTAATCAGGGGGCGGATGTTCAATGTATCCTTTGTACTATGCCATCATCATTGTTTTGTCGATTACCGCTTTGGTCAGTACGGTTGTCATTGCCAAAAACATGGACAAGTCGGAAAACCAGCTGACCCCGGAAGAGGATCTGCAGCACTTGAAATCCGATAAAAAAGATCAAGGAAGCATTCCTTTACTCTCCACGATCTACGCGATCACTTTTGTGATCACTATTATTCTTTGCTGGATTTTTATTTTCTAGGGCCTGTTTCACTCACCACCAGGGCCCTTTTTCCAGTGCCATGCATTTTCTCCAACGGGCAGGATATGGATCCAGGTTATCCAGTCCTTTCACTCCCCTTCCTCTGCACATTGACTATTTTTTACATAAATTGCGCAGAATGCACACATACTCTATTTAAAAACATGTTATCTTTCAAGCAGGTCTATGAATATCCTAATAACAGAATGGTCACAGCTGCTTGGATGGAGACAGTTTCACGGCAGGACAATCAAGGATTGCCCAAGGAGAAAAAAGGGAATACACTTATCCCCCACACTCCACTGCCTAGAAATAAAAAAGGAGATGGCACATGTGCACCAGCTCGATTTGTTTCAAAACCTCACGCATAAAAAAATGGGATTTGCAGAAGTGTTCTCACATATTTTAACATTTATGAAACGGGAGCCTGTCGGGAATTACCGTTTAATGGTAGGAACAGATTCACAAGTCCACCCTTCCCGCACGCTGTTTATTACCGGAGTCGTCATTCAGCGGGTAGGAAAAGGGGCCTGGGCCTGTTACCGCAAAGAAGTCATCCCCAGGGAAATGACTACCCTGCATGAGCGGATTTCCTATGAAACATCTTTAACAGAGCGGGTTGCCTCCCTTTTTACAGAAGAACGGAAAAATGAGTTAATTGATATTGTCCTCCCTCACATCTACAAAGGTGCGACATTTACAATGGAAGGACACATTGATATAGGTTCCGGTGACCGGAACCGGACAAGAGTGTATGTAAATGAAATGGTGGCCAGGATTGAATCCCTTGGGATGGAACCAAAAATCAAGCCCGACTCAATCGCCGCCAGCAGCTATGCGAACCGATATACCAAATAACCTCCCTAAGGTTGTTTGGAGGAGAGGAGCATTCTATGTATCAAAAGGCTGTGACATCCCTCGTACTGGGCATCATGTCCATCTTCCTCCCTCTCGCCGGATTAATAACAGGCATCATCGGCATCGTGATGGCCAATGCCTTCTTACGCAGCGAAGAGGAGGAAAAAGAAAACGGCCGGCACTTTGCGACGGCAGGAAAAATCTGTTCCATCATTGGCATCTGCATCCAGGTCAGTGTCCTGCTGATGCTGGCAGCCGGCTTCTACCTTTTCGGATTTTTCCACTCATAAAAAAACGCCCTCCACATCCATGGAGGGCATCTTTTTGGACTTATGCGTTTACTTTTTTCAGCTCTTGGAGAACTTCAGAAGGTTCTGCACGGTCTTTATAGTCAGATTTTGTATATTCGTATACAACCGTACCATCTGTATCAATAATGTAGGTAGCGGATACTGGAAGCGTCCAGGAATCGTCTCCATTATGCTTGTCTACATTCAATCCTTTATCCTTATACACATCTACAAGATAATCCGGAAGCTCATAAACAAGGTTGAACTGCTGAGCAACTTTGTTTCCAACATCACTCAAAACGTGATACTCCAGGTCGTTTTTCTCCTGAGTAGTCATGGATTGATCCGGCGTCTGCGGGCTGATAGCAATCAGCTGAGCTCCTTCATTATGAATATCATCCATGATTTCCTGATAGGCACGCAGCTCCATGTTGCAGTAAGGGCACCAGCCGCCGCGGTAGAAAGTTACGATAGCAGGACCCTGCTTCAGCTGTTCGGAAAGCTGAACCTGACCACCTTTGGCATCTGGAAGGATGAAGTCCGGGGCTTTTTCTCCTTTGGAAAGACCGTTCCCCTCTTCAGAGGCTTCCAATTCATTAATGGCGTCGTTCATTTTGTCCTGAACTTCCTGGGAGGCATTCTGTTTGAATTTCTCGATGTATTGGTCAAATTGTCTGCGCATATCTGTCGTCATTTGAAAAACTCCTTTATGATCAATTTCAATCTTCATTATACGAAGAATCTTCTTCTTCATAAAATGAAACGTCTTGTCTCGTTAGAATCAGGGCTAAACTCACAGCAAGAATACCTGCACTTAATTTGCCCACGATCACCGGAAGTATCATGTCCGGCTGGACGCCGGCCACAAATGCGAAGTGGCTTCCGAATACGAATGCTCCGCTGACTGCAAAGGCCGCATTGATGGTCTTCCCTCTATCGTCCATGTCCTTCATGACGGCAAGCATCGGCAAATGATGAGCAAGCGATGCGATGAATCCTGTCATCGATACCGCGTTCATCCCGAGACGTCTTCCCGCACGGGTGAGCACTTTTTCGCCGTGCCTGCTGATAAACGCCACCAGCGGATAAGCCCCTGCAAGTGTGACAGTGATTTTACCCACGATGAGCATCCCTTCTGATAACGGAGCCATACCGGGGAGAACCGTTATACCTGTTAACGTTTCAATAATGATGAGAGCAAGCCCTGAAATAATAATGATTTCGACCGCTTTGCCGAAATAGGAAAACAGACGAATGGTCAAGGCTGTGAAGAGCCAGAGACCGGCGGCGATGAAAAGGGATAGAATCATGGCCGGAAGCAGATTTCTAAGCATCCACCCCGGTTCATAGCCGGCTGTCCACCCGCCGATGAAACAACCGATTGGAATCGTCACCATTCCTGCAAGAATTCCCTTTGCGAAAAAAGGATGATCTTTTTTTGCTACAACGGTCAAGGCAACTGGAATGGTAAACACAAGCGTAGGGCCCATCATCGTCCCAAGCAGAGCCCACGAAAAAACAGCCGCTTCTTTGTCTGCCGCGAGCGATTCCGCCAGAGGATAAGCCCCCATATCAATGGCAAGCAGCATAGAAGCAAACATCGAAGGATCAGCTCCTGCAGCCTGGAACAATGGAGTGACGACCGGCGCGAGCCATCTGGACAGCACCGGGGCCAGAGAGATGATCCCCACCATGGACAAGGCCAGAGGACCCATCATCATAAAGGCTTCATAAAAACGCCATCCTAAGGCAAGGCGGTGATTCAATATGTAGTAATCAAGAGCTCCAAGAACCATAAAGGCGCACATGACCATAAGGATGATATCATTCAACACAGCCTCTCCCTCCTCTCTTCATCTCCTCCATTCTAGTGAACTTTCCCCCATAAAAAAAGCCCCCTCACTGAGGGGCTCTGGCTGTAGAAAAATCCTGTGTTAACCAGTTAAAGTTGTCCATTAGTCGTGGGAAGGGCCACTTTCCGCTTATCGGTAGATGCATGCCGCGGGCGTCACCACCGAACGCTCCTCGTGCCGACGTTAAAATATAGAGGAGAGAGTTTGTGCCCTACGCAGGTTCTCAGATTCAAAAGAACGGCACGGGCTGCGCTGTTGCGCACTTGCGTGGAAAGGGAAGGGGCTTTCGCTCCTGGCGGGAAGAAAGAAAAAAGCTTGTAAAGAAACAGGGGTTTCTCTACAAGCTGAGCCCCTCAGTGAGGGGCTTTTCATCAGCCGATGGAACAGGCAGCGGAGCCATGTTTTTGAATGTACTTCTGGTGATGCTCTTCTGCTTCAAAGAAAGAGGAAGCCTCTTCCACCTGTGTAGCGATTGAACGCTTGAAGATGCCTTTGGCACTCCATTCTTTGATTTTCTCTTCTGCAATGTACTTCTGGCTTGCATCTGTATAGAAGATCACTGAACGGTATTGATGTCCTACATCAATGCCCTGACGATTTACCTGTGTCGGGTCGTGAGCTTCAAAAAAGATATTGACCAGTTTGGCATACGTAATGACAGCAGGATTATATTCGATACGGACAGCTTCCGCATGACCGGTATTTCCCTGTTTCACTTCTTCATAGGAAGGGTTTTCGAGATGTCCCCCGATGTAACCGACGGTTGTTGCCGTTACCCCTTCGAATTTCTCAAAAAATGCTTCTACTCCCCAAAAACATCCTGCGCCGAAAATTGCTGTTGCCATATCTACATCTTCCCTTTCCTTTAACGCAACTTCTATCGAGAGCCATGACGGGTATGCTGATATGCAAAAAACCCCTTTTCTTATCCACATAAGAAAAGGGGTTCGTATCAATCCGTACGATCCTCTCATCTTTTAGGATGGTGTTCATCCTACAGGAATTGGCACCGTTCTCGTCAATCCGTGGATTGATTCGATGGTTGCCGGGCATCAAAGGGCCAGTCCCTCCGCCTCTCTGGATAAGAAGTTTCCGTTATTTATTTAATGTTGATTATCAATATACTACGTTTCAGTAACGAAGTAAAGGATAAATGATGATTCTTTTTGTATCATCATTGTATTCACACTTTAGCATGACTATGCCAGTCCACGCAAAAGAAAAGTCTTACTGACTGCCTGTTGTTTCAATTTCTTCATACGGCTGGACGATGACAAAACCTTCTCCTTCGAACTGCATTTGAATAGATTCCCCGCTTCCCCGTCCGATAAACGTTTTAAAGCTTACATCCGTCTTGAAATTCGGCTCCAAATGCCCGGACCAGGCTACGGTCGCATGAGGATCCGTAATAACCGGTTCTCCCGGGCGTACGAGCAATGTCAGTGGTTCGTAATGGGAGGTGACAGCCACACGTCCGCTGCCATTCAAGGTCACGTTAAACAGACCGCCGGAAACCATCCCGGCCACTTTTTTCATCAGCTTGATATCCCAGTCGATGCTCGGCTCAAAGGCGAGAAGATCGTTACCGTTGACTGTAATGGTTTCATTATCCAAGTCAAAAATCGTAATCTTTTTCCCCTGATCAGCGAGATACAAACGTCCGCGCCCTGTCGCTTTCATCAGCGAACTGCCTTCTCCCGTCAACGCCTTCTTGAACATTTTTCCTACACCGTGCTCCAGAATCCCTTCTCTCTCAAACTTGATATTCCCATTATAGGAAATCATGGCCCCGGATTTCGCCCAGACCTGATCCATCAGGTTCACCTCGAGAATACGCGGGGTTTCCAGCTCAAAATAATCATTTTCTGAATCATCCTGTTTCGTCGCCCTGATAAACTCCTCAATCGAATAGTCTGCCATGACAGATTCCTCCTTTTATGTAGGTTATAGTTCTATACCACACCCCGGGGTGGGTTAGACCATTTATGAAACCTTTGTCTATCGTTTTACGTTTACAATGGAGGAAAGGTTTCATCACCACCTGGCAGGGGAATGATGATTCTATTTGATCTATTCAAACAACCTAAGGACGAGGAGGACCTGTTTATGTATGGTCTTGATGAGAAAAGAAAACAGCTGTTGGAGTATGCTCATTCCGTCTCTGACGAAATGGCAGCACGGAAGCCCGGGGAAGGAAAATGGTCGGTCCTTGAAATTCTGGAGCACCTGTACCTGATGGAACAACTTGTCGTCTACCAGATCAAGCAGGCAGTAAAGCAGGGAGATATCCAGCAGACTTCCGAAAAACCGATCCACCGGACGACGGAAAGGGACTACAAGGTGGAAGCCCCTGAGTCCGTCCGGCCTGAAGGTACGTTCCAAACGATTGCAGAAGCCGAGGGTGGATTGAAAAAAACAAGGGAAGCTACGTTATTCCTCATTCATAACAAAGATGAAGAAACATTGAAGAACCGTGTGTTTCCCCACCCCGCTTTCGGAGACATGGACTTGGTGCAGTGGATTGAATTCATCGGCTGGCACGAACTCCGCCACCTTGATCAAATGAAAGAAACTGTGGAAGCTTTATAAACCCGTAGAAAAACACGCAGAGGTAAATCTCTGGCTTGAAATTCCCCGCTTTTTATCGGGCCTTCAGGAACTGAGACCACTCCCTTTCTGCGGAGGAACTTGGCTGGGTGGTCTTCCTATACAAGTGAACCGAGGCCGTGCCCGCGGTAAGTATCCGCCGATAAGTGGAACGTGACCAGGCACACCACCTACAGATCTACTGGATGGCAAGTCAAGTCTCTTGTCTACAGTTGAAAAGCGCAGAGACGAATCTCTGCGCTTTTTCTATCTTTGACGATCCTGTTTACTTTTCAGGCTTCACTTCTTCGCCGTTCTTCCCGGTGTAACGGAGCCCCCATCCTGTCCATGCTGCGATCAGCATAACAAGCAGAAGGAGCCATCCTTGGAACACATACGGGAATACTTCACCAGGCGAAACGACGGGGAGGAAGTCATACTTGTCTGCCGCTCCCTGAACCGTGGCCCAGGCAAGCAGGACACCACCACTCCAAGGGAAAATATACCCCAGGGAAGAGGTCACTGTATCCAGGAAGTTGGCCCGCCGGTATGGATGAATATTCAATTCCTTCCCGATTTTCCTCACAAACGGAGCCGCTGCAATTTCCGCCGCTGTGTTGATTGTGATGAAGGCATTCAAGAAAGCTACAATACCAAAGATGGCGAGTTCAGCTCTGCGGACTACACCATTGATGATGCGGAGGAAGAAGTTCTTAATCACTTCCATCGTCCCTCCTACTTCAAGCATGTAAGCCGCCGCAAGAATGAACAGGATCAAAACAGCCATATTGAAATATCCGCTGATTCCATCAATTAGGGCCCCTTCAATCACAGGGTCCCCTGCTTCATTAAAATGAATATACAGCACTTCCTTTAAGGATATGCCACTCAAATATATGAAAGCCACGGATGCAAGAATCCCCCATGATAAGGACGTCAGAAGATGCTGGCCTCTCAGCGCCAGTATAAGAACGAGTACAAATGGCACCAGCATCAACAGACCGTTGGGTGACACCTGGCTCTGCAGGTCATTGATCACCTGCTGGCTTCCTTGTTCCCCACCGCCGCCGAAAACAATGAAAAGAATCATTGCCGGAACAGCAGCCGCCATGGAGTATTTAAAACGGGAACGGACAACTCCAGGGACATCCGCTTCCTGTGTCGTTGCAGAGACGATCGTTGTGTCAGAAACAGGCGCCAGGTTATCCCCGAATACAGCTCCACTTAAAATCGCTGCAACAAGCAGCACCGGATCCGCTCCTAATATGACACCAGCTGGATACATAAGCACACCGAACGTGGCTACCGTACCGTATCCAGTTCCTACGGCTGTGGAAAATAAGCCGGCGAGCAGAAACGTAATACCGACGAAAGCTCCACCTTCCAGCCCTGTTTGGAAGCCGAACCAGATCAGACCATCCACCAGTCCTCCGGCAGACAGCATATTTGCAAACATGCCGGCCCAGAACCAGGCAATGATCGAAACGATCCCTACCGGCTGAGCCATCCCTGTAATCAGACTCTGCGCATAATCTGACCATTTCGATTTAGTAAAGAACAGACCGAGGCCGATTCCAATCACAATTCCTAAGACAAGCCCCTGCTCTGTAACAAGACCTGCCACACTTAAGACAATGGCCCAAATGATAAAGAAAACCAAAGGAATCGTTGCAGCAAATACCCCGCCATGGAACTCCAGGCGTTTGATTTCTTTTTCTCCTAAGGCTTCATCGATGACTTCTTCATTTCTTCCCTCTTGATCAGCCATCTGATTCCCTCCTCAACAATTACTTAACCTTGTATAGTTTACCACCTGATATGATGGAATATAAACAGCTGAATTGTTACCACTTTAAAGCAGATCAGGATATCATCTGGAAAGCACAGAAACCTCTGATCAGTAATAGTATCTGAACAGACCATTGGTTATAAAGGAGTTATATTATGAAATTAAGGCCGGCAAGGATGGAAGATTTTGAAACGATCAGTCAATGGATCAGGTCAAAGGACGAGCTGAAACAATGGAGCGGCTCCGGTTTTGAGCACCCCCTCTCCTTGAGCCAGTGGGAAAAATACTTGAATGAGGAGGACCGTCAATCGTTCACAGCTCTGTTGGAAGACAGCCCGGCCGGACACATTTCCATCGGCCGGATCGAACCTCTTAAGACAGGAAGAATCGGTCGTGTGATAACGAATCCCGAACACAGAGGAAAAAAGGTTGCTGCACGGATGCTGCGTGAAATCACAACCTACGCCTTCGACCGACTTCATCTGGAGAGCGTCACCTTAGGCGTTTTCGCCTTCAACACCCCGGCTCTCCGGGTATATGAAAAAGCGGGGTTCTCATTCAAAGAACAAGATAAAAATAAGGAAATGACGGAGACCCAGCCTTGGCACACACTGGAAATGTTCCTCACCAAAAATGAATGGAAAAATCAGCGGATGTTTCCATATCATTGATATCTTTGTTTTCTGCTTCAAAAAAAATTAAAATAGAAAAGAAGGTTCTTTACTCAGAGTAGAAGGTAGCGCTTACATGTCTATGGCCAGCACACTTTACGGAAGCATTCCTTCCCCCTTGCTGCTTCCATATAAAAGCACAGGGTACTGCTGAACATTTGACTATACAAATAATTCTGATAATATTATGAAGCACAATACTATCCATTTTACAGATCTGACAGGAAGGTGAAATTGTGACAACGCTTAACAGTACAAACGACCACACGACTCCCCTGAGGAGAGATATCCGTTCCCTTGGACAAATGCTTGGAAACATTCTTGTCCATCACGGCGGTGAAAAGTTATTAAATAAAGTAGAAACCATCCGCCAGCTGACCAAAGACTTACGCCAAAACCCTGAACAGCATACTTATAAACAGCTGAAACAAGAAATCCAGAGCCTCGAGCCTCCTATGCGCTCGCAGGTCATCCGCGCATTCTCCATCTATTTCCATCTTGTGAATATCGCTGAGCAGAACCACAGAATCCGCAGAAGAAGAGAATATCAACTCCGTGAAGATCATGGGGCACAGCCTTTTTCATTGGAAAGTGCCGTGGTTAATTTGAAAAACAACAACTTTTCCAAAGAGTTGATTCAAGATGTGCTCCACGACCTTTCCCTTGAATTGATCATTACCGCACACCCGACGGAAGCAACCAAGAGAACTGTGCTCGAAATCCAGAAACGGATTGCTGCAATCCTTCAAAAGCTGGATCACCCGCAGCTCACAAAAGGAGAACGCCAAAATCTTCAGGACAGCCTCCAGAACGAAGTGACAGTTCTATGGCAGACGGATGAACTCCGTGAGCGCAAACCGACCGTCATGGATGAAGTACGGAATGGATTGTACTACTTCGACCAGACGTTGTTTGATGTTCTTCCTGATATTCATCAGGAGCTTGAAAATCGTCTGGAAGATCATTTCCCAGGAGAAGACTGGGACGTACCGAATTTCCTTAAATTCGGATCCTGGATTGGTGGAGACCGTGACGGAAACCCGAACGTGACTCCGGAAATCACTTGGGAAACGCTTGAGAAGCAGCGCCGTCTTGCTTTGAAAAAATATGACCAGGTCCTTGTGGAGCTGATGAAACGATTCAGTCACTCTTCGACACAAGTGACCGTGACCGACGCTCTGAAACGATCGATCGAGGAGCAGGAACCTCTTCTTTCTGAAGAAAAGAGATGGCGGGATGACCGGGAAATCTACCGCAGGAAGTTTGCCATCATCCTTGAACGCCTGCGTCAAGTAGGCCGGTCTGAGATTGGTTATAAAGATGCAGACGAACTGCATGAAGACCTTCTCCTTATACAGGAAAGCGCCCAGACCCACCAGCCGAACCGAGGCGAACTCAAAAAATTGAGAAAGTTGATCCGACAGGTGGAAATGTTCGGCTTCCATCTCGCTACTCTGGACATCCGTAATCACAGCGGGGAGCATGAAGCTGCGGTTACCGAACTGCTCCGTAAGGTTGGAATTGAAGAGGACTATTCAGCTCTCTCTGAAGAGCGGAAGCTGGCCGTCCTTCAGGATGTATTGAAAGACCCGCGTCCGATTTCCCTGCTGAACGAGGATTATTCAGAGTCCACCCAGCAGATGCTGACCGTTTTCCAAATGATCCGTAAAGCTCACCTGGAGTTCGGTAAACGCTCCATTGAAGTTTACTTGATCAGTCATACAGAAGCCGCAAGTGATCTTCTGGAAGTTCTTGTCCTTGCTAAAGAGGCGGGTATTTACAGACTTCACGCCGATGGCACAGTGGAAAGCAACATCAATGTTGCCCCGCTGCTGGAAACCGTGGACGATCTCGTTGCCGGACCTGAGATTCTTAAAACTGTGTTTGATATGGACATATACAGCCGTCACTTGAAAAAGCGCGGCAGTTCACAGGAAATTATGCTTGGATATTCCGACGGCAGTAAAGATGGTGGAACACTCACGGCCAACTGGCGTTTGTACAAGGCTCAGCAGGAAATCCGTGAAATGGCCGAGGATTATGGTATCGGTCTCAAGTTCTTCCATGGCCGCGGAGGCTCATTAGGCCGCGGGGGCGGACCATTGAACCGCAGCCTGCTGTCACAACCTGCTGAAACCCTGGGTGAAGGAGTGAAGATCACCGAACAAGGAGAAGTGCTTTCTTCCCGTTATCTGCTACGTGACATTGCTTACCGAAGCCTGGAACAGGCAGCCTCCACCCTTGTGGAAGGCGCAGCCAATGTCTCGAAGGAATCGGAGCAGGGCCACCACCGTGAAGACACATGGGAACAGGCCATCGAAGAAATTTCCGAAGTGTCTCTTAAAAAATACCAGGACCTTGTCTTCGGCGACCCTGAATTTCTTACGTACTTCAATGAAGCCACGCCGCTTCAGGAAATCAGCGGCCTGAATATAGGGTCACGGCCAATGAAGCGTAAGGACAGCTCCAAGTTTGAAAATCTGCGCGCCATTCCATGGGTCTTTGCCTGGACACAGAACCGCCAGCTCCTCCCTGCCTGGTACGCCGCAGGAACGGGTCTCGCTTATTATGCCGATCAAGGCAGCGAGCAACTTGACCAATTGCAGCAGATGTATGAAAACTGGCCGTTCTTCCGTTCTACCATCAATAACCTGCAGATGGCCCTGACGAAAGCCGACATTCAAACGGCCCGTGAGTATACCGAGCTTGTCCAGGATGAAAAGATCGGAAAGCGGATCTTCAATGAAGTGGTTGAAGAATATGAGCGTACGAAAGAAATCCTCCTCCGGATTACAGGAGATGATGAACTGTTGAATCATCAGCCGACGATCAAGGAATCCGTCCGTCTGAGGAACCCTTACGTCGACCCATTGAACTTCCTGCAGGTGGAGTTGATTAAAGAGCTCCGCAAGGAAGAAGATCCAAACGATGAAATTCTAACAGAAGTACTGCTGACGATCAGCGGAATCGCTGCAGGACTTCGTAATACAGGTTGATCAACAAAACTGCCGGCCAAGCGCCGGCAGTTTTTTTATGTGGTTCATCAAATCCGCTGAATTGGACATAGTAAAACAGACATCAACCACATAAAGTGAGGGAATCATCATGATTAGTATCCTTTTAGGACTTGTTTTACTCATGCTTCTCGCCTACCTGGGCTGGTCCATCATCTGGATTGCTCCGCTCGTATCAGGCTTTGTCGCAATTCTAAGCGGAATGGACATCCTTCCTGCCTATACGGACACGTACATGCAGGGATTCGTAGATTTTGCAAAAGACTACTTCCCCATCTTCCTATTCGGTGCGATTTTCGGAAAGCTGATGGAGGATACAGGAGCTGCCCAGTCCGTCGCTCACAAAATCTCCAGTGTCATTGGGAAAAAACGGGCCATCCTTGGTATGCTGCTGTCGGCTGCTATTCTAACCTACGGCGGTGTCAGTCTGTTCGTCGTCGTTTTCGCTGTTTATCCTCTCGCTGTAGCGATGTTCAGAGAAGCGAATGTTTCAAGAAAACTGATCCCGTCCACCTTTGTTCTCGGCGCTTTCACATTTACGATGACCGCTGTTCCGGGTACACCACAGATTCAGAACATCATTCCGATCAATACATTCGAGACCAATACGATGGCGGCACCGATCCTGGGCATCGCCGCCGCTTTAATCATGGCTGTCGGCGGATACTTTTATTTGAAATTCCGCGAAGGCCGGCTGACTAAAAATGATGAGACCTTTACAGAGCCTGAAGGGGATAACCAGGTGAAAAGTGTCAACGAGGAAGAACTTCCAAACTGGATTTTATCCACCATCCCCCTCATTGCAGTAGTAGCGACGTTGAATATATTTGACTTGAATATCCTGACCGCCCTGCTCATCGGAATTCTGCTGATTATGGCATTTAACTGGAAAGATTATAAAGACTTTATCAAAGCCATAAACGGCGGTGCCTCCGGATCGGTTATGGCGACCATTAATACAAGTGCGGCTGTTGGTTTCGGGACAGTGGTTACCGCTTCCCCCGGATTTGATACAGTGAAAGAGCTTATTTTCAGTATTCCACTCAGCCCTTATTTTTCAGAAGCTTTCGCTGTCCAGCTGTTAGCGATGATCACCGGCTCTGCTTCTGGTGGTATGGGAATCGCTTTGGAAGCGCTCGGTCAGGAGTATTATGATATAGCAGTGAATCAAGGACTCAGTCTGGAAGCCTTCCACAGAATTACCTCTGTAGCTTCAGGTGCTTCCATCCTTCCTCATAACGGGGCACTGCTGACTTTATTCACGGTTACCGGCCTGACCCATAAGGATTCCTACAAGGACGTATTCGTAGTGGGCTTGGTCATTCCAATGATTGCAACCATAGCCATCATCCTGCTGGCTATGATGGGAATCAATTAACCCGGCTGCCTCAGACGTCTCCAAATGATCATATAGAAAAAAGGGAGGAACTTCTCATGATGAGAAGTTCCTCCCTTTTTTGTCTAAGTCATAAAAAAACCCTGCACCAAGGACAGGGTTTTCCTTTATTTATGGTTTTATTGAACGGTATACCCACCGTCAATGACTGCAGCTTGACCGGTGATGCTTTTCGCTTTATCACTGACAAGAAAAATGGCGTAGTCAGCGACCTCCTGGACCTGAAGGAGACGTTTCTGAGGGACAAGTGGATAGATGACTTCTTCCAAGGCTTTTTCTTTCTTAATGTTCCGCGTGTTCGCCAGGTCCTCCAGCTGATTCTGAACAAGCGGCGTATCCACATAGCCTGGGCAGATCGCATTAACGGTAATGCCATCATCAGCTCCCTCCAGAGCCGTCACTTTCGTCAGCCCGATAACCCCGTGCTTGGCACTGTTGTACCCTGCTTTACCGGCAAACCCAATTAAACCGTTGATGGAAGCCATATTCAAGACACGTCCATACCCCTGCTTTTTCATATGGGGAAAGGCGTGCTTGATTCCGAAAAATGGGCCTTTGAGCATAATATCAAGAATCAATGCAAACTTCTCAGATGGAAATTCCTCCACCGGAGCCACGTGCTGAATCCCGGCATTATTGACGAGAATATCGATACGGCCGAATTTACTGACTGTTTCTTCAATCGCATGCTTCACATCTTCTTCTTTCGCTACGTTGGCGACAACACCTTCGACCGTAAAGCCTTGAGATCGAAGCTCCTCGACCGATTTGTCCAATGTTTCCTGGTTGATGTCATTTAACATAACTTTGGCACCGGCTTTTGCAAATTCCGTAGCAATTTCCAAACCGATGCCTTGGCCTGATCCTGTAATTAAGGCAGATTTTCCTTCTAACACGATAATTCCTCCTTCTAGGTTCATCACTCCTTACCTTTCCCACTTTTCCGGAAAAATGCACAAAAAACTCAGCCTTTGAAAGGCTGAGTTTTTTCAGCTTGTAGAGAAACCTTTTTTCCAGTGACTCAAAGGAGCGGTCACCAATATAGGATTTTCTCAAAGCGGCAGTAACGCAGCTTGTCCTGTGCTTTTGAAACAGCGAAGAAGCGATGCTCAACGTTCTTTTTTATCATAGGATAAAGCAGTCTTCCCACAGGCATCGGCACGAGAAGCGTTCGGTGGTGACGTCTCCGGGAACAGTGCGAGCGGAAGATCCACTTGGTCCAATGGTTTTCTTGACCAAGTCAGCGGAGGACGTGCCCGCGGCAGGCATCCACCGATAAGCGGAACGTGCCCTCTCAACATGACATACGGACAACTCTAACTGGGTAGGACGAACTTTTTCTTTAGTATAGTTTTCCCTGGCGGTACATAATGTTGGACAATTTCATAACGGAGTGGATATAGCAGTTTTGACGGAGCGGGAACGGATCTCCGAAAAACTGCGGAAGAATCGTATCCATCGTATGTTTCATTTTATCGAACAGCCGTTCAAATACTTCGTCTTCGTTCATGAAACGCGCCTCTCTTCCCTGCACCCATTCATAGAAGGAAACGATCACACCACCGGCATTGGCAAGGATATCCGGAATGATCAACACACCTTTATCCGCCAGATGCTTATCTGCTTCCTCTGTAATAGGTCCGTTAGCGCCTTCAACAATAATTTCTGCCTGGATATCCTTCATGTTGCCTTCGTGAATCTGATCTTCCAGCGCTGCAAGGAACAGGACGTCGACATCCATGGTAAGCAGTTCATCCCGGTCTCTGATTTCTGCTTGGAGTTCGTGCTCTTCCAGCTGCTGATCTTCGGTGGGAAGGTCTCCATCATTCTGTTTCGTGAATTCCACAAGTGCTTCAATATCCAGCCCATCACGGTTGTACAACATGACGTTTGCATCGCTGACAGCGACCACTTTGTTGTTCAAGTAATCACATTTTCTGGATTCAAGCGCGGCTACTGATCCAAGGTTACCAAAGCCCTGAACAGCCATTTTCAATTCTTTATCGGCATGATTCAGCGCCGTTTTGGCAAATATATTATCGGTTCCTTCCAGCCAGTCTTTATTATTCTTCAAGAAGTCATGCAGCATATAGCGGAACGTAAAGTAGACACCTTTCCCTGTTGATTCGCGGCGTCCAAGTGACCCACCGTTCACAATGCTTTTGCCTGTAAAACTGTTGCGGTAGGGTTCTCCCGGATGGAGCGCCTTGTACTCACCCATCATCCAGTCCATTTCCCGTTCTCCCGTTCCTACGTCAGGAGCTGGTATGTCTTTATCAGGCCCCAGAATATCGTTAAAATACTGGACATATTTTTTGCAGATCAGATTTAGTTCCTTCACACTGTAATCTTTCGGATTGATTCCGACGCCGCCTTTTCCTCCGCCGAACGGCAGCTCATGAAGGGCATTTTTCAACGTCATCAGCTTAGCGAGGTTGGCCACTTCGTCTTCATGGACCGATTCATGGAAGCGGATCCCGCCTTTATATGGGCCTACCGTATCACTGTGTTGAATACGAAAGGCTGGAATACGAACGATCTGACCGTCCTCCATGGGAACTCTTAAGTATGATTTGTGCACGTGATTCGGTGTGGATAGAAGGGCCACCAGTGATTTATACGCCTGCTCTCTGGACTGGTACTTCAGATCCGGTAGAAAATCTTCATCTTCCATAACTGCTTTCAGTGACTCTTCGATGATTGATTGTTGTCTCTGCATACATAAAGCCTCCGATCTAATGATAAGGTCCTGTGCTGATTTTCACTCACTAAATTACCCATACCCTAATTTTTCCACGTGAAACGTTTCCTAACCATTAAAAAAGCTCCCTGAATAAGGGAGCTTTTGGCTGTAGAAAAAGTCTGTGTTAACCAGTTAGAGTTGTCCATTTGTCGTGCCAAGGGTCACATTCCGCTTTTTGGTGGATGAATGCCGCGGGCATCACCACCGAACGCTCCTCGTGTATGCAGATTCAAAAGAACGGCATGGGCTGCATTATGGCCGCTTGCGTGGAAAAGAAAAAGGGAAAGAACAGGCGCTGATCACGGCTGCCTGCCGGAATATGAACAAGACTCTCCTCCATCCAGCAAGGATGAGCTGGGTGGAGGAGAGTCATTTTCGATGTTAAAGAACTCCCAAGGAGCGGTGCCCCTTCCACTCCTGCGGAAGAACGAGTGGGCCGAGATCGCCGAGCGTGGGTTTTGCGAGGAAGCTCGGGCGCTCGTCCGCGGAAAGGGAAGGGGCTTTCGCTCCTGGCGGCAAGAAAGAAAAAAGCTTGTAAAGAAACAGAGGTTTCTCTACAAGCTGAAGCTCCCTGAATAAGGGAGCTTTTTGTTCAACCTAAAATATTATATCCAGAATCCACATACACGATTTCGCCGGTTACCCCCCGGGATAGGTGACTCATCATAGCCAGCGTCATATCGCCGACCTCTTCCTGTGTCACATTTTTTCTAAGCGGAGACGTTTCTTCGATCTTGCTGAGAATTTCATTGAAGCTTGGTACACCCTTTGCAGCGAGCGTACGGACAGCTCCCGCAGAAATCGCATTCACACGGACCTGCTGCTGTCCCATATCTTCAGCGAGGTAACGGACAGCCGCTTCAAGGGAGGCTTTTGCTACCCCCATGACGTTGTACCCTTTCACCAAGCGCTCCGCACCGAGATAGCTCATAGCCATCAATGAACCACCTTCTGTCATATACGGCCGCGCCGCTTTGGCTACCGCTATGAGGGAGTAAGCACTCGTATCATGAGCGAAGGCAAAGCCGTCCCGGGACGTTTCAATAAAGTCGCCTTTCAAGTCTTCCGCATGGGCAAAGGCAATGGAGTGACAGACCCCGTGGATCACACCTGCCTGCTCTCCGATTGTCGTAAAGGCCTCCTGGATGCTTTCGTCATTGTTTACATCACACTGAACAACAGCTCCCGCCTCGACGCCTTCTTCTTCAAGAAGCTTCTGCAGTTTCGTATAGCTGCGGTCTTTTCTATATGTAAAAATGACATTCGCTCCTGCCTTGTAGAGGGACCTCGCTACGCCCCAGGCAAGGCTCCGCTTATTGGCTACACCCATCACGACGATGTTCTTATCTTTCAACTGTAAAATGTCTTCCATAATTACCTCCAGTGAATCTTTTCTCGACTACTTATCTTACCATACTTATTTGCCGGGCTCCTCTAATTCTACATGAGCAAATCTTCCACCTAAAGAGGTAAAACGAAGTCCAGAGGTGACGGGCAGCGGGTGGATGAAACAGGGGCCATCATAGACAAAGGTATGGAATTCCCCATGTTCCCCGCACAGATCCACCCCTTCAGGAAGAGCATTCAGAAAATCCATGTTGAACGTCCTTCCTGCATACTCTTCAGGCAGCACGTCGGTATCCACGGTCGTGACGATGCTTTTAAAGCCAAGCTGGATCAACGTCTCTGCTGTTTCTTTTGCCGGCTGTTTCCACAAAGGAAATATTCCTTCCATCCCTATCCTATCCAAGAGCTGCAGGCGGTAATCTTTGATATCCTCAAGAAAAAGATCGGCGTAGACGACAGCGGAGACATCTTCCTTCCTCAGCTGCTCCGCTTGTCGTCCCAACGCCTGCTCGTACTGCTCATTGGAGGCCTCTTCCGGAAGTTCCACCTCGTATAAGGGCAGCTGCAGAGCCTCAGCCTGGCTCCTTATCCATTCCGTTTTCACTTCGTGGACCGGAAGCCTCTTCCTTTCTGCAGACACGGTTGAGATCAACCCTTTTACAGTATAGGCAGGATCATTCAGCATCAGGTATAAAGCAAAAGCAGAATCTTTCCCGCCACTCCACGATACAACCACACGTTCCGTCATTGCGCTCCCCCTATCTCCGTTTTCTTCCATTCCAGTAAGCCCCGTCTTCCATGTGGACAAAAGGCAGTTCTGTGTCCACTTCTCCATAAATCATCGTCCGTGCTTCATCCTTCCCTGCAAGCCACTGATGAAAGTCCAATTCCACCGGCTCCTGATCTCCACCTAAAGCAAACCATGCCTTTCTTTCCTTCGGGAGGTAGCCGGCTGTATGAATCGTACCAGCCCATTGGTCATAGAGATCCGAAAATACACCGCCGTCTGTATCATTCATCAGACGGAAAGCTTCGTAAGCCCCGGAAAGCTGTTCACGTCCGGCCTGAACAGCCTCCATCCGCCGTTTGGAATCCACCAGATGGTTCCGGTTTTCCTCTACCATGATTTCAAAATGGTTGGTACACACATCCGCTTCCCTTACAGCCGTTCCACGCGGAGAAGCTTCCACAACATACGTACGTCCGCTCGGATCAAATACCGTGTAGCTGAACGAATGACGATGGGGGATTTCTTTCAGCATCGCCACGGCTTCCTCTACATCCGCACAGGATTCGAGGATGATTCTTCCAATCATACAGCAGATAAACCCATCTCCCGGCCTCTTCCGATGCATAAAGTTATAGCCGAGAACGAGTCCCTTTTCATTCATCCCATCCATACGACCGGTTATTCTCTGCGTCGGTCCGATTGTGCTGTATCCCTGATCTTCCGGTTGAAACAAGGCGTAACGCCCTTCATACGTTTTCGGCATATAATCATAATTACGGATAAAATACCCGTTACCCGTCATGATGGAGCAGCCGCTTCGTTTATAGTCGACCCGGTAGCCGCCGAATTCCATCATCACCCGTTCCATCGGCCACCCCAGGGCATCCCTGAGGCCCAGCAGTTCATCCCAAATGCCCGGAGCAAAGCGGGTAATCGCCTCCTTCACTTCTGATTCTTCTACTGTAAAACGCGGGATACGTACCTTCCACTGTTTTTCCCGGTTTTTTATCGTCATCGAATTTCTCAGCTGTTTCCCCTGAAAATATCCATAATCGTAATGGGAGCCTCGAAATTGTACCACCCTGCTGTATACCTGCTTCATCATCTGACCCTCTCTTTTTCTGAATTAGCTTCATTCTACTATGTCTTCCTTCATCAGAAAAGACATCCATATTCTGCCACACCCAGGAATAAATGCGCCATTCATATAGTTTTTCGACGATTTTTTTGATACGCTAATGATTGTAACAAATGATAGAAAACGTTTACGAGAAGGGAACGCAGGGGACTTGAATTTGTGAAGGTGGTGGAACAAAAGTGAAAAAAGTTGTCATTTTAGGTGGGGGATACGGCGGCATGAACGCTCTTCACGGGCTGCTTGACGGCGTAAGGGATGATGTACACATCACCGTGATCGACCGGAACCCATACCATTCATTGAAGACAGAATTTTATACCATTGCTGCAGGCACGGAATCCGACCGTCATGCCCGTGTAGACTTTCCTGAGCATGAGCAGGTGGATTACGTTTTTGATGAAATTGAAAACATTGATGTTGAATCCGGGCACGTCCGGGTGAAAGGCGGACTTGAGCCTGTTCCTTATGATTATCTCCTTATCGGACTGGGTTGTGAGGATAACTATCACGGCATCGAAGGGGCGCAGCAATTTACAGAGAGTGTCCAGACGTTCTCCAAAGCCCGTAGTGCCGGCTATTCCATCAATAACCTCGGAGCATACGGCAAAATTACCGTTGTAGGTGCCGGGCTGAGTGGCATTGAAGTCGCTTCTGAGGTACGTGAAAGCCGGCCGGATTTGAACATCCGCCTGCTTGACCGGGGCTCTTCTGTATTGAAAGCTTTTGATTCAAAGATTCAGGAATATGTAGAAAAGTGGTTCAATGACAATGGTGTCGAGGTTATCCACCATGCCAATGTGGAGTACGTCGAGAAGGATGGGGTCTGCAACAACGGCCTTTGTTATATCAATGATGTCACAGTATGGACCGCTGGTGTACGTCCGAATTTCCTCGTACGAGAGCTTCCTTTTGAAAAAGATGATCAGGAAAAAGTCATCATTAATGATTTCTACCAGGTACCCTCTCATCAAAATGTCTATGTTGTAGGAGACTGTGCGTCTTCCGAGTACTCTCCAAGTGCACAGCTGGCCGGCCAGCAAGGCGAAAAAGTTGCAGATGTCCTTCGTGCCGTTCTCCAGGACCGCGTACCGGAACGTCCCGGCGACGTCAAACTGAAGGGATCCCTCGGCTCGCTTGGAAAAAACGACGGATTCGGCAATATGCTCCAAAAGCCTATGACCGGTGTCCTCCCTCGTCTTGCCAAGTCAGGAGTCTTGTGGCTGAGCAAACGACATTAAAAAGAGATCGATCACAAGGTGTGATCGATCTCTTTGTTTATACATACGATTTCTCAAGCAGGCCGCCAAGATAACGGGCAAGCTCAAGCATGCCGTAAATGCCGGCCGCAGCCTCGGCATCCGAGTTGTAATTCGTGTTTGTGTTAACGTCGTAAGTGAAAAGATTCCCTTCCGCATCCTGGATCGCTTCGATTCCTGCAACCTGAACGTTGTTCTCCTTTAAAAATGCCTCATAATGATCGACAATTTCCGGACGATAATTTTCCAGAATTTCAAACTTTGCTTTCGGTGCTTCCGCTTGTTGATCTGTCGGGCAGTAAAGGTCTTCGATTGTGCAGGCATCAGCCGGACATAACTCAAATCCTTCTGATGTATCCACTTTCACCCCGTAGACAAACTTCCCACCGACAAATTCATGGCGGACGATGTAAGGTTCGGGAGCCTCGATATACTGTTGAATCAGCGTTATTCCATCGACCGGTTCCTCAAAGGACGGGCCGTCGATATATTCTCTCAGAGCTTCAGTCGAATGAAACAATTGAACCCCCTGACCTTTTCCGGCACGGTTATGCTTTGTGATGAAAGAGGATTGATCAAGCTTGCGGGCCGCTTCAAGAATGTTGTATCTGCCCACGGCTGTGATGGTTTTCGGTGTTTGAATACCTGCCTGATTCAAGGCCATGTACTGATTCACTTTACTTACCTCAAGACGAAGCGCGCGGCTGCCATTGATCACCGTCCGGCCGTGGCGCTCCAGCCAAGCAAGGACAGCCTCTGTATATTCCGGTGCAAAACGGTGATTTCTCGTATGAGACGATGCGCTGATCCTGTTATAAAAAATGCCTTCCGGAGGCTCGCTTGTCAGATCAAGCGTCCCTTGATCCAGATGCCATAACTCGTAGGGAAGATCCAATTCTTCCAGCCGTTCCGTCAAGTGGCCGGTCCATTCGTCGTTTTCATGAAGTACATAGATTTTACTCATGCCAGGACTCCTTTCATTTCGATACTTTCTTTATTTTATCATAAAATCCCGATAAAGTTACTAGGATATAATCCATCCACCGCCCTTTTTATCGACCCTTCAAAAGGCACAGCACCCCTGGACGAAAAAACACCCTCCACGATGGAGGGTGTTGAGGTCAGCTTGCTTTCGTTGTAAGGACACGCTGCTGTTTCTGCACTTTGTGTTTGATCACCTGCCACACGAACCATGTGAAGACGGCTGTCCAGATGATGGCGCCTAATATCATGGATGTGGAGTAAGCAAGGCCGAATCCTTCCGGCGCATAAAAGATGTAGGTACTGACCACCGCAGTCATAAACAGCGCGGGCACACTGCAGATCCAGTGGAACTTCGCCTGCTTCATCAAATACATGGCTCCCGTCCAAAGCATGACGGTGGCCACTACCTGGTTCGACCAGCCGACATAACGCCAAAGGAAACTGTAGTCCATCTGTGTGAGCATGAAGGTTGGGATAGCGACAGGTACAGCAAGGAGAATCGTCGCCCATTTCCCATTCCATTCTTTATTCGTAAACCCTTTGAGCAGATCCACCAGCATCATTCGGGACGACCGAAGCGCTGTATCCCCTGTCGTAATGGGGAGGATGATGACACCGAGAACAGCAAGAATACCCCCGAGAGTCCCGAGCGTAGATGTACTGATTTCGTTGACCACGCCGGCCGGACCGCCTGCGTCAAGCGCCGTTTGAAGCTCTCCTGTGCCCCCGAAGAAGGCCATTCCAGCTGCGGCCCAGATCAAGGCAATGATACCCTCGGCAATCATTGCGCCATAAAATACTTTTCTTCCTTCGCTTTCTTTTTTCAACGTCCGGGCAAGGATCGGGCTTTGAGTACTATGAAACCCTGAAATGGCACCACAGGAAACGGTAACCATCAGCAGCGGCCAGATGGGAAGTTCCTGAGGATGGAGGTTCTCCACAGTCAGGTTTGGAACCGGGTGATCAAAGAAGAACAATCCAATTCCGATACTGACGGCCATAAAGATAAGAATCGCCCCGAAAACCGGGTACACTTTTCCGATAATTTTATTGATAGGAAGAACAGTCGCCACCAGAAAGTAAGCAAAAATAAGCAGGATACATGTAAAGAAACCAAGCGGTGTAACCTCTGCCATCAGCTGAGCCGGCCCTGCAGTAAATGCAGCGGCAACCAGCACCATCAAACCAATCGATAGAATATTAATGACGACACGGGCTGGGTTTCCAAGATATTTCCCTACAAGGCCGGGGAACTGCTCGCCTTTATGCCGAAGAGACATCATTCCAGAGAAGTAATCGTGGACCGCTCCTCCGAAAATTGATCCAATGACAATCCATATAAATGCAACGGGCCCGTAAAGAGCACCCATAACAGCACCAAAAATCGGTCCAAGCCCAGCGATATTGAGAAGCTGGATCAAACTCGCTTTCCACCAGCTCATAGGCATGTAGTCAAATCCGTCATTTTGTTCATAGGCCGGTGTCGTCTTTTCGTCATTGATGACAAAAATGCGTTCGACCACCTTTCCATAAACCAAATAACCGAGAATAAGTAAAACAACAGATGCGATAAATGTGACCATCGCTGAGCCTCCTTCCAAATGAGAATATAAAAAGTATTCTAGCCGCTTCTTTGTCGAATAACAACCCATTATCTGAATATTTATTTTTTTATTCTTTTTTTTCTTGAAGTAAAGCGTTTGCACCTTAAAAGTACATAAAAAAGAGCCTTCTGCTCGATGCAGAAGGCTCTTTTTTATGTATGAAACCTGCCACCCTGTAGGAATGGTTAAGTTTCCCGCAGTCGTAATGATCGCAGGGCGGCATTACTGATAATTTAACACAACACGCCGAAAGCATCAAACCATGCATCCCTTCCTCTGTAAAAAAGGTTCACTGGTTTGAGCAGTGATAGCTGTCCTCATTTCCGAAACGATTCAAAAGGTCGTCCAGATCCTGGGAAATGCGCAGCAGCTCCGGATCCTCCGGGTTCTTATTATATATGTCATACATGTGTTTTCTTAATTCCTCAATCTGCTTTTCAAGTCTTTCTTTATAAGGCATGCCCTCAACTCCTTCCTCAATCATTTTCCCCGTTTCCTGAAGCCTAAACCGAAAAAAAACGGGAGACGTTCCTTTTAAAGAACGAAGGCCGCGGGTTAACCGCCGGCGGATAACGCTATGTCCAAAGAAAAAAACGTGGTAAACTTTAGCCACATACATAAAAGGAGGCAGAACCATGTTCCAAACGATTTCCACCACCCAGGCACCCGGTGCCATCGGACCTTACTCCCAGGCGGTTGACCTTGGCAGCCTTGTTTTTCTTTCCGGCCAGATCCCTCTGGATCCTGCTACGATGGAATTTGTATCCGATGACGTCACTGAACAGACCCATCAGGTTATGAAAAACTTGAAAGCTGTTCTGAAGGAAGCCGGTCTCGACTTTTCCCATGTAGCTAAAATGAATATCTACCTTGCTTCCATGGATGACTTTGCCGCTGTGAACGACGTATATGCCGGCTATTTGAAAGAACCTTATCCAGCACGCGCCGCCGTTGAGGTCAGCAGACTGCCTAAAGGAGCCAGAGTAGAAATCGAAGCCGTAGCTGTTCGAAAATAGCCAAAAACAGAGCCCTTACCGGCTCTGTTTTTTTAGTCTTCATCCTTAATATCAGGATCTTCCGGAATCGGGCTGTTCAAATACTCCTGAATCAATTCCCTGTAGTGTTCCATCTGCTCCAAATGCTTGGAGAATTGATGTTTATTGATCAGCCACTGCTCCCCATCATGGACCGTTTTAATTTTATTATGATGAATCAGATACTCGATATAGTCATCAGGAAGCTCCAGGTATGCAGCAGTTTCCTTTACAGTCATATACATAAGGACGCCCCCCTTTCTCTCCCCTATTTTAACATGATTTCCACCACGAGCCGGTTTCTTTTTGTCTCACATCGGGAAATACTTCTTTAAGCAATCATAAGTTAAAGAAGGAGTGAACAAAGAGAGATGGCTTCTACATTTACATCCTCAAGCAATTCAGATGCTCAACAAACCAAGGAGGATATAAAACCATGGGTCCGCCGGCTGGCCCGGTTCGGTTTTATGGCCAAGGGAACGGTATACATGCTGATCGGCCTCCTCACTTTCATGGCAGTGATCGGTGTCGGGGGCGGAAAAACGACCGGAACATCCGGTATGTTCCGTACCGTGGCTCAAGTAGCTTTTGGTGAAATCCTGTTATGGGGTGTGGCCATCGGCCTGCTCGGCTACATTATCTGGCGGCTGATCGAAGCCGTTCTTGACCCGGCAAATAAAGGCAGTGACGCAAAAGGGATCATTACCCGGATTGGGTATGTCGTCGCTGCTGTCATTTATGGTGGTATTGCCTACAATGCAGTGAAAATTGCTATGAATGCAGGCTCAAGCGGCGGAAGTACGGAAAAAACCATGTCCGCGCAATTGTTATCCCAGCCTTTCGGTCAATGGCTCGTCGGAGCTGTCGGGCTCATTACGATCGGGTATGCCGTCTATGAATTTTACCAAGGATCCACAGGACGGTTTATGAAATCTTTCAATCATGGTGATATGGATAAACATCACCGAAAAGTAGCTGAAACGAGTGGACGCTTCGGTTTATCTGCCCGTGGCGTTGTGCTTGGTTTAATTGGGTTCTTCTTCATCAGGACCGCTTTGACGTCCAACCCTGATCAGGCTAAAGGCATGGACGGTGCTCTTTCTGAAATATCTCAGCAGCCCTTTGGGCAGGTCCTTCTCGGTATTGCTGGATTGGGATTGATGCTGTACGGCATTTATCAAATCGTCCGCGGGCGTTACACACGCATGAACTTCGGCGCAAAATGATTGCTGCAGACTTGATGTATGACGTTCGTGGTTGTGCTATACTAAGCCTACGAATGACATCAGGAGGACGTTATGCTTACATTTGAAGAAAAAGTTGCAATTATTGAAGAGTTTTCGGAATTAGACCGGAAAGATGTCTCGCTTGGACGAGTGAATTTCCACTATGAGGATAGCCTTTATGATAAGAAAATCATCGTATACCGCCTTCATCCAAATGGCAACGGCTTTGTCTATGCCGGTGAAATCGAAGGCGCAGACACGGATGAGCGCGGCATGATCAATATTAAAGACTACAGCGCCGATGCTTTGAGACATTTAATCAAAGAGGCGGTTGACTCGCTTTCCTTATCCCCGGCTGAAAAAAATCCGGTTATGGAAGAATGGCTGAACGATCGCGATCAGGCTTTGATTTTATTAAGAGAAGAAGACGGCTACAACGTCTATGCTGATGAAACATTGGAAGGCGCGTTCAACTCCTATCAGGAGGCAGCGTCTTTCCTTGAGCAGGAAGGATTCAGCCGTCTTTAAAAAAGAGCCCCTCGGGCTCTTTTTTTTTGGTTCCACCGACCCACCCAGCCTGCATAAGCTGTAATAAAGGAGGTCTGCGTCATGCAGCATTACTTCAGGCGGCAGGCAGAAACGGCAGTTGTTACAGCTTTTGCTCACGGAGACGTCAACGGAGACTCCATCACCGACTTTGTGTACTTGACCGGGTACCAGTCTTCCGACAGTCCGTACGTAACCGGCATTACGCTCATTATCCAGGACGGGCGTACCCAGCAGTTTTACAGTATTCCCCTCATTACAAACACTGGATATCAACCACGGCTGTTCTTAGGTGATTTCACGGGGGATGGCACCGATAATATTTTAATCAGTATGGACTCAGGCGGAAGCGGCGGTTTTGGTTATTACTATGTCTATGCATTCTTAAACAATCAGCCTTCTCTTCTATTTAATTATGAGACCTTCGATTCTTTATTTACGTATTCCGTCACTTACCAGAATGATTATAAAGTGGACGTGACGAATGAGACACTCGCCCTGTCTTTTATCATTGACCTGAGTAACCGCGGTGAGGACTATCTTTCTGAAATCTATGCTGATGACGGGACACTGCTCATCCCGATCGAAGGATCAGTATCCGGACTCAATCAGTTATATCCCATCGACTTCAACGGTGATGGTGTATATGAATTATTCGCATTCCAACGCGTCATCGGACGGTATAATGCCGATGGCCTCGGCCTCATCCAAACGCCCCTTTCCTGGAACGGGCAGCAGTTCATCCCTTTTTCCAATCAACAGTACCTCGCCGTTTCCGGACAATCATCCGAGTAAATAAATAAGTGTAGAATCAAATGCTCCGACTGGGAAATTTTAAGTTATAGAACGGTGAAATAGGGTATAGGTACAATAATGCTTATCGGAAGGAGACCAAAGATGGACAGTTTAAACCAAAGACTCGCGCAATACTTTGAAGATAACCAGACGAAACTTGTCAGTGAACTGCTTCCCGCAACATTGGACCAATTAGAAATCGACTATACCGATCAGGAATTGACTTATCACTTCGATATGCTGTCCCTGCTTCTTGATCGTGTGGCGAGAAGTCTTCTGCAGCATCCAGAGGAAACCAACGCCGCCGAAATCGGTTATGATACGAATAATTACCTCTACTCCCGTGGGGTGCTTCTCAAACAGACCGTAGATGTCCTCTGCGTTTTCCGCCTCTCCTTGATGAAGCACATGAGAAAATCAGACATGATCAAGGAAGCGAAGGTGGAAGAGGGCTTTCTCGTTACGGAAGAAGTGGTGACTGCCTTTGATGCAGCGATTCGTGCAACCACAGATAACTATAATAAATTGAAAGAACAAGAACATGAGAAAATCGAGAAGGACTTAAATGAAGTATCAACCCCAGTGGTGCTCATTGATGAATTTCAGGCTGTGCTGCCCCTGGTAGGAGAATTCTCACCGGACCGTTTTGAAGTCGTTAAAGATCATACCCTTCATAAAGTGAAAGAATACGGCCTGCGTCTGTTGTTCATTGATTTCTCCGGCATTGCCACGTTTGATGATGTATTCATTCATGACTTATTCAATCTAACGAAAACCATCAAACTGCTCGGTACGAGGACCGTCCTGACCGGCATCCGGACAGAAATGGCTATGGCTGCCATCGATTCAGAAATCAGCTTCAAAGAGCTGGAAACCTACAATGATTTGAAACAGGCACTGCTGTCCGTCAATCAAGACGGCTAACAAACTTCATTTGAACAGGAGAATGCATTGACCTATCCCCACTTTTCTACATAACCAATGGTCAATCCCAATAAAAAAAGCATCAAGCCAGGGCTTGATGCTTTTTCAAATGCTTTACTTTTGATTTGCATGAGAACGTGGAAACCTGAACAGAATCGCAAGAATTCCTGATAACGCCAGGAGAATGGGATAAAAGGCAAACGGTACAATGCTGACGGGTGATATACTCGCTACACTGGCGGCAGATAAGATCTGCGCCCCATACGGAATCAGCCCCTGCACCGAGCTTGAGAAGATATCAAGCACACTCGCCGATCGTTTAGGGTCAATCCCGAATCGTGAAGAGATTTGTTTAGCAAGCGGACCTGCCGTAATAATAGAAATGGTATTGTTCGCTGTTGACACGTTCACCGCGGCAACAAGGCCGGCGATGCTGAATTCACCGCCACGGCTGGAGCGGGCACGACTGCTGATTTTTTCTAATAGGAAATCGATTCCACCATTTCTGCGGATCAGCTCCACCAGACCTCCAAGAAGGATAACAAGCAGAGAAAGCTCCTGCATCCCGGCAAAACCATCTCCAATGAGAGTGATGAGTTCCATTCCTGAGAAATCCCCCATCAGAAGTCCAATCAGCCCGGCAGAGATCACGCCTCCCATTAAGACGAAGATGACATTAATCCCCATCACAGCAAACACGAGCACTCCAAGATAAGGAAGAACTTTGATGATTTCAAAACTTTGATCTCCCTGCGCGCTCCCCGATGCACCAGCGGTCAATACGCTATATATAACAGCTGTTACAATGGCTGCCGGAAGGACGATGAGAAAGTTGGCGCGGAATTTGTCCTTCATCTTCGTTCCCTGGGTACGGACAGCCGCAATGGTCGTATCAGAGATAATCGATAAGTTATCCCCAAACATCGCCCCACTAATGAGCGCTCCCAGAGTTAATGGAAGGGCCGATCCTGTCTGATCTGCAATACCGACTCCGATCGGCGCCAGCGCGACAATCGTTCCTACAGATGTCCCCATGGAAATGGAGATAAAACACGCAATAAGAAACAGGCCGACAATAAGCAGCTGTCCCGGCAGAACGGCCAGCCCGAGGTTAACTGTCGAATCTACCGCTCCCATCCCTTCAGCGACAGTGGAAAAGGCTCCGGCAAGCAGAAAAATGACGACCATCAGAATGATATTGGAATGCCCGCCTCCCTCCGTAAACTGCTGCAGCTTTGTCTGGAAATCCGTTTTTCTATTCATAAACAGGGCTGTTAAAATCGCTGCAAATATAGCGACCAGCACCGGCATTTGGTAGAAATCTCCGGTCCATATCCCAGAACCGATAAAAAGGACAATAAAGACGAGAAAAGGAATTAAGGCCAAGCCATTTCCCTTGATATTATTTTCTTTTTCCATACATGCTCCTTCTTTCTTCAAGATTAGAATCCTTTCATACTCTACCCTAATTCCCGCGTGGATATCAAGCATGAGAAACATTCCATTCATCACAGCGCCGACTTTTTTTAACGTTGAAGGATAAAAGTCGTAAAGGCCCCCTGAAAATGACAAAAAGAGCCGAAACCTATGAATGTAATGACCTCCCCTATTGAAATAAAATGAAAGGCGCCGCTGAATATCAGCGGCGCCTCTTTTTTATGAACAGCGTGTTTAGAAGAAGAAGAGATGAGCGATCAACGCGGCCACAGGCAGCGTGATTACGGTCCGCTGCAGGAAAATGATGAACAGTTCAAAGAAGTTGATCGGAATTTTAGATTTGATTAACAGAATGCCTATTTCCGACATGTAAATCAACTGCGTAAGAGACATGACTCCGATTATGAAACGGGTCAGCTCTGATTCAATCCCGCTCCCCACAACAGCCGGAAGAAACATGTCAGCAAACCCGACGATCATCGCAGGAGCTGCGGCTGATGCTTCCGGAATCTGGAGCAGCTGCAGCAGAGGCAGAAATGGGTACGATAAATACGTGAAGACGGGCGTGAATTCTGCAGCTACCAGCGCAACCGTTCCAAGAGCCATAACCAACGGAATCAATCCAAGCCAGATATCCAGTACATTATAAACCCCTTTTTTCACAACCGTTCCAGCACTTTTCACTTGATCGGCTTTTTCCACCGCTTTTTCCAATCCCCATCTGAATGAAGAGACTCCCTCCGGAACGACTTCATCAATCTGTTTGCCGACCGGTCCGTAATACGTTTCTTTTTTTCTCGACAGTGGAGGAATACGCGGGCAAATGACCGCAGCTACAATCCCGCAGACGACGACTGTAAAGTAGAAGGCAACGAACCGGTGATCGATATTCAGGAACTTGGCGATCACTAAACTGAAGGCAATGGAAGCAATGGAAAAGTTCGTAGCCACCACGGATGCTTCACGTTTAGAATAATAGCCTCCCTCATACTGCTGGGTCGTCAATAAAACCCCGACCGTCCCGCTCCCCATCCAGGAAGCCATTGCATCGACCGAAGACCGCCCCGGAAGCTTGAACAGGGGATGCATGACCTTCCGCACCACGGTACCGATAAAGTCCATCAGTCCGAATTCCAAAAGCAGCGGCATAAACAAGCTGGCGAACAAAAACCAGACCATCAATACAGGGATCAGATCGTTCAATACGACACCGCCGGTCAAATCCGACTGAATCACCGCCGGGCCCGTCTGGGTGAGAGTCAGAACCGCAAAAACAGCCCCAAAGAAACGGAAAGCCATCCAAAGCGGCCCTACATCAAATAATTGAAACAGGAAGGCCTCCGGTTTTCTCTTTTCCACGGGAACGAATTTCACGATGAACGTTCCGAGTGTCGAGAAGACGATGACCCCTGTCATAAAAGCTGGAATATAAGCAGCCATGGCCCCTTGAAGTCCATCCGCTAGAATTCCGAGCCCGATCGTTACTCTGCCATTGATAGAAATAGGTACGAGAAATAGTAGAATTCCGATGATAGAAGGAAGGATGAATTTCATCCACTGCTTCGTTGTATAAGCAGATGCTCCTGCTGTCTCTTTCATTTTTTCCTGTTGTAGTTCCATTCTTCTTCCTCCTCCGACATTTTTATAAGTATGAGTGCATAAATAAACATTTCTGATATTAAGTAACTATACAATCTATCGAATAAAAATTCAACAGGCTGTTCCGGTAATCCCTGAAACTTCCTTCTTTTTTTCAGAGAACAGCATAAAGAAAGGCCCGGAAGTCATTCTTCCGGGCCTTTCTCTTTATTTAGAATAATAGATTTGATAGGTTTGATAACTGTGTTTCAAAATGACTTTCAGCACTGTATACGTGGGTACAGCTATGATCATACCCACCACTCCGTACAAAGGAGCAGCGACGACAAGCAGCAGAATGACGGTGAGGGGATGAATATTCAGCTTCTCTCCAAAAACATAAGGTGCCACCAGATTCCCCTCCAGCTGCTGCACGACAACAAATATAATGACGACGTAAAACGCCATGGACGGCTCCTGCATGAGAGCCACACCGATCGCAGGCACAGCACCGATGACAGGACCTACAAAGGGAACGATGCAGGCAAACGCTGTAAAGAGTCCGAGAATAAGTGCAAAATCAAGACCGATGATCACGTATCCGATATAGGTAAGCACCCCATCGATTGCTGCCACGGTCACCTGTCCGACAATATAGGACGAAACGGTTTTATCTACATCCCGCAGCAGCTTTTCTCCCCGCGGTTTCAACTTCCCGGGAAGTCCCTTTTTTAAGAAAGGAAGAAGGCGGTCCCCATCCTTCAGTAAAAAGAATAAGACGAAAGGGACAATCACCAGAACCGAAGCGGCTCCGGCAACGGTTGTGAAGATATCGGACATATGGCTGCCGATCTGCTGGGTCAGTCCACCAAAATACTCCGTCACCCTTTGCTGGATATTCGCTGTGGAGACCATGCCCATATCATTCTTTTCCAAAGTGTCCGAGGCTTCTTCCGCAGTCTTTTTCACCTTGTCAGGAAGCTGGGATATATTGTTGATCTGTTTTTGAATGGTTGCATACAAAGCCCAGCCGGCCGCCGTTAACGCACCGCCAATCACAGCAAATACAAGGAGAATCGCCGCCGGTTTAGGAAGATAACGCGTCCTGCTTAAAACCTCCACAACAGGCCGGAGTATGTAAAAAAGAAAACCGGCGATTAAAATCGGATAAAAAAGCGTACCGAAAATGGTCTTTACTGGATAGAGAAATTCCAGCTTTTCAAGAAAATAAATGAGAATCAGGAAAAGTACAGCTCCTGTCACATATTTAAAATATGGATGCTTGATCCACATAAGTATCACATTCCTTTTTTTCTTGTCCTATTCACCTTTTCCCCCTGTGATAAACAGGGATTATTATACTCTTATAAAAAAAAGCAAGACATACCGGTGCCTGCAGCATTTCATGAATCCAGCAGTTACGACAGACATCTTCCCCGCCGACTTTATCCATTTTAACGGAAGAAGCAGATAAAAGATTCATGAAGGCGACACGGATAATGGAACATCTTCTCACACTCCGAAAAAATATGTTAGATTTTCTAACATAAAGAGTGACAATTAAGACAATTCCCATTAGACTGATTATAACTTAAACAAAAAATGGAATCCGAACGGGAGTGATGTATAATGTCCAACCACTTGCGAGCGGCCGTTGACCAAATGAAAGAATACTATATTCAAAAGTTGATTGAAGCCGGCATCTATCAGGCTGCTGATGAAATACTCTACACCCTCACCTTGACTGAACTGGAAACGCTTGTATCACGATTGAACCGTCCTTAGCCGCCAAGGAGGAGAATGTATGTCGTATAAACATAAAAAGGTTATTTCCATCGGGACAGTCAATGAACTGACCGGGCTTTCCCTGAGACAAATCCGTTATTATGAAGAACGAGGACTTATTTATCCGGAGCGTACCAAACGCGGAACGCGCAAATATTCATTTTCCGATGTAGAAATACTTCTACAGATTGCAGATAAACGCGAGGAAGGTGTGCAGACCTATGAAATCAGGAAGGATCTGCAGAAAACGAAAAAGGGCAAAGTGATGGAACGAATGCTGCGCGGTCAATTAAATGCGCACTTCAAGATGAACAAATAACACGGCAGGCAGTCCCGGCCCCCCCAGGTCCCGGGGCTTTTTTTCTGCACAAAAAAACCGCCCTCCTTTTATGGGCGGCTTTCCATATCAAAATATAATGGATAATGAAGGCTGCAGCGTTCATTGAACCTGTGGCTGCAGGAAGGACAGCTGGATGTATTCATATATGCTTGAATGGTCATCTCATATCCGCAGTTTCCACAGAGAACCGCCCGCTTATTCCATTGTTCCCGGGGCCACCGGGACGGCTTGTGACCGGCATGTTCTTCATGGCAGGACCAGCAGGCATAGTACGTTCCACAGCAGTGGAATTTTAAAGCAATGATATCGATATCGCTGTGGTAATGGACGCAGCGTGTCTGAGCGTCCACTTGAGTTCCTTTAACATCATGCATCGTATCCTCTCCCTCCCTTTATTTTATCACATGAAGAAATCAGATCAGGCCTCTTTATAAAAAGGATAAAGCACGAACAGAACAAGGAGAAGAAAGCCTACACTCAACACCCCATACCATTGAAAATTCTCCCATAAAGTACCCACGGCCGTACTTCCGATGGCCACTCCGAGATAGTAGCTGATCAAATAAAACCCTGACGCTCCGCTCCGGTGGTGGGTCGCTGTTTTGCTGACAAGCGCGGAAGCCATGGAGTGAGCCACAAAAAACCCCATACACAAAAGCGACAGTCCGATCAGGATGCTCCAACCTTCTCTTACAGCAGTAAGAACTGTCCCTATCAGGAAAATCACGACACCGCAGAACATAACCTTCTTCAACCCGGCCTGATCCGAGATCCTGCCTGCAGCTGGAGGGGCCAGCACACCGAAAAGATAGGCGAAGTACGTGAAGGCAATCCACTTCAAAGGCCAGTGGAACGGGTCGCCCTCAAGATAAAAGGGCAGATACGTCCAAACCGCCGTAAAAACAATCTGCATCAAGATGCCAAGAAGAAACAACACAAGCAGCGGGACACTTTTTAAATGGATCAGCATGCCCTTTAAATCCACTACAAGATTTTGTTCGGCTTTTTCAAAGAAACGCTCCTTAGGAAAAAGCCAGAGAAACAAGACGGCAGCCAGTACTCCAAAGGCCGAAAACGACCAGAGGGTCATCTGCCAGTCAAATAAGTCGGTCAAGTAACCTCCGATGACACGTCCTCCCATGCCTCCAAGAGCATTACTGGAAATATACAAGGTCATCGCAAGACCGATATGCCTGTACGACACTTCCTCGCCCAGATACCCCATGGCAGCCGCTGGGATACCAGCCAGGAAGAACCCTTGGATAAAACGGAGCGTCACCATCCATTCAAATTCCGGCATGATCGGGATGAGGATTAAACTGAGAGCTGTGAAAAGGAGAGATCCCCGCATCACAAGCGCCCGTCCGTATCGATCCGCAGCAAAACCAAGAACGAACAGACCGAAAACCATAGCCGTAACACAGGCCGACATCAGCAAACTGGATTGTGTGGCTGTAATATCCAGTTCCGATGTAAAAACCGGAAGCAGCGGCTGAAAGACATAAAGGGTTGAAAATATAGACAAGGAAGCGAGCATCAGCGCGATGGTCACGCGCCAGAAACCCGCTTCTGATGGTGTATAGGGTTGATGCTGTGCAGCAGTCGCTTCCATGACATCCACTTCTTTCTATGAGTTAAAACGTTCCGGAAAAGAGGCCAGGTCCAGATCCCATACCATTGGGAGATAGAAATAGATAGCCAGAGTAATGAGGACAACCGCCACGACATTCAGCAGAAATCCTGCTTTTGCCATATCTGGAATACGAAGATATCCTGAACCAAAAACAACGGCGTTGGGCGGTGTAGCAACGGGCAGCATAAACGCACAGCTCGCAGCCATGCCTGCAGCAATCATTAAACTGTACGGATGAACAGAAATCGCACCGGCCAGAGAAGCCATAATCGGAAACATCATCGTTGCCGTTGCTGTGTTGGACGTAATCTCTGTCAAGAAAATCACCATGGCTGTGACAATGACGATAATCACCAGTAGATTGACCCCGTCAAGCACGGTCAGCTGGGTCCCGATCCACTCCGCCAGACCAGTTTCCTGAAATCCGGACGCAATGGCAAGGCCCGCCCCGAACAAAAGGAGAATTCCCCATGGCAGCCCTTTTGCTGTATCCCAGTCAAGCAGATAGTCCCCTTTTCTATTCGACGAAGGAATGAGGAACAACAGCACAGCCGCTGTCATGGCAATCATCGTATCATTGATATTTTCGTTGATTTGAGCGAGAAAAAAGGAACGGGATATCCAAGCAGCCGCTGTAAGCGTAAAAACAGCCATGACGATTTTCTCCTCGGATGACATCGCCCCCAGCTCTTTCCTTTCCTTGTTGATCACCTTGCGTCCGCCCGGCAGCTCTTTGATTTTCATCGGGTAAGCGATCTTTACTAAGTAAAACCACGCCAAAGCGATAAAGATAACCGAAACAGGGACACCAAAGGCCATCCAGCCGGCAAAACTGATCTCAATATTGTACGTCTGCTCCACGATTCCTTTGAAAATCGTATTCGGGGGCGTTCCGATCAGCGTTGCCAGCCCACCGATGGAAGCACTATAAGCGACACCAAGCATGACGGCTTTCCCGAAGTTGAAATTACTGTGATCCACGGTTTCTCCCTGTTTTTTCAGTTGTTCAGAAGCCTGATAGATAACAGCCATACCGATCGGCACCATCATCATCGCTGTGGCAGTGTTGGAAATCCAGGCGGACAACAGACCGGTCGCAACCATAAACCCGAGTACAATCTGTTCTGTACTGGTCCCGACCGCATTAATAATGAACAAAGCTATCCGTTTATGAAGGTTCCATTTCTGCATGGATAATGCAATAAGGAAACCGCCCATAAAAAGAAAAATCGTATTATCGCCATAAGAGGAAGCTGTCGTTCCCCCATCAAGCCCTCCTGTAATCGGGAAAAGGACGAGGGGAAGCAGCGATGTCGCCGGAATGGGTACAGCCTCGGTAATCCACCATGTCGCAATCCAAAGGGTGCTGGCAAGGACTGCCACCGCACTGGCGGACAATCCATCCGCCTCCAGAAATAACAGCGTGAGCACAAACAAAAGCAGCCCGAGTACAAGTCCGATTCTCTGTCTCCTATCAAAAGCTGGTCCAGGTTCTTCCTCGCTCGAGGCCGACGGTGCACCTGCACTTCCTGTGGAACCTGATCCCCCTGAGGCAAATGTCAGCAGCTCCTTCGCTTCTCGATGAAGCACCCACATCCGATTCCATACGTTTTTAAGTAAAGCCGTTTGACTCATGACCTTCCCCTCTCTCCCGCACATTTTTTGTCAAATATGTATGAATATTTACAAATTTTATCACAAGGTACCCTTGAATGTAAAAATAACGCTTACAAAGAAAAGAACTCCTGCCCCCATTAACTACTTCTGAGGCAGGAGCTTCCATTATTTATAAAGGAGGTAATCTTCTCTCAAATCATTGAAGTCTTCCAGGTCTTCTTCCCACTCTTCCTGGATATCTTCCACCGATCTGCCGTTTTCGACCGCTTCACGCACCCAGCCATTTCCAATCAAATAATCAAAGAAGGAAATACCTGAACTGTTCTCTGCACGGAAAGCGAAATCATCCGGATACAGATCATGAATGGTCTTTACGAGGGTCAGACCTGTTTCCACTGCTTTGTATTCATCCCGGTCGGTCACATGAATCTGCACGCCATGAGATAATTCTCCTGCATGCTTGGAAAAGGACGGGGTAAAGGAAGCGGCACGGAACATTACCCCCGGCAGATGATTGGCGTTCATGGCCTCAGCCAGCTCCGTACTGTTTATGAATGGCGCACCGATCAGCTCGAACGGCCGGGTCGTTCCCCGCCCTTCCGATACATTCGTTCCTTCGATCAACGCCGCTCCCGGATACACGTAGGCGGTGTCCACCGTCGGCATATTCGGTGATGGAGCGACAAAGGAAAGGCCTGTATCGTCATAGTCCATCTTGCGCTTCCACCCTTTCATTTCAATCACTTCCAAGTCAGCACCGATGTCATATTCTTCGTTGAAAAGCATCGCCAGCTCCCCGACTGTCATGCCGTGACGAAGCGGGATAGGGTAATTCCCTACAAACGATTGATAATCCATATCCAGCACCGGCCCCTCGACCGTGTCTCCGCTGATCGGGTTGGGACGATCCAGGACAATGAAAGGAATGTCATTTTCCTGTGCCGCTTCCATTGCATAGGCCATCGTATAAATGTACGTATAGAAGCGTGTACCTGCATCCTGGATATCAAACATCAGTACGTCAATATCTTCAAGCATCTCAGGAGTCGGCTTCCGCGTCTCCCCATATAAGCTGTACACCGGGAGACCGGTCTGTTCATCGGTATAGAATTCCACATATTCCCCGGCCTGAGCACTCCCTCTGACTCCATGCTCCGGGCCATAGAGAGCCGTCAAGTCGATATCCTCGTCCTTATGGAGCCGGTCGACAATGCTGTTCAAGTCCTTATCCACACCTGTCGGATTCGTAATCAGGCCGACTTTTTTCCCTTCAATCAGCTCTTTCTTATCATCAAGCAGGACTTCCACCCCAAGCTTCAAGGCTTTTCCATTTTTATAATGTCCTTTATGCTTCCCATTGCTTCCATTGTGATCCGCCGTTACAACAGAAAATGTCGTCCAAGTCATGATCAGCACAAGTGCCGTAGCCAGCCATTTTTTCAAATCAACCTCTCCCCTTTGTTTAAAATTCAGTAACTCATTCCTGTTCCATAGTCATACAGCACACCGTTTTCCCCTGGAATGGTCACCGGAAGTGTTCCTGAAGGATGATTATCCCCGAAAATAGTCGACGCAGTGGCTGAGAAACTCGCATCCCTGAACCCGTACTGAGCGATATAAGCGTCCACTTCCGGATAAGCCATCACATCATAAGGATTTCTGATCCCGACGCCGATGACCGGTCCTTCGGCGATCTCCAGAATTTCCTGCATCCGCTGCATCTGCGGGTGATTCTGTGATCTCGTCCAGACATTATACGTATAGGTGCCCGCAATGACATAATCCGCTTCTTGAAGAGCCGTCCGCTCTTCGGACGTAAAGGCCTCAGAATTGTGATCAATCAACGTGGTCCGGTCATGGATCTTCTTCACAGCCTCTGCTAAGGAGGAGCTGAATGAATCACCGACAACGACGATGTTATCGTCTGTCTCTGCCTGAAGCGGCAGGACTTCCTCGTTCTTCACAAGAGTGATGGATTTCTCTGCGGCTTCCTTTTCCACCTGCCTATGTTCTTCTGAACCGACGACTTCTTCGGCATGCGCTACTTGTTCCTCAAGCGCAGGCGGCTGTTCAGATTTGATGATGCCCCGTTTGATTTTCAGAGTGAGAATCCGCTCTACAGAATCCTCAATGGTTTTCATTTCGATCTCCCCTGTGTCAACAGCCTCATAAATTCCACCCGCCACTTCTTCGAGTCCTACCGGCATAAGGACGATGTCTGTTCCGGCATTAATGGCGCGGATCACCGCATCCACAGGCCCAAAATGTTCCTGAATCGCATTCATATTCAACGCATCTGTAATCACAAGGCCTTCATAGCCCATCTCCTTACGCATCAGACCCGTCAGCACTTTTTCTGACAAAGTGGCCGGCAGAGCGATTTCTTCGCCGTCCTTTTTGGAAACGACTTTCGTATCATCGATTTCCGGGAATGTGACATGAGCCGTCATGACAGCATCAATCCCGGCATCCATCACCTGTTGGAAGGGATACAATTCCACTTCCTTCAACCGTTCCTTGTCATACGGTATTTCCGGGAGACCGATATGGGAATCGACAGCCGTGTCCCCGTGCCCCGGAAAGTGCTTCGCTGTGGCGGCAACACCTGTTTCCTGAAGGCCTGACATATAAGCCTGTCCCATATCTGCCACAAGCTCGGGATTTCCGCCGAAGGACCTTACCCCGATGACCGGGTTATCCGGGTTGTTATTGACATCCATATCAGGTGCCAGGTTCATATTGATACCAAGAGCAGACAGCTCTTCCCCGATCGCCCGGCCTACATCCTGACTGATGTTTTCCGAACGTGTGGCTCCTAAAGCCATATTCCCCGGGAAATCCGTCCCGGACTGCAGACGGGTCACAATTCCGCCTTCCTGATCAATTGTGACAAGCAGTCCATATTTCTCAGCCGCCGCCTGATAGTCCGCCACAAGCTCTGTCGTCTGAGCGGTTGTTACGACATTCTCCCTGAATAAGATGACTCCGCCAAGATGATACTCCTTTACGAGATCTTCAATTTCAGGAAGCATTTTGGTAACATTCTCCCCGTTCCAATTCCGGAAGTCAGGCATCAGCATCTGACCGACTTTTTCTTTCATCGACATGTTCTCCATCGCATGGTGAACCAGGTCGTATTTCTGCCCTCTATTTTTTTGAATTTGGATTTCCGACTGTTTTTTATCACCTTTAACGTAGACGAAAATCCAATCTTTATCCCGTCCATTCGATACAGCAACCCAGGATCTACCAGGCTTCCCTGTGAAGGTCAGCTGCCCCTTGTCATCCACCTGGACCACCTTCTTATTCGAAGCTGCCCATGACAGCCCCTCTTCAACCTTTTTAAACGATCCATCCCCGTACACATGTAAGGCCGTTAAGTCGAACTGTCCATCTTTCACAGTCACATCCGCCTGTGGAACATTTTCGAGGAGCATGAGTTCCGGTCTCTCCGTTTCCTCTTCTGCCTTTACAGCCCCTTGTCCCGGGGGAAGTGCAAGACCGAGCACCAGCACAAACAAGGCACTCCACTTTCCAATTGTCTTCATCTGCCATTCCTCCTTATCCTTATTTATTTGTAAAAGGGCCACGGGTATCCGGAGCCGCTTCTGCAAAACGTTGAGATCGGAAAAAGACGGTCTATGTACAAACTTTTTGAAAGCGTTTGCAAATTGTAATAAAAGCGTAACGAATTATGATATAGTCGTCTATACCACTTTAGGCCCTGATCAGTCGCAAACTCCTGTTTTTCCCATCCCTTCCTAATGCGTCCAATGAATCATTTTGAAATGTTATGTCAAAAATGATGAAATATTTTGTAAATAAAGTACAAAGGGCACCCCTGGTGTCAGGAATGCCTTTTTCTTTACCGGCCGTACATACCGATTTCCTCTAATGCGCGATCCGTCAGCGATGTATCAACAGCTTGATCAAAATCCACATCACCACTTATGGCACCGTTCTCCTTGTACATCGCAAACTGCTTTTGAATATCTTCAACAAACATCCGGCCGTCGGGATCAAGACCCGTGACACCGACCTTCTTCCATATGGCCGGGTATTTGAGAGCCGTATGTTTCGTCATCATTCCAATCACTTCATCCAATCCCTCCCCGTATAGGAAGGCGTCGTTATAATCACGGATCCCTTTTAAATACGCTGCCATGAACCGGACAGAAACTTCTTCTTCTTTTTCAACGAAGTCCGGTGACCCGAGAACCATAGCAATTTGAGCGTCGGGGGCATAATCGGTCGCATCTTTAAAGCGGACGTGAAGACCCTGCGCCTCGCCCTGGGTGATTAAAGGTTCGATCTGCAAGGCTGCATCGATCGACTTGCTGCCCATTGCTGCCAGCATATTCCCAAAATCGGACATCAGGACGAGCTCGACATCATCCTCTGTCAGACCGGCATGCTCAAGCATTCTTTGAAAAATGTAATCATCGACAGCATTCCTTGAAGAGACCGCAATCCGCTTCCCTTTCAAATCGGCATACTCCTGAATCTCCTTCTGCAGATCTTCGCGGATAACGAAGCTGAAATAAGAATTCCCTTCAAAGTAATGCCCTTTGTCGGCAATGATCTTTACATCAATGCCCTGGGCGATCGCGTTAAAGAAGGACGCTGTCGAGACACCACCGGCGATATCCACTTCTCCGGCGGCAAGAGCCGGAAGCATATCATCACTATTGGCAAAACTTGTAAACCGGATATCAATATTGTAATCTTCAAAATATCCTTTTTCCTTCGCAATGTAAAAGCCGGCCCCGGAAGCCGCACCATCCTCTGCAATGACGACCGTCGTTTTCTTCTCAAGCGGCTCCATATCTCCTGAAGGCGGGGGGCCTTCCCTCTGTTTCTCTTCCTCTACGGCGCCACAGCCGAACAGAAGAAAAAGGAATAATAAAAACGAAAGCAGGTGACAGACTTTTTTCACCATCATATTCCGACTCCTTTCAAATAGGGGAACGCGACTGCTGCACTTCGTTCTGCAGATGGTTCCAGACGCTGACAAAATGAGCGGCCATTTCCGGGTCAGAGCGGATCTGCTCCATCGTCCGTGGTCTTGGTGACTGGATATGGATTTCCTTAATGATCCTTCCCGGCTGCGCACTCATTAAAAGGATCCGGTCACTGAGAAGGAGGGCTTCATCAATGCTGTGGGTAATAAACAAGACCGTCTTTTTGGTTTCAGCCCAGATTGACAGCAGCTCTTCCTGCAGAATGAATTTGTTCTGCTCATCCAAGGCAGCAAAGGGTTCATCCATCAGAAGGATTTCCGGGTCATTGGCAAATGCTCTTGCAATGCTGACTCTCTGCTTCATCCCACCCGACAGTTCACGGGGATACAACTCGGAAAACTTTTCCAATCCCGTCTTTTTGAGGTAATACGCTGTGCGCTCCTTTGTCACTTCATCAGGCGTGCGTCTCATCTTCAGACCGAAGCTCACATTCCCTTCCACTGTCAGCCATGGAATAACCCCCCGTTCCTGAAAAACCATGGACTGAAGTGGGCGCCCGTCTTTCTCCCTTGTGATGGCAAACGAGCCGGCACTCGGCTTTTCCAGCTCTGCCAATATTCGGAGAAGGGTCGTTTTTCCACAGCCGCTCGGACCGAGCAGGCAGATGAATTCACCGTCCTCGATGTTCATCGATATGTTTTCCAGCGCTGTTACTTTCGCATCTTTTTTATAAAATACTTTCGTTAAATCGTTCATGACGATTTTCGTACTCATTGGATCACCTCCATGGAAGAAGCTTCACCTGCAGGCCGCGCAGCAGAACTGAGAATAGGTAACCGAAGAACGAAATCACGATCAGCCCGACATACATCTCCTTCAACAGAAATGCTTTATAGGACGTCCAAATAAGATAACCGATTCCTGAATTTGCTCCCATCATTTCAGCAGCCACAATCGTCAACAGGGCAATCGCCTGCCCCATCTGGATACCTTCGAGCATGACAGGCAGAGACCCCGGGAGGGCGATTTTGAAGAAAAACTGTCTGGACCCCGCCCCGTAATTCTTTGCTACATCCAGATAAATCCGGTCGATGTTCGTCACCCCGGCCACGGTGTTGATGACAACTGGAAAAAAGACACTGCCGGCAATCGTTACAATCTTCGAAACTTCGCCGACCCCAAACATAATAATGATGATCGGCAGCAGCGCAAGCGTAGGGATGGGCATAACAGCCATAATCAACGGAGAGAGAAAATGGCGTGCCGGTGAATACAACCCCATAAATAAACCGATCGCCACCGCCGGGATAACCCCGAGTAAAAATCCTGAAGCAATCCGAAACAGGGAAATTCCAATATGATGAAACAGCTCACCGCTCTGCCCCAGCTCCCAAAATGTGAAGAGAATGGCACTCGGGGGTGGGAAGAAACGGGCATCCATCCATCCCATCCGCGAAAAACATTCCCAGAGCAGAAGCAGGAAAACCGGTGATGACACCGTCAGAGCCTGCTTCAAGCGCTGCTGACGCTGTCTCTGCTTCCATTCCTGCTGTTCCATTTGAACCGGATCATCGCGGATCTCCTTAGCGCGATGTATCATCTTTCACCACCTCAATGGATACTGTATGTGCGAAGGCCCAGATGTGTGAGTTTTCCATTTATCCCCTTGTTAAACGAGGTGCCTCGTTATACAATGGTTTTAGAATAATTTGGAAAAGGTGTGAATCTATGGACCGGGAAATCATGAAAGGCAGCATCGATATTCTCATGTTGAACTTAGTCAACCGCAGAGACATGTATGGCTATGAGATTGTCAAACACCTGAAGGAGCAGAGTGACCAGCTTTACAATATGAGCGAAGGCACCCTCTATCCCGCTCTGAAACGACTGGAACGCAAAGAATGGCTGACGTCTTATTGGTCCGAAACAACCGGAGGACGGAGGAAATACTACCGCATCACCGATGAAGGCCGCACCATCCTGCAGCAGAAGCTTCAGGAATGGAAAAGTGTCAGCGACCTTATTTCTAAGACGTCGGAGGACCTGGCATGAAAAGAATTGAAAAGCATGTCGATCACATATTGAAGGAAATGCAGAGCACGAAAGAAGAACGGGAGGAAATCCGTGAAGAATTGACCACTCACCTTACGAGCGCCAAACAAAAGTATATCGATGAGGGTGAAAATGAAAAAAGAGCGGAGAAACTGGCCATCAAGGATTTTGGGGATGCCGGCATGATCGGGGGCGGTATCCAGGAAAGTCTGTACCCTTTCCAACGGGGACTGCTTTACTTGATCGGGTCCGGTACCATCCTGCTTGGTATCTTCATTCACCTTACAGCGACGTTCTCGTTCGGGGACCCCTGGCCTGGATGGCTTGCCATCCAGCTGTCACTCGGAATGCTCGTCGTTTTGACTGCCATCAACATAGCCTGGACCGGCCGGCATTATTGGTCCGTCAATGTGATTGTGTTCCTGACAATGTTGTGGAATGCGTTCAACTATATGGTCGTACCCCCGTTTTATCAGCTGCAGGTCATCTTCATGAGCTTTTTCATAACCCTTCTTGTCCTCTTCTGCCTTGTTTTTATCGTACAGAATTCGTATAACGCTACTACGAGTCCTTCTGCTGATAAAAAAGAGCGGACAGTGACAACAATCAGCCACACCGTCAACCTTATCTATGGAGTGATGATCTCCGGGGCCGGTTTGTTCACCACATGGGGAGCGCTTGTTTTCGGCGGCATGAATGCCAGGGTCTTCCTCCCTTTGACAGCTGTAGCAGCCTGGCTGGCTTTCTACAAATATCAAATGAACATGATTGGAAGAAAGCCTGTCACAGCCATTTTTACCGGTCTATTGTTCTGCGCTCTGCTTGCAGGCCTGCCACTTACAATATTGAGTTGGATATAAAGGAGGATCTTTATGATTGATCTGCTTATTACGCTGGCCTGGTCGGTCTTTTTCTTATTCCTTATCATTGCAGGGTCGTTGGTGTGGATGAAAAAAAGAAAGGCTCTGCTTCTAACCACACAAGCCTTGACCGGGTACGGAGCTTTCATCCTTCTGGTTGGTTTACTGTTTCATTTAATCATAGGCATTTACGGAGTGATCTTCCTTCTATCCGGAGCCGTTTCGCACGTTTTATCGAAAGACTATGCTAAAGGAAGGTGAAGCTGTTGTCGCTGGTAAAGAAGAACATCCTGTTCATTAGCAGTATGGCCGTGTTGTTCGGCTTGTTGTACTGGACCGGGACATTCGCTGATTCTTCCGGCGGTCCGACCGGTCTTGGAGAAGCCCCTGATCTTTCCCATGATGATGAATCCATCGTCTTCACCTACCATCAGGACGGACACGGGAGTCTGTATACCGTTTCTTCCAGCGGTGGTGAAGCCGAGCGGTTGACGGAACCGGAGAAGGGAAAAGACGATACGCGTCCCGTTTTCGCTTCAGACGGGAAAGTCGCCTTTATCCGTCAATGGGAAGGCGATGTCCACCACCATCAACAGTTGATGCTGTGGGAGGAAGGGAAAACCACTCCTCTGCTTGATGAGGAAACGTACGTATCAGATATGAGTTTCTCTCCGGACGGCACCCGGTTATACCTTTTGAAAAATGAAGAATATAAGGACGTCTATGATGATGGCCGCACCCAGCCGACGGAATTCGATGTCTATAAACTGGCCATCGAATCCGGAGAAATGGAAGAGGTCACCGACTTGAATTCGGTCTCCATCAATTCTCTGCAGGTCATCAGCGAAGAGGAGCTGCTTTATAAACTGGATTATGAAAAACATGCCATCGAGCGCCTTCAATTCGCATCGGGAGAAACGACGACGATGTGGCCGGAATCCCTGTCCTATTCGAAAGCCCAGGAACCCGTCGTCAGCGGTCCGCGCTTATCCCCTGATGGGAACACGGTCGCCTTTTCCGATGTGGCCTCCACAAATGAAAAAGGCACCTTCGAATATGAAATCTTCACGATGACTCCCAATGGGGAAAACATCAAGCAGATTACAAAAAGCTCCGTTCAGGCAGGGCATCCCCTGTTTTTCCGTTCGTCTGACCAGATTCTCTACACGATCGACCGGAACTTCGCAGGACGCGAACCCCAACGGGAATACTGGACCGTCGACACAGATGGAACAGACCGAAGACAGCTGAACATCACCATTCCATCTTCCGAGCAATAAAAAAAGCCCCGGAACCGGGGATCTATTAATCAGAAATGCCGATTACCAGGTGAAACCAACTCTATTCAAAATAGATGTACACCAAGCAGCCTACGAATGTCACGAGGAGCGTTCGGTTGTGGCGCCTGCGGGAACAGCGCGAGCCGAAGATCCACTTGGGCAGGTAGTTTTCCTGTCCAAGTCAGCTGAGGCCGTGCCCGCGGCAAGCATCCACCGATAAGTGGAACGTGACATCACTAAATGACGAGACAAAAAGAAGTCCAGCCTTCTATTTTACAGAACGCCGGACTTCTTTATACTACGAAACAAAGACTTGGATTTCACAGTCGAAATACAGTCAAAGAGGATATCAGCCAAAAACAGGGATCCTTCAAACTTGAAAGTTCAAGGTTGAGGGCTTTATTTATCTTTATGCTGCTCGCTGGCTTCGATTTCTGAAGTAAGTTCTTCTATCTTCGTTTCCAACACTTTCATGAAAGTACTTTTATTGCCGGCCATATGTTTAGGGCGGATGGCTTCACCAAAAAAGGAAGCCATCTGGTCCTCCATTTGGTGAAGAAGCTTTTCCTCTTCCTTCTTCCGTTGATCGGCAGCCGTCTGCCATTTTTGGAGTTCTCCTTTTAACTGACGGACCTGCTCCCGCTCGACTTCGTACTGCTTTTGCATCTCTTCCAGTTCCTTTTTCCGCAGGGAGGCATCTTTTTGGAGAGAAGCTTTCTCCTGCTTTTCTTTTTGAAGCAGGCGCCGGCTTTCCAAGTAATTGTTCATTAAGAAGGCTTGGTCCTGCAGCATACGGCGGGTCCGTCTTCCTTCTTCCACAAACAACTTTTCTAATTCTTCCGCTTTCTTATGCCATTCCCTTTGTTTATCCTGCTCTCTTTGAATCTCGACTTTCAGTTCCGCATAACTTCTCTGCAGCATGGACGTATCCCGCTGAGACTGAAAAAAGCGCTGCTGATATTCCCCAAGCTCGGCCTCGAGCTGTTTCCTTCTAGCTTCTCCCTGTTTTTCAGATTCTTTCAGATCAACGACATGGGCCTGCCACTTCTTGATTTCTGCTTTATAGTGCTCTTCCTCCGTCCGGGCTTTTTCCAGCTGGAGTTCGTACGTCTGGTTTCTTTTAGCCAGTTCACCTTTCAGCACCGCTTCTTCTTCCGACCAGCGCCCGCTTTCCTGCTTCAATTGTTCATTTTCTTTTTTTAAACTTTCCAGCATGGAGTAGTGATAGTTTTCCTGATAATCCTGTACCTTTTTCTTATATTTATCCAGCTCTGAGCGGTAATAAATCACTTTCTGCTGCAGTTGTACAGCGTCTTTATTCATCACTTCCGCCTCCTCCATCCATACGTTTCACCCCATAGGCAAACGTTGTCCATCTATCCTTCTTTTCTATCCTATGAACCTTCAAGTCTGAATATCACCACCGCGCACAGGTGTGAGCTGACCTGTTTAGGCCAAAACGCCGTTTCGCTTTCATCATAGATGCTTATGATAGTAAAGAAGGGAGGGGAAAGGATGAGTCACAACGATCAACCTAAAAAATCGGACGCCGCGCCTTTACAGAGACCTCCTCGCCGAAAGCCGCGTAAAGGCGGCTGCTGCGGGAAACGCCGCTGAATAAAAAACGTCTAGGAGTCTGACACCTAGACGTTTTGCATGTTCTTTATGCAGCCGGATCAATAAGGGTATAATTTCCGTTAATCTCCGTCCCTGCAGGAACCTGAATATAGACAGCCTCCTCGCCCCAATCGATATGAGTTCCTCTTCCCCGGTCCCCGCGTTCCCCGGAAAACTGGGTGAAAGGAAATTCAGAGGTGAACATTTGGTAATGAATATCTACCGGTTTTTCCACGCTCACCGTCAAGGTTTGCTGATTCATGGCCAAAGTCGGTTTGAATTCTTCCTGGACTTTTAAACCATCCACGTAGATCGGCGAGCGGTAATAAGAGGCTTGAACCCTCCCGGTTAGATCAGAAGTTTTTTCTATGAAAATACTCGGCCCACCTTCGTTTTCCACATAGGCTTCAAGTGTCAATGAGTGATCCTGAAGCTCAAAAGACCACTCTTTGACAAGGGTATCCTTGTTCACCTCATCCACTTTTCCCTCGGCAATCAACATAGGGATGGATATTTCTGATCGATTTTTTGAATGTGTGCTTTCCTCATTCATTGAAGCTGTTGTTTCAAAAGAAAGGAAAGCAGAGACAATCATCGATACCAGCAGAAGGACGAAATACCCTCCAAGCATCCATAACCCTGTTTTCCCCTGACCCAGGCGCATTTTCATCGTTCCTATAGAAGAAAACGCAGTGACGGCGACGACCAGAGCAAGAATAAGTATAGGCAGCAGAACCATCATCTTTTCACTTCCAATCGGTTTGAGATGAGAAAGGCGGTAACATAAGCAGCTGTACTGATGGCCAGACTCTTCATGATAAACAGCCAGAAATTCTGTTCAGAAAAAAGGAATTGGAAAAAGAAGCGATCCATGGAGTACCCTGCGCTTTCCAAAGAAATCAAGAGGCCGATAAATAAGACGGGAAGCAGGATAACGAACATTTTGTTCCACTGGACTATCATCCCCGCAGCATAACCGAAGCCTGCAAACATAAAGATGGTCAGGATGAGCGATACAAGGCCCATGACATAGATTCCTGCTCCTTCTGCCCCGTTATTGCTCAAAAGCTCCTGTGAGGTAAAAAGAAAGACAACCACTTTTAAGAGATATCCAGAGAGCGAAGCTGCGAACCCTGCAATCGAGCAGATGATCCACAAATAGATAATTGTAGACAACGTACCGCTCGTGCGGTTCGTAACAAACGCAAAATCATCTTCTCTGTAGGCTTTGGTCGTCAGAAGCAGCGCCGTTATAAATCCCCAGAAAATCGTAAAAATCATAATCATATCTGCATTGTAATACTCAACCCGAATATTGTAGTTCATTCCGCCAGAACTGCTCATTCCTGTACCATTCAACGAGAAAAGAACGGCCAGAAGCTGAATGACCACTAACGACGTAAACACGCTGATATAGGCACGCCATTTATAGCTGATTTGTTTTTTGACCACTTCCGCTGTTGATATGTCCGCTAAATACATCATCCAAGCCTCCTTTCCCATTTGCTTCTCCTGTCATATAAATGAAGGCATCGCTCGCTGAAACGGCTGACAGCTGGACACCATTCCGCTTCAACTCTTCTTTTTCCACCGTTGTGAGATCATTCTCAAGGATGATGGTCTTTTCGTGAGGTCCCTGCTTTTCCTCATATAAGAAAACCTTATGCTTCATCCACTCCGGCATGGATTCTTTCCGTCCGGATACCGCGACCGCATAGGACTTCATGTCTTCCATAGAGGTATGCAGCAGAAGATTTCCTTTATCCAGAAGGATGATCTCCTCCAGCATATCCTCCACCTCTTCCAGATGATGTGTGGATAGTAAGATCGTCCGCGGGTATGCCAGATAGTCTTTTAATAAGGCTCTGTAGAAATCCTTCCGAACTGCGGCATCCATCCCTGTAGTGGGTTCGTCAAAAATCGTAAGCGCTGAACGGGAAGCCAGGCCGATAATCATATTGAAGGTGCTCTCTTTTCCTTTGGACAGCTGGTTGTGACGACCTTTTGGGTGAAAACCGAAATAGTCAAACAAGTTCATCGCAAGTGTATGATCCCAATTATGATAAAAGCGGCGTCCCTCCTCTAAAATTTCCTTTAGCGTTAAGGACGTTGGAAAATTCATCTGATCATCAATGTAGATGCTGTTGGCTGATACCAAAAGATTGTTGAACGGCCGTTTCCCATAGACCTCAGCTTCTCCATCACTTTCTTTCAAAAGGCCTGCGAGAATCTTTAACAAGGTCGTTTTCCCTGCTCCGTTCCGACCGGCAAGACCTATGATTTTATTCTCCTCCACGGAGAAGGATACCCCATGGAGTGCTGTTCTTCTGCCGTACTTTTTCGTTACTTCTTCGCATTGAACGGCTTTCATTCTGATCCCCCCTTCCATGAGTTCCGGATAAGTTCAATAATCTCATTCTCTGACAGTTGAAGATAGCCGGCTTCTGTCACCACATCGTCAATCAACTGCTTTAATGTCTGGTTCTTCCGTTTCTCGATAATCATCTGCCTTGCCCCTTCGGCCACAAATTTACCGATTCCCCGCTTATCATAAAGAATCCCTTCCTCTGCCAATTTTGTAAGCCCTTTGGCCGCTGTTGCGGGATTGATATTGTATATGTCCGCCAGCTTATACTGCGAATAAACCTTCTCATCCACGTTCAAACCGCCATTCATGATTTCACTTTCGATCCATTCTGCGATTTGTATATAAATCGGTTTCATGCCATCTGTATCCAGGATCACTTTGATCACCTTCTCTCCGAATGGGTGCATTAGTGTTGTAATGTAGTATATTACACACCGGTTCTTTTGACAATAATATCCACACAAAAAAAGCTGATCTTATGAAAGATCAGCTTCCCGGCGCCGGATAATTTGAAAATCAGCTTCGTTTTTGCAGGTCCACACAGAGCTTTTGGTACGCTTTAGACTCCTCCATCATCTGTTTATCCTGGTAGACTTTAGCAAGCCATTGGAGGGGCTCAGGGCGATCAGGCTGAAGCTCCATCTCCATTTGGAAACATTCCAGAGCCTGGTCCAGCTGGTGGAAACTATAGTACCCTTCCCCAAGTTCAAGGAGGTGATCGAGATCACCCGAAATCTCTTTCATCCGCACGATTTTCTCAAACGACGGGGATTGTTCAGACAAAGGTCGTATTCTTTCAATGATTTCTTCCATCTCCATCTTCTCAAACAAGGCTTCAATATATTTCTCTACCAGGTGTCCCGTCGATTCCGGTAGAACTGGAAGGATTTTCTCCAAAAGGATATGCACCGCATCAAGGGACTGCCGCATATCGATTTCATCAAGCATAGCCGCGGCCGATGCCATTTGGTCTGAGTGCGGCTGGATATCAAAGCGTTGAACGATGCCGGCCGATGGTTCTACTAAACGTTGGTCAAGATAGCGGTCAAGCAGGAAATCCGTGACTTGATCATAGGCAGGACGGCTGGATATGAGTGGTTCCAACAGAGACATTTGGTCCCGGGGCTCAAAGGTGTCCCTTACCAAATGAAGGAACGCTGCTGATTCTTCAGCAGATAAGGATGGGGGCAGGGAGTTGATTCTGTGGACAAGGTGTTCCACTTCCCTGCTTTCGTTAAGCAGGAGGCGTGACTTCTCTTCCATCGATGCATGGTCTTCGGCGTACAAACGATCGCGTTTGAATAAGGAAGCGTCCTGCGTTTCGTAAGCTTCTGATGCGGAAGCAAAAGCGAGGTCATGGCTGATTTCCTGTACGAACCGGCTCTCAGGCGCCAGACGCACCATTTCCCGTACGATTGTGTAGGATTCAAACATTTTACCTTCCCGTCTACACGTATAAAAGACAGCTTTCATATCAGCAAGCAGTTGTTTTTTAGGAATAAAAGATTCAAAGAGAGTGAGGATCCGGCTTTGTTCCTGCCTTGTAAAATGCCGGGCGGCTTTCTTTTTCAACTGGGGATAGTTGATTTTCTGAAGGGGTTTTTCTGCGTCTAACAATCTCGTAAGGAGGGGATGCGGCTGGTCATAAACCAAGCCTTCTTTCCATACACGGGAAGCGTAGGAGGTCCGCTTCATCTTTTTCGTCTTAACAGCCGTCAGGAAGGTCTGCTTGAAAAAGAACAGCAGCCAGCAGTTTTCATTATCATATCCTTCTATCAGCTGTGTCTGTTCATAAAAGGCAGCCCGCTCCGCTTTTATCCGTAAAGGCTGTTTCTGCTTCGGAATCGACAGGTCTATCATCGTCATACAATCAACCTCCTTTATTTCTACCTTCACTATACCATAACTTTTTCCAATCCCTCCAACTAAAAAATATAAGCCGATGTCGTGTACCAGGCCCATCCCGTCTCTTGCAGCACGGGTTCATAGAAGATTTACCTTGTAACACTGATGTTACATATGTAACAAATCTCCTCTCTTACAAAAGCTGTCAAGGCGCACTTTTATGAAATTTATAATCGAAATGGATAACTCTTCCTATGCTTCCTTCCGCCCTCTATTAAATTATGAGACTATTCTGTTCACGCCGCCGTTGGGTTCAGTCGTTCTTCCACAGGGGATGCTCCCATATGCTCTATCTCTCAGAATGGCAGTTTCCAGATTCAACCTCCTATATTACACGATCTTGATGGTACGATAGAGTTGTTCCAAACAACACAACTCATCAAGGAGGAATTTTAGATTATGAAAAAGCCACTTATTCTGACAGGCGCACTTGCGCTGTCTCTACTAGCATCACCAGCCACATCCCTTGCTTCTACAGGTGAGGTTCAGAAAGACTATCAGGTTCAAACGAAAACCATTCAAATAGATTCCAGTCAGGTGAACGACTGGGTAAAACAAAATGAAGAGGCATTGAACAATGGTCAGTATGATCAATTGGATGTACAGTCTCTGCTTAAACAATTCAATTGGAATGCCCAGCCTTCTGAGCAGGCACCCGTAGAAGAGCAGCCGGCTCAGCAAGAGGAGCCTGCGCAACCGGCAGAAGAAGAAGCTGCACCACAGCCGGCACCTGAAGAAACAACAGCATCAGAAGAAGAAGCTCAAGCGCAGGATTCCGCCCAGGAAGAGAATGTTTCTTCTGACGTATCCGCTTTTGAAAAAGAAGTGGTGGAACTTACGAACCAGGAACGTGAAAAACAGGGTCTTGAACCACTGGAACTGGATACAGAGCTCAGCGGAGTAGCGGAGGACAAGTCTCTCGATATGCAGAACAATGACTATTTCTCCCATAACAGCCCGACGTACGGTTCTCCATTTGATATGATGGATCAATATGGTATTGACTACCGCACAGCCGGTGAAAACATCGCTATGGGACAGACATCTCCAGAGCAGGTTGTTGAAGGCTGGATGAACAGCCAGGGGCACCGAGAAAACATTATGAACCCTGACTTCACCCACATCGGTGTAGGTCACGCCGAAGAAGGCAACTACTGGACACAAATGTTCATTGGTAAATAACAGACGATAGAAAAAAGCCACCGGATTTCCGGTGGCTTTTTAGCTTGTAGAGAAACCTTTTTTCTAGTGACTCCAAAAGAGTGGTCATCCATACTTGGTCATGGATAGGATTGTTCCCACGCAGGCGGCCGTAACGCAGCTTGTCCTGTTCTTTTGAAACAGCGGAGGAGCTGTACTCAACGTTCTCTTTTATCATAGGGTAAAGCTGTCTTCCCACAGGCATCGGCACGAGGAGCGTTCGGTGGTGACGCCTGCGGGAACCATCCACCCAAAAAGCGGAACGTGTCCCCCTCACCACGACATGCGGACAACTCTAACTGGATAACACAGATTTTTCTATCTCTATCGGGTAGGTCTTTCGTCCAAAATGACTTTTTTTCTTTTTTATGGGAAGAAAAAGTATTGCCTTTTGTCAGAATATTTCATAAAATCAATCATACTTTAACTATATCAAATACGAAGGAAGTGGTCGGTTTGAATAAACATACGGTGAGTCACCTCTATCATGTCTGCCCCTTATGTCAAGGAACAGGAGCCTATAAAGAATATGATGACAGCAAGGCTAATATGATTATGGACCATTACAGCCGCGTCAATCATGCCAGTGAGAAAGCGGCTTGGAAACTGGCCGTCGAGGAAACCAGTTATGAAACCAAGTGCAGCCGCTGCCACGGAAGCGGTCACGTATTAAATGATGAGGGAGAGGAAGTGTACAAGGCACTAAAGCAGTTCGCTTGAATCCTCCAAGGAAGACGGGCATGAAGCCCGTCTTTTTTTATACGTTCTCCTCCAGCAGGTGAACAGCTCGGTCTGTTGTTTCTTTCATGGTATCGGCGATTTTTCCATTATCATCCGTCAATGACTCTACTGTGGCACTCATCTGCTCCATTCCGGCGCTCGATTCCTCGATGACGGCTGCCAGATCTCCGCTCCAGCGATCAATTTCCGTACTGCTTTCTACAACCCGGCCCGCCGCTTCATTCGTTTGATCAAAGCTTTGATTGATGTCTATAAGCACGCGGCTCAGCTCCTGGAAGGTGCCGTGTATATCTGCAGAAGAAGATTGTATCGAAGACATCTTCTCTACACTTACCTCCATCTTGGACAAGGTTTCTGCATTATTCTGACTGACCTCAAAAAGATTCTCCGTGATTTGATCAGCCGCCCGCTTGGTTACTTCGGCAAGCTTGCGGATTTCCTCAGCGACAACAGAAAAACCTCTGCCGGCCTCCCCTGCTCTCGCAGCCTCAATGGACGCATTCAAAGCGAGAAGATTCGTCTGCTCTGAAATTTTCTTAATATCTTTAGAGAAGCTGTCGGTTTCCTTCACTTTTTCACTAAGTGTATAGAAGGTTTCTTTCAAATCATGGATAAACGCGTGAACCTCCTCCACACCCTTGGTAAACCTATGTACCTTTGTTTTTCCTTCTCCGGTCAATTCCCCTGCCCGGCCGGTCTCTTCCTTCAGTGTATCCATAAGACCGCTCAACTCTTCCATTTCGGTACGCGAAGAACTGGACTGGTCGGAAATGGCAGTAATCTGTCCGCTCTGGTGATGGCTGCCAGCCGCTACTTCCTGAATGGCATGCCTCATTTCTGCCTGCGATACCCGATTCCGCTGTACATGCTCGTTCACCTTGGACAAATCATCAATGATCACACTTACATGCTCTTCCAATGTGCGGCGTTTTTCCTGTTCCACCTTGGAGCGTTGTTCGGCTTCCAGAAGGAGCTTTCTGATAAATGTATCCTGCCGGTTGCCAAGGTAGATCAAGACTCCGAGAAGCAGGCCCATGAGAATGTAGACCAACAGGATTGTCGGTGCCTCCTCAAGAATGGCGTCCTTATTGACCGTACTTAAAAAAGTGCCTGTCAGAATCGTGACCAATCCGAGTCCATACCCAAGCGCAAAGACAGCCGCCTTGTAATGAACGACGGAAAAGATGGCCAGGAAATAACTCACTAATATAATGGTCCATCCCCCGCCCGTCACCCATATCCCGGCCATTGTAAATACTTGGACGAGAACAACACTGATGTAAGGGAACCAGCTGTCTTTTCTCATAACAAATGTAAGGACCGTATACAAAAGCGTATATAAAAGCATTTCTGTGCCGAACATCGCCACAGCCGCCATGTCTTGTTCGACGAAAGACTTCAAAAAAGCAGCTGCAAGAGAGATCCCGAAACCAGCAAATAAAAGGCCGTTTTTCTTCTTCATGTCCTTCTGCTTCATTGCTTCTACGTTATTCATACTCATCTCTCCTTATGGCCGGATGTCGGACTTGAACACAGTGAACCCATCATCCGCCATGACCGTTGTTCCATTGATGGAACGGGACACATCGGAAGCTAAAAAGGCCACCACACCAGCGACTTCCTCCGGCTCAATCAGCTTTCTCGTCAACTGCTGATGCTCCATATATTCCAGAAGGCCGGCTTTCCTGTAACCGTCTACAATTTTCGTATTCACACCACCCGGTCCGATTGCGACAACACGTATGCCGTGTGGAGCAAGCTCTAAAGCTCCATGCTTTGTAAGCGTGACGACCGCTCCTTTTGCTGCCTGGTAGCCGGTAATACCAAGCGTTCCTGTAAATCCGAAAACAGAAGCATTGTTGATAATCACCCCCTGCACATCAAGCTCTTTCATTTTCTTGGCTGCAGCCAGCATTCCATAATAGACCCCGTGCTGGTTCACATCGACAACCGCGTGATAGTCTTCCGGGGTATGCTCAAGGAAGGGCTTATTGACGCCGATCCCTGCATTGTTGAACATAATATCGATCGTACCAAAGGCATCGACAGCGGTTTCCACCAACGCTTCCACCTCATTATAGGCAGTCACGTCCGTTTTACAGAAAACAGCTTCTCCGCCTTGCTTTCTTAATGCTTCAACGACTTGCTCTCCTTGGTGCTCATTGATATCCGCCAGCACCACCCGTGCTCCCTGGCGGATCATCTCCTCTGCAGCAGCTTTCCCGATTCCATCGGAACCACCGGTAATAACAGCCACTCTACCTTCTAAATTCATATGCTCATCTCCTAAAAAGTTCTATCTTCTCCTATATCGGCAGGATGGAAGATTATTGAAGGATGACTGTCTCTAATGAAAAAAGACGCAGGGGTATGCTAGCTTATAGCTGGCTGAGCATTTACTTTGAATTTGAGACAAAAAGAACGTACCCTGAAAGAGCTTACGATAAGGAAAGGTGGCAGAAGACATGCTTTTTGATTCATTCCATTTAGACAGCAGAACACTCCAAAACCGTTATGTTGTGGCACCAATGACCAGGATCAGCGCAGAGGCTGATGGCCGTGCCAACGATACAATGAAAGAATATTACCGCCGTTTCGCTAAAGGCGGCTTTGCAGCCATTATCAGCGAAGGCATCTACACAGATCAGAGCTTCAGCCAGGGCTACAACAATCAACCAGGCCTTGCGACAGATATTCAGGCAGATGCATGGAAACCCGTGATAGAAGCGGTTCACGATGAAGGCTCCATCATGATTGCCCAGCTGATGCACGCGGGAGGCCAAAGTCAGGGGAATGCTTATACAGATGAAACCATCGCTCCATCTGCTATCGCCCCTAAAGGCGAACAGCTTGGCTTCTACGGGGGATCAGGTCCGTTCCAGACGCCTAGAGCGATGGATGAACCAGACCTGACGGAGACGAAAATGAGTTTTGTCGACAGTGCCAAGCGCGCAAAAGCTGCTGGTTTTGACGGCGTGGAAATCCACGGTGCCAACGGCTATCTGCTGGATCAGTTCCTGACCGATTACTTAAACCACAGAGAAGACGCCTATGGGGGGTCTGTAGAAAACCGGCTGCGTTACGTCCTTGAAGTGGTAGAAGAAGTCCTTGCAGCCGTAGGAGAAGACTTTATCGTCGGTATCCGGATTTCGCAAGGGAAAGTAGCCGATCAAGCCCATAAATGGGCCGGTGGTGAAAAAGAAGCGGAAGAAATCTTCGGAGTTCTCGGTAAAACCGGTCTCGACTATATCCACGTCACAGACGGTGATGCTGCTGCCGCTTCCTTCGGTGAGGGAACAAGAACACTGGCAGAAGCAGCAAAAGCGTTCAGCAAAATTACAGTGATCGCCAATGGTCAGCTCCAGGATCCGGAAAAAGCCGAAGCCCTTCTGACTTCCGGGCAAGCCCATCTCGTTTCCATTGGGACCGGTGCTCTTGCAAATCCGGATCTTCCGAACAAAGTGAAAGACAGCAAAGAGTTGAATGCCTTTGATTTCGAGAAAATCCTCCTGCCTCAGGCAGAAGTGAAAGAAGTAGAATTGAAACATGAGATATACACGAAAGAATAACAAGAAAGGCAGCGGATTTCCCGCTGCCTTCAGCTTGTAGAGAAACCTCAGTTTCTTTACAAGCTTTTTTTCTTTCTTACCGCCAGGAGTGGAAGGGGCACCGCTCCTTGGAACTTCTTTAACATCGAAAAAGACTCTCCTTGACCCAGCTCACCCTTGCTGGATGGAGGACAATCTTTTTCATATCCCGGCAGGAAGCCGTCATCAGCGCCTGTTTCTTCCCATTTTCTTTTCCACGCAAGCGGGAATAGCGCAGCCCATGCCGTTCTTTTGCATGTGCGAACCTGCGTAGGGCACAATTTCTCTCCTATATTCTAACGTCCGCACGAGGAGCGTTCGGTGGTGATGCCTGCGGGAACAGCACGGGCCGAAGATCCACTTGGTCAAATGGTTTTCTTGACCAAGTTAGCTGAGGCCGTGCCCGCGGCAAGCATCCACCGGTAAGCGGAATGTGATCCTTCCCACGACAAATGGACAACTCTAACTGGTTAACACAGGCTTTTTCTACAGCCAAAAGGCAGCCGATTTCCCGCTTCCTTTTTACTTCCCTTTATTCAGCTGCTCATCAAGGAGTTCAATCTCTTCTCGCGTTTCACGGCTTAACCAAAGCTCCTCTTCCCCTTTTTGAACACGAAGAAACGGTCCTTCTCTCTGGTCATGGATGAAAAGACGTGCAGGTCCATAAGGTTCCTCCAGGCGGAACTGCCCCTTCAATTGTCCTGCTGCTGCAAAACCATTGGACTTTAAGATAACTTCTGGAAGTTCTTCTTCAATCGCAACCTCATCAATATCCTCAAGCTGCCATTCCAACCCGTACATCCCGGAAATCTCCAGGTGTGTATCCGTCACTGTGACTTCGTTTTCCATCACGCTGAAATACGTTAAAACACCGATGCCTGAAATGACCAGAATGCCCAGGATCGATGTGATCCAAAGACTCTTTTTTCTTTTTTCAGGGACTTCATACATCTGTACGCGGACCGCGCCTCCCAGCACAACGAGGAGGAAGACAGCCAGACTGATCTCCAAACCATATGGAACCGGAAGCAATCCGATTATAAAGACACCTGCAAACAGAAGGAATATAAGGAGTAGCAGCCGTTCGACCGCTTTCACATACCCATTTTCCATCAGGATACGCTTTTCCTCCTCAGGACGACTGGAAAACCCAGATATAAGACCGTACTCTTTCCGCTTCACTACAAGGAAAGTCAGGCCTCCCGTAATGATGAGCGCAGCCCCCATGGCTATGCTGAAAACTATTGTCCCTGCATCCATTGGTACACCTCCTTCTTATGTCTTTTCTTTTATACGAAGCCGCTGCTCCGAACGTTCCCATCCATTTTTTGAAACCCTTCTCTTTTCTTGTCCGTAACCATAAGAGAAAGCAGGTGACGAATGATGAAAAAGCTGATGGGATGGATGCTTGCTCTGGTTGTTTTTTTCATTCCGCTTCAAGCATCCGCAGTAGAGTTAACCATCGAGGATACGAAGATTAACGCAGACCTTAAGAAAAACGGGGATGTTCATGTAACCGAAGTCCATACCTACACCTTTGAAGGGGATTTCAACGGCATTACCCGGACACTGCTGCCTAAGGAGGGCACATCGATTACGAATGTCCAGGCAGAGGAAAAAGGACAGGAACTTCGTATCGAGCAGGAGGACCATACCTACAAAGTGTTCAGAGACGGTGAAGATGAAACCATCACGATTGATTTATCCTACACCATTCAGAATGGTGTCGAGGTCTTTACGGATGCAGCTCAGTTCTACTATGCATTTTTTGATAAGAGCAATGAAAGTGATTATGAGCAGATGTCCATTACCGTTACACCCCCGGAAAAAGCAGAAGTAAGCACAGCCTATGGAGAAGATTCCGCTTATCAAACCGAGACCATTCAAGAAGACGGGCGTGTCCTATTTGATATGGGCTATGTAAACAGTGGAACGAATGGAAATATCCGTGTCGCATACCCGGCAGACGTGTTTCCGGAAGCCGAGGCTTCTGACACTGCTATACTGAGCAGCATCCAGAACCAAAAACAAGAGTTGGATGAAACGATGGCGGCTCGTCAGGAAGCCGTCAACAATTGGAAAACGGCTGCCCCTTTCCTCCTGACTCTAACGGCTGCGGCTGCCATTCTTCTATTAGGAACAGGATTTGTCAATCGTTCTGCCGTAAGCCAGGAAGCTCAGCGGCAGAGAGTCGGAAACGGCTTTTTTCCGACAGAGGAAATGAGCCTGCCCGCGTTGATTTATTTCACCAATCATGGGCAGATCACCCATTCAGCCGTTACAGCATCCCTGCTGCATATGATTGACAAAGGCAGCATCAGACAGCATTCCGAAAAAGAATTTGAACTCGTCAGCCGGAAAACAGACAAAGACCACGAGAAGCAGCTGATCACCTGGCTGTTTGATGATATAGCAGAAGGAAATCTGCTTCACATCGACGATCTGGAAGCTTATGCAGAAGAGGAGAAGAACCAGGAACGTTACCGGCTGGCCTTTCAGAAATGGAAGGAAATCGTACGCTGGGAATACCAAAGTCTCAAACTTCGGAAAGAAAACACTTGGCAGCGGTGGACAGCGTTAGGGATGTCGTGTGTCAGTTTGGCTCTCATCTTTATCTTTGGCTACTACACACTGATGCCATCTATGTCAGCAATGATTGGTTTTTCACTCTTTTTCATCATTTTCACGGTCGTGTACAGACCTTTAACCGCAAGAGGGCATCGTGTCCGCGAACAAGCAGAACCCTACAAGACTGGGCACCTGCAGAAAAATGGAGAAGACGAAGCCGGGATCCCTGCTCTGCTCTACCAGATCGGCTTTGGAAAACAGAAGTGGCAGCAGGCAGAGCATCCTTCTTCCTCTTCAACCAATCAGGCTGCTCTATTTCTTATACTGGCAGCAACTTTGGACGCCGGTTTTGACAGAGCAGACACCCACACCGCTGTGTCCGCTGCCTCCTCATCAGGAACAAGCGGAGGGGGAGCTGGTGTCGGAGGCGGCGGTGGAGGATCCGGGGGTTTTTAAATCCCCCCCTCCTCCCTGTCTTCCTGAAGAAATTCTCTGGATATATCGATGAAATCCTTTAATGGCGGAGAAAGCCATTTATCTTTATGCCACGCCAGCTGCGTAAATAAAGGAGGCTGGGGGCTTTTCCACCCCAAATCAACGATCCTCCCTTCAGAAAGTTCACGTTCAACGACCATTTGAGGAAGCGCAGCAATTCCAAGGCCGGCGATGACACACTGCTTAATCGCTTCGATACTCCCGAATTCCAGCTTATTAAGAGGGGAAATTTCCGAAGCGGCACATACTTGTTCCAAAAGGCTTCGATACGAGCAGCCTTCTTCTGTAAGAAGCAGGGGCTGCCGTTCAATATCACTCAGTTGAAAGGCTTCATTGTCCTTCAACCAGTAATCCGCACCTGCGACAAGCTTAATATCCTCCTGCAGCAAAGGCTCTATCGTCAAAGACTCTTCCGGCCTGGACGTATCCATGATAAAGGCCGCATCCAGTCGTCCATCCATCAGATCCCTGCGGGCGTGAGCATCGGAATGGGCAGGCTTAAAGATTAACTCCACGTGAGGATGACGGCTTTTGAAAGCCTTCAATACAGGCGGGAGCCGGTACGTACACTGACTTTCCTGGGCACCGATCGTAAGCCTCTCCCTCATCCCGTCTTCTCCGTTAAGTGCCAAACGAGCATCCGAGCTGAGTTTCACCATCTTCTCAGCATACCCTTTAAACTGGTGGCCGGCCTCTGTCAGCACCAGCTTCTTTCCGAGACGTTCAAATAATGGGCGTCCAAGCTGAGCTTCCAGCGATTTAATCTGAGCGGTGACACTGGATTGGGCAAAATTGAGCATAGAAGCAGTTTTCGTGAAATTCAAGGTTTCTGCTGCCGTTAAAAATGTGACAAGCTGCTTTTCATCCATTATTAATTCTCCCATCGTTTTTTTCGATGATAACCATTCAAATCATCCGTTTTTATGATTAATAGTTTTAGTATAAGCTAAACGAAGAAGAGAAACAAAAGGAGGTAAAAGAATGACAATTGCTGTACTGAATGGCGGAAGCCGGCAAGGCGGAAACACAAACATACTTACGGAAAGGTTGGTAAAAGGGCTGGAAGTAACCACTTTTCATCTCGAAGCCTATACCATTAAACCCATTATGGACGGCCGGCATGACGAAGGCGGGTTTCAGCCGGTGGACGATGACTACGAATCCCTGATGGAACAAGTGATGAGTCATGATCTTCTTATTTTTGCTACACCTGTTTACTGGTATTCCATGTCTGCGGCAATGAAACTGTTTATCGACCGGTGGTCCCAGACAATGCGGGAGCCTGAATACGGAGATTTCCGTGAACGGATGTCCAAAAAGCAGGCTGTCGTCCTTGCAGTGGGTGGAGATTCTCCTTATATGAAAGCTCTCCCGCTTCTACAGCAGTTCCAGCATATTTTCCAGTTTGTACACCTGCCTTTTTCAGGTTACGTGCTTGGACAGGCGAACAAACCCGGGGAAATATGGAAGGATCAGCAAGCCTTATTCGCAGCAGATGAGATGAACAAAAAACTCCATACCTTGATAAAGGCATAATAAAAACCTGGAGCACCAATGCTCCAGGTTTTAGATTGTAAAGAAGCCCCTGTTTCTGTCCACTATCCCAGAAGCTGTCAGAAGCGGTTGTTCACGACCATGACCTTCCCAAGAAAACGACACGATAACTGTTCTATGGAGTCTGGAAAACTGTGCTCAACGTTCTCTTTGATAGATGGAAGAACTATTTCCGCTCTATCTATATGAACGCTGGCACGAGGAGTGTTCGGTGGTGACGCCAGCGGGAACAGCACGGGCCGAAGATCCACTTGGACAGGTGATCTTCCTGCCCAAGTCAGCTGAGGGCGTGCCCGCGGCAAGCATCCACCGATAAGCGGATCGTGCCCCTCAACACGACCTACGGACAACCCCGACTGGGTAACACGGAGTTTTTCTAAAGCCTGAATCCTGGAGCACCAATGCTCCAGGACTTTTCATTTTTATAGGAAGACGAAATACATGATAAACAATCCGCCCAGTGTATACATAATCGGGTGAACCTGCTTCCATTCTCTGCGGGCAATCATCGCAAATGGATAAAGAATGAACCCAAGAGCGATTCCTGTGGCAACACTATACGTGAGCGGCATCATAATAATCGTAACAAACGCGGGTATTGTCACTTCCAGCCGGCTCCAGTCGATTTCTTTGACTTCTACGGCCATCAACGCCCCGACAATAATCAACGCCGGCGCTGTAACTTCAGGAGTAACGACACCGAGAAGCGGTGAAAAGAACAAAGCGATGAAGAAGCAGGCGGAAATGATGACACTGGTAAAACCTGTTCTTCCCCCGACAGCTACACCCGCGGATGACTCTACGAAAGATGCTGTCGTCGATGTTCCAAAGATGGCTCCAAGAACACCGGAAGATGAATCGGCGAGTAAAGCACGACCGGCATTCGGAATTTTATTATCCTTCATCATTCCGGCCTGGCTGGCTACCGCAATCAACGCCCCGGCTGTATCAAAGAAGGCTACGAATAGGAATGTGAAAATTACAGCGATGACTTCCGGCTGAAAAATATCCCCAAGGTGCTGGAAGACGACACCGAATGTCGGAGCCATGCTCGGCACCTCTCCGACAATAGAACCCGGCACATCCACAAGACCGAAAATCATACCGATGATACTTGTTACCACGATACCGTAGAAAATCCCACCGCGGATCCCACGGACAAGCATCATTAGCGTAAGGATAAAACCGAAACCTGCAAGAGCCGTCGTCGGTGATGTCAGGTTACCAATGGTAACGAACGTTTCCTCATTGGAGACGACCAGTCCGGCATTTTTCAACCCTACAAAGGCAATGAAAAAACCGATTCCCCCCGCAATAGCATGCTTCAAATCTTTAGGAATGACATTGATAATCTTCTCCCGGATCTTAAACAAACTTAAAATCATAAAGATAATGCCGGCTATAAATACCCCGGTCAAGGCCACCTGCCATTCAATTCCCATACCAATGACGACAGAAAAGGTGAAAAATGAATTCAATCCCATACTTGGCGCGATACCTACTGGGAAGTTCGCCATGAGACCAATCAGCAGGGAACCAAAGATAGCAGATAAAGCCGTTGCTGTGAACAATGCTCCCTGATCCATCCCCGCCTGACTGAGGATGATTGGATTCACAACCAGAATATAAGCCATAGACAAAAACGTGGTCACACCGGCCATCGTTTCTTTTTTTATCGTTGTCCCTCTTTCCTCAAACTGAAAGAAGTTTTTCATGATGTTCCCTCCTAAAACAAAAAAACACCGGCAGCTGCCGATGCGTATACTAAGGGAAAGGTCCATCTATTTTCCCTTGTAGACGAGCTATTTCCGGTAGCTGGTAGAGACGCTCAGGCCGTATTCCTGAACTTATACAAGGTGTTTCGTCAATTAAATTATAGAGAGAATCATAACAACGGAAAAGTAACGGGTCAATCCTTTTGTATGATGTTCTATTATTCTCATTTTTCTTATAAATCCAGAGTTTCTAAGGTTATGAGCAGATGTAAACCTCTCGTTTCCCATTTGCAACCGTTCGTTGACAATCTTCCACTCTAACAGTATAGAAAATTCTTCCATTGTTTTCTATACTGGATGTAACAAAGATGAAGGGGGCTTTCCATGAACTTTGGAGAAAAGCTGTTTCAATTAAGAAAGGAAAAGGGATTGTCGCAGGAAGCACTCGCTGAGCAGCTGCAGACCTCCCGTCAGGCCGTTAGTAAATGGGAGAAAGGTCAGGGATATCCAGAAACAGAGAAGCTGCTGACCATTGGCAGCATTTTCAATGTGTCGATGGACTACCTATTAAAAAAAGAGTCAGAACGAGAACCTGAGGAGGAACAGGGGTATTACGTCAGTCGTGAAATGGCCGAAGCTCATTTCACCTACGTAAACTCCATGGGACGTTCTCTGGCCGTAAGCCTCAGTCTGTTCCTGCTTGGTTTAGTACCCTACTTCCTTTTTAAAGGATCACCCGAATTTCTTGCAGTCATGATTGCAGGCCTCGCTGCTGCAGGGGTGATCTTCTTTATTAAAGCCATGACGACCAAAGGTGCAGAAAACTATGAAATCATAAGCAGCAGGGAATTGATCTTTGACCCCGGGTTCAAAACCGAAATCACGGACCGTTTTGAATCCGTCCGAACTCGACTCGTCTCTTTTCTCATGCTCGGGGTAGTCCTTGCCGGAACTGGATTTATCACCCTGCTTCTTGAAGAAAATGGAGTGACCAACGGGGCTCTGTCTGCGTACTACCCTGTGATTACCATAATATCAGCAGCCGGAGTGTATATCCTTGCCCGTGTCATTGCTGCGTTCACAGCATACGACCTGTTGATCAATCATGAAAAACATAGTCAGAAAAGAAAGGAAAAATCTGAAAAGAAACTGCGTAAGAAATGGAAAGAATGGATCTAACACACAAAAAAGCTGCCCCTGACGGACAGCTTTTTTTCTTATAAGTTTACGGTAACTTCGCCTTCTTCACGAAGCTTGTCTACAAGCTTTTGTGTTTCTTCGGACTGCTTCTGGGTTTGAAGGTTTTGTTTGATTGTATCTTTCACATCTTCATAAGCAGGAATTTCCTGTTCTGTTTCCGCACTTTCCTGCTGCTCGACAGCTTTGTCGTACTCCGCTTTTACTTCATCATCCGTCGGAGCATCTACACTGACTTCTTCTTCAAGAAGCTGATCGACTTTCAGCTGGGAACGGACCTCGGAAAGGACTTCATCTTCCTTCATCCCCTGGTTGGCAAGTTCTTCAAGGAATTTATCCTTGGATTCCATCTGGTTCTGCTCGGCAAGGTCTGTCAGCATTTGATCGACTTCTTCATCGGATACCTCGTAATCACGGCTCTCTGCTTCCTGAACAAGCAGTTCCTGGCCGACAAGGTTGTTGGCGACATCTTTCTTCAACTGATCCTGATCAAGCTCTGTACCTGTCATTTGAGACTGCATAGCCATCTGTTGGAATTGGCCTTGATACGTCGTTTCGAAATCCTCTTTCGTAATCTTTTCTCCATTGACTTCTGCGACTACATCCGGAATGTTTTCAAGATCCGGCTCAGGAGCTTCGGGCTGCTCGCCTTCCGTCTGCTCTTCCTGTGTCGTCTCAGTCTCTTCTTTATTATCATCAGAGGCTCCTTCATCTTCCCCGCACGCAGCAAGTAAAGCAACAAAGGCAGCCAGCATTAATCCCAATAACCATTTTTTATTCAATGTCATTTCTCCTTTTTCATCTGGTTGTGTAAGCCATTGTAACACGCAACCGGCTTCTGTAAATAGAACGCAGCTGCTCGACTATCCAGATTTCAGTTTGTTTGCACATCTGAAAACCGGGGTTGCAGCTTTTACAGGCAGAAGCGTGTGGATGGATAAACAAATGTGGAAAGTTTGTAAAAAAACGATGACAATATGTCACAGAACCCCTCATTCAGCAAGGGGAAGCCATTCGTTCTTCCATAGTTTAACAGGGATTCACATCTCTTAAAAGTACTCTCTCATAAATAGGTCCTTTTTCACGTTTGATTTTTTCGAATAGTTGAAATTATCGACGTCCTCTTATAGTATAATGTCTATAAATGGTTTTCTAGTTTTTTGATTTCCGTAGAGGAGTGAGCACATGTTAAAGGAATCTGACTTCCCGACTCAAGAACTGAAAGAGCAGTGGATCAAAGTACGAAATAAAAAACTGGAGGAAATGGCTCAATACATCCAGCGGTACTTCCACCTTACGAAGGTGAGGGAAAATCCAAGCAGTTATGAGGTTCAAGGCTACTTTTATCAGCCTGGATTCGGAGAAGTGAGAATGGCGTTTGAGTTCAGTTACGAGAACGTCGCCAAATTCACGGATCTATTCGACGAACCGATTGAAAAATAGCAGACAGTAAAAAAAGGACCTTCAAAGAAAGGTCCTTTTTTAATGCTTCCCTTTCACGGTGCGGCCCGCATAAACCGTCGGGGCCGTTTCTGACGGTACTAGGAGGACCGGCCACCAAAACGGAGACCCACGCCACCCCTGTTCTTTTTTTCCTTCCTGTCTCAGCATAATCAGCGCTGGGAAGTTACGGGCGAGACGGCGTGCTTCCGCAAGTTCTCCCTCCCCACGCCCGGGAGTATCCGGGGAATTCTCATAACTGCCATCCTTCTTCAGGCGCTGGATGTTCCTGTTTTTCCTCGCAAGGACCCAGACAAGCGCCTCTTTCCCTGATTCTGCGGTCAAATAGTCCAGAACCCCTTCATATTCATCCATGGAAAAGTCATGCCCCTCTTCCATTTCCAACGTCTCATGAACAAGACTGAGCAGACGTTTCGCTTCTCCGACAGGAACGAGATACGCTCCATCCCGTTCTTTTAAGGCGGCCCTTTTCAATTGAGCCACCCGATCATCCAGCTCCCGAATCTGCTTTTGTATATGGGTCTTATAACCAGTCTGGAACCCGACAGGCAGCATCCGTTTGTGCGGCTTCATGGTGAGCACATTGGAAAGGAGGATTTTGTTCGGACTGCAGGGGATGATTTCTTCGGTACCATCCCTTTGGATAAAGACCACTCCCTGATCATGCCCTCCTCTTTCAAACGCCTGTCTGAGCGCTGAGTCAAACTCATGAATCCTCTTCATCACGGTATATATCCGTGCCGTCGTATAAAAACGGGTAACTGCTAGATCAGCTGCAGGACGGGCCCCGTACATCCGGGAATGCTGCAGTACCGTGTCCTGCTGGAACGACTTCGGGTTTCTTCCATAGAAAAATCCGATCAGATTATGGATGGTCACCCCACGGTCCAGAATCTGTCCTCCGATAAATATATTCATAGGAGCACGCAGCTTCAACTCTCCTTTATAATCCAGCAGATCCTGTACATCTTTTTCAGAATTGACGACACTGCTTACCACGTATTCTTCATTCAAAGAACGACGGACTTCCTCATAAACCTGACTGAAATCCGGTGTCGGCGATTTCTTCAATTTACTCACGGACCGGACCAAATCGTCATAAGCTGCACGGATCAACGTTTGAAATGTGACAGTTTCCTTGTCCGCTCCTTCCGTAAGCAGTTTTTCAAAGCCTTCGATCAGCTCAGCCTGCCAGGCGTGGGCACTCTTCCCACGCTCTGTATGAATGATAAAGGAATACTTCTCTTCGCGTTTTCCCTTCAACCGCTGCTGACAGCGCCGGATGGACGCACCAACGATAAAGTTCACAACGGCCATTCGAATGTTGGATATATTCTTCTGCTCCAGAAGCTGATCCATTTTCACCCGGCGGCCGTCCATCTTCTTCATTACTTCCAGTTCTTTTTCGTTCACTTCATGAAAAAGATAGGAAGCCAGATGATCTTCCTTTTCACTCATTTCAAAGTAGACATCCCCGCCGATATACCGGTTATGAACGGGTACCAGTTCCGTAAAGGACGGACGGATCGGTTCAAACACCTTGCCCTTATGGATCGTCATGTCCTCCGGTTGGAGATACAGCGAATATGGAGTGGCGGTTACCTGTAGAAACGCCGTGTCTTTGATTTTCTTACGGAGCTCATTGATCTTTGTCGCAATCACGCGCATCTGCTTCAGGTTTTGATCCCGCTTATATTCATAAGCGACACTGGCAAAATCCGCTTCATCATCAATGAAGAGAACTCGCTTCTCCTTTAATTGTGGATACTTTTCTTCAAGAGCACCCCGCAGGCGTTCCAAGTTATGTGTCTCTTTCTTCACAATCAGAGCGAGCTTTTGATTCCACTCATATTTTCTGAGATTGTCAGGCATGGACATAATGTCATAGACTCTCATCGCATCCTGGTCTACAGCATCTGAAAATTCTTCGTGAAGGCGGGCATACGTCTGGCGAACGAGAGCGTTCGTTCCTTTCGTTAAAAGGATGACAACATCAAACCCGTTATCATACATCAATCCCATAATCCCTATAAAGGTCCGGGTTTTTCCGGACTGCACTTTTCCAAGAAGCATCCCCGGACGCTGTTCGGAAGTCGCTGATGACGTAAGCTTGGCGGCGGTACGGACCATCGTCTCGCGTACCTGCTGCTTATATTCATTTTTTTTATTCAAATATTTAAAAAAGGCCCCATCTGTTTTGAGGTCCTGCAGGCTTTCAGTCATTATGAAATCTCCTTTTCGCAAAAACAACATTATTATACAGGAGACTTCCACATAAAAAAAGCGGGGATGCCTTAAACACCGGCTTCCCCATTTTCTTCGGGATCCTTCAGTTCATCCTTCGACACATCACGTCCGAAAATTGTACTGACTTTTTCTCCTGCCTGCTCTTTCACATCCTCATCGATATGGGAGAGGACCTGGTAGACCGCATACAAAATGACGGCACTGTCATCTGTAAAACCAACCGCTGGAAGAACATCAGGGATGGCATCCACCGGAAGAATCAAGTAACCAAGCGCACCGGCAATGGTCAACTTTGCCTTCTTCGGTGTATTCGGACTTTGAAAGGCATAGTATAACAACAGGCTGTAATAGACGAGCTGAGTCCCCAGACGGCTGCTGTAACCTTTTAATTTCTTCATCGTTTCGCTTTCTGAAAAATACCCGCGGCTTCGTGCAATCATCTGCTTCGGACGTAAATTCCTCCAAGAACGTGACTCCGACATGCGTTCTCCTCCTTTTTATTTAACATTCACCAATTTATCCTCTCTCAATCATTTCCCAGGAAATAGATCAATCTCCGACAGGAAATACGAGATTTGTAAAACCTTCACTAGTTTTGTCGAACCTCTATCTAACGCTTACAGTTTTCCCTCTACTTTGATACGTTTAACTTACGAATGTCAAAGTTTCCTAAATTTAGATTTTCAATGACAAAGGAGAGGGATCGAATGGAATTGGATCAACTGGAAATGAACACATCAATCGAAGAGGATGAAAAGACGAAGCCTTATTATACTGCACTGGTTGGATGGAGTGTCCAAGCCATTGAAGCGGCCGCACGGATGAACCGCCCGTTCATCGTCGTAGGTCCCGCGGAATTTCAACCGTATGCCGAGAAGCACGATATTCCTTTTGTAGGCTGGGACTTCAATAAACTGAATGAAGGATCGGATCAATTGTATAAGCAGCTCCGGGATATGGGAGCCGAGGTGGCTGTTCCATTATATGAAGAGTGTGTCGAATGGGCCGGGGCGCTGAACGCCAGATTCAGAGAGGATCCGAAAGTCTTCAACCGTTCCCTTCTGCTCCGTGATAAAGGGATGATGAAGCGGAAAGCACAGATTTCCGGTATTAAAGTCGGCGTGTTTGAGGAGGCAAGAGATAAAGAAGATGTGGAACGTTTCTTGAAAAGAGTGAATGAAGCGTTATTGAAGCTTGAAGGCGACCACTATGACCCGATTCACGTGAAACCTCTGGACAAAGCGGGATCTGTCGGTCACTTGGCGGTGTATACAAAAGAAGACATCAACCAGATTCAGGATACAGATTTTCCTCTTTTGATGGAAAGTCATCTGGATGGACAGGAATTCTCCTGTGAAGCGTTCATTCATAAAGGAAAAGTCCAGTTCCTGAATATTACGGAATATGTGCGCCTCGGGTATTCCAATTTCGTTCCTGCCTCTCCTTCTTTGGAAGAAAAACGTCCATTGATCGAAAAGGCTGTGCAGCAGCTTGTGGATGCCTTTGAAATCGAGTACGGCGTGATCCACCCGGAATATTTCATTACGCAGGATGGCACGCTCCACTTCGGTGAAGTGGCGGCGCGTGTACCGGGCGGCCATATTTTCGAACTGATTGAGCGGGCGTACGGTTTCAGTGCGTATGAAGCACAGATCTTATGCAGTGACCCAAGCACGACGGAGGAAGAACTTAAAGAATTTTTCCCTGATCCGTATGATTATCAAAACTATGCGGGGTGCCTGATGGTTCATCCGGGCATCGAATATGTCGAGGATTTAAAGATTCCGGAAGAGCTTGAGGATCATCCCTATTTTGTAAAGCATGATATGTTCACACCGCCACAAGGGAAAGTTGCGGAACGTGTCGGGTTTGGGAACCATTATGGAACTATCTTTTTCTTCGGACGTGACAGTGAAGAAATGCGTGACCTTCTGGAAACGTACGAAACGTATAATTTCTACATTTAAGTTCTCTCAAAAAGAGAAAGGAGTAGTCACATGCCTCAAACCACAGGTGCTCTTGCTGAACGATTCATTTACGCCCTGGACCAGCTGGCCCAGGCTCCTTCCTTTGTAAAATCAAAATATCAGACCGATGTCTATCAGGAAGCCAACCGTTTGATTGACGCAGACGATGGATTTGAAAACCTTTATCAGCATGCCGCACGTTTTGAAGAGGCCGGCGTTTTTCAGGACGGTCCATGGGAATCCGCTGAGAAACTTCAGCCTCCCCTCGTAGGCGGATCTTTGAAAGCCAAAGGGCTGCCTATGATTATCGAAGTGCTGAGCGAGCTGCGGATGCTGGCTATAGCCGAAGGAAAAGCTTCCAATTCGAGTGTGACCCGTACAATGGCTGAAGAGTTCCTCAATGAAGTCATGGTATTGAACCTGAACCTTCTTTTTCCAGATGCCAGCGAAAGTGCGCGGATTGAAAAGCATGAGAATGACGAGAAAGCTGAAAAACTGTTTACGTTTCTTTCCACTCATTTATCGTCGACCGCCCTCATTCAGACCCTTATTCATGAGATTAAACGGCTGACTGCCCAACGCCCTATCATGATCAAGCGGATCGTATCGATGATCAGGATGGCCAAAGAAATGGTCAGCCAGGATACAGAGCAGAATGATACAACAGAATTGAAACAGTTCATAGCTGCGATTGAAGGCCCCTCACCACTGAGCGGGCAGTTCAAGGATGTCCATGCGTACCGCAGCCAGCTGAAGACGATCCCGAGGGCTGACTTGATTTCAGAAAGTGTCGCGCTTGCCACATCGATGCGGGACACCGGTTTAGTCGCTCCCCATCATGCGACACTGCTGAGATTTCTAAGCAAGCAGAATCCTGGTCTGTTAACGTATGCCCTGAGCCTTAACAGTAAGGGCAGTGCCAACCTTGAAGAAAACCGGGAGTTAGTGATCCAGTTGATCCGCTCGTCCATTTTCCCAGGCACGAGACAAGCCATTTACGGACTTGCGATGATGCTTGAACGCGGGGTCCTCTCCCACTCACCCGTAGCCCCGGGACTGCGCAGGCTCATAGAGCTTGATATCCGGCCGGATGTCAGGAATGCACTCTATTCCACAACCAATACCGGGGAAGGTGTTACAGCCAACAGTATTCTCGTCGCCGGCACCATCCAGGTCCTCGGTCAGCCGATGGGGGTCGGGCAAGGATTTAATCCGACCTGTCAGGCCGCGAGAGGAATCAGCTTATGGGCCCAGCATGCCCCTGGATTCCTGCTCGAGATCATTCCGAGAGCAGCCAGAGATGGGGACTTGGATTTCACATTTGAAGGTGCTCAGATCCATTCCAAAGACTTAAAAGGCGGGCTCGCCCCCGATCTTCATAAAGAGCTTGACCCTGTATCCCTCGTACTCGTCCCGCACTTAGATAAAATTTACAGCGAGATGATGACACGTGTTGCCCTCCGCGGAGAAGACGGCCACCGCTGGGTAAACCCGGCTTTTTACGGCAACTGGGTGCAGAAAGGGTTCAGTTCGGTCTTCGATCCCATCACAGGGTATGTTCTGGATTACAACGGATTTATCAAGCTCTTCTATGCGACCCATCATCCAGACTACAATGACGACTATGAATTGATTTATCCGAATCCTGTCGGCATATTCATTACAAATGTCCATGGAAAGCTGCTCGGTCTGCATGCCGTTTCCATTACAAGGATTGCAAAAGACCCGCAGGGCATTTACCGTATCTACTTCTACAACCCGAATAACGACGGCTCCCAGAACTGGGGACAGAATATTGAACCAAGCGTAAACGGGAGTGGAGAACAGGAAGGGGAAAGCTCACTTCCCTTTGATGCATTCACATCAAGGCTGTACGCTTTCCATTACAACCCTTATGAACAGGGAGATGCCTACGCTGTTGAAAACACGATCGTACAGAATATACGTACGCTTGCTCAGGAAAGCTGGGGCAGAGATTATACGTGGGTATAACAAAAACCCGGACTCATTTGATATGAGTCCGGGTTTTTAAAGTTTCACTCCTTATACCCCTCCGTCCCTGAGAAATATTCTTCAAGTAATTCTCCTAAGGTTATCCCCCAGCGATCCATGATCCTCCGCTCAAATCGGGCAATGGAAAATTTCCGCTTCAAATCCAGCGCATGTTCCGACATCCCCATGAAATCAGCCAGAGCTAATAATTCTTTGTAGGCAAGCTTTTCCGTCATCATCGTTCCACAAGCCTTACCATAGGCTTCATACTTCACCCGGGCTGCTTCCAGCACATGAATCAAGGGGCGTGTTTTGAAGTAATGAACAGCTTCTGCCCGTCTGCTCTTTTTATTCACTCCCTCCACTCCGTTCCATCATTTTCCTTAATGTACTATATGTATGCAGAAGGCTCACCGTTCAACATTCCCCTTGCCGTCAGAATTAGAAGAATGTCCAGCATTGCGGTTTTTCGGGTTGGTTGAAAAGATCGACCGGCTTGGATACAGTGGCTCTGCCTGATTTTTCAAGTGCGTTTAATGACACACACCCCATCATTAAGGAGGAAAACGAGCCGATATCAAGTTCTATATGAACCTCCGCCTCCTCTTTGGCCGGGGATGGTCTCCCTGCCGCAAACTGCCAGACAGCTTCATAGGTTTCCCCAAGCAGACTGTCTTTCACTGTCCATCCCACCCGGATTGTATCTCTGCCGAAGGAATGATGGGTAACAGCATCCAGGAAAGCCGGGATATTTATAATGCGGTACATCAGTCCGCGTCCCTGCTCAGCGGTTTTATGGTATATAGAATGAATTAAATGATTCTCTTCGTGGACAGGATTATGTAATGTGAAACTGAAATCTTCATCAAACGTCGGAAATCTGACCGATTGGACCTGGTCTTTCTGATTATGCAGCTGGGTTAAAAGAGATTGATAAGCTTCCTTCGTCGTATAGAAAAAGTTTTTGATGTGCAGGTCGTTTTCAAGGAAGTGCCCTCCTGCCTTGAATTCGAACGTCATATACCCTTCCAGTCTTCCATTATTCCGAACCCCGATCGTATGTTGCTCCGGCTTCTCTAAAAAAGCAAAACCATAAGGAGGGATATCCGTGGCGCCATGGGTCCGGCCGGCCCAGGTCTGGTAGCAGGTATGAACCTCCTCTACGTGATCAGCGGTGAGCATCTGAACGTCCAGGCTCGGTTGAAAACCCGGGAGTTGAGCAGGATGAAACTGATAGACAGACAACGCCGGGCCGATCCCAAAGCCCATTTTTTGATAGAAGGACGGCTGAAAAGGATAAAGGTGCGTCACTATACGTCCATCTTTTCTGGCATCCAGTAAAAACTTCGTAATGATCCGCTTGGCGTGTCCCTGTTTTTTGTAAGGAAGATCTACGGCTACCGTGCCTATCCCTGCGCCTTCTACTTTACGGTCATACACTTGAATCCTATGATCGTAAGCAAAATAACCTCCAATAAGGGAGGAGCCGTCGTACAATCCTACTGGATGGACATCTTCGTACCCGGAAATCTTCCTGCGGTGAGTGGTATAGCGCTCCTGGTCCTCCGCTGTCAAAAGGTTCATTCCGGGATAACACCGGCGGGAGAGGTCTGTAAATGCTTCAAAGTCCTTTAATTGTTTAAACTCCATGAAATGCCTCCTTTATTATTCCACTCTACCATTTTCTCTCATTACGATTTGGAAATCTATTGTTTCGGCTGTTCAGAGATGGGGAAACATAAATCAACGAAAGAATGGAGGTTTGTCCCGTGAAAGATACGGCTGCTAGAACAGCATTCAACTGTTCCACTGAATACGGTCAACTGCTGAACGTACTCGTCTCGGAGCCCCGTCATATGAGAATTGAAACTAAAATCAATGAAACACAGAAACATTATGAGGAAATACAGACGAATGCAGCGTTACAGCAGCACAGGGATTTTGTCCACCTTCTAAAAGCGGAGGGGATTACCGTCCACCTGCTCCCCTCTAAATCCAGCCTGCATGAACAAGTTTTCACAAGAGATATCGGCTTCGTCATCGGTTCTCATTTCTACACCAGTTCTATGAAAGAAGATGTCCGTAAAGGTGAAACGAGTGAATTAACGGCCTGGATGAACAGCCGTGACACGAATGACATCCGTACTTTTCACCATCCGATAGAAGGCGGCGACGTCCTCGTCGATGGAAACACAATCTGGATTGGTCACAGCGGGCGTACTTCGATGGAAGCTGTTCAAGAACTCAAACAGCAGGAACCGGATAGAGATGTGAACGTTCTTTCACTTGCGGATGGAATCCTTCATCTGGACTGTGTATTGAATATCCTGGATGCTCACACAGCCATCGCTTATCCAGAAGCGTTTACAGATGAGGGTTGGCAGATGATCCGGGATCGGTTCGAGGTCATCCCTGTCACAAAGGACGAAACGTTCCATATGGGTCCCAATGTGCTTTCGATTGGCAGAAACAAAGTGATCAGCCTCTCCCTTCACACCCGGTTGAATGAGATCTTGGAAGAGAAAGGGTTCGAAGTGCTCCCCATTGATTTTTCAGAAATTATTAAATCCGGCGGGGCTTTCCGCTGCTGCACCCTCCCTTTGTATCGGGAAGATCCAAGAGATGCATCTGTTCAATGATTATATAAAGAAAGGTGGTTGGTTTCATGGATACGCAACAATATTTCAGTAAAACATATCAAGAATCGCGCGATCGTTTTCGGAAGCTGCTTCCTCAGGTAAAAAAACAGTGGCCACAGGCTTCCCTTCATACCGAATACATCGGAAATGAAGAAGATTTAACCATCGACTTCATTTATGCCGATGCCACTGTAAACAATGATCAGGTCATGTTCATGACGACAGGTGAACACGGAATCGAAGGATACGCGGGAGCGGCCGTTATAAAAATGTTTGTCGAAAAGCACCTATCCGGCATGGATGCGGATCATACAGGATTATGCCTCGTCCACAGCATTAACCCTTGGGGGATGAAGCATTTCCGCAGGGTCACAGAAAATAATGTGGACTTAAACCGGAATTATATTTATAAGACTGAACATGTGCCTGAGGATTTGAACACAAACTATCGTGATGCAAGCCGTCTGTTCCAGCCGAATGGCAGCTTAAAGGAAATTCCAAGAGAAAAGACAGCTCTCTATGAATATTTGACCAAAGGAATGGCAGAACAGGGATACAAAGCCGTGAAGTCCGCCAAGGGCATGGGACAGTATGAATTTGAAAAGGGCGTTTATTATGGAGGAAAAGAAGAAGAATTGTCTGCTTCCATTATGAAAGCGTGGCAGAGGAAAATGCTGAATGACTACAGCCGGGTGATCCATATGGACTGGCACACAGCGCTCGGGCCGACCAATGAAGTGACGATGGTGATTTCAGAACTTGAAGAAAGAGATGTAGATACACTGAAAGAAGATTATCATATGGAGAACATCGAAAAATTCAGTCCCTCAAAAGTCAAAGGTGATTCAACCAATCACTTTTATGAACTGCAGCAAAATGAGTTTCCTGAACGCAGTCTTTTATCGGCGCTGTTCGAGTTCGGTACATTCGGGACAAGCCGCGAGGCGGAGCTTAGAGAGTTCACAACGATTATTCTGGAAAATGAACTGTACTGGGAAGGTGCCGAACACGAAGAAGACCGGCGATGGATCCTGCAGGAACTTCGGAACATGTTCTACCCTGTAGAGCAGGAATGGCGTGAGGCGGTACTCACAGAAGCAGAAAAAGTGATTATATCCGTCATGAAACGCGAAAGTATGGTAAACGATCTGTCAGCAGTAACTTCGATAACTAAAGCCTGAGAGCCAGCTGCCTCTCAGGCTTTTCTGCGTCCTTTATACAGCTGGAGGTCCGAACTTACCCTTTCGGAAATCTTCAAAAGCCTGCTCGATCTCCTCCATGGAATTCATCACGAAAGGACCATACGGGACAATTTCCTCGCGGATCGGTTTTCCAGAATAAACAAGCACTTTAGTGCGCCGTTTTTTGGAACGGATCGTCAGAGTACTATCCTCTTCTCCATTTTCACGGAAAGTAAGCAGGCCGGCTTCGTGTTTTCTCATCACCTGTTTTCCGGGCCCGGTTTCGGCTTCTCCTGCCAGCACGTAAACAAAAGCATTATGGTTTTCAGGCAGGGACATCGTATAGGAAGCCCCTTCTCCCATCGTCCATTCCGTCAACGTAATAGGAACGATGGAATCGAGAGGGCCGGTCACTCCTGCGGTATTTCCAGAGAACACTTTTACACTGCCTCCGTCAAAAGGAACGACAGGGGCATCCTCCTGATAGACGTTCTGATACAACGTATCGGATTGCTTCTGATCCTTCGGAAGATTCAACCACAGCTGGAGCGTATGGGCAATATCATCTTCCACCCCATCTTCTGCGTGACGGGCCGACCACCCGGCATTCATATACTGAACGTCACCAGGTTCAAGAATTTCACGGCCTCCTGCGTTATCTATATGCTCGAGCCTGCCATCCACAACATAAGTCACCGTTTGAAAGCCTCTATGGGGATGATCGGGAAAGGTGCCCTTTTTGAACCAGTCTTCCGCCATCAGGATGAATGGATCAAAATCACGCCATCGTTCGACAGGAAGCACCCAGCCTTTCTGTACAGCCGGAAACCCCATCTCCGTGTATTCGACTCTCCACTTCTCCTTGAGTTCTCTTTGGAATGTCATCCAACCATCCTTTCTTCCATTTAGTTGCTACGCATACTATATTGGCAAAAAAAGGGACCCTTACCTTTTTATATTGTTCAGGATTTTTGTCAGCACTTGGTCCAGATGTACCAAATCCTGCTCACTCAGTCCATCCGTCACATCCGCGTTGAATGCTTCAGAAACAGGGACGACTTCTTCTTTCAATTTCCGCCCATCCTCGGTCAGATATACCTCGAGGGAACGACGGTCGCTCGGGCAGAATTTCCGTTCAATAAAGCCTTTCCCTTCGAGATTCCCTACCATTCTGGCAATATTCGTCTTATCTTTTCCAAGTTTTTCAGACAGCTGGTTTTGAGTCAGTCCGTCTTTTTCCCACAAGAGCATCATGACTAGATTTTGTTCAGGTGCAAGGTTGTAGGGCTGAAGGCGTGATTTGATTTCACTTGTCAGCTTCAAGTCTGTCTGGTGGAGCTTGATGCTGATGTAGTCCTCGACACGTAAGTTCATGGCATCTCTTCTTTCTCTGTCTAAGCTGCAGTTCCTCCGTTCAGTATAAGGTCTGATACCTCTCGAAGTCAAAAGACCTGAACCATCATAAATGAAACGTTATTGAGTCCTCGTTCGTACACAAGTATAATGAAAGAGGATGATATGGGAAAATGTCCCTGGGTCCGCCTGCTTAAACGGCTTTGAAACACCCACGGCTTTTTCAACCGAATTTTACTACAGCTGTCAGGAGGTGAACCAATGAAGAGATGGATCAGCTACAGTTTTTTCCTTGTTTTGATCATCATGGGAGGTTGTTCCTCCGTGCAGGGAGCGGTTGACAACACGTATCCCCTGGAGGACATCGTCTATGACGACAGGGAAAACAAATCTGAAATATACCGGGCTTCCAATCAAACGGTAACTACGGTCGCCAATCAGATCATGGATACAAACGAACCGATGTACGAAGCCTCGAAAAACGACCGTCACCTTATGATTTATGATGATCTGCTTGTGCAGGTTTTTGAAGACCCGAAAGACGCCAATGATTCTCTCGTCGAAATGTCTGGAGAAGAATTTGTACGAAACAACTACTCCACTGCCTTCTTTTCTGATTACGGCATTGCCCGAGAGGCTGAAGAGGAATTTGATATGGATTTTGAATCCAGGGGTGGAGGATTCCTATATACCGGGTACATCCTCGGCGGCGGTTATGTGAAGAACAGTGGAAAGCTTCCGACCTTGAAATATTCCTCGGATTCACCGGGTGGTATTCGTGGTGGAGGACCAGGAACAGGAAAATAATGAAAGACAGGAGTGTTTGATTTATGTTTGCCTTTGAATTTTCAGAGATCCTTGATGCCACAGAACTGATGCTCACCCTTGTGTACTGGGTGCTCATGCTCCTTATTGCCGGGATCTGCATGGCCGTTTTTGAAAAATTCACCCCCTACGATGACCGTCAGGAGCTGCTGAACGGAAATGTAGCTGTCGGTACACAGTTTGCTGGTAAATTGATCGGCCTCGGCATCATCACACAAGCGTCCATTGCCCACAACTTGAGCATCTGGGGCGCAGCTATCTGGATTTTGATCGGATTTGTATTAATGATTGCCGGTTATTACCTCTTTGAACTGGTCACCCCTTTCAAAGCAGAAGACGAAATCCGTAAAAACAACGTAGCGGTTGCAATCGTTGCGGCTGCCGTGAGCATTTTCATCGGCTTTGCCGTGGCAGGCAGCATTACGTAAACCTGCGGGAGGTACTTTATGAACGCCCAGAGATACTTATATTTATCATCAGGAATTGTCTCCATCTGCGGAATCGTCTTTCAAGTTCTCTACGGGGCGGCTGGAAGCTACTTGTTCGGGGACAGTGTCCTTTACTACTGCATTACCATCGGCCTTTTTTTAATGGCGATGGGGATTGGGGCGGCTGTTAGTGAACGTTTGAAAAACCGGCTTGTGACCCGGTTCGTGCAGGCCGAGTTTTTGATTGCCATCATCGGCGGTTTTTCTGTTTTTGGTCTGTTCTTTTTCTCTTCCTTCTTCGATCAGGGAACCGCCCAGGTTTATTTGTATATCGTGATTTCCCTGACGGGTTTCCTGACCGGATTAGAACTGCCGATTTTAATCAGGCGGGTGCAGGACATACGGGCGGATATCAGCAAAAGCACGGCCCGTGTTTTATTTTTTGACTATGCAGGAAGCTTGATCGGATCCATCGGGTTCGCTCTTCTCCTGAGGCCCGCACTGGGACTGATCAAAACGGCCTTCTTAGTCGCCGCGATCAACGCGGTCATTGCCTTATTCCTTACGTTCTATTTTCGTAAAGAAATCCACCGTCCGGCTCTTCATAAGCTGAGTGGTGTACTTATTCTGCTTCTGCTCGGTTGGGGCTTTCTTTTTGGTGAAAAATATGCCGCAGCCTTTGAGCAGAGGGTGTATGCCGATCCGGTGATTTATGCTGAAGATACCCAATATCAACGGATCATCCTGACCAAGGAGCCGAACGATGTACGTCTTTATTTGAATGGACAGCTGCAGTTCTCAGAAAGTGATGAGTACCGCTACCATGAAGCCCTTGTCCATATTCCCATGGCCCTTGCCGAACAGAAAAGGAACGTCCTTATTCTTGGAGGCGGCGATGGTCTCGCTGTTCGGGAAGTGTTGAAACATGAACAGGTGGAAGACATCACACTCGTAGACCTCGATCCGGAAATGACGGATCTGGCCAACACCCATCATGAGCTGCTCCGCCTAAACGAAGGTGCCCTCAAAGATGACCGTGTTAAGGTCGTTCACGCTGATGCTTTTCAGTATCTGCAGGAAAATGAAGAGTTCTATGATGTCATCATCGGAGACCTTCCCGACCCGAACAATGAGGGATTGAATAAATTGTATACCACTCAATTTTATTCGCTCGTCCGTAACCATCTTGCCCCCGGCGGTAAAATCAGCATGCAGTCCACGAGCCCTGTTTTTGCACCTAAAGTATTCTGGACGATCCACGAAACGATGAAGGAAACTGGATTGTATACGGATAGTTACCATCTGGATGTACCAAGTTTCGGAAACTGGGGGTTCACACTGGCCTCACGGGAAGAAATCAATCTCGACAACCTGGAGGTCTCAGACAACCTGTCCTTCTTAAATGAGGAGACCGCACGTGCTTTGTTCGCGTTCGGCAATGATACAGATGCTTTGATTGAGGAAGAGAACGGAGAGACCTTTGATATCCCCGTTAATACGTTGAACCGCCCCGTCCTCATTCAGTTGTATCAAAAAGCCTGGCAGGATTATTAAATTCCAAAAAAGAAGCACACAATTGTGTGCTTCAGCTTGTAGAGAAACCTCTGTTTCTTTACAAGCTTTTTTCTTTCTTACCGCGAGGAGCGAAAGCCCCTTGGGACTTCTTTAACATCGAAAAAGACTCTCCTTCCCCCCCGCTCGCCCTTGCTGGATGGAGGACAACCTTTTTCATATTCCGGCAGGCAGCCGTCATCAGCGTCTGTTCTTTCCCTTTTTGTTTTCCACGCAAGCGGGAATAGCGCAGCCCATGCCGTTCTTTTGAATCTGCGAACCTGCTTCGTGCACAATTTCTCCTCTATATTCTAACGTCGGCACGAGAAGCGTTCGGTGGTGATGCCTGCGGGAACAGCACGGGCCGAAGATCCACTTGGGCAGGCGATCTTCCTGACCAAGTCAGCTGAGGACGTGCCCGCGGCATTCATCCACCGATAAAAGGAAAATGACCCTTCCCACGACAAATGGACAACTCGAACTGGTTAACACAGGCTTTTTCTACAGTCAAAGCACACCGTTGTGTGCTTCTTTTTTAATACATACAGTCATAAACGCGGAGCAGTCGTTCCACCAAATGATGACGAATCCGTATTTCAGAATCAGCTGGAGCTCGACGGGAGTGGGATGAGATAGGAGGTAATCTCCTTCAGCTGAGCCTTTTTTCCTGCACTTGTAAACAGATAAACATCGCAGAATCCATACTGCCGGCCGCTCTGCATGAGGATCGTTCCGTTCGCAGATCCGGTTCTTCCATGCGTGATAATCTGATCAAAATGAAGCCCGCTGACTTTGTATTCCGTCATTGATTTCAGTTCCTCAGCAAACGCCGCTTTCCCTTGGATGACATAAGTTTCCCCAATGATCCTCCATATCACATCATCAGTCACTTGATCCAGAATATAGGCGGCATCTCCTGTTGCGAAAGCCTCGTTAAAAGCTTTCAGCCATTGCTTTTTCGGCGCATTTCCACAGTCTTCCATACCCGTGACATCGACCGTATGTGTCATAGTCATCCTCCTTTTATAATCGTCACACCCACGACGACAGCCCGTATTTTTCTTCTCCTGTGCCAATCACCGATAATTTTCTACTATAATAGTAGCATAGAAATCCTAATTCCATCCGAAAAAAACGGACGGTGGATTCACCGTCCGCTTGTTCCATTTTCAATGAAAGCCCGAAGCTTCGGAAATAACCGCAGCGCATTACGGTAAAAGACATCTTCCATATGACGGGAGGGGATCAAATCCCCAATGCATGCCGCATAATCCCCGATCGGCACAAGCGGCCAATCAGACCCAAACAAAAGCTTTTCATAGTGTTCACAATAAGTGAGCGCATGACGGATGTGATCAAAATGCCTGCCCCGTCTTTTTTCTTCCACTTCCCCTCCGGCTCCGACGATCCACCCGGAAAGATCTGCGTACATATTCGGATTTTTATAGACCACTTCTGCTCCCGTCAACACCCATGGATCCCCAAGATGAGCCATCATAAACTGGACATCTCTTCTCATGACTGCCGCTTCATCAAGGGTAAGCGGATGGGAATATTTCAACAATCCACGCTCGGAATACGTATCGCCGGTATGCAGGACAACAGGAACTCGGTAAGCTGCAGCCAGATCATACACCGGTTGATAAACCGCATCACAGGCATAAAAGGGGTAGTAGCCTAAATAGATTTTCACCCCCACCGATTCAGGTTTCTGCAGTTCTTTTTCAAGGGCATCAAGCCCTGATCCATCGAGTTTCCAAGGATTAACTCCGGGGCAGACCGCCACTTGACCCGGGGGTTCTTCTAAATCCAGAAGCATCGGTGTCGATGCATGACGGGCAGGGAATTCCTCGTGCTCCGTTTCTGTCACTCCCATTCCGATACAGGCTTCAATGCGGTTGTCTTTCATCTCCTTTTCCAATCCACCTGCACAATAATGAACGTGTGAGAGCTTTTCAGCTGTTTCTTTAAAGCTTCCAATATTGGAAAAATGAATATGCGCATCAATGATTTTCACGAGGGAGAATCCTTTTTTGGAAACGCCAGTCCATAAAACAAGTGATGGGCCTGGGTATTTTCTTCACCCCCGCCGTACAGAAAAGCAGGAGAAGTCTGGAAACCCCTTCCTTCTGCAGCACTCCAGTTCTGTACAGACTCCAGGTACATCACATCCTGATTCACGTAGCTGCCCGCTTCTTTACTCGCTTGTGGATGAAGAAACGTCATCTTCTTCTCGTGTTCATCAGAACCTATCCACACAGCTGATGTATTTTCCAATTCATATTCCTCTACACCGGCGTAATACGTATGGAAAACCCCGCTTCCCGGGAATTTCAAATAACAGCCGTCCAGTTCCTTTCCGGGCTTGAGGAAAGTCTCAAGATTCACCTTCTCTTCATAAAACGTACGATGCACAGGTGGGACAATCTCAGCGAAGACCACCAGGACAGGCACACCTGGAAGGGTAAGGACATACTGACGGAGGGTCAGTCCTCTCATCCTTTCATGTTCCTGCAGGGTTGTAGATAATAACAGGCCGCTCCACGTATGGCCGAGTGAATCCGTCCGGTCTGTCCGTGATATGAGGGTATCTTCTTTCATCATGGAATAAGCACTCACTTCCGGGAGCGCAAAACGCAGCCCACCGCCCCATGGATTCCACCAGCTTTTCGGTCCCGCCTCCGGGTATTGATGGTGAAGCATTTCCTGACCCTCATACACCAACGAGTATATGCCGGGAAAATAGGAGGCGGAAGCATGGAAGGATAATCCATCATTTTCCACGGTCCACACACCGCTGCGGCTGGTGACTTCTACTGACTTTTCCCCTGTTACAAGCTGGCAGGTGTGGAGAGCAGCTGCTTGTCCTTTGGAGCGGAAGCGGCCATGGATCGAATGAATCCCTGGGGACGAATGCTCCATCATGATTTCCATTTTCGTACGCTTTTGTTCAACTGTGGTTTCCTCCCGATACGTTTCCCCATCCTGACGAATCGTTAATGAGCCGTGAAGATACGGAGTCAGCAGGGAGCGGAAGGTGTAGGGGACCCGTTCTCCTGCGCGGGATATAAAACGCTGCCCGGCTGCTTCCAGCGCGAACAGCGGGTATTCCTTCAAGTGTTTCCCGTCTTCACCTCTGACAAGGGAACGCCAGTCTTTCCAGCCGGCTGTAGCATTGAAGCCGACTTTTATCGGGCCCAGGATGCGTTTTTCCTGTTCCTCCAGTTCACCTGATTCAAACACGATGGCAAAACGCCAGTCGTCTCCTCTTCCTCTGGCTTCCTCCGGCCAAGCGAGGGCTTTCGTGTCTCCACAGGAATTTTTTGAAAACAGCCATGGTTCCGATATCTCTTCATCTCGCAGGTATTCGGTAAAAGGAATCGATGCTTCCCTATTCACAATGACTCCGTCTCTATAAGGAATGACCAGCTGCTTGTACATCGGGTAAACCGGAATCTGCAGGTGAACGCTTTCCTTCGCCGGTCCCTGGTTGATGATTTCGTGATGGACCTCCACCACACCATCGCCAAAAATTTTGATATACGTGTTGAGCAGAAGGCCTGTAAACGCTTCGGATTCAAGTGTCGTTTTCAAAACAAAAGCTTCCGGGAGTTCGATGAATTCCACCGTGGACGCTTCTTTTTTTGAAAATTCCTGACTGAAGGGTCTTCCCAGGTGAGGAGTCATCAGCTTTACAGGATCTTCGTTGGACCGAATCGATCCGACTTCGATAAACTGGTTCCGTTTCTCCATTTCTGCATAGTACGGACCGTTAAAACCAAACCACTTCGTTTCTGTTTCTCCTCCGAATTTAGCTCCATGGCCCGGAAAAGCGTAGGAAAGGCTGGCGGTGAATTCAAAGGAAGACCTGCCCTCTTCTTCGACGGCAACTGAAATCTCTTCTTTCAAAAATCCGTTTTTCCGAAGGGTGATGGGAACAGGGACGGAAACACGGGCACCGCCGTCTATATCCACCTGTATGCTGGGTGTGTGCCACTCCAGCACGTCCTGATCCGGAAGACGAACCGTCCATACTGAAGGCTTCTCCAGGTGACTTTCCATATCCAGATACAACGAACCTTCCTGTCCCGGTCTCCAGCTTGGCTGGACAGTTCGTACCGTGACGTCTCCTGCCTTGATTGGATACACGCCCATTTTCAATGGAACGGACCAGCCGTTTATGTGGACGGTTGTTTCAACTACAGGGTGGGTTTTCCAAGGACTCGGCTTCTGTTCCGGGACCGTCACCTCGACATCCCCGTTCACCGTTACTTCCTTCTCCACCGTAGTGATCATCGGGAGGCGATGGTCCACGAGTTCTGATGACACCCCTTCCAAATGGAACGTGGCTGGGGCTTCCTGTTTGTTGACGACATGAATGCAGGTAGCGTAGGTTTCATTTTCCCGTAGTTTAAAGTCAGGAAGATCCATCTGTATGGAGAAATCATCTGTTTCAATCAAATGAATGCCTCGGCCTGTCCGTTCAAACTGGATCCTGACAAAACGGCCGTCCGGTGCCTGCCATTTATATTCATAAACGGTATGCTTTCCAGCCTGTTGTCCATCCGGCTTTACTTCAATCGGGCGCTGGCTGGTGCTGTACCAGTCATGATCCTGAAAGAATGGACGGAGGACCTCCATTTGCAGCACCTGTGGAATGAAGTTCATCAAGTGAGTCGTATCATCCCGCTCCTCCCAGAAAAATCCGCATTTTTTATAGAGAGGGACCGCCTTAGTGTTGCCCGGCCATGTAAACAAGTCCAGACGCGGCCATCCATAGGCAACCGTTTGATCGATCGCTTTCCTCAATAGCTTGCGCCCGATCTTTCTTCCATGATAATCCGGATGAACGTTCAACAGCGGGATATATAAAGCTTCCTGATCTTCCCTGTACTCCGACAGTCCACAGTAACCGACGACTTTACCGCCGTCGAGCGCGAGGAACAGATTCAGGTTCGTAGAGGCGTTTTCCTTTTCCTTTACATCCTCCGCCGTTGTGACGACCAGGTCTCCTCCCCATTCTCCACGGCTTTCGTTCCACATCTCAGCTGTACTTTCCGCCAACCCATCATGATATTCAACAATGGTTAGATCACCTAAAGTCTTCAATACCGACTCCTCCAGTTCATGATTGATTCAAGACAATAGAGACGATTTACCTTCCTTGTCAAAGGGAGTGAGAATGTTCCTCATACGCATCAGCCTTTCTGTTATGTAAGAAATCACGATCTCTTTTAGTGTATGGTTTTCCACGCACGGAGTAAAGAATATTCAGAAAGGTTAACAAAAAGAAAAGCCTCTTCCCAATGGAAAGAGGCAGCGCTAAGCTTAAGGCAGTTCGTGTCTTTTTACAAACTCAGCCTGCACGATAAAACGTTCAGGAGCTGAGCCGATGAAGTCAAAAGGATAGCACGTCGTCAAAGTTAATGTGGGAGAGTCTTTTTTCACGATGACAGACGTATCTTGTTCATCCGTCACCCAGATCCGGTTAATCTGGTACTCGTATTCATAGCCTCCTTCTGTAAGGTAAAGGAAGTCCCCAGGAACAAGACCGTCGAGGCCGCGGAAGACCGTTTCTCTGTGGCCAGCAAGCGCAGTATGTCCCTTTTCAGACGGAAGAGTCGTATACGACGTATCATACAGGCCGACGCCTTCTTTCAATGTGCTGTCCCCTGTCCCGAAAAACACAGGATAACGCCTTCCGAGTTTAGGAATCGTAAGCTCTCCGATTTCCCCGCCTTCTTGATAGCTTCCGACGGTTTCTGCAGCGACGAAATCTTCGGATGGAGATGGTCCGCTCTCCGGAGAATATGAAACATCCTGCATCTCTGCATCATAAACAGCGACACGACTTTCCGACCACCATTGGAAGCCATTCCAAAATACCAGCACCAATCCCAGCAGCAATAAGGCAACGCTCAGCTTTTGAATCATCGGACCTCTCCTTTATCCCGCAGTTTGTTACACTTTCAGCTGTTTCCTTCTAAAGAAAAGAATGACACCTGCGGCCCCGGCGACAGCTGCGCCGTCCAGCAGCCCCAACGGATAGGAGGTGGCTGTATCAGCCAGAGGTGCACCTTCTTCTTCCTCTTCCGCACCATTCAGCAGTTCAAAAATGATTTTAGCATTGTCCGTATTGTCAATAAATCCAGAGAAGCGATCCGAGGCCGGACCATAGGCATATACCGGAACATCCACACCTGTATGTCCGTCGGTTGTCCATCCTGTACCGGACCGCTTGTTGAAGATGTCCTCAATCGCATTATCCACATCTACCATTTTTTCCTCATCGTCTCCATTATTTACAGCATCCTGAACGGACATGATCTCTTCTTCTGTTAATTCGAAATCGATAGACTCCGTCAAGGTTTCCTCTACGTCAGCCCCCTCTTCCACAATCTGTCCGGCCATATAATCAGGCGTATGGGAAGCGGCATGGATGACATCGGGATCCCATTTATAGGGACCACCTTCTCCAAGGGAAAACCCTCCTGTAGAATGGTCCGCAGTTGTAACAACCAGTGTTTCTTCATCCTCTTCAGCAAAAGCCATCACTTTCTCGAAAGCTCCTTCGAAATCTTCCATTTCACTCATGGCAGCTACGACATCATTGTCATGTCCGGCCCAGTCAATCTGGCTTCCTTCCACCATAAGGAAGAAGCCTTCTTCATTGTTTTTCAACTTATCAAGAGCAGTTTCTGTCATATCAGCGAGAGAAGGCTGCTCTTCCGGACGGTCGATAGCCTTATCCAATCCAACAGGAGCAAAAAGGCCAAGCACTTGCTCTGCTTCAGAATCCGCCATCTCCTCGGCCGTCGTCACATAATCATAGCCGTCTTCCTGAAATTCCTTAGTCAGGTCACGGTCATCACGAATAAAATAATCCGTTCCACCACCGAGAAGGACATCAACCTTATGAGCTCCGTCAATCTGATCGTCGAAGTAATCATCAGCAATGTCATTATAATTCTGGCGGGACTCATCGTGTGTTCCGTAAGCAGCAGGTGTGGCATGATTGATTTGGGAGGTAGCAACAAGACCTGTGGACATCCCCTTTTCCTTGGCCGCCTCCAGCACTGTCTTCGTATCATCCTTCTCCAGATCTTTGGCAATGGCTCCGTTGTACGTTTTCACCCCGGAAGACATGGAGGTAGCCGTCGCTGCGGAATCCGGAATATTCTCCTTTTCATCCTCTTCGCCGCCATCGTGATAAGGATCATGGGAATAGACCGACTGCATCCCAACAAGATAGGGATCAAAAGCCGTCGGCTCCATGTCCTTGGTGTCCGGATCATCTTTAAAGTAACGGTACCCGGTCGTATAGGCAGGCCCCATCCCGTCACCAACCATGAATATGACGTTCTTCACTTCTTCGTTGTGATCTTCAGCACTTATGTATGATGGGGAATCAGCCGTTCCAAAAAACAGGCAGGACAAGGCGGTCACAGACAATACTTTCTTTGCAAGCTGTTTGTTCAAAATAATTTCCCTCCGTTCATGTGATTACATGGTTCATACTAGTAGCCTTATGTTAATGACAGAATAAGTAATGGTAAGAATGAGTTAATTCCACGTAATAATTATGTAAATCCTTATATAGTGTACCCGGAATCCATCCCCTACTTCCGCATAAAAAAAGTACGTTCCCATAAGGGGAAACGTACCTTTTAATGGTCTTCATGACTGGAATCTGCTGGTTTCACCGTTAAAGCGGTTGCAATGATAAAAAGACATGTATTGATCCAGAGCATCACACCGTTCCAGTTGTTTTCAAAAAGGGTGACATTCACAAGGGCCATCCCCTGCATCATGAAAATAATCAGCAGTAAAAAATACGAGAGCTTCATGTTATCCCCCCTGTTTATTTCAATTATTACAAAAGGGGAATCGAACCTCAAGCTTTCTCGCGACAAACCTTTATTCTTCAGCCTCCGCAGCCAACGCATCCGCTTTTGTCTTATGGACCGTGCCGAATGGATGCTCTGGAGGAGCGTAGATGGAATACAGCTTCATAGGAACGTCCCCGGTATTTGTTACGTTATGCCACATTCCTGCTGGAATCATAATTGCATAGTCATCCGAAACTTCCCGTTCAAATGTAAGCTGGTCTTTTTCAGGTCCGATTTGTACTTTCCCACGTCCCTGCTCCAGACGGAGAAACTGATCAACATCCGGATGAATCTCAAGGCCGATATCATCTCCGACACCGATGCTCATTAAAGTGACCTGAAGATCGTCTCCCGTCCAGATGGCTGTGCGGAACGTATCGTTTTGAACGGTCGCTTTTTCGATATCCAGCACATAAGGCTGGCCGCCGAAGTCCACAGTCGTTCCTGTTTCTTCCTGACGGGTCAACAATCTGTACCACCGGCCTGCTTCGTCGGCATTACTTTGACAGGCACGCTGAAGACACGGTTCACATGGGGTGCCCTGCAGTGCCCTGAACGCCTGCTGATCATAATTATAGTGATTGAGCTTCATTTCATATGCTTTCTGCAGTCCATCCTGATACGTATTGAAAGCTGGCGGTACGGCCTTGAGAGAAGGCTGCCTTCCTGTCATCTGTCTATAAAGGACGGTCTGCTCATTCAAAACAGCTGATTCTTTTTCAAAAGCCTGCCTGATGACGGATTGGTCAGCAGCAGGAGCATACGAAAAAAGGCGCTGATAAAAATGGGCGGCGGCCGCTTTGGAAGCGATGCTGTTCTGCAGAATATCTCCAGCCGTCTCCTGCCTGTTCATAGGTGGGTATGGATACACATGGATCTTCCCTTCCTTACAATCTCGCCTTATCTTATGCAGAGAGGGGCAGGAACGTACATCCATTAAAAAACCGGTCTCAAAGAAGAGACCGGTTTTCTTTATGTGCCGCAATACGTGCGGTACGGCTGATCCGACGGCTCTGGAGGCTGGGCGTACTCCTCCTGCGCATCGGAATAGGCGTAAGGGTTTTTCAGTTGTTCCATCAGCTGATGCATCACCGAATAGTCATCCTCTTGAATGACTGCTTCCAACGCCTCTTCTACTCTATGGTTCCTGGGAATGATGGCAGGATTGGCCTTCTTCATTGTTTCAAAAGCGAGGTGCAGCGGCTGCTCCTGTCGTTCGAGACGTTTTTTCCATTGATCATACCAGCTTGAAAAAGCGACGGAATGATACATCGGCAGCTCTTCCGGTCGATCAAGCGTCAACGCTCTGAAGGTGTTCGTATAGTCCGATTCCTGCTTTTTCATGATATCCAGAAGATCATCCATCAAGGCTCGATCCTGGCTTTCCTCACTTAAGAATCCGAGCTTATCCCTCATCCCGTTGACCCAGTGTGTTTGGAAATAGGAGCCATAGCGGCTGAGGATTTCCTGAGCCGTTTCGACAGCGGCTTCTTCTTCGTCATCAAGAATCGGTATCAAGGCTTCAGCCAGACGGGCAAGGTTCCACTGAGCGATAGGCGGCTGGTTTTGATAGGCATACCGTCCCTGAGTATCGATGGAACTGAATACTGTTTCCGGGTGATACACGTCCATAAAGGCACAAGGTCCGTAATCAAATGTCTCCCCGCTGATCGCCATGTTATCGGTATTCATCACCCCGTGGATGAAGCCTGTCAGCTGCCATTGGGCAATCAGCGCCGCCTGTTTTTCCACGACCTTCTCATAAAAAGCGGCATACCTGTTTTCTTCTCCTGCCACTTCAGGATAGTGGCGCTGGATGGCGTAATCGGCCAACAGTCGAAGGGCGTCCACATCACCAAGGCCGGCGGCATATTGGAACGTGCCCACGCGTAGGTGGCTGCTGGAGACGCGGGTTAAAACCGCTCCTGGAATTTCAATTTCCCTTTGGATATGTTCTCCGGTTGTCGTAACAGCCAGAGTCCGATTCGTCGGAATACCGAGTCCATACATGGATTCACTGATCATGTATTCCCGCAGCATCGGGGCGAGTCCTGCACGACCATCGCCACGTCTTGAAAACGGGGTGCGTCCGGCTCCCTTCAATTGGATATCCAATCGTCTTCCCTTATTCGTGACCTGTTCACCAAGAAGGACGGCCCGGCCGTCCCCAAGCATCGTAAATTGACCGAATTGGTGACCGGCATAGGCCTGGGCAATCGGGTCAGCTCCGTCTGGAAGCTCATTTCCACTCCATAGTTCCGGGTGTTGTTTGGAATCATCCGGGAGGCCGAGTTCTGCGGCCAGATCATCGTTAAAAACGACGCAGGCCGGATTTTTGACTGGTGTCGGTTCCACTTTGGCATAAAAATGTTCCGGAAGCAGTTGATAGCTGTGCTTTAAGTTCCATCCTGTCTGTGTCATGGAATCTCCTTCATTCATAGTAGTGTTATCGTTAACCCTAACATAATTTTCCCCTCGATGCTTAAGATCCTGCATGTGGACGGTCACACTCCTCTGGTGCTGTGGCAGGGGAACGGACCTATCCTTTGACTTGGCCAAATGAGGATTGATCAGAGCATGCTGCACATCCATTTTACAGCATCAAAAAAAAAGACTGCCGAGAATCTTCTCGACAGTCCGCGTCTCTTCTGAAGAAGCCGGGTTCCTGTTTATTGCCCGATCCGCTGAAGAAACTGCTGGGTCCTGGGTTCCTTGGTAGAATGGAACACCTCATCCGGGGTCCCCTCTTCCACAATGGTTCCTTGATCCATGAAAATAACGCGGTCCGCTACTTCTTCGGCGAACTTCATTTCGTGGGTGACGACGACCATCGTCATCCCTTCTTCCGCCAGTTCCTTCATGACGTCAAGAACGTCCGCCACAAGTTCAGGGTCAAGAGCAGATGTCGGCTCATCAAACAAGATGACCTCTACACCTGTCGCCAGAGCGCGGGCGATGCCGACACGCTGCTGCTGCCCTCCGGAAAGCTGGTGGGGATACACATCCAGTTTGTCCCCCAATCCCACCTTGTTCAAAATATCAGCCGCTTTTTTCTTCGCTTCTGTTTTAGGCGTCTTCTGAACCGTTACAGGGCCTTCCATCACATTCTGGACAGCGGTTAAATGAGGGAAAAGATTATGGTTTTGGAACACCATTCCGGTCTGCTTCCTGAATTCCACCAGCTGCTTTTTCTTCTGGGGACGGCTGAAATCAAGGGAGCGTTCCCCAATGGTGATTTCACCGGATTCCGGGGTCTCCAATATGTTCAATGAACGAAGCAGCGTCGTCTTCCCTGACCCTGAAGGTCCGATAACAACGATCACTTCCCCGCGGTTCACGTTCATATCAATGTCTTTCAGCACATGAAGGTCACCGAAATATTTATTCAGTTGATTTACTTTTATCATTGTATCAGCCTCCTACTTTGCGACATATCTTTCCATTCGATTTTCAACCCGGTCCTGAACAAACGAAAGAGCCACACAGATCATCCAGTAGATGAGGGCTGCTTCGGAATAAACGAGTAGAAATTCGTAATTTTGAGCAGCAATTTCCTGAGATTTCCGGAACATTTCCGTGTACGTAATGGTTGAAGCGAGCGACGTATCCTTGATCAGACTGATAAACGAGTTGGAAAGCGGTGGGATGGACACCCTTGTCGCCTGAGGCAGAATGACACGCTTCAACGCCTGTGCGGTTGTCATCCCGATAGACTCGGAGGCTTCCCACTGTCCTTTCGGGATGGATAGAATAGCTGCTCTAATAATTTCAGAGTTATACGCCCCCATGTTCAGGGAGAAACCGATAATCGCTGAATAAAAAGGACTGATGGTCACGCCAAGAGATGGTAGACCGAAAAAGATTATGAATAACTGCACGAGAAGCGGGGTGCCGCGAATGATGGAAACATAAGCGCGGGCCACGCCCCGGAAAAACTTCACGTTCGACAAACGCATCAATGCTGTGATGACAGCGAGCACGATCCCAATAGCGAATGTGATCAGCGTCAAAGGAATTGTATAATATAAAGCCCCTTTCACCAAAGGGAGAAAAGAGCTTGTAAAAATGTCCAGGTATTTTTCCTGCATGTCAGGGTTGGTGAATAGATTACTTAGATACATCTTCACCAAACCACTTCTCGGAAATTTCGAGGTATGTGCCGTCTTCCTTCATTTCTTTTAAGGCTTCATTGACAGCTTCCACAAGTTCCTCATTTCCTTTTCTGAACAACAGACCGCTTTCAGAAGCTTCATCCGCACGAGCGGCAATTTTCACCGGAGCCTCCGGGCGCTGCTGCATATAGTCCAGAACAGACAGACGGTCATTGACTGTTGCTTCAATGCGGTTGCTCGCAATCATCTGCATGGATTCGTTAAAGCCTTCCACCCCTGTAATTTCTGCGTTGTTGGCTTCTGCGATATCACGGTAGTTACTCGTCAGAGACTGAGCTGTATTGACGCCTTCCAAATCTTCAAAGGATTGAATGGAGTCATTGGCTTCGTTGGTCACCACGACCGCTGATGTCTGGATGTAAGGATTGGAGAAATCATACTTCTCCTGACGATCTTCCCTGATTCCGACTTGGTTGGCTACCATATCAAAACGTCCCGCATTCAGGCCAGCAAACATGGAATCCCATTTCGTCTCATTGAATACCGCTTCTACTCCGAGACGGTCTGCGACTTCCCTGGCGATTTCTACATCAAAACCGGTCAATTCATCATTATCATCATGGAACGTATACGGACGATAGGTTCCTTCTGTTCCAATGACGAGTTCCCCATTATCCTGGATTTCTTTCAGAAGGTTTTCCTCTCCGTTCCCTTCTGTTTCAGAGGATTCTCCCCCTTCCGATGTATTTTGGCTTTCCTCCCCACTTGTTCCGCAGGCAGCCAGAACAAGGGCAAGAAAACCGATCGATAATAACCATGTTAATTTTTTCATTTTATTTTCCCTCCGTAATACCAAGTAAATTTATAAGTTTTAATGACTTAGGTATCATAATTCAGATGATATGTCGATGTCAATCGATTGAACTCTTTCTTTTATCCTTTTCCAAATGCCGTAAATTAACCAGCATACAGTCTTGTTCCTAAAGCATAAACAGAGCGGGATCCTCATGGGACCCCGCTCTGTTTATGCTTTCAATAGTTTTTTTGAAATCGGTGCAACACCTGCGCTCTGAAGGATAAGCGAGATGATCACAACAGCGAAGGCAAGCGCTGTAAAGGCACCTCCTCCGCCCACTTCGGCTTCAAATGATAAAATGAGAAAAATGGACATCGTTCCCTTTAAACCAGCCCATGTCAAAAGCGCAGACTCGCGCCAGCTGATTTTCCTCCGCCAGTTGGGGAACAGCTGCGTAGAACCGGCAATGACGATGAACCGAACGACTATGGACAGAAGAAAAACGACAGCGGCCAGTCCCCAAAGCGTCGAAACGAGATACCCTGCGGCTTCAATCCCAATCAACAGAAACAATAAAGAAAGGGCCGACGTTTCTACAACTCCCCAGAAACCGTCAAGGGTTTCTTTAAAGTGCTCTTCCTTAATCGTTCTTCCGTATTCAAAAGACAGCATCAGACCAGCGGATACGACTGCAAGCACACCGGAAACTTCGAGATATTCAGCCAGGTTAAAAATCCCGTAGGCCAGGACGATGCTCAGCATAACCTGGTATTCACGGTTGTGCGTGTAATGGACCCCTTTACTGATCAACCAGCCAAAGGCCACTCCGAGAGCGATCCCCCCGAAGGAAACGAGTACGAACTCACCAAAAAAGGACAGCAGGGAGACATCGGACTTCCCTGTATACATCCCCATCAGAACAGAAAAAATGACAATGCTGGTTCCGTCATTTAAAAGGGACTCTCCTTCCACAACATCCGCCATCTTGTCATCACTCGTCGAGTTCTTCAAGATCGACACGACAGAAACCGGGTCTGTCGGAGTCAGAACAGCCGCCATCAACATCGCCCCTGTCAGGGACAGGGAAAGGAATGGACCGGTCACCGCATAAATCGCAGCCCCCAGAATACCCACAGTTCCTATGATGCCGATGGAAGCCAGAAAGATAATCAACGGGCTGTTTCTTTTGAATCCCTCCGGAGGGAAGCGGTACGCAGATACAAATAACAGAGCGGGAAGAAATACATGATAAATCAGATGCTCTGTTACCTCAATGGTTGAAAAGTAGGGAAGAAACGACAAACCGACCCCAATAAACACCAGGATCATGGGAACAGGAAGGTTTTCCTGCTTTTTGTCCAGGGTGAAGATAAGATAACCGATCAATAACAGCAGAATCGTTTGATTGATGGACATAGGATCCCCCCTTTTTTTCATCTCTCCATTTTCCGATGTTCCTAAACATGAAAAACCCGGCTATATGCCGGGTCTTCCCATTATTTATGACTTCTGTTTTTTTGCCAGCTGTGCTTTGACCTGGTTGTACGAAAAGCCGGACAACACATTCAAGCGCTTCACTTCATCCACGTTCGTCCTTGAACGCCGACCTGCTGTTTTTCCCATAAGCTCCACCTCCTTACATGAGGGTGACGCTTATCCTTCCACGCGTGCGGAAGCATAACCGAGCGCAATACCTAAAAGGGCTCCTCCCAGGACTTCAACAGGCTGATGTCCAAGCAGTTCTTTCAATTCTTTTTCACGCTCTACAAATTCAAGGCTGGGAAAATCACCGGATATTTGAGCGACGTTATCTTCAAGGTCGTTGACCAGCTGGGCGATTTCTCCCGTATGTCTGCGGATGCCCTGTGCATCATACATCACGATGACACCAAAAATAACAGCCAGGGCGGTTTCTGTATGACGAGACCCTTTATTCGCTGCAATATAGGAGGCAAGCGCGGCTACACCTGCAGAATGGGAGCTTGGCATTCCGCCGGTGGTCGCCACCTGTTTCACGTCCCACACCCCATGCACTCGTTTATGGGTGACAATTTTCAATGCCTGTGCGATTCCGATCGCTGACAGTGCTGTAACTATTCCTCGGTTCATTTTGTTCATGGTTTACACCCTCCCATTCAGACTACCATGTACCTTCCCGTTAAAAAGTCTCTTTATTCAATCAGGAAGATGATTAATGTTTTTCTGTCTGGGGAGGCTCTTCCATCCATCCGTGTTTAATCATCAATTTTGCCCCTTTATGGGCATATTCAAAAATATCCTTCATAAATAAGGAAAGTTTCGCCGGCAGGTCATTCCGGAGACTGAAAGCTGTTCCCAGCGAATTCCCTCCTAATGAGAAGCTGCAGAACAGACTGACACAATACAGCATCATTTTATCTGAAAATGGAGAGAGATGGGACTGGGTGACATTGCCGCCGGAGGTCATCGGAGCAGGCGTGTCATTTTCAAACATGATTGTGGTCAGCTGCTTTACAATCCCTTTAGCCAGATTTCCGCCTTCATGGAAATATTTTCTCGTTTCAGGTTCTTTGGCCACCTGTGAAAAACCGTAAATCATCTGCATACCGATGATATTGGACTCAATTGCGTGATGGATATGGGTCATTTCCACTGTATTCAACGCTCGTCTCCCTTGGATCGGCTTGAACAATTTCAGGTAGTCCTTATCGTGTACATGCTCCACCGGCTTTTGGATGGAGACATAAGGAGCATGTGGAAGAAGTCCTTTTTTAAGCAGATACTGGGTGCACTTTTCATAATATTTTTGTGTAAGGTAGGTTAATTCACGATACATTTCAATAATATCCTTCTGATAAGACATCGTCAGGTTCAGCGTATGCATCCCCATACTGATTTCTTTCACAAGCCGGACGAACATGATATCAAAACCATTATCGTAGAGTTTTGGAACCTCTTTTGTCACATCGTCCTTCGTAAATCCAACCGGCACTTCAAGGCCATGCTTTTCAAATATTTTTTCTATCTTCTCCGCATAGGGTTCAATGTCCTTCTGCAGATGGACCATAATCTTTTCCGCTTCCCGGTCATCCGCTTTTTCTATAAAATAGTCCAGCATCCTGAGAATCATGGTCTTTTGCTGGTAGGTCATCCATAACGTCCCGATTTCGGCAGAAGAAAGTTGAGAATTGTCCGCCATACTGACTCCTCCAATTTGGATTGCACTAAAAACTTCTGTATCCACGTGCTTTTGTTTTAGTCTGAGCTAAATCCCGTTTTTCATCCTGCAACCTGCTGAAAAGACGAAACCCACCTCTATCCACTGTTGTCAGAAGAAAAGCATCAATATTTTTCACTGATCCAAAATCCCCATACCAGAGGAATATGAAATCGGTATCATGAAAAATCAGGAAGGAGTTGTTGTTTTTAACAAAGGATTTCGTGGTAGAACCCATTTAGCAGATTAAAAAAAGGTGGTCATGTTATGAATCGTTCAATAAGCAAAGGGTGGATTTTCTTTTTCGGTGCCCTTGGCGGATTATTATATGGGTATGATACCGGTGTCATTTCCGGAGCCCTCTTATTCATCAGTGATGATATCCCACTGACAGACTTCCTGGAAGGGCTTGTCGTCAGTTCTCTCCTCGTCGGGGCTATTGTTGGTGCAGGTTTGAGCGGCTACGTTTCCGACCGGTTCGGACGAAGAAAAGTGGTGTTTACGATCGCTTTGATCTACATAGCCGGGTCTTTTGTCCTTGCATTTGCACCGAACGTTCCCATGCTCGTCACAGGTCGGGTCATCCTGGGACTGGCAGTCGGCGGGTCAACGGCCATTGTACCGGTTTATCTATCGGAAATGGCGCCGACGGATTCTCGTGGTGCGCTGGGGTCATTGAACCAGTTAATGATTACCATCGGGATTGTCCTTGCCTATCTTGTGAACTATGCCTTCGCACCTGTTGAAGGCTGGCGCTGGATGCTCGGTCTTGCTGCGGTTCCTGCCGTCGTTCTTGCTGTAGGCGTCATGTTTATGCCGGAAAGTCCGAAATGGCTCCTTAAACAGAATCGGGAGAAAGAAGCGCGCAAAGTGATGGGATTGACAAGAGACGAGAAAGAAATTGAGAAAGAAATGGAACAGATGAAGAAAATCGAAGCGGAAAAAGAAGGCACCTGGGATGTCCTGAAAGCTAAATGGGTCCGTCCCATGCTTCTTGTCGGAAGCGGAATTGCTATATTCCAGCAGCTGATCGGGATAAATGCGGTCATCTATTATGCTCCTACCATCTTTACAGAAGCAGGACTGGCCGATTCTGCTTCCATTCTTGGAACCGTTGGGATTGGAGTACTGAACGTACTGATGACACTCGTGGCTATTGCAACGATCGATAAACTCGGAAGGAAAAAGCTGCTGCTGATCGGGAACGCCGGGATGGTCACAAGTCTTGCCGTTCTGGCTGCCATCTTATTTACAGCCGAACTTACCACAGCTGTTGCCTGGCTGACAGTCGTTTTTCTTGGCTTGTTCATCATCTTCTTCTCCGCTACATGGGGACCTGTCGTCTGGGTCATGCTGCCGGAGTTGTTTCCGACTAAAGCGAGAGGGGCTGCCACAGGCTTTACGACACTGCTGCTGTCCGCCGCCAACCTGGTCGTCTCCCTCTTCTTCCCGATTCTACTCGGCGCTATCGGAACCGCGTGGGTATTCGTTCTATTCGCAGTCATCGGTATACTCGCGTTCCTATTCGTTTATACGTATGTACCGGAAACGAAAGGACGAAGCCTTGAAGAAATCGAAAATGATCTACGGGGAAGCACCAGCTGAATCTTCTAAAACTCCCTGCCTTGAGGCAGGGAGTTTTAATATTACGAATATTTCTTCTTTTTTAGAACTTCTGGATTTTATGTTCGGCGTCGTATATAATTCTGTTTATGCACTTTTTATAAAGTTTTTTCTGAACGAACTATACGAACGAGATAAACATTTCAGGAGGAATAACGTGAATAAACTTTCACCCATGTATTGGATTGCTTTAGCAATAGGAATTGTGTTTGTAAGCTGGGGAGCGATTTTCCCTGATCACCTATTAAATACGATGATGACGATTCGGAATGGAATCCTTGACCGTTTTGGCTGGTTCTATCAATTCGCCGTCACCTTCATGCTCATTATTGCCTTCATCATTGCCTTCAGTAAATACGGGAAAATCAAACTTGGTAAAAAAGATGATAAACCCGAGTATACTACTCCGACCTGGTTTGCGATGCTGTTCAGTGCAGGTATGGGAATTACCCTGCTGTTCTACGGATTGACAGAACCGGTCACCCACTATGCCAACCCGCCCGTGGGAGATGCACAGACGATCGAATCAGCTAAACTCGGTCTTGAAATCAGCTATCTGCATTACGGCCTGCACGCCTGGGTCATTTATGCGATTGTATCCCTCGTGCTTGCCTACTTTAAATTTAAAAAAGATAAGCCGGGTCTGATGAGTGCTACCCTTACGCCACTCTTCGGTAACCGCATGAACGGTGTCGCCGGTTATATCGTCGATATCATCGCTGTTTTCGCTACCATCTTTGGTGTCGCCATCTCACTTGGCGTAGGTGCCCAGCAGATCAACAGCGGCCTTGCGTATCTATGGGGCGTGCCGAACAACTACGGCGTCCAGCTTATCATTATGGGAATAACAGCCGTGCTGTTTATCTACTCAGCAGCTTCCGGCCTTTCTAAAGGCATCAAATACATCAGTAACATCAACTTGATTCTGACTGTCGTATTATTTGCAGCTTTCCTGCTGCTCGGACCTACGGGATTTGTATTGGAAACGTATTCCACAACCCTTGGAAACTACATGCAGAACTTCGTTCAGATGGGGATGCGCTTCAGCCCGTTTGATGCAGAAAACAACCAGTGGGTAAAAGACTGGACGATTTTCTACTGGGCCTGGTGGATTTCCTGGACGCCATTTGTGAGTTCCTTCATTGCCCGTGTATCCAAAGGACGTACTGTACGTGAATTTATTGTGGCGGTTGTTATTGCCCCTGCTCTTGTCTGTACCCTTTGGTTCGGCGTGTTCGGTGGAGCCGGCATCTACTTCGACTTTGTGGAAGGCGTCAACGTAGCCGGTCAGTCCATGGAATCTTCCTTGTTCTATGTCTTTGACCAGCTTCCATTCAGCGGTCTGCTTTCCTTTGTAGCCGTTATCCTGATTATGACGTTCTTCATCACATCCGGGGACTCCGCCACATTCGTCCTTGCAATGCAGACGTCCCGCGGAAGCTTGAACCCTCCATTCTTTATGAAATTGAGCTGGGGTATTATCCTGACAGCGATCGCCATGATCTTAATGGGGGCTGGAGGACTTGATGGTCTACAGGCCGCAGCGATCATCAGCGGGTTCCCGTTAACCATTATACTGCTGTTGATGATCGTCAGTCTGCTCAAGTCGTTCAGAGAAGAGTTTAATGAAGCGGCTGGATCGGACTCCGAAGAAGAACAAGATCAAAAGTCTGCTTAACGAAAAGAAGCTGCCATTAGGCAGCTTCTTTATTTGTATCGACGTTTACCAATCTCATGCCTCTCTTTTCTATATCCAGTCCAAACCTACTGTCTCTTCTATAATAAAAACCCGCCTCTCCTGCAAATGCAGATGAGGCGGGTCTTTTATTTAGCCCCCGGCAATCATCCGGGCGAGCTGGCCGCATAGGAGAGCGGCGTACATGCCGACGACGTTTCCGAGAATCCCCATGAGAAGGCCGACTGGCGCAAGAGCCGGCTGGAATACGGACGCTACAATCGGCGCAGAACTTGTCCCGCCAATATTCCCCTGTGATCCGACAGCGACGAAGAACAATGGAGCACGAAGCAGACGGGCAGCAGTGAAAATAAAGAGTATGTGAATAGAAAGCCACACCATTCCCATTAAGAGAAATTCAGGAGCTTGAACAATATCTGCAAGATTCGCTTGAGCCCCTATTCCGGTAAGGAACAGATAAATTCCCATATACCCAATTTTGCTGGCACCATAGTATTCAAGCTTCCTCACCTTCGTAAAGGAAAGCAGGATACCAACAGCGGTAACAAGCAGGAATGTCCAAGTCGATGTGCTCATCACATCAGATTTCGGGATGAATGACAAATCAGCAAACAAACGGATCAAGTATGAACCGGCAAAACCGACCGCCAGAATCGCAAACAACTGTGGCAGCTCCAGCGGTTTAGCGTTGCGTGCCACGTCGGTAGCAATATCTTCGTTGATTTTTTTAATTGTAGAGTTATCTGCCTTGTTCCACTTATTGAATCGATCCTGGAAGTTGGCCAGGGAGATCATGACACCCATCCAGCCGATTCCAACGAGTGTATCGGTCAGAATAATCGGACTTAAAATATCATCCGGGGTCTTGAAGGCTTCTATCATGGCACCCATGTTTCCGGTACCACCGATCCAGCTTCCGGCAAGCGCTCCGACTCCGCGCCAGGCTTCATCAGGAAGCACACCTTGGAACAGGGCGAAAGCAACCGGGCCGCCGACGACGACTCCGAGAGTTCCTGCCAGGAAAACGAGGACCGCTTTTCCGCCGAGTTTCAAAGTGGCCGGAACGTTCGTACTGATCATTAGAAGCAGCAGACCTGCCGGAAGCATATAAGTACTTAAAAAGCTGTAAAGGTCAGAACTCTGCGGGATGATGCCGAATGTCGTCGACAACATCGGAAGAAAATACATCCAGATCAACGGCGGCAGATAGCCGAAGAATTTTTTCAGTGGTGCATAGTCAACTGTCGCTAACATGAAAACAATGCCGACGATAGCTATTAAATAGGCGAAGACCGCCATAGGCTCTTGGATAAGGGCTTGTGTGAAAATCATGATGATACTCCTTTTCTACATAATCCTTTGAATTATCAAACAATTTATGGTTTATAAAAGCCACATTGAGGGAGTATAGCACAGGAAAACCGCTTGAGAAATAAAAAAGTACTGCCATTATTTTTCCAATCCAACCCATAAAAAAGAGGCTCCCTACGGGGGCGCGCATGTAAACGCTCCCCTGTAAAAAGCCACTGTTGAAAAATTTATTTCAATTGTATTAATCGTCCCAGATGTTCGATGATTTCGTCTGTAAAAACCTGCAGACGTGTCAAGTCTTCTTCCTTATCGGGATGCATATCTACTTTCCATCCTTCCGACATCCGCTCTCCACCGACAGCCGTTAACCTGTCTTCAAAAAGGTTCACTGCTTCACAGAACTGCGGGTAGGAGGTATCCCCTGATCCGAATACTGCAATACCTTTACCCGTCAGATCGATGTCTTCCAGGTCTTCGTAGAAATCTTCCACTTCATAAGGCAGATCTCCATCATTCCACGTATAGGATCCTAAAAGGACCGCATCGAAACCGGCGAGAAAATCGGGCTCGATTTCTTCTATTTCTTCCAAGTGGATGTCATGATCTCCTTCGAGACGCTCCTTGATCAAGTCCGCCATTTCCTCCGTATTCCCGGACATGCTGGCAAAGCCAATGAAAATGCGTGCCATAGGTTACACACCCTTTACGAGGCTGTCTTCAAGGTAACCGGAAAGCCGGGCGTGGAGACGTGCATGTGTCCGGAAACTCTCCTCATCTTTCCATTCCAACGCCTGATTGATTTTATACGTGTGATAGTTGAGAGCAAGCTGGATATCCATTTTCGTAGAAACTGCACGGCGGTCATAAAGGTCCTGGACAAACTGGGCGGACATTGGAAAAGCGCCCTCCTCATTTTTCCGCACGAGCACATACCAGCCACGGTTGGCCACAGCGTATGGATTTTGAACAATATGTAAACGATCTCCCTTATCAAACCGGATTGTTTGATGACACGAGCATTGACGACTTCCTTTTTCGTACGTAAAGGATTTGACAACAAATAAGCATTCCTGCATTGTCTTCTCTCCCTTCCTGATTCACACCTATATCATAATTGATAACGATTATCATTGTCAATAAAAAATAAAACGCACAGTCCCCCTGTACGTTTATTCCGTATGAAAGTGTCCGTCCTGGAGCTGTTTTTTAAAGAATGACGCTTTTTTACTGAGCGCCTGCTTTTTCTCTTCCGTCTGCTTATTATAGCCGCCCGCGGATGAGCTTCTGCTATTTAAATATCATTCTCCTTGTCTACATCCGCAGCGATCGCCCGTTTATGACACAGCTGATTGCCGAGAATCCACCTTGTTTTCCTCCCATCCCCTCTGTCATTCAGCTTTCCGGAACGCGATCCCCCCATTAACCCGGACGGGCCGCTTGACTCTTTCCAACATCTTCAAAATAGACTACACTGTCATAAAAAAGGAGGGATCTCTGTGAAACCAACAGCATGGATGCTCCTTGAACTTCTCCGTATTCTCCTGCTGCTTCCATTCATTGGAGCAGTACTCTGGTCTACCGTGCTTGGACCGCTTTACGAAGCTGTCGACGTTCATGATCCATACAGAGTGGTTGGAGCAGCCGGCGTATGGGTCTTTTTATTTATTATATATAGGAATTACCTTCAATTCAGTGGATGGTACAAAGGAAGAGAAAGACGGAAGCTTCCACGCGGTGCCTTGATCACCCTTACGGTTGTATCCCTGCTCATGACTATCGGTCCACTTTTCTTAGGATTGAATGGATTGTGAAGAAATTTCAAAAAAGAGGATACCCTTTGACGGGTATCCTCTTCAGACCGCTGGGATCATCCCCGGCAGTTTTTGAATAATTATTATGCAGGCAAGAGGAGATCGGCCTTCTGGATCTCCGGAACCGCCGGTCTCTACGCTTTTTTCAACAATCCGTTTTCCAGACAGAACGCCAGCAGCAGCTCCTTATATCCATGCTCCTCAAACTGGATTCCGATCTGATCCCCGCCATATTCGGAAATGATGCCCGCTCCGAATTTCCGGTGGGACACCTTCAACCCAAGCTCCATCTCCCCTTCCTTTAGCAGCGATTCATCTGATAAGTCGACAGCCGGACGGACCGGAGCCTTTTTCTTCTTCTCCCCTTCCGGCTGGATAATGCGGCGGACATTCATAAGAAAAATGGACTCTGTAACCCGCTCACTGCCTTTATAGTTATAGGAAAGGAGTTCAAGATGAGAGCGTGCCCGCGTCATGCCGACATAAAACAACCGGACCGCTTCCTCCATCGGCGCGCGGTCTTCACTTCGATACCGCTCCATGTCATCCTTGGAGGGCACCACCCCGTTAATAAGGTCGATCATATAGACATTGTCGTATTCCAGCCCTTTAGCACTGTGGAAGGTCGTCAGAGTCAGGGGAGCTTTATTTTTGTTGTACTTCGACGTCTGAATCAGCTGTTCAAGGTGTTTCAATCTGTCTGCAAAGCCCTTTAATGAACCGAGACCGTGGGCAATTTCCTCAAGGGTGTCCAGAATGCCGAATAGATGCTCCGCATTGAAGCCGAAGTTCTCACACATTTTCGTGACCGCCTTGTCATAACCGAGCTTATCCCGGATCATACGAATGGCCTTGCCGGGCTCCATGGTGTTCATTTCATGGAACCTCTTTTTCGCCTGAGCGAGATTTTTGTCTTGATACGAAGGGATATCCTCTTCTCTCAACACATCAAAAATAGAGGTTGAGAGGTGTGTTCTCTTCAAAAAAGCGATCTGCTTTTTCGTGATATAGCCGTTGAATTTCGTATGAATCCGCTCCAGGATATCCACCCGCTGATCATTATAGCTGAAGCGCATGAAGTTCAATATATCTTCAACGATCCAGTGCTTGAAAAACTTGGCATCAATATCCTTCATATAAAAATCGATACCGGCCTTATCAAGCTTGTCTGCCAGTGGAACCGCTGATGAATTGTTCCGGTATAAAACAGCCGTTTCCTCCCCCGGTGAGGCTGCTTTCACAGCTTCCGCGACATAGGTCAGCTGCTGATCATAATTGCTGAACGTCTGCATCTGGATGGGGGCGTTGGACGGATTTTCCGTAAACATCTGCTTCGGATAGCGGTTTTTGTTCCGTTTAATAAACTGATTGGACGCTTCCACAATTTCCTTCGATGACCGGTAGTTCTGCGACATCGTCATCACGGCAGCATCCTCATAAACCTTCTCGAATTGAAGCAGCTTCGTTACGTCGGATCCCCGCCACATGAAAATCGACTGATCATCATCCGCCACGACACATAAGTTGTTGTGCGGACGCGCCAGAAGCTCCACGATTTCATGCTGGACCACACTGTTATCCTGACTTTCATCGGTCAGCACATATTCAAAGCGGCTCTGATAACGGCCCAGCAGTTCTGCATCTTCTAAAAGAAACTGATGGGCGTACGTAAGCATATCGTCAAAATCGAGCAGAAGCCGATCAGAAACCTGCTGTTTTTTAAACCGCTCGTACTCTTTATACATATCAGCCGCCCGCTTCACCTGACACGAAACCTTCTCCAGCTCTTTCCCTGCCAGCATCCGGTTTTTCACGAAGCTGATGTAAGTCATGAGTTCATCCATTTCATCCTCTGACATCTGCTTCTGATGAATGTCCTCATAGATCTTTTTCAAAATAAACTTTTTGTGGAGCGGTACGTCCGGGCCATGAAAACCCTTTTTGAGTTCTTCATCACTGACACTCCCCTCGACCAGCTGGAAGGCCTCCCCTCTTTTCTGGAGAGTTTCCCGAACGACTTGAAAGGCGAAGCTGTGAATCGTTGAGAAGTGCACCTTTTCATTCGTGAGGGAAGAAAAAAACCGGTCAAAACGATCGGACATGTCCCGGGCCGATGCTTTACTGAAAGTAATCGCCATGATCCGCTCCGGCTTCACCTTTTTCTCAAGAAGCAGGTAGCCGATTTTCATATTCAGTGTCGTCGTCTTCCCGGATCCCGGTGATGCCAGCAGGAGCAGCGGGCCGTCTGTGTGAAGAACCGCCTGCTTCTGGACATCGTTCAGTTTTACTCCCGTGTGTTGTTCCATGTTTGTGAAGAAATCCATATGTTTGTCCCTTTCTGTTCAGGAAAGAAAAAATAGATGGAAAAAGGCCCGCGCCCCTTTTCCATCTACATTTTCCATCATCATTGTTGTTCCATTATACCTCCTTCACCCAATCGATTCCAGATGATTTTCTTCCCTCTTTTTACATGAGATGACCGAAGAAGAAACATACTATCAGGGACAAGGAGGTGGAGAACGATGGCGAAGAAAACAAAGAAAAACCAAGCAGAGCAGAAGAACCAAAAAGGGTTTGCTCCAAAACAGGCCGATGTAGAGTTTTCTGAGGAGTTCGGCAGTGCTGCTGCGAATGAAGCTCATCAGAAAGAAGCGAAAAAAGCCCGCAAATCCAAAAAAGCAAAACAAGATAACTAAATGAATGTAGAGGATTTCCCTTTTTCAGGGGAATCCTCTTTCTATAGTTGGAGGTTATTATGAAACGTACAGGTCTACTTACCATCATTATTTTTTTCTCCCTCTCCACAGCACCTGTCTCTGCAAGCGTCCTCTACACAGTGAAGCCCGGGGACAGCTTATCGAAAATCGCTGCACAGTATGAAACAACGCCAGACCGTTTGAAAACGATAAACGGCATAACGGACAGTTCGCAGATCATGCCCGGGCAGTCCGTGATCATACCTGGGAATGCGTACAACGTAACGACAGGGGATACACTTTGGAAGATTGCCCGGATTCATCAGACGTCCATCCATGCTTTAAAAAAACGAAACAGCATCAGCGGAAGCGTCATCACGCCCGGGCAGAAAATCCATATCCCGCAAAGTCGGAAACAGCCGATTACCGCTGGAGCATTTTTCATTCCGGGCAGCCCAGTAAAAAATCAACAGTCCATCGACTATTATGGGGATTATTTATCTGCCCTCGGCATGTTCGAATACCGGCCGGACGAGAGTGGAGAACTCAGCCGACTGAACGGTGAAGACTCCATATCGCGCACATGGAAAAAAGGCCTGATCCCTCATGCCACCATCACTAATTTAACTAAAGAAGGCTTCGATCCGGATTTGGCCCACCGTCTGCTGTCTAATGAGAAGAAACGAAAAGCGTTGATTGAAAATATCGCCGGCCTCGTGGACGAAAAGCAGTACAAAGGGGTCGTGATCGACTTTGAAAGTCTGCACGAAAAGGACAGGGCTTCTTTCAATACATTCATCCAGCAGCTTTCCACCCGGATTCATAGAATAGGAGGAGAAGTCGGAGCCGCCCTGCCGCCGATGACCGGCGCCTACACCCCTGCCCACCACAAAGCCTATGATTACAACACCATCGGCGGGGCCGTCGACTTCGTTTTTCTTATGACGTACAACTGGCACTGGATGGGTGGGTCGCCCGGCGCCATTGCACCGATCAAGAAGGTGGATGCTGTTATGAACTATGCAGTAACAGCCATGCCGAAAGAGAAAATTTTCTTAGGAATCGCCATGTACGCCTATGACTGGAATACAGAAGATCCTGAAGATGTCCAAGCCTATTCCCAGCAGCGAGCTGTCGATACAGCGATGGAGCACCAACGTCCGATCCATTATGATTTTGAAAAACAAAGTCCGTGGTTTTCCTACACCGATCCTCAGGGCGACATTCATGAAGTGTGGTTCGAGGACGCCCGGTCCATACTGGCCAAATACAGACTCGTGAAAAAATATGATATCCAGGGTGTCGGCGGCTGGAAAACCGGTCTCGATTTCCCTCAAGCCGGCTTCCTGCTTAAAGAAGAATTCACCATAAAAAAACGGTGAAACGCCGCACTTCCAAGCTATGATAAAATGAAAGAATCATAGAGGTAGGAGTGGGATTGATGGATAAAAAAGACATAGCCGGGATCCGGAAACAATTGAAGGTCGACAATGATCTGATGAAGATATCGAATATATTCAACGTCTATATTATGAAGGAATCAACAGACATCTATCATCATCAAAGCCAGCCGTTTGAAATGCTGGACCGCGACCAGCAGGAGCTTTTTATGACCAACTTCAAAAAAGTGCTCACAGGCCAGCTCGATGAAAAGCTGTTCGAACTGAAGTTCAACCAGGAGGCAGAGAATTCCAGCCAGTTCATTCTGCACCGCGGACTCTTGAGCCGGAACGTAGAAGACTGGAAACAGGAAATGCTCGCCATGACGGAAAAAATGATCAAGGACCATCCGTATGAAAAAGATGTCGTCATCACTTTCATACGGGCCGAATACTTAAAACCGACGAGACGACGCAGTGAAGAATCAGAAGAGAGTGACCGCGATGCCGTGTACTCCAACCCGTTTATTCTCTGCAGCGTCAACCAGACGGAAGAGCCGAAAAAGGAAATCCAGTTCGACTATGTTGAAAAAGAATTCAAGTACAATATCCAGGTCGATCCGGTTATTGACTTGAAGCACCCGCTGACGGGATTCATGTTCCCGAGCATTACCGAAGGAACCTCTGATGTCAACCACGTGCTGTACGCCGCCGGCAAAGCCAACGAACCGGACTACTGGTTTATCGAGGATGTCTTAAACGGCGAAGAGATTATGACAGCAAAAGAAGACAAAGCCGTATTTGAGGAAGTCATCCGCGGTGTCGTCGGGGATCAACTGAGTCCATCCACCCTCGCCAATGTATATGGGGAAATCAATAAAGTGGTCGAGGAAAATGAGGATGATACCCCGCCAAAGCTTGATTACCGGGACGTGGAACGGGTATTGAACCAAAGCGGCGAGCAGGTCGAAGGCGAAAAAGTGAAACACGCCTTTCAAATGATCACAGACAACGAAGGATACGAGCTGAAAGCCAGCAGTATCGTTCCTAAATACAAGACGAAATCCATCAAAATCAACACGAAAGTGGCCAACATCTCCATCAGTCCCCAGGATCTGGAGTTTGTCAGACAGGTCAACTACAAAGGGAAACGATGCATTATGATTGAAATTGAAGAAGATGCAGAAATTGACGGATTTAAAATGCTGCCGGAGGCCTTCGGAAACGAACCCTCCTGAAAAAAAGGAGTGGACACGCGTGTCCACTCCTTTTTTTCTTTTTTACCGCCAGGAGCGAAAGCCCCTTCCCTTTCCGCAGGAGTGGAAGGGGCGCCACTCCTTGGGGATTCTTTAACATCGAAAAAGACTCTTCACCCAGCACAGCTGGATGCAGGACAATCTTTTTCATATTCCGGCAGGCAGTCGTCATCAGCGCCTGTGCTTTCCCTTTTTGTTTTCCACGCAGGCGGCAACAGCGCAGCCCATGCCGTGCTTTTAAATCTGCGAACCTGCTTCGTGCACAATCTCTCTCCTCTATATTCCAACGTCGGCACGAGGAGCGTTCGGTGGTGATGCCTGCGGGAACAGCACGGGCCGAAGATCCACTTGGGCAGGCGGTCTTCCTGACCAAGTCAGTGGAGGGCGTGCCCGCGGCATTCATCCACCGATAAGCGGAATGTGACCTTTTACACGACAAATGGATAACTCGAACTGGTTAACACAGGCTTTTTCTACAGCCAAAGGGAGTGGACGGTGACGTCCACTCCCTTTTTTATTCTTGTCCGACAAGCTCCCGCTTGGAGGCATTCTTCTCTCCCGTATAGCCTTCTGGATTCTGCTTCCGCCAGTTCCAGGAGTCCACACACATATCATCAATCGTCTTCTCTGCCTGCCAGCCCAGCTTCAAATGAGCTTTGGCCGGGTCTGCGAAGCACTCCGAAATATCTCCGGAGCGGCGCCCCTCTATGGCATAGGGAACTTTACGGCCGGAAGCTTTTTCGAAAGCCTTCACGAGCTGAAGAACACTGTATCCTTCACCTGTTCCAAGATTATACGTTTCGATTCCAGTTTCGCCTGCTGTCTTTTCCAACGCATGCACGTGTCCTCTCGCAAGGTCCACGACGTGAATGTAATCTCTTACTCCTGTCCCGTCAACCGTCGGGTAATCGTCACCAAACACCTTCAATTCAGGGAAATGACCGACAGCCACCTTTGTAATATAAGGCATCAGGTTGTTCGGAATCCCTGAAGGATCCTCACCTATGCGGCCACTCGGGTGCGACCCGATCGGATTAAAGTAGCGGAGAACAGATATACTCCACGATTCATCAGAGACATATAAATCCTGAAGAATTTCCTCAAGCATCAGCTTCGTACGGCCATAAGGATTTGTGGCCCCAACCGATGCACTCTCCGTAAGAGGAAGAGAGTCAGGGGTGCCATACACGGTGGCGGATGACGAAAAGATCAGCTGTTTAACATCAAATTCCTTCATCACTTCACACAGCATCAACGTCCCCGTAATGTTGTTATGATAGTACGTCAGCGGCATAGAAACCGATTCACCGACCGCCTTCAGTCCTGCCAGATGAATGACAGCTGTAATATCGAAGTCCTTGAAAACCTCTCGTAAAAGGTCCTGATCCCGCAGATCCCCTTCTACAAACGTCAACGTCTTCCCTGTCAGTTCCTGCACACGCAGCAGGGATTCGGGGTGGCTGTTCGATAAGTTGTCCAGAACGATAACCTCATGGTCCCTCTCCAATAATTCAAGACAGATGTGGCTGCCTATGTATCCGGCCCCGCCTGTAACTAAGATCATTGCCTCTCCTCCTCTATCAATCTCTTACCTTGGAATGTACAGGAAAATTAAGGATATGTCTACTATAAAAGGAAAGGAGCCCTCCTTTAGGCTCCCTTATAAAAGTCCTCGATCTGTTCATTTTTCGACATTTTTACGCCATTCAGCCCATTTTTCAAGAAAATTTTTGTATAATAATTACCAAGCATTATAATGGCTGGATTCATGATAATGGATGAACCCGTGACTTTCTGCCAGCCTCTGACTTTTCGACTTCTGAGAGAAGGAGACGGTCAGTATTTCCAAACCTGTTTCCTGACGAAGCTGCTTCAAATCCTGCATGCGGTCCAGGGACCATTGATCTTTCGCAACCGAGGAGTAATTGTAATTCTCCCACATAATGCCGTCTACATAAGGATACGTTGTGGTCGACAACGTGCCGAACCCCCAGTTTTGAATAAGGGACAAGGAAGGGTACTGACGCCGGATTTCCTGCAGGAAGACGGCCATGCCCGCACGCTGGTCATCCAGTACATCGGATCCGCAGTGTTCGTTATCGATATTGCCGACAGTATCTAAAAAGACACCGTCCAAACCCTTATCAGCCACCTGCTTCTCAATCTCAGCCAGCAGCACCTGCTGATAATGATCAGAGGTGATATCGGTCAGATAAGAATCCCATTCCGGATAATAGACACGCTCACCGTCCCGGTGGAAAAAGTCGGACTCTTCAAGCTGACTGATCAACGCCGTATTCCAGTTATCAGCTTCCATGGTGTTGATATACCCATACACCAATGTCCCGGACTGCTGAATCGTTTCAATCTGGCTTTTAGTATAGAACACCGGTTCAATCATGACAGCATCATACGCCTGCATCTTATTCAAGACTGCTTCGGTCGGAGAATCATAATAAATTTTATAGGACTGCACATTGGAAAGTGGATGAGAAGATTGTGCAGAAGTAGATAGAGGGGAAAGTACAAGACCAGCGGCTAAAACAACAAGAAAACTCCGTTTCATTTTTGTGAGTATACCCATAATACGCCTCCTGATTATTCAGAGAGCGGCTGTGGCATTGCAGACTGGCAGTCGGCTCCTGTGAGGAACTACGACCCATGTCTTTGCGCCCTTATCTTTCGATAAGTTTGCCTTTCTCTATTCAATTTTATCCACATTATACCACAGGTTTAACATGTTAAAGTATTTTAAATCCACATGGAGGTGATTGGATGTTCTACCAACAATCCAGTTTTATCCGGAAGTTTATTGAACTGATCCTCGTATTTTTTGTATTGGGATTCCTTGATCAGACGTTGGAATGGAACATGCTGGAATGGACGCTTAACCCTGTCTTCTTTGCTGTCCTATTGTTTTCCCTCAGATACGGTCTGAATTTTGCTCTTTTGAGCTTTTTTGCTGCACTATTCTATCATGTGTATGACATGTATCAGCGGGACGGGGACTTGTTTCTCTTATTCTATGATCCCGCCAATTATTTATCTCTCCTCTTCCTACTCCTGACCGGCGTCATTACAGGGCTGTACAGCACGTCCTTCCGGGAGAGATATGAGAGTCAGCAGTATGTGCTGAAGGAAACGAAGGATGAAAATGAGGAACTAAAAACATCCTTAACCGCTCTGGAACGGTCTCAACGGGTCATGCAGGCAAAAGTCCTTGATTCCGAGTACACGCTTTCCAGGATTTACGAAGTCGGAAAGACGCTTGATCAGCCTTCTCCAGAACTTGTCCGAAACGAGGCCGTTACGATTATCGGAGACCTGTTTGAGGCGGAAGACTTAGCTGTCTATCATGTCGACTCTTCTAAGAAATCACTGCGCCTCCGCGTTCGAAAAGGAAATACCGAACGACTTCCGCAGACGATTTTCATTGATGATGCGGCCTCGATTTTCTCACGGGGACTGAAGAACAAAACCATTACTTTAAAGACGGTTGATGATGAAGCCGATGCTCCAGTGCTGATCGGACCGATCGTCTACAATCAGGACGTACGGGAAATCCTCGTGATTGATCAACTTGATTTTGCCAAACTGACAAAATATGAAGTTCAAATCCTCTCTCTCGTGCTCGACTGGATGGCCAACCGGATCGAAAGAGCTGGAGAGTATCTTCGTAAAGAAGAAGAGCAGAAGATGTATCCAGGCACAAGTATTTATGATAAGGAAGCTTTTGACGAACTTGTTCAGCTTCAGGAAAAACGAGCGGAGAAATACGGGGTGCCTTATAGTGTCGTTTCCATCGATGTCAGCCCTTACAGGGAAATGTCGGTCGTGGAAGCAGAAATCATCCTGCGTGCCTACTTGAGAGAATTGGACATTATGGGCTACGACCAGACGGAGCAGCATTTCCACTTCCTGCTTCCAGGTACGAGCTCCGAGAATGCATCCATCGTCGAAGAGCGGATTTACAAAGCACTCGATACAAAAGGCGGGATTTACATTGGTTAATTTCCAGGAACCCTACTGGCTGATCTTTTTCTATGTTATTCACGGCCTCGCTATTCTGATCGTTTCCCTGCTGCTTCGAAAAAGGATGCATGATGACAAAAAAGGAACCGTCACATGGCTCGCCATTACGAGCGTATTCCTCCCGATCATCGGAGAGCTTCTCGGACTGGCCGCCTGGCTGGCTGCGAAAGCGTCCGGCAGCAATCACATGATTGATGATTACGATGATTATGTCACATTCACGCCGTTGAATCTTGAATACCTGCGTTATGAAGCATCATCAAGCATGGATTTATCGCCCATCAGCGATGCCCTTTTGAGGAACGATGGCGTCAACCAGAAGGAATTGATTGTCAGTCTGATCAATTCCGATATCGCCAATAAAGGACGGCACTTGAACCTCGGCCTGACCCACAACAATTCAGAAACCGTCCACTATGCAGCTACAACCATGAACGTGCTGTCCAGCCGGTTTGAAAAAGAACTGGAACATGCCAGAAAAGAATTGGCCCCGGAAGCACCCATGTCTTTCGAGCGTTTATGCAGCGTGTACGAACGTTATCTGGGAAGTGGTATTCTTGATGAGAACGGACAGGCGCGGCTCGAGAAACAATATGAACAACTGCTGGAAGAAATGGTTCCGAAACTTGAAAAAGAACCATGGATGTACCGCAGTCTCGGCGATATTTACATACGTCGTGGAAAAGAGGAAAAAGCGGTGGAAGCTTTCCGTGAGATGGTCAGCCGCTTCCCGGCCCATCCAGGAGGCTACTTGAAATTGATTGAAATATACTATGCAGGACGCGACTGGACAAACATCAAGCCTGTGCTCAACGACCTTTTCCAACATGTGCAGGCAGAGGACATCCCTGAAAGCCAACGCTTCATTATCCAACAGATGGGAGGGAAAACACTGTGAAAAAACAAATCACTATTTATGCTTCGGTTCTTTTCCTTCTATTCACAGCTGCCATTATCATTCTGCAATTTATGCGGCTCGATATGTTTCATCAGTGGTTTCCTGCCGAAACGGCACAAGAAACATCGGTGGAAACGATGAGCACGGAGGAGAGTCCCACAGAAGGAGAAGAACTTCAGGTTTATGTGCATAAAAATGACACCCCATTGTCCAAGGACGCATTGGAAAACCTGGAATACGCCATGGACTACGCTAAGGTTTCCTATAAGGAGATAACGAAAAAGGAAATGGAAGAGCTGACGCCTTCCCCTTATACCGTACTCGTTCTCGGAGGTGAGCACTCCGAAGAATGGCCGTATGAAGAAATCCGCTCCTTCGTGGAAAAGGGAGGAAACCTGTATATTGCCTCACGCTTCATCAATCCCAACTGGAATGAACTGATCGGCTTGGAAGATGTGGAAGATTTCCTCGACGATATATACGGGCTGACGTTTGAGAAGGAAGTTTTCCCTGGATATATGGATTTAGGTGAGGATTCCCAGTTGTTTTCCCACAGCATTGCTGATGTTGAACTCGCTGAAACCGCCGATGTTTACATTTCAGCAGAAGATCACCCGATTTTATGGGCGAACAATTACGGAGAAGGGAAGGTCATGTTCTGGAACACCTCTTCTGTTACAGAAAAAACCTCACGTGGACTAATGCTGCAGGCCCTTTCCTTCCTGCCTCCCACATTCGTTTCCTCACAGGCGGGTATTAAGGTGATGCACATTGATGACTTCCCTTCTCCTGTTCCAAGCGGTACGACAGATGTGATCCAGCGGGATTACGATTTGACTGTGGAAGATTTTTATTCTGAAGTCTGGTGGGAGGATATGAAACGGATCGGCGAAGAAGAAGATGTGATTTATACCGGATACTTAATTGGAACCTATCAGGATACGATGGATATGACAGCAGAAGACCTGATTGAAACCAGACGTTTCCCAATGCTTTATTTCGGCCGCAAGGTTTTGAAGGAGGACGGGGAAATTGGACTCCATGGATATAATCACCAGTCTCTTGTAACAGCAGATGAACCGATCGATCCTGAATACGGCTACCGTCCTTGGCAGAATCAAGGCGAGATGGAAGAGTCTCTAAACCGAGTGAACGAACTGTTCAACTACTACTTCAAGGAAAAGGATGTTCATTCCTATGTCCCCCCTTCCAATGTGTTAAACGAAACCGGGGTGCGCGCTCTGCATGAAGTATTTCCGGAACTTGAAGCTGTATCCGGCTTGTATACAGGTGACAAGGAGACGGGAGCCTTCTTACAGGAATATGAACCAAACAGTGAGTTTCCATCCATCTACCATTTCCCAAGGATTTCAAGTGGGTATGGGGAGACCGATGAAGAGCGTTTCGTCCAGATTGATGCGATTGCGAACTTCGGGGTATTCGCCCACTTCATCCACCCGGATGATGTGCTCGATCCATACCGGGCCGGAGACAGTGGATGGCCGGAAATGAGGCAGTCTTATGAAGATATGCTCCATTATATTCACGATCACTACACACACCTGAAGGGGATGCGGCAAACGGACGCCACAAAGAAAATGAAACAGTACCAGGCTTCTGTCATTGACGTAACCTATCAGGACGAGCAGATCGTTATCAAGGGCGAAAATCTCCTCTCCCCTTCCACAGTTCTTGTCAGATTGAATGAAGGAAGGATCGAGACCGGTTCCTTTGATTATGGAGATGTCGAATCTCTCGGTGAATCCGGCACACTTTATCAAGTGACCCTTAAACAGCCGTATGCTGAAATTACGATAAAGGATGAAGCCTTGTGAAAATAGGAATGGTCGTTGAAGGAAGCTATCCCTACGTAAGCGGCGGCGTGGCCAGCTGGGTACAGATGCTTGCTGCACAGATGCCTCAGCATGAATTCGTCATTATTGCCATTACACCGGAGGAAATGACCGCTGACGATTACCGCTACGAGCTTCCTTCCAATATCACGGAAGTCATTAACCTTCCATTGAATCTAAAACCAGCCGCAAAAAAGCGGCGCGTCAAACTGACTGAAGAAGAACAGCATATGTTGACCGATTGGATGATGTTCCGCAGTCTTCCGCCGGATGTACTGGACATCTTCAAGAAAAAAATCGGTTCGACCGAAGCACTGTTTTCAAGTGAACTGTTCTGGAACATGGTCCAGGAAAGCTACCGGATTGAAGAACAGTCGGGTTCCTTCATCGATTACTTCTGGATGTGGCGCGGCATGTTCACGCCTGTCCTCGAGCTGCTGCAGGCGGACTTCCCGGACCTTGATCTGATCCATTCTGCGTCCACGGGTTATGCCGGACTGATTGCTGCTGCCATCAAGCAGCGTCAGGGAATTCCTTATCTCTTAACGGAACACGGCATCTATTCACGAGAGCGTGAGGAGGAAATCCTGCAGGCTGGATGGATTCCTGAGTACTATAAAAAACGCTGGGTCCAGTTTTTCCACCATTTATCCAAGCAGGCCTACACGGAAGCGGATGATGTGATTACGCTTTTCGACCGCAACAGCCGGCTCCAACATGAACTTGGTGCTGATGAAGACAAGCTGGCTGTCATTCCAAATGGCATCCATTATGACCGGCTTTCAGGAATTGTCAAAGTTCCCAAAACAGATGTTCTGAAAATCGGGGCGATTGTCCGCGTTGTTCCAATCAAGGATATTAAAACGATGATCAATGCCGCCAAAATCCTCGATGACAAAGGGGTCCCTTTTGAGCTGACGATTATGGGACCACTGGATGAAGAGGAAGAGTATGCCGAGGAATGCCGGCTGATGATTGAACAGCTGAGTCTAAATCACTGCGTCATGCTTGCGGGTAAGGTCAATATCATAGACTACCTTCCTCACTTTGATGTCTGCCTCTTGACAAGTATTTCAGAAGGGCAGCCGCTGGCCGTCCTTGAAGGTATGGCAGCAGGGATTCCTTATGTCGTCACAGATGTGGGGTCATGTTCTGAGCTGATGTATGGACGTGAAGATGATCCCTTCGGACCGGCAGGCTTTGTCGTCCCGCCCGTGAATCCGAAAGCCATTGCTGAACACTGCCAATGGTATTATGAGCACCCTCAGGAAGCTGAGAAATTCGGAATAAATGGACAGAAGCGGGCAGAAACGTATTATCAAGTGCACCAATTCATTGATCAGTATACAGAGTTGTACACAGAAAGGGGGATGGCTTATGGCCGGCATCGGGTTTAAGCTGCAGAAATTGTTTCAGGAGGACTACTTCTCCTCGCGGATTAAAGCCTACGCATTTGCAGGACTGGTCACCTCCGGTCCGTGGCTGGTCGTTATTGCGACCATTGCTGTGATCCAGTGGATGACCTCTTTCTTCTCCCTGCTTGATCTGCAGGAGAGGGAGCTGTTCAACCTTTCTGTAGCCTACTGCTTCATCTTTTCCCAGGTCCTCTTCGGTGTGCAGCAGTTAGTTGTCACCCGGTACACCGCCGACCTGTTTTATGAACGACGAACAGAGGCCATTTTCCCAACGTTTATCGGGATGACAAAGGTGACGCTCGGACTTGCTTTCATCAGCTGGTTGATTTTCTTTTTGATTTCGCCTCTTCCCTACTACTTCAAATGGCTGATGTTGATTCTTTATGTGACCGTTAATCTCATCTGGGTGCTGTTCCTGTTCCTCAGCGCAGCGAAATTTTATCAGGCCGTGGCCTACAGCTTCCTGGCCGGAGGCGGAGCCGCTCTGCTTCTCGTCTTCCTGTTTGGAAAAAACGCTTCCTGGTTTCCGGTGTTCGAGCACTCCAACAGCTTCTTTCTGCTTGCCGGATTTACGTCAGGCATGCTCGTGACGTTGTTCGGGTTATTCATGTCGATGCTCATGACGTTTCCAACCAGGTCGAAGGAGAACCAATTCAGCTATCTGGACTATTTTGACCGTTTCCCTTCCTTATTCTGGACGGGATTCTTGTACAATGTCGGCATCTGGGTCTGTAACTGGGTGATCTGGTTCGGTGAAGGAAACGGCTTCCTTTTAGAATCTTTCTTGTACCACCGCATCTATGATACGGCGATATTCTGGTCGTACTTAACGATCATCCCAACGCTGATCATTTTCGTCGTTTCCGTTGAAACGCGTTTTTATGAGCGGTACCGTGTCTTTTACGGTTATATCAATGAAGGGGGGACGCTTTCCCAGATCAAGACTGCGAAAACAGCGATGCAGCGCGTTCTGAAGCAGGAAATGGAGCGTCTGATCCGCAGCCAGGGGCTCTTTTCCCTGCTGATCCTTCTGACGATTGGAAGTATTGCATCCTTCCTTTCCCTAGAACCTGATATTGCCTCCATTTTCCGCTTTACGACCATCGGTGCGTTTGCCAATGCGATGGTTCTTGTGATTACACTGATCCTCCTCTATTTCGAAGACCGGCAGGGAGCCATGTGGACATCCATCATCTTTTTCCTATTGAATCTCGGGTTGTCGCTGTTGTTCCTCCCATTCGGCTATGACGGCTATGGGCTGAGTTTCTCGATTGGGTCCACGCTGGCCTTTGTATTCGCACTAGCCCGTTTGATTCTTTTCATTGAGAAAGTCGACTATCAAGCTTTCTGCCAGCCGCAGGCACTCACCTACACGCAAAAGCGCAGACCGTTTACAAAGCTGGGGGCATGGATGAACAAACGCACCCTCTTCTAGCAGAAAAGGTCCGTCCCCACTCATGGGACGGACCTTTTTTATTCTCTATAACGGCGCCCGCTTCGTGTTTTAACAGATGTTCAAACCTACGTCCCATTCTATATCATTTAAAAGGCTATTTTTTTGAGGGCCGTACTGACCGATGCCATTGTCGGAATCATCCCCCTCCCGTCCTGATTGAGAAACTTCAATGTATTTCTCACCATATCCGGTCGGATTCCTGTACAAATGGGGGATATGCCGAGAAGCTTAAGAACGCCTGTCAGCTCATAGAGTAGTTTTCCGGCATGTTCATCAACATCATACAATCCGGACACATCGATGATCAGGTAGTTGAGGCGGTGACGGGGGATTTCTGTGCAGAGCTGCTGCATCATATGCTCCGTCCTTGTTTGATTCATCGTGCCGATCAGAGGAAGAACAGCGATTCCTTCCTTCAGCGGGACGATAGGAGTCATGACTTTGATCAGTTCACGCTCCGCTTCTTTCTGTGTGGTCATATCACGAAAGATCGATTGAATCGCCTTGGTTTCTTCATATTGAATTGGATGACAGAAAAGTTCTACCTCCACAACCGTGCCGTCTCCCCGGTAGACGGTTGTTTCCACCAATTCCCCGATTCTGCCCTTCTCTTCCCCATCCTTAATCCGTCCTCGGATAAAAGACCGGAAGTCTTCTGTAAACACATCTAAGACATTTCCTCCGACAATCTGGTCTTTTGCCAGTCCAAAGAACTCGGAAGCCGCTTCATTGATGTGAAGAATTTCATGATCGCAGTGGATGACGGTCGGTTCCATCGAATATTCGGTAATTTCCCTGTGCAGGCTTTCTTTTTCTTCATTAAATAAGGCGCGTGTCGATTTTTTCATCCCGCTCCCTCCCCGTTGAATGGTCTTTTTCCAGGCAGCTTTTTACTATAGTAGCACATGGAAACAGAGATATTTGTCACATTATGGCGAAGGACAAAGAAATATCATTGAGAATGAAAGCGCTGTACTTGAAAATTTACTGTATGAATTTTAACCACTTAAAATATATTATATTTTCTGATAGTTTGTTACAATAAAGCTAGTAAACTTCTTGAAAAACCTAAAAAACCGCATTACACCGCTTTTTGTCGATCGCTGCCACTTCCCTCTGTTCCATGAACACGAACGTTTGTTCATAAATCTTTCAAAATATTTACGGGTTCACTCTTTCAATCTATGTTCTTTTTTATTATAATTATAATCTGAGATGGGTTATAAAATAACATAAATTCTGAAGGGAGAATTGTTATATGCATAAAGATGATCTTCACGGAAGCCAGGGCGGTCAATGCCCGTTCACTGGTCAAACGAATGGTGGCACAGAGGAAGAAACAGCCATTACCACACAAAAAGTAGGAACGACCAATAAAGACTGGTGGCCGAATATGCTCAACTTGAGTATTCTTCACCAGCACGATAAGAAAACAACGCCGATGGGCGATGATTTTGATTATGAGGAAGAGTTCAGCAAGATTGACTATGATCAATTGAAGCAGGACCTTCATGACCTGATGACGGACAGTCAGGACTGGTGGCCGGCGGACTACGGGCATTACGGTCCCCTTTTCATCCGTATGTCCTGGCACGCTGCGGGAACATACCGTACAGGTGACGGACGCGGTGGTGGCGCGACAGGAAACCAGCGTTTCGCTCCATTGAACAGCTGGCCGGATAATGCCAACATAGATAAAGCCCGCCGTCTCCTCTGGCCGATCAAACAGAAGTACGGCAATAAACTCTCCTGGGCCGACCTGCTCGTTATGACAGGTAACGTTGCTCTTGAATCCATGGGTCTGAAAACGTTCGGCTTCGGAGCCGGCCGTGAAGACATCTATCACCCCGAAGAGGACGTCTACTGGGGTACAGAGAGAGAATGGCTGGCCGACAACCGTTATTCCGGTGACCGCGACCTTGAAAATCCACTGGCTGCTGTCCAAATGGGCTTGATTTACGTCAACCCTGAAGGACCGAACGGCAACCCGGATCCACTTGGAAGTGCCCGTGATATCCGCGATACATTCGGCCGTATGGGAATGAATGATGAAGAAACTGTAGCGCTGATTGCCGGTGGACACACCTTCGGTAAAGCCCACGGTGCTGGAGATGCCGAAGCCCACGTTGGTCCGGATCCAGAAGCAGCACCGATTGAAAACCAGGGACTTGGCTGGCAGAGCACAAACGGCAGCGGAAAAGGCCGCGACACAATTACAAGTGGTGTGGAAGGGGCATGGACAGCAAACCCGACAACATGGGATAACGGCTTCTTCGACCTTCTATTCGGCTACGAGTGGGAGCTATCCAAGAGTCCTGCCGGTGCCAACCAATGGGCTCCTGTCAACCAGAAGGAAGAACATATGGCGCCTGATGCTGAGGATGCATCCATGAAAGTACCAACCTTCATGACGACCGCGGATATGGCCCTCCGCATGGATCCGGATTATGAGAAGATTTCCCGCCGTTATCATGAAAATCCGGACGAATTCGCCGATGCATTCGCCCGTGCCTGGTTCAAGCTTCTTCACCGTGATATGGGACCAAAAGCAAGGTATCTTGGACCTGAAGTCCCTGAAGAAGATTTGATCTGGCAGGACCCTGTACCAGAAGGGAACTACGACCTGTCTGATGCAGATATTGAAGACATCAAGTCCCACATTCTTGATTCAGAACTGACGATCAGTGAGCTTGTCAAAACAGCCTGGGCTTCTGCAAGCACATTCCGCGGCTCTGACAATCGTGGTGGAGCCAACGGAGCGCGCATCCGTCTGGAACCGCAGAAAAGCTGGGAAGTCAACGAGCCTCAGCAGCTGGCCAAAGCTCTTGACGTGTACGAGCGCATCCAGTCGGAAATCGATTATGAAATCAGCCTGGCTGACTTGATCGTCCTTGGTGGATCTGCTGCTATCGAACAGGCAGCAAAGGATGCCGGTGTCCACATCACTGTACCATTCGCACCTGGACGCGGAGATGCCACAGAAGAACAAACCGACGCTGAAAGCTTTGATGTATTAGAGCCGATGGCTGACGGTTTCCGTAACTACGAGAAGAAAAAATACACACTCAGCCCAGAAGAACTGCTTGTCGACAAAGCCCAGCTCCTTGGACTGACGGCCCCTGAAATGACCGTTCTTATCGGCGGTATGCGTGTGCTTGGAGCGAACTATGAGGATACGGATCTTGGTGTATTCACGAACCGTGTCGGATCGTTGACCAACGACTTCTTCGTCAACCTGCTTGATATGGGCATCGAGTGGAAGCCGGTCGATTACAACCGCTACGAAGGCCGTGACCGCCAGAGTGGCGAGCTTGTCCGCACTGCTTCCCGTGTAGATCTTGTCTTCGGTTCAAACTCTGTGCTTCGTTCCATTGCAGAGGTATACGCGACAGAAGACAACAAAGAGAAATTCGTCCATGATTTTGTATCCGCATGGGTGAAAATCATGAACGCCGATCGTTTTGACCTGAAAAAGAATAAAAACCTGGCTTATAACCAGGCGTAACCATTAATCATCAACGACCCCGACCCCAAAAACCCTGGAAGCGGCACTGCTGCTTTCAGGGTTTTTTTATATGCATCCTGAGTCAGGACAGCCGTCCGCACAATTAGTTACACTTCCCGGACGGCAGGGGTTCACCTCATCTATCGGAATAGTCGTTCTACCATCTACCAAAAGAAACCCCGGCGCGAAAAAGCGCCGGGGAAAAATATAAACAACTTAGGTGACCCAACCATGTAAGAATCATCCTTGATTCTATACATTTCGATTGATTTTTTAAGACTTTCCCGAAGGACAATTCTACCAGGCATTCGTTCCCTTATCCCGTTACGTCCCGTTTTTATTCCAGCCCAGAAAGGAGAAAGCAGCAGTTATGGAAGCGGCCAATGTTTCTTTATTCCGCTGACCATCCAGCTTAATAAAGAAACCTTCCCTGTTATCCTTCTGCGGCCGGCTGGATCACAGACCCGATGTCCTTTCCTCGGTAAATGGAGGAACTTTTTTTCCACGGCTGTGATTTTGTCCGCTCGGAAACGAACACGTAATGGTTGAGCCACCTAAGTTGTTTATGTTTGTTACTGATCTTCTTTACACTTTTATTATAGCACCCTGTGCGGGTGTGCACGGGGGAAGTTGTGTCTATTTTGCAAACGTTTACAAAAGGAGTTCAGACGGTTTTTGATGAATAGGTAAGGAAGAATGATCTATCGATTACTCCAAAGGAGAGAAAACCATGCTGGACTCTGTAGACTTATCCTTGAGCATAGACAAACAGCAGTACAAAAAGGAACTGAAGGAAACACAGCTGAAGTTACTTCAGCTGCAGCGCCCCATTTACGATCAGCAGTTAGGAGTGATCATCGTTTTTGAAGGCTGGGACGCTTCCGGTAAAGGAGGCGCCATCAAGCGGATTACGAGCGGACTCGACCCTCGCGGCTTCGAGGTCCATGCCATCGGTGCGCCTTCCACAAATGAAAAACGCCACCATTACCTCAAAAGGTTCTGGAATAAGCTCCCTCCCTATGGGAAAATAGCCATCTTTGACCGCTCGTGGTATGGACGGGTGCTGGTGGAGCGGGTCGAAGGTTTTGCTTCAGGGCAGGAATGGAAACGGGCGTACGATGAAATCAATCAATTTGAACAACTCCTTTCCCAAGACCGCTATGTAGTGATTAAAATATGGATGCACATATCAAAAGAAGAGCAGCTCAAACGATTTCAAGAACGACAATCCGACCCATTGAAAAAATGGAAAATCACAGACGAAGATTGGCGAAACCGGTCCAAATGGGACATATATGAAGAAGCGGTGGAAGATATGTTCCACTATACTTCTCCTCCTGAATGTCAGTGGCACATTGTAGAAGGGGAAAATAAGCATTTTGCCCGGGTGAAGACCAATCGGATTATTATCCAGGCCATTGAAAAAAGGTTACAGCACGTCCCTTCTCATCCAAATCCATAAGTGAGGATAATAAAAAACAATCCCTGATAGAGATGTCAGGGATTGTTCTTTCAAGGTCATTCCCCTTTTTTCTTCACGATGTACATATGATACGCGGCGTGAAAGGCAGGATAGTCTGTATAATCATCACAAAGGATTTCCCAGTCGAAATCCATCTCATTCAGCACGCGCTTCAGATGATCCTCCCTCTCCTCTCCCTGAATCATGAAAGTGGCAAGGATGCCGCCGTACTGTAACTCGGATGCGACACGATGGAGCAGCTTTGTTTCTTTTTCCAGGTCCCTTTTATAAAAATGCAGGATGGAATCAAGCAGAACAATGTCGTGGTCGCGGGATACCGGGTACGCATAAAGATCTCCTGCCACCCCTTTGACGTCCAGCTGCTCATCACGGGCGGAATGATTCATCTGCTCAAGGCCGACTGTTGATATGTCCACCCCTGTCACTGTATAGCCTAACCTTCCTAAACAAAGAGCGTCCCTCCCCTGCCCGCATCCTAAATCCAGCACGTGTCCTTTCGGTTCATAGGACTCAAAGAACTTGATGAGTCCTGGGTAGGGGTCACCGAAGTATTGCGGTTCTTCATAATAATGGTCGTAGATGGGTTTAGTCATTCTTGTCCTCCTAGATCAGTCATGTCGTTCCTAAATTAATATCCTTTCGTGATTCCTTACTGCAGACATTCCGAATATCTTTAATTACCGGGGCATACAGGTTCGTTTCTCCTGCCCACATTCTAATCAACATGCGGCTTTAAGGTCTAGTGGCAAATAACTTCCTACACCCTTCTTTAAACTCCGGCGCACCTCCATAGGAAGGATGACGAATAGGAACGTGTTTCATTCCATACTGATTCAGCTTTTCTTTCGCATATTTCCCAATACAAACTACCTTACTATTGGGTGGACAGTAGTCTAACAAGCATTTCAAATACTCTACGCCTGTTCGTAATTCATCCGCTCTTGGAGGCCGGTTGGAGAGCAATCCTTTTTCTTCTTGATAAGGATGGAAAGGGTAAACATTCCAAAAAATAACCTTGTAAGCATCGATGTTATTTTCAAGGAGTGTTTTCCATACAATAGAAGCCGTCGGCTCACTAAAACCCTTCTTTCTCCAAGAATTTCTGAAGCCTGGATAATCTGATTCTGGATGGCTCGTTCGCTGCCCCGCTTTCCCTCTGAAAACACCCTGATGCCCTATGTCAGGATGAGTACCAGTAATGATTCTTTCCGATGTCATTGGAATCCCTGAAAAAAGGCCACCCTGATACCCTAATGCTTCTGCTACAAAGATATACTCTGCTGTTGTTTTTCTCTGTTCTAAATACCTGGTGAGATGTTCGGCCCTTATCAATGGCGCTTCAGGGTGGATATCAAGGTGTTCCGAGTAATCCTTCCATGGGTTAAACACTCCAGCATCCGTACGGTGTGACTTCATCTCGTCAATGAAATTCAGCATACCCTCATCCTTCCTTCTGCTCTTATGACCAGATACCCTCACGAGCTTGTTAACGATTTCAACATAATGGAAGGATTTCCTTTTCTTTTATTGAAAATCGGTCTGTGTAAATAGGCACATCACCTCTGTTCATGGTATGGTGAAGAAAATAGACGCATACCAAACACAGCCCCCTTCCCTACCCCCAAAGGAGGAATGCTCCGTGGAATATAACCGCGAAGAAGAAGTGATCCGTAACTATCAAAAAGGCGAAAAAATGATGATCCTTGTTTTTGCCCAGTGGTGCATCAACCATGACCTCGATCCCATCGCCATGTATACAGAAGCCTATCCCTACCAGGAGAAGAATAAAGAGTTGATCGAAGCACTGGATCTGACTGTTCCGAAGAAGGAATCCGATCTCATTGATTCAGAAACAATCCTTGAGGTACTCTCCCTTTACGGAAATGACGACCTTGCTTTTGTCGTCTCTGATTACATCCATCGTAAAAATATAAAATAACCTTTAAAAACGGTACCTTCCCCAGCGGATTCAGGTACCGTTTTTACATTTCAAGGCGGCCACATAGGAAGTTGATATAAATACATGAAACATTCGCCCATGTTCTTACGTATATTCATAGTAAGAGATTCATAGATTCCCCCGGATATATGGTATTCTTGAAGTAATATATAAACTTGAAGCCACGGAAATTAGGAAAGATGAAAAAAGGGGCTGACAATGCATGGACAACCTCTACTCTTCTACGCTGGAGTATTTGGAAAGAGCCTTCATGCCGCATACATCCGAATATCAGCGCTATATCGATTTTCAAACGATGAGAGATATGAAACAGGTCATCAAAGAAAAACGGCCGGTCTATTTCGATCTGGAGATCAAAGAGCTGGCGGAAATGAACAAAAGATATATTCTGGATGGATTTTGGAACGGCATATTCTTTACCGCCGTGCTTCCAACCTCCAATACATTCAAAGGGACGATCGAGTATTACGGCAAGCCGCCGAAAATGCTGATCGGCCGGTTTGAAATGGACGATGAACGCAGACATTTTTTCCCCACGTTCCTGAAGGAAGAGTTCAGCAGGAAAAAAGTGCTCGGAGACACATTACGGGATTTTTCAGGGATTTTGTTTACCTATTTGAATACGTACGTCAACGATATGGACGTATCCATAGAAACTACAACCTTTGAAGATTTTGAGAACCCCATATTCGAGGAGTGGGAATTTCCATTTCTCGAAAAGCATCACGATCTTCAGAAGGAGTGGGTTTCTTTAAAGGAACGGACAGCAAACCAATTCAAACGCCTGGACGAACTCGACGTCGAAGACCAATACGCGCTCGAGACGATGATGGATAAAGACGTTCCTGACTTCATCGCATCGTTCCATCGATTGTCTGATGAGAATAAGGAAAACCGGAAGCATGAACTGGTAGAGACGATGTATGATTTGAGCCGGTTCATCGAAACGCTGGAACGGAAAGAAGAAGAAAGCTACGCGCAGAACTTCGCCAGAAGCAAAGGGATTATCGCTTCCAAGTACAACAAAGAAGATGAAAACTTCCTCTCCAGGAAGTGATCGTTTTAAGCAGCCGGCTGTATTGTTTTTCTTGAGAAGACCGAATCGCATACAGGAGGTAGGACTATGAGTAACCATTCCACCTATAGGGACAAAGAAGCAGAACTGAACCATCAGGACCTGCGGGAAGCTATGACGCTGATTAAAAAAGAAGATCTCGACCGATTGAATGAGGAAGCGGAAACCTATGCCGGGAGATTCGATGCATCCAGGGACGACTCCCTCTCCGATGTGATGAGGGAACTCGGAGATCTCGGAGAAAAAGAACAGCGTGTCGCCGGGGAAACGATGGAAACGTTGAAGCGTCCGGTCAACGACCTTATGACCAAGGGCAATAATGACATCCCCCAGTCTTTGCAGGAGCTTGAAACAATCGTATCGGACCTTGATCCGAAGCGTACAGAAGGAAACGGCGTCCAGCGGTTCTTTTATAAACTAAGCAAAAAGAAACCGATCGACCGCTACATGAAGAAGTATGAAACCGTCGACTCAAAAATCGATACTGTCGTCCGCAGCCTGCTTGCAGGAAAAGACCGTCTTGAAGAAGACAGCGTCGAACTGCAGCTCATCAAAGAAAACGCCCAGAAGCGTATTTATGACCTGGACAAGCAGATTTATCTCGGGAAAAAACTGTTTGAGCTGTTGAAGGAAAAAGAAGCGACGGGTGAGTACGACCTTGCCCTGATCACCGAAGGCAAAGAGAAAATCATTACGCGTACGAGAAACATGACGCAGATGAAGAGTGTGCTGCATCAAAGTGTTTCCTCTGTTGATATCATTAAGAAAAACAATGAAAAGCTGAAGGAATCCATCCGCAATGCCGTGACACTGACAAAAAATATCATTACCGTCTCCGCCTCCATCCAGCTCGCCTTGAGCAATCAGCGGAAAGTGATCGATACCGTGAACGGTGTGAATAAGGCGACCGAAGACATGCTGCTGTCAAACTCCAGGAATTTGAAGCAGAATGCAGAAGAGACGACACAGATGATGGAGAATCCGGCCATCAGTATGGAAGCTCTTCAAGAATCCTTCGATAACGTGTTTGAAGCACTGAAGACGACCGAGCAGTCGTCGGAGCGGATCATTGCTTCGAGTGAACAGTTCATTGAAGAGATGGACGCATTGAATGAGAATGTCCGGAAGAAATTATCACAGACGACTACTCAAAGAGCGCTTCGTGACTGAAGCGCTCTTTGTCTAAGTACGAGTTCATCGCCTTCAAGCAAAACCGGGATCAGCAAGGTCCGGCTCGAAATATCTTGAATTCGTAAGCACCTTTTTCTGAAAGGTGTTTTTTTCATGGGATTCTTCGTTATGAAAATACAGTTGCACATCCAATACTGTATGACATATACTATGAGTAGATAGTGTTTGTCGTACAGTATACAGAGGAGTGAAGATTTTGAGTCAACTATTGAACTCGCTGCTGACCGAACAACGAAGAGGAAATCTGACGTTAGCGGTTTTGAGCCAGCTGCGTACGCCGCAATATGGATACTCTCTCGTGAAACGATTAGAAGGATCGGGCATCACCATCGAACAGAGCACGCTTTATCCTCTGCTGCGCCGGCTGGAAAAAAAAAATCTCGTCACGAGCAGCTGGGATACGTCAGAGTCCCGCCCCCGGAAGTATTATGTACTGAGTGATTACGGGGAAGACATTTTTCAAACCTTGAAGGAAGAATGGAAAAAAGCGACAAACGAATTGTTCCAACTACTGGAGGAGGAGAACAATGAAATGGATTGAGGTCTACTTACAAGAAGTTGAGCGCCGGCTTCCAGAAAAGAACCGGGAGGACATCCTGCTTGAGATCCAATCGACCATCCAGGATATGCTTCCAGAGAACCCTTCCGAAAATGACGTCAAAAACGTCCTTCAGGAACTGGGCGACCCTGTAAAGCTTGCCCATGGCTATAGTGAAAAGCCGATGCATCTGATCGGTCCCCGTTATTATGATCTTTATATCTCCCTCATCAAATTGATTCTGCCGATTGCGATTACCGTCTCATTGATCACTCTACTCGCTGAAAATATCATAGGGAATGTTGAGGAAACGAGCTTAATTGCGATGATCCTCTCCATTGTTGGTAATGGTCTATGGCTGATCCTTTCGGTAGGCATGCAGGTCTTTTTCTGGATCACGGTCATATTCGCCCTGATTGAGCGTGTCGATTTCAGCACCGAAGACGAAGAACCGACGTCTTCACGTAAAGCATGGACACCGGAAAAGCTGAAAAAAGTCTCGCACACCCCGAAAAAACGTGCGATACCTCAATGGGAAGTGTATGGGGCCATTATTTGGACAGCAATTTGGTCAACTGTCTACTTCCATGCCGACCAATTGTTAGGGATCTATGAAAACCAGGGAGAAGGACTGACCTACATCACACCCGCTTTAAACCAGGATGTCCTGCTCAGCTATTGGCCCGGGATTGTCCTTGTGATTGGTTTAGAAATAGCCTTAGCTCTTTATAAGCTGTTGAAGAAAGAATGGAGCAAAGATGTCGTTTGGTTCAACACGATACAGGAACTCCTGTCTACAGGTATTTTCGTTTGGATCATTACGGATGAAAAACTCTTCCAATCAGCCTTCATCAACTATATCTCTGACCTCTTCCAATGGAATTCCGCTCAAGTCGCGGATGGTCTGGCTTGGAGAATCGCCGCCATTTTTATCATTTTTGCTGTATGGAACATTCTTGATGGCTTCATCAAGTACAAAAAAGGCGTGAAGAAGACTAAGCTGAAAAATGAATTCAGTCCATAACACAGGAAAAGGTGACCCATGCTGCCAAGGGTCACCTTTTCCTGTCTGAACCTGCTGTTGTTACAGGAGGAGAGTTTTTTTATCCCCACCTTATTAACATTACATCAAATTTTGAAACCAGAACCCAAGTCCCGTGCCTATGTAGTTTCCAATGATGTACCCGAGCGTACCTACAAGAAGAATCGGCACGATCAGTTTATGCCAGCCTTTGGCAATCGCCATGGCTGCAGCTGTTGTGGGACCCCCCATATTTGCATTACTTGCAAGAAGAGTTTCTTCTAAACTAAATTTAAATAGTTTACCCAAAACCAGAGAGACTATCACATTCATTAGAACGATGATTAAAACAAATACCAATAACAATGGTGATGTTGTGACTACGATAGCGATGGAAGCCGGTACCCCGATGACGACAAAGAATAAATAAATCAAGAACGTCCCAAGTTCCTGTGTTCCTTTGATGCTTTCGAATTGTCTGGGGAACAACGAAACGACCAGCACTGTCAGTGTCGTAAGCATCAGATAACGATCACCAATGATACCGCCCAGCACCTGATAAATGATGCTTACATCCTCCCCACCAGGAAGGACTCCCGCAAAAAAGTCAGCGAGATTAAAGGATACTGTAACAAGGGCGAATGCACTCGCCACGCTGATCGCAATATCTTTTAAGGATATTTCCTTTCCTTTCCAAAAAGAAGCGGCCTGCGTTTCACCTTCATCACCGGTAACGCCCGATTCCACCTCGTCCATATGAGGGGTTCTGAATGTGTCCCGGAAGAATGAAAATGTCGGAATAGCCATCAAAACAAAGAAGAAGGTGGCCATCATCATATTATCTGCAACCACGGTAGCCGAAACAAGTTCACTGGGCGTATCGAATTTTGCTGCCATGGCGGCAAAGTTTACGCCACCACCTGTATAAGAACCTGCCATCATGGCACCAATTTTATCCAAATGGGGAATCACATCTCTTAAAAGCATAAACGAGAGAATGGTACCGGCGACCGTACCGATGGAACTTAACAGGAATATCGTCAGCATCCGTCCACTTTCCTGCCAAACCTTCTTAATATTCGCCTGAAACAATAGCAACGGTATCGCCAACGGCACGACATAATTCCATACCGCATCATACACACTCGACTCTAGTGGAATGACATTTAAATTAGCTAAGACCATGGCTCCAATCAAAGCTATGATGGCTCCGGAAATTTTGGATGCCCATTTGTACTTTTGCTCCAAATAAATACTGATGGCCGCCCATCCTGTCAGAAACGACCAAAGCGCCCACGTATTGTCTGACGATATGAACGTGTGATCCAATTGATTCACCTCTTTGTTTTGTTTTCAAATAAAACTACACCAATCATTTTTCCTTATTTTGGTTAACTATCATTATACATGAAGCGGAAAACAGTATTAAGGCAATCTATTATTCAATTCTCCTATCGTCTGATATGTACTGATCAACTCTCCTGTGAGAAGTCGTGGATTTACATAAACGAAGGTACTTTTCTACTAAAAGCGAAAGGAGACCTCTGTTTCTTCATAGATTTTATGCTCTCCCTCAACTACATCCACTCAGCTGTTAAAAGCTTTAACATCCTATCAATCTTTGCCTTCCTTCCTTTTTGACGAGTTGTCCGAACATCTCTATAATTAATCCCTATGTGAAATAAACGTCTTATAACCAGAGGAGCATTCGTTTTCTGAACGTCTAAAGAACAAAGCCATTATCCATCAACGTCTTCACAATATATTAACTATCACAGGTTAAAAACCTAGGGGGAAAATAATGAACGAAAAAACGGACAGGAAAACAAGAATTGACTGGATTACATTCAGCATCAGCGGAGGCTTTCTCGTCTTATTTTTACTGATGTCTCTTTTAAACAAAGACCTTACGGGAGAATGGATCTCAAGCTCATTCGACTTTTCTGTTACATTCTTTGGTGTCTTCTGGCAGCTGCTGCTGCTTGCTACTTTCGTAGTGGGCGTTGCGCTTGCCTTGTCGAAATATGGAAAAGTGAAATTAGGAAAAAAGGATACGCCTGAAAACGGATGGTTCCGCTGGGTCTCGATGATTCTTTGTACACTGCTTGCCAGTGGCGGAGTCTTCTGGGCTGCCGGAGAACCGATCTATCACTTTTTAACAACCCCGCCACTGTTTGCTGATGAGGGAATGACAAGAGCACAAGCCGTCGTCCCCGGCTTAGCGCAGAGCTTTTTCCACTGGGGCTTTACCGCATGGGCTTGTTTAGGAACTATCGCTACCATCGTCCTGATGTATGCGCACTACCATAAAGGGTACCCGCTAAAACCACGTGCGATCTTGTATCCGATGGTCGGCGAGAAAATTTTCAACAAGAAAAGTGTTGTCGGAGCAGCTGCTGACATCGTTTCTGTCATTGCTGTTGCCGCTGGAACCATTGGACCGATCGGCTTCTTAGGCTTACAAGTCGGTTATGCGCTCAACTATTTATTCAATATCCCGGACACCCTGTTTACGCAGTCCATTGTCATTATTTTTCTTGTGACGATCGCTGCCGTTTCAGCGGCTTCCGGTGTAGATAAAGGGATTCAACTGCTCAGCCGTCTCAACGTAGGATTCGCTGTCGTTCTAATGATCGGCATGCTTATTCTCGGGCCGACGATGTTCATCATCGATTCATTCGTCGCCGCCGAAGCTTTCCAAATCCAGAACTTCCTGCGAATGAGTCTTTACCGCGGAGATAGCGGCTGGCTCGGTTATTGGACGGTCTTCTTCTGGGGCTGGTTCCTCGGTTTCGGACCTGCAATGGCGATGTTCATCAGCCGTATTTCCAGAGGCCGTACCATTCGCCAGCTGATCCTTGCCGTAGCGATCCTCGCTCCGATCGTAAGTAACTTCTGGTTTGCCGTTGTCGGAGGTTCCGGTCTGTTTTACGAACTGGAATCACCAGGAGCCGTTTCAACCGCTCTCAATGAAACAGGCATGCCTGCCGCTGTTATGGCGATTATGGAGCAAGTACCATTCGGAATGGTCATGGCTGCAGGCTTCTTGATTGTCACGATCATTTTCGTGGCGACAACCGCTGACTCGATGTCTTATTCCGTCGCCGTCACACTTACAGGCGATACCCACCCGCCACGTGTCCTGCGCGTGTTCTGGGCTCTGTTGTTCGGAGGCATCGCCGCAGCGCTCCTCGGTATTGGGGAAAGCAGTATCCAAACGCTGCAGAACTTCATCGTTGTCACTGCTGTACCCGTTTCACTGCTGTTACTGCCACCTGTCTGGCTCGCACCGAAAGTAGCGAAACAGATGGCGAGGGAGCAGGGGCTGATTGCTGAACAAAGTGCCGCTGTACCCGTTGAGGAAAAAGAACGTAAAACATCATAATTAAATGTAAAGCCGCTATTCTCATCTATACGATAGAATAGCGGCTTTTTTGTCTGTCCAGATGATTCACTGATACAATTCCACCAACAAATCATTGACTTATATGGAAGAAAATATAAAATTACTAGTAAGATGTCCGCGTTGCCTGTATCAGGCTCCACTACTTTTAAGGGGGAAACTTATGAAACGTTCACTCTTCATCCTGTTTGTCAGTGTCTTCTTGATGGCTTTGAGCGCCTGTGGTACAGAAGAAAGTTCAGGATCAGATACCACCGCTGATGATGCTTCAAGTACAGAAGGAACAGAACAAGGTACGGATACTGAAAGCAAAGAGACAGATGCTCCTGAAACCATGACGGCAGAAGAAAACGAAAATAAGGATGCCAAGGTTGGGGATACAGTCACTTCTGAAGCAGGTGAACAAACGATGGTCAGCCGCACTGATGATGTCGGAACATTTGAAAGCGGCCCTATTAGCCTTACTATTGAAAAGGTCAATGGAGTCTCCGGCACCTTAAAAGGTGAAGCCGCAGCTCTTATGGATAAGGAAGAAATCGAATACATCCAAGTCGATATGAAAACAAGCAATTCTTCTGAGGATCATATTTCCTTTTATGCTTCCCAGGCTGTAATGACTACGAATACGGGAGAGCAGCTAGAGCCTGACATGCTTATGAGTGATCATATCGATGGCGAATATTTAGGTCAAGTGAACAAAGAAGGCACTTCCTTCTACATCCTGAAGAATTCAAAAGCTGAAGATGTGGAGTCGATTACGCTGTATTACAGTGCAGCTCAGAACGAGAATTTTGAAAATATCGGAGAAGAAATTGAAGTAGACGTAAAACTTAATAAATAATGGCTCCAATAAGAAAAGCTCCCTTGATCGATGAAGGGAGCTTTTCCTATCCTGCTTTGGTTATTTCGATATCCTTTGCATGCGTCCGACTCCCCGCTTTCACAGTGGTAAAGAAGAAAGAGTCAGCCACAGTCAATCACTTACTATCTGCATCCGGTTCCTCAACAGGCAGGAAGTCGAATATCTCACCGGAATCGATAGAATCAGACAGACGCTCCAACCACTTGCAGTACTTGCGGTAATCCTCAAGCTGCTCATAATTGATCCTTGCTCGTTCTACCGTCGCTTCGTCCGCCTCCTCATCTTCCATGACCTGCTGAAGAATCTCCCCTGCATAGTCAATGGCCGACAAGTTAAGCTTGGCCTCACGTTCCCACTTGCTTCCGAAAAAGCGGGAGAAATATTTAAAGAAATTCTTCTCCGCCATAAAGGAATCCTTGCGGGACCCTTTCCGCCAAACTTTATGGATGATGCTGACCTCCTGAAGGTTCCGGACGGCAATACTCATACTCGGCTTACTCATCCCAAGGTCGTCCTTCATATCATCAAGCGTCATCGGCTCATGTTTAAAATACATTCTCGCAAATAACCTTCCCGTTGACGGAGTGATGCCATACAGGTCCATTGTTTCAGCGATCGAATTGACAACAGCGCTCTCTGCTTCCTCAATTCGTGCCTCCAGGTTTCTTTTCAAAGAACCGCCTCCACTTTCTTCATTACCTTTTAAACGTTTAAATCATTCAATTTCATTAATACGCTCTTTCTATAATATAAATCGAAAGCAGGGGCTATACAAGCCCCTGCCTTCATATGGCAGTTTATTCAAGCCGCAACTCAGCCTTTAATCGATCCCGCATCTGCTGGATGGACACCATGCTGGTAATAGTCCATATGCTCAGCTTCAAGCGGTTTTCTGCCTCGGATAATATCTGCCGCCTTTTCGGCAAGCATCAGGACAGGTGCGTGGATGTTCCCGTTGGTGACATAAGGCATAGCGGATGCATCGACGACACGCAGGTTATCAAGGCCATGAACTTTCATACTCTTCGGATCAACGACGGCCATCGGATCGGATTTTGGTCCCATTTTCGCTGTGCAGCTTGGATGCAGAGCCGTTTCCGCATCTTCTGCCACCCAGTCAAGAATTTCTTCTTCAGTCTGAGCCGCCGGCCCCGGAGAAATTTCTCCTCCGTTGAATGGCTTCATTGCCGGCTGGGACATGATTTCACGAGTCACACGGACAGCCTCGATCCATTCACGTTTGTCCTGTTCCGTTGAAAGGTAGTTGTAAACCATGCTCGGATGAGCTTTCGGATCATTGGAGCGGATCTTCAATGAACCACGAGCATCTGAATACATAGGTCCGATGTGAACCTGGAAGCCGTGTTTGACCGGCGCTTTTTCCCCATCATAGCGCACAGCTACCGGAAGGAAATGATACATCAGGTTCGGATAATCGACGTCATCATTGGAACGGGCGAAACCGCCGCCTTCAAAGTGGTTCGTCGCAGCAGGACCTTTACGCCCCATGATCCACTGCAAACCGATCCATGGCATCTTCAGCTTGTTCAAGTTCGGCTGCTCAGAAACTGGCTGCAGACTCTCATGCTGGATATACACTTCAAGGTGGTCCTGAAGATTCTCTCCAACTCCTGGAAGATGCACTTTCGGAGTCACTCCTACAGAGCGTAGGTGTTCTTGATCACCGACGCCGGAAAGCTGAAGCATCTGCGGCGTATTGATCGCACCGCCCGAAAGGATGACCTCCCCAGCCCTTACGTAGTGCTCTTTACCATTTCGTTTGAACGTCAGGCCTCGCGCTTTCCCATTATGGATATCTATGTGCTGAACGAAAGCTCTGGTTTTCACGGTAAGATTTTTCCGCTTCATTGCCGGGTGCAGATACGCACGGGATGCAGACATGCGCCGCCCTTTATAGACGTGCTTGTCAAAAGGTCCGAAACCTTCCTGACGAAAACCGTTAACATCCGGCGTCCGGGCATGACCGGCTTCGGCAGCTGCATTGAAAAAGGCTTGGAAAAGCGGATTCGTTGCAGGACCGCGCTCCAATTTCACCGGACCATTATGACCGCGGTATGGATCGTTTTTATCCGAGCCGAGGGCGTTCTCCAAACGTTTGAAGTAAGGCAGGCAGTGGGAGAAATCCCACTCTTCCATCCCATCGTCCGCTCCCCAGCGCTCATAGTCCTTCGGATTCCCGCGTTGATAAATCATGCCATTGATCGAGCTTGATCCTCCGAGCATTTTACCACGGGCATGCTTGATACGCCGTCCTTTCATATAAGGCTCAGGGTCAGATTCATATTTCCAGTCATACAGGGATTTACCTGCCGGAAATGGCAGGGCTGCCGGCATCTGAACAAGTAGATCCCAAGCATAATCACTTCGTCCCGCTTCAAGTACAAGGACATCTTTCTTTCCATCTTCAGTCAGTCGGTCTGCGAGGACCGAACCTGCACTTCCGGCACCGATGATGACAATATCATAAGATTCTTTCATGATAACAGCCTCCTTAACATTGTTGTCATGTATTTAAATCAAGCCTTAAACCAATGGATCGGTTCAGGATTCACGTTACGGAAAATATGTTTTGTTTCTGTATATTCTTCAAGTCCCGGTTTACCAAGTTCACGGCCGATTCCGGATTGTTTATATCCACCCCAGGGCGCTTGTGCGAAATACGGGTGGAAGTCATTGATCCATACCGTTCCCATGCGCAGCTTACCTGCTATACGTTCGGCTTTGTCGATATCCTGTGTAAACACAGCACCAGCCAGCCCATAAATGGAATCATTCGCAAGCTTCACGGATTCCTCTTCCGTTTGGAAACGTTCGATCGTCAATACAGGGCCAAATACTTCCTCCTGCACGATCCTCATATCTGTCGTGCACTCTGTGAAAATCGTCGGCAGGTAGAAAAAACCGTCCTGAAGTTCAGGATTCTCCGGCCGTGCGCCTCCGACAAGCAGTTTTGCGCCTTCTTCCTTCCCGATTTCCACATAATTTTCGACCTTTTCGCGGTGTTCCGCTGAGATGAGAGGTCCGGATTGAGTATCTTCATCAAAACCGTTCCCCAGCTTAATACGCTCCGCCCGCTTCTTCAGCTCCTCTACAAACCGATCATGGATGGAATTTTCCAGGATTAATCTCGCTCCGGCAGAACACACCTGTCCGGCGTGGAAAAAGACCGCGTTCAGTGCCTGATCGACGGCTGTTTCGAAATCAGCGTCTGCAAAGACAATATTCGGGTTCTTGCCACCAAGTTCAAGCGCGATGTTCTTCACATTGCCACTCGCGGTCTGTATAATTCTCTTTCCGGTTTCAATGCCTCCAGTGAAAGAAATCAAATCAACGTCGTGGCTTTCTGCAAGCTCGTTCCCTACCGTTGCCCCCGGTCCCATCACGAGGTTGACGACACCTTTCGGGAAGCCGGTTTCTTCCATCAGTTCTGTTACTTTCAAAGTTGTGAGCGGAGTAATTTCACTAGGCTTCAATACGATGGTATTGCCTGCCGCCAATGCCGGTGCGATTTTCCACGCCGCTTGTAGAAGCGGATAATTCCATGGAGTAATCTGCCCGCAGACACCCACCGGTTCGCGGACGACTTTGCTTTGACTGTCGGGAATCGGGGATTCGATGACTTCTCCGCCATCCTTATCTGCCAGGCCTGCGAAGTACCGGAACACACCGGCAATGTCTTCCATATCCGCACGGCTTTCTTCTAATGTTTTACCAGTATCCAGCGTTTCGAGTTCAGCAAGTTCTTCTTTATCCCGTTCAATCAGTTCTGCGATACGAAAGACTTTTTGGCCGCGCTCGGCTCCCGGAGTATCACTCCACTCCCCATTGTCGAATGCTTCTCTCGCAGCCGCGATCGCAAGCTTCGCGTCCTCAGCATCCCCTTCCGCCACTTGGGCAATGACTTCCTGATTGAAGGGATTGATGATATCTCTCACCTTTTCAGACGCTGCGTTGACCCACGCTCCATTAATGTACATGTATTTCAACGTGAAACCTCCTTGTTTTTAATTTATTTATTTTATTTAATTTTTTTTAAACGAAATGAACAATTTGATCGTAACGTAAAATAGGAACCTTGTAAACCTATAGATGCGATTTTTAAAATCATATAAAAAACACAGATGAAGAAAAAGATTTTCACCTTTCTTTATTACTTATGATTATCCCTTCCATCGACGAAATGATCTCCAAAATATACCGAATCGAACTGTTGACAAACTTTCATTCTACGTTAGTGTAAATAGGTGCAGGTATGTTTAATAATTATTAAACGTTTTAAAACAATTAACAGGAACCGGTTCCATAGAAAGTTTTACATCGAAAAAAGAACTGTTCACCTTTCGAACAGTTCGATACAACCAATATGTAAAAGGAGTGATTCGGTGCAGCAGACAGTCACAAAACAGGAACAGAAATATGGTAATTCAGGATTATTAGGCTTCTTAGGCTTACTTGCCATCGTCGCCATTTATGTAGGAATTGCAGGTAAAGATGTGAACTGGGGAGCGTTGGCCTTCATGTTTCTCTCATATGCCATCATCTTCTATATAGGTGTCATCACCGCTGGAAAAAAATCCGACAGCGCCAAGGATATGATGGTCGCCGGTCGTTCCATGCCGTTATGGGTCGCTATGTTCACGATGACTGCGACATGGGTCGGCGGCGGATATATCGCCGGAACAGCCGAAACGACGTTTGCCTCAGGAATCGTATGGGCGCAGGCCCCTTGGGGATACGGCCTCAGTTTAATCATAGGCGGGATTTTCTATGCCCGTAAGATGAGAAGGCACGAATTCACGACAATGCTCGATCCGCTGGAGGTTCGCTTCGGTAAGAAGGTGGCAGGTGTTCTATACTTACCAGCCCTGCTCGGGGAACTATTCTGGAGTGCCGCCATCCTCGTTGCACTCGGAACAACATTCGGTCTGATTCTCGGACTCGACTTCAATACATCGATCATCATTTCCGCGATTATCGCCGTCGCTTACACCTTTGTCGGAGGTATGTGGTCCGTCGCTCTTACAGACGTAGCCCAGATCATCATGATCCTCATCGGGTTGTTCCTCGTCGTTCCGTTCGCCCTTTCTGAAGCAGGCGGTGTCGGACAAGCATGGGGAGCTTACAAAGATGGAATGGCCGGGTTTGCGAACCTTCTTCCTCCTCTTGATGGCTGGAACCATCCGGACTGGGGAAATTATTACTGGAACTGGTGGGATTATGCCTTACTGCTTATCTTCGGAGGTATTCCGTGGCAGGTATATTTCCAGCGTGTGCTTTCATCAAAAAATGAAAAGACAGCGATGTGGCTGTCCATCGCAGCAGGTATCCTGTGTATCGTACTAGCCGTACCCGCTGTTATGATCGGTGTCGCAGGCTTCTCTGCCGATTGGGCGAGCTATGGAATCGAAGGACCCGGTTCCGCTTCCGAAATTCTCGCTTACGTCATCAACTATATGTCGCCCTACGGGATTGCGATCATCGCCCTGGGTGCTGTAGCCGCAGCCGTCATGTCATCGATGGACTCTTCCATCCTATCCGCATCATCCATGGCAGCCTGGAACATCTACCGTCCACTCATCAAGCCGAAAGCGACAGGTAAGGATATTAAAGGCACCATCCGTTTATCCATCATCATCATCGGACTAGCCGCAACCATCGTCGCTTTAAATATCGACAGTGTCTACACACTTTGGTATTTATGTGCCGATCTCGTCTACTGTATGCTTTTCCCTCAGTTGACAACTGCGTTGTTCGATAAAAAAGCAAATACATATGGAGCCGTTGCAGGACTGACGGTTTCTTTCATTCTGCGTTTCGGCGGAGGAGAACCCGCACTCGGATTGCCGGCATTTCTTCCCTATCCGATGATTGAAGACGGCGTGGTCCTTTTCCCATTCCGTACGCTTGCAATGGTAGGCGGCCTGCTGACGATCATCATCGTTTCACGGCTCACACAGAAATCATGCCCTCCACAGCCTTTAACTAAGCTGAAAACAGAGGTAAAAAGCGAGTAAATCAAATAAAACCCGTCTACGCCTTAAAGCGCGGACGGGTTTTATTTTTACATAAGGATGAATTCTCAGCCAAGAGATTTCAAACAAGTGATTTCTTGTTTATACGTTCTATGTTTCTCATTCATCAATGCAGGCTGTAGAGAAGTGGACATTATTTCATCAGGGGTTTCCATCCCCTCCCATGGGCGGGTTGTCTCTTGGTCCTGTATGCCTCGTATTCTCTTCATAGACCTTTTCTCTTCCTCTTTTTTGATGCTTATTCAATTCATCGCCGTAAAATCGGTTGGTATTCCCTCCGAATTTATCCCGGATCATTCCCCATAAAATAGGCAGACCGAGCAAACTCAGAATGATCAGCAGAAACACGCCTCCACTCATATCCTTCCACCCACTTTCGCTTTGTTCCTTATCTATACGATTAGAAGGGGAATCAGGTTTCATACTCTATTGGATCATCACAGGAAGCGTGTACGAACCGGTTCCATTCTCCCATTCAGCGAAAACTTCAATCGTATACCGGCCTTCTGAATCCGGAAGAGTCACCTGTTCATTTTCAATCGGAAGCTCCTCCTGCCTTCCTTCATCATCCCAGATAAAAGCGGAGAGTTCCGGTGTTTTTCCACTGCTGAATGTGATCACTGCAGTCTTGTCACCGCCTGACGGTGCCGCTTCAACATTGTCAGCAATGTCGTAAGGTGTTCCGGCATCCGCTGTCACTTGGCTGTCCGAAAACACCCCCTCTTTGGTCCATTCATACGTGCCTTTCGCCATCTCCGTCACTTCTTTATTCATCGTCATAAAACCGTCCGGCGGTTCTGAAGTTCCGGAGCAGGCTGTAAGCAGCGCCCCTGTTAAAATTATCAGCCACAAAGCTGTTATCTTTTTCATTTCTCTCACCTCTGAAGTTTACTCTACCTATAAAGAGTACACCATTTTGCTGAGGTATGGATAGTTCAAAACACATATCAAGCATTCATTTTCATTCCTATGTGTTGAAGCTGTCTAATGACCATGGGATTCAAGCGTTTCCAGGACTTCTCCGCGTATAAAAAAGCACCACACTTGTCGAGTGCGGTGCTTCTTATCCGTATACAGCAGAGGCCGGACTTACTTTTTGCTGCGTTTTTTAATGGTGTAGTTCTTATGAGCAACAACGGTCTTTTCGAAGTCAAAATTGCGCTCGTGGAAATCTTCCATGATGGTAAGATCGCAGACAACGGAGTTTGCCGGATTCGTAGAAGTAACGACAGCTTCCAGCTGCTGGCCGTCTCTTTTGAAAGTAATGATATCCCCGTCGTTTGCTTTATTTTCTTCTTTTATTTTCTCTGCTTCTTCTGCTTCTTTCTTATTAAAGGCAGCATCAACAAGGCCTTTACTTAGGTTTTCATCAGCCATTGGAATTCCCCTTCCTAATTGAGTGTAGTTTCGATTTCGATTATGCCATGATTCAGGCAGAGGTTTCCTATATCTATACCCTTAATCACAGACTCTCATTCGCTCTACTGAATTTTTCAGACACGATTTTTTCAATGTCTGATTGTCAGCACCGTTCACACTGTACAATAATGCGGACCGGGTACGAAAGTCATCAGCTTTGATGAAGACTATAAATTTTCTCGTTTTGGTTGAACGTCGTTTCATTACTTCAGAAGTCCTGGAGTCTTACTTTTCTTTCTTCTCCAACCATGTTACACACTCCACGTGGCTCGTCTGCGGGAACATATCCACCGGCTGAACTTCCTTCGTCTCATAGCCGCCATCTTCCAGCACCTTAAGATCTCTCGCAAGCGTCGATGGATTACAGGAGACATAAACAATACGCTCCGGTTCCATATCAAGCATCGCTTTCAACAGCTCTTCGTCACAGCCTTTACGCGGAGGGTCGACAACGATCACATCTGGACGTAGCCCTTGGTTACGCCACCATGGCATCAGTTTTTCTGCTTCACCGACGAAGAAGTCGGCATTGTCCATCTTGTTAAGACGCGCATTCTTTTTCGCATCAGTGACGGCTTCCGGTACGATTTCAACGCCATACACTTTTTTCGCTTTCTGAGCTAAGAAAAGAGAGATGGTTCCGATGCCGCAGTAAGCGTCAATGACGGTTTCGCCGCCTCGTAGATCCGCATATTCCAACGCTTTATCATACAACGTTTTCGTCTGAGTCGGATTGACCTGATAGAACGATTTTGGTGAGATCATGAATTTGATGTCACCGATCGTATCGTAAATGTACTCATCGCCCCAAAGGACGTTCGTTTCTTTTCCTAAAATGACATTCGTTCTCGCGCTGTTCACGTTATGAACGATGGACTTCACAGTTGGAAATGCATCGCGGATCTCACTGATCATTTCATCTTTATGAGGCAGTTTTTTCGTTTTCGTTACGATGACGATCATAATGTCATTCGTATTCTTCCCTGTGCGGACCATGATGTGACGGAGCACACCTCGGTGGGTCTGTTCGTCATAGGCATCCAGGCCGTGCTTGGATGCGATACGGCGGACGGTTTCCACCATGCGGTCGTTCACTTCGTCCTGGATTAGACACGTATCCATATCAATGATGTTGTGGCTGCGCTTTTGATAGAATCCGGTCATCAATTCACCGTCTTCCTTCTGTCCGACCGGGATCTGTACTTTATTGCGGTAGCGCCACGGATCTTCCATCCCCATCGTCGGGTGGACAGGCACGTGTTCCAGATGCCCGATTTTCTTCATGTTGTCTTTGACCTGCTTCTGCTTCATATCGAGCTGCATCTGGTAGCTCATATGCTGAAGCTGGCAGCCTCCGCATTGATAGAATACGTCACACGGCGGCTCGACACGGTGTTCACTTTCCTCGCTCACCTTCAAGAGTTTACCGAAGCCGAAGTTCTTTTTCACTTTCACGACCTTCACATCAGCCGTCTCGCCGGGAAGGCCATACGGTACGAAAAGCGGATAGCCATCAACTTTCCCTACCCCATTGCCTTCATGCGTCAAATCCTCAAACGTCACTTGTATCGTCTCATTCTTCTGTACAGGCGGCTTCACCTTCGCCATCATTCATCCGTCCTTTATCTATATACTCTAACCGTAGTTTATCATATCCCTAAGTGCGAAGTCGCCCTGATAGCTGCGACAAGCATAAGAACGCCGATTATGAAAAGTGATCTTCCTTTTCACAATCGGTGGACTTATGACCTCGAGCAGCTGGGCGACGCAGCCGGATATCTTTATGTGCGGAGTCGCCCCGACAGCTGCGACAAGCATAAGAACAGCGGAACTGAAAAGCGTTCTTCCTTTTCAGAGCCGGTGGACTTATGACCTCGAGCAGCTTGTGGAGGCCTGCGGACTTCTACCTCAAACAATTCCCTCACGAGCACTTACAAACAAAAGAAAAGAACGCCACTGTTCCAACAGCAGCGCTCCCCCTTATTCTTCTTCCTTGAACTTATCTTCCGGTACAAAAAACTCCAGATGCCTGTATAAATTGACAAATTCCCCGGGCAATAATCCACCGAATTCCCCGTCAATATTCAGCTGCATCTTTTCATCCGTCTTCACTTTCACACGGCTGGCCGTGGTGTGGATGAACTTCGGATGGTTCAGGTGATTTCCCTGAATCGCGAGCGTGGCCAGACGGGCAAACTCGGCGACGTTCATTTTTTCGATGATCATCAGATCGAACAGGCCGTCATCCATACGTGCGGACGGAGCCAGTTTCTCAAGTCCGCCGACGGAGTTCGTGTTACTGACGAGAAACAGCATGATTTCTCCTTCATACCATTTGCCGTCATACTCGATTTCTACACGGGTCGGACGGATGGATGGCAGCATTTCGATGCCTTTCAAGTAATAGGCAAGCTGACCGATCATCGTCTTCAGTTTACTTGGTACTTCATAGGAAACTTCGGTGATCTTTCCCCCACCGGATATGTTCATGAAGTACTGATCATTCACGCGTCCGATATCAAGAGGGTGGGTATAATCCTCAAGGATGATATCGACGGCTTTATGGATGTTTCTTGGGATGTGCAAGGCACGGGCAAAATCGTTGGTAGTCCCGACTGGAATGACGCCGAGCTTCGGTTTATGGTCCTGTTCGGCAAGTCCGTTGATCACTTCATTAATGGTTCCGTCGCCTCCTGCGGCTACAACGACGTCGAACTCCTGCTCGACGGCATAACGGGCGGCCTCAGCGGCATCGCCGGCACACGTTGTGGCATGCGCGGAGGTTTCATAGCCGGACTGTTCGAATCTCTGTAATATGTCCGGGAGAACCTTGCGAATGAGTTCTCGTCCAGAGGTCGGGTTATATATAATTCGGGCACGTTTCATCATATGACCCCCTTTATCCAAGCTTGTTCCATCATACATCATATCTTTTTTTCCTGTTTTTGCAAACTTTATATAGTATATGACCGTTCGTCCTAAACCATACGAAAGCACGCACCCGGGAGTGCGTGCTTCGTCCCTCTATGATTCAGTCCAGGCTTCGTTTCAGCGCTTATCCATTTCTGCCAGAATGATTTTGTTTACCATCGGCGGGTTGGCCTGGCCTTTGGTTTCCTTCATTACCTGGCCGACGAGGAATCCGAGGGCGCGGTCTTTACCATTTTTGTAGTCTTCGATGGACTGCGGGTTGTTGTCCATGATTTTCACGATGATTTCCGTCAGCTGGCCTTCATCGGAAATTTGAACAAGTCCTTTATCCTTAACGATTTTCTCTGGATCGCCGCCGTTTTCCACAAGCTCTGTGAAGACTTTCTTGGCGATTTTAGAAGAAATCGTACCGTCTTCGATCAGCTGAATCATTTTAGCAAGAGATTCAGGTGTCAAAGCAAGGTCGGACAATTCTTTATAGTGCTTGTTCATGTAGGCGGATACTTCACCCATCATCCAGTTGGACGCCTGTTTCACATCAGCACCCTGACCAATCGCTTCTTCGAAGAAATCGGAAAGCTCTTTGCTGTTGGTGAGAACCATTGCGTCATAAGCGGGCAGCTCAAGCTCCTCGATGTAACGCTTCTTACGGGCATCCGGAAGCTCAGGGATTTCCGCACGGATGCGCTCTTTCCACGCCTCATCGATGTAAAGCGGGACAAGGTCCGGCTCTGGGAAGTAACGGTAGTCATCCGAACCTTCCTTCACACGCATCAGGATCGTTTCCTTCGTCTGCTCGTCATAACGACGGGTTTCCTGAAGGATTTCGCCGCCTTTCAGCAGCTCCTGTTCCTGACGCTTCTCTTCGAATTCCAACCCTTTTTGAACGAAGGAGAAGGAGTTCAAGTTTTTGAGCTCGGTTTTCGTACCGAATTCTTCCTGACCGATCGGACGGATGGAAAGGTTGGCGTCACAACGCAGAGAACCTTCTTCCATCTTACAGTCGGAAACGCCTGTGTACTGGATGATGTTTTTCAATGCTTCCAGGTAGGCGTATGCTTCTTTCGGAGAACGGATATCCGGCTCGGATACGATCTCAACAAGCGGTGTACCCTGACGGTTGTAGTCGACAAGGGAGTAGCCGTCGTCGCTGTGCGTCAGTTTACCCGCGTCTTCTTCCATGTGAAGACGGGTAATACCGATGCGCTTTTTCTTTCCATCGACTTCGATGTCGATGTAGCCGTTCTCTCCGATCGGCTTATCAAACTGGGAGATCTGATAAGCTTTCGGGTTGTCCGGATAGAAATAGTTCTTACGGTCGAACTTCGTGTCTTCCGCAATGTCACAGTTCAGGGCCATGGCCGCTTTCATAGCGAAGTTCACCGCTTCTTCGTTCAGCACAGGAAGAACGCCCGGATACCCAAGGTCGATCGGGTTGACGTTCGTATTCGGATCATCTCCGAACATGTTCGGAGACGGGCTGAAGATTTTGGATTCGGTTTTCAGTTCTACGTGGACTTCAAGTCCAATGATCGTTTCAAAGTTCATGAGCGCGCACCTCCAAGGGACGGGCGTTGGGTATGGTAATCGGTAGCCTGCTCGAAGGCGTGAGCGGCACGGTAGACAGTACCTTCGTCAAAGTGTTTTCCGATGATCTGCAGTCCGATCGGCAGTCCTTCACTGGAGAAGCCGCAAGGAATGGAGATCCCCGGAACACCGGCAAGGTTGACGGGAATCGTCAAGATGTCGTTGGCATACATCGTCATTGGATCGTCCACTTTGTCGCCGACTTTAAAGGCTGGTGTCGGTGTTGTCGGTCCAACGATGACATCGTAGTCTTCGAAAACTTTTTCGAAATCGTTCTTAATAAGGGTACGTACCTGCTGGGCTTTCTTGTAATACGCATCGTAGTAACCGGAGCTCAGCGCGAATGTTCCAAGCATGATCCGTCGTTTCACTTCGTCACCGAAGCCTTCTGCGCGGGAACGCTTGAACATATCCAGCATAGACTCCGCATCTTCCGCACGCTTGCCGTAGCGGACACCGTCAAAACGGGCCAGGTTGGCAGACGCTTCTGAAGAAGAAAGCAGGTAGTACGTGGAAAGCGCATATTTGGAGTGCGGCAGGGAAACTTCTTCCCATGTCGCGCCCATTTTTTCGTATTCTTTCAGGGCAGCCTGAACCGCTTCTTTCACCTCAGGAGCGACACCTTCAGCAAGGTATTCCTTCGGTACAGCGATTTTCAAGCCTTTCACATCACCTGTCAGAGCCTCTGTATAGTTTGGCACTTCTACATTGGCAGATGTCGAATCCATTTTGTCATGACCGGCAATCGTTTCCAGAAGGAACGCGTTATCTTCGACATTGCGTGTGATTGGTCCGATCTGATCAAGAGAGGATGCGAAAGCAATCAATCCGAAACGGGAGACACGGCCGTATGTCGGCTTCAATCCGACCACACCACAGTAAGCGGCCGGCTGACGGATGGAACCACCGGTATCGGAACCAAGAGAATAAGGGACTTCGCCTGCAGCAACAGCCGCCGCAGAACCACCACTGGAGCCACCTGGGACATAATCCGTGTTCCACGGGTTACGCACAGCAGCATAGCTGGAGTTCTCGTTGGAAGAACCCATTGCGAACTCGTCCATATTCAATTTACCAATCGTGACGGACTTCGCGTCGTTCAGCTTGTTGACAACGGTTGCGTCATACAATGGATCGTTCAGGTTGGACAAAATCTGGCTTCCGGCTGTCGTACGAAGCCCTTTCGTTACGATGTTGTCCTTCACGCCGATGGGCAGACCGAACAGCTTCTCCGCTGCCGTTCCGCGCTCAGCATCCAGTTCTGCTGCTTTCGTCATGGCGGCTTCTTTATTCAGTGTGATGAAAGCCTGGATCTCTTCATCCACTTCGTCAATGCGCTTGTAGGATTCCTCTACAAGGTCCGTCACTGAGATTTCTTTATTATGTAGCTTCTCCTGAAGCTCTTTTAACGTGTACTCAAATAAAGACATCGTTGAACCTCCTTATTCCAAAATGGATGGGACTTTGAATTGTCCGTCCTGTTTGTCTGGTGCATTTTTCAGTGCATCATCCTGGGTGATCCACTTCTTCGGCTCGTCCTTACGCATGACGTTTTTAAGGTCAAGGACGTGGGTTGTCGGCTCAACGCCTGTTGTATCGAGCTCATTCAGCTGTTCAGCATAGGTAATAATGTCATCCAGCTGTTTTGTGAATGTTGCTGCTTCTTCATCCGTGATCGCAAGACGCGCAAGATTCGCGACGTGCTTCACTTCATCTTTACTGATTCTGGACATAATGCGACCTCCATTTCGATCTCACATAATATATGATCATACCAAATTTAAGAATCCATTTTCAACGTACGTAACACACCTTTTCTATCTTAACATATCCACCGCCCCCTGTCTTTTTCCGTACGGATGGAAATTGACCACCGTTTCTGACAGAAAATTGAACACCAGGATGGAAGGCAGCCCCTCTTTTTTAAACCTGCTCAAACATAAAAAATCCCCGGTCCAGCGACCGGGGATGATACTAGAAACTCAGCGTCTAGCTGCTTCATTGAATTCTTCAATGATTTCTTTCGGCGGTGTACCCATCAGACTGACAATCACCGTAGCAAGGGTGCTCAACAGGAATCCTGGTACGATTTCATAAAGATCGAAGATACCGCCGCTCAGGAAGTCACCCCAGATGACAACAGTGACGGCACCGACGATAATACCGGCGAGCGCCCCGTTACGGGTGATGCCTTTCCAGAACAAGGACAGGATGATGATCGGACCGAAAGCGGCACCGAAACCAGCCCATGCATAGGATACAAGTCCAAGAACGGTGCTGTCCGGGTTACCGGCAAGAAGCACGGCAATGAGAGCAATACCGGCTACGGCAACACGTCCGACCCATACCAATTCTTTTTCTGTAGCGTTTTTACGGAACAACGCCTTGTAGAAGTCCTCTGCCAGTGCAGAAGAAGATACAAGAAGCTGGGAGTCAATCGTACTCATGATCGCAGACAAGATGGCTGCCAACAGGATACCCGCAATGATCGGGTGGAACAGGATCTGAGAGAACGTGATGAAGATCTTCTCAGAGTCGGCAAGCATCTGGATGCCGCCTTCTGTAATGACTTCAGCATTAAACGTGGACAAGTCCGCTACATCAGCTGTGTTGATGTAGGCAAGTCCGAATAAACCGGTGAAAATGGCACCGTACAGGCCGAGAACCATCCAGCCGATACCAATCAGACGGGCTTTCGGTACATCCTTAGGTGAACGAAGCGCCATAAAACGAACAAGAATGTGCGGCTGACCGAAGTAACCAAGTCCCCAGGCAAGGGAGGAAATGATAGCCAGAGCACCGACACCCTGTACCATGTTCAAGTGGGATGGATCAATCTGGGCAACAGCGTCTGTCGCTGCGCTCCATCCACCAAGCTCAGATACAGCCACAATCGGCACAGCGATAAGAGCAAGGAACATCAGAATTCCCTGGACGAAGTCTGTCCAGCTTACAGCAAGGAAGCCTCCAAGGAACGTATAAGAAATAGTTACGATCGCGCCGAGCCATAAAGCCTGTGTATAGCTTAAGGCAAATGAAGCTTCAAACAGCTTCGCACCGGCGACCATACCGGAGGAAGTATAGAAGGTGAAAAATAATAGAATGACAAATGCAGATATAACACGCAGAACGTGGGAGTTGTCACGGAAGCGGTTCTCAAGATAGTCAGGAACTGTAATCGAGTCATTCGCAACCTCTGTAAATACACGAAGACGACGCGCGACAAACTGCCAGTTTAAGTAGGCACCGATCGCAAGACCGACACCGATCCACGCTTCAGACAATCCGGAAGCATAAATCGCACCCGGCAGGCCTAACAGCAGCCAGCCACTCATATCAGAGGCACCGGCGGATAGTGCGGCTACTCCTGGTCCTAAACGACGACCGCCTAAAACATAATCGGATAAATCAGATGTTAGACGATATGCGGCAAATCCGATACCCAGCATACCGATTAAATAAATGATAAACGTTATTAACGTTGCAGTACTCATGGTTTGTTATTCGCTCCTCTCAGTAAATAGGGAAATAAGTGATAGAATAATTAGTATTGGCATTGGGACGAACAACCAGAACCAGGTCGCCCCGGCGATGGATGCTGATGCTGCAGTCGCGAGCTCAAACAAGTGGTTCACCTCCTTCAAGACTTATGATATACAATGTTATGCATTTGTACCGACTTATGGTTCTTGAGTCACAAAGACTCAGGGAAACCAAACACGGATACAACTATATCATATAACTTTTGACTGAACATTGCAAAAATTTACATATTTTTACCTATTTAAATAAATATCCGTTAATCATGCATAATAATGCGTATATACGATGTTTTAATGATATTCATTCACAAAATTTCTTCAAAAAAATTTCATCACTTTGGTTAAAATAGGGAATTATCCCCTTTTCTCTGCCTCTTTAGTATGTACTTCTGCCTTATAAAAAAACCCCTCCTCTTATGTTGGATAAAAGAAGGGTGCGCCCTTTGCTTTACAGCATCTCAGACGATGTTTTGCCCTGCATGTGCTGCAGCAGGTAGTCCGGTCCTCCTGCTTTGGAGTCGGTTCCGGACATATTGAATCCGCCAAACGGATGATACCCTACAATAGCTGCTGTGCACCCGCGGTTGAAATACAGGTTCCCAACATGGAAATCTTCCCGTGCTTTTTCAATGTGGTCACGGTTGTTCGTAATGACCGCCCCCGTCAGGCCGTAGTCTGTATTGTTCGCGAATTGAACAGCTTCCTCAAAGTCCTTGGCCTTCGTAAAACCGACGACAGGACCGAAGATTTCCTCCTGCATGACTCGTGCATCCGGAGCAAGATCGGCAAAAACCGTCGGCGCGACAAACCAACCTGTACCGTCATTCCCTTTTCCGCCGCACATTAAACTCCCTTCTTCTTTCCCAATGTTGATATAGCTTAAAATCTTGTCGTACGCTCCCTGGTCGATGACCGGCCCCATATAATGGCTGTTATCAGATGGATCTCCATAACTCACGCCCTTCTTCGTCTTCTGGACGACACGGTCGAGAAGGTCGTCGTAAATGGCCTCATGTGCAACGACACGGGAACAGGCCGAGCATTTCTGACCGGAGAAACCGAAAGCAGAATACGTGATCGCATCCGCAGCCATTTCAAGATCGGCATCTTCATCTACGATAATGGTATCCTTTCCGCCCATCTCAATGATCGTCCGCTTCAGCCATTTCTGTCCCTCATGGACTTTCGCTGCCCGCTCGAACAAGCGGGTACCGACTTCACGAGAGCCTGTGAAGCTGATAAAGCGTGTGCGTGGATGATCGACAAGGTAATCCCCGACTTCCTTCCCGCTTCCTGGAATGTAATTGATGACGCCTGCAGGAAGACCGGCTTCCTCAAGCACCTCCATCATTTTATAGGCGATGATCGGGGTGGCACTGGCCGGTTTCAATAGGACGGTGTTACCGGACACCATGGCGGCGACTGTTGTCCCGCACATGATGGCAAACAGGAAGTTCCAAGGTGAAATGACGACACCGACGCCGAGTGGTATGTAGTGGAACCGGTTGTTTTCAATCGGACGTGAGTTCACGTCGACTCCTTTATCTATTTCAAGCATTTGACGCCCATAATACTCCAGGAAATCAATCGCCTCGGCTGTATCTGCATCGGCTTCCTTCCACGGCTTACCGGCTTCCTTGACGAGATGGGCGGTGAATTCGTGCTTTCGGCGGCGAATGATGGCCGCAGCCCGGAAAAGAATATCCGCGCGGTACGACGCCTTCGTCTTCCGCCACCAGTCAAATGTCTCATCAGCCACCTGATGGGCTTTTTCAGCCAGGTCCTGATTCGCTTTCGACACTCGGCCGATCACTTCTTTTTTATTGGCCGGATTGACGACTTCGATCTTCTCGTCAGTCATGATCCGCTCCCCGCCGATGATTAACGGATACTCTTTTCCAAGGTCTGCCTCCACCTGCTTCAATGCAGCCTGCATGGCTTTTCGATTTTCTTCCAGCGCGAAATCTGTGAATGGTTCATGTTTGTAAGGGACCACCATAAAAAAACGCCTCCTTGAAAGTAGTTGGGTATACGCCTTGTAATTTTAAGAAAATTACAATAATTAATGTTTCCACAATTATTCTACCGCACCCGTGTTCCTTATTCAAACGGAATATCCCGTTCTATTCCCCTCTAAAGCCCGGGCCGGTGAAACATTTTCAAATTCCCAGAGCATCGTACTTCCTGCTTCCGTTCCCTCTTAAATCTTTCTAAATTCCTTCCGTTATACAGCATAAAAAAACAGCCTTTATCAAGACTGTTGGGCTGTAGAAAAAGCCTGTGTTAACCAGTTAGAGTGGTCCATTTGCAGGGTCACTTTCCGCTTATCGGTGGATGAATGCCGCGGGCACGGCCTCAGCTAACTTGGTCAGGAAGATCGCCTGCCCAAGTGGATCTTCGGCCCGTGCTGTTCCCGCAGGCATCACCACCGAACGCTCCTCGTGCCGACGTTAGCATATATAGAAGAGAACATGTGCCCTATGCAGGTTCGCAGATTCAAAAGAACGGCATGAGCGGCGCTGTTGCCGCCTGCATGGAAAAGAAAAAGGGAAAGAACAGGCGCTGATGACAGCTGCCTGCCGGAATATGAAAAAGACTGCCCGCCATCAAACAAGGGTGAGCTGGGTGAAGGGGAGTCTTTTTCGATTTTAAAGAACTAACAAGGAGCGGTGACCCTTCCACTCCTGCGGAAGAACGAGTGGGCCGAGATCACCGAGCGTGGGTGTTGCGAGGAAGCTCGGGCGCTCGTCCGCGGAAAGGGAAGGGGCTTTCGCTCCTGGCGGAAAAAAAGAAAAAAGCTTGTAAAGAAACAGGAGTTTCTCTACAAGCTTTTTTCTTTGTTGTCAGGTCATGCTTTCCCTGTACCGTTCACCAGGACCGGTTGGGCAGGGAAGCATTGATAAGCCGCACGCCACCGGTTACCACGCTGAAGGTCGATCGTAAATTTGGAGCGATTTGATATTCACATCCCCTTCTTTGCTGTAGATTTCAAGTCCACTGCTTTCAGGGAATGGGAAAATCCGCGTCGTTAAGACCTGCTGTCCACCATTCGCAAACACCTCCACAGAGGACCGGTCTACGAAGATGTGCAGCTTAACGGTGCCATCCTCTAATCGGGAAGGTGCCCGGTAGACACCAGCAAACGATTCGTGGAAATCGGTTTTTCCTGAGTTCAGACGATCGGTGAATACGACGTCGTTTTTCGTATCATATCCAACAATGGTTTCTTCCTGCATATCGGAGGAATATCGAACACGGAATCCGAATTCCCCAGAGGAGCCAGGTTCCATTTCCGCTGTAATCTCATAGGTTTCTTCTTCAAAACCATCAATCGTCTCTGAACCCTCCAGCTCGATACCAGCGGCTTCATATATGAGATCTCCGCGATGGTCTTTCAGTTCATCGGCCGGCTGCTGAATCAGCTGTACTTCCCCGTTTTTGTCTTTTTGAAGCGTGACTTCCCTTGGAAGCGACATCGCTCCGCGCCACGGATCGGTTGGAAGGCTGGAGGCATACGTCCAGTTACTCATCCAGGCCATCCATATGACACGGTCCTTCATGTTGTTAAAGGCCTGGGCTGCATAAAAGTCCGTCCCATAATCCACCCAGTTGATGTCATTGGACTTCTCCTGTCTTGTAAATTCAGCACCGTCAAAATCTCCGAGAAAATACTGGCCGCCTGAACCGCCGGCGATACTGCCCGGGTTCATATCCACCTGCAGCACCCAGAGTGTATCTCCCTCCTCTCCATCTACTGGGAGTTCAAACAATTCCGGCGTTTCCCAGATACCTCCCTGGGCTCCTGTATGACCGAACTCACTTAAGTATTCCCAATCCACCAGATTCTCTGATCCATAGAACATCACCTTTTTTCCTGCAGCCAGCAGCATGATGTATGTTTCAGACTCGTCATGCCAGATGACCTTAGGATCGCGGAAGTCCTCAATCCCGGGGTTCGGTACGACAGGGTTCCCATCGTATTTCTCCCACGTCCTTCCTTTGTCGGTGCTATAAGCGATCCGTTGATCCTGAACATCACCGGCACTCGTATAAAAGGCAACAAGACCACCTTCTTCATCTGGGAAGAGTCCACTTTTATTTTCTTCATCGGCAATGATACTCCCTGAGAAAATCATGCCATGCTCATCAGGTGTCAGCGCAACATCCTGTTCCTCCCAGTGTACGAGATCCTCACTGACTGCATGCCCCCAGCTCATATTTCCGAACTGATCCCCATCCGGATTGTATTGATAGAACAAATGGTATTCGCCTTCGTAATACACCATTCCGTTAGGATCGTTCATCCAGTTTTCCGCTGGAGTAAAATGATATTGAGGACGGAGCGACTGGTCATAGGAAATCTCCTCCCGTTCAGCCGCTTCCTCCTTTTCATTGATCTGCTCGGCAGGCGACACCGTCAGCATGTAAATGATCAGGAACAGGATGAGTACGACCACTCCTGTCAAAGCTGTAATTCGTTGGCGTGTAGACATAAACTTTAAACCTCTCTCTTTAAATATCCGAGATTATCTTATAGGGAGAGAAGCTTTCTTTCAACTATTAACCGGAGGGAGTGCTTTAGACCCTCCGCACGCTTCACAACAAAGATGAAATCCTTTTCCTTAGGTGTGTAAGCGGGTTCATCCCTCAAGGAAAAATGACTAAAGAACCAGAAAAAAACGACCAAGGTCATTAAAAAAAACATACCTCCATTTACAGGGTACGGTTTCAGTTTGTTGAAAACCCTGGTATTTTTCCAGAATCGCAGACCATTCTCTTTCCGTGCACAAACGTTTTCAGGATCTCACATCTCCATGCGGCTGGGACACAAGGAGCTTATCGGTGGTGACGCCCGCGCCAAGCATTCGATAAGCGGAACGTGGCCGTCATCACTTCACAGGTAAAAAAAGCCGTACCCTGAAAATCAGAGTACGGCTTTCTTTTATTTATAGACATGTACAAAGGGTTCTTCTTCCCCTGCGTTTTTAACGATCAGGCTTTCCGGGTCGTCCATGCTGTGAATGTTCACCTGAACACCATAATGGTCCGGGAACATTTCAACAACAAGACTGTACACATACTGGGTAAACCCGACAACCTCGGACTGCGACTGGAATTCGATCGGAATTTCAATCGTAACCTCCCGCAGGTCGTTGTTCACGTAAAAACCGTTGCCGATCATACCGACAAAGTTCGGGAAATAGTCGGACACTTCTTTTCTGAAGTCCGAAAATACCTGGGAATCATCGAAGTGATCGGTTTCCGCTTCACTGGATGGGAAAAGGACATGCTTCTCATCAATGGTGTCCCAGCCACCGATGGACGCGGATGAACCTTTCACATACGCCTTGCTCAGGAAGCTGCCCGGTACTTTGGAGCTCGCCTCTTCTTCTTCATACAAAGCAAATACGACAGGCACGTCCTTCAGTTCCTCATCTTCGCGGATACGTTCCAGGATTTCCCCGGCGTACTGCTTCCCTTTAGTCAAAAGCTCCTCGGTCGAATGGTTTTCAGAGTAATTCTTTCCGTCCGGTGTCTGGAAATTGTACACCGTACGCAGGGAGATTCCGATCGTGATCCCTTTCAGTTCCACGACGTTTTCTTCCTTCTTCACTAAGTAATCCTGTTCAACGATATTGGAAATGTATTTCGGACTGTCACGGAACTCTTCTTCCGATGCTTCATCTTCGTCGAGTTCAGGGTTCAGCCCTACTTCATTTGTCTCGCTTTCACGGGAAAGCCAGCTGATCAGCGTATCGTCCGTCAAATACTGACCCGACTGGAAAAAGTAATCCTCGGGGTCATAGTATTCCTTGGAGTGCCGGCGCAGGCCGCTTTCAAATTCATCGATATCCAGCCGGTTGCCCATCTGGTTCGTCGTGACGCCGCGGGCGGAAGACACTGTCGGACTGCTTTCGGTCAGGATCATCCGGTAATCTTCTTCAGACATCGTATAGTTGGGAACAATCGCCGACTGGTTATTGTTCTCATCGGTCGTTTCCTGTATGACTTCTTCTCTATTATCAAAAACGGGCGTACACGCGCTCACGAAAAGCACCGAACTAAGTAACAGTGCGTGCATCTTCCTCATGCTTTCCACTCCCTAATCGTTTAAAGCTTCTCTAAACTGCTCTTCATCCCAGATTTCAACGCCGAGATCTGCTGCCTTCTTATATTTCGAACCGGCATCCTCCCCGGCGATGAGAAGGTCGGTTTTGGCACTGACACTCCCCGTCACTTTGCCTCCGAGTCCTTCAACGATTTTCTTCGCTTCAGAACGACTGAAATGTTCCATCTTTCCGGTCAGGACAATCGTTTTATCCTTGAACGGAGAATCTTCCGGCTGGTCGCTTTTCTTCGCGCCGAGGTATTCCATATTCAAGCCGAGCGACTGGAGTTCGTCCAACAGCTCGATGACCTGCGGCTTGTCAAAATAGCTGGCGATCGAATCCGCCATCTTGCTGCCGATTTCGGGAACCGCCTCCAGCGTTTCCGTGTCTGCTGCCTTCAGAGCCTCCATATACTCAAAGTGCTGGGCGAGCGTACTGGCGGCCTTGGAGCCGACGTAACGGACGCCAAGACCAAAAAGCAGGCGTTCCAGAGAGTTTTCCTTGGAGGCTTCTATCGCATGCAGCAGGTTTTCGACCGACTTTTCCCCCATGCGGTCCAGCTGCAGCAGCTCTTCACGGTCCAGCTTGTACAAGTCGGCAATGTTATGGATCAGGTTTTCCTGGAATAGCTGGGCGATGACTTTTTCACCGAGCCCTTCGATATCCATGGCATTTCTGGATACGAAGTGGATCAATCCTTCCCGCAGCTGGGCCGGACAGTTCGGGTTGATGCACCGCAGTGCGACTTCTTCTTCAATCCGGACAAGCTCACTTCCGCATTCCGGACACGTTTCCGGCATGTAGTACGGCTCTTCGTCCCCTGTCCGATGATCCGTAAGTACACGTACCACCTCAGGAATGATGTCACCGGCTTTTTTAATGACGACCGTATCTCCGATGCGGATGTCCTTTTCACGGATCAAATCTTCATTGTGAAGAGAAGCCCGCTGCACGGTCGTTCCCGCGACTTTGACCGGTTCCAGAATGGCGGTCGGGGTTACGGCCCCTGTCCGGCCGACGCTTAACTCGATATCCGTAAGCGTAGTGACCGCTTCTTCAGCCGGGAATTTGTAAGCGGTCGCCCAACGTGGACTTTTAGCCGTAAAGCCGAGCGTTTCCTGTTGATCCAGACGATCTACTTTAATGACGATCCCGTCTATTTCATAGTCGAGATCCGGGCGCCGTTCGACCCAGCTGTTCACATAGTCGATCACTTCATCGATGTTGTTACACCTTTTCCATTCCGGGTTCGTTTTCAGTCCCAGTTTCTTCATCCGCTCCAGCCGTTCACTGTGGGCGTCTGTCGGATCGTCCTCCCAGACACCGATGCCGTAAAGGAAAATATCAAGGTTCCGTTTGGCGGCGATTTTCGGGTCCAGCTGACGCAGCGATCCAGCTGCGGCGTTCCGAGGATTGGCAAACGGCTCTTCGCCATTCGCTTCCTTCGCTTCGTTCAAACCGACAAACGAGCGCTTCGGCATATACGCTTCCCCGCGCACCTCAAGGGTGGCAGGCTCTTTCAAACGGAGCGGGATGTTGCGGATGGTCCGGAGGTTTTTCGTAATGTCTTCGCCTGTCGTTCCGTCTCCCCGTGTCGCTCCCCGGACAAACACCCCATCCTCATATTTCAATGAGACGGCGAGACCGTCGATTTTCAGTTCGCACACGTAGCTGACTTCTTCGTCTGTGCCGTTCTTGACACGGCGGTCGAAATCACGGAGCTCTTCCTCGTTAAAAGCGTTGCCGAGGCTGAGCATCGGAATATCATGCTGCACCTTCACAAAAGCATCGAGAGGCTTTCCACCGACACGCTGGGAAGGGGAATCCGGTGTCTGCAGCTCCGGAAATTCCTCCTCCAGGTTGATCAGCTCCTGCATTTTTTTATCATATTCATAGTCAGAGACCGACGGATCATCGAGCGTATGATATTGATAGCTGTACTGCTCGAGTTCCTGTCGCAGCGCCTCGATCCTCTGCTGCGCTTCACTTGCGTTCATACTCATTCACTTCCTTACGCTTTCGTAATCGGAGCAAAACGGGCAAGCAGCCGCTTAATGCCTGTCGGTGCCGGGAACGCGATGTCGAGCTCAAGCGCATCTCCCTCACCCTGCACTTTGACGACGGTGCCGGTTCCCCATTTTTTGTGTGTCGCTTTATCACCAGGCTGCCAGCCGATCTTCTCGCCTCCGGTCGATTCCGTCTTCTTCGGCTTCTTGGCAGAACGCTTCGGCGGCTCCTGGGTCTGTCTCCCAAACGGGCTCGTTTCACGCTTCTTATTGAAAAACGGCAGCTCTTCCTTCTGCTCGCGTCCGTCGACGAGCTCTTCCGGAATTTCATGGATGAACCGGCTGATCGGGTTCATGTTCGTCCGTCCATACAACGTACGCATTTTCGCATGGGTCAAAAACAGCTGCTTCTCAGCACGGGTAATCCCTACATAAGCGAGGCGGCGTTCCTCTTCCATCTCTTCCTCATCCATCAATGCACGGCTGTGCGGGAAGACATTCTCCTCCATCCCGATGAGAAAGACGACAGGAAACTCAAGACCCTTCGCGGAGTGAAGCGTCATAAGTGTGACCGTGTCATCACTACTAGGGTCCTCATTCATGGAATCGATATCCGCAATCAGCGCAAGATCCGTCAAGAACGCCACCAAGGTTTTATCTTCGGCATTTTCTTCAAAGTTCTTCGTTACGGATTTGAATTCTTCAATGTTTTCCAGACGGCTCTGGGCTTCGATGCTTTTTTCGTTCATGAGCATCTCTTCATAGCCGGTTTTATCGATCACCTGCTGCACCATATCGGTCGCTGACAGGAACTCCTGCTGCTCGCTCCAGTTCTGGACCATTTTGCGGAAGCTCATAATCGCCTTGGCTGCTTTGGCGCTGACCCCGACGAAATCGACTTCCGCCGCTGCTTCATACAGCGAAATATCGTGATCGGCCGCATAGGCCATCATCTTATCCATACTCGTTTTTCCGACCCCGCGCTTCGGTTCGTTGATCACACGCTGGAAGCTCAGATCATCGTTCGGGTTGGCAATGAGACGCAGGTAGGCAAGAAGATCCTTGATTTCCTTACGATCGTAGAACTTCGTACCGCCGATCATCTGGTACGGGATGCCCGCTTTGACGAATGTCTCCTCAATCGTACGCGACTGGGCGTTCGTCCGGTACAGGATCGCCGTATCCTGATAGCGGAACTTCCCCTGTCTTACGAGGTCGCCGATTTTATCGGTGACGAAAAGGGCTTCCTCACGCTCTGTGCCGGCCTGATGATAGTGAATCTTTTCGCCGCCTTTATTGTCGGTCCAGAGGCGCTTCGGCTTGCGGCCGGAGTTTTTATCAATCACGTTGTTGGCCGCATCGAGAATCAATTCTGTGGAACGGTAATTCTGCTCCAGCAGGATGGTCCGTGCTTTCGGGTAGTCACTTTCAAAGTTGAGGATGTTTTGAATATCCGCTCCGCGCCACGCATAAATCGACTGGTCGGAATCCCCGACAACACACAGATTCTGATACCGGCTCGCCAGATGCTTGACGAGCTGGTACTGCGCGTGGTTCGTATCCTGGTACTCATCGACATGGATATACTGGAAGCGGCGCTGATACGTTTCCAGCACTTCCGGCACTTCATCAAACAAACGGAGCGTCTGCATGATCAGGTCGTCGAAATCGAGCGACTGGTTTTTACGCAGCTTTTTCTGATAGCCTTTGTACACTTCAGCCACCTGTTCCTCATGGGTACTGCCGGCCTGGTTGGCATAATCTTCAGCAGTCATCAGTTCGTTTTTCGAATTACTGATCGCCCCGAGCATCGCCCGTGGGTCCCACTTCTTCGGATCCAGGTTCAGTTCCTTCAGCACCTGCTTGATGACAGAAAGCTGGTCACTGGAATCCAGAATCGAGAAGTTGCGGTCATAGCCGATCCGGTCGATGTCCCGTCGTAAGATCCGGACACACATCGAGTGGAACGTCGACATCCATATTTTTTCGCCGTCTTTCCCGACAAGGGATTCTACACGCTCTTTCATCTCGCGCGCGGCCTTGTTTGTAAACGTAATCGCCAGAATGTTGCGCGGCGCTACATCTTTTTCACTGAGTAAGTAGGCAATCCGATGGGTCAGCACCCTTGTCTTACCACTTCCGGCACCTGCCATAATGAGCAGCGGGCCTTCTGTATGGATTACCGCATTGCGCTGTTCTGTATTCAAACCTTGAATCAAAGCATTCAACGCCTGAGTCATGAACGTCCACCATCCTTCTTCTTTGTTGATTTGACTGCTTCCACCGTTTGAAGCGCCACTTGTATATCTTCATAGATGACATTCCCAATGACGACGACGTCTGCCTGGGCTGCCATTTCTGCTGCCTGCTGCATCGTCCGGATACCGCCGCCGTATACGAGCGTCGTCCCCTCCAGCACATCCGCCACTTCTTTTACGAGAGCCGGATCACCATAGGTCCCGCTGTATTCCATATAAAAAACCGGGAGGCGGAAAAGATGCTCGGCCATCCGGGCATATGCCAGCACGTCCGCTTGATCCGGCAGAGAACAGGACGTTTTTTGAAAAACTTTCGCTTCGGGATTCAGGACACAGTAGCCTTCCGTCAGCATAGCCGTCCAGTTGATCATATCGCTGTATTCTTTGACTGCTTGATGCTGCACATCAAGCATCCACTTTTTATCTTCGCTGTTCAGCACCATCGGAATGAAATAAGCGTCAAAATCCGGAGCAACGGCTTCCACATCGGACACTTCCAACACACAGGTGACGTTGTACGCCTCCACCCGCTCCTGCAGATCGGTAACATTTTCAAACGTTACCCCATCGGTACCGCCGATCATCACCGCGTCCGTACCGGATGTGCAGATGTCCTTCAAGTCTTTTTCCGAAATCGTTTTATTTGGATCCAGTTTGAACACATGATCCCACTTGCTTATATTGTACATTTCCGGCCTCCAAAACAACAGTTATCCATTAGTCGATTATAACAAAATTTCGGCACCGGGTTGAGGGTTTCCCTCAGAGTGTAAATATTCTGTGAAAGAACGACCGGGAAAATCCGGCTGCCAAACAAAAAAAGCGGCCGAGAATGTTCTCGGCCGCCTTACTAAATTAAGAGGCAGGATGTTCAGGAAGGAGACGGGAAGAGGTGAACGTCATCGTAACAAGACCGACACTCAAAATCGTAATGGCGGAAAGAAGCAGCGTTTCCATCGAAAACAGCAGCCCTCCCGCCCCGATGATGACCGCATCGATGGCCAGAATAACGAATCCGACATTTACCTTCATCCAGTCAGCGATCATCTGAGCAAGAAGATCCGTCCCGCCGGTGCTCGTATGGTGCCGGAGCATCAAACCGATCCCCCCGCCGACAAGGGCCCCGCCGATGATCGAGCTGATGGCAGGGTCGAGCGGCAGATGATAAGCACGCAGTCCCTGAAGCACATCAATGGAAAACGAGGAAACCAACAGGCCGTGCAGACTGTTGTAAAAGTACATGCGGAAATAAAACCAGGCAAGAGTGAAAATCGGGATGCTGAAGCAGATGATCGTCAGCCCCACCTTCATCCCCCATATGTAATTGGCAATCATACCGATGCCGATGATCCCACCGTCGAGGACATGGTCGGGAATAAGAAAAAAGTTGATGCCGAGCGAAAGAATCAAGCTTCCGGCTACGATCATGATCCCTTTCTTCACCATCTCTTTCACAGGCCCGTCCCCCCTCACCCCATTCTATGCGGGTCGAGTGTTTTTAGAAGACGAAAAAAAGACCGCCGTCACGGAAAAGCGTTCGGTGGTGAAGACTAAGGGAACAGCACGAGCCGAAAATCTACTTGGACAGACGGTTTTCCTGACCAAGTCAGCTGAGGCCGGGCCCTCGGCAAGCATCCACCGACAAGCGGAACGTGACCAGACACCAGCCATTCTTTCAGCAGATGAACTTCTCAGGAAAACCACGGTATGAAAATCCATATGTCTATTTCTTCCTATTAACACACTTATAATATTGATGTCTGCCTACTCCTTCTTTTTGAATTCAGTGGGGATGGTATCGGGATTTTCATCCTATGGCCCTAAGGTTCATCCCTCTTTCACGCTCATTATTTGACTGTCACGAGGAGCGTTCGGTGGTGACGCCTGCGGGAACAGCACGAGCCGAAGATCCACTTGGACAGGCGGTTTTCCTGACCAAGTTAGCTGAGGCCGGGCCCGCGGCAAGCATCCACCGATAAGCGGAACGTGACCAGACACACACATAAAAAAATAAAGACTGCCGTTATGGCAGTCTTTTCTCTATTCTGTACGCTTTTCGTGGACACGGTCGAGCGCTTTGGTATAGGCGTCGTTGCCGTAGTTCAAACAGCGCTTCACACGGGAAATCGTCGCTGTCGAAGCTCCGGTTTCCGTTTCAATTTTATGATAGGTGTACCCGTCTCTCAGCATGCGGGCGACCTCCAGACGCTGAGCCAGCGACTGCACCTCGTTCATCGTTGCCAGATCATCAAAAAATTCATAGCACTCTTCAATATCCTGTAGTGAAAGAATCGCTTCAAAAAGCTGATCCAGCGTTTTTCCGCGCAATTTATCGATTTGCATTCGGATTCCTCCTCAAAATTGAACCGCTGCGGATTCTGGTATAATGTTAATCCATGTATTTCCCGGGACGAACGGCACCTGCTCTTCCCCTTCATAAGGAAGCAGCCGTCCATCTGTATTCCGCCACTCCACTTCTTTCATCGTCCCTTTCTGCAAAAGAAAACCGCGTCCGCCTGAGGTCAAATCAACCTCCCTGCGGCCGGCCTCATCGATGATTTCGTGGCGGGCCTCTATCATCCATACATTATCGGCAGAAATCTGTTCCATCGTCGAACGATCCACAGACGGTTCTCCGTCGTCGAATCGAAGAAACCCATGATCGGAATACTGCCACCGGACTTGTGTCCTGCTGCCATAGGTGATTTCCACCTCATCAACCGGACGACCGTTTGGACTTTCATCTGTAAAATACAAAGCCTCCGGCGGGGCGTCCTCGGTTAAGCCTTTTTCACCGACCACACGATCCAGTCCTTCTGTCCAAAGGTAGGAATTGTGCGGTGCAGGACGGTCACCGGAACGGCGGAAAAGCCAGCCATTGTTGTCATAAACAGCACCATCGACAGCGTCCATGCTGGTGCCGGCAAGCTGCTGATATATGGAATGGGAAGCTCCGTGATAAGTGTAAAGAGCGTCATATCCATAGGCCAGCTCAAAATAATAGGGACGGGCGCTGCGTACCGGCCCGATTGTATCAGGAATATCACTGTGGAACAAAGCGAGAAAACGGGTGATCTGCCCTTCAGCAAGGACTTCATAGACGAGGTCTGCCTGACTGAGCCCGGACTGCGGCCGTGCTTTCGGATGGTTGTTGACCATCACACCGAGGACACGCCCGGATTTATCCCCTGCACCGGGTTCTCCCGTTAATGGAAAAACATCACCGGCAGGGACAGGATCAGGGGTTTCTGCTGCTTTTTCTCCAGGAGTCTCTCCTGTTGATTGGCAGCCAATAAGACCGGCGGTAAGCAGACCGATGAGCAGCAGCTTTTTCATACATGCACGTCCTTTAGATCATCCCACTTATATTTTAACGCATTATTGAAGGAAAGAGTACCTCTTTCTTTTTCACATCGATGATTCCAAGTGGTGTGATCCGGATAAATGGAAGATGCGTCGAAGACAGGAATAAAAGCGTATAAACAGGATCGGAGAAGGCGAATCCATAGGCTTTCAAATGGTTCTTCAACGTTTCTTCTTCTTCCATCAGTGTATTCATCGGCTTGTCGGACATGACTCCTCCGAGCGGAAGAGCCAGCTCAAAGATGACTTCCCCTTTGTTGACGAGTACGATGCCTCCCCCGATTTTTTTCATCCGGGCAAATGCCGTCCTCATATCCGCTTTCGATTTTCCGGTCAGAACAAGATCGCCTGTACTGCTGTATGAACTGACAAGGGCACCGAGTGAGGTTGTGAACCCTTTGATCAACGTATTGACCTTCCATTCACCTTCACGGTCCATCAACATGAGAAATCCTTCGGAGTGATCCTCCGGCAGACGTTCCACACCTGTATCCGTATCCACTGCATAAGGTTTCATGATGACGTCATTGATCATTTCAAGACCGACCGGCATGGAAAACTGCAGATCCTGTTCGGTGAGATCCCAGTCCAGGTTCAGCTTATCGATTCCGTTTTTCTTCCATTCTACAGGAGATGGCGTTTCTACAGCTTGTCCATCCTTTTTCACCCATTCACCTTTAGCAAGAACAGAATGGGGCGTCGGATTATCCGGGCTTGATAAGAAGTTCAAATGAGCGACGCGTCCGGCGTTCAGGCTGCCGACACGGTTTTCGATCGTAAAGTGACGGGCGGAATTGTATGTCGCCATCATATAGGCATCAATTTCCGGAACACCGGCATCGAGAGCAATCTGAATACACTGATTGATCAGTCCTTCACGATAAAAACCGGGGGTAGATCCGTCGGTCGTATACATCATGTGGTCGAACTGCTGATGTCCTTTTTCCATCAGTCCCTGCAGAATATCCGGCAGATCCGGACGGATGGAAGAATAGCGCAGTCCTGTCTGGAAACCGATGGCGAGGCGGTTCAGCACATCATCAGCCGTCATCGACTCGTGCTCGGAATCCATGCCGAGCAGCCGCATCTTCACCAGTGTTTTCTCTGATGCGCCGGGCAGGTGGGCTTCAAGCGGCTTGCGGGCCCGCTTCGTTTCCTGCATCCAGTGGAGGATCTGCTCGTCCCCGTTATACAAAACATCCGGCCAGGCCGTCAGCTCTCCGCCCTGAATGACGGCGTCATGCTCAATCCACGATTCGATCTGCTCATCAAACGCTTCTCTGTCCTCATCCTTTAATACGGACTGAGGATCAAAGCGCGCCCACCAGTACATCGAAGCAGGCAGATTCATAAATTCTTCGAGCAGAGAAAACGCTTTCTCTTTGTCCGTTAAAAAAAGCCACATCAAGTTGTCATTAATGAGCGTTGTCGTTCCCGTGGCGGCTGCATATTCTCCAAGGCTCTGGGGATTATATAACTGGAATGGATGGGCATGCGGTTCAATGTAACCCGGGACGATCCAGCTGTCCCTGCCATCAATCATTTCCGTTCCTTCTGTATGGGCAGGAAGCTCCTGTCCCGTATATATGATACGGTCTTCGTAAATCCAGATGTGACCGGTCATCCACTGTTTCAAATACACGTTCAAGTATGTTGTATGGGTAATCAGTTTCGTCGGCGCCACTTTCCCGTCCATGACAGCTGCATGTTCCCGCAGCTGACGGTTGCGCCAGCGAAAGCGTGTTTCGTTCATGGAGCGTACCTCCCTGATTTCATTATGTTCTATCGTAACACAGGATATTCCAATCTGCTAAGGAGGAACCTGTTATGAAACCGAATATCGGCCTGATCAACAGCATGATCCGGATCACAGCAGGCTTCAGCATGCTGACGTACTTGACGATCCGCGGAGCGCGCAAGGAAGGATCTTCCTCCCATCCGCTGCTGATCATAATGGCTTCCTTGAAGATCGCGGAAGGCATCGTACGTTTCTGTCCTCTCACTGCTTTATACGAATCAGCAGCCGTAGAGACAGACGGAAAAGAAGAACCCTGGGCACAGAACCTGCCGGATGACGCTTGAAAAGGTGGGAATGATCGATGATGTTTCTGCCACTCCTCTATCTTTTCAGCCGTTATAAAAAGAAGAAGGACGAACAGAAAGAGGAACCTGCAGGATAATAAAAAGAGCGGGGACATGCCCCGCTCTTACTTATAAAGGATGAATGAACGTGTACTTTTTAGAATATGTGACCGATGTCGGCTTCGTCATTCTCACGATCATCGGGACGATTGCCGCTTTAGGTGCGGTGTTTCTCCGTTCCCGAAGAAAAAAGAGTTGACCTTCCGATATCCCGGCGGTAGAAAAAGTCATCAAACGTGTCGAATACTTGAAGAGAGCGGTAGGCCTTGTCCAGCGCTTCTTCGGTATTCCCGCCGAGACTGCCGGCAAGGAGAACACGGCCGCCGTTTGATACATATCCTTTTTCATCGAGGGCGGTTCCGGCATGGACAAAAAACACGGACTTGTCTGTTTTCAGCTCTGGAAGGAGACGTCCCTTATCATAGGATCCCGGATAGCCTTTGGAAGCAACCACCACACCGGCACAGAACTGCTTTTTCCAGGTAAGTCCCGGATCCTTTCCGTCAAGAACGTCAAGAAGGACCTGGACGAGGTCGTTTTCCAACAGAGGCAGGACCACTTGTGTTTCCGGGTCACCGAACCGGGCATTGAATTCGATGACCTTCGGGCCTTCCTTCGTTTCAATCAATCCGGCATAGAGAATCCCTGTAAAGGATCGATCTTCCTCGACCATCGCTTCGGCGGCTGGGCGGACAATCGTTTCAAGCGCTGTCTCATAGGATGCCCTGGACAGTGCCGGAACGGGAGCATATGCGCCCATCCCGCCGGTATTTGGGCCTTGGTCCCCTTCAAAGGCACGCTTATGATCTCTTGCCGGAACCATAGGATAAACGTTTCCTCCACGAACGAAGGCCATTAAGGAAAATTCATCTCCAGCCAGGAACTCCTCAATAACCACTTCCCGGCCTGCTTCCCCGAAGCGACCGTCTCCGAGCATTTCTTCAACGGCCTGCTCTGCTTCTTGGACGGATTCTGCTACAACGACCCCTTTGCCGGCGGCCAGGCCGTCCGCTTTGACGACGATTGGCGCGCCTTTTTCAACGATATAGGCTTTCGCCTTATCCGCATCGGTGAACGCTTCATAATCCGCTGTCGGAATGTTGTATTTTTTCATAAGCTGCTTGGCAAAATGCTTGCTTCCTTCAATGAGGGCCGCACGGCCGCTCGGGGCAAACACAGGAAGACCGGCCTTTGTGAACGCATCAGCCAGACCGGCGGCAAGCGGATCTTCCGGGCCGATAATCGTCAGGCGAATATCCTTTTCCTTCGCAAACGCCACGAGCGCTTCCTGATTTCCTTCATCAATGGTGATGCACTCGGCCTGTTCGGTCATGCCCGCGTTTCCGGGAGCCGCATATAACCGCTCCACCCGGTCACTTTCCGCAAGTTTCTGGATCAGACTGTGCTCCCGGCCGCCGCGTCCAATTACTAAAACGTTCATCGTCCCTCATCCTTTCTGTATTTAATGCTTAAAGTGACGCATTTTCGTAAAGACCATGGCGATGCCGTGCTTGTTGCAGGCATCAATGGAATCCTGGTCGCGTTTCGATCCACCCGGCTGGATGATGGCTGTGACACCGGCCGTTGCCGCCGTTTCCACTGTATCCGGCATCGGGAAAAAGGCGTCGGAGGCAAGAATGCTTCCCTCTGCTTTTTCACCCGCCTGCTCAAGAGCAATCTTCGCAGCACCTACCCGGTTCATCTGACCGGCCCCGACGCCAAGCGTGCGGTCGCCTTTGGCTACGATGATGGCGTTGGATTTGACGTGCTTCACGACTTTCCAGCCAAGCTTCAAGTCTTCCATTTCCTGCTGGGACGGCGCACGATCTGTTGCCACTTCCAACTCCACCTGATCCAGGGATCCTTCGTCCGTATCCTGGACAAGCAAACCGCCGTTCACGCTCGTCAGCTTATGGGACGGGCGGTCGGATTTCTTCATATCCACCTTGAGTAAACGCAGGTTCTTTTTCTTTGTGAGAATGTCGAGCGCTTCCTGGCTGAAGGATGGAGCGATGATGATTTCAAGGAAAATCTCCTTCAGCTTGGCGGCTGTCTCTTCATCGACTTCCCTGTTCAGCGCGACGATTCCTCCGAAGATGGAAACGGGATCTCCTTCATACGCTTTCCCATAGGCCTCATACAGATTTTCACCGATACCGACGCCGCACGGGTTCATGTGCTTCACAGCGACAGCTGCAGGCTCATTGAATTCAAGGACGACTTCAAGGGCCGCATTGGCATCCTGGATATTATTATAGGAAAGCTCCTTGCCGTTCAGCTGCTCCGCTTCTGCGAGGGATGTTCCCTCCACGGCTGCTTTCTTATAAAAAGCAGCACTCTGGTGCGGATTTTCTCCGTAACGGAGGGACTGGACTTTTTCATATGTAACGGTATACGTTTCCGGATAAGCCTCTTCCGTCAAATCAGAGAAATACTTAGCAATCATGCTGTCATAATTCGCGGTATGACGGAACACCTTGGCTGCCAGACGGCGGCGTTCTTCATAAGAAAGTTCTCCCTGATTAAGGCCTTCGACGACCGTTTTATAATCAGATGGATCGACGACCACCGCGACATCTTCAAAGCTTTTCGCCGCTGCCCGCAGCATTGTCGGACCGCCGATATCGACGTTTTCAACCGCTTCGGCTTCGGTCACACCTTCTTTGGCGATTGTTTCTTTGAATGGATACAGGTTTACAGCCACAAGATCAATGGTCTGGATGTTCAGTTCATCCAGCTGCTCCATATGCTCTTTGTTGGAACGCTTAGCCAGAAGGCCACCGTGGACAGACGGATGCAGCGTTTTGACACGGCCATCCATAATTTCCGGAAAATCGGTCACTTCAGAAATCGAAAGCACCGGAATGCCTGCTTCTTCTATCGTGCGTTTTGTCCCACCTGTGGAAACGAGCTCATAACCAAGCTCATTCAGAAGGCGGGCGAAGTCTGTTAATCCCTGTTTATTGGATACGCTTAAAAGGGCGCGTTTTTTCATTTGTATTCCTCCTTGGGTAGTAAAGACTGGATGACTTCTGGATAAAGGCGGTGCTCTACGGTCTGGATGCGGCGCTGAACGTCTTCCCTGCTGTCATCATCATAGATAGGGACAGGCTCCTGGGCAATGATCGGGCCGGTGTCCATGCCGTCGTCGACAAAATGAACCGTCACGCCTGTCACTTTCACCTGTTTGTCGAGCGCCTGTCCGATCGCATCTTTTCCTGGAAAGGCCGGAAGAAGGGACGGATGTATATTCATTATCCTTCCTTCGTAAGGGGCCAGCAGCGTCGGTCCGATCAGGCGCATATAACCGGCAAGGACAATCCATTCCACATTCCTGGAGCGCAGGTCCTCGAGAATCGCCGCCTCGTAGGCAGCTTTATCCGGAAACATCTTCGGTGTATACACGACGGTATCGATTTCATGACGCTGGGCTTTTTCAATCACCGCTGCCCCGACCCGGTCACACACAAGCAGAGCGACGCGGGCATCAAGCTTCCCTTCTTCAATGGCTTTCACGATGGCATCAAAGTTGGAGCCGGTACCAGAAGCAAAAATCGCCAGCTGCTTCATATCAGCTCCACCCCCCGGCCCTTAGTCACGCGGCCAATGACCTTGGCTTCAGGACAGACCGATAATGCTTGTTCCACCTCTTCTTCCCTGATGACCGCTGCCATACCAATGCCCATATTGAAGACACCATACATCTCTTCTTCCGCAATGGAACCCTGCTCCTGTAAAAAACGGAACACAGGCGGGACGTCCCAGCTGCCCTGCTCAACAACAGCTCCGAAACCTTCCGGAAGCATGCGGGGTAGATTTTCATAAAAGCCGCCGCCGGTGACGTGGGCCAGTCCTTTCACATCGACTGCTGCGCGAAGTTTTTTGACCGGATCGACGTAAATGACAGTCGGAGTCAACAGCACTTCCCCGAGCGGCAGGGCCATCCCCGGATACACCTGCTCCAAATCAAGCTCTTCCACGAGTTTTCTCACAAGCGAGAAGCCGTTGGAGTGGATGCCTGAGGAAGGCAGGCCGATGATGACGTCCCCTTCCTGAACGGACGCCCCTGTAATCAGCTTGTCCTTATCAGCCATACCGACGACAAAGCCGGCCAGGTCGTATTCATCCGCGTCGTACATGCCCGGCATTTCCGCCGTTTCTCCACCTACAAGCGCAGCACCTGATTGCTCACAGCCGTCTGCAATGCCTTTGACGATTTGTTCGATACGGGCGGGGTCATTTTTGCCACAGGCAATATAATCGAGAAAGAGCAGCGGATCCGCTCCCTGCGCCGCAATATCATTGACGCACATCGCTACGACATCCACCCCTATCGTATCATGACGATCGAGTTGGAAGGCGAGTTTGAGCTTCGTCCCCACCCCATCCGTTCCTGTGACAAGCACCGGATGATTGTAGGACATCCCGCTGATATCAAATAACCCGGCGAAGGCTCCGAGTCCGCCGATGACTTCCTTGCGCATCGTCCGGCTGACATGCTTTTTCATCCGCTCCACCGCTTCATAACCGGCTTCAACATCGACACCGGCCTGTTTATAGGATTGACTCATCTGTATACCTCCCTACGCTTTCTCATATGGATGCATCGTGTTCGGATAGATTTCGGTCGGGTAGTTCCCGGTAAAGCAGGCCATGCAGCCGCCGTGCCTCAAGGATTCCTCTCCCTGGTAGATGCTCTCATTCAAGCCTTCCGTCGATAAAAAGGCGAGGCTGTCCGCACCGATCTGTTCTTCCATCTCCTGAAGAGAATGGTTCGCGGCGATCAGTTCTCCGCTGTTGGATGTGTCGATTCCGTAATAGCACGGATTCTTGATCGGAGGGGAGGCAATTCTGACGTGGACTTCTGCGGCCCCTGCTTCTTTCAGCATCTTCACAATCCGCCGGCTGGTCGTTCCACGCACAATGGAATCATCGACCATGACGACCTTTTTCCCTTCAACGATCCCCCGGACAGCGGAGAGCTTCATCTTCACACCCTGCTCTCTCAGCTCCTGGGACGGCTGGATAAACGTCCGGCCGACGTAACGGTTTTTGATGAGCCCGAGCTCATAAGGAATTCCTGAAGCCTCGGCATATCCGATCGCGGCGGAAATACTGGAATCCGGTACGCCTGTTACGACATCCGCATCCACAGGCGCTTCTTCAGCCAGTGTTTTGCCCATCCGTTTACGGGAGGCGTGGACATTCTTTCCATCCACATTGCTGTCAGGACGGGAAAAATACACATATTCCATCGAGCAGAGCGTCCGCTGGATCGGTGCTGAAAACCGAATGGAATCAATGCCCTCATCAGAAATGACGAGCATTTCACCAGGATCGATTTCCCTTTCATACGTCGCACCGACGATATCGAAAGCGCACGTTTCTGAAGAAACCACCCAGCTTCCCCCTAAATGGCCGAGACTGAGGGGACGGAGGCCGCGTGGATCGTTAGCGACAAACATCCGGTCTTCGGTCATTAACAAAAAGGCATACGCTCCCTTGATCATGGAAAGGGCTTCTGTAATGGCCTGCTCCAACGGCAGATGACGCGCCCGCTTGATCAGGTGGGCGACGACTTCTGTATCCGACGTCGTCTGGAGGATGCTGCCCTGTCCTTCCAGCTGGTTTTTCAATGCCTGGGCATTCACAAGGTTGCCGTTGTGGGCAAGGGCAAGTCCGCCGGTCTGCGAACGGAACAGGAGCGGCTGAATATTTTCATAGCCCCCATCTCCCGCTGTTGCATAACGCACGTGACCGATGGACGCATGCCCCTGCAGATCTTCCAGCTGGTTTTCAGAGAATACTTCATTGATCAGCCCGTGTCCCTTGGCAAGCTTCAACTGCCCGCCATCCGTCGTTACAATGCCCGCGCCTTCCTGGCCGCGATGCTGCAGAGCGTGGAGACCATAGTACGTCAGCTGGGCAGAATCCGGATGACCCCAGACACCAAAAATCCCACATTCTTCATTTAAGCCTTTGATTTCACCAAGCATGAAAGAGCTCCTTTCCAAGCTGTTTTCAGCACAGATGTCTTTTCCTCCATCACAACGTCTTCCTGCTTCACTGTATACATGCCATTATCCGTCACTGTACCAATCTGCTGCGCTCCAGGTGCGGCCTTCTCAAACGCGTCTTTGTTTTCCGGATGGATGGTCACAAGGAAACGGGACTGGGTTTCTGAGAAAAGGGCTGTCGTGATATCCCCTTCGATCGTGACATCACAGCCAAACTCCTGATCGAATAACGTTTCCGCAAGAGCTACAGCCAGACCACCTTCGGACAGGTCATGAGCAGATTCGACAAGACCAGAGCGGATCGCTGTCAGCAGCTGGTTCTGTCGCTGCGCTTCGACTTCTAAATCCAGTCCGGGTGCTTTTCCGAAATGCCGGCCTTCCAACAACCCCTGCAGCTCGCTTCCTCCGAATTCCGGTTTCGTTTCCCCGATCACATAAATGAGGTCGCCGGCGGCTTTCGCGTGGGAACGTGTGATATGGCGGACATCTTCAATTAAACCGACCATACCGACAATCGGCGTCGGATAGATGGCCTGTCCGCCGAACGATTCGTTGTAAAGACTGACGTTCCCGCTGATGACCGGGGTGCCGAGGGTGCGGCAGGCTTCACTCATTCCATCAACGCTTTTTTCCATCTGCCAGAAAATTTCCGGGTTTTCCGGAGATCCGTAGTTCAGACCGTCCGTAATTCCAAGCGGACGGCCGCCGGAGCAGACAATATTACGTGCCGCTTCCGCCACGGCAATCTGGCCGCCCACTTCCGGGTCGAGGTAAATGTAGCGGGAATTACAATCCGTCGTCATGGCCAGCGCCTTGTCCGTTCCACGCACACGAAGTACCGCGGCATCAGAACCCGGGGAGACCACTGTGTTCGTCTGGACCATGTAGTCGTACTGGTCATACACCCACTCTTTACTCGCAATCGTCGGCTGCTGCAGAAGGGCAAGCAGGGTTTTCGTATATTCCGTCACGGCCGGCTTGTAATCTTCCATACGTTGAAACTCTTCATAATACTCCGGTACTTTGGACGGCTGGTGATAGACCGGGGCATCCTCTGCAAGGGAATCCACCGGAACATCCGCAGCCACTTCCCCGTGATGTTCAAGGCGGAAGCGCTTCGTATCGGTCACTTCACCGACCGCAACGGCTTCAAGATCATACTTCCGGAAGACAGCAGCAATTTCCTCTTCCCGGCCTTTCTCAACCACTAAAAGCATCCGCTCCTGTGATTCCGACAGCATCATCTCATAAGCCGTCATGTTCTCCTCACGCTGGGGAATGTGATCAAGATTCATCGTCATGCCGGTTCCCGCTTTACTCGCCATCTCACTGGCGGAGGAAGTTAGACCAGCGGCGCCCATATCCTGAATGCCGACAAGGGCATCATGATGAATGACCTCCAGACAGGCTTCGATCAGCAGCTTTTCCATAAATGGATCGCCGACCTGGACCGATGGACGCTTCTCTTCAGACTCTTCCGATAATTCTTCAGAAGCGAAGGTCGCTCCATGGATCCCGTCCCGGCCGGTTTTAGCCCCGACATACATGACCGTATTTCCGATACCGGCTGCAATCCCTTTTTGGATATCCTTATGATCGATCAACCCGACACACATCGCATTGACGAGCGGATTGCCGTTGTAGGCGTCATCAAACTGGACTTCCCCGCCCACTGTCGGCACACCGACACAGTTGCCGTAGCCGGCGATGCCGCGTACGACTTCTTCAAACAAATATTTCACCCGTGGACGCTCAAGCGATCCAAACCGGAGAGAATTCAGTAACGCTACAGGACGGGCGCCCATGGAAAATACATCACGCAGAATACCACCGACCCCAGTCGCTGCCCCTTGATACGGTTCAACAGCAGACGGGTGGTTGTGGCTTTCGATCTTGAATACCACCGCCTGGTCATCTCCGATATCGATGATTCCGGCTCCTTCCCCAGGGCCTTGAAGGACATGGGAACCTTCTGTCGGAAACTTCTTCAGCAGTGGCTTTGAGTTTTTGTAGCTGCAGTGCTCCGACCACATGACCGAAAACAAGCCGATTTCTGTATAGTTCGGACGGCGGCCGAGAATGTTCACCACCGAGGTGTATTCGTCATCCGTCAGACCCATATCTGCATATAAACGGTTCTGTTCAATCATTTCCGGACTGATCTCAAGCGTTGATGGCATAATGTTCCCTCCAATAGGTCAAAATCGATTGAAAAAGCCGAAGGCCGTCATCAGTGCCGAGCAGGGCATCGACCGCCCGCTCCGGGTGCGGCATCATACCGAGGACATTGCCTCTCTCATTGACGATACCGGCAATATCACCGGCTGATCCGTTCGGGTTCGTCTGATAAGTGAAAACCACCTGCTTGTTCTTACGAAGACGCTCAAGCGTTGACTGGTCACAAAAGTAATTGCCGTCTCCATGGGCAATGGGAATCTGGATTTCTTCCTTCTCTTTATACGACTGCGTAAACGGTGTATCAGCATTCTCTACGATCAGCGTTTCGGTATGACACATGAACTTCAGTTTTTCGTTCGGCAGCATCGCCCCCGGCAGCAGGCCGGTTTCCAATAAAATTTGAAACCCGTTGCATACGCCAAGCACCGGTTTCCCGGCTTCTGCGGCAGCACGGATCTGCTCAACGATGGGAGAAGTCGCAGCAATCGCTCCTGAACGCAGGTAATCTCCGTAAGAAAAGCCACCCGGCAGAAACACAGCATCATAGTCTGCTAGATTCGCTTCCTGATACCAGACAAGATCTGCGTCTGCACCAAGTTCATCTTTGACGGCATGGTACATATCACGGTCACAGTTCGATCCTGGAAAGACGACGACGGCACATTTCACGTCAGCCAGCCTCCTCTATCGTATACGTATAGTTTTCAATGACCGGATTGGCGAGAAGCTGATCACACATCTTGTCGATTTCGGCTTCCAAATCTTCCTTGTCATCAACGAGAACCTCCATGTATTTCCCGACACGGACGTCGTGAACGTTATTGTATTCCAGTGATTTCAAGGAATGCTGAACGGCCTTGCCCTGCGGATCCAGGACCCCTTCTTTCAACGTAATGTGAATCTTTACTTTGCGCATACGCTCTCCTCCAGTCGTTGTAAAATCCGTTCATACGTATCTGTCAAACTGCCAATCCCTTCACGAAAAACGTCCTTATCCATTTTTGTACCTGTTTCCAAGTCCCAGAGCCTGCACGTATCCGGGGATATTTCATCAGAGAGGACGAGGCGGCCATCAGAGAGGAAACCGAATTCCAGTTTAAAATCGATCAGCTCAAGACCGGCTTTCTGAAAAATGCTGCTCAGATGCTCATTGATGAGAAGCGCCTGTTCCTTGATCAAGGTGAGGTCCTGTTCACGGATCCCCGTCAAATGATAGGCGTGGACATCATTGATCAGCGGATCATCCAGTTCATCATTTTTGTAAAAGAGTTCAAGAATGGGTGGTTGAAAGAGTGTCTGTTCAGAGATACCGAGGCGGCGGGTGATGCTGCCTGCGGCTTTATTGCGGACAACGACTTCGAGCGGAACGATATCTGTCTTGTAGACGAGCTGCTCGGTTTCGTTTAAAGCTTGAATGAAGTGGGTCTTGATGTGTTGTTGATGTAAGGATTGAAAGACTTTTGAGGTAATCAGGTTGTTCAGACGGCCTTTGCCGGGGAACGACTCCTTTTTCTTTCCATTAAAGGCGGTCGCATCATCTTTATAGGATAAAATCAACTGTTCAGGATCGTCGGTATGGTACACACGCTTCGCTTTTCCTTCATATAAAAGGGAACCTTTCATAAAAGCAGCACCTCACTTGTTTTGTTAGGGAAGGACCTGCATCCGCAGGTCCTTGATGATTACAAACCAATACGATCGAAAATACGGTCCACCTGTTTGAGGTGGTGCTTATAGTCAAAGCAGGCATCCAGCTGCTCTGAGGAAAGCGTCGACGTGATCTTCTCATCTGCTTCGATCAGCTCACGGAACGGAATGCCCTCTTCCCAGGCTTCCATCGCCTTCGGCTGCACAAGATCGTATGCCTCCTCACGCACCATGCCTTTGTCAATAAGGGTAAGCAGTACACGCTGGGAGAAAATCAACCCGTAGGTTTTCTCCATATTCTCCTGCATACGCTCTGGGAAGACCGTCAAGTTTTTCACGAGCCTGCCAAAACGGTTCAGCATATAATTCAGGGCAATGGTCGCATCCGGAAGAATGATCCGTTCGGCAGAAGAGTGGGAGATATCCCGTTCATGCCAGAGCGGCACATTTTCAAACGCGGTCATCATTTCTCCACGCAGTACGCGGGCCATCCCTGTCATGTTTTCCGAACCGATCGGGTTCCGTTTGTGGGGCATCGCAGAGGAACCTTTCTGTCCTTTTGCAAAATACTCTTCCACTTCACGCGTTTCCGTCTTCTGAAGGCCGCGGATTTCTACAGCGATTTTTTCCATGGATGTCGCAATCAAAGCCAGGGTGGACACGTAATGGGCGTGGCGGTCCCGCTGCAGTGTCTGCGTGGAGACAGGAGCAGCAGCCAGTCCAAGCTTCTCACAGACGTACGCTTCGACAAAAGGATCGATGTTGGCATACGTACCGACCGCACCGGAGAGCTTTCCGACTTCGATCTGTTTGATTGCCAGGTCGAGACGCTCAAGGTTACGCTTCATTTCTTCATAATAAAGCGCCATCTTCAAGCCGAATGTCGTCGGCTCTGCATGGACTCCGTGTGTACGGCCCATCATGACGGTGTGTTTATGTTCCTGTGCTTTTTCACCAAGAATATCAATGAAGTTGACCAAGTCGCGGCGGATGATTTCGTTCGCCTGCTTCAGTTGATAGGACAAGGCGGTGTCGACAACGTCCGTAGAGGTCAGTCCGTAATGGACCCATTTACGTTCTTCTCCGACCGTTTCGGAAACGGCACGCGTAAAGGCTACAACATCATGCCGCGTTTCCTGTTCGATTTCATGTATGCGGTCGATGGAGAAGGATGCTTTTTCACGCAGCTTTTCGACATCTCCCTTGGGAATGATGCCAAGCTCACTCCATGCTTCACAAGCCAGCAGTTCAACTTCAAGCCAGGCCTGATAACGATTTTCTTCCGTCCAGATGGCTCCCATTTCCGGGCGTGTATAACGTTCAATCATAGTCTTCCTCCTACCAATAATGGATCTGATTTTGTTCGATGCGTTCATCGATCTCTTCAAGTGTGTCACCGATGAAGGTCAGGTGCCCCATCTTGCGTGTGGTCCGGGCTTCTTTTTTCCCGTAGTCATGAAGATGGCCGCCTGTATAGTATTCAATCCGGTCATTGAGGATGCCGCGGTGTTTTCCGAGGACATTGATCATCACGGCTGCGCCGAAGGTATGTACCGGCAGCAGCGGCAGTCCACAGATGGCACGGATATGCTGTTCGAATTGCGAGACACTGCACGCTTCAATCGTGTAGTGTCCGGAGTTATGCGGACGCGGCGCCATTTCGTTGATGTAGATATCATCGCCGCTGACGAACATTTCCACAGCAAACGTCCCGACAACGCCGATACGTTCGGCCAGGGCCTCAACGGCGGCTTTCGCCTTATCAAGGACAACGTCCGACACCTGGGCCGGAACCCGGGTTTCATGAAGAATCTGCTGTCTATGGATATTTTCCGCAAGAGGGAAATAAACGATACTTCCATCCTGTCCACGGGTGAAAACCTGGGAGATTTCAAGATCGAAAGGAATCCACTGTTCCACGATATACGTGCCGCCTTCTTTCAGAAAAGAAGGGAGATTCTCAAGATCTGACTCCTGTTCGAGTTTCAGCTGACCTCTGCCGTCATAGCCGCCGCTGATCGTTTTCATAACTGCCGGATATCCAATCTCTTTGACGGCCTGACCGGCTTCTTCCGACGTATGGACGATACGGTAATCCGGTACAGCAAGGCCGGCGTCTACAGCAAAGGCCTTCTCTTTCTCACGATTCTGTGTCACCTCGAGGGCAAGCGTGCCCTGGGGAAGCTTGTCTGCTTCAGCAAAAAAACGGGAAACACCGGCGTCCACATTTTCAAATTCGTAGGTGACCACCTGGCTGATTGTATTCAACCGCTCTGCAGCTTCAAAGTCATCATAGGCAGCTAGAATATGATGGTCGGCCACCGGTGCACAGGGGCAGTCTTCGGATGGATCCAGCACAGCAATCCGGTACCCCATATGCCTGGCAGCGAGCGCCATCATTTTTCCAAGCTGGCCGCCGCCGAGGATGCCGATGGTCTGGCCTGGACGGATGACATTAATATTCATCGAGCTCCCTCCTCATATTTCCGACTTTCTCTTTCATCCGGCTGCGGTACTCCTCCAGCCGTCCAGCTGTTTCTTTATCAAAAGCCCCCAGCATTTCTGCTGCGAGAAGCCCGGCGTTCTTAGCCCCGGCTTTTCCAATCGATACGGTGGCTACAGGAACGCCGCCGGGCATCTGGACAATGGAAAGAAGGGAATCCATGCCTTGAAGCGATTTTGATTCAACCGGTACCCCGATGACGGGGAGTGTCGTCTTAGAAGCGACCATTCCAGGCAGGTGGGCAGCTCCCCCTGCGCCGGCAATGATGACCTTCAGCCCTTTCTGGCGGGCGGTTTCACTGTATTCAAACATATCTTCCGGTGTCCGGTGGGCGGATATGATTTCTTTTTCGTAATCGACGGCCAGTTCATCCAGGACGATGCAGGCTTCCTGCATCGTATCCCAGTCCGAAATACTTCCCATAATGATCCCAACTTCAGCCATGCGCTCTCCCTCGTTTCTTTGTGAAGTAACATAAAAAAAGCCTGCCCGACCGCTCAATCAATGAGAGGAGTCGAACAGGCATACGTCGGCCAAGGCCGGCCGGGCGCCGCTGACATAACTCCCCTCATAGTCCGGGACTTTACGGTTCCCAGGTAGAGACGTGCGGGCCATATCCCCGCCTTATATGAGGTCGTCTATGCAATTCTGTCTTTATCATATCAAGAATCTCTTTTGGCTGTCAACGCCATTGTCGAACAATGACATTTTACAATTGACAAATTGTTCGGTTTTACTGTTTAACGGCTTGAAATACGATCGTTTTTCCTACAGGCTCCATGACTTTTTCCCCGTTTCGGATTTCTTCACGGAAGACCGGCTCTTCCATGCGGCGGATGGGCATATAGCCTTGACTCTTCATGCGGTCGAGACAATCATCGATCGTTTCATTTTCCTGCACTTCAAAACGCATTCTGCTGTTCCTGCTGTTCTTTTTGGGCATCGCGGATCTTTCCTCTCTTTACAGACTTCACCCAGAAGCCTCCATGGATCTGCTTTGGTTCATACGCAACGATAAAGGCTTTTGGGTCAATCGTACGGATGGTTTCATATAAACTGAGTTCATACTTTCGAGGAGTCAGGATCTGCATCGCCAGCCGGTCTCCCTCCATGCCGTACGCGTACCAGCTCGTCACCCCGTACCCTTTATCCCGGAGCTGACGGGTGAATTCGATATCCGGGTTCGAGGAGATGACGTTAACTGTAATATACCCGAGGGCGAGCTTCTCTTCAATCTTCATACCGACAATCACCCCTGTACCGTAACCGACAGCATAGGCAATAACGTTTTCAATCTGGTCCAGACGGTCAAGAACGATGCCCAGTCCGTAAATGTACGTGACGATTTCAAACATTCCGATAAACGCTGCGAAATACCGCTGTCCTTTTAATGTGAAAATCATACGAAGGGTAAAAAAGGATACATAAACGATGTTCACCGCTAATATGATGGCGATGAGTACAAGTGGGTTTTCAAACAATACAGACAGCCTCCTTTGCCCGGGATAAAGTGAAAATCTATCACCCGGACCGCTTCTCTTGCATACACTATAAACCATGAGAATAAAGGGGCACAACCGCTTTTCACCGCAATTACAGACAAATCTTGGAGGTGCAGGCTGATGGATCAGTTCAAGGATTGGAAAGGAAACTTCGACCGTTTCTTCGGCCAGGAATTCTGGGGCGGCTTTGAAGGGATGATGAAGCCCGCCATACCGGCTGTCAACATCTATCAATACGATAATGAGCTGCTCTGTTTCGTCAACATTCCCGGCATGGACCACCCGAAAAATGTCGATGTTCTCGTCGACCACGCCACGTTAACATTGAAAGGGAAAATCGAAATCAACAACCGCGGTGGTCATCAGATCAAAGCAGAAATTGCCGACGGTACATTTGAACGTTCCATCGACCTCCCCTACCCTGTCCGGCATGACAAAATAGAAGCCACCTACAGGCACGGACTGCTGGTCGTCCAGCTTCACCGCTACATCCCTGATTCATCAAGACAGAAACCGATCACCATCCGCCACCTGGAGGATGAATAAAACCGGCGCCTGACAGAAGGCCGCCGGTTTTTTTATACCTTGACGGGGAAGTCATCCAAGAGTGCACCACTCTTTTCATAGACATCCTTATGCAAGGAAAATGAAATATAAGACGAAAATGACAAAAAGGAAATACATGATCGGATGAATTTCTTTGGATCGTCCTTTCAAGATCATTGTAATCGGATAGAAGATAAAGCCGATCGCAATTCCGGTGGCAATGCTGTACGTCAATGGCATCGCAGCAATCGTAAAGAAGGCAGGGACGGCAATTTCAAACTCATCCCAGTCAATGCTCTTCAAGGTGGACGCCATCAGCACTCCGACAATGATCAAAGCAGGTGCGGTAACTTCAGCAGTTACAACAGCGAGAAGTGGAGAGAAGAACAGGGCAAGCAGGAAAAATCCTGCCGTCACGACAGAAGCAAAGCCTGTTCGTCCACCTGCTCCGACACCCGCGGTGGATTCAATGTAGGACGTCGTCGTCGAAGTTCCAACGACGGCCCCGACGACCGTAGCGGCGGAATCGGAGAACAGCGCACGGTTGGCCCGCGGCAGTTTGTTATCCTTCATAAACCCGGCCTGGGTGGCTACAGCCACAAGTGTACCGGCCGTATCAAAGAAATCGACGAAAAGGAACGTCAGGATGACTACGAGCATCTGGATCGTGAAAATATCCCCAAAGTGTGTCAACGCTGCACCGAACGTCGGTGCCACACTCGGCGCCGGACTGACAATGCCGCCAAGGCCAGATGGTGGATCAATCAAGCCCGTGAGAATCCCCATCAATGACGTCAGCACCATCCCGTAGAAAATGCCGCCCTTCAATCCGACAGCAAGCAGAATGACACTGACAATGATCCCGAAAACAGCGAGAAGCGTCGGTCCGGCGGTCAAATCACCAAGCTGCACCAGTGTCGCGTCACTGTTCTGTACGATCCCGGCGTTTTGAAAGCCGATAAACGCGATGAACAGCCCGATCCCCGCTCCGACAGCCAGCTTAAGGTTTCCAGGGATAGCATCAATGATCATCGTCCGCAGGCCGGTTACCGTTAACACAATAAAAATAAGTCCAGAAGCAAGTACGCCGGCAAGCGCTGTTTCCCACGGAATACCAAACCCGAGCACAACCGTATACGCAAAGAATGCGTTCAGTCCCATACCGGGAGCAAGAGCGATCGGATACTTCGCAAACAATCCCATAATCAATGTACCCACTGCGGCTGCTACGGCTGTAGCGGTGAATACGGCTCCCTTATCAATACGAGTGACCCCTTCAGGCAGAGCCTCAATGCCGTCCAGTGCGAGCGTGGACGGGTTGACGAACAAAATGTAGGCCATCGCGAGAAACGTTGTGAGCCCCGCCATGAATTCAATCCGATAGCTCGTTCCCATTTCCTTAAACTTAAAAAACTTACTCATTTGTAAATCCTCCCCTTTTTGTTTTCCGTCGCCTTTCTTATCGGGTCTCTTTATTTTTATGTTGACCCATCTCCCACAAAAAAAGACACCCCTGGATAAAATCCAGGAGTGTCTGTAGATACGAGGATAAACGGACGTCTGCACATGCGTACAGGCAGTCGTCCATTCACCAGCGTAGTCAGACCAATTTACGGCGGTCTGGTAGAAACTCATGGGCCTTATCCCCAAAATTATACGAAGGTGATGCGTTATTGAATTGTCTTCAGCTTACATCGTTCGACAAGAACTGTCAATAATATTTCCGAACATTATTGAATAAAAACCCTTTAATGTTCGATTATTCCCATTCAATCGTTGCAGGCGGCTTACTCGTCACGTCATACACGACGCGGTTGATGTGATCGACCTCATTCACGATACGCGTCGATATTTTCTCCAGCACGTCCCATGGAATGCGGGCCCAGTCTGAAGTCATACCATCAATGGAGGTAACCGCACGGATCCCGATCGTATAGTCGTAGGTACGCTCATCTCCCATGACTCCGACCGATCGGATATCAGGAAGCACAGTGAAATACTGCCAGATGTCACGATCCAGCCCGGCCTTTTTAATTTCATCGCGAAGGACGAAGTCAGATTCACGAACGATTTCCAGTTTCTCCTCTGTCACTTCTCCTAGAACACGGATAGCAAGACCTGGACCGGGGAACGGCTGACGCCAGACGATGTGTTCTGGTACACCAAGCTCCGTACCCAGCGCACGTACTTCATCCTTGAACAGCGTATTCAAAGGTTCGATCAATTGGAATTCCATATCCTCCGGGAGACCGCCGACATTATGGTGGGATTTGATCGTCTGAGCGGTTTCTGTTCCACTTTCGATAATGTCGGTATACAGTGTACCTTGGGCAAGGAAGTCAATGTCCTTCAGCTTTTCTGCTTCATCATCAAACACATAAATGAACTCATTGCCGATGATCTTCCGCTTTCTTTCCGGATCGGATACACCGTCAAGTTTGCTCATGAACCGCTCCTTGGCATCTATTTTAATAATGTTCATATTGAAACCGTCACCCAGCGTACGCATGACGTCATCGGCTTCGTTTTTACGCAGCAGCCCGTGGTCGACGAAAATACACGTCAACTGATCGCCGATCGCCTTATGAATCAATGCTGCTACAACAGAGGAATCCACACCGCCGCTCAACGCACACAGCACTTTACGACCGCCCACCTGCTCACGGATTTTTTCCACTTCCATTTCTACCACGTGTTCCATCGTCCAGTCGTCCTTCGCTTCACAGACATCGAAAACGAAGCTGCGAAGAAGATCATTCCCATATTCTGAATGGCGGACCTCCGGGTGGAACTGGACGCCGTACATCTTTGCATCCTCGTGGCTGATGGCAGCTACAGGACAGGAATGGCTCGTCGCATCCACACGGAAACCTTCAGGAGCTTCGATTACTTTGTCACTGTGACTCATCCATACGGCCTGTTCTTTTGGTGTCTTGCGGAACAGGACCGGGTCTTCTGTAATGTGAATGTCGGCTTTGCCGTATTCGCGTTCCTTGGCCCGTTCTACTTTTCCATTAAAATGGTGGGTCATCAACTGCATGCCGTAACAGATGCCGAGCACCGGAATACCCAGTTCAAAAATCTGCTCATCACAACGGAAGCTGTTTTCTCCATATACGCTGTTCGGCCCACCGGAAAGGATAATGCCGCTCGGATTCAGCTCCTTGATTTTCTCTATGCTCATCTTGTGTGAATGCAGCTCACTGTACACGCCGAATTCGCGGATTCTTCGTGTGATCAACTGGTTGTACTGACTTCCAAAGTCGAGTACGAGAATCATTCCTTGTACGTTTTCCATATACGTTCCACTCCCTGTACCAAAATTGGTCCTGCCTGTTTCTTTCACTTCCCGTGCCATAAAAAAATGGACTCCTGCCTCTTGTATGCTGCATACAACGAAGGCAGAAATCCATCCATGTCAAGACACGTCTGTGACTCCCACCTTCATAGTCAGGGCATTTACGGTGCCCCGGTAGAGACTTTCGGGCCTTATTCCCGAGGATATACGAAGGAAGAATTCTATCTGATAATTTTCACTTATTCTATCAACCGTCTTCCAAGGAATCAAGACAATGTCTTTTTAATTAAATTTTCCCATAATTCCGTTACTTTCTGCCACTGGTCCTTCTCGGATTCATTTCCATAGATCACACGCTCATAATTATTCGTCAACCGCTGCATTTCATTGGATTGAAAATGCTGGTCCACTTTCAAGGCGTAATCACGGAGTGTTTGATCAGGCTTCCGTTTCAACCCTTTATGATTCAGCACTTTCAAAAGGAAGTGGTAAGCCTTCTCATACGTCTCTTCGTCTTCACTACGACGGTAGCGGCGGATCAGAAGCGCGGCCATCCAGCGGTAGCGGGTGACATAAAGCAGAATACCAACCGCCAAAAGGACGGTACCTGTGAGGACTGCCGTAAAGGTCGTCGATCCAGAAGAAGAGGCTGCATCCGCATTTCCGGAGGCTTCATCTTCCTCCTCCACCTGCTGAGGATTCCCCATCGTTTCATCCTGCGTATCGTCTTCAGCACCTGCTGCCGGATCTTCTTCGGTCTCTTCCACATCGACATCGGTGTAAAAATCAGCATTGTTACTGAAGCCCTGTGTCGGTTCAAAAGGAACCCAGCCAACGTCAGGAAAATACACTTCCACCCAGGAGTGCGCATTTCCACTCGTGACTTCGTACACGTTCTGGACGCCGTCTCCTTCTTCATTTTCCACAGAATCGATCCGCTCACCGCCTGTAAAGCCTTTGACCCAGCGCGCCGGGATCCCTTCTGAGCGGAGAAGGACAACCATGGATGTCGAGTAGTTGTCACAGTATCCAATCTGGGATTCAAACAAAAATTGATCGACATAGTCTTCGTCATCGCCCGGAACCGGAACATCCGTCGTTGAATATTCAAAGCCGTTGGCTGAAAAGTAACGCTCCACGGCCTTTGCCTGATCATACCGGTTGTCCTCTCCCTCGACAATCTGGGAAGCCAGATTGCGGACGCGCTCCGGCAGATTCTCCGGGATCTGCAGGTATTGATCCCTGATTTCCTCTGGATCATTATTCCCGGATTCACGAAGCTGGCTGTATTCAAAAGAAGGAAACTCATACGTCAATTCAGCTGTACTGATTTTCGCAGGAGCATCCCCCTGGTACGTATCCATCTCCCCCGTGTTATTGTGAACGCGGAGGTTGTACTCCCCATCTAAATTCCCGACGGATGTAAGACCGTAGGGATAAACCAGTTTTCTAAACGAAGCGAACCTCGTCATTTCAATCTGCGCGGTCTGCGTTTCCGTTTCCACTTCTTGAGTGAACGTGGAGAATGGAATATCATAAGGGTCCGTCGTCATGACCGGCTGCTCCAGCGTATCTGTCCAGCCTTTTCCTGTATACGTATCCTTCGATTCAATCCGCCAGTAGCGGTCCCCATCCACGGTCGCTGTGAAGATCGGCGTATCATCCTGCACAAACGATCCGCCAAGCTGGCTGTCATCCTCGCCATACCCGACCTTCTGGATTGTCCGTCCTCCTCCGGCCCCTGTCCCTCCTGCGGCACTTTCCAAGTATGGAACCGGATCCGGCCACTGTGGAGCAAACTTGGGAGACGCATAAGCGGCTGCGGAAGAAAACAAAATGACTCCAATCAAGGGAAACAGCCAGACATTGGCTTTATGAAGCCCTTTGAATACAATGGACTCCTTATCCATTTCTTTCGCAAAACTCGACAGTCCGAGCGCCGCCATACCGATCATAAAGGTCCGGATAATCGCCCAGCTGCCATCATAAACCGTGAATGTATCAACAATGGCAACGAAAAGAATCGTCAAAAGCACGAAAAAGAACATGCGGCGCGCAACTACGAACCAGTAGTAAAGAAGGTAGCTCATAAGCCACAGTAAAATCAGGAACAGCAGGCTGCGGAAAAGCGGCGTCATCTGCCACCATTCCTGACTACTGATCATCTGAATATTGAAGGTGACCTGCTCGATAAGAACGGCGAACCACCCCGGGGAAAAAATCAGTTCCCCGATGTACAGTCCGTCCAGAATAAAGGCCACACCCAGTCCTTTTAACGGCATGGATAGATACCAGGGGACTTGTAAAAAGGAAACAAAAAAACAAAACGCCGCAAAAATAAAGAAAATCCGGACGTCATCCGTCTGGGAAATCATTTCAAGCGGCCGGAGCCATTCACAGAACAAAAGAAAACCGATGCCGTAGAGGATCATCCGGTAAATGGTTGAATGACGGTCCTGCATTACGTGTTCACCTCGAATTCCTTTTGTGTCATCTGCTCTTCGGATAAGAGATTGACCACCACACCACGGCTTTTCAGCTGCTTGATCAGCTGGTGGTCCTGAAAGGTCAGCCGTTCATGCGGGCGGACATAAAAAAAGACGAGCCGCTTGCTTTTCTTCGCCAATTTCGAAAGCGCCGCCTGAACATCCTGGTCCAGCTGATGGCTGACCACCATCAAGAGAACACCGCTCGGCACAGACGGGCGTTCGCGCTCAAGCTGACTGGCAAACGGCTGCCGCCCCACCGGCCTTACCCGGGCCAGATGCCCCTGGATCTGCTGCTGGCGGGCCGGGTCCTGGTGATAGGGGAAATACCGGCGGTCTTCCCCAAGCGTCATGAATGACAGCGGGGAAGACTGCTGGTGAAACTCCTTCACAAGCGACGCTGAAAATTCGACCGCTCCTTCAAAGCTCAAAATGTCCATATCCGAATGGGCGCCTGTATTTAAGATCATCAGCATTTCCACGCTTTTTTCCTGTTCGAATTCTTTTGTCATCATTTCGTTTTTCTTCGCCGTCGTTTTCCAATCCACCCAGGCAAAGCGGTCACCCGGCATGTATTCCCGGACACCCGTGACGATATTGGTATTTTTCTCATTGAGTTTAAAGGAAGGACTTGTCCCCTGCTCAAAGCTGTAGACCCGGTCCTTCATTTTTACCGGACGGACGTATGGAAACACGAGAAGTTCATTCGTATGCTTGTACACCTGTTCTTTTTTTACAAATCCGAAGAAGTCGCCCGTTTTCACACGGATCGCCTTGAAGGCATGGGCACCGCGCGGGACTTTTTGAAGTTCGTAGCGGTACGAAATCCTCCGGCTGAACCACGGAAAGACGACTTTCTTGATATTCCGCTGTTCATGATACGTTTCTGTTTTCGTCATATCCTTGTATTTCTCCAAGTGTTCATCCACCTTTTTCAAGGATGCCGGAAGATATTCTTCAATGACACAGTAATAAACAGGGAATGGGAACCGCCGCTTCAGCGTCACCTCCACTTCCACGGTTTCCCCCCCAAGGGCATAACGCCTGGACAACTGGTGCTCAACCTCCCACTTACGGATCGGATACACGAGCACACCGAGCATATAAAGAAGGAACGGGAGAAACGCATAAAAAAGAAACCAGCTGACAAATCCGCCTTGAAACATCGCATACGAGAACAGGGCCGCAAACAACAGAACGACGACAGCCCCTTTGCCGGCAAGGCTGAACGTCTGCTTCATTCCCCGGTCGTCCTTTTCACCGGGATGGAAGTAGCCGTTAGGAGCTCCTCAATGATAGAGGCGGACGTCTTCCCTTCAAACCTCGCTTCAGACGTTAAAATCATCCGGTGGCCGAGCACATACGGAGCCATGAACTGCACATCGTCCGGGAGCACATAATCGCGATCATGGACGAACGCATAGGCTTTGGCCGCTTTCATCAAAGAAATTGATCCCCTCGGACTCACGCCTAAGTAGACTCCTTCATGGTCACGTGTGCCTGTGACAAGTTCTACGATATAACGGTGAACAGAACGGTCCACATAGACCTGGGCGGTTTCCTTTTGAAGCTCCACCAGTTCTTCCCTTGTTATTACAGCCGAGATTTCTTCGATCGGATGACTGTTCGACGTACGGGCAAGCATTTCCATTTCCTGCTTCGCTGTAGGGTAGCCCATCTCCATTTTCAAAAGAAAACGGTCCAGCTGCGCTTCCGGCAGCGGATAGGTTCCTTCATACTCGATAGGATTCTGGGTTGCCATGACAAAGAAGGGCTCCCCAAGCTGGACGGTACTCCCATCCACGGTAATGCTCGTCTCCTCCATCCCTTCCAACAGCGCGGACTGCGTCTTCGGAGACGTCCGGTTGATTTCATCGGCCAGGACGATGTTTCCGAGAATAGGGCCTGGACGGAACTCGAACTCCAATGTCTTCGGGTTATAAATGGAAACACCGGTCACATCTGACGGCAGCAGATCCGGTGTGAATTGAATTCTCTTAAAATCACAATCCAAGGATTTCGCAAGCGTTTTGACAAGCATCGTCTTCCCTACTCCAGGAACATCCTCAAGCAGAACATGCCCCTTTGCCAGCAGGGCCACAACGCTTAAAAGCGCTGCTTCTTCCTTTCCAATCATCACTTTTCTAATATTGTTAAGTACCTCGGTTACTTTCGGCTGATAGAGAAACGTTTGTTGAGACATTTGATGGACCCCTTCCTCCCTGACGCACTATTTTTCAGAATTATCACGCTCATTTCCACTATACTATATCCCTATCTATGGAACAAAGGAAAGAAGCTGATGGGTATATCAGGCATTAAAGGGTTCTTCACCCTTTTTAACAAAAGTTAAAAAAAGTTATATAAGTAATAAAATGAATCTAAAGACCTATGATTTTTTCCGACAATTTAGTTAACTTATCATCCTTAATATGGTATCTTTAGTTTGAGCCATCTGAAGTAGAGATATAAAAGAACATAAGAGACGAACGTTTGTATAGGTATAGGTGGCGGAGGCTCCAGCATTCAGCTGGGGCTTACTTATGGGTTTAGCAGCCCCAGCCAAAAAACCGCAGATCCAGGGGATCTGCGGTTTTTTATATCGTTCCATTATCTACATGTATACCTGTTCCCGTGATCGAAGAGGACTGGTCGGATAAAAGAAAAAGAACGGTACGTACGACACTGGCAATCCCGGTTTCCTTCTTCATCGCATTTCGTTTGTAAATTCTCTCCTTCTGTTCCTCCGTTAAGGTCGCACTCATGGCTGTATCCATAAATCCAGGGATCACACAGTTGGAACGGATGCCCCGTGCCCCCCATTCCCGCGCCGTATTTTTCGAGAACGCTTCGATGGCCCCTTTTGTAGATGCGTACATGCTTAATCCTTTGTATCCGGTGTGGGCACTGATGGAGGAGATGTGAACGATCGATCCTTCCGTTTTGTTCAACAGCATATCCCGGATCACATATTTGGTCAGGTGCATGGGACTCAGTACGTTGATTCGGAACATCTTCTCAAGCGGATCGACACGGAGATTGGAAATAATGTCATCATAGGCAGTGGCGGAATTGTTCACAAACCCATGAATGACCCCGAGCGGTTTCAGCTGCTGCAGGTATAACGATTTGATCCCTTCCACGTTTTCTAAATCGTAGGTAAGGTGGACAAAACGCTCCCCTCCCAGCTGTTTCAGATCTTCGACTTCGGCCCCTTTCGACCGGCTGATGCCGATGACCCCATACGTTCCTTCCATTAAAATTTCTCTGGCAACAGCCTTTCCCACGCCTCTGGATTCACCGGTGACAATGACCCACTTCATTCTCTGACCTTCTTTCCTGTGCGCGTTTTCGGAATGGCTTCGACAAACGCAAGAATCCTCGGTACTTTCCACGGCTGCAGGATGCGTGAGGCGTGCTCCCGGACCGCTTTCTTCACTTGATCCTCTTCGGCGTCTGCCGCTTTTACGATATCAGCGGTAAGCAGGTTTCCTGTTACACTATTTTTCTTCCCTTTCACCAATGCATCCTCTACTCCCGGGACCGCTGTCAGCACAGCTTCGACTTCCAACGGATTCACCCTGTACCCCCCGACATTAATAAAATCAGAATTCCTGGATACAAAAACAAATTGATCTGCCCCGACCTCCTGTACAACATCTCCGGTATTCAGCCATTCGCCGCCGACTTCTGCGTTTTCCAATGTACCGACCAGCGACTGATGGATGAGCAGTTCCTGGTTTTCATTGATTTTCACTAAGTCTTTTATGGAGGAGGATATAGTAAAGGTGCGGCCGTTTCCAGCAAATACACTTCCTGCTTCTGTCGAGGCATACACATTCCTGATCCGGGCATGCGGGAAAACCTGCTTCATCCTCTCCGACAATCGTTCATCAAACCCTTCGCCGCCAAATGTGATCCGCCTGACGGACGGATAGGTCTTCGACTGAAGCCTGGGGAATATATTGCGATAGTAGGTAGCTGTGGCGGACAGATGCGTCATTTGATATGGCTCAATCAAATCAGGCAGCCGTTTCTGCTCTTCATTGAACACATAGATCATCGGATTTTTATTGCAGAAGGCTTGAAAAAAGACCTGCAGACCGGCCATGTGTGTAGGGTTATAGGCAAACCCCCACACATGGTCCTCCCAGTGACTGCCGGTTTTCACCTGCCGTGTTAACGACTCATACCGATGAGTGACTTTTTTCGGCCGGCCGGTTGTTCCTGATGTATACAAGGACAAGGTCCAGTTTTTTGGGTGAAGACGGGTCGCTACGTCCTCATGAGACGGAGGATGCTCAGGAAGACTTTCCAACAAAGCAGGCAGGAGGTCAGAGGTTTGGATTCCCATTTTTTTCAATTCTTCATCAGAAAAATCTCCGTCCAACAGCTCTACCGGATAATCGAGCCACAGACTATGGACAATCGCTGCGAAAATCTGATACGGTTCGTTCCCTTTCACAAAAATTCTGGAACACGCCATTTTCCTGCTGCCCACATCCTTAAGGAGCTCCTCGTACGTATACTGATGTCCTTTGGAAGCGAGAAAAAGATGCTTCATGGACGCTGGTGCCCTTCGATTTTCCTGATGACGTCTCCAACCGTTTCAACAAGGCCATCCTCAAAGATATCTACGTCGAATTCACTCTCCACCCGGACTGTCAATTCAGCGAGCATCAAGGAGTCCATGTTCAAATCATCCCTGAGATGCTGACCGGCATCCAGTCGTTTCAACGGTGGCAGGCCATTATCTTTACGCATGTCATTAACAATCACAATCAATTGATCCTCCACGTTTCCTCCTCCTCCTTGTCAAAAGGGTGCGGTATATTTCTTAAATAGACGGCTCTTCTTCTCCCAGTCGGATTTATGAAGCTCCATCAGGTGGACGTCATGGCTTTTCCCATGCTTGATCACGTGATTTTTTCGAGTGCCGACCATACGAAATCCATGGAAGGTATTGAGCTTCACCACCTTGTCGTTCCCCTCCATCACCTCTGCTGTCAGCTTATTCAAAGAAAGATTGCTGAAAACGTGGTTATATAGATAGAGAGGAAGGATTCCACCATAAATCCGGTATTTTTCCTCACCTATGTAATAACCGAAAACGGCCCGTTTATGGACAGGGTGGATGTCACTTAGAGAAAGCACACCGACAGGCACCGCATCGATCACAGCCACCCAGTAGAGGTCCGTGTCGGATTGGGAGACCGATTCGAACCAGGCCTGATGTCTGCTTCGGTCCGCCTCTATATCTGTATACATGTACCGTGTGACGAAGGAGGAGGTTCTCCACTGTAACACCAGATCGAGATGGGATTCTTTCAATCTCTCGAATTCAATCATCCGTCTCCTCCTTTTTCTGCTGGATATGATGGTTGATTCCCGCCCATTCGGGGTGGGCGTCCAACAAGGCGAGCGCATCCTCCAAAGTAAAACGGGGATTCTTTGGGTAGAGATGTTCAAGGATCTTTGCAACCAGCTGAAAATCTTCTATGGTGTCCACCGTCCATCGGTGTCTGCTTTCATCTCTCTTATACAAGAGGTGATTGTGTTTGAACGGGCGGGTATCGCGGATCATTTTTGTTGTCACATGCTCGCGTGTGCAGCTGTCATCTGCGATCAAGTGAGAATGATAGAGAGCTTCGAATGTAAATACTTCGATATCCATCCCTCTTGGATACGTCCGGAATTTTGTATTGGATACATACGGATACTTCGGATAGTGATGGAGGAAGAGAGCGGTAACCTCATCAACAACGGCAGGGTCCATCAGCGGACAGTCCCCGGTAAGCCGGATCACGACGTCTGCCTGATAGTGGGAGGCCGTCAAATAAAAGCGTTCCAATACATCCTTTTCCGATCCTCTGAAACAGGCCGTTCCAAGCTGGCTGCACAAGTGTTCAATCGGGTCATCACCAGGTTGAACCGTCGTACTCACGACGAGCTGATCGATAGAGGATGCCCGTTGGACACGTTCAATCTGGAACTGCAGGAGAGGTTTTCCTGCTGCCATTTTCAGCACTTTCCCAGGCAGTCGTGTGGAGCCCATTCTCGCTTGGATGACCGCTACAACGTTCATACATCATTCCGCCTTCCCGTAAGCATATCCCAGCTCAACGGAGTGCCTTTGGAGATGGCAAACGGCGCCCGCTTCCCAAGGAAGACGCTTTTGTACTTCGGGAGCAGGCCGTAGCCCGGACGGACCGCTCGAATATTCTCGTCTGTAAAAGTCTCCCCTTCCTTTACATCCTTCGAAATGTAAAGAGACCTCCGGTAATTTCTCGCTCTTTCGTCTTCCAGCGTATCCCCGTACGAAATCCTCCCCATCGCCCGCCACACGTTTTTCGATTCTAGTACCAGCTGTTTCATTTCTGAGGGCTCCAGAGAAAAAGAAGCATCCACGCCTCCTTCAGACCGATTCAGCACGAAATGCTTTTCAATGACGGCCGCCCCCAGGGCCACACTTCCAACGGCCGCACCGATGCCGAGCGTGTGGTCGGAGAGGCCGACAGGGCAGGAAAATGTCTGCGCCATATGCGGAATCGTGCTGATGTTCGAGTGACCGGGAGGTGCCGGATAAGTACTTGTGCACTTCAGCAGGACAAACTGGCTGCCTCCACTGCCCCTCACCGTTTTCACTATATCCTCCACCTCACTTAAGGACGCCATTCCGGTCGAGATGATGACCGGTTTCCCTGTTTTCACGACTTTTTCAATTAAAGAGAGATCTGTATTTTCAAAGGAGGATATCTTATATAACGGAACGTGACACGCTTCCAGGAAATCGACTGCCGATTCATCAAAAGGAGTGCTGAAACCAATAATCCCCGCTTTCCGGCATCTGCTGAACACCTTCTCATGCCATTCCCACGGGGTTTTCGCTTCCTCATACAAGTCATAAAGCTTTTTTCCATCCCATTGGCTTTGTTTGTCCTTAATCGTAAAATCCGGCCGGCTGCTGGAGAGCGTCATCGTCTCCGGTTTATACGTTTGTATTTTCAAAGCATCCACCCCGCATGCGGCGGCATGGTCGACCATGGTAAGGGCTTTTGCCAGCGATTGATTATGATTGCCTGACATCTCCGCAATGATGAACGGTGGATGGCCGCTCCCGATGCGACGGCCTTGAATGCTGAATTCCATGGGGGAACCTTATCCCTTCTTCCTCCCCGGTATGTCAGGAGAGTTATTCCAGTTCATTAAACAAGCCGCCACACGTCCTGGGCGGTACCCATCCATGATTTGAGAAAATCGACCGGCCATTTCCCGGGCGGCGGCTGGGTTGCAGACAAGCTTTTCAACAGCCCTTTTCAACCGGTCCACCGGCACATCCACAGCCTTTCCCACATAGAAAACGGCTTTTCTCTCTTTCAGAGCAGCGATGGTGGCGGCCTGATTGGCAGCTGTTTGAATGACAATCACTGGAAGATTCATATAGCAGCACTCCCAGATGGATGAGCCGCCAGCTCCTATGACGAGGTCAGCCTCTTCCATCAGCCGTGCCATTTGACTGGTCTGTACGTGCAGGGTCATGTGTGGAAACCGGGACACGTACCTCCGAATGACCTCCACCTTCTCGTTCGCTCCACCGACAACGATAGTCACAGTCAGATCTGTCATATGATGGACAGCTTCAATCGCTTTCAACGTCTGACCGGAAGGATCGCTGCCTCCGAAGCTGATGAGAAGATGATGGATGTTTCCACTCTGCTCCTTACCTGCCTGGAGAAATTCCTTTCTTAAAAGAAGATAGTCCGGTCCGAGAAGACGGACAGCTGACGAAGGGATCAAATGGGTATACCGTTCATGAAGATTGCTGCAGATATTTTGGTCCAGCAGCACATCACAGGCATGCCGCCGGTCAGCCAGATCATCAATGACCATCAGTCCTTTCACCAACGGCCGCACCTCTTCCTCCCATCCGGCGTCCAATTGATAATGGTCCACAATCAGCCAGTCGATGGGTCCCCATGATTGAAGCAGCTCTTTCGTCTGGTCCGCATCCTTTTTATAAGAAAATTCCCCGCTGTCCTCAAGCCTATACACAGAAAAAGACTGGTTCACAGCCACCTGCACAAGACTTTCCGGACAGCTTCGGCATATAAAAAATACATGGGCTCCAAGGTCACGAAGATCTTGGGCCAAAGTCAGACAGCGCATCATATGCCCGGTCCCCCACTGGACCGATGCGTCGACACGGATGGCTGCTCTCATGAGCCGGCCCCATCCCGGTAATAATTCAAAACCTTCCGGACTGCTTCGATCACATCATCCAGGTCCTGTTGGTCCATGGCAGGAAAAAGCGGGAGGGTGAGGAATTGCTGATACAGCTTTTCTGCGGTTGGGCAGCTGACCTGATCAAAGCCGTTTTCCTGATAGTACGGCTGTTCATATACAGGCATGTAATGGACGTTCACCCCGATGTTCTCCGCTGTCAATGCCTCAAAAATCTCTTTCCGAATGCCGATCATCTCCTCATCAAGCTTAAGAATATACAAATGCCAGCTCGAACGCCGGTCCTGTTCCTGGTAAGGGATCGTTACACCCTTCACGGTCCTGAAGGCGTTGTTGTAATAATCCGCATAAGCTTCCCTCATGGATGTGAACGTATCCAGCCGGTCCAGCTGGCTTTCCCCAAGAGCGGCCTGCAGATCGGTCATCCGATAGTTGAATCCGAGAAACTGCATCTCATATTCCCACGGATCGCGTGTTTGTATAAAATCAGGTGCATGCTTCGTAATGCCATGGGTACGGAATTGAAGAAGCGTTTTGTACCAGCTTTCCTCATTCGTCGTAATGATGCCGCCTTCTCCGGTGGTCACTGGTTTCACGGGATGAAAGCTGAACATCGTCATATCACTGAGAGCACCGACTTTCTGTGTGTGATAGGAAGCCCCGAGAGCATGAGCGGCGTCTTCGATGATGAGCAGATTGTATTTGTCCGCCACTTTTCTGATAGCCTCATAATCAGCCGGCTGTCCGGTGAAATCTACAGGAATGACCGCTTTCGTCCGCTCGGTAACAGCGGCTTCGATACTTTCCGGTGTAATCAAATACGTGCGGGGGTCTACATCTGCAAAAACCGGCGTGCCTCCGCAGTACAAGACACAGTTGGCACTGGCGGCAAAGGTGAGAGGGGAGGTGATGACTTCGTCCCCCTTCCCGATGCCGGCAGTAAAACAGGCGGCATGCAGCGCTGCCGTTCCACTTGAAAAGGAAACAGCATACGCCGCCCCTGTATAAGCAGCTGTTTTTCTCTCAAAACTGGCTACGGCAGGTCCTGTCGTTAAATAGGGACTGTTCAAAACCCGTTCAACGGCTGCTTTATCTTCCTTGGAAATCCACTGTCTTCCATAAGGGAGAAACGAATCACGTACAGGCTTTCCTCCAAATACAGCAAGCTTGCCTCCCACCTGCCCAGCTCCTTTACATACGGTTGGATTTGATCCATTCCTCTGTCCGCCGGATTCCTTCCTCTAAATCTACTTCAGGTTCCCAGCCGAGGATCTTTTTGGCTTTGGAATAATCGCACAACAGTTTGGAAATCTCACTTTGCGGGTGAATGTGCTCGATATGAGTAATGGACGTCCGGCCGTCCGCAATCAGCTCAGCCAGCTGATTGATCGACACATCGCGGCCCAGACCCGCATTCAAAATTTCCCCAAACGCCTCTTCATGGAGACCCGCCTCCACAACGAACCGCGCACAGTCCTCTGCATATAAAAGATCACGGGTCTGCTCCCCGTTTCCATAAATCTGGATCGGATCTTTATTCAGCTTTTTCTTTATGAAAATAGGAACCACACCACCCTCTCCTCCTGTCTTTTGAAAAGGACCATACGTGTTGAAAGGGCGTACGATCGTGACAGGCATCTGATAGGCATGAAAGTAGGACAGCACCATATTTTCTGCTGCAATTTTTGAACCGGCATAGGGAGAAGCTGGTTTGACAGGGTCCTTTTCGGTAATCCCCTGGGGATTGGATGCTTGATCATAAACCATACACGTGCTCATGAACACAAGTCTTACCTTGTTCTTTCTGCAGCTTTCCAGCAAATGAAAGGCCGCAACCGTATCGTTATAGAATGTGGTCTGCGGATCATCAATGCTGTCCTGGACATTGATACTTGCCGCTAGATGGTAGCAGATATCCACAGAATCGTTGACGACCTGTTCGATGACATCTTCTTTGCGTATATCATCATGATAAAAAGCTTTAAAACGTTTATGCGAAAGAAACTCCTCGATGTTTCCGACGTCCCCATTCGACAAATTATCAACGACGCAGACGTTATGCTGGTCTTCCAGTAATTTCTTCACGACCCATCGACCGATAAACCCTGCTCCACCTGTAACAAGTACGTTCAGAAAGCTCCCTCCTCTTTTAAAAACGGCATTCCTATATACATATATTGCTAGGTGCCGTTATGTATGTAAAAAAATCACAGGGCATCACTTCTTCAGAAGCCCTGTGATAAAGGATGAAAGCCGCCCCTCTGCCCCGTTCCCAAGCGGATAAGTACGTTGTGTGAATGACTGCATCAAGGACTGATCGTGTGCAGATACCCTGCCATCTTTAAGGAAAGTATTGACCAAGCCCGCAAGCCGGACAGGGTCATCCTGTTTCAAACGTCCCAATGAATCAAAATATCCGCTGTATCCATAAAAGTTATTATTCAGGATAAATACAGGCTTACCGGCCATCAAGCCTTCAAGCCCGGCGGTTGAATGGTAACTGACCACCGCATCAGACAGCTGGATCAAGTCACTTAACGGCTGGTTCCTGGAATGGAAGGTGGACGGGAATTTTTTTGTTAAGTAATGGGGCGTGTGGTCAGGGAAATCTTTGATGATGAGATTCACCGGATTTGAAAGGGGGAGGGATTTCAAAAATGACTCCCATTTTTTCATTTGATAGTTGCTCCGTACAACAATGAGAAGGTTTTTCTTATGAATGGGAAGCCCTATATTCTGTTTGATTCCTGCTTTGTCGATCTGAGCCGCCTTGTACACTTCATCAAAACGCGGGTGTCCCATCACAACGATCTTCTTCTCCGGAACCCCCCGGGATAGGAACCATTGCTTCTCATAATGTCCAAAGACAAGCTTATAATCAGTGACGCACGGAAGATAGCCGAATGCATCGGAAATGATGCCGTGCTGCAGGGCGGCTACAGGTATCTGATAAACAGCTCCTAAAATGGAAAAGATCCGCGACTCCATATATTGCGAATACGGGACGATGACACACCCTACCCCTTCCCGCTGCAGTAATGCCCCGATCTGTTCCACTCGATGAACGACCTGGTCAATCTGATTCATCAATGCTTTTTCAAAGTAAGGAACGGCATACACCGGGTGGCCGGCCGCTTTCTTACGGGCAAGGATCACTTTCGCTTCTTTTTGAAGACGCAGCACTTCTTTATGGACATTCACCTTATATTCGTCAAAGTAACGAGGAGGAAGGACGCTCGCTGCTCTTTTTTTCATACCGGACGGCCTCTTCACTAACACTGTTTCACCCAGCGACCTAACCTTCGGCTTTTTCTCCCCTTTCTTCCGGCCGTTTTCCCGATCGACGATGTACAGCGTTTCAAAGGTCCGGTTCAGTCTCAATAAAGTGGCAGTTGGAAGCCTGAGAAGCCCATACCCGTCATACAACACGAGCTTCTTTTTCACTGCCTGATTCCTTTTCTTTTGAAACCTCGATTTGTACCCGTCAAAACGCCGCTGAACGACTCGTACATCCGTGACATGGTTACGAACAAAAGAAACCCACCCCTTCTGCTGGTAGATTTCCATCAGTCCTTTATTGCTCTGGATCAGCCCTCTGTAGTAACAAAGGTAGGAGATGCTGTGCCCTTTATAATGGAGGGATTGAAAATCATCCAGAAAGTCCAGGTACACGGACCAGTATTTTTGTTCAATGATATCCATGGCCGCTTTCCTTCCTAAATTAAATTCTGCTTCTGCACAATCCGGCGCAGCTCTTCTTTGGAGACCGGTTTCTGATCGCTTGAGCTGTACGTTCCCACTTGAGTTCTGACAGCATCCGGATAGGAGGTCCGTTTATCCCCCGGGATGACGTACATATCTTCAAATTCCCAGGCTGTCGTCGATTCTTCAAAGGTCATCAGTTCTTCGTACATTTTTTCTCCCACTCTTAACCCTATCTCCTGAACTGTGATTTCATGTGTGTCCAAGCCATAGGCAAGACATACTTCCTCCCGAACCACTTCAATGAGGTCCTGCAGGGAAATGACCGGCATTTTCAAGACGAAAATTTCTCCCCCCTGTGCTCTCGTCAGTGAGCGGATCGTTAAGGAAGCGGCTTCGTCAATCGTCATCATGAACCGCGACATCCGATCATCCGTCACGGTAATCCGCTTCTTCTCTACCATCTGCTTAACAAACAGAGGAATGACAGACCCTCTGGACCCCATGACATTTCCGAAACGCACACTGGCAAAAATTGTACCTTCTTCTGATTTGTGCTGTTCGGAGGATAAAAGAAGTCGTTCAGCAATCAGCTTGGAGGCTCCATACGTATTCGTCGGAGAAATCGCTTTATCTGTACTCGTGAACACAACCTTTTTGACACCGCGGGCCTTTGCTGCCCGCACCACGTGCCGTGTTCCTGCTATGTTGGTAAGCACCGCTTCATACGGGTTGTTTTCACAAAAAGGAACATGCTTCATAGCGGCCAGGTGAAACACGTAATCTACGTTTTCCATTGCATCATAGACTGTTTCGTAATGACGGATGTCTCCTAGAATAAAATGCACCCGCGGATCGGACTTCAGTTCTTTTTCCAATTGATACTGCTTATATTCATCACGGCTCAACACCTTGATATACTTGGGGGATTCATTCAAAAGGGCAGCCACAATCCGCTTTCCAATTGTGCCCGTCCCACCAATTACCAGAATGCCCTTATTTTTATAAAACACTCTCTTTCTCCTTCCCTCATATCTTTCTACCTGATCATGCTTATGTATATGCTATTTTTATAGAAAGGTGAAAATAATAGATAGAAACCCAGCCAGGAGCCGGCTCCGGTCCCTGGTTACAGGCTTTCAAGCAGATATAACCGATCCGATAAAGGGTGGATACGATAAGGAAGGTTTTTATTGGAAATCTTATTCAGAAGGGAATAAAAGTGTACGATTTCTTCTGTCGATAAAGATGGAAAGAACCGTTTCATTTTTTCCCGCCGGTCTTTTACGAAACGCAGCCTTTTTAAAGAGGGGACAGGGGCATGGGGAACCTGTTGGTTGTTCAACACGTTCAGAATGGCCGTGCAGGCGGACGGGATGGCCGGATGACTGTAATAATGAAAGAACTGATCAGGAAGTTCAGGCTTTTCAGCATGCTGCAGGATTTGAACGACTTCGTTCTCGGTGAACGCTTGGATACTCAGCCTGTCGGGAAAGTCCATCATGCCGGAGGAGTGAATCACAGGCTGGTAGGCGATGACCGGTTTTCTCAGCACAACCCCTTCAATTCCGGTTGTACAGCCGTTATGAATGACAGCATCCGCCCCGAGAATCCAATGAATCACACTACGCTCCCTATGGATGTGGATGTTACGGAACCCTTTAAACGCCTCCTTATAAACGTCGAGGCTTTCCCCGGGATGCGGACGGAATATGATGTTTTTTCCCGGATAGACCCGGCTCAGCGTCTGAGCGAGCTGGATAAAAGCATGGCAGAGCCTTTTTATTTTCTCCATTTCCGGCAGATGGACGTTATCTCTCACCCCGCCGATCGGATTATAAAACGTAAACCGGGTATTCATGAGGATATAAGAGCCGAAATCTGCCTGTATGACTTCTACATCCGAGGCGTACAGCTCTTTATAGATGTCATTCAGCAGGTCGAATCTGGGATTTCCGGTAATGGTACAGTTCTTTTCCATATGAGGATAAGCTTTTGTCAGGATGTTTTTTTGATGCTCCCCCCAGCAGCACACGTGGGAGAGTCCGCGAATATGCTCCTTCCTCATCCGCCGGCTGATGTATTTCGGAGCGTCGGGAATGAAAAAACCCTCTTCATCCAGTTCTACAATCTTATGATGACATCTCCCTATGTTTTCCACTACTCTTCTGCCGTACCCTTTCGAATAACCCTTGGCCAGGAAAATACCAAGCGGCAGCTTCTCTGCTGCCTGTTCCACCATCCGATGCTCTCCAATCACGACATGATACCCCTGACTTATGGCATGAAACGCAAGCAGTAACTTCGCATCCAGCTCTCTCACTTTCGTTTCAATCGGAAGATACAGCCACTTACGACTTCCGCTTTTCATTTCGTTGACCTCCTGCAAGACCTGCGAATAAAACATACGTATGTGACCCGTTCGATTCCTATGCTGAAAAAAAAGACCCGGAAAGCGTCTCTCCAGGGTCCGTGATTTATTCATATTCTTTTTCAATCGTTTTCGTACTTCTGACGGTATCAATCGGGCGCACGTAATTTTCGATCTCCTCACGCTTCGGCACCAGCTTCGGCGGGAGGGAGAGCATTTCACCGAGGGTTTCATACGGCTCATCCCCCATAAATCCAGGTCCGTCGGTCGCAAACTCAAACAAAATCTGAGGCGCTACTTTCGCATAGAGAGAACCGAAATAATGGCGGTCGACAAAACCGGACGTGCGGAAACCGAATTTCGGAAGGTGATCAATCCATTCCTGGAGGGCCCCACGGTCATGGACGCGGAAAGCAGCGTGGTGTACCGTACCATACCCCTGACGCGCATCTGGAAGGACAGCGTTGTATTCAACAATGACCGCAGCTCCGTTTCCACCTTCTCCGACTTCGAACCTCGTAAAGGCTCCTTCTTCAGCGGTTTGACGGAAATTCATCACTTTCTGCAGCATGTCCTTGAAGTAATCCGCCTTATCTAAGCGGACATACAACGGCCCTAATCCAGTGATGGCATATTCGTTCGGTACAGGCCCGGCCTGCCAAGGAATTCCGGCAGACACACCATTGTCTTTTTCATCAGAAATCAATTCATACGACTGGTCGTCAAAGTCGACAAACGGAAGAACCTTGTTCCCAAAACGTTCCTTAATGCCCTTGTGCTTCACATCCAGCCGGTCAAAGCGTTTAACCCAGTAGTCCAGAGCCTCATCATTCGGTACCCGGAACGACGTTGTGGAAATTTCATTCGTCCCGTGGGACCCTTTCGGAATGCCTGGGAAATCGAAAAACGTCATATCCGTACCGGGATTCCCCCGATCGTCTGCAAAGAACAAGTGGTACGTTTCAATATCATCCTGGTTGACGGTCTTTTTCACGAGGCGCATCCCAAGTACATAAGTGAAGAATTCGTAGTTTTTTTCCGCACTGCTCGTAATCGCGGTGACATGGTGAATCCCTTTCAGTTCGTTCATGTCCATTCCTCCATTTATTTGTTCATCCTTTTGATATTATCTCAGTTTCAAGATAAATATACCTTGCAGATGAACAAATGTCAAATCCACTGTTCTCAACCAATCTCAACCTCTCATAAGTTAGATGTAGAAAGTTACGGAAAAAGCATTGACTTTTAGTGAAAAATTGGATATTTTATAAACCTTAGTAATTTTATCAGTTTTATAGGATAAACAATTAAAGGAGGTCTTTTTTTATGGAAACATTTCTTGTTCTTTTGAACATTGTACTTATTTCAGCTCTTATATTCGTATTGATCCGCATGCAGCAGAAACACGTCTCTTTCAGTAAGCGTGTGTTCACCGGTCTTGGTCTCGGCGTGCTGCTTGGGGTTTATCTGCAGACCGTATTCGGCGCAGACTCTGCCATAACCGCCCAGACGACAGACTGGTATAACATCGCCGGACGCGGCTATGTGCGTCTCCTGATGATGATAGTCATCCCATTGATTATGGTTTCGATCATCCAGTCCATTATCAATTTGGAGAAAACATCGGAGCTCGGACGCATTTCTCTCTGGATTATCGGAATATTAGTCGGAACAACAGCCATCGCCGCACTTGTCGGGATCGGCAGCTCCTTTGTCTTCGATTTGAACGCCAGTGAAATTGAGGCCGGCCAGGCCGAGTCCGACCGGGGAATATACTTGGAAGAAACGCTCACAGAGGTCCAGGACTTGTCCACACCGGAAAAAATTCTCGAATTCATCCCGGCCAACCCTTTCCTTGATATGACCGGTGACCGTGCCACGTCCACCATCGCCGTCGTGATTTTCTCTGCGATTGTTGGTATCGCTGTTCTCGGCGTACGCCGCAAGCAGCCCGAACATGCCAAAACATTCATTAACATCATCAACGCTTTTTATGCGGTCGTCATGCGGATTGTTACCCTCGTTCTACGCCTGACACCCATTGGTATTCTTGGTTTAATGGCGACAACGGTCGCCCAGACCAATATCGCCGGTATTTTAGAGCTTGGTAAATTCGTCCTTGCCTCCTATGCCGCCCTTGCTGTCATGTTTATCATTCATCTTGTTCTGATTGGAGCGTTTGGATTGAACCCGTTCACGTACTTGAAAAAAGTGCTGCCGGTCCTCACCTTTGCTTTCACGTCCAGATCCAGTGCCGGAACGATTCCATTAAATATATCAGCCCAGAAAAACAGTCTTGGTGTTGATGAAGGAGTCGCCAACATGTCGGCATCCTTTGGAGCGACGATCGGGCAGAACGGCTGTGCCGGCATCTATCCTGCGATGCTTGCTGTTATGATTGCTCCTTCTGTCGGAATTGATCCGCTCAGTCCTGGATTCCTCGTGCAGCTTGTGCTGATTGTCGCCATCAGCTCCTTTGGTGTTGCAGGTGTCGGAGGCGGAGCGACCTTTGCTGCTTTGATTGTTCTTTCTTCCATGAACCTGCCTGTCGCACTTGCGGGACTGCTCATTTCTGTAGAGCCGCTGATCGACATGGGCCGGACAGCACTCAATGTCAACGGCGCTATGACATCAGGGACATTGACTTCACGTGTCTTGAAAAAGTTGAACGTCAAACGCTTCAACGATAAGGAAGCCGTTGAAAAAGATATTGCTGTTTAAACCAAAAAAGGTTCTGCTCCCAAGGGAGCAGAACCTTTTTCTTATCAACCAACGGTTTCAGGATCTAGGACAAATGGTGTTCAATCACATCCCGCACCTGTTTTCCAGTCGCATGTTTATTTACCCTCTTCATGACAAACCCCTGGACTTCCCCATAGTCAGACTCATCTTCCGCTCCGGTTTCTTCAATCGCATACTGAACAAGGAACGGAAGCTGTTGATCAGTCAAGGTATAGTCTTTCTTTTTCAAACGAAGTTGATCCAGAAGGAAACCCAGCATGTCCGCCCTGATCAAGTCCAGATCTCCTTTGCCGGCTGCCTGTCGTTTCTTTACTTTTTCATAAAGATCGATTTTCTTATCTAAATCTTTACTGGTGGTTAACGGCATATCTTTCAACTGTTGAAAAAGTTGAGCCTCCTCACTTAAGGCTGTGGGCACATTCACATCATCCACGTTGATATGTCCCCATCCACCTGTGGCCCGGTCAGTTACGCGGATCAACAGCTGCTCTCCGATAAACTCGGAGGCATCCCATTCGACACGGCGGTAGGTTTCTGCATTTCTTCCAGTGGCCTCTTTCAGCACTTGATCGTCGGAAGCCCTGACGAGTGCGACGGACAGTTCTTCGACATTTTTTCCTCCACCGATTAGAAAATCAATTTGTCCGCTCCCGGAGAGTTCAAATACTTCGGACTCCATCACACCAGTAGCTGCATCTCCGCCGGCAGCATCCAGGAATCCCCACAAGTGGAAGCGTTCGAGATCTGTGGAATCCTCCGCCTGATCAAACGGACCGCCCCATCCCCAGTCCTGTTTTGCTGTAATATGGGCATCGGAGAAAGCGTCCCCCTCCACAACATTCCATCCCGATAAATCACCATTTTGAAAGTCATGGTTCGGCAGTTCCCCATGAGGAGGTACCGTCGGCTGCTCCTTCTCATACACCGGTTCGACTTCACCAAATGCTCCGTTCAATTCCCATACGTCCATAGATACAACTTCCACTTCTCCCCCTTCACTCCAAAGTTCAATGCCGAGGGCGTCATAACTCGTTGGATAAACACGGGACGTTATACTCTTCTGCTCATTGGCATAGGCTTCAACCATGGAACGATCCAGATAAACGTGGAGATTCCAGTTCCCGTCCTCCAACAATAGCTCTCCACCTTGGATTCCCTTGCTGACATCAGGATTCAAACTGGAGTCGTTCCGGTCAATCGCAAAGTGCTCTTCTGATTGATCATAGAACAGCAGGGTTTCTTCCCCGCTTTCCTTACTCTGCCGAACCTTCAGTCCTGCTTTATCCGCCTCTTTCATATCGATCTCGAGAACAACCTCCAACAAATCTCCTTCTACATCCTCTATCTGTTCATTTGCCTGCTCCATCGACTGATTCTTCATGGAGACAAGCTGGCTGCCACGCAGCGTTTCCAGCTCTTCGATCGGTTTCAATCCAAGATCCCCCCCACGACTTAGAGAAAGTTCAACGGGAAGGCCGGCATTATGAGCCCATCCAGCATCATAATGTTCCTGCTCGCTTCGCTTATCCTGGGCGATGCTGAATAAAAGCGGTGTGCCATCCTCATCAATCATGCCGCTTGGACCTGTGAAGTGCTCTCCATAATCAAACTGCCTCGGTTCTTCATTATCCGGTACAAATTCCAGTTTGGCCGCATCCCATGTCCCCACCCAGTAGAACGTATATTTCACATTGTGAGGGCTGTAGCCGTCAAACCATGGATTGATAAAGAAAGCATACTTTTCTTTTCCTGTGTCATCTTTACCGATCGGAAGGAAGACCGGAAGTTCCCACACATCCCCGGTTTTCGGATACGTCTCCGAGTCTCCTGTGAAAAACGGTTTTTCATACGTCCAATTCTTTAAATCCTTGGACGAATACAACAAAGCCGTCCCCCCGACTTGATCAATTCCGGATCCCATTAATTGATACCATGTATCGCCGTCTTTGAAGACGAACGGATCGCGGAACTGCCCATACATGACCTCCCCGTCTTCTGCGGGCAGGTTTTCCTCCTGTACAGTGACAGGCTCATCCAGCATCCGCCAGTCTTTCAATAAGGGATCCTCTGGATTCTCACTGAAGGCAAGACCAGTCATCTGGTTCGGGAATCTGCTGTCATCACCGGCCGTGAAGAATAAGTAAGGTTCACCGTTATCCACGACAGCACTTCCGGACCAAACCCCGTCCGGGGCCACCGATCCTTTCTCCGGTGCCAGAGCCTCCGGCATTTCTTCCCAATGGACGAGATCCTCACTCACCGCGTGCCCCCAGTGAATCTGATGCCAATACGGTCCTTGAGGGTTCTTCTGATAAAAGATGTGGTATTTTCCACCAAAATAGAGCGGGGCATGCGGTTCATTCATCCAATGCTCAGGCGGCATGAAATGATACTGCGGACGATGCTGATCTCCGGCATAACGGGTACGATCCCAGTACAGCTCTGGTTTAGGAAGTTCCCCTCCCTCCATACCGCTGCTCGTATCATCAAAAGATTTTTTCAGTTGTTCGGTCGTTTTAGCTCCATTGGAAATCTTCACGTCATCCATCAATCCGTGAAACATGTTGGCTTCAAAAACCCCGTTTAAGAGAGCGGCCTTGTTATGCTTTCCTATGAGTAAATCTTCTTCTGATGAGGCAAGAGAACCGGATGGCGTCGATGATTCTCCGACAAGTTCACCATTGATATAGACGCGCAGCTTCTGCTCACGACGGTCAAATACACCAGCGACATGAGACCATTGATCTTTTTCAATCATATGGTCACCGGAATCCACTTCCACCCATTCGCCTCCAATGCCTGCCTTGAAAGCCAGAACTCCGTGACGACCCATCCCGAGCACATATCCTTCCTTTTTCCCTGGATCGTGCTGATTGACGATGGCCGACACCTGATTCAGGTCCCCCCATTCATAGGATCTCGGGGCCACCCAGCCCTCAACCGTTAAAGCATCTTCGGGCTGAATTACATCCTCTGCCTTCTGCGTCACCCATGTGGAGTACCCATCAAACAACAGCGCATTGTCCTTTAACCCTTTCCGCCATAATGGGTCGGAATCTGCTTTATATTCAGCCTCATTAAATACATAATGGACGGGATCTACTTCGCTGCTGACAGCTTCTTTAGTGACAGCCCCCTGCTCCTCATCAAACGGATAGTGGACGAGTGTGCCGGTCTGGTTGACCTGGAAATGATCGACATTAATATGTCCCCACCCGCCGGTGGCGCGGTCCACAATTTTCAGGTATACCTCTTCTCCTCTATAATCGGAAGCATCCCACATAACTTCGTGATAGGCCTCGCTGTCTTCCCATTTTTCATTGGAAGCTTTAATCAATTCCTTATCATCCGAAGCTCTCACTAAGGCCACATACAGTTCATCAGGATTGTTTCCACCACCGATTAAAAAGGAGATTTCTCCTGTGCCTGACAAAGTGAAGACATTGGAATGCAGCACACCTGTCTGGTCGTCCCCATTTCCCAAAGCCCCCCACAGATGGTAATCCCCGTTATGATTAAAAGGGCCTCCCCAACCCCAATCCGTATGGTCGGTGATACTTTGATCAGTAAAGGCCTCTCCTTCCACTGCAGTCCAACCCGTAAGATCACCAGTTTCAAAGTCTCCATTAATCAGCGTGTTGGTTTCCGGACTTCCTTCATGGTAAACCTGGAAGTCATCCACATTCAGATGACCGAACCCTTCTGTATGAAAATCCACCACTTTAATATAAAGGGTTTCCCCTATATAATCGGCAGCATCCCAGGAAACACGCCGATACTTTTCATCATCGGCTCCTGTAGCTTTAAACAATTCCTTCCCATCTTCAGCACGGACAAGGGAGACATACAGCCGGTCAAGATCCTCACCACCGCCGACTAAGAAGTCCACTTTCCCCTGTCCGGACAGCGTAAAGGGAGCGGACTGAAGCGTACCTGTACGAAAGTCGGAATCCGGAACATCCTCCGAAAATCCCCACAAATGGTAGTCCCCTTCATGATCGAAGGAGTTTCCCTCCCAATACGTCTCTACTTCGGATACACCTGAGGAAAACGCGCTTCCGGCCGCTGTCCACCCGGTCAGATCCCCTGTTTCAAACCCCCCGTTTTCCAAAGTTTCCGGAGAAGAGGCCGGCACTTCGTCCAAAGCTTTTTCGGGAGGAGCTGATTTCAGAGGAGTTGCACGCAGCATGGTCACCGCTGCTTCTCCGTCCCGGCTGTAAGCATGGAGTTCTGACTGGGATGTATCTCTGAAAATCTGATCGGTCCATACCGACCTTCCGTTATCTGCGAACATTTCAATCGAATTCCGGTCAACGATGATAGACAGATCCACCGTTCCATCCCCGCTTTTTATCGATCCGTTATGAACAGCTGCGAAATGCTCAGAAAAATCACTTTCCCCTGAAGCTGTTCGGTCAAGAGCCACTTTTCCCTCTTCTGGAAATATGGAGATCACCGTTTCCTCTCCACTTTCATTCGTAATCTTCAGTCCAAGTTCTAAAGCTGTTGTCTTTTCCATATCAAAGGATGCTTCAATTTGGATGAGATCCTCCACTTCACCAAACGATTTCTCCCCGCTCAACGTTTGTTGTTCCCACTCCTTTCCTTCCTCCTTCAACTGACCAAACTCCTCTGCCGGCTGCTGCTGGATGCTGTACTTTCCTCCCTCGTCCAGGAGAGCCAACTCACGTGGAAGGGACATGGTACCCCTGGAACCGTCGGAGGGAATTTCCTGTCCATACTGCCAATTGTTCATCCATCCGATCAGCACGGTTCTGTCCTGTTCTTCAGGTAGATTGTTCCATGTGACCCCGGCATACATATCTGCCCCATAATCGAAAGGAACAGGTCCTTGTTCGGCCTGAAACTGTGAACCGTTGAATTCACCGATATAATATTCCATCCCTGAGCCGCCTGCTTCGGCACCTTCACTGATGCTGACGATCAAAGCCCATTTATACTCATTTTCCTTTCCTTCCACTGGGAGCCGGACAAGGTCCGGGCACTCCCAGACCCCTTCTCCACCGCTTGGGCGCTCGAACGTATCGACATGATCCCACGTCTTTAAATCTTTCGACTGATAGAATTCAATGGACTGCCCTCCGGAAAGAAGCATCACCCATTGTTCAGTTGCTTCATGCCAGAATACTTTTGGATCCCGGTACACATCCTTACCCTCAGGCCTGTCAATCACAGGATTGCCCTCATACATGGTCCATGACCTTCCTTTGTCATGACTGTAGGCAAGACTCTGGATCTGACCGCCCTTTTTCTCCTGCGTAAAAAGAGCGACCATCGGTGCCGTTGAACCGTTCTTAAAGCCCGAGGTATTTTGTTCATCTACAACAACACTCCCCGACCAGATGAATCCTTTCTCATCTGGAAAAAGAGCTGGGGAAAGCTCCTTCCAGTTGATGAGGTCTTCACTGACGGCATGCCCCCAATACATAGGCCCCCACACATTACCAGCAGGGTTGTGCTGATAAAACAAATGGTATTCCCCATCGTAATAGACGAGACCATTGGGGTCGTTCATCCAGTTCTCATCCGGGGAATAATGAAAAGCAGAGCGATAGGCAGACGTTTCCGCTGTCACCACCGCCGGCAACAGCACAGCCATTACGAAAAAAAAGAACAAGACAAATACAGTCTTCGGGAACCTCCAAGTCAATCGAATTCCTCCTTTATATTGTAAGCGCTGTCATTTTGTTATAAAATTTTTTCATTTATCATCACATTACACATATACAAAAGGAGACGGCTCACCACCGCCTCTTTCTGATTATGAAACAGCATCCAAACGCAGTTGATTCGTAAACAAAGCCACTACCAAGAAGAGAATAAGGTTCACAGAATAGAGAGGTAAAATCCCTGGGACATACCGGATGCACACCAACAGCAGCACGATCCCGGCGGACAATGAAACAAGCCGGCCCGGATAGCACATGAGCAGATGAAAGGCGCGTCGAAGCGAAGGTATTGTCTTTTCACCGCTGCCCAGCGGGAGGAGCGTCAGCAGAAGCAGAAGAAAAAGGCCGGACATAAGAAAAATGGTGCCGCTGACAAACAGGTAAAATAGAATTCCCTGAAACTGCAGACTTGTATATAAGTTCAGACCAAGGAGAATAAAAACGAGGGATCCTCCTGTAAAAACCGTATTGGAAGAAAAGAAAGACTGCCGATAGATACGCCGGAAATAGGAAAACGACGCCGGCCGCTCCCCTGCCACCCACTCCTTCAATAAAGCTGAAGCAGCAGCTGAAGCTGGAAACACCCCGAAAACGAGCAGCCCTGCCATGCTGAATGTCAGCCATAATATGTTGAGAACAGCCAGCCGCATCAGCCAGTCACAGCATTGATAAATAACAGCGCCGGTTCCTTTCATGAATATTCTCTCCTTTCAGGAATGGTTTTCTGCCCAGATGGAGGGCCGTTGATCAATGACCATGTCCTTCACGGCCGCATACCCTTTTATACTTTCCAGCTTCATGAGGTGGGACAGGGCGGTTTGAGGAAAGTACAGATTTGTCATACCGATCTCTCCAGCATTTACAAACATTTCCACCGAAGAAAAATCACAAACGACCGTCAAGGTAACCTCATCGAAACTGCCAGCTATGTCAGCTGTGCATACGGCAGCGTAATGGTCGGAAAAAGCTGGCACACATTCATCCCGGACCACATACGCCCTTCCTTTTTCGACACCAAAGCGATATCCGCCTTCACCCGTATGAAAAACCGTACCTTCCACATGGGAATCCGCCTGGAGCTCCAATGTGATCTTCCATACAAAGGGGGCATCAGGCTGTGATTGAATGTGCGGGGATCCAGGGAGCAGTTGAACCCCGCTGTCTGGAGCGCTGTTGTCCACAGATTGAATCAAATCAGCCACCGGCATCTGCTTCAGCACACTCTCCCCGGAAACCTTTGTAAGCATCAGTTCTCTCGGGAGGGTCATCGCACTTCTCCAAGGATCGGTCGGTACGTCGTTGGCGTACTGCCAGTTACTCATCCATGCGATAATCACACGCCGGTCACGAAGGTCTGAAAAAGACTGGGCAGCATAAAAGTCTTTCCCGAAATCAAGCCACTTGACTTCATCCTGCTGCTGGTCAGGGAAAAAGGCAGACCCGTCAAAAACTCCCGTAAAATACTGTGTCCCTGAACCTCCGCATGGTCCTCCGGCATCAATGCCGATCATCAGGACCCACTCTTCAACTCCAGTCTTTTCATTGATCATAGGAAACAAATCAGGGCACTCCCATGTCCCTTTCTGTTCTCCCCACCCTTCCCCAAAAGAACTGGCAAAGGTCCACTGCTTTAGATTTTCCGATGTAAACAGCTGCACCTGTTTTCCAGCAGCTAATACCATCACCCATCGGGAAGAGGACGAATGCCAGAACACTTTCGGATCACGAAAGTCTGCAATGCCGGGATTCTCCAGTACAGGATTTCCGTCATATTTAGCCCACGTCCGTCCACGGTCTTTACTGTAGGCAATGCTCTGCCGCTGAAGGTCACCATCAGCACTTGTATAAACAGCGACCAGTCCTTTACCTCCGTCAAAAAAACCGGTGGTATCCTCATGATCAACCACTGCACTCCCTGAAAAAATCATCCCCTGCTCATCCGGATGCAGAGCGACAGGCAGGTGCTCCCAAGTCACCAGGTCCCGGCTTACCGCATGTCCCCAGTGCATCGGCCCCCACTGTGTACTGTACGGATGGTATTGATAAAACAAATGGTACTCTCCCTCAAAGTAGACGAGTCCGTTCGGGTCATTCATCCACATCTGCTCGGGTGTAAAATGGAGGTGAGGGCGGTACTTTTCTTTATAATAGCCATGGGCCGGCATCGTTTCGTAATGTGTCATAACGGCTGCACACTCCTTCCTGTTAATTCTTCGAACCTGTATGAGTCAGGCCCTGAACATAGTAACGCTGTAAAAACGTGAAAATTAAAAGCATAGGAACCGTTGCAATCGTAAGAGCTGCCATGACCTGCCCCCATTTAATCGGCGGTTCGTTCATGAAGTATTGAAGGCCGATCTGAATGGTACGCATGCTTTCATCCGATGCCACAACAAGCGGCCACAGGAAATCGTTCCAATGATTGATGAACAGCACAATCGCTACGGTTGCAAAAACCGGCTTCGACAGCGGAACAATAATCCGGAAGAAAATGCCGATCTGTGAGCATCCATCAATTTTAGCTGCCTCTTCCAGTTCTTTAGGGAAATCAAGAAAGAACTGTCGGAAGAGAAAAATCGCAAAGGCATTCGCGATAAACGGCACGATTAATCCTGTGTAGGTATTCACCCATCCGAGATCATACACAAGAACATACAATGGAAGGAAAATGCTCTCCGGCGGGATGATTAAAGTAGCGATGATCACCCCCAGCCAAAAACCAGCCAGAGGAAACCGGAACCTTGCAAGAGCGTACCCTGCCATCGAATTTACGACCAGTCCGAACACGATAATGCCTGTCGTATAAATTAGACTATTGATGATATACCGAAGCAGATCCACACGTTGGAAAGCTGCGATATAGTTTTGAAAATAGCCGCCTTCCACTTCACCTGGTGCTGGAGGCAGAAAAGCCTGCAGAGACTTCATATCCTTGAAAATCTGAAACTCGTTTTTCAAAGATGAAACCAGCATCCAAATAAGCGGAAATAAGAAGATAAAGGTCAGTAGAATTAAAGACGTATACAAAACTACGGTCTGCATCTGTTTTTTCCTTTTCATTTCCCTACCCCCTCTCTTCACGGACAAGGATCCGCTGAACAATGGTGATCACAAGGACAATAACGGTAAAGACGACAGCCATCGCCGAAGCATAACCGACATCACGATAGTTAAAGCCAGTTTCATAGATATGGTAGACGAGAGACTTCGTAGAGCCGAGCGGTCCTCCCTGTGTCATGATCATCGGCTGGACAAGGAGCTTAAAAGCAGCAATACTGATGGTTATGAAAATGAATAAGGCAATGTTTTTCAGACCGGGCAGGGTCACATGCAGAAACTTCTGCCAGCTGCTTGCTCCGTCAATATCAGCTGCTTCATACAAATGATTGGGGATATTTTGAAGGCCGGCCAGAAAAATCATCATTTGAAAACCAGCGCCCTGCCACACAGACATGACAATAATCGAATTCATCGCTTGATCCGGACTGGTTAGGAATGGCTGCGGCTGGATTCCGACTAAACCAAGGAGCTGGTTGATCAGCCCTTCATTCGGGTTGTACATAAAGGTCCACAAAATCGATACAACAACTAAAGACATGACGACTGGTGAGAAAAAAGCGGTTCGAAAAAATACCCGGAAACGGATTTTTTTGTTAATCAGCAGCGCAAGGCCCAGCGCTACGGCCAGTTGAACCGGTACAACAATCACCGAAAAATAGACTGTATTCCAAAAGGCCTGCCTGAACTCTGCATCCTGCAGAATGTATGTGAAATTTTCCAGGCCGATCCACGAGATATCGTCCGGCTTTAAAATATAAAAGTCTGTGAAGCTGTAATAAAAGGCTGCCCCCATCGGGTACAGGAGAAAGACGCCCAGAAGGATCAAAGCCGGAGCAAGAAAGAAATATCCTGTAACGGCTTCCTGAAAAGCTTGAGACTTCCTTCGTTTCTGTTTCTTCGGGGATGGTACTTTCTGCAATGGCCTGCGGGTGTGAGACGTCGTACGATCACTGGTCAGGGATTTCGCTGAGGAACTGTTCCCACTCATGGATGGTTCTCCTTTCTTAATAAAAGCTGAAACTCGATTAAAAAGGATTCAGAGCCTGATCAGGCTCTGAATATGAGGGTTATTCTTCAAAACGTTTCAATTCCCGCTTTACACGCTGGACCTGTTGTTCCACAACGCTTTCTACGTCCTCACCGAGGGCAGCGGCATGGAAAGACTGGGCAAAAGCATCGGTAAGAACCGGATACGCCGGTGTCGATGGTCGGGCATGAGCGGTTTCAATGACCTGCTCTTTCATCACACTCCATGGCCTCTCATTAAATTTATCCATACTTTCGAAAGCGGATTTTTGCGCAGGAGGCATACCGGTTGCTTCGGAAATCTTGATCGCCGCTTCTTCATTAGTCATCCACTTCATAAGTTCAGCCGCCTGCTCAGGATGTTCTGTATTGTTCGTAACCGCGTAAGCCATACTTCCTGATGGGGAAACCCTTTCATCTTTATACGGATAAGGCATCATTCCCCAGTTCAAGCCGGCGTCCTCTGCAGATACAGCAATCCACGGACCACCGAGAGCAAGGGCAGCCTTCCCTTCTTCAAACTGCATTTCACCAGGACTTTCCGTCACAACGCCTTCTTCAAACAACGACTTCACGTATTGAAGCGATTCAAGGGTTTCGGGACTATTCAAGTAACCATCCACTTCTGTGCCATCTTCAGAAATCAAGGCACCTCCGTTGGACCAGGCTAAAGGAGCCCCCATAAATGTCAGCCACTCCCCGACTCCATAATTCATGAACAGATTCAACCCGTATTGATCATCGTTCGTCAACGTCTTCGCATGATCCATCAATTCATCCCACGTCCATGCTTCTTCAAGCGATTCCGCCGGCTCAATCCCGGCTTCCTCTAAAAGGTCTTTGTTGTAGTAGAGCATAACGGACGCTTCCATGGCTCCAAGAGAATATAGCTGGTCATCGTACGTCCCCTGCTGGATGATTGAATCTACATATTGGTTCTTCGTTTCCTCATCGATGTAATCATCAATCGGCTGAATAACGCCCGCATCCGCAAAACTTGCGACATATGGACCGTCCACAGCCATCACATCCGGAAGATTTCCGGCTACGAGGGCTGCGTTTATACTGTCGCTGTACGCACTGGCTCCATCATCAATGATCACCTCTGCGTTTACGTGAATATCTTCGTGTGCCTCATTAAAGCCATCAATCAAATCGATATACGCTTTCGTTTCTTCCTCCCCGGTCTGGTGAATCCAGAAGTCCATCACGACATCTTCGTCACCCGACGCTTCGACAGTCGTTTCAACAGAACCGGTTTCGACTGTATCACTGGATGCATTTTCACCAGAACCTGCTCCGCCGTCCCCCTCACTATTCGCTGTGCTGTCACTTGAACATGCGGCCATAAACAACAGGATCAGCCCAAAAACTACGTATCCGAACCTTTTCATCCCAACATTCCTCCCTAAAAGATTAAATGCCTTCGCAAACGTTTACGTAATCGTTTACTTTATGGTGAAAAAGAGAAGGCTCTTAATAAGAACCTCTCTGTACCAACTCTGAGTCCAAGATGATTTCCTGGTGCTCTCCTTTATATCCATCAATTCTTTTTAACAACTGCTCTACGGCAGTCTTCCCTAATTCAAAAGCCGGCTGTCTGACCACGGACAGTGGTGGAGAAGTCACTTTCATCCAATCGTAGTCATCATAGCCAATGACCGCCATGTCATCAGGAATAGCTATGTTCTGCTCCTGAAGGTAAGAGACCGCCCCCATCGTCATCACGTTGTTGGCGATAAACAAAGCCGTTACACCAGCGCGGTGAAGCTTCCCGGCCAGCGAATACCCTTCCTTGAATGTAGCAGGACCTTCCTGCATATACCCTTCTTCAATAGTCAGCCCCCGCTCCCGCAGTGCCTCTTTATATCCTTCCAGACGCTCATCACTCGTCGTAATACCAAGACTTCCTGTCACAAATCCAATTCTTTCGTGACCTTTTTCAATTAAAGCCGTTACGGCTTCATACGCTCCACGACGGTTGTTTACGAGAACCCTGTCTCCTTCACCTGTACTTGGATGACGATCAATAAAAACGACAGGATAGTTACCGGAGAATTCCTCCTTGTAGTCATACTCCCTGCCGTTGACCGGGGCAATGACAAGCCCATCAATCAACTGGGTATTGAAAACCCGAATCTGATCTCTTTCCGTTTCCGCCTGTTCATTAGAATTACTAAGAATAAGATTATAGCCGTTTTCCTTTAAAACCTGCTCAATACCATTGGCTACAGACATGAAGAAAAAGTTTGACGTATCCTCTGCCACCAGAGGAACAAGAAGTCCGATCGTACTGGACTTTTGACTTCTTAAGCTGCGCGCAATCCGGTTTGGCTGATAGTTTAAATCCTTCATAGCTGCATATACTTTCTGCTTTGTTGCTTCTGCGACATACCGTGTCTCATTGATCACATGGGATACAGTCGCTGTAGAAACCTTTGCTTTACTGGCTACATCTTTAATCGAAACCATGGCTGACTCCTTCTCCCCGCGGGCAAGTAATCGTTTACGTAATCGTTTACCTTAACTAGACTATATACTCAGAAAGCGCTTACGTCAACACAATTTTCATCTTTTCTTCCTTTTTCGAACACGCCTCATCCCCTCATGCACGGAAGAAAATACGAAGTTCCGCCCCAGCGTCAGGGCAAAAAAAATGACAACTCAGCTGATTCTTTACAGACTCCTTTCACGAATTTCTATATTTTTTCCGGGAAATTGTGATCCAATGTCCACCCTCCTTCGTTAGCTGTGTAAGAAATCAATTAAAGGAGAGTGTACACATGAAACAAATGAAAAGAATCTTGATCACATTAATGGCTTTGATGCTCCTTGTCCCATCCGTAGCTATGGCCGATCACCACAAATCAGCACAGACGGAGGCGGCCGATCTAAGGTCGACGCTTGATCAACTATTGTCCGAGCACTTCGTCCTTGCTACAACGTTTATGATGAAATCGTATGAAGACGCACCAGACACTGATGAAGTATGGAACAAGCTTGATCAGAACGCACAGGATATGACCCCGGCGATCGCATCCATTTATGGAGATGAAGCAGCTGCACAGTTTGAAGAAATCTTCCGCGGACATAACGATTATTCCGATGGTTTTGTAAAAGCTGCGAAAAACGATGATCCAGAAGCCCGTAAGATGGCCGAAGAGGAAGTTGAAGAATTCACGGAAGAATTCAGTACGTTCCTTGCATCTGCAACTGAAGGAAACCTTTCCAAAGAAACAGCCAAAGAAGTCCTGAACGCGCACGAACAAGATGTTTTGAATGTTTTTGACCACTATGTAAACGAAGAGTATCAGAAATCCTATACGGCTTTCCGCGAGGGCTTCAACCGTATGTTCGACATCAGTAAGGCCCTTTCTTCTGCCATTGTAACGCAGATGCCGGATTCCTTTAATGGAACCAAAGCAGATACACCAGCAGCAGATCTGCGTTCCAACATGAATGCTCTTGCTTCTGAACACTTCGCTTTAGCCGTTCTTGAAATGCAGAAAGGCTATGACCAGGCGGAAGACTACGATTTCGTAACTTGGGCTGAGAACCAGCACACCGCTGATTTCAAAGCTGCTATCGGTTCTATTTATGGTGAAGAAGGTGCAGCCCAGTTTGAAAAGGTATGGCAGCAGGATCATATCAACGCGCAGTCTGATGTGATTACAGCAGCTCTTGAAGAAGATGAAGAAGCAAGAAAAATGGCTGAACAAAGCCTGATGGCCTTCTCTGAGGACTTCGGTGCCTTCCTTGGTACAGCAACTGAAGGAAACCTTCCACAGGAGGATGCTGTTGAAGCGGTCTGGACTCACGAGGAAGATATCCTTCAGACCTTCGATCATTACGTGAATGAAGATTATGCAGCCACTTATGACTCTTTCCGTGAAGGATATGCCTTCATGTTCGGAATTGGCGAAACACTAAGCAGCGCTGTTGTGACACAGATGCCGGATCAATTCGGCGGAGAAGTTATGCCGGAAGAAATGCCTAAAACAGGCTTTGGTGGAACAAGTGATCAAGGGATCAACACATGGATGTGGGTCGCCTTCGGAGTCATCGCCGCAGCTTCTGCCGGCTTCATCTCCATCCGCAAAGCCAAACAGTAATGCTTAACATGGAAGAAGAGCTTCTGCTCTTCTTCTTTCCTTATGATAGAGAGGTGACAGTCCATGAAGCTCGATTGGAAAATGTATTTCACAATACTTGGCCTGACCGCGCTCGTTATGGTCGCCTATGAATTCAATGCGTTCACTTTTTGGAAGGACGATTCGGATGTTGTCCGGATTGAAAATGCTACACAGGCGTCCTACCAAGAGGCGGATGTGCCGGAGGAGCAAAAAGAAGAGATTTTGGACGGCGAATTTACAGTGATTAATAAAAACGGAAATATGAGGTCCGCTGACGTTGTGAAAAACCAAAAGCAGGAAGAAACAGGGATCACTCCTGCCACCATTTCCATCCCTGCCATTGACGTAGAAGCACCTGTAGAATCAGTCGGCATTCTGGATAATGGACAGATGGGTGTACCGGAGGATCCGCAGAAAGCCGGTTGGTTTGAACCAGGTACAGAGCCCGGCAGCACAGGAAATTCTGTCATCGCCGGACACGTGGACAGCCGGACAGGACCTGCTGTTTTTTATGATTTGGATCAACTGGAAAAAGGAGACGAAATTACCGTCTCTGATCAAAACGGGGAAGAAAAGACCTATGTAGTCGAAAAGCTTGAAAGTTATCCGATGGATGATTCCCCCATTGAAACGATTTTCGGATCTTCTGATGAAAAGCGTCTCAACCTTATCACATGTACAGGTGAATTTCTCAGCAGTATCGGCGGTCACGCTGATCGTCTCGTTGTGTATTCAAAACTGAAGGAACCAACACAGAATCAGGAGGATATCCAGCCCCCTTCCAACGTGCAGATCCAGGGTACGATGGTTACCTGGCATGCGGTACGCGAAGATTATGTGGCAGGGTACCGTGTTTACCGCAGCAAGGACGGGGAAACATTCGAAAAGGTCGCCAGTATCTCCAAGCATGAACGGAAATCCTATACCGATCCCGAAGCATCCGATTACTCCTACTACGTAACGACCGTCAATGAAGAAGGTACAGAATCGAAGCCTTCCAATACAACAGGAACAAAATAAACCACGTCTTCCGGTCAGACGTGGTTTTCCGCTTGTCATAGGAAGGGACGATCTTCTGTTTAGCAGAAGATCGTCCCTTTTTTCAGTTCCTCATTAGATGGGGGTGCGCAGCATGTTCATTGGTGACACCTGCGGGGCCAAAACCGTCCCCTGACAGGCAGCCACGGATAAGCGTAACGTAATCATCTACACACCGTTTCTGCCGGAAGCGGTTATCCTATTTCAAATTTTCGAAGACATTCTTCACTTTAGGCACCACATCGTGACTGCCTTCTTCTGTATCTTCCATCATCATCGCCACAAGCAGATCCTGATCCTGGGTATCCCAGGCGACGAACCATCCATTCACAGGTCCCTCTTCATCCTGGGATTTCTTTAATTCCGCTGATCCTGTTTTCCCTGCGAGGGAGATTCCTTCCACAACCGGCTCGTAGGCTGTTCCGTTTTTGTTCTGTACGACCGCTGTCAGATCATCACGGATCAAAGCCGCTGTTTCTCCGCTGATGACCTCTTCTTTCCAGACCTCAGATTCTTCCTCATTCACCAGAAGCTGCGGTTTGATCAGTGTCCCATCGGTAATGAACGGCGTGTAGGCAGCAGCCAGGTGGACAGCGCTCATCTGCACCTGCCCCTGCCCATAGGCGGTCGCCGCAAGCAGCGATTCACTTTCAAATGTATCTTCGTTCATCAACTGGGAAGCTTCTATCGGATACGCAAACGGCAGATCCTCACCAAAACCAAATCCTGCTGCTTCCTCCAGGAAAGAATCTCCGCCGATATCCACGATCTGACGGGCGAAATAAATGTTATCCGACCGCATCAGTGCATCGCGGAGATTCACCTGACTGTCTGCGGCTGCCCCGGGTACACGGGTAACGGAATAGCCGGCATCCGCCTCATACGTTTCTCCGGATATCGACAGCTCCTCTTCCGGATTAATCGTTCCTGTTTCCAATCCAACCGCTGCGGTGATCGGCTTAAACGTGGATCCCGGAGAATACGTTCTCGAAAACTTGTTCAAGGTCACTTCTTCCCCTCCAAGCCCTAAAGAAAGAGCTGTCGGGTTGTAGGAAGGCGTACTGACAAGGGCCTCCACACTTCCGGTCTCAGGATGAATCGCGGCCGCTGTTCCGGATTCGTCTTTCAATTGTTCATATACTTCCGTCTGGACATCCGATGAAATGGTCAGCGTGACGTCTTCCCCGTCCTTCGCTTTCTGTTCTGCGAGCACTTCTTTTGTTTCATTTTCCTCATCGGCAATATACACACGCCAGCCCGGTTCGCCCCGAAGCTGCTCCTCCATGACAAGCTCTAAACCGGATTTCCCGATGTTATCGCTCGTACTGTAGCCTTTTCCTTCGCGCTCTTCAAGCTCTTCAGCCGTGATACTACCCATATAGCCGGTCAAATGCGCGGCCGCTTCCCCTAAAGGATAAACACGTGCTTCTTTTCCATCATTGATCATGTAGCCAGCTGGCAGATCTTCAAATGCTGTCAGCCTCTCCTCATCATCTTCCGGAATCATCGCAAGCGGCACGAATACATCGTCCTTCACCCAGGACTGCTCCAGTTTCTGATCGATTTGTTCAACGGAGAGTTTGAGAATGTCCGCAAGCCCTTCCTTCAACTCTTCTTCCTCTTCCATCTTCCCTGGTACGATACCAACTTCCTTCACCGGACCTTTGACAGCCAGACCCTGACCGTCGCGGTCGAAAATCTCTCCGCGTTCAGAATCCAGCCGGGTGATCCTCACTGTATCGCCTTCCACCATCTGAGGGAAAATAAGGTCCGGGTGCCATTCCACCGCCCAGCGATCTTCCTCGTCGTTTTGCTCATAGACAAGTCCCGCCTGATGACTGAATTCAATCGCACCGGCTCTTGAATCTACCGAAGCCGTATATTCATAGGCAGGTGGATCCTCTTGATCATAGCTTTCTTCCTCTTCGGGAAGATCGTATGTCATCGATACCTCTTCAGCGCCGATCCCATCATAAATCTCCTTATAGCGGCTGATAAAATCCTCTTTCGTGATGGATTCTTTCGAAGATTCACTTAAATAGCTGTACATCGTTTCATACTCTTTCTTTTCCCATGCGTCCATGTACGCGGAAAACGTATCCTGCGGCTCCGGCTGACTGCTGCAGGCAGAAAGCGCGGCCGTGGTCAGGAGGACGAGCAGGATCATCCATTTTTTCATCAAATCTCCCCTTATTTTTCTGTAATCAGACAAATTTTTCTAATTTCTATTATACCAGAGACAAGCCTGGGAAAAAGAAAAACGCCCGGTGTTCAGTTCACCAGTAAAGGAGCGTTCGGTGGTGAGGGCTGTGGGAACAGCACCCACCGACAAGCGGAACGTGATTACCAGAACGACAAAGCAGCTCCACCATTAAAAAACAAAAAAAGACGACCGATTGAATCGATCGTCTCCAGCTTCACCTATTAAATTCAATGATGTTTCCATCGGGATCCGTGATGTACACTTGATGCCATTCCGTTTTATTGACCGGCTTGTTCAGCATCTCCACTCCGTGCTTTTCCATTCTTTCGATAAACGCCTCAACATCACGGACTCTGACCGCAAAATGTCCGTCTCTGGAATCAATCTCTGTTGTACCACGGAGCGTTTTCCCTTCTTCATAAGCAATCAAGTGAATCTGTGTCGCTCCTACCTGATACCACGCGCCTGGAAAATCGAAATCGGGACGGTCGGGGCTTTCTTCAAATCCGAGCACTCCGCCATAAAATTGTTTGGCTTGTTCTATATCCGACACAATGACAGATACGTGGTGCAGTGATTCATACATGTACAGGTCCCCTTTCAAAAGTTACTCTGATATCAGTGTAATCCAATCGACCAGACTATTCCACTTTACGCTTCGCTTCATAAGCTTTTATAGGCTTATCTTTCTGACGGACGTTGGTCAGCCAGGCTTGATCGGCGTCGATCATTTTCTTCGCTGCGTAAATCAGAATGAACTGGATGACGATAATCGGCAGACCCATAAGGCCTGATACGACATTCAATGGGGCCAGACCGCCGATCCTCATTAGAATCAGGGCAAAAGCAGTAATCACAGCCGCAATGATAATACGAAGCATCTTCGGCGGCTCAAAACGGCTCATATCCCGCGTACTTGTATAGGCGGCAATTGTATAAGTCGTGGAATCGAGGGTCGTCGTCAAGAAAATCAGGGCGACAATCATAAAGATGACAATGGCGATTTCCCCGAAAGGAAGCGTATTTAAAATCTCCGGTATCGCTGCCATACGTGCTTCTTCTTCCACGAAGTTCAAAATATCAAGATTTCCAGTCAGGTAGCGGTGGACACCAAGACCGCCAAGCACCCCTGTCGCCAGCCAGGAAAGCAGCGTTGGAGCGAGCAGGTACGTGAGAATCATCTCCTTGATCGTCCGACCCTGTGAAATTTTTGCTGCAAACACACTGTGCAGCATGGCCCAGGTCGCACTGTAGGCGAACCAGAAAATCGTGTTGCTTTGAATATGCGAGGTTTCCCCCTGATAGACCGATTCCGTGTTCAAGGAAAAGTCCAGGTAGTTGCTCAAGAGCATCGATACACTATCTGTGAAGTAGTTCAGGATGAAAACACCGGGGCCCCCGACGAGAATAAACAGCGCTAAGAACCCGGCAATATACATGTTCCATGTACTTAACCGTTTGATCCCTTTTTCGATGCCGAGATACGCACTGAGGGAAAATAAAAAGACCCAGACGATGGTAACGATGATCGTCAGCGTGAAATTCACCTGGATGCCGAGCAGATGAGAAAGGTTCTGCGTAATGATCGGCGCCCCCAGTCCAAGCGTGACAGCTGCTCCGGAAAGAATACTGATTAAAAACAACACATCCAGCAGCCGGCCTCCGATGCCGTCTGTGAACTTATCTCCGAACAAAATCCGGCAGGCCTCTGAAATTCTCATCAGCGGACGTTTTTTTACGTGCAGTATGTATCCCATGGCTGGTGCTATCATGACAAAAATAGCGAACACTTGAAACCCCCATAAAAACATACTGTAGGCGTTCCCCCACAGCAGGGCTTCCGCAGAACCAGCCTCTACTCCGGCCGGCGGGTCGTTGGCGACAGACGTCCACTGGAGCATCCCCGTCCGCATGATCGTCGATCCGACACCCATCGCGACCAGAATGGACGCGTACTCAAAAAGGGTGAACCTCGGCTTCTCCTCCGGATTCCCAAGAACCACTTTTCCGTATTTGGAAAATGCCAGGTAAAGACCTGCGGCGACCAGTAAAATGCCATACCATAAGTATCCCCAGCTGAATGATGCCACAATCGAATCAAAGACCGTATTCATAAGTTCCAACGACTGTGATTCATACAGAGCGAAAGGGATACTGATGGCGGCCATCAGCAAAAGTGATGGAATGAATATTTTGTAATCAATCATGTTTTTATTCATGCTATCTCCTCCCAATTTCTGCATACCCGCTGAAAAACGAATTATAACGATATTTTTCTAATAAAATATTTCCAACGAATCATTCCCCTTTTCTTTCTTCGCTGTTCCGTTTACAGGATAGGTATGGAAGAAAAAAAAGACCCGCCGGATCATCCGGCAGGCTTCAGCGGAACCATTCCACAATTCCGATCATGCTGAGCAGTCCAAGGAGAAATGAGAATGTAGCCAGACGCTCATAACCATGACCGTGGGTTTCCGGAATCAACTCCTTATAAACGATGAACAACATCGCACCAGCAGCAAAGGCGAGCCCGTAAGGAACGAGGAACAAAGAGATATGAACCACGTAAAACCCGATAAAACTGGAGACGCATTCGATCCCACCAGTAAGGAGCGCCATGAAGATGGCTGTTCTTTTGGGAACGTGTTGATGAAGCAGAAACAAAGCCACAAGGAAACCCTCCGGTGCGTTCTGCATGCCCATGGAAAAAGCGACGACCATTCCGAGATGCTCGACTTGACTGGCCAGGCTGGCACCGACCGACAAGCCTTCCGGAATGTTATGGAGAGTCATCGCCGCGACAAGCATCAGTGACTGGTGCGGCAGCCCGGGAGATTTTCTCGTATGATCCATATCTACATGTGGAAGTAGATACTCAAGCAGGTTCAAAATGAGCGCGCCTCCGAGTACACCAATACAAAGCACCGTTACATTGGTCAGCTTCAAAGAGGCCGGAATAAGGCCATAGGTGGATGCTGCCATCATCACACCAGCGGTATAGGCGAGAATGCTGTCCATTTTCCGATGGGATACCCGGCGGATCAGCAGGACCGGGAGGGCTCCCGCTCCCGTAGCCATAGCTGACAGGATCATAATCATCAGCGTCCCCTCCAACAGCTCCGCCTCCTTCCATCCATTGTTCTCTAGTATATGTACAGGCCGTTGGAAAAGAACGTTCTATATCAGTATAGCAATCTACTTTTCCCTGACCGCTGCTAACCTATTTTTTTAGTCTGCCGGCATCTGTCCATGCGAACCATCCCTGGAGGACATATAGTAGTAGGGAGTCAGAAGAACCTGTCTCATAGACACCCTTTTTGACTCGGACTCTCAAAGATGACATATGCCTTGGTATCAGAGAGAAATTTCCTCCAGGGCGGCGGCCTGAATCCCGGACATTTCCCCACCACCGTTCGATACGAACAGGCGTCATTCCTCCACCTTCCATCATTGTAGAGAGCACCTTGAACGTGACCATTGAAAAGAGGGTTCCTTCCTGCGGAACCCTCTTTCTTTTTGTTTATCCAGTCAATATTCCCAGACATCCAGACGTTTGAACTGCTGCTGGTAAAGAAACAGCCCCCCATGAAAAACCCCTTGCACGTGAAGGTCACCTTTTCCTAAATCTTCCTGGTGAACCAGGAAGGATACGTTCTCCAGCTCCTTTTCCACCGGAGATGGATACGTTTGATAGATTTCCTTATGCATTTCCGCGCTTTTCGCTGTGTATTCCTTTTCCGAATGGGAAGGGAGTTCAGGAGTGATCATCCCCCCCACTTCCACCGTTTCCTCAAAGGGAATCCGCTTACAGATCCGCTTCAAATCCCCCTGTTCCTGATAATCCACGGATACAGTAAAACACCCGCGCAAAAAGAGAAACGGGTACATAGGAACTGAGATGCGCATATCATGGACGGACCATTCCGTCTTTATAATGTCCCCGGGATGGCAAGGAACAGGAACACTTTCCCGGATTTCCCATTCCAATGGGACATGAGCCAGAAGAACAGGCATTTTCACCGTTTTTTCTATGCTCTGGTCTTTCCATGAATCCGACGAACCATCATGACAGACTGGACAGCTTGAAGAAGAGGATGAAGAAGAACTGGAAGAGGATTCACAGGAAAATAAATCATCGATCCCACTCCCTGAAAAGGGATCTTCGCAGCTTTCGTCCTCTATAACAGAGGAACCAGAACGGTGGTCTTCCGCAGAACGCCGTTCTACAGCCTTCTCCCTTTCATCGGCATCAGAAGATTCTGTGAGCTGCGACATGGCTTTTTGAGAAAAGTAATGACTCTTGAACTCATTGGAGGATTCAGCCATGGCAGAGGCAATATCTCCGAGAATGAGGTAGTCATCTTCAGCTTTAGAAACGAAGGACGCTTCTGCAGAATCCTCCGACTCTTCCAGAAGCGCAGCTATTTCAGAAAGCACACCTTCCTCCTCTACCGGCTCTGGCCTATCATCAAAGAACCCTCCGCTGGATTCATCAAGCATCGAAGAAATTTCAGCGGCAAGGGACGACTTTCGTTTTCTTATTTCACCTTCATTCATCGGTGTGCGGGTATTGTTTTCCACAGCCTTCTCCTCTTCCTCCGGTTTAAACAAGGCCATTTCCTCCTCTTCAATGGCAGAGGAAGGCATAAACAACGGGCCGCCGTCCCTCGTTTCCTCTTCCCACTCCGACAGATGACCGCCCAGGAAACTTCCACGATCCTTAGGATTGACCCAGTGTGTCTGTTGAAAAGTAATGACATCACGTTTCATAGATATGAATGGACGCCTCCCTTCCTCCCTCTGTTCCTATGAATCAATCATCGTTGCTTGTCGATGCGACACGAATCTGCTGTTTCTGCAGGACGTTCACGCAGATATCCAGCACCATCTTCTCCTCTATCTTTGTGAAATATCCTTCATGAAAAGGGGCTTTCCCTGGAAGAGGCATGCGGTCCACTGCTTCATCCCACTCCACAATCCGGCTCGACAACAGTTCACAGTAAGGCAGTTCATTATAAAATTGACTGCTTTCCTGATGATACTGGGAGATATCACTGCTGATATGCTGGTCTTTTTCCGGAAATCCCTCCGGTAAAGACTTTGAGCGGACAAAATCAAATTCCTCCCGTGTATTGTTCTTCGGCATCACCGGCATGGAAAGAAATTCGTGAATTTCCGTCACCTGTTCGAACGGAACATCCACTGTAAAAGAATGAAGGTCGGAAGCAACACTCTTATCCGTCGGCATTTCAATTTCACTGCACGGGCTGGCATATTGGATATTTTTTCGTACGAATCCTTTAATAAACAGTTTTTTAGATGGAAGCAGCAGGCGGCATTGGGTTAAGTGCACGCGCTTCTTAATATCTTTGATCTCAAGCACCGGCTCTGGAAAAGTGATGGTTTCACTGACATGAATCTGAAGCTTCAGTTCTGCGAGTACGACAGGAACCTTCGTCACAATCTTGCCGATACTTACATGCGGTTTCCTTTCACAGTGAAGCTCCAATCCGTCCTCTTCGTTAAACACACCTGTCATTTGTCTGCCCCCTAATCAAAATATACCCACATCGTATGTAGCTGCCCTTCCTGTGTCTGGGCTCTTATCATGGTTTCAAGACATTGGCGGCACAGCAAAAAAAGATGACAGCCCTGATGGACTGTCATCTTTTTCAATTATAGAGCGTCTACGCGCACCTGTTGGTTTTGAAGCACTTTAATGGTGAATCGCACCTGCATTTTTTCTACAATATGGCGGAAGTACGCTTCATCAACCGGGCTGTCGCCAAACGATCCACGATCTGTTGCTTCGTCCCACTCAAGAATCTGACTGGAAACAAGCTCACAGAATGGCAGCTGGTTGTAACCTTGGAAACTTTCCTGATGGAACTGGGAAAGGTCACTGGACAGATACTGGTCTTTTTCCGGATATCCCTTACCAAGGTCCTGCGCTCTGAAGAAGTCATATTCGTCTCTACGGTTGCGAACAGGCAGTTGAGCTGGTGAATCCAATTCGATGGTAGTCATGCACTCAAACGGCACTTTCACAGTAAGGGACTTGATTTCAGATGATACACATTCACCCTCTGTATCATGACAAGGTGTCGCGTATTGAATGTTTTTACGGACATACCCTTTCAGGAACAATGGGAACGGACCTGCTGAAAACTGATCATCATCTCCTGCGGACGTACGCGTAAGCAGACGGCACTGGGTAATGATGACACGCTTTTTAATATCTTTGATTTCAAGTACCGGGTGTGGGAAGGAAATGTTAGCGACGAGGTTAGTCGTAACATTGTAGGCTCCCAGTTCAACCGGAATTCGGACGATACGCTCTCCGCTTGGAGTGATCGCAGTATCCGCACTTGAATTTGTACACTGTTCAATAGAAGCTGATTCATTCAGGTTGACACAGTGACGGTCATTTTTTCTCATGATGTTTTCCTCCTTTATAGTAACCTCACTGTAGTCTATGCTCTATGATTTCGAAGGCATGGTCACTTGCATTAGTATAAACGTGGAACTTTTAAGACAAGTTCCTGTAAAAGATTTATAGAAACGGTCCGCCCAAATCTACCAGAGGCACCTGGGGGAGTACTGGCACAGCCTGGAAAGCTGCGCATATGCTTTAACGTCAGGAGGTAGAAAATGAAAAACGAGCATATTTTCTCTGTAGATATCGGGAACAGCTGGTATAAGATTCTCGCATCAGATGACGGTGGTTTCATGGATTATCAAATCCCGAACGCCGTCGCTTTGTTTGATGAAGAGTTTTATGAAATGCCGTATGACGAGGAAGATGTGGATTATGAAGAAAACATGATTGTGGAAATCAAGAGCCCGGCTATCCAGGACCGACGGAACATTTACTACATCGGCAAGTCAGCGGTGAAACAGAGAAATGTCAGCCTGACTTCTTTTAACAATCAAAAGGTTGATGAAGAACGGACGTACATTCTTCTTTTTGCTGCTGCTGCTTACCACGCCCTGCTCGGCAGTGGTTCAGAAAAGGATGTCGAGTACACGATCGATCAACTGGCGGTTTCCCTGCCGACCACCCAGTACAAGCGGCGGAAAGATACGTTGAAAAACCGCCTCACCGGTACGCATACAATCATTTTCCATAAAGTGCCCGGGATCCGCGAACCGAAAGAAGCCGTGGTAACCCTTCATATTGAGGATGTCATCGTCGGCGCGGAAGGCGCCCTCGCCTATCTGGCTCTTACCCGTGATCCCGAAACGCTCGCCGTCTCCGATGAATCACTCGTGAAAGAATCGGAGCGGGGCGTCATCATTGGAGACCTCGGAGGAGATTCCGTCGACTTTGTCGGTATCAAACATAATAAACCGGTAGCTTCTGTGGAGGGGGAGCCGTTCGGCATCAACCCTTTTCTCGATACCATCATACAAAAAGTAAGCCAGAATGAGCTGTACAGCTTCAACTCCAGATCAGAACTGGAAGAAAAACTGGCACGCGGCCAGTCGGAATGGTATGTAGAACCTTTTGCAGGCGTGAAAAAGGATATCAGCCGCTACATTCTCCCGCAGCTGCGATTGATGGCTGGAAAATACTTGGAGCATTTCGACCGCGTCCGTTCAAGTTCACACGAAATCAAGGGAGCGGCCCGCTACATCGCCGTCGGAGGCGCAGCGCAGATTGCCGAGCGTCAGATTCGTGAAGCTGCTGTGTCCTGGAGTGAAAAAGGACGTCCGATCGAATTGACATTCCCGGAGGAAATGGCCAAATTGAACGTACGGGGGCTGATGATTCTTGCTAAAATGCAGCTCTTCAGTAAAAAACAGACCGCTGACAGGTCATAAGGGCGAGAAGGTGAAACGATGCCACACACCTACCGTGATTACTTCAACGAAACCGTTGTCACCATACCTGAGAAATATATAGACGTCAGGACCGGACACGCGCAGGCTGTCGACGCGGATGTGATGAAAGAACTGGCCTACCACGCGGAAAACAATACGCTCCAGCACTTCCTTCTTTCTGCCCTGCACCAGTACTTATCCGCACCGGCAGCAGGACGCACCTCTGGAGGAGACCCTGTACTCGAAGAGCTCCGCACCATCAAAGAAATGCTCACCAAAGGCGCCTTCCCATCCGGCGCATCAAGCATAACAAGCGTCCCGCCCCTTGCTGGTTCTGCTTTCATCGATCAAAAAGAAATCGAAGACATGTTGGAAGCTTTCGGAGGCTGAATCAGAAAAGCCGGCTGCGGCCGGCTTTTTTGATGGAGTCGATTCAAAGCGACACTCTGTAGGAATCTTTTTTCAGCTTAATGAAGGCGGACAGCCGGGAGACAGGTCACCGCACAAAAGCAGGATAAATCCACAGTGATGCAGATGCCCGTACCTGCCAGATCACGAACTTCTTTTCCATCAATCTGGCTGCATGCCGAGTGTTTCTGTTTTGAATCATTCTTCCAATCCGACTTAAATACAAGCAGTTCCAAAACCGCACACCCATCATGGACATCTTTCACTTTGAAGAGGTACGTATGGATACACTTGAAGGTTTCTTTTTTTGCATGACACGAATACGTTGCCACGCCTGTTCCCTTGAAGGGATCACAGCCGCAGTAAAGAATGACCGGCACGGTATTCTTTTTCTTTACTTTATGATCCCCGAGCAGAGAATCAATGGACTGCTGGCATGACGTGTGGCAGCTGTCTTCTTCCACTCTGTCCTGAGCATAAACAATCGCCTCCAGTACATCTTCCACACAGCTTTTGTAATGCTTTATTTTTTTGGATTTTCCACAGGGGTCTTTATGTTTATGGTCATAACTGTAACTTGAGCTTTCATAATCATAACTCATCGTTTTCACTCCTTATTCATTCAGTCCTGATAGTATACGCCACACATCCCATTCTGTTTGATATGTGCGCCCATACTGTCTTGAATAACTTCCTCCGGAATTTTAAATAAAATTGTTTATTTTCCAAATGTTTGCTATATTGAAAGAGAAAATTGAATAGCGTTGTAGATACAGGTTCCTTTTCTTTCACAGAAGAGGATTAATAGGGAAACCGGTGAAAATCCGGTGCTGTCCCGCAACTGTAAGTGGGAGTGTTCCGTACATACCACTGTCTTCACAAACGAAGATGGGAAGGTTTCGGACTGCGATGACCATGAGCCAGGAGACCTGCCTGTATCAGCAGACATCAAAACCTACGAGGATAGGAGGTGTTAAGTGCGGTCAGATGGTTTCCATATGGGCAGTTTTCTGCCTGTTTGTTTACTTTTCAATACGTATACTTAACAACTTCTAAAAGGAAGTTGTTTTTTTATGGTCAATATTTTGTAAGGGATGAGGTGCATGCCTGTTGGCGTCGCTAAAAGAAGATTTTTTGAACCACTTGAGATCCGGTATCATGCTTTATGTTTGTAGTGGCACGCCACACACACTGGAGGATATGTATGAAGCTCTTCAGGATGGCCTGACGGATAAGGACAACGATCTTGTGCATTTGGAGGAAGCTTACCAACAGGTACTTCAGGAAATGACCGGCTGATCTCACGTTTTTTGTAAGCGTTTACTCAATTAAAGGAGGAACTACATGGATAAAACGACGACGTTTCACCCCGGATTGAACGGGGTGATTGCTGCGGAAACGAAACTTTCCTACCTGGATGTAGAAGCGGAGGAAATCGTCATCCGCGGCTATGATCTGATTGAGCTGGCTGAAAAACAGCAGTACATCGACTTGATTCAACTTCTTCTGAAAGGCCGTCTCCCTGCCCGACCGGAACAGCAGGAACTTGAGAAAACCTTAAAATTAGAAGCCCCTCTTTCCGGCAGTTTGGTTCAACTATTAGCTAAGCTCCCTAAAGACACTCATCCTATGGACGCCTTACGGACGGGAATCTCAGCTCTGGCCGGGTACGATAAAAACCTTGGTGAGCGAAAAAACCTGGAACAGACGATCCTGCGTCTGCTGGCGAAAATTCCAGTGATGACAGCCGGCAGCTACCGCCTCCTACAGGAGAAAAGCATCCTGGAACCTGACCCGGACCTTTCCTACAGTGCGAACTTTTTGTATATGCTGACTGGCCGGGTTCCGGATGAGCAGGAAGCGTCGATTTTCGACCAATCCTTAATGGTGTACAGCGAACATGAAATGCCGAATTCCACGTTCACTGCCCGTGTCATTGCTTCCACCAATTCGGATGTATATGGAGCCCTCACAGGAGCTGTCGCTTCTCTTAAGGGGAACCTTCACGGCGGAGCCAATGAAGCCGTCATGCACATGCTGCTTGAAGGTGGATCTGTCGAAGGTTTTCGGCGGCTGCTGTTGGAAAAGCTCGCCCGCAAGGAGAAAGTGATGGGCTTCGGCCACCGGGTGTATATGAAGAAAATGGATCCCCGCGCCTCCTTGATGAAAGAAGCTCTGCGGAAGCTGGCAGCTGTAAAAAACAGAGAAGACCTGCTTGAGTGCTGTGAAGCAGGAGAAGAGTTAATGAAGGAAGAAAAAGGATTGTATCCGAATCTGGATTATTATGCCGCTCCTGTCTATTATCTGCTCGGCATCCCGATTGATTTGTATACACCGATTTTCTTTTCCGCACGCACGCTCGGCATCTGTGCTCACGTGGCCGAACAATATACGGATAACAAATTGTTCCGCCCACGGGTTCATTACACAGGACCACGGGGACTGCACCCTTAAAGAGCAGCCCCCTCCCTCATCAAATATTTCAAGCAAAGGTGGAGATGGAAGATGAATGAAACGCAAGTGCAGCAGACTGGGGCCGATCCAGTGCTAAGAGAAATTGCTTCCTATGCGGTGCACGGGGAAATTACAAATGAAGAGGCGATGGAAACGGCTCAATACGTTTTAATGGATACGCTCGGGTGCGGATTTTTAGCGCTCCGTTATCCGGAATGCACGAAACATCTGGGACCGATCGTTCCTGAAACGATTGTGCCTGACGGGGCACGGGTTCCGGGGACATCCTATGTCCTTGACCCTGTCCATGCCGCGTTTAACATCGGCTGCATGATCCGGTGGCTCGACTACAACGACACATGGCTTGCAGCAGAATGGGGACACCCTTCCGATAACATCGGAGGCATCCTTGCTGCGGCCGATTATATCAGCCGGACACGCCTCCGTTCGGGACAGGAACCGATGACGATGCATGAAGTCCTCGAATACATCGTGAAGGCGCATGAAATTCAGGGAATTCTTGCCCTCGATAACAGCCTGAACCGGGAGGGGCTTGACCATGTGCTCTTCGTAAAAGTAGCGACAACAGCTGTCGTGACCGCTATGCTCGGCGGAAAAAAGGAAGACGTTACAAACGCTGTATCCCAGGCGTGGATTGATAACTCCAGTTTACGTACTTACCGGCATGCCCCGAACACCGGGTCAAGAAAATCATGGGCCGCCGGAGACGCCACAAGCCGCGGTGTGCGCCTGGCATTGATGACGATGAAAGGTGAAATGGGTTATCCTACCGCCCTTTCTGCTGACGGATGGGGATTTCAAGACGTTCTGTTCAGCGGAAAAGAATTGACTCTTTCACGTTCCTTCGGTTCTTACGTTATGGAGAATATCCTATTTAAAATCTCCTTCCCTGCTGAATTTCACGCTCAGACGGCAGCGGAAGCCGCGATCCATCTGCACAGTCAGGTAAAGGATAAACTGGACGAAATAGAAAAAATTACAATTACTACCCATGAGTCAGCCATCCGGATCATTGATAAAAAGGGGCCGCTCCACAATCCGGCGGACCGGGATCACTGCCTCCAGTACATTACCGCCATCGGCCTCCTGTACGGCGAATTGAACGCCGATCATTACGAAGATGAGACCGCCCGGAACCCGGCGATCGATAAACTGAGAGATTTGATGGAAACCATCGAGGAGGAGGCCTATACCCGGGACTACCTTGATCCTGACAAACGTTCCATCGCCAATGCCGTCCAAGTATTTTTCTCAGATGGGACTTCCACAGACCCGGTTGCTGTGGAATACCCGATAGGTCACCGCAGACGCCGGGACGAAGGCCTTCCATTATTATTGAACAAGTTTCAAAACAATGTAAAAACCCGTTTTTCATTCAAACAGACGAATAAAATATTGAACCTGTGCGAAGATTATGAAGCTCTGACCAGGACGACGGTCCCGCAGTTTATGGACGAATTCCAATTGTGATGAAGGAGGAATGACCGATGACATGGCTCGTACAGACCGCCTCAACACAGAAAGAACGTGCTCAAGTATTTAAACATTTAATGAAAAGCGGGAACCTGTTGAAAATCCCCGGCGCCCATGATGGAATGAGTGCCAAAATCGCGAAGGACCTTGGTTTCCAGGCCCTCTACTTATCCGGAGCCGCTTATACAGCCAGTCAGGCGCTTCCGGATCTCGGTCTTATTTATTCCAATGAAATGGCTGAGAAAGCCCGGGAAATCGTCCGGGCTTCCGACCTTCCACTTCTTGTTGATATCGATACGGGGTATGGAGGCGTGCTGAACGCGGCAAGAGCAGCGAAGGAGATGGTGGAATCTGGAGCCGCCGCTGTCCAGATTGAAGATCAGCTCATGCCTAAAAAGTGCGGCCACCTAAACGGAAAGCAATTGATTCCCCAGGAAGAAATGATGCAGAAAATCCAGGCCATCAAAGAAGCCGCTCCCGATTTAATTGTTGTGGCCAGGACGGATGCCAAAGCGGTCGAAGGAATCGATCAAGCAATCAACCGGGCCCAGTCTTATATAGAAGCCGGAGCCGACGCCATCTTCCCGGAAGCTTTCATAAGCGAAGAGGATTTCAAACGGGCCTCTTCTAATCTGAATGCTCCGATTCTCGCCAATATGACGGAGTTCGGACGGACCCCCTACTACACAGATGAGCAGTTTGCCTCCTTCGGTGCGGACATGGTCATTTATCCAGTTACTTCCCTGCGCGCGGCAGCGAAAGCCTATGAACGGGTCTTCTCTGAAATTATGGAAAAAGGTACGCAGGAGGAGAAGCTTCAGGATATGCAGACGAGACAGGAACTCTATGAAACCATTGATTATTATGACTACGAAGCCTTAGATGAAAAAGTAGCGAAAACCATCCTCCCGGAAATCGACAGCAGAAACAAATAACTCATCCATGGATCTAAACAAGTGTTCCATATCATCATGTAAAACCTGTCCGGTGTTGAACATTTGACCCGGGGACAGGTTTTACATTCACCGCTTAACCGCATCCACCACTTTAAGCTGGTTATCATGAACATTTCCTTTTAAAAAAGCTCTGTTAAAGTCTGTTGTTGTTAATTTAAATGATTACTAAATCGTCTCCGTCTGGAATTAGGGTCCGGTCCGTTGTTTACTCAGAGAATGGGATGGCAGGGAAAACCGTCCGCTTTCCGCGGGGAACGATGAGCCTCCTCGAACTTCGTTCTCCGGGGTCTCACCTTGTTCCTTTTTCCCGCAGGAGTCTACCTGTTTTCCCTGCCATCCCTTTCGTAGTGGTGTAACGGACTTCGGTTATATCCTTTCTAACTACCCTTCTTTGAAGAGGCGGCCTTGGGAATGGCGAGACTCCTGTGGAATGAAGGTACATCGTGAGACCCCGGAAGGCGCAGCCTGAGGAGGCTCACGGTACCCCACGGAAAGGGAGTCATTCCCAAGGCCGCCTCATACAAACCCCATGAGAGAAAGGGGTGATAGGAGCTCACATGTTAAATAACAACACCAAGCAATAACAAAGCTTTTAAAAAAGAAACGGGGGTTTCCTCCCGGACCGGTCCATTATGAATTTGACGACCGGCCACTTTAGTCAAAAAGTCCGTCTTCCGGCGGACTTTGCCTCTTTTTAAGGAGAAGAATGTAGTTTTAGCTTCAAACCTCCTGATCTTTTCTTTTATACTTAGAGGAAGTACAGAAAGAAAGGATAGGAAGCTATTGATGTTATACATATGGAAAATCGAAGAAATCATCCAGCAGACGATCAGCGACCATCAGCTCGATATCAACTGGGCCGCTGACAATCAATTGAAGGCTCCGATGAGCTTTAACGTCTCCAACAATACACTGACCTTTAATTACCTTGAGGTGAACGGCTTCATGAGCAAAGCCCATCTGGGCATCGCAAAGGAATCTTATGTGCAGCTGATGGTTTGTCATGAACTGGGGTATTACCTTACGTTCAAAAAGCATAAGCACGACCTCCGCACACTCATGTACGGGGAAGACGAAGAAATTGCCGCATTGAAAGAAACGATTGAAACGAACGCCTGGGATTACGGACGGACGCTCGTGCCTGAGTCATTGAAGGAGGCGTACGATCAGCTCCGCCGGCAGAACGAACAGCTCCTCCGGGGACTTTGATTGAATCCGTCCATTGGAACTATTCTTTCAGCCGTTTTTAAGGATTATAATAAAATCATCGTGTCGGAATAAAGTTCTTTTCCTATTTTTCTCATCTTTTTAGAGGATTTTTACTTTTTTTGGAGAAATAGTAAACTATAATACTTTGACTGTCACTGCTCTCATTGATTAGGCTTATAAAAAGGATGGTGGATGGTTTGTTCAAGAATCGTATATTCAAGAATATTCTATTCCAATGGATGCCGCATAAGGAACAGAGTGTTTGCGAGCGTAAACTCGTCAAGGCGATCAAGCGCTTGAAAATTGAAGATTTTCATTTCAACTGGGATCGGAACAGCTGTTTTATTGAGTTTTCCTACCAAGGAGAAGTGTACAGACTGGAACATTCGGTGGACAAAGCTAAGGAACGCGGGATTATCTTAAGAAATGGTCTGGACTGTCTGAATGAATTGACCCAGTCTCTGGAAGATCTCGGTGTCATCATCGACCGCGGCATGTACAATTTCGAAACGTGGATCATCGGAATGAGGCAGCCGAAAGCAGGAATATCCGCTGCAGAGTATGAAGAGGAGTTTCATATCCGGTATAAATCATCCGCTCCTAAAGCCCCTTCAGAATTCGCACGCCCTGAGGATGCCGCCGCATTCCGTGAGCCTTTACCTGAATACAACGATCAGGAAAAAAGCTATCAGCGATTTTAAAACAAAGAAAGCCTGAAGGTATCCCCTTCAGGCTTTCTTCATGAATTCTCCCCCCACACAGACACTTCCCTTTCCTTCACATATAGTAGAAAAATAAGGAGGTGTTGATCATGGGGGTCAATACAGGATGCAGCGCAGAATTCTGGGGGGCACTTCAAAATATCCCTCAATGGCCGGAAGCCTATTCCATATGCGACCGTGTGAATACCGTTTTCGATGTCTGCATTTACAAAGATAACCTCAACCTTTTATTCGCTCTCAATCTTCCCATCCCTTCCACCCCGACACAGGAACTGGCTCTGGAAGGAACAGCCGCTCTTCTCAATGCCGCACATCCACTCGTGAACTATCCACTTACCGAAGATGAAGTCATTGCGATTTTCCAGGAAGCTGTTGAAACAGAAAGCTATGAAGAAGCCATCAGCCTGTTCGCTGCCTACAACAACCTCTACTGTCCACTGTCATAAACCAACAGTTTGGACCCATCCCCTGAGTTTCAGGGGTTTTTTTATCATGCGGGTCCGGGAAAGGAACGTATCACATGAAGACGAGCAAGTGGAGAAAATATCAATGGATGAAGCAGTCCGATGACCTCCGCCCTTTTCTGCCGGAAACGAAACGACTCACCCCCGATACAATGGTGGATATGGTGAAGAGACATAAACAGGTCATTTTAAAGCCTGCGCGCGGATATAAAGGCCGGGGGGTCATCCAGCTGTCCGATTTAGGGAACGATTCCTTTGAATGGCACGTGAAGCATAAAAAAATCCGGTCCTCCCGTTTATCCGGACTTTATGAGCATTTTACCAACACGTACAGCACCGGACGTTACTTGATCCAGCAGAAAATCTCCCTCGCTGAAATCGACGGATGTCCGTTCGATTTCCGGGTTATGGTCCAGAGGAAATCAGCGCAGACCGACTGGCATGTAACAGGAAAGCTCGCCAGGGTCGCAGCCGCCCCTTTTATCGCCACCAACTATACAAAACAAATGCTGCCTGCGGAACAAGCCGCATCTGCGGTCATTGGAAAAGCAGCGGCCGTGGACCTTATGAAGCGGATGGATCAGCTCGGTTTACATGCTGCCCACCACATCGCTCCTTATTATGTGGAGCACCGGCTTTTCGGTCTCGATATAGCCATAGATAAGGACGGTCATTTATGGATCATTGAAGCCAATACGAAACCGGATATTGGGATGTTCAGAAATTTACCGGACCTTACTGCCTATAAGACGATCCGTTCCTACAAAAAGGGTTAAGCTTTACCCGAAAATCCGGTCAACGATTTGGCGTAGGCGAGCGGGGAACGGTAGATGCTGTGCTTCAAAGATTCATCCCCGATCCTCACAAGGCTGGCGTGGCCATAGTTGGCATTCACTTCGAGAAAATAAAGATCTCCCTTGTCACTAATGATGAAATCGAGGGCGATATCCCCAAAGTGACCGACGGACTCATCCAGACGGGCGGCAGCCAGCAGACAGGCGGCTTCCACTTTTTTCTCCAGTCGTGCGCGTTCTTTTTTTCCAATTCCGTAAAACTGTTGGAGAGCGTCCGGCCCTTTCATCACTTTTTCGGTATACCTCAAATTGGTGATGACACTTCCCGTCCGGGCGATTCGTCCCACAAAGCCGCGCATCTTCCACGAAGAATCAGGATCTTTTTGAACATAGGCTCTGAAGTCCACTTGTTTTCCATCCATTGCATAAGGAACTCCTTGTTGAATCAGTCCTCTTTTCCTGTCAGGAATATCCGAGAGATACGCTTTCAACTGATCTCCGCTGGAAAATACCTCCTGCTTCTGCTCTCCTTTCAGAACCCTTGTGACGATATAGCGGTTGTCTTTCTTTTTCATTTGAATTATGCCATACCCTTTGGCACCGAACTTCCGTTTCCAATAAACGATGGAATATTGATCCATCAACATCATCAGCCGTTCGTCTGTGGAATATTTTTCTGTATGGGGTACAAGCTTTTCTGTCGCCGGGTCCTGTCTGAGCGCACAGTAAAACCCCCACTTTCCGGCACCTCTTCGATTAAAAAAACGTCCGGAGGTCAAGTCATCCAACAGTCGATAGGTCCGCTCTCCACCGGCACTCGGACGGCTGAACACAGCACTTGGAAAAGGAAAAGTCCCCATACAGAAGCCGTTTTCCACACCGGCAAAGCCATATCCGGTCACCGACTCCCCCTTCGATCGAACTCCATTCCTCGGAAAAACAATGACAAGGCCTTTTAAGTTTTTGTAATCCACCACCCAGCGGCGCATAATCCTTAAGACACTCGGACGGATGTTTTCCAGAGAAGCCCCTCTTAAAATCCCAAGGACCGGACCAAGATGAAAGCCATCTTTTTCAGACATCCATTCAAAGTCAATATCCTCAGGAATGGTCAGACCATGAAGCAGGTCATGGGAAAACTCCACCACATCTTCGTTCACATGGTTGTGGTAAAAGACAGAGGTGCTCCGCTTCCAAAGACCAAGGTGAACATCCAAAGAAGTCCCCCCCTCCCGGCCCAGCACTTCTTTCATAGAAGGATGGAAAGCAACGGACGCCCGGCTCAGCTCTGCATTCTTTTTTATAAACAAAGGGCTCCCTCCAACTTGTAAAAACCATCGTAGTAAAAGTTAGTCACACGCTTCTATTGTCCACGAATACCATATGCTGTACCTCAATCCAATGAGAGGGGATACAGGATGCACGGCGCCATTCACATTCAAAAAGAACATGGGGAAGGGCGGGAGTTCCACCTCCCACACCCCATCCTTCAACAGCTGTCTATTCAGGAGGAAACTCCGATGATCGTCGAGTTCGGTTCAAAAGCTGCGGCTGTCACGATAAAAGGAACGAAGGAACGACACGCACGCCTTTTCTCACGGATTGCGGATGAACTGCTTTTCCCTGACCAGGGACGTTTTCAACTGCGTCATGATGAGGGTCATCTCAGGATCGGTCCTCATTTAGGAATATTAGCGGCAGGCAGGGAAAAATACCTGCCCGGTAAAAGAAAACGGTTCAACCATGTGCTGCAGAATGATCCGCTCCAAAACGGCATCCTCACCATTTTTTCTATGGACAGTATTCAATCCAGGCACACGCAGTTGAGCGGATACATGTATAACCCCCTTGATGAAAGCTGGGAGAAAAGACTTCTCCCCTACCCCGATGTTGTGTATAAGCGCATGTCGTTGAAGAAAGAGCTGAAGTTGAGCTTCGAACGTCACGTAAGCGGTGCCGTCTTCAATCAAGCGGTTTATTCGAAATGGCAGGTCTATCAGTACTTAAAGAAAGATCCAATCCTCCTTTCGCACCTGCCTCCTACCGCTCTTTATACAGGAGGTCCCGAGGCCGTCGATTGGATGAATCAGTGGGGATCCTTATTTTTAAAACCTGTCAAAGGGTCATTCGGCCGTAAAACCATTCACATTTCCCCTTCTGCCGGGAGCCGGACATGGCATGTACGGACGAGGGAAAATGGAATGAACTTGGAGAAATGCCTGCCTCCGGAAGAAGCAGCCAACCATCTGGATAAAATCATCGGTCGAAAACCCTACCTTGCACAGAAATGTCTGGACATAGCGTTCAATCACCAAGTGATCGATTACCGGGTCTACCTGCATAAGGATAGGCAGGCTCAGTGGAAAGCTGCTGGATGGGTCGCTAAAACAGGTGCTCCACAAAGCATCATCAGCAATCACGCCGGCGGTGGTCAGGTCTCTTCCGCAGAGGATGTGGTGAGGTCTTGCTTTTCCCTTTCCAAAGAAGAGATCGACCATCTCCGTGAAGAGATCTTTTCCGTGTGCTGCCGGGCAGCTGAACGCTTAGAGGAGGAGTCCGGCACCGTTTTTGGCTATTTTGGTGTGGATATTGCTTTGGATCAAAAAAGAAAGATCTGGCTGATTGAAATGAATCACCGGTATGTGGATGACCGGCTCCCCCTTTATGCAGGAGATCATGCGTTGTATTGGCACATACAAAAATCCTACGTAGATGCATTGAAAGGTATGTGTGGTTTTCCACAGGAACATCTCCCGGGCCCCCGGTAAAGAAAGGGACATGGAAGGTTATGGACTGCATCGTCTTTTTAGAAACACACAAATCCGGATCCAGCAGAGATGCCATCGAGGCAGCCGTGCAGATGGGGTATTTCACCATCCTCCTCACTCAGCAGCTGAAGAAGATGTACCAGCGCGAAGAGTATCCCGATGTGCATCAAATGATTTTCGTCAAAGATTTACAGGATAAAAACGTCATTTACGAGCAGCTGGCGATTATAAATAAACAAGAAAAACATATCAAAGCCTTCGTTAGTTTCGTCGACCCTTTTGTTCGTCTGGCTGCAGAAATGGCAGCTGAACTTGGTTTAACTTCCCTGTCTGTTTCCGCGTTGTATCATATGGAAGATAAAACAAGGTTCAGGGAAATTTTAAACGGACACCCCGCGGCTCCGAAGCATGCGGTTCTACCTTTGGAGAAAGATGCTGATCCATTGTTTCATACTTACGCCGATCAACTGCCCTTTATTTTGAAGTCCCCGGTTTCCAATGGCTCCAAAGACGTTCTCTTAATCAAAGACAAGGAGGCTTTTCTGGATGCCTGCACCTATTTCAAAAGGCAGTCCGGTCTGTCCTCCCTCCTTCTAGAAGAATATGTGGAAGGTCCCCAGTATCTGATCGAGATCATTGTCGACCATGGAACGGTTCAGCTGGCCGCTGTCATTGAACAGATCATCTCAAAAGAAGCCCGCTTCATCATCACCGGCTATCTTATGCCGGCGCCGCTCTCTGATTCATGTACCGAAGAACTGCAGACGACCATCGAAAGTATCGTTCACCATCTGGGGCTCACGCATGGCACATGCCACGCGGAAATGAGGAAGACGCCCTCCGGGTGGAAACTGATTGAAATCAACCCCCGGATATCCGGGAGTGCTGTCAACCAGCTCATTTATGAATCCACCGGCATTTCTTTAGTAAAGGAAACGTTGAAGTTGAACCTGGGAGACAGGATTGACTGCACCCCGAAGAAACAGCTCTCCGCCTATGCTCACTTCATCACCATCCAAGGCAGGGGAAAGTTGATGAAAGTGACGGGAAAACAGAAAGCCAAAACGATGGAGTCTATAAAAAAAGTCTACGTAAAGCCGCGCAGAGGATCGATTTTGTCCGCTCCCGTATCCATGGGACACCGTTATGCGTATGTCATCGCTGCTTCACCGGACCAGGACGAAGCTGTCAGCGCAGCAAAATCAGCAGCGGAGAAAATCAAATTTCATTTAGAACCGATATAGGGTGTGGAATATGACACGGATCGGAATGCTTCATTACCGCCAAAAACCGCATCACGTCACGAAAGCTTTTGCTTATGCAGCTGCCGCAAAAATGTATGGATCAGATTTTTTCTACTTCTCTTATTCAGGGATTGATTTTGACCACAGACGCATCAAAGGGTGGATTTACCAGGAAGGATCCTGGCACGAAAAGGATCTCCCCTTCCCTGAAGTCATCATCAATATCAGTGCGCCCAGATCCTCAAAGCACAAGGCCGTCAGCCGTGCTCTCCGCAGACAGATCCCGTTTATCAGCCGATCGATTGGCAGCAAGCTGACTGTCTATAACAAAATCAAACGAGGAAAGACGTTTGCGGGCCACCTGGTTCCCAGCCACCCGCTTCAATCAACGGAAGATGTCCATTTGTTTCTTCAAGCTCATCCGGAGGCCGTCATCAAGCCTCACTCAGGCCGGAAAGGAGAATCCATCCACTTCATTACAAAGCTTGAGGATGGATCGGTGACCTGGCAGACCGGATTAGAGAAGCAGACCTGTCCGCGGGAGGTTTGGGAAAAGAAAGTCACCGACCTTCTTCAAAACAAAAAATATTTGATTCAGCCGTATATCGACAGTCGGACGAATGCGGGATTCAGCTATGACTTCCGCCTGCATGTCCATAAAAATAAAGAAGGCCGGTGGCAGACGGCCTTGATCTATCCACGAATCAGTGGAACCAAGCGATTAACAAGCAATGTCAGCCGTGGCGGCTACCGTGGAGAGCTTGTGCCCTTCCTAAAGGAAGAATTCGGCCGTGAATATTACAATATCAAACAGCTCCTTGAGTACTTTGCCGTGCAGTTCGCCACGCATTTCGAAACATTATACCCCGGACGTTCTTTTGATGAACTCGGGATTGATGCAGCCGTTGACCGCCATCATAAGCTGTGGATTTATGAAGTAAACTGGCGCCCTGGAAGCCGTCACAGGGAGTTTTCCATTGCCCGGCATATGATTCCTTATGCTTGTTACATGGCTCAGCAGTATAAGAGCTGAAAGCTGATCGAAAGGGGATGGAAAGGTTGAAGGATCATACGAGTCTATTGAAAAGCTTTGAAATACTTTATCAACAGCAGCGGGAACTTCAGGGAGATCCCTCAGATCCATGCAGCCCACTCCTGGCTAAACTCATGCGTATCGACACCATCCCCTTCTGCTTCTATGGACAGCACTCCTCCATCCCGTTCTCCGCAGAGGGAACCACGCGTGGAGAAACGTTTCAAACGTGGTGTTTCCGCATTGAAGCCATTGATAAACAAGAAAAAAACGTCCTTCTATCCCTTCTTCAGCCTTTTACGATTTACGGGGAACCTGCAGGATGGATGGAAGAAATCTATGCCTTAAAGAGGACGGAGTGTCTGATAACCCGGCCTGTTCATTCTATTTCCTCCCTCTCCTGTTTGAATATCGATTTACTGAAACGGGACATTATCGTGGAGCCGAAATGGTAGAATTCCGGCTCCTGTGCAAAGGAGAATCCTGTGAGAAAACTATCAGTACGTGACCTTGTGAAAGAATTGGATGGTGTGGTTGTACGTGAGGGCTCCCTGTCCGTTGTGAAAAGTGTCGTCACCCGTGTGAAGAAAGTAAAGCCAGGCTGCCTATACTTCTGCCTGGATGCAAAAGCACCGGCGGCCCAGGAGACAGAGCAGCTGCAATCGTGTGTGATAATCACAAGCCGCCCGAAAAGACTTCCATCCCTCCGCGGGGATATTACGGTTATTCAAGTGAAAAAAACAAGGGAAGCCTACCATCACTTCCTCGCCTGGTACCGCCGCCTCCTTTCCATTCCTCTCCTTGCCATCACCGGCAGTTATGGAAAAACGACGACGAAAGAGATGGTCAAGTATCTGTTATCAGAGCATCACCACGTAAAAGCAACGAAAGGAAACTACAATCTCTTCCGTTCGAACGCCGGGGTTTTCACAAGGATGAACGAGCATACCGATTTCGGCATCTTCGAATTCGGCGTTGGAAAGAAAGGGCATCTGGAGAAATGTGTCCGCTGTTTCAGCCCCTTTTCCGTGTTGATAACCGGGATCGGAACGGATCATATTGAACGCTATGGATCACAGCACTTGTATGCTGAGGAAAAAGCTGAACTACTCAAAGGTGCGGGAGTGGATCAACCTATTTTCCTGAATTCAGAATGTGACCATTCCAAGCGCTTCGCTCGATCCCTTCCTCCCGGGCAGATCATCTGGTTCGGGACCGGTGAACAGGCGGATTTCAGAGGATCCCACATCAGATATTCTGAGGAAGGAATGACGTTCACCCTCACCCATGCTGAAGAAAACTATGAAGCCTTCGTGCCTGCTTTTGGACTTCATATGGTCCGCAATGCCCTCGGCGCCATAGCTGCCGCCCATACCTTCGGGGTGGATATCGAAACCCTGCTGCAGCGACTCCGAACCTTTCCACCTTTGAAACGCCATTTAGAAATCACCAACGGCCTGAACGGATCCATATTAATTGATGACTCCTGGAACTCCAACTCCGGTTCCATCGAAGCTGCCCTTGCCGTATTACAGGAAAAAGCACGCGGGAAAAACAGTGTAGCTGTGCTCGGACAGATCAATGAGCTGGGCCCTGAAGAAATTCAAGAGCATAAGAAAATCGGACGCCTCATTTACAACAACCAGCCCGGACGGCTCATTACTATCGGAGAGCGAGCGGCCGTCATGGCCAGAGAAGCTGTGAAATGCGGGATGAGAGCGCGTCACGTATATATGTGCGGCACACCAGAACGAGCGCTTGAGCTGATTCAAAAATTTGCAGATGACCAGACCGTGTGTTTAATTAAAACATCGATGCGGGACTCCTATAGTCATTTCATCCGCGTCCTCAAAGACGAAACCTAAAAAAGCAGCCCTTCCCTTTATGGAAGGGCTGCTTAGCTTGTAGAAAAACCTTTTTCTAGTGACTCCAAAGGAGCGATCACCAATCCTTCGACATGGATAGGATTTTCCCCACGCAAGCGGCAGTAACGAAGCTTGTACTGTTCTTTTGAAACGGCGAAGCAGCTATGCTCAACGTTCTCTTTTATCATAGGATAAAGCTGTCTTCCCACAGGTATCGGCACGTGTAGCGTTCGGTGGTGACGCCTGCGGGAACAGCGCGAGCCGAAGATCCACTTGGTCAAATGGTTTTCTTGACCAAGTTAGCTGAGGCCGTGCCCGCGGCAAGCATCCACCGATAAGCGGAACGTGCCCTCTCAACATGACATACGGACAACTCTAACTGGATAGGACGAACTTTTTCCTGTGCGCTCTTATTTAAAGCCCGCCACTCGTTTCGCATACAGCATATTGGCTGTACGAATACGGTTGGCAAGTTCTTTATCTCCCGTAAAAGAAGCGACAAAATCATTCGGATTCCGATGATTGATTTCGATCAACCACACACGCCCGTGTCGATCCACACCGATATCGATGCCCAATTTACAATAGTGGAAACCGCAGTTCTCGATGACCTCCGACGCTCTTAGAGCCAGATCTTCGATCTCACGGATTAGAGAAGACACTTTTTCCTTATCCTTAAACATCCGCTCCAGCAGGACGACCGCAGGTTCAATCTTCCCCCCTTGATGACGGTTACTGACAATCTGACCTTCCTGGCTGATCCTTCCCATCAGAGCAAAGTTCTCCCAGCTTCCTTCCCCGTTTTTCACCATAACCGCCCGGAAATCATTGACCCTCCCCTCATATTGAAGGTCGAGGCCCTGCTGAACGATCACCTCACTGCCCGCAAAGACGTCCTTTAAGAAAGTCAGCCCGTCTTCAGATCGAGGGAATAAAAACTCTTTTTTATCTTCGGAATGAATATAGATCACCTTTATCCCTTTCTCTGTACGCAGCACCTTCGCCACACGTTTTCCCTGCATCCCTTTTACGGGCTTTATATAAACACAAGAATGAGCCTCCAGCATCTCAAGAAAATCTACTGAATGCTGGAAAATCTTCGTTTCGGGAAGGTACGGCTTCAAAAACGAGGAGGACTGAAACCACGTATACATTTCCCACTTGGTAAACGTTCCGGAGTGAAAAATACGGTCTCCGATGAATTGGTGAAATTGCTTCTGCCATTTCTTCTTTAGTGGAACACGCTTGAAAATGACCTGTGGAAACGGATAGATTCCTGCCGTCCACTCCCTTTTCACAGGATCAAAGAGATACCCAGCCACCAACCGTTTATCCACGTCCACCGCTTCATTGGAAAAAGCAATGACAGCTCCACCAAAGGATTCGTAGTTCTTCACATAACGACGCAGCTTGTGCAGCATATCCTGCAAACCTTCCAGGCGGCTGGAGGCAACGATTCCTATAATAGGTCCAATATGAATGGTGTTTCCCACACATTTCACTTCATAATGGGGCTGCGTGGGAATCATCAGGATACCGAGCGCATCCTCTGACAAAACCATCTGACCTGGGTCTATCCGTTCGGATGTCTGCAGCACCCCCTGACAGGACTGCAGTCCGAACTCCCAGGTGTATACCCGGCCGTCCTCCAGCCCCTCTTTCAAGGCGGATGATGGGTGAAGCGTGATGGCTGTTCCCATCCCCTCTCCTTTATTCACGTGATACATACGTGTCCCCCCTGTTCATTTTCCGTCTTCTTTTATATGTATGAACAACAGGAAAGAACATATCTTTTCTTCCTTCTGTATACATAGGATAAATGGAAACCCGGGAGGTGAGACATATCGTAAAAAAAGAGACCATCGGCATCATCCTGCCTGACAGCACCTGCGACCGGCTGGCAGAGGAGGGAAGTCAAATCAATGTCCGTGCATATCAGGAGGCGGCGGACCAGTTCAAGTTGACGGCCGCCTTTTTCAAGGTGAAAGATGTCCAACCCGGCAGGTCGACAGTAAAAGCATGGATCAGCAGTGAACATCGATATGAACAGCGGACGATTCCTCTTCCACAGATCTTGTATTCCCGTGGCTTTTTGTCCAGGAAGCAGCAGAGGTTCCTAACTGAATCAGGCATCATCTTCTACAATCACAAAGGCTTTAAACACGATAAATACCGGATGCATACGATGATCAAAAAAGACCCTGAGCTTCGCCACTGTCTGCCGCGGACAGCAAAAGCAGACCCAGCCGTTTTAAAAACCATGATGGCCTCTTATGATTCTGTCCTCTTGAAGCCTGTCAACGGCAGCCTGGGTGCTGGAATTATGCATATAGAGAAGATCTCAAAGAACAGCTGGCGGTTGGAATACCAGGTGAAACGAAAGCAGTGGAAACTTGAAACGTTCCAGGAGGAAATGCCTGAAGTGATCTTGAAAGCCTTCGATGCCAGGCCTTATCTCATTCAGGAAAAGATTCAGCTTGCTGCCTGTGAAGGAAGGCCCTTCGACCTGCGCGTCGTTGTCCAGCGCAATCACACCGGAAACTGGGTGGTCGCCGGTATTTTATGCAAGGTGTCACCGAGTAAGGATCAATTCATCACGAATCTTAGTCAAGGAGGGCAGTCGCTCAGCTTTGAAGAAGTTTTCACCCACCATCCTGACTTCCCACTGATTCCAACAAGAGATGGTATTGAACAAAGGGCTGTCCAGCTGGCCCGCCACATCGACAGGTATGCCAAGCACATTGCAGATATCGCTTTCGATCTGGCTCTGGATACTTCCGGGCGGGTGTATTTCATCGAATGCAACTTCCGCGGTCGTTACGGAAATGTCCGCTATAAAGGAAAACGCCTGGAGGAATGGAAGGCCAAACATACCAATCCCATCGGATACGCTCGATTTTTATACGATCAAATGAAACACCCCTGATTTGATCAGGGGTGTTTCATTTCCATATAGGTGTACCTTTTCAGCCTTCCTTTCCGCTTGAATCCATACGTTTCATACATGGGCCGGCTGTTTGTATTGCAGTATGCATACAGTTTTTCCGCTTGCAAGGAGCGGACACGCTTCAGCCGCTCTTCAAAAAGACGGCGGTACACGCCACGCCCGCGGAACTCTTCCAGAACGAGATCGCTTTTACATTTGATCCCGTATTTAGTCCGACGGAAAGCACATACGCCGGCGAGTTTTCCTTCACAGTAGGCTCCGAGCCAGGTCGTCGCTCTTGTCTTCCTTAATTTCAAAGACTCCTTTTCAAATGCTTCTTTCAAGGGCAGAACATCTCTGAAACTGATTTCCTTCATCTCCATGTCCAACACGTGAAACTCCTCTGCCTTTTTTCCTACTATATTCCGCCGTGGTGTCACGTGCGTGGATGCACATAAAAAAGGCTGCTGAGAATGAACTCAACAGCCTTCCTACATCTATTTCCTTTTGTTGATGGTATGTCTGCCGATGTACATCCACATCGATCCATAGGTAAGGAAAAGAAGAATCAGAAACAGCGGCACGGACAAAAGATCCCGGATGACCATAGATTCCATCCCCTTTTTATTTTAAACTGTCCAGAGGAAACGGGAAGCATACGTAAAACAACACAGCAATCGGAACAGTCAGAATCAAAGCGAGAGACGGGCGTTTGTAATGAACCGCAAGGATGAGGAATAATAGAGTATTCAGCGGGATATTAAGCCAGTTGTTCCACCCATGATCATAAACAAACATCCCTTTCATGGAAAACAGCCACTCCAGCGCCGTGTAGAAACCAATCCAGACGGCAAAGTAATAGACGCGGGCGGTCTTCGAACCCGGCATCCGCTGCAGAAAAATGACAAGACCAGCCGGGCAGATGATGAACGTGAATGCAGCGTTGATGACCGAATGGTTCAGCCACTCCAGTGTAATCCCCCGGAAAGCCCACAGCGTATGATTGTAGTAAAAATAGTTATAGAGAAAGTTAGAAAGCATAAAGAATAACACCGTCGGGTACTGCCGCCGCCACTGGGTCCAGTCAATGAACCTCCACGCAAACAAAACCCAGACGATAATGACAAGCAGTAAGTACATCGTTTATCCACTCCAATGAGTCAATTACCATCATTGTCGTCGATGACCGCCATTTTTATACTTGTCCCCTACGTAAAAACCTTAATAAAATTTCGCATGGAAGTAATCATCGAAATAACTGCTGGGCTTTGTTTTAATAACGAGATGCGGAGACCTCCCGAACACAAGACTATTGGCCGGAACATCTTCATCCTTAATATAGGAGCCGGCACTAACGATCGTGTTCCTTCCGATCCGGCAGTTTCCAATGACGACCGCTCCCGCGAGCAGAGACACCCTTTCCTCGAACACCGGGAAAATATTATGGTTATTTCCAACCGTAATGTGCTGGGAAAACACGAAATCGTCGGCATACACCGCCTTTCCAAGAACAGTGCCTACTGGATGATCAAGGAAAAAGTAGTCCGGCAGCTCCACCTCATAATAAAGATCGACGGCATTCAAAACCTTATTCAAATAATAGATGCGTTCCGCCAGTGAAAACGCCTCATATTCACGTAGGACTCTTGATAAATAATAAAGAAAGACCGTATACTGTCCTGAATGAAAAGGGTTGAAGTATACCTCGCCATCTTTTCTATAGTACTTGTTCCGGCTGCGGGAAAAGTTCACGGCCGTTTTTCCAATCGCTTTCCCTACAGCAGATGCCAGGAGGTTTCTTTCCCTTTTGACATGGTATAAGAACAAATGGTCCAGCTGTTTTTCAACCAAACAAATGAGATCTTTTACCGGAACAGCTGTCTTCAGTGCCCCCACTCCTCTTCTCACATCGTTTGATTACAATGTACGCCGCTGATTTCCTGATATGCGTAAAACGGTTCGTTTGTGAGGCGTCTTCTCATCCTTTATACTTCATATATAAGGATGAGAAGGAGGAATTTGGAAATGGGAGAAATGGAAACATTGTATTCCTCACAGTTTAAAACAGGGGCTTATCCGTTTTATGAGGATAAACGAACATCAAAGCCCGTCTTCCCGATGTCAGAAGACAACGGGTATACTTCCTGGCTTGTGACGAAATACGATGATGTCAAAGAACTCTTGAAATCATCGAGCTTCATTAAAGATCAAAGCCGCCTATACGCCACCAGAGACAAACCCTCCCCGGAGGAAGGGTTGAATATTTTCGAAAATATGATGCTTGATGCTGACCCTCCTGATCATACAAGGCTGCGAAAGCTCGTCCAGCCTTATTTCAATCCAAAGACAATCAAACTTTTAGAACCACGTATTCATGAGATTACGGATGAACTGCTCGCTGAAATGGAAAGTAAGACAGCGCCGGTCGATTTGATTGATGATTTCGCTTTTCCGCTTCCGATTATTGTGATCAGTGAAATGCTTGGTGTGCCTGTCGAAGATCGTGAGAAGTTCCGCAAATGGTCCAACACCATCGTGGCCGCCTCTGATAACATGGCTGGTGATTTCGTAGAGGATGTCGAAGCATTCACTCTTTACTTAACCGATCTTTTTGAGAAACGCCGGGCTCATCCCAGGGAAGACTTGATTTCCTATCTGCTTCAAACGGAGGATGAGGGCGATCAGCTGAGTAAGAATGAGTTGTATTCCATGGTCGTCCTGCTCATCATTGCCGGGCATGAAACCACCGTCAATTTGATCGGCAATACGATGTATGCGCTCTTTGAACATCCCGATCAACTCGAGCAGGTAAAAAAGGACCTATCGCTCGTGCCCCAAACCTTGGAGGAAGGCCTGCGTTTCTATAGTCCCGTCGATTTCTCCACAGCACGCTGGGCCGCGGAGGATATGGATTTTCACGGAGAAACGATTAGAAAAGGGGACTTCATCATGGCCTCGATCAGCTCAGCGAACCGGGATGAAGCGAAATTCACCAACGCCGATTGTTTTGATATCACCCGGCAGAAAAATGCCCACGTGGCTTTTGGTTTCGGCATTCACTTCTGTCTTGGTGCTCCACTTGCCCGCATGGAAGGAAAAGCCGCTGTCGAAAAACTGCTGCATACCTTTCCAGATATCCACCTGGACCCCGAACGTGAGCGTCCGGAATGGCGTCCCGTCTTCCTGCTCAGGGGCCTTCAGTCTCTCCCTGTCCAGCTTTCCTGAAGAAAAGAATAAAACCAGGTCCGCATCATTTCAGCGGGCCTGGTTTTATCTCTGCTCTACTTGAAAGAGCCCCGGATCAAAAAAGTGACCATACAAAAAGACGCCTCAAGGAGACGTCTTTCCATCAGCCATTTATGTCTTTCGCTGACGCAGGGCATAAAAAACGGTAAGAACCAATAATAAACCGGCAAGGATATAGGCTGTATACACTACGCCCGGAACTCCTGCATCTTCATTTTTTACAGCGATTCCAATAAACGCCCAGACAAAAACAAGTGGATAAATCCAGTCGTTCTGGCTGGTCATAAAGACTAAAGCAAGCAGGAAGCCGACGATCAGGAGAAGGATCGTCCAGGCAGAGGCAGAAATCCCAAAGCCGTCCCATCCGATATAGGTCAAGAAATAACTGATATTGGCAATCGTCGCGACACTGATCCAGCCTAAGTAAACGGAAAAAGGAAGCCGTTCCCAAAACGAAGCTCCTGCTTCCTGAAGCTTAAGATAAAGGCGGATGAGCGTGAGCAGAAGCGAAAGCATAACAAGGACGGACAGCCCGAAGAACTCGTAATGCCACATAAAAATCCATAAACTATTCAACAGCGAGCTTAACACAAACAAACCGCTCGTATTCTGGTAAACAGGAAGATTTCTGCGACTTTCCGGGAACATGCTGAGCACCCAGATGCCGAGTAATAAATAGATAAGTCCCCAAATGCTGAACACATAGCCGGCTGGCGTGAACAGCACATCCAGCCTGTTCGATATTTCCCCTGTTGTCTGACCATTCAACGGCAAGGCATTCGCCAGCCCGTTCACTACTACGACGAGAAGGAACGCAGCCAGATTCATCAGGAATTTCCCCATAATAAACACCCCTTTTATAAAACATTCATGTTTCATTATTATTCCTTTTGACCCCGGAATAAAACATTTCCATACCAACCAGAAAATTAAACCCAAACGATTTTATATTTCCCTCTTGCGTTAGAGTGAACTCCAACCATTATAGTTACGTTGAACAATCCGGATTGATGATGATAAAACGATGCCACATGGATAGAGAAAATCAAAACATTAAAGGATGGGATGACAATGAACAAAAGTATTGCCGTTGTTACGGGAACTTCCTCAGGTCTTGGCCTTGGAATTAGTAAAGTCTTAGCAGAAGCAGGCTGGAAGGTTTATGCAACGATGCGGAACCTCGATAAAGGAGCACCGGTGAAGGAACTGCAGCAGAACGGACTGGATATCGAACTTCTCCAGCTGGACGTACAGTCACAAGTGTCTGTCGATCAGGCTGTCCAAACCGTCATTGACGAAGAAGGTCGCATTGACTTATTGATTAACAATGCAGGCATAGGCTACATCCGAAGCACCGAACAATCCTCAGAAGAGGATTACACACGGATCTTTGATATCAACACATATGGACCCATCCGCTGCACAAAAGCCATACTCCCTCACATGAGAGCACAGAAAACAGGGCGTATCGTATCCATCTCTTCGGTCGGCGGGCTCGTCGGACAACCCATGCATGAAATCTACTGTGCGTCTAAATTTGCACTGGAGGGGTATTATGAAAGTCTTGCCACCTATGTAACCCCTTATTTCGGCGTTGAATTTATGATTGTCGAACCCGGTGGTATTGAATCCGAATTTGCCAATTCCGTTCTTGCAGACATTGAAAAGACAGGTGGATTTCCAAAGGACGAGTATGAACAGGTCCTCAATGACTTTATGGGACAGCGGGGAAATCATGATTCAGGAGTGTTCCAGACGCCTGAAGAAATTGCAGAGCGCATGATGGTGGAATTAGAGAAAGACACCCTTCCTCTCCGCATGAGAACTTCGGAATGGTCTGAGGAATTCACGAAGTTGAAAACCTCTGCCGATCCAACCGGTTTGAAGCAGACCGCCATGGTTACTTCCAGCCTTCTCGGAAAATAAGGAAAAGACGATCCTGCACTAAGGATGGTCTCAGCTTGTAGAGAAACCCCTGTTTCTTTACAAGCTTTTTTTTCTTACCACCAGGAGCAAAAGCCCCTTCCCTTTCCGCGGACGAGCGCCCGAGCTTCCTCGCAACACCCACGCTCGGCGATCTCGGCCCACTCGTTCTTCCGCAGGAGTGGAAGGGGCACCGCTCCTTGGGGATTCTTTAACATCGACAAAGACTCTCCTTCACCCAGCTCACCTTTGCTGGATGGAGGAGAGTCTTTGTCATATTCCGGCAGGCAGCCGTCATCAGCGCCAGTTCTTTCCCTTTTTCTTTTACACGCAATCTTCAATCGCGCAGCCTATGCCGTTCTTTTGAATCTGCGAAGCTACGCTCGACTTTCTCTTTTCTCATACGGTATATCCACGTTCTTTCATTTTATCGCAGCGTAGTTTTACACAGGCACCGGCACGAAGAGCGTTCGGTGGTGACGCCTGCGGGAACAGCGCGAGCCGAAGATCCACTTGGTCAAATGGTTTCTTGACCAAGTAAGCTGAGGCCGTGCCCGCGGCAAGCATCCGCCGATAAGCGGAACGTGCCCTCTCAACACGAGATGCGGACAACTCTAACTGGCTAACACAGGCTTTTTCTACAGCCAAAGACCATCCTGAGTGCAAGATGGTCTTTCTTCATTAGGTGCGACCTTAGTAGGTATTATCGGTTCCTTGGTCAAGGACGCTGTGATTTCCACGGAGTCTGCACTCCGTATGACTGCTGTTGGAGGTCAGATGCACAAGAGATCCCATCTGGGAAGCGAGATCAGCATCCCAGATCATTCCCCGCAGGTAATTATAATCCCCTGTTACACGGACAGCACTCCTGCTTATACTGGAGAGCTGGATCTGCAGATTCGTAAAGTTATTGCCGCTTGCTTCGTTAGGGATAGTCTTGGAAGAATTCATCCATATCCCCCTGACACAGTCATCGATCGTCACGTTCATGAAATTATTGGCATTCACCCAGCTGTAACCGGAGGAAGGTTTCGTTACCCTTACTTCTAAAGCTGTATGAAGCCCCACTGCTTTAATATCATCAAACTGCAAAAAGGATATTTCATCTGAAGGCTGACTGGAAGACAGGTGGATTCCTGTACCCTTATGAGATCCCGACCAGTTCACCATGTTAATCTGTTGAAACCTGGAGCGGTTCCAGGAGTTATAATACTTGTACTTCCCATCAAAAACAAGAATTCTACGACTAAAACGGCTGTCGTCTATCGCTATATAGGCGCCTGTTATTCCCGCGTCCTTCTCAATATGCAGCACATCCTGATTGCCATATACAACAAAGCGGGCGTCATAAGCAAAAACAAGGTTCACTCCTTCACGAAGTACCAGCGTCTCATTGATCACATAATCTCCATCCGGGACATACACAACACTTGGATTTCCATTGATTGCCGCATAATCAATCGCCTGCTGCACTTTCTGTGAGTCGCTGCCGGTGAAATCCGTAACAATTACAGCATGATCTTGATTCAACTCTTCTCTACCTCCACGCGGTTTATCTGAACGAATAGAACCGCTGATATCCGGCACTTATGCCTTCTATCATTCTATGCAGACACCCCCATGCCTGTCCGGGATTCCCAGCATGAATCATGTGCTCCCCGGACGGTTCAAGAGGATGTAAAAGACTACTGCCGACGTGGAACACACAGCCATTACGAGTGCCATCGGAAGGGCACCACCGCCAAGACCGACAAGCGGTGAAACGATGGCACCGAGCAGGAAAGGCAGCAGACCAAGCAGCGCTGAGGCGCTCCCTGCCTGCTCGGCCTGATCTTCCATAGCCAGAGAGAAAACGGTCGTATTGACGATTCCTACACTCGTAACAGCAAGGAAGAGCGTGAAACATAACAGCACCACATGGGCTTCTGCCAGAGCCGCACCAACGAGCAGCACCCCCCCGGTAAACGCCTGAATCAATCCATAACGGAACAAAGCGGTCCCGCTGATCTTCCGGCTGAGCAAGCCGGTCACCTGGGTGGCTGCCACAAGTCCGAGACCATTCACCGCAAATACCAGACTGAACTGCTGGGCGGATAAGGCATAGACTTCCTGAAGGACAAAGGTCGAACCGGAAATATAAGCGAACATCCCACTCATAATGAATCCTTTACTTAATACATAGCCCATAAAGGTCCGGTCTTTGACTAATGAACCAAACGTCTCAATGGTCTCCTTCAGCCCGCCTGTTTTACGATTCTTCTCCGGAAGTGTTTCTTCTAAAAACATGGCTGATGCAAGAAGCATGAGAAGGCCGAGACCCGTAAGCACCCCAAAAATACCACGCCACGGCATCACCTGCAGCAGCTGCCCTCCCGCTACTGGAGCAAGAATCGGCGCAAGTCCGTTCACAAGCATGAGCAGTGCAAAAAACTTTGTGAGCTCAGCTCCTGAAAACAAATCTCTGGCCGTTGCCCTTGAAATGACCAGCCCGGCCGCACCGGACAATCCCTGCAGGAGCCGCAATGCCACAAAGCTCCAGATGGAACCTGTAAACAAACACAAAAATGATGCCAGCATATAAACTCCGAGCGCAATGATCAACGGCTTTTTACGGCCTCTGACATCACTCAACGGTCCCATAACCAGCTGACCGACAGCAAGACCGATCAAGCAGGCCGTCAAACTGAGCTGGGTCATCGATGTAGTTGTTCCAAGCTCATCCGCAATTGTGGGGAGCGCTGGAAGATACATATCTATGGTCAATGGACCGAAAGCACTTAATGATCCTAAAATAAATATAAATACAGCAACGGGACTTCGTCTACCCGCCCTTTCCTGATAAACTTCTGTGTGATTCATCCATTCGTTCCTCCTTTATGCATACCCGGCTATTGTACGGGGTCCACCCACTGGAGGGTCAAACACAAAAAAAAGACTGCCGGGAATCCCCTGACAGTCTTTTACTGTTTCACTTTGATTTGAATTTCCCGCGTATGCTCTTCTTCTTTATGGGAAATGAACGATTCTACGATGGTACGGACGAAAAACGGACCATCGGTCTGCCAACCCGCGTTCGTTATGTTCTCCAGAATGTTCTGGTAAACGGCAGGGCTGCGGCTTTCCTGCGCTTTCACATAAGTTGTCGCATAGAAGCCCTCTTCGAGAATCTTCCGCTTATCATGCGATTCTTCCTGTTTTTCATCCACGGTAATGAAAACAGCCCTGTAATCAACGGCCTCCGTTTTGAAAACCTCCGCCTGTTCGACAACCATCCCGACCGTCCCGACCATGATCGGGGATTTGGCACTCACCTGTTTTTTCAACGCACGGAGAACTTCTTCCACATCATCCAGCTTGCCAAAGTGTCCCCGCACTTCAATGATCGAACGTTCCGGAAAGAAGTCTATATTCGTCTGATTTCTGATCCGATGATCCTTGGAGGATTCGAGTTCCGATATTTTTTGATGCAGCAGGCGGTTCATACGGGTCAGATCTTCAATGAGATCTTCGTTTTTCTGTTTGTACTCCGCCAGCACTTCCATGAATTCATCGACTGTACTGTGCTCGACTTTTCTTTTGATTTCCCGGAGCGGCACACCCATATTTTTCAAAAAAGTGATCATGTCCAACTTCTTGAACTGTTCGATCGCATAATACCGGTACCCTGTCTGCGGATCCACTTCATAGGGGACGAACAAGCCGATATCATCATAATAACGAAGGGTTTTGACCGGAATGTTATTCAGTTTGGCCATTTGGCCGATCGTAAACGTTCTCTTCATCTTTCCCCCTCGCTTCTACCTGTTGTTTATTCCTCCAGAGCACGTTTCACTTCATCAGCCATAAGGTCGATCGGAGGAAGTCCACTGGATAGATACCACAGTTCAGGATCCAGGTAAACAATCTGGTCATTTTGAGCTGCCGTCGTACCGTTTACCAAATCGTTGTTCAACGTTTCAGCAGCGGCGGACTCTCCATTTACCACTTGGTCGCGGTCGACAACGAACAGGTAGGAGGGATCTTTTTCAGCAATATACTCAAAAGAAATATCCATGCCGTGCGTTGAAGATTCGATATCATCGGCCGTTGGCTGTACACCAAACACATCATGAAGCATGCCGAAGCGTGATCCCGGTCCATAAGCACTCACTTTCCCACCGTTGGACAGAACAACAAGACCATCCTGTCCATTGCTTTCTGCTGTTTCTTTCATAGCAGCGACCGTTTCATCTAGTTCATCAAGCTTGGTCTGCACTTCATCTTCTTTATCGAAAATCTGCCCCAGTGTTTCCATACCTTCTTTATAGGATGCCATAAAATCAGCAGGATCAGCCGATAAATACAACGTTGGAGCAATGTCCTTCAGTTCCTCGTAAGCTTCACCCTGACGTCCGGCAATAATGATCAGATCCGGCTGCATTTCATAAATCGTTTCAAAATCCGGCTCTTTCAAACTCCCGAGATTCGTATAGTCTTCTCCTTCATACTTGGAAAGGTACGAAGGGATGTTACTTGATTTTGCCACACCTGACGCTTCAACTCCAAGCTGATCCAGCGCAGATAGTGTACCATAGTTGAAAACAGCTACTTTCTCAGGATTTTCCGGCACTTCTGTTGTACCTAGTTCATGTTCAATAGTAAAAGTCTCTTTCGTTTCTTCAGATTCATTATTTGTCTCAGCTTCCGCACTGTTCCCTTCTCCTTGAGAAGAACAGGCCGCCAAAAACATAACAGCAGCAATAAACAAACCAAACAACCATACTTTTTTCATCATCGACTCATCCTTTTTTCTTTTATTTAAAATGTAGACAAATTCGTTCACCGTTAATGAGCTGCACAGGAATATCCATGTCGTAGACTTCCTTCAGCATCTCACTGTTGATCATTTCCTCCGTCGGGCCTTCCCGGGCAATCTCCCCATCCTTCAAGGCAACAATCCGGTCGGAATAGCACGAGGCAAAGTTGATGTCGTGAATCACGATGACCACCGTTTTCCCCATTTCCTCAACCATTTTCCTCAATGATTTCATAATTTGTACGGAATGCTTCATATCCAGGTTGTTCAAAGGCTCATCGAGCATGACGTAGTCCGTATCCTGCGCAATAATCATGGCAATGTAAGCACGCTGGAGCTGACCACCACTCAATTCATCGATATAACGCTCCTGGATCTCCTCAAGCTCCATGTAATGAATGGCTTTGTTGATTTCCTCCCAGTCCTCTTTTGTTAAACGCCCCTGTGAGTAAGGGAAGCGTCCAAAACTGATCAAATCACGGACCTGGATTCTCAGATCTATATGATTGGACTGTTTCAGGATGGAAAGCTCTTTAGCCAGATCGTTCGGTTTAATTGAATGAATGTCCCGGCCGTGCAGAAGCACCTGGCCCTCATCCTTGGAAATCAGCCGGCTGAGCATGGAAAGCAGGGTGCTTTTCCCCGCCCCATTCGATCCTATGAATGATGTGATCTTTCCGGGCTGAATGTCCACGGACAAATTTTCTATGACTTTTTTCGAACCATACGTTTTTGATACGTGTTTCACTTCTACCATGAACGATTCTCCTTCAACAATAAGTAAAGAAAGTAAACACCGCCGACAAAGTTTACGATGACACTGATTGGAATTGAGAATGTGAACAGATGCTCGACGATAAACTGTCCACCTGCAAGTGTGATGATGCTGATCAAAACGGCTCCAATAATCAAATAGCTGTGGCGGTAGGTTTGAAACAACTGATGAGCGACGTTGGCGACGAGCAGTCCGAGGAATGTAATCGGACCCACCAATGCTGTCGATACAGAAACAAGGACAGCAATAATGATCAGCCAGCGCCGGACAATTTTGTTATAAGGAATCCCGAGGTTCACGGCCTGATCCTGTCCGAGGGCCATGACATTCAAATATTTCAACATCGGAAACGCATAAACCCCGGCCAGGATTATAATGATGACGGAAATACCAAGCAGGTCATCATTGACATTGTTAAAACTGGCAAACATGGAATCCTGAACAATCGAAAATTCATTCGGGTCAATCAGCATCTGCATGAAGGAAGAGATGCTGCTGAAAAAGGTCCCGCATATAATTCCAATCAACAGAAGGAAATAAATATTGCGCTGCTCCATTCTGAATACAAGCCTGAACAGAAGCAGAGCGAACAGCACCATTAAACCTACAGACAATACAAAGTGGAAGCGATTCTCCATCATCGCCAGCTGCTGACCTCCGAAAACAAATACGATGGCCGTCTGGATCAGCATGTACAGAGAATCGAGTCCGATTAAGCTCGGCGTCAAAATCCGGTTGTTCGTGATCGTTTGAAAAATGACCGTAGAGAAAGCGATACAGCTTCCTGTCAAAACAATAGCGGCGACTTTCATCAGCCTGCGCGGAAACACATAACCAAAAGCTGTTCCGATATCCCAGAACAAAAAGAGAACCGAAAACGCGGTGGCCAGCAGACCGAGCAGGAGCATTTTTCTTTTAAGAAGCATAAGCATTCCTCCTTAACAGCAGAAACAGGAAGATGCCGCTTCCAAGAACGCCGACCGTCAAACCAATGGATATTTCATAAGGGAAGATCAACACCCGGCCGAGCATGTCACATACGAGCACAAACAGGGCGCCCAGAAGAGCTGTATGGAGCAGGTTCTTCTGCAGATGGTCCCCTTGGTAAATCGATACGATGTTCGGAATGATCAAGCCGAGGAACGGCAGAGAACCGACCGTCAACAGTACAATGGACGAAACGAACGCGACAATGACAAGACCGATGTTTACAATTTGTTTGTACTGAAGGCCCAGGTTGCTCGCAAAATCCTTTCCCATCCCGGCGATGGTAAAACGGTTGGCATAGAAGTAAGCCAGAATCAAAGCCGGAATACTCAAATACAACAGCTCGTACCTTCCTTTTAATATCATCGAGAAATCTCCCTGCAGCCAGGAGCCGATGCTCTGGATCATATCAAAACGGTAGGCGATGAACGTCGTCAGAGATCCAACGATATTCCCGAACATCAGACCAACAAGCGGGATGAAAATCGTATCTTTGAATTTGATCCGGTCGAGAATCTTCATGAATAGAAACGTCCCGGCCAGAGCAAACACAAAAGCGATGGAAACCTTCATCAGCATACTAGCTGTCGGGAAAAGAATGAGTGCCGCAAGAATGCCGAGTCTTGCAGAGTCCATTGTCCCTGCCGTTGTCGGCGACACGAATTTATTCCGGCTCAGCTGCTGCATAATAAAGCCGATGACACTCATGCTCATCCCGGCGATCAGAATACTAAGCAGTCTCGGGATCCGGCTGACAAGCAGAATTTCCTGCTGCTGGGAGGTCAACCCGCCAATATCCATCACAGAGAGCTCCGATACGCCGATGAAAATAGATGCTATGGATAAAACGATTAAAGTTATGGCTAAGTATAAAACTCTCATACACGTACTTCTTAATGGAATGCTTCAATCTCCAACACGACAAAGATAATCATTCTCAATTAAAAAGGCTGGACCTCCCCTCTTTCTTTCCTTCCTTATACACCCCATTATAATGATAACGATTATCATTATCAACATAATTTTCGATCAATTTCTACACGGGTCCTCTCATTCTTCTTTCCATGCTAAACCCTCCAGTAACTGGAGGGTCAACAAAAACTGCGCTCTAAAGCGGAGTATGGACGCTTCTCCTCGTTCCTCATATTTGAACCGATATGGAAGAGTATCTTCCTCCCCCTGTTGAAAAATGGGGAAAACTAAAAATTATAGAAGGAGTTTGTTGGATGTTAAAGAATAGGTGAGAGAGGGAAAAGGATCCATGGAGTTTTTAAATTTCGTAAAAGGAGCGGATATCATGAACACCCGTCATTTTGAACGAATGAAAAACGAAGAAGGTTTTATTGCTGCACTCGACCAGAGCGGAGGCAGCACACCTAAGGCACTTGCCGCATACGGCGTACACGAAGACGCTTATGCCAATGAGGAGGAAATGTTCAACCAGGTCCATGAGATGAGAACGAGAATTCTCACCTCCCCTTCCTTCAATGCTGAGCAAATCCTTGGCGCCATCTTGTTTGAACAGACGATGGACCGCGAAGTGGAAGGGAAATTTACAGCAGACTACCTTTCTTCCAAAGGTATCGTCCCTTTTCTTAAAGTTGACAAGGGACTTGCCGAACAGGAAAACGGCGTACAGATGATGAAGCCGATCCCTGATCTGGATGATATGCTGCGCCGTGCCAACGAACGAAACATCTTTGGTACGAAAATGCGTTCTGTCATTCATGAAGCGAATTACGATGGCATCAAAGCTGTTGTAGACCAACAGTTTGAAGTCGCTAAAGAAATCCTTGCAGCCGGTCTCGTCCCAATCATAGAGCCGGAAGTCGACATCAACAGTGAGGAAAAAGAGAAATGTGAGGATATCCTGCGCGGTGAGATCCTCAATCAGCTCAATCAGCTGCATGAAGATCAAAACGTGATGCTGAAACTGACGATTCCTACGAAGCCGAATGCTTATCAGGAAATCATCAACCATCCACGTGTCGTCCGCGTTGTCGCTCTTTCCGGTGGATACTCCCGTGAAGAAGCCAACGAAAAACTGAAGGATAATGAAGGTCTGATCGCAAGCTTCTCCAGAGCCCTTGTCGGCGATCTTCATGTCGACCAGTCGCAGGAAGAATTCGACCAGTCCCTGAATCATTCCGTAAGCTCCATTTATGACGCTTCCGTAAATAAATAAACAGACAAAAACCTCCGCTGATTCAAGCGGAGGTTTTCTTTGTGTAGAGAAACCATTTATTCACCAGCCTTCAGGAGCACAAACCATTCCCTTTCCGGGGACGAACGTCCAAGCCTCCTCGGGAAAACCGGCCTCCGGGGTCTTGACCGCCCGTTTTTCCGCAGGAGTGAAATGGTTTGTGCTCCCTCCGGTGCCGGAAAAGACTCTCCTTCATCCAGACGATCCTATAAGTGAAGTGTCAAAAAATGATGCTCTCTTTAGCAAACCAGCCACCTTTTCAACCATGACAGGGTGTGGACACGGGAAGCGTTCGGTGGTGACGCCTGCGGGAACAGCACGAGCCGAAGATCCACTTGGTCAAGTGGTTTTGTTGACCAAGTTAGCTGAGGCCGTGCCCGCGGCAAGCACCCACCGATAAGCGGACCGTGGCCCCCACACGATTCAGGCGAAGAGGTAAGAGGTGAAAAACACGTGCTCTGTAAGTAGAAAACCCCCGCTTTTGAAAAGCGGGGGTTTTCCTTATTAATCGAACAGGACACTGACGGACTGCTCTTTCTGTACACGTGTCAACGCATCTGCAAACAACGGGGCAACAGATAGCGATACGATCTTATCAATCCGCTTTTCCTCAGGAAGATAAACAGAATTCGTCACGACCAATTCCTTGACCGGTGAATCCTCGATGATCTTCACGGAAGGATCGGACAACACGGCATGGGTGCCGCACGCATAAATTTCATTGGCTCCATTCTCGAGGAGTGCAGCAGCCGCTTGATCGATCGTTCCGGCAGTATCAATCATATCATCCACGATAATGACGTTCTTTCCTTCAATATTACCGACCACATTCAAATCTTCCTCCATGTGCGGTTCGGGGCGGCGTCTATCCACAAATGCTATAGGCGCATCCAGAATATCTGCCATGCGGCGCGCCCGGCGCAGACCGCTTGTATCAGGAGCTACCACGACAACATCCTCGATGTTTTTCTCCTTGTAATACTGAGCAATAATCGGAATGCCGAGCAGCTGATCGACCGGGATATTGAAGAATCCCTGAATCTGCGGCGCATGCAGATCAAGAGCGACGACTCTTGATACGCCTGCTTTTTCCAACAGGTTGGCAATCAATTTAGCCGTGATCGGTTCACGCGGACGTGCTTTCCGATCCTGACGGGCATACCCATAATAAGGAATGACCACGTTAATGGTCTTGGCGGAAGCTCTCTTCAAAGCATCCACCATAATCAAAAGCTCCATTAAATGTTCATTGACCGGCTGAGCCGTCGATTGAATCAAGTAAATGTCGTCTCCACGGACACTTTCTTCGATCGTAATTTGAATTTCACCGTCACTGAACCTCACTACAGAACTCTCTCCTAAAGGAACATCCAATATCTCTGAGATTTCCTCTGCCAACGGTTCGTTGGAGTTAAGCGTAAACAGCTTCATGCTCATCTTGATCTCTCCCGTACGTAAGAATTCAAATGGAGCCTATGTTTTACTTTTCATCTTGATAAACATTTACACCATTTTTATTTTGAGTTTACATCACTGTGTTATTCCAATAAAGAGTATACTATACCATTTCGAGTTTCGAAACTAATTAACTTCATACAAAAAAAGCCTTCTCCCGCATGAAAGGGAGAAGGCTTTTTCATCTAGCGGAACAAATCCAAAAAGCGGTCCCAGAGACTTTTCTCGTCCTGCTCCTCCTGCTCTTCTTCCTGTTCTGCTTTTTTGATACTTTCTGTTTTTATAACGAACTGAACCGATTCAACGTTCTCATTTTCTTCGGAAACAAAGGACACCGGTTCGAAATCGGAATAGTCATACTCGCTCATCAATTGATCGATTTCCGACTGCATTTCGTCCGGCAGATCGCTGGTAGAGGCAGCGAGTTCTGCCGTTCCGTTCTGAAGATCAGAAGCACCGGATTCCAAGCCGGCTGTCCCGCTTGTCAGCCCGCCGATCCCGGAATGCACTTCCTCGTACGAACCGGCCAGCTGTCCCACGCCGTCCGTATACTCGACAAGTCCGGCATGAAAGTCATTATACTGCGAGGAGAAATTCTGAATCCCCTGCTGCAGCTCCTTGATGGATTCATCCACATTCACACTGCCGAGATTTGTTTCAATTGTATCAGCCGCCGCTGCGAGCTGGCCGTTGATCTCACTCAATGAAGCCACTGCCTGATCAAGGGCAGGCCCGGCTGCATCAAATGCGCCTTCTGCATCTCCGTAAACCACCTTAGCCTCCTGGGCTGCGTGATACGTTTCAATCAGATGATCGACCACTTCCTGATCGACTCCTGACTCACGAAGCGCCTGGATATCCTCCTCGGTCACTTCATACCCGGGAATGGAAGCCATCGCCTCATCCAGTTGATCGTGGGCATTGGTATATTGGCTTCTCAAATCCTCAAGGCCGTCTTCCGCTTTCTGAAGACCGGAAGAGAGCTCTCTCAAGTTCGTCTGCATCTGCGACAGGTCCCCAAGGTTCAATTCTCCAGGTCCCTGTGAAGCCAGACGGCTCATTTCCGCAAGCGCACTTTTGATCGATGCGGATCCTTCGACCAGAGAACCCGAACCACTGTGCAACTCCTGGATGCCGTTCAGATACTGTTCTGAACCACTATAAACCTGAGCTGTTCCGTTATTCAGTTCAGCGATCCCGTCGGCTAGTCCGGAAGCTCCATCATGGATGGCGGCTGTCGCATCCGCGAGTGAACTCATATCATTCTTGACGCCATCAATATCAGGCTCTTCCATAGATATGGAGGCAGGAACCGCAGCAATTTCAATGCTGTCCATTTCAATATTCTCTGCATCAGCTGTCACCTTGTAGCTTTCTTCTTTCTCAGGAAGAACTGTGAACGTGACCTGTCTGTCTTTCCCGGAACTGGCAACCGTCCCCTCAGGTGCCTCAATATTCTCGAAGATTTCTGCATCTAGAGGAACCGTAATCTGCAGGGTATAGTTGTTGAAAAAGACAGGATCGGCCCCTTCCTTTTCTGACGTCTCGATACCGATTTCCAGTTGTCCATCTTTTCCAAGGAGTTCCTCCGGATTGATTTCTTCTCCGTCCAGCTTATAGGAGAAGTTGATATTCCAAGGAAGATTTTGATCTTCAAGATTTCCCTGGTAATAAAACTCCTCTTCTCCGGCTTTCACTTCAATCCGCGAATTTCTCTGTGTGACTTCATTCGTATTCGTTAAGTTTTCTACGCTTGAGTAGGGGCCGAAATCAACAATCGTTCCCGGCTCTTCGATATCAAAGTTATTGACCACATACATGTCCTTCTGGCTGCCGTCTGCATTCAAGGTGGCATAGACGACTTCACGCTTTTCAGAGTAACGGCCTTCCTCCGCTTTTCCATCTTCTTCAGCAGAAGCAGGAGCGGCTGGCACGGCAAGAAGAAAAGCCATGATCAGCAGAGATGAACGTTTCCCTATCATTATCATTTCCCCTTATAAAAGTTTGCTTTCCATGTCGTTTTTTCAATCACACGGTCCAAAATCACAAGCAGTGCAGGCAGGACGAGGACGACCATCAGAAACGCAAGCAGCGCTCCTCTCCCCAGCAGCAGACCAATCGACGAAACAATGGGGTTCGTGGAGGTCATCCATAAAATAAAGCCGACACTGGACAAAATCGAAGCCGATACAAAAATAGCGAAGACCTTATCATCAATCGTTTTCTTAATCGCCTCAAGAGCTGACATATCTTTACGGAGATGATTGTAATTCTCCGTAAATAAAATGGCATAGTCGACGGTTGCTGCCAATTGAATCGTGCTGATCAATAGATACCCCACGTAGACGAGCGGCGTATCCATGAAATATGGAAAAGCGAGGTTCACCCATACCGAGGCCTGAATCGTAATGAGCAGGACCACCGGGATGGAAACCGACCGGAACGTCAGAATCAATACCGCCGCAACCGCAGCGATTGTCAGCCAGTTCACAAGGGTATTATCCTTCTGCACAATATTTTTCATATCATACAACGTGACGCTTTCCCCCAGCAGGTGTGTCTCATCATAGTACCCATCTGCAGTTTCCCTCACTTCTTCAATAAGGGAAAAGGCTCTTTCCCCCTCCGCATCGGTCTCCGTATACAGCGTAATTCTAGCGTAGTGTTCTGAATAAAACGTCTCGGTCACCGATTTTTCCAAGTATTCAGGCGGAATCGCGGGACTGACGATGTTGACATAGGAAACAACGCTGGAGACATCTGTAAGCTGCTCCAGATCCTGCACCAATTCTTCCTCTTTCGCCCGGTCTCCTTCAGGTACGAGGAGAACCATCGGGATGTTTTTGCCAAAAGAATCCTGGATGGCGGCTACATCCTGGCCGGCCCTTGTGTTTTCCGGCTGCTCTCCTGTTCCGTAAATAAAGCTCGTTTCATTTTGAGCCAGAAAAGCAGGCACAATGATGATTAACAACAGGATAAAGCTCGGCAGCCGCAGCTTCATGACGTGACGGCCGATCCCTTTGAAATCAGGAACAAACGGACGGTGCTTGGTTTTATCAATCCAGTGATAAAACATCATCGTCAGCGCCGGCAGGAAGACCATGACACTGATAAAGCTGAGAAGAATCCCTTTCAGCAGGTTCAATCCGAGATCGGCCCCGATACCAAAGTCCATAAAGGTTAAAGCGGTAAACCCAAAGAAAGTTGTGGAAGCACTTGCGACAATCGCCGGAAAAGAACGCTTCATCGCCAGCTGCATCGCTTCCTTCGGATCTTCGACTTCCCTGCGGTAATCCGAAAAGCTGTGGAGAAGGAATATCGCATAGTCAAGCGAAACGGCCAGCTGTAAAATCGGAGCGACCGACTGCGTGACAAAGGATATTTCTCCAATGAAAATGTTCGTGCCTAAATTAATCAGGACAGATACACCTATGGCCACCAAGAAGAAGACCGGTTCCATCCATGATGTCGTTGATAAAATTAAAATCAAAATGATGATCGGAACGAGCAGTGCGGCTGCATACATCGACTCGCTGCCTGTCATTTTCTGAGACACAGCTGTGTTGACGGCTTCACCAGCCACCGCGTTTTCTTCTCCAATCAATTCATAAATTGAATCTGTGGCTGCGACTTCTTCCCCTTCTTCAATGTGAAGGGAATAGAGCGCTTTTTCATCCTGGTAATAGGATTCAACTGTATCCGCAGAAGCCATCTCCAACGGTACTTTCACATCGATGATATCATCGAGCCATGTGACACTTCCGACCCCATCCACGTCCTCCAGCTGCTGTTTATAGCTGAGTGCTTCAGTGATCGAAACACCTTCAATCATGACCCGGGCGTTTTCCACCGGTTCATCGAATTCCTGCTCCATGATGTCCACCGCTTCAATCGAAGGGGCGTCATCCGGCAGGTAGTCAATCATATTGTAGTTGACGGACACGGCGAACTGAGCCGCCGCACTTAACAGCGTAAGTATGACAAAGATAAGAACAATACTCTTTTTATGCTTTATGATTCGTGCTGTCCATCCGATAAAACGTCACCCTCTCTTGCATCTCCCATTCGTACACTATACTATTTTATTGACACCGTGTTGGATATTCAACAAACAGTTTTGTAATTTTCGTCATTTATCCAACATACCGGTACGCAAATGTTGGATTGTCATAAAAATGTAAAAAAAGGAGCCCCGCTATGAGTGAAAAAATGGACCGCCGCAAAAAGTATACCCGCCATGTACTGAAGGAAAGTCTGATCCACCTGCTGAATGAGAAGCCCATCGCTGACATTACCGTAAAAGAGATCTGTGCGCGGGCAGACATCAATCGTTCCACGTTCTACACCCACTATTCCGATCAGTATGACCTGCTCGGGCGGATTGAAGAGGAAATTACAGCGGATATGAACACCTATCTCAGTCAATATGATCATGAGCTTGAAGAAGAATCGATTCAGATGACGGAGAAGATTCTCTCGTACGTGCTTGAAAATAAGCTGATCTTTCAGACTCTGCTGAAGGGGGAAGCGGCGCCATCCTTCGAAAAACGGATGATGAACCTGACCAGAGGGTTCATGCTGGATAACTTAACGTCTGATAAAGTTATTTCCAAACAGGAATCTGAGTACGTCAGTACGTTTGTCATCAGCGGCGTCATCCACGTGATTAAAGACTGGATCCAGAACGACATGGACCAGCCGCCCGAGGAAATGGCGGTTATGGTCAATCATTTCATCCTCCATGGCCTTTCCCATTTCGATTAAAAAAGCCGCTTACGTTCCATAACGTGAGCGGCTTTCACGCTGTAGAAATCATACATGTCATCCAGTAGAGTTGTCTGTTTGTCCGGGTAGTGGTCACGTTCCGCTTATCGGTGGATGCTTGCCGCGGGCACGGCCTCAGCTAACTTGGGCAGGAAAACCACCTGCCCAAGTGGATCTTCGGCTCGCGCTTTTCCCGCAGGCGTCACCACCGCACGCTCCTCGCGCCAAAAGTACAGCACATACGAAGGAAAATGGGTATCTTATGAGAGAAGGACAATTTGAGCTTAGCTTCGCAGATTCAAAAGAGCTGCACTTACGGCGTAATTGTCGTTCGCGTGGAAATGACAATGGTCCGAAACAAACGCTGATGACAGCTGATTATAAGAAGATAAAAAAGATTACCCTCTACCCAGCAACGGTGCAGGTACTAGAAAAACACTGGACTTGTTTACAAACGGAAAGCCGCTTACGTCTGATGACGTAAGCGGCTTTTTCAATCATGATTCGTGTTTTCTGGCTTCTCGTTCTTCCGTTACCTGCACGACCGGCTCATCCCATGGGTGAGCGGCGTAAATGCCCTGCTCAATCACTTTGGTGAGCAGATCTTCATCTCTCGGTATGGAAAATTCAATTCGAAACGAGGTCACCCGTTCTTTTTCTCCTTTTTTCCCTTCTGCAGGGACTGCTGTGCCGGAGGGAACAAACTGCTCCATCCCATCTTTCGTCTGCCACATCACATTCTTATACTGACCGACCTGCAGATCATCCACATTCAACACACTTTGAATGACACTATCGACATACTCAGGAATCACATATGTTTTCACTCGGTAGATATCTACAAGTTTCATACAATCTCTCCTTTTGTGTTAATGGAACAGTCCGGATTCCCTGGATTTAGCCTTCACCTGTCTTGTCCGCTTATGCAGCGGTCCTTTCAGGAAGACGCCGATTAACAGAAATACCCCGCCGAATAAACTGAGAAACACCAAGTCTGTTTCCACTCGTTCCGGCACAATACCTCCGACGGCTTCCCGCATCAGATCGATGGCGTAGGAAAACGGAAGGAATGGATGAATCGTCTGGAAAAACTCCGGAAGAAGCGCAACAGGATACGTTCCTCCCGACCCGGCAATCTGCAGGACGAGCATGACAATCGCTCCGGCTTTTCCGACGTCCCCCAGAACAGATACAAGAGTAAAGACAACCGTCATAAAGACAAAGCTGATCAGCAGACCGAACAAGACAAATGGAACAACTTCAGCCACACCGATATCAAGAAGGAATACGTTTCCGAGCGTGACGACAAGTGTCTGCAGGAAGCCGATACTTACAAACGTCGCAAGTTTCCCGAAGTACTGCTCATAGCTCCGGTATTCCTGGAGGTTGACCGGGTCCGTAGACAGTAACGACACCAGAAGCAGTGCACCGACCCACAGGGACAGGACCGTATAGAAAGGCGTCATACCTGTTCCATAGTTTTCAATCGGGAACATGGCGTTCTTACTTAAGGTGACCGGTTCTTCAAAAAAGTTTTCCTCTGCGGCCGGGTCATTTTTCAGAAGATCGATGATTTCATTGATATCTGTTTCTCCCTGGATCTCACGTATCCGCTCCGCCATTTCATTCACTTTTTGATTGACGTACGGATATTCGTTCATCATATATTCCAGGATATCCTGACCTTCTGCAATATTGCCTTCCGTACTGTTCAAAATCCGCTCGACTTCAGGAACGGTCGATTGGACATCCATCAAAATGGATCGGGCGTCCGCCAGCGTGCTTTGAGTTTTGTCGATTTCGGACAGGACCTGCGGCTCAATGTTTTCGTTGTATTCTTGCAAGAACGCATCAATCTGATCCGCCGTTTCCCCTGACTTTTCTTCAAGGGAGGCAAGGGTTTGATCGATGTTCTGCTGGGCTTCTGACAATCGATCACCAATCTGACTGCTGTCCTCCTGGATGGACGTGAGCGCTTCTTCTATCGCCTGGACATCAGCAATCGCCTGATCAATGGTTTCCTCAGGAATCTGCGGGGGTGGCTGCGGCGTGCTTTCTTCACTATTTTCTTCACTGCTCTCTTCCCCATTGTCTTCCTGATTTTCTTCATTCCCTTGATTGGCTTGCTGCTGTTCCTTCACTTGTTGGAGAAGCTGCTCGACCGCCGCAATTTCTTCCAAGGACTGACTTGTCTGATCATTGATTTGACTACGGATTTCACCAATCGATTCCACATTGACATCGACCGACTGGACATCCTTCAAGAAGGCGTTCACGTCCTCAGCCGTCTGTTGGGCTGCGTTCAAATCTTCCTTTACCTGCGGAGAGAGTTCGTTCAACCGCTGCTCGGCATCATCAATAAACGCCGTCGTTTCATCAATTGTGTTTAATCCATCCCCTGCCGCCTGCTCAGCCTGCGGAATTAACCCCTGCACATCGTTGATGATGGAGGAAGCATTCTGGGAATCATCATACGCATCGGAAATCAATTGATAAATTTCTGGCAGATTCTCTTCCAGCTTGAAAATATATTCTTCAAAGCGCTTGATATCCGGCAGATCGTTTTCCAGTTCAAGTCCGAGATCGTTGAACAGATCAGCAACGGTACCGTTCACTTCCGAGATGAACTGACTGGTAATTTGATCGACCAGCACCGTGGCTCCTTTTTCAGTGATCTTGGGAGCGATGGCATTAATCTTTTCGTTTACATAGTATTGAACTTCCGACTTTTCCGGATTTCCTTCAACGACTGTTCCTAAGTGTTCAGAAAAGGTATCCGGGATGACAATGACAGCATAGTAATCCCCGTATTCCAGCTTATCCATGGCCTCATCACGATCGGTAAACTGCCAGTCGAAACTGTCTTCATCCTTTAAGTTATCCACCAATTCCTGACCGACATCGATATCCTTATCCCGGACAACAGCCCCTTGGTCTTCATTGACTACGGCCACAGGCAGCTGGTCCGTCTGACTGTAAGGGTCCCACGATGCTTTAATATTGAACCAGGCATACAGGGAAGGGAGGACAGCGAGTCCAAGAATCAGGATTAACGCTACCCAGTTCGTTGCCGTGTTTTTCCAGTCTCTGCTGAATATTTTCCATATGTTCTTCATTTCAGATGCTCCTATACGTTCGTCATGGTTTTGAATGGGAGTACATGAGTTTACGTTAGTTTTATCTACGAGAAGAAATTATATAGGAATGTTTCAAAAGTGAAAAGGGTGGCAGCTCCATGTAAGCCTCACCAATCCACACAGCAGAGGACAAAAATGAATTTTCGTTCATTATGAAAAGGTGATTCCACGAGAGGAAACCCGCTTCTAATAGAAGCGGGTTTCCTCTCTCGTTTATTGAAAAAGCTGGTGCAGTTTCTCAAGCGTCCTCTCTTCATCCATCGATGTGTCATGAAAGGCGACATGGCCATCGGGCCGGATCAAAAACGCACTTCCTTTTTCCATGCCGAGCTTCCGTTCCATGTGCCGGTGGACATCATAAATGATCGGTAAATCATCACCATCCGTATGGACAGTCCCACCTTTAGCCACAAGGAATATCTTCATCAGCCCTTGGAACTGGTCATTCACTTTTTGCGCAAATGTGTAGGCATAATCTATGACATCCTGATGCTGGGCATCAATATAGATCAGACAGACAAATCCATATTCGCAGATGAACGGATACAGCCTCTCATCCTTCGCCCCATCGAAAAACAAAAGATGATCAGGTACACGATGGCCGGCTTGGATCGCTTTACGCGGCAGGGTGGAATCCTTCAGCTCTTTATTCCGTTTCACCTTTTCATATTCGTTATGGATATTGGATAGATGATTGGCGATTTTCTGCTGCACCCAGTCCTGAGTCAGCGCTGCTTTTCCAGCCCAGTTGCGGACTTTTCCCTGAGTTCCCTCAAGATTTACGATTTTCAACATCCGGGACGTTTCTTTCAAAACATCCTTCCCAATAGGAAAGCGTTCATCCTGATAACTATCCAGGAACGAATCTGCAGCATAGCCTTTCAATACTGAAGCCAGCTTCCAACCCAGATTGGAAGCGTCCTGCAGGCCTAGATTCATTCCCTGGCCTCCGAACGGGTTGTGGATATGAGCCGCATCTCCAACAAAAAACACCCGGTTTTTCCGATAATCGGGGACCTGACGGTGAGCAGTACCAAAATAGGAAAGCCATGTCGGGTTTTCAAGGCGGTAGGAATATTTCAGAACCGTATTGACGCTATCCTGCAGTTCTTCCATCGTCAACTCATCTTTGTGAGGAAGCCCCTGCCTGGCGCGGTCAAAACCGACCACCCGGTAACTGCCGTCTTTGTATGGAAAGAAGGCGACTGCCCCGCGGTCATTCAAGTGCATATGAATAAAAATTTCCTCAAGACCGGGAACATCGACATCACCAAGGAAAAAGGTGTACCCTTCATCTTCGCCTTCAAAATCGATATGCAGCGCCTCACGGACTTTACTGTGTGCGCCATCTGCTGCAATTAAATAGTCCGCTTTATATTCCTTCACTTTCCCGTTACAGGAAGCCTTGACGTATACGCCTGTTTCATCCTGATGAACATCCATCACCTCGTGCTCCCGTTCGACTGTACCACCGAGCGAGGCGAGATGGTTTTCCAGGATTTTTTCTGTTTCACTCTGAGGGAGGATTAAGAGGTAAGGATAACGGCTTTCAATATGGTACAGTTCCACAACGGAGGCATTCTCTCCACCAAGATGAAGCTTAGCCCCGGGGCCTGGATAACCTTTTTCGAGAAATTCCTTGTGCACACCAAGAAGCTCGAACATTTCCATCGTCCGCGCTTGAATGCCGAGTGCCTTGGAGAGATCGGATGGTGCCTCGCGTTTCTCCAGACAGATGAAGTCGATGCCCTGTTTTTTCAGTTCATTGGCCGCCATCAAACCGGTAGGACCCGCACCGATGACGATCACTTCTGTTTCAATAACGGAAGACATGATTCTGTGCCCCTTCCTTTTACGTACTTTTGTATAACGCAACCTATTGTACGATACCCTTCTGGCAGAGCTTCAAGCGTATTGAGGCATATTCGTAAAGGGACCATCAAGAAAAACACAGCACTAAAAAAAAGAGCCCGCACCTATATGCAGACTCTTTTTTCTCTATTTTTATTGATCAGTCGTCTCTTCTTCTTCAATCATCTCTGTTTCATCCAGATAACGAAGCAGGTCTCCGTATACAACGGAATCAGACAAGGCCAGTTCTTCTTCTGCCTGTTCAAAGCCTTCTCCGCAGGCCGCGTCTTCGACCTCTTCACCCGTTTCCCGGTCATAGCAGGTGCCGTTGACGCCGACATATTCTTCGTTGGCGAAGTTTCCGTCACGTGTGACCATCAGCTCCTGACGGTCCTCGTTGAACAGGTCCTGACCGAACTGGATCGGGTTGTCATCTTCTACACCGAGCATATTCATCAAGGTCGGACGCAGGTCAATCTGTCCGCCTACGGTGTCATATTCCTTACCTTCAATGCCTTCTCCAATCATTAGAAGCGGCACTCGCTGAAGTTGGAACTGCTCGTAATCGTTAATATCTTTATCGAGATATTCCCCCATCGCCTGCTGGTGGTTTTCAGAAATCCCGAAGTGGTCCCCGTATATGACGAGTACCGTGTCGTCATAGAGGTCTGACTGCTTGAATTCCTCCACAAACTGCTTCAATGCCTCATCCTGGTATCGGATCGTCTGGAAGTAGTTGTTCAGCGTCTGACTGGATGTTTCTCCTTTTTCAATCAGCTGTTTATCTTCTGGAAGAGTAAAGGGATGGTGGTTGGTGAGCGTGATCATCTTGTTGTAGAACGGCTCTTCCATCTCTTCCATTTTCGCTAAGGAATCTTCAAAGAAATATTCATCCAAGTAACCCCAGCTGTGGGACTTCTCTTCCGTTACATCATAGTCTTTCTTCGAATAGAAACGATCATACCCGAGAGAATCGTACATGACGTTCCGGTTCCAGAAAGTCGCATCATTAGCGTGCATGACTGATGACGTATAGCCTTCCTGATCAAGAACTTCCGGAGTGGCCTCATACTCATTACCTGAATGGGTAAAGAAAGCTGCTCCACGGTTCAGTCCATAGAGAGAGTTATCGAGCAGAAACTCAGAATCGGACGTACGTCCCTGTTTCACTTGATGGTAGAAGTTACTGAAATAAGCTCCCTCTTCTTTCAAGTCATTGAAATAAGGAGTCAGTTCTTCCCCGTTCAATGTGTTATCCACAACAAACGTCTGCGTACTCTCAAGCGAAAGTAGGATGACGTTCTTTCCTTCCGCTGCCCCTTCCATTTCTTCACCTGCACCGGACTTCGTTTCGTTCAAATAATTGAGAACCGGAACGAGTTCGTTGCTGTCTGCGAACGTTTTCTTCGCTTCGGTCTGTCCTTGAAGCACGACGTCATAAGCGTGGAAGTTCAGAACGCCGATATATTTCACCAGCATATTGCGGTCAAAGGCCCGCTGCAATAGTTCAGTACGTTCCGTCTGCGCCCATCCGATATTCACGATGAACAAGGGGATGGCCAGCGCCGCAAGGATGAAACCTTCTTTACGCTTCGGCTGGAAAGACGTCAGGCGCTTCCCGTTCAAATAGAACAAAAGAAAGGCCGCTGCAAAAATATCGACAAACAAGAAAATGTCTGTCCAAGAAAGGATATCTGTAATACTCCCTCCGAGCCCGGCAAGGTTTGCGGCCTGCCCAAGCATAGGAATGGTCAAGAAATCAGAGTATTCTCTGTAAAATAAGACGTTAAAATATAATAAAAGCGATCCGACAATATACATGGCCAGCATACCTTTACGGCCGGCAAGCAGAATCCCTACACCAAATAGAAGAAAAATACTGCTGAGTGGGTTGAAGGCCAGAATTAAGGCTTCATTGAAGTTTTCAACGTCAAGGTTGAAAATGCCGCTCTGGATGATATACATCTTCAGCCAGAAGACAGCCATCACCGCTCCATAAATCATTACTTTCTTCTTATTGGCGGGGTCTTCCAATTTAGCTTTCCATTTAGAAATCATGAAATAACCTCCGTTTTATTAAACCTAAATCAATTGAAATACCGACAGCACATTCGCTGCATCATGGGTGCCGTTTTTTTCTACGACAAAACTGATCATAACATATTTTAAAGAAAAACCCCTTGTTTTAAATAATCTGTTATGTTCTTTTAATTCTGTAACACCCACGTAATCAAAGAAGAAGCAGCACCTGAAAACATAAAAAAACAACCTGCTGAATCAGCAGGCTGTCCCTGTTCGAAAGCTTAGAGTTTGTTCACAGCATCTTTGATGGAGGTGGATCCACCAACGACTTGAAACTCTTTTCCAATCGTTGATTCGTTTTCAAGCACCGAAAGCAGAACACCTGCAACATCTTCCCGGGAAATCTCTCCCCGTTCAACGGTCTCCGCTGCCTCTACCTGACCGGTCCCATTTTCATTTGTCAGAATACCTGGATGGACGATCGTATAATTCAAGTTCGTACGACGGAGCCAGTCATCGGCATAATGCTTCGCAATAACATACGGAGCGAAAGACGCCGGGGCTCCCTGAATCGCCTCACGTGTCGTATCAAAGGAACTGACCATCACATAGCGGCTGACCCCTTTTTGTTTGGCGGCCTCCATCGTTTTCACAGCTCCATCAAGGTCGATCATTACCGTTTTATCCGGTCCTGTGTTCGGACCTGACCCCGCCGTAAACACGACAGCATCCACGCCTTCAAAGGCTTCCGCCATTTTTTCTGTCTCATCCTCAAGATCAACAATGACGGTTTCTGCGCCAAGATCTTTGAAATAGGAGGCCTGCTCCTCTTTACGGATCATAGCTACGGCTTCTATATCATCATGGTTTTGTATGTTTTGTACAAGGTGTTTCCCTACCTGACCATTGGCTCCTACGACAAGTACCTTCATGGAAAAATCCATCCTTTCATCGATAAGTATCTCCCTTATATGTATCCCTTTTTCAAGAAAAAGAAACGTAGGAACCCTCCAGCCCATAAAAAAAGCCGGTTTCCCTGCCGGCTTTTCACGCCTTTATTGATCATTCGGCGGTTTCATATGGAATTCCTCAGCTATTTCACTGAGCTTTGCCTGCATGGCTTCATCATTCATGACATTCGCTGCGAAAGCCGGCTGTGTCTGCTCGTGCGGCTGATCGAAAAGCTGTCCAATTTTCTCTTTCGTTTTGGAGTACGTATCCATCGTCGCATCCGCTGCCTGGCTTACCCCTTCTTTCACGGAATGGGTCAGTCCTCCGTCCGACAAACGCATCTGCTGTTTCTCCTTGCGGGCATCCTCAAGGAGGTGCTGGATGCCGAATCCGTTACCGACAGCAAAACCTTTTACCCGATCTCCCAAATACATGGCGGCACCAACGCTTTTAACGACGGCCTTACGTGTACCTTTTCTTGCGTCCTCCGAAAAAACGAGCACGGTTGCCCCTGCTACGACCCAGCCGAGGGGATTATTCAAGCCCAATACTTTTTTCCACATGGCAATACCCTCCTTCTATCTTTTCATTGTTTCCAGCCCCGCCCGCTTTCATTCATCAAAGATCCTTCTGTTCATGAATAAATAACGCTGTGAAGTTTACAATAACGACTATGTTATTTAACAGGAATTTTACAAATCGGCAGTAAAGGAAGATGGGCATGTATGAAAGTTTAGAGCTACGGACGCGAGCGTTTCACGCATCCTCCGGAAAGCTTCGCTTTGAATTGTATGACCTTGAAAGAAATCCAGAGATTCAGCAGAAATTCGAACGGATTTTCCAGTCGATCCCAGGCGTCACTAAAGTAAAAGCCAGCACGACGACAGGAAACGTCCTTCTTTTATTTGAAGAAACGCGCATTCAGTTGAAGCAGTTGACGAAGCTGATCGCCGAGTTTGAGCAAGCGTATTATAAGCAGAAGCACAGATGCTGTGAAAGCCCTGAAATGGTTCAGGAGGCGGCCGCAGCCGTGTCCTGTCCAGGATCTCCAGACCTTTCTCTCATCCCGAAAATGAAAAAACACCTCCGCTCTCTGCCCTTCGCCTGGCTGGTGAGCGCAGGAGGTCTGCTCGTGCTCAGCCTGAAACGCTGGATCCGGGGTCCATCCGCTCTGGCGTCCCATCCTCTTCCTTTTTATATGGGGGCAGGCATAGCCATCATGACCGGCTACCCTTACTTTAAACGGGGGATTCAGCAGGTGAACAAGCGTTTTCCGGAATGGAAGATCGACTGGCTGCTGGGGACCGCCTCCCTGGCTCTTGCCCTCATCCGGGAAAATGTCGTCGTTCTCGCCGGACTAACGATTCTCACAGCTTTAAACTGGCAGCGCCAAAAAGCCTTTGATACAGACAGTTATCTGGAAGGGTCCTATGTTCTGCCTGAAGTAGAGTCGTATGCAAAACAGACAGGACGCCTCGGATTCCTTGCTGCAGGTGCCAACCTCCTGCTGACCAGAAATGTGGTGTCTACGATCGGTATTCTGCTCGCTGCCAACCCGCGGCCGGCACGAGTCGCTGCTGAAATCACATGGAAAAAAGCCGAACTTGATTCGAAGGAAAGCGGAGCCGTGCTCCCCGATAAAGGTTCGTTGTTCCAACTCGCCGCACTGGATACCGTTATCTTGAACCACCCTGACCGCTTGATGGAAAATGACCGGTCGCTGACAGAAGATGCGATGGCCTTTTTAGCTGCCCTCCCGGAACAGACCAACATTCATGTGGAAGGATCCGGGGAGACTGCTGAACTGATTCACCACCAGTTCCCTCATTTGATGGTCATTCAGGGTACGAGCGAGTGGCCCGCTGATTCCAGAAATGTTCTAGTCGTTGAGGAAGCTGGTGCTCTTTCGAGTTTCAGCCACTATCCTTCTATCACTTCCAGTGAATTATCAGGGATAACCGAAACATTACAAACGGCTCTGAAACTTCGCAGGAAAAACCGATGGCAGCTCGGCATTTCCGGTACGTGGAATGCTGCCGGAACCGCCCTTGCCTTTATGGGACGATACAGCCCGCCTGTCATTAATTTGATGGCAGATACCCTGCTTCTGCTCTTTCTCTCCTCCATTGAAAAGCAGAAATACAACACAAAGGCAGTTCAAAAGCCTGCAGAAAAACAGAAGCTGGAGCTGGCGGCTGCGCTTGAACAACAGCAGTCCTTTTCCAACTGGCATTCTCTTGCCAATGAGGACATTGTCGAGCAATTGAAGACCCATCCTGCCGAAGGGCTTTCCTCCCTTCAAGTCAAAAAGAAGCGGTTACAGTATGGGAAGAATGAGTGGCAGGTAAAGGCCCGCCCACATTGGATTACGGTCTACTTCAATCAGTTGAAGGAATTCACCACGCTGATTCTGGCAGGAACAGCTGTCATCAGCGCCTTCCAAGGGGCCCTGTTTGAAGGCATCGTCATGGGGGCTATTCTGCTGGCCAATGCAGGGATCGGCGCCTATCAGGAGCAGAAAGCAGCCAACCTTCTCAATAGTGTGAGTGAGTTTCAGGCGCCGGCCTGTACAGTTATACGGAACGGCCGCCGAACAGAGTTGGAGGCCGATCTTCTCGTCCCGGGCGATATTGTAGAAATCGATGCAGGCGAACGAGTGCCGGCTGATTTGAAGCTGCTGCAGGCCAACAACCTGGAGGTGAACGAATCGGCGCTCACAGGAGAATCTCTCCCTGTCGCCAAATCAACCCTTACGATTCAGGCGCAGACGTCCATCAACGACCGCAGCAATATGCTGTTCATGGGAACCGATGTCACCCGCGGCCGGGCGAAAGCCGTTGTCGTTGGTACCGGCCTTCACACAGAAATGGGACACCTCGTCACATTATTGACAGAGGAACCGAATGAAAAAACGATGCTCCAGCAGCAAGTGGACAAAGTGAGCCGCAAGTTTTTAAAAGTCGCTCTCGTTACTGGATCACTCGTATTTATTACGGGCCTTCTACGTGGGAGCACCATCAGCCAGATGCTTACTACATCTGTCGCCCTTGCTGCTTCAGCCATCCCGGAAGGACTGCCTGTTACCATTACGATAGCCTTAAGTGCCGGCGTCCTTCGCTTGTCCAAGAAAAAAACCGTCACACGTAAACTGAATGCTCTCGAAGCGATGGGGCGCGTTACTGTGATCTGCACGGATAAAACCGGTACGCTGACGAAGAACGAAATGACTGTGACGAATGCCGCCACACCTTCTGCCTCCTTTAAAGTTGAAGGCACCGGCTATCATCCGTCAGGAGCGATCCACGGTCCAGAAAACAATCAGGACTTCCAAGACCTGCTCCGCATCGGTTGGCTTTGTCATAATACAGAGCTTCACCAGCATGAAGAAGAATGGAAAGTCAAAGGCGACCCGACCGAAGCGGCCATTTTGACGCTCGGAAGAAAGTACGGATTGACGGAAGGCAGCTTTGCCCACTGGCACCGCACCCATGAAATTCCGTTCGATTCCCATAGAGGGATGATGTCTGTCGTCTGCCGCGAATCTGTTCAGGACAAGCAATGCTATGTGATGACGAAAGGATCGCTGGAAAAAGTTCTCGACCGCTGTACGCATTACCAAATGAATGGCACAAAGAAAAAAATAACGGCGTCTTTCAAGAAGAAGTGGCTGGAGAAGAACACCCGATTCGCCGACCAAGCCCTGCGTGTCCTGGCCTTTGCTTATGCTCCCATTACCGATGAACCGGAATCCGACACGGTAGAAGAAGTGGAAAACCATTTGATTTTTGTCGGCATCGTCGGCATGATGGATCCGCCGAAACCGGAAATCCAGCAAAGCATCCAAGAAAGCAGACGGCTGGGTATACAAACGGTCATGATCACAGGAGACCATCCAAAAACCGCCGCAGCTATCGGAGGACAGATCGGTCTGAACAGCGGACCGGAACAGGTCTTAACGGGTACAGACATCGATCAGATGACAGAGGAAGAACTCGAGGAAAAAGTACGGGATGTCCACATTTTTGCACGCGTCACCCCTGATCATAAGCTTCGCATTGTCGCAGCTTATCAACGACTGGGTCACGTCGTTGCCATGTCCGGTGACGGCGTCAATGACTCTCCTGCCATTAAGAAGGCAGACGTCGGCATTGCCATGGGACAGACAGGCACGGCTGTCACGAAAGAATCGGCCGATATCGTCCTCACAGAAGATGGTTTCCAGACGATTCTTGATGCCGTGAAAGAAGGCCGTTCCATCATCGGCAACATCCGCAGGGCCCTCGGTTGTTTATTATCCGGGAACATTGCAGAAATCTTAGTCACATCCACCGCTGTTCTGGCGGGTATGCCGCTTCCGATTGTACCGATTCAAATCCTATTGATGAATCTATTGACCGATGCGCTTCCGGCTATGGTATTCGCCATTAATCCAGGAGAGCAGAAAGAGGAGCCTTACCGGGAGCGGATTGCCGATAAGCCGTTATACACCCAGGTGATCACCCGCGGCATCCTCCTTGGAGCCGGAACCCTTGCCCTGTTTGGAATAAACCTGGGAGCTGGCGCTTCTCTCGTGCAGGCACAGACGACCGCTTTTGCTACGCTTGTAGCCGGACAGCTCATCCAGACGTTCACTTGGAGTAAACAGCACGCAAAAGAACGATCCATCAACTGGAAACAGGATAAGTTCCTGCTCGGAGCTATCGGAGGGTCCACACTGGCCCTTCTGGCAGCTATTTATGTTCCACCGCTTGCCGGGATGTTCCATACAGCCCCCTTATCCTTCAACAGCTGGGCGCTCGTCCTTGCAGCGGCCTGCGGGTCCGCGCTAGCTGCGGGACCTGTGTATGCCTTATTCCATCGTGCCCCCGGCTCCAGCCCAGCACGAAAAGCCGCAGTACAGGCCTTTGCCGGATAATCCCCTGTATAAAGCTGACACCCAGGGGCAAACCTTAAGACAAGACCGATCATTACGGAGGTGCAACCGATGTTCTTACGATTAATCCAGACAGCAGCAGTAGGATCTGTCGTTCTCATTGCCGGATCCGCTGTCTTTCCAGTGATCAAACGAACCATCAGACCGATCATGAGGGAAGTATCGCATGAAATGAAGTTTCTGCTCGTCAGTTCAGGTGAGCGTATGCAGGACATGGTCGATGATGTAAAATTTGAGCGGATGAAACGAGCGATGGACAACATGGACACAATTGAATGCGAGGTGTATGAAGATTGACTGAAGAATCGAAAGCCTCCAACCTTGATATTTCAGATAAACAGAAGGAAGTCGTCCAGGAATTGAAGCAGTCCATGCAGCACTTAAACACCGCCCTTTCCTTATCTGTTGAAGGCGTAAAAGAAAATGAGCAGGATAAGCAGATGTATTTAGATATCTGGGAAGAATTCATGAAATCGTTCGTGAAAAAAGTGAAAACAGAAAGCAAAGAAGCGAACGTCAACCTGATGAGCCAGATTCCCCTTAAACGATTTTTAGGCTTTTAATAAGAAAGTTTTACCAATAGGCCTGGAGGGAACTTCTCCTTAAAAAGATCTGCATAAGGAGGGGTTCTTTCCTATGATCGTTTCAGGGAAAATCCAATACAAACATCATCAAATTGATTTTGAGGTGAGGATGGAACATGAGGATATTGAGGAAGGTGCCATAAAATCTGAGGAAGCTAAACAAGCGCTGATCCATGCTGTCAATCGTAAATTCCGGGTGAAATATCCGCTCACAAGCACTATTGATCCCGTCCACGTGTCTTCCATATAAAAAAAGCATCCGGTTTGATCGAGGCCACTGAATGAAGGATCAAGTTAAAAAAGGCGGATGGCATGAAATATTTCATGCCATCCGCTTTTTTCTATTTTCAGGGGGGCTTATCCTTTCTATTCCTTCATTCATGTCACGATTCGTTTTACATTCGTTGTAAAGATCGCGATGGCACCTTGAAGGCGCATGCCTTCAGACCGAAGATGAGGCAGCCGCATATCCGTGTCTTTATGTATTCTTTTCATTGTACAAAAAAAGAGCGATGTTCTTACCGTTGATTCCACGATGAGCGTTCGATGGTGACGCCTGCGGGAACAGCGCGAGCCGAAGATCGACTTGGTCCAATGATTTTCTTGACCAAGTCAGCTGAGGCCGTGCCCGCAGCAAGCATCCATCGACAAGCGATTCGTGAAAAGCAACAACCACCTTTACCCCCTTCTCTTGATAGGAAGGAGGTTTTCAGTGGCCTCGTTTGATCCGGACGCTTTTTTTCAATTCAAGTACGATACTTAATGGCCAGACCTTTCAGGAAGTTCCGGGCAAACTTATCCAGGCAGGGCTTATAGTTTTTATGCCCTTCTTTTCTTAGGATCGCACTAAGTTCGCCTTTGCTGATAGCTACGCCCGCTTCATCAAGGATATCAATCACATCCTCATTTTTCAGCTGCAGGGCGATTTTCACCTTCTTCATCATGACATTGTTCACACTGGAACGGTTTTTGATGGAGCGGTCAGGCTTGACGGGCTCGCCGTCCTTCGTTTTCTGAGGACCGCGCTTATAAATGATGAATCCATTCAGGAAAGATTCCAGCATACTGTTCGTACACTTGATATAATCCATGCCGTCCACGGCTTCCTCATCGTCTTCCTCTATTTTCGTCAGCACCAGCTTGACCTCTTCCACAGCCAGATCCTCGCCGCCGAGCTCAAAGATTTCCTTCATTTCGCTGTCCCTCAAATCAAGAGCATAACGCAGACGAATCAATATATCGTTATTATCCATTACACAACCTCCTGTTGTACGTTCTTTTCCCGCTTTTTCACACCAGTCCTCATCCTACCACGTTTCTCCGTATTCTATAAGGCTGAATAGAAAAAATCAGGAATGATCTTCTTCCGGCCTGTACGTTTTCGTCAGATAGATGACCACTGTGAAAAAGCACCCGCCGAAGATGAATCCGGCTTTCATAAGAAGATTTGGTGCAATATAAAAAGCCGAGAATAAAAATGAAGACCAAATCATTACAAGGATCGATATTTTCGCTTTCAGGGGGAGCCCCCGGCCTGATTTATAATTTTGTATATAACTGCCAAACCATTTATTCGTCATCAGCCAGTTGTACAGACGATCAGAACTCCGTACGTAGCAAGCGGCTGTTAATAGTAGAAACGGAGTCGTCGGAATCAACGGCAGGATGATGCCCAGAATACCCAGACCAAGCGAAACGCTTCCGACAATGATCAGCAGAATCTTCACAACTTGTTTCATCATTAACTCCTTAAAAAGTAAATTGAACCGATTATCATACCTGTATAGAAGTCCGGTTATTCCTATTGTATCCCTTCCGCCCCTCCCGTTTCCATTATTTCATATGGAAACCGAGGACTTCTCCATCTACGAAAAGCCTGTGATAACCAGGTAGAGTTGTCCATTTGTCGTGGGAAGGGTCACATTCCTCTTATCGGTGGATGGAATCCGCGGGCATCCACCGAACGCTCCTCATTCCGACGTTAGAATATAGAGGAGAGAGAATGTGTACGAAGCAGGTTCGCAGATTCAAAAGAACGGCATGGGCTGCGTTATTGCCGTTTGCGTGGAAAAATAGGGAAAGAACTGGCGCTGATGACCGCTGCCTGCCGGAATATGAAAAAGATTGTCATCCAGCAAGGGTGAGCTAAGTGAAGGAGAGTCTTTTTCAATTTTAAAGAACTCCCAAGGAGCGGTGCCCCTTTCGCTCCTGGCGGTAAGAAAGAAAAAAGCTTGTAAAGAAACAGAGGTTTCTCTACAAGCTGAAACTTCCCATCCTGAAGATGGGAAGTTTTTTTATATGGATAAACGAGAAGATAGGTTGTACACGTCTTCGTCCACTTGTACTGTTTTCGTATGGACAAATCCATAGGTAAGGGCTTCAGGCTGATTTTCCTTTATCGTGACGATCACACCTGATTGATCCTTGATCAACAGATCGACCGCATAGGCACCAAGGCGGCTGGCGAGAATCCGGTCTGCCGCTGTCGGGGCACCTCCGCGCTGGGTATGGCCGAGAACCGTCACACGTGACTCGATGCCTGCCTCCTGCTTCAGTCGTTCGTTGAGATCGATCCCACTCACGGTTCCCTCTGCAACAACAACGATACTGTAGCGTTTGCTGCGCGACGGCCCCTGCTTGATCTGCTCAACAATGGAGTCCAGGTCCTCTTTTTTCTCAGGGATCAAAATGTTTTCCGCACCGCCGGCGAGTCCGGACCAAAGAGCAAGATTACCGGTGTCCCGGCCCATCACTTCAATAATGGAAGACTTTTCATGGGAGGAAGCCGTATCCCGGATCCGGTCAATGTAGTCCATTACCGTATTCAGAGCCGTATCAAAACCAATGACTTCAGAAACACCAGGGATATCAGAATCAATCGTCGCCGGAATCGCAGCAGTGGGTACGCCCGCTTCTTCCAGGACAGCCGCCGCCTGCAGCGATTCTTTCCCGCCGATGACGATAAGGGAATCGATTCCATGCTCCTTGATCCTTTGAAGAGCCTTTCCTTTACCTTCTTCAGTAAGAATTACATCGGAAGGGGAGGACTGTAAAATCGTTCCGCCCCGCTGCATGATCGATCCGACAGATGCAGCATCCATCTGATCCATTTTTCCATCTATAAGGCCCTGGAAACCATATTGTATTCCTATCATTTCCACATCGTAGTAAATACCGGAACGGACAACAGCCCGGATGGCTGCATTCATTCCCGGAGCATCTGCTCCACTTGTTAATACACCGAATCTTTTCATCATGACCACTCACTTTCCACTAGGAATCCGTCCCCGGCACTTGGAAATGCCGGTGTGATGCTTCGCTGTTTCGTCCTTAAGCTTCCCGATTCTCTTTCTTCCCCATCACTACATCGAGAAATCCCTACTCATCATTCTCCTGTTTATTTTACAAAAGTTCAACAAATATACTCCAGCTCAAAGGTATACGCAAATCATGACCACAACCATTGAAACAAAAACCTATGCAGGAGGGACAAATGAAGGTTGAGTTTCCACAATACCATAAAAAAAGAGTCCTGGGGCAGGACTCTTTTTTATGTGGTCTGCTTATTTCTACTTTCAAAATCAAACTTGATGCTGTAGTTCTCATCCAGCTTCAAGGCGGTGCTGAACGGCTTCTTGCCCTTAAAGCCTTTGAGGACTCTCGTTTTCTTTTTCTCACAAAGCGTTTTGATCATATTTCTTGTCAGAGTCTTGCCGGCAAGCTTCTTCGGAAAAGTCACCTTACAGCCTTCCTTATAATTGGAGCAGCCGTAAAACTTATAACGATCCATGATCTCCCCAGTCTGGCAGGAGGGACATTTGGCAATCGGTTCTTTGCCGCTTCCCCATGATGTCTTTTCTCCGGTGCTCCGCACTTCCACCTGCTGCAGAGCGCCCGGCGTTTCCTGAATGAGCTTTTCGATAAACTGCCCGGTCTGCTTCAGAAACACCTGACGGGATCCTTCTCCGCTGCCGATCTTCTTCAAATACGTCTCCCATCTGGCCGTGAGGGATGGACTCGACAGCAGGGTGCCTTCGATGGCTTCGCAGAGCATCATCCCTTTTTCCGTCACATAGACGTTATTCTTCTTCACTTCAATATAATTCTGTGCTTTGATGGTTTCGATGATGCTTGAACGCGTCGCTTCCGTACCAAGACCTTCAACTTCTTTCAGAATCTCAACGTCTTCTTCATCATCCATCCATTTCCCGCACGTCTTCATCATGTTGATCAGCTGGCCTTCGGTGTACGGCTTCGGAGGCTGCGTCATGCTTTCTTTAATATGAAGCTTCGCGCCCACTTCCTCTCCCTGATGGACTTCAGGAAGCAGAGGTTCCTTTTCCTTCGCTTTAGCGGGCTTCGGAAACAGCTCCTTCCACCCTTGACTGACGTCGCGCTTACCGGTTGTCTTAAACGGCAGCTCCTTGACATGGGTGTGCAGGGTCGTTTCTTCATAAATGTAGTCGGTATGGAACATCGCAAGCGTCGTAGCGAGTACTTCATTATAAATGTTCTGCTCATCACGGCTCAGCCCGCTCAGCTTTTTCTCTGTAGGTACGGATTTTGTCGGTATGATGGCATAGTGCTCCTGCACTTTGCTGCTGTCCACGTAGCGCTTCTTCGGCTTCGTGGAAACCGGTGTAAACGACACGTTCAGCGTTTTCTGGTACCCATCCAGATTTTTCACCAGGTAGGAAAATTCACTTTCCGTTATAAAGTTACAGTCCGTCCGTGGATAGGTGACGAGTTTTTTCTCATACAGTTTCTGCATCGTTTTCAATACTTGGGACGGCGTGTACTTCCAACGCCTGTTTGCGACACTCTGAAGTGTGGAAAGCGAATGAAGCTTCGGTGATTTGATGTACTTTGTCTTCTTATCGACGTTCCCCACAATACCGGCCAGCGGTTCATTTTCTTTTAAACCGTATTCATCCATCAAGGCTTGTACTTTTGCCTTATCCTTTTCCTTGATTTTGGCCAGGCCTTTGTAAGACCCTTTCTCTGCTTGGAACTGTCCTTCGATCTGATAAAAAGGTTCAGAGACGAAGGTTTCGATTTCTTTATGACGCTGATAAATTAAATACACCGTGGGCGACTGGACGCGTCCAATCGATAAGTAGCTGCCGAACCCTTTTTTCTGCAGCAGCAGAGTAAACAGACGACTGGCGTTGATACCGACAAGCCAGTCGCTGATCTGGCGGGCTTTGGCTTCCTCGAACATACGCAGGTCTTTATCATTGGCCTGCAGGTTCTGAAATCCTTTGCGCACTTCATCCCGCTCGAGGGAGTTGATCCAAAGCCTTTTGACAGGCTTGTTTTTTACACCGGTCAGGCGGAGGATGCTGTAGAAAATGTTGGAGCCTTCGCGGTCGACGTCCGCAGCATTGATGATGACATCAGCACTTTGGAACAGTTTTTTAACAGCTTGAAACTGATCCCACTTGCCTTTGGACACTTTTTCAAGGTACCGTTCCGGAACGATCGGCAGCTGATCCAGCTTCCACTTTTTCCATTCGGGTTTATAATCGTGTGGTTCCTTCAGCTCCACTAAATGGCCGACACCCCACGTAATGACTGCTCCGTCCGGGAACGTATGGTCAGGTTTCAATTGTATATAGGTTTTCGTTTTATTTTGAACAGTAAAGGCCTCGGCATAGGCTTTTGCCTGCGAGGGTTTTTCGGCTAAGATGACCACCTTTTCCATGGTCTTCCACTCCCTTCAATAGACCACAAGAGTACTATGAGACAGACCGGAAAGCAAGGGAAGATATATGGATCATGGAAAATATAAAAAGACATTATATCTATAGGCGATGGCCTGATGATGGTCAAAGGCCGCTTGGTGGTGGATGCCTGCCATAAACGGGACTTTCCCACACGCCCCTCGTCCGGTACAGTACCCTGTACAAATCATTTGTCAGTAAAATCTGCCAGTAAAAAACAGGCTGTCGAAAAATTTTCCGACAGCCTTACAGCATCCACTCTATGTTATTTCATCTGCTGGTATGCACCTGTCCGCTTGATGACAGTTTCCACAGCTTTCTTCAACGCTTCTTTTCCAGGTTTCAAAACTTCCATCGGTGCATAAAGATCTTCGTTCTCTTCCAGCACCTGCCTCGTCGCCTGCGACCAGGCAATGTTCAGCTCTGTGTTATAGTTGATTTTCGCATGGCCGTAGCTGATGGCCCTGCCCAGATCTTCATTATTGATACCCGAGGCTCCGTGAAGGACGAAAGGCACAGGGGTCGATTCACGAAGAGCGGCCATTTCCTTGAATCCAAGATTTGGTTCACCTTTGTACTTTCCGTGCACAGAACCGAGAGCCGGAGCGAGGCTGTCGACACCCGTTTCTTCTATTAATGTACGGCATTCATTCAAATCGGCGTACAGTAGATCGCTGTAAATGCCATCTTCTGTACCTCCGACGCTTCCGACTTCCGCTTCAACCGTCACTCCATGCTTATGGGCGTAGGCGACGACCTTTTTCGTATTCTTCACGTTTTCCTCAATGGAAAGTTTGGAACCGTCATACATGACAGAATCATACCCGGCATCTACAGCTTCCATGCAGCGCTCAATGGTCTGCCCGTGATCGAGATGAAGAACAGCCGGAACCGTCAGGCCGATTTCTTCTTTCATAATCGAAAAGGATTCAGACAACAGACGGAATCCTCCTATTTGATCGACGATTTTATCTGTCGTCCCTACAATAACCGGAGCGCGGCAGGCTTCTGCAGTTTTTAAAATGGCCTCAAGCCAGATCCAGCCATTCATGTTGAACTGGGGAACGGCGTACTTATTTTCTAAAGCATCATCTAAAATGTTATACATAGGATCGCCCAATCTCATAATTGACTTGAACCGGTTTTCCCGTCTCATAGGATTCCTGCGCTGCCCGCGCGATGCGCTGCGCCATAATGCCGTCCTCGAATTGAACGCCTGTCGGACGGTCCTGAAGAATACTTTCTATAAATTGTTCCGTTTCATGGATGAACGAATCATTATACCTTTCCAAAAAGAACGGCAGCGGCTTATCAGACTCTACTGTACCAGCGTTGTAATATTTTAAATTCGTCGATGTCTGGTTGTCCGCAACTAGAGCGCCGCCGTTCCCGAAGATTTCAATCCGCTGATCATAGCCGTATACCGCTTCCCTGCTGTTATCAATGACACCTAAAGCGCCGTTTGCAAAGGTCAAAGTAACAATGGCCGTGTCGATATCCCCTTTTTCACCGATAGCCTGATCAACAAGGTTTCCGCCTTTAGCGTAAACCTCCACCACTTCATCCCCAACCAGATGTCTGGCCATATCAAAATCGTGAATCGTCATATCCATAAACAAACCTCCGGAAGATGTAATATAATCAAGGTGCGGAGGGTTAGGGTCCCTGGACGTGATTTTAAGAACATGGACATCACCAATATCGCTGCGCTTGATACGATCCTTCATCTCAGCGAAGTTGCTGTCAAAGCGTCGGTTGAATCCGACTTGAAATTGAACGCCCGCCTTTCGGACTTGATCATACGCTTCCAACGTTTCCTGGTCACTGAAACTCACAGGCTTTTCACAGAAAATATGTTTGTTATGCTGAGCAGCCAGTTTAATCAGGTCCGCATGTGTACTTGTTGGAGAACAGATAAAGACCGCGTCAATCTCCTGATCTTGAAAAATATCATGGTAATCCGTTGTGATTTCTTCCACCCCGCTTGTTTCAAACCATTCCATCAGCTGTTCCGCAAAAAGGTCCGAAACTTTTTTTAAACGGACATTTGGATTCCTGTTCAGGTTATCAATGTGCAGCTTACCAATACGACCTGCACCGATGACACCAACTGTTATTTTTTTCATCGTGTACTCCCCTTCAATTGAAGATGCTAAGACTGCCGGCTTATAAAAAAGACATACCAGTCAACGAACCTTATCCTTTTGAAGTAATTCGTCAATGTACCGCTTCGCTTTTAAAGCATATTCAAAAGCATTGCATACATCCGGGTCCTGTTCCGCTTCCACAACAACCCAGCCATTGTACTCGTGACGGGTCAGGTAATTCATGATGGGTGCGAAATCGATCATCCCATCTCCTGGTACCGTGAAGGCCCCCTTTTTCACTCCTGTCAGAAAGCTGTCCCGTTCCCTTTGTACTTCTGCAGCGATATCTCTCCGTATATCTTTGAAGTGGACGTGTTTAATGCGGTCAAAATACTTCTCAAGAATTTCAAGAGGATCCTCGCCTGAAAAAACGAGATGGCCGGTATCAAACAAAAGGCTGACCTTGTCCGGATCCGTAGAGGACATCAGCTGGTCAATTTCCTCTTTCGTCTGCACCCCGGTCCCCATGTGGTGATGGTAAACGATTGACATTCCCTTCTCTGCTGCCAGTTCGCCCAGGACTTCCAAACCATCAATAAAACGCTTCCATTCTTCTTCATTAAAAACAGGCTTTTCTGCAAAAAGCGGCGTATCCATCTGACCTTGAATACTGTTTCCCTGCTCAGACACGACGATAACTTCAGCCCCCATGGCATAGAGAAAATCCCGGTGGTCAATGAAATCAGCCTTCACTTCTTCCAACGGCTGCGTCGTTAAAAAAGCACTGAACCAGGCACTGGCTACCTCAAGGCCTCGGATATCCAAATAATGCTTCAACACTTCAGGGTCACGGGGATATTTGTTGCCAATTTCTGTACCTGTATATCCGGCAAGTGCCATTTCGCTGATACACTGCTCAAAGGAATTGTTTCTCCCAAGCTCAGGCATGTCATCATTCGTCCAGGCAATTGGTGCACACCCCAGTTTGATTTGATTTTCCATTTTCCGATCTCCTTAATATAAAAGTTTAAAGTTCACACTCTCTTCGAAAACCGCTGGTCCTCCCCTGCCTCATCATATGGCTGGAACCTCAGTCGAAAGCCGTCTTTCATCTATGTAGCCTCTAAGTTAAAAGAGAGCCATTCATATCCCCATAAGTTACATGTTGTCGTCTGGGATCAAGCCTTGACGGCTTAATCCAGCGACACTCATATGCATAAGATTGATGCACAAAGCCCTCGTCTTCTAATACTGCCTTGCGGTCGTTCGAATACCGATCACTTCCTCGGCTTTTTCGTTTACCCGCTCATTTGAGGAATGCTCAGAAATACCGACGTTCCAAAAACTCTCATATCCATCCGTCATTGTTTTAGGAAGTACCCGGATATGAATAAGCGTAGAGTTGTCCGTTTCCTTAGATTTTCTCACGGCTTCTTCAAGCTCTGCCTCATTGGAAGCTGTAAATGTATCAAAGCCATATCCTTCAGCTACTTTCGCATAATCAACCGCAAGCACGGTGCCGTCAGACTTTGTGAATTCCGTGCAGTAACTGTCACTTCCGTGCCCCATCTGCAGATTGTTAATACAGCCGTAACCGGAATTATCAAACAGCACGATGTTCAACTTCTGTCCGTATTGAAGGGCTGTTACCATTTCCGTGTGCAGCATTAGAAAGCTGCCATCTCCCACAAAGCTGTAAACTTCCTTATCTGGGTGCGCTAATTTCACACCGAGGCTGCCGGCAATCTCATATCCCATGGCTGAATACCCGTACTCTACGTGATACGTATTCGCTACAGATGGATTCCACAACCGGTGCATATCTCCAGGCAGGGAACCTGCGGAAGTAACAACATAACTGGACGGATCCACCAGTTCATTGACTTTAATCAAGGCAGACGTCTGCGCATACGTCGTATCCAGAGCTTCTGCATACGATTTCAATTTTTCACGGCCGAATTCGTCCTGGATTTCAGGCTGATAACTGTCATCATCCAGCTTCACTTGAATGTCTGCCAGACGTTGACGTTCCTCTTTCCATTCCTTTTTATACTGCTCGAGTAATCCGGAAAAACCGCTCTCATAACCCTCGAGCATGCTGTCGAGCTTTTCTACAGTCGCTTTTGCATCGCCGACAAGCTGGTGGGCATCCATTTTATAGGTCTGCATCCGACTGACGTTAATATTAATGAACGTAGATTCGTCAAAATTAAACGCGGTTTTTGAAGACGATGTAAAGTCGGTGTAGCGCGTTCCGATCCCGATAATCAAATCAGATTCTTTAGCCGCTTTGTTGGCTGCCAGCGTCCCGGTTACGCCAAGTCCTCCCATATTGAAGGGATGATCCGAGGAAACGGTTGATTTTCCTGCCTGTGTTTCTGCAAGCGCTATGCCGTACTTTTCTGAGAAAGCAGCAATCGCTTCACCTGCAAGGGAGTATTTCGCACCTCCACCTACGACGATCAGGGGCTTTTCAGCTTTCTGAATTTCGTCCACCGCACGCTGGAGTGCCGCTTCGGATGGAAGGATACGATCGACGTAATGGACCCGCTTTTTAAAGAAGGCTTTTTCGTATTCAAACGTCTCCCCTTCAACATCCTGGGCGATCGACAATGTGACAGGTCCCGCGGTTTCCGGATTTGTCAGAACTTCAAACGCTCGGAGTAAAGCAGACATCAGCTGTTCCGGACGCTCAATTCTATCCCAGTAGCGGGATACAGGCTTCAGAGCATCGTTGGTCGTGATGCTGTGACTGTGCAGCTGCTCAATCTGCTGCAGCACGGGATCAGGCTGACGGCTTGCGAACGTATCGCCCGGAAGGAATAAAACAGGAAGGTTATTCGCAAGGGCGGTCGCACTGGCTGTCACTAAGTTGGCGGAACCAGGACCTACGGATGATGTCACTGCATAAATCTTTCTTCTGAAATGCTCCTTGGAAAAAGCAGCGGCCGCATGCGCCATACCCTGCTCATTTTTTCCCTGGATCACATTCAAATGTCCCGGATCCTCCTGCAGGGCCTGGCCGATGCCCAAAACATTTCCGTGACCAAATATATTGAACACCCCTTCGACGAAAGGTGTTTCTTCACCGTCGAAGTGGATGTATTGGTTATTTAAGAATTTCACGAGTGCCTGTGAGGTTGTAAGTTTCACTTTCTCTGTCATGCTCGTTTCACCCTTCCTGACTATGAATCAACTGTTCAATCTCTTCAACTGTCGGCATAGCATCAGAGGAGCTGTGCTTGGAAACAACGATGGATGCCGCAGCGCTTCCGTATTTCAGCGCTTCCTGTATGCCTTTCTCCTTTTTCAGAGCATAAATGAAACCGGAAGCGAAGGAATCCCCGGCGCCGAAGGTCTTCAATACCTGTGTCTTATAAATATCTCCTTCAATGACTTCCCCATCTCTCGTAAAGGCCTTGGAACCCTTGACTCCGTGCTTGACGACGACGAGATGAGGAGAATAGTTGAACAACTGCTGCACAGATTCTTTGTCAGAGTTCCCCTCGGAATTCTCCAGAACGTTGAATTCGTCACGCGTTCCAATAACGATATCTGCGGAGCGGGCAGCAAGAGTCATATAGACGGATGTTTCCGCCTCACTTTTCCACGTATAAGGGCGGTAATCCAATTCGAAGATTACTTCCACCCCGTTCTTTTTCGCGATATCCATGGCATGAAGAGCCGCTTCCCTGGACGGAGACTGACTTAGTGCCGTTCCCGAGATAAGCAGGGTTTCCGCCCTTTTGATGTAATCCTCATCAAAATCATCAGCACTCAAGTACAGATCAGCTACCTGATCACGGTACATAAGGATGCTGCACTCTTCAGGACTCTTGATTTCTGTAAACGTAAGACCGATTTTACGGCCTTCGGTATCTTTTTTTATCGAAGACGTTTCTACGCCGACTTTGTTCATATAATCAATAACAAAATTTCCGTGCTGATCATCTGAAACTTTAGCAATCATGCCGGCCTTTAAACCGAGCTTCGATGTACCAATCGCAATGTTCGCCGGTGATCCTCCGACATACTTCTTAAAGGTCATTGTTTCTTCCATCGGCATATTATACTCAACGGCATTCAAATCAACGGCTGCTCTTCCGAACGTGACAATATCTAGTTTTTTCATAATCAATCCCTCTCCAATATCCATTCGTGGTCTTTATCATTATGAAACTTCCATTTCCGTTTCGGTCCAGCCATAACGTTCAAATAATATAAGTCATAACCATCAGGAACACCTACAGGGTGGTACCCTTTCGGAACGGACACGCAGTCCTGGTGTTCAACAGCCATCGTTTCATCCAGGCTGCGGTCATCGGTATAGACCCGTTGGAAGACAAACCCCTGCTCAGGATCGATTTCATGGTAGTAGGTTTCCTCTAAGAAAGACTCTTCGGGAAGATTGTCCTGATCGTGTTTGTGCGGAGGATAGCTGGAAAAGTTTCCACTGTCCGTATAGACTTCAACGACGAGCAGGTTCTCCGGGATATCGGCGTAGTCCGGCAGAATGTTATGAACCAGACGCTTATTGGAATACTGGCCTCGGTGTTCAATATCATTATCGGCTGCCCGAATCACCTTCGTGTCCTTCATTTTCGTGGAGTTGGAATAACATAACGCAAGCTTTGCCGGCTGATTAGCCTCAACATGGAAGCTTTTAGAAGACGGGATATAAATGCTGTCCGTCGGCTTCTTCTCAAAAACCGTTTCGCGCGTGCCCAGGCTGCTGTATACTTCTTCCTCAACGGTTACATCGACATCCCCCGTCAGGACGACGGCGCACAACTCGGTGCTTTCCAGCGTTTCCGCATAGCGGGCGCCCTCCTCCATTTCAATGACCTTAAACTGCACGTACTCAAGACCTGTCGCTTCCTTGTTCAAGTCTTGAATTAACGTAACGCCTTCAGATAACTTCAATTCTCTTCGTTTATACAACAGGTCCGCCATCGCTTACTCCTCCCCTTCGAACTGAGGTTTCAGGTGACGCGCGGTAACGACTTTCTTACGCGTATAGAACTCGACGCCGTCTTTCCCGTTGGCGTGCAGAGATCCGAAGAAAGAAGACTTCCAGCCGGAGAATGGGAAGATCGCCATTGGAGCCGGTACACCAAGGTTGATTCCAAGCATTCCCGCATCAATATTTTCACGGAAGTAGCGGATGCTTGAAGCACTGTCACTGAACAGGCAGGCGCCGTTTGCAAATTCCGATTGGTTGGCTGTGCGGATGCCGTCTTTCAAGTTCTTCACTTTCATGACAGAAAGCACAGGAGCGAAGATTTCATCCTTCCAAATCTTCATATCTGTGGTGACATCTTCGAAGATCGTCGGACCGACGAAGTAGCCATCATCCGAGCAGCGGTCACGACCATCCAGGGCAAGCTTTGCTCCTTCTTCTTCTCCCTGATTGATATACTCAAGCGTACGTTCCTTGTTTTCCTCGCGGATGACAGGTCCCAGGAAGACACCATCATCAAGGCCGTTCCCCATTTGAATATTTTCAGCTTCTGTTTTTAATTTTTGGATAAATGTATCGTAAATGCCTTCTTCGACTGTAATGACAGCAGCTGCCATGCAGCGCTCGCCGGCAGAACCGAAAGCGGCTCCGATGACTTCCTTAACCGCCTGATCAACGTTGGCATCGTTCAGTACGATGGTATGGTTCTTCGCACCAGTCAGCGCCTGCACCCGTTTCAGGTTATCGGTTCCTTTTTTGTAGACGTATTCACCTACAGGTTTGGATCCAACAAATGAAATCGCTTTAATATGTTCGTTTTCTAAAATGCCGTTCACGACATCGTGGGCGCCGTTGACAACATTGAATACGCCTTTTGGAAGTCCGGCTTCTTCAAGCAGAGTTACAATCTTCTCAATCAGCAGCGGTGTTTTTTCTGATGGCTTCAAGACGAAGGTATTTCCTGTTGCGATGGCCATCGGGAACATCCAGCAAGGAACCATCATCGGGAAGTTGAACGGTGTAATGCCTCCGACAACACCGACCGGATATCGGTAGTTCGTTCCTTCAATATCCGTCGCAATGGAAGGAAGGGAATCGCCCATCATTAATGTCGGAGCTCCTGCAGCAAATTCAACATTTTCAATACCGCGCTGAACTTCACCAAGGGACTCCTTCAAGCTTTTGCCGTTTTCCTTTGTAATGATTTCGGCCAGTTCCTGTTTGTTATCGATCAGCAGCTGCTGAAACTTAAATAAGATCCGGGCGCGTTTCGGTACGGCCGTCTCCTTCCAGTCCTCAAAAGCTTCCTGAGCCACTCTTGCCGCTTCATCCAGTTCGCTGCGTGTGGAAAGTGGTGCTTTTGCCATCACTTCTTTTGTTGCCGGGTTATAAACATCAAGGGTTTTCGTACTCTCACTTTCCACCCATTCACCGTTAATGTAGTTCTTCAAAGTTTTTACTGTCGTTACTTCTGCCATTTTCTCTCCTCCTTAGTAATCGCTCTCAAACACTTTGGATAACTTCTGGTTCAATTCTATAAATTTTCGCAAAATTAGTCAAGTCTTAATTATATTTTGGGTAATTTTTGAGTAACTTAACCAAAATATATGTATAAGTAAAACAAAACATGATACACTAGTTGTGGAATCATACCTATCAGACCATACAAAAACGAGGAGGTGATTGGATGAAGGTAAAAAGAATCAACCAGATTGAAGAATATTTAGAGCAGAAACAAGAAGCCTCTTTAGAGGAATTAAAAGACTACTTTGATGTTTCCCTCAATACGATCCGCCGGGATATCAATGAACTGACCAAGGCCGGAAAGATCAAAAAAGTTTACGGCGGTGTCGTTTACAACAAAAACACTTCGACAACGACCACGTATGAAGTAAGGAATATCAACCGGCTTGCCGAGAAGAAAAGGATCGGCCGTTACTGCTCCCAGTATATCGAGCAGCACGACATCGTCTACATCGATTCCGGGACGACCACCCACTTCATATTAGATGAACTGCCCTCAGACATTGAGTTCACTCTGATCACGAACAGCCTGGAAGTCATCAATAAAGCGGTCATTTTCCCTAATGTGAACGTTATGATCATCGGGGAAACGTACAAACGCTCAACCAAATCCTTCACGGGATTTACTGATGAACAGACAATTACCAAATTCAACATCAATAAGGCTTTCATGTCTGCAACAGCATTTTCCATCAATAACGGAGCCTCCAACTCAGACCTTCTGGAAAACCGCATTAAAAAAGAGGTCTGTGACCGAGCCAATGAAGTATACCTGCTGATTGATTCTACGAAATTCGGAAAAAGCTCCTTGTTCACCTACTGCAACCTGCAGGGTGTGAACACCATCGTTACCGACAGCAGCGTGGAGACGTCCTATGCCGAAGAGATTCAAAAAGCGAATAAAGCGCTGATTACCGTATAAAGGAGAGGGTCGTTGTGCCATTATTGAAATTTCATATGTATGAAGGAAGAACAGAACAGGAAGTGAAGAAACTGTTGGATGTTACCCATGAAGTGATGGTCAATGCTTTTGAAGTACCAGAAAGAGACCGCTATCAAGTGGTGCACGAACATAAACCGTACCAGATGATTATGGAGGATACAGGTCTCGGTTTTACACGATCCGAAAAATTTCTGCTGATCCATATGATTTCAAGAAAGCGGACAGAGGAACAGGTGACCTCTTTTTATGAAAACCTGGCCCATGCTCTTGAAGAACAGTTCGGCATTACACCTGAGGACTTAATGATCTCCATCTCTGTAAACGGAGACGAAGATTGGAGCTTCGGCGGCGGCAAAGCTCAGTTCTTAACCGGAGATCTATAAAAAACAGGCATCTGAAATTAATCAGATGCCTGTTTTATTTACTTTTTCAGATCAAACTATCCAATGTATACACCAAATTCATGCCCATCTCGATACACGTTATGAACCGGAACCTTAAAGCGCTTCTGTCCGACCAAGCAGTGCTGCACCAATCAATCCTGCTTTCGTGCCCAGCTCCGCCGGCTCAAGTTTCACCTGATTCCTCAATTGCGGATACAAATAATCATTCAACCGTTCCCGCAGAGGGACAAGCAGCAGATCCTCCGACTGCATCACTCCTCCTCCAAGCACAAACACAGACGGATTTACAATGTGAGTGAGGTTGGCAATGCCCATGGCTAAATAGGTAATCGTATCATCCACGATGAGGGCTGCTGCTTCGTGCCCTTCCTTCACCTTCCGGAAAACCTCTTCCGCACCGCCGTCTACACCAAGGCGCGCTTTTCCTTCTCTCCCGATAGACGTACCAGAAGCCAGGGATTCGAAGGAACCAGCATTCAGATTGGACCAGCTTGGGCCGTCCGGCTTTAAAATCATATTGCCGATTTCCCCGGCATACCCCTGGGCCCCTTGAACGATTTTTCCGTCAAGGACGTAACCACCGCCGATTCCGGTGCTGATCGTTATGTAGTAACTGGAGCTATGACCACGCCCTGCGCCGAATTTCGCTTCAGCGAGTGCAGCTGCGTTAGCGTCGTTGTCGAGGTACACCGGAATATCGACGGCTGCCTGCACCTCATCAACAAGCGGAATGTCATCCCACCCCGGTAAATTTGGAGGGCTGAGAATTCTTCCTTGGTGAGGATTGAGAGGACCTGGAGATCCAATTCCGATGGATGCAATGTCGTGGCTGTCCATCAATTCCTTGATCATGTCGTTCATCTGCTGAATCACATAAGCCGGCTCTTTATCCGTTTCGGTGCGGATGCTTTTCTCAACAAGAATGCTTCCCTTTTCATCTACGACACCTGCGCGCAGGTTGGTGCCGCCCAGATCAATGCCGATGGTTTTCATATCCATCACTCCTTTACGATTCTTCTTTATACATCTACTATACATGCAGAATGAAGACCTACCAAATGAAACCGGACCTATAAGTTCCTTCTCTATGTTCCATTACTATGAAGGATTGTTCTTACTCGTCTTTTTCATGAAAATTAGCATCCACCTAATCAATAGAAGATAAAACACGGATGAGCGTCTGCTTGAATTTTTCACGGTCCACCGCTTCACAGACGCGGACATTGGCTTTACACCCACTCCGGTTATTGATATCCACCATGCTGTACCCGCGGGTCAGTCTCCCCTGGGTCTCGACTTCGACGTAATAGGAATGAGATGCAGTCATGATCGATGCATCCGCGGCTATCGCAGCAAGCAGTGTGTCCGGATGGGTGGTTCCGGGCAGACGGTGTACTTCTTTATTGAACTGCCTTACCACCTTGTTGACCGCTGTGAAAAATCGGGAGCCGGTGGTATTCAGGCCTTCGATTTCCCGGTGGTCCTCCTCATCCATCACCGAATAAGCGACGCACATCTCCCATCCGACCATTGTGACAGGAACGCCTGACTGGAGGACGATATTGGCAGCCTCCGGATCGACCCAGAAATTGTACTCAGCCGCGGCTGTAATATTGCCAAGCGAGTTATTCGTTCCTCCCATGACATACACATGCGGAATCAGCGGAATAATACCCGGGTCTTTTTGAAAAGCCATCGCAATGTTGGTCAGCGGAGCGATAGCCAGCAGTTCAATTTCCCCAGGATTATTCCTGATCGTGTCAATTATAAAGTCTACCGCATGTGTCGTTTCCGGACGCTGGGTGGCTGGATCAAAAAAGGCACCGCCCATGCCATCCTTTCCATGAACGTCTTCAACGGTACGGTGAGCCGTCATCCCCACTGCATTCAACGGACGCTCCACCCCTTTGTATACCGGCACTTTCTCCTCCGGGGCTGCGACCTGAATCGTATAAAGCGCGTTTTCAACTTCCTGATCGAAAGCCACATTTCCCCCGGTAATGGTAACCCCCTCCACCTTGAAATGATGAAGCGTCGTTAACAGGGCGATTGTATCGTCACCGGCTGTATCTGTATCGATAATGACGCGTCTCATCTTACGTTCCCCCTTTATGTATAAGTATTCCTTCTTCATTATCATACTAAAAAAATGGTAGAACCTATGCTTGTGTGCACATCCTAAGATAATTGAGGCGCCTTATGATACGATATGTGAGTCAATACAAAGCAAGAGATTGGAGCATTCAACATGAAAGCAATGGCTAAACGGGGCTACACTTTATTGATCAGCCTTTATGTCCTTATTTATTTTATCGTTTCCTTTGCAGGCGGAGAGACCTTGTCCACCGCTATGTCGTTGTTTGGTCTGGCCGCCTTCATCATCGGATATGTTCTGCTTCCGGTAAAACAGGCATGGATATCATTACTCCTGTTAATCATTGCCCTCTTTGTCCACCTCATTGCGGGCACATCCCTCACTCAGGGCGTGGTGGAGGGCTTCACCGTGATGAGTGGTTTGATTGCGCTCCTGCTGATCGTCCCTGCGATCAGCTGGGTGCTTGAGGAAAAGCCGTACATCGAATCGGTCATTAACTTTGCACAGAGGCTTTTGAATACGAGCCGGAAATTTTATTTCGGAATGATGGTCATCACCCAGATCATCTCCTATTTCCTGTTGTTCGGATCGATTCCGATGGTATACGGGATGATCAACGATTTTCTCAACAAACAGAAAGGCGAAGCATGGGAAAACTATAAAGGGACCGCCCTCCTTCGTGCTTTCAGTTTAACGACGATGTGGGTCGTCAGCATTCCAAGTTTCATTTTCGCCGTCGATGCGCTAGGAGCATCACTCGGTCTATCAATTCTGCAGGGATTTTTTATATCCTTTGCCGGCATCCTTCTGTCTGTTCTCTTTTCCAAATATCAGGAGCGGCACTACGGAGTGGATTTAACCGCAGGCATTCAGGAGCAGCTTGCTGAAATTGCCGAGCAGAAAAAACAGGACACCCGCGGCAATAAAGATGCTGTCGAGTTTGCTGTATTATTTGTGACGTTGTTTGGATCGATTTTCATCCTGAACGCTGTATGGCCTGTCGACCTGCTGTTGATTATTCCGATCGTCATTACCGCCTGGGTCATCCTTTACTTCATCGTCCGCGGTCGAACAGGGGCAATTGTAGAGAACGGAAAAGTTTATCTGAAGGAAAGCATTCCTAATAAAGCCCAGCAGTTTTCCATTCTATTGGCGGCCGGCTTTTTAATCAATGCGGTCAACCAGTCAGGATATGGAGAATACATTATCGATGGACTGTTTTATATTACAGACGCTGTACCGTTCCTGAATTTCCTATGGGTGCTGCCGTTCGTCGTCATCATCCTCGGATTCATCGGTTTGGGACCACTGACCGTGATTGTTCTTGTATCTGGGATTCTTCAAGGAGTGGAACTTCCATATCCACCGGAAATCGTCGTGCTCGGCATCACCTCAGGAAGCGTGATTTCCATCATGGTGTCACCGCTGATCCTCCCGTCGATTATCTTAAGCTCTGTGAATAAATTAAGCATTGTCAAAAACGGACTGATGTTCAACTACAAATACGCCATCGTCTTTTATTTAATGGTTCAGCTGTATCTACAGCTTGTTGTTTTCTTCTTCCTATAATAAGCCCTTCCACTGGTTCTCATGCGGCAGGGAAACCCGATGTTTTCCCAGTGCCTTCAGGAGCTGCGGCCGTGCCCGCGGCAAGCATTCACCGATTAGCGAAACGTGACCATCGCAGCTCCATTAGATGAGAAACACTTTTTTCTAAAATTCGACGACAGGCGTTCAGCCTGTCGTTTTTTAGTAGGGCGGTTCAAAGAAATGGGAATCGGTTGATATGAATAGAATAAGTTAACAACCTTCGGAGGTGGAGCATGAAAACGTATATTGAAGTGGAGCCGGGTGTCGAGTTGTATGTTGAAGATCACGGAGCGGGAGACGTCCTCGTTTTTATACCGGGATTTACTTTTACGACAGAGGTTTTCTCCAGGCAGGTGGATCACTTTTCAAAAACGCACCGGACGATTGTCATCGATCCGAGAAGTCATGGGCGCTCGACAATGACGGTTCATGGCAACGACTACGTCACGCATGGAACCGACCTGAAGAAAGTCTTACAAGCGTTAAAAATCGAGAACCCCACGCTGATCGGCTGGTCGTTCGGATGTCTCACCGTATGGGAATACATCCGCCAGTTCGGCGCAGAAGGAATAAAAGGGCAGGTTTTTATTGATATGCCGCCAAAATCCTTATCTCTCCATGAAAATCAGGACTGGGTGGAAGGAAAACTTGATGATATGGCGGCTGCCTATACCAACTATCTCCATAACCCTAAGGGACAGCGGGATTTCATTTCCGCCTATGCGAACGGGGTGATGGTCCAGAGAGATTTAACAGAGGAGGAGCTGTCGTGGCTGGTGGAGCAGTCCCTCACCACCCCCTATTACATCGCAGCCAACCTGTTTTCATCCGGCCTGTTTTCAGACTATCGGGAGGAAGCTGCTTCAGGAAGTCAACAGATTCCGACCTTGTATGTCATTGCTGAACACTGGAGCGCCACGGCCCGCCCTTACTTAAACAAGCTGGCTCCGGAAGCAGGGATTGATGTACTCGGAGGTCACATGATGTTCTGGGAACACTCGGGAAGATTCAATACGCTCCTGGAAGCCTTCCTCCACAAACAAACCTGACAAAAAAACCTTTATGGTTTATCTAAAGCGACCTCCTGTGTCATAGAGGTCGTTTTCTATCATATAAATCTATTATGGACAAGATGTTGTGTACTCGATAAGAAATGAGGGTATAGATTTATAACTTACAGGGAGGTGAAAACGAATGGCTTTGGAAGTCCTATGTGAAGTGAACAACTGCATCCATAATGAAGGTGGGGAAAAGTGCGGAGCTCCTGCCATCTCCATCGTCAGCGAATCCGGACGTACCGCTTCCTCTCAGGAAGAAACCGACTGCCGGACATTTGAAGCAAAAGAAGCTTAATGGTTTCTCCATTCCCAGTGGCCTTCACGGCTGCTCTTTTTTTCCACCCTACTGATAAAAAGAATCATTTTCACTCCACGGATCCCTCTCCCACTTTCCTCCCATTTATAAACAAGATGGTTCCCCGAAGCTTCACATCCCTTTATCATGAAACGTGAGTGTTGACTCACAATTCATAAAGAGGTGACGAAAAATGGCTGATATCCTGATGATCAACGTTCCCGCAGAGGGGCACGTAAACCCGAGCCTCGGTGTTGCGAAGGCCTTTGCCGACCGTGGGGACAACGTCCACTACATAACTACTGAAAAATATAAATCCCGGCTTGAAGGTGTAGGGGCTAACGTCTATCTACATGAGGACCACCTGCTCATCGGCGGTGTTGATCCTACTTCAGAAGAAGGGATCCAATTTTTCATGAACATCATGCTGCAGACCTCCACCGATATCTTATCGATAACGAAGCAGCTTGCGGAAGAGATCTCCTTCGATTTTGTTTACTATGATTCTTTCGGAGCGGGAGAACTCGTCAGAGACTACCTGCAGATTCCAGGCTTCTCATCATCCGCCTCGTTCCTGATTCCTGAAGAGTACCGCAAACGTCTTCCTCTTCATCCGGAGAACACCGGTACAATGGAGTACAGTGATAAAAACAGGCAGCTGATGGAAACAATGAAACAGGAATTCGGAGTAGCGCCATCGTCCATGCTTCAATTCATGCATAATCAAGGAGAGCGGACGATGGTCTACACCAGTGCTTACTTTCAGCCTCAATTAGACGAATTTGGTAAGGAAAACCACTTTATCGGGCCAAGTTTTCCTGAACGGAAGGGCACCCATGACTTCCCTCTACAAGATTTAAAAAATGAAAAAGTGCTGTACATCTCGATGGGGACCGTTCTCGATCAAGTGGAAGAGTTTTTCAACCAATGCATCGACGCTTTTGCCGACTTTGATGGAAAAGTAGTCATTGCGGCCGGATCTTTTGCAGATTTTAATAAAATCATTGCGGCTCCGGAAAACTTTATCATCCGGTCCTACGTTCCTCAGCTTGACGTGCTGGAACACACGGATGTCTTTTTAACCCATGGTGGGATGAACAGCGTGAATGAAGCCATTGATAAGGAAGTTCCGATGGTTGTTCTTCCCCGCGATAAAGATCAGCCCATGGTGGCAGCGAGGCTTGCGGAGCTGCATGCCGGTTATCCGATTTTCCCTGGAGACGTATCGGAAGAAACCCTGCACCAAGGAGTGGATCAAGTCGTGAATGATGGAACCTACCTGGAAGGCATCCGGAAGATTAAGGAAAGTTTTGATCACTGCGGCGGCCCGCAGGAAGCTCTCGCCGTAATCGATCGATACCTGGAACAAAGGATATAAAGAAGCCGGGACTCAAAAGAAGTCCCGGCTTTTCTCGTTCTTATTTTTTCTCTTCGGCAAATGTCTTGATGCGGTCAGCAATCTCATCACGGACACGCTGGAATACCGCCCATTTTTCTTCCTCTGTCCCTTCCGCTTTCGCCGGGTCATCAAAGCCCCAGTGGAAACGTGTGACGTGAGGAGGTGTCATCGGACATTTATCATTGGCATCACCACAAAGGGTGATTGCATAAGCTGCGTTAGTAAGGACATCGTTATCAATGATATCAGACTCTTGGCCACTGATATCAATATCCACTTCATTCATCGCTTTCACAGCATTCGGGTTCAAGCCATGAGCTTCGATACCCGCTGAGCGGACATCAAATTCCTCTCCCAGGTATTCTTTTCCGAATCCTTCTGCCATTTGACTGCGGCAGGAATTTCCTGTGCATAGAAAGTAAATGACTGGTTTGTTAGACATAAAGCATTTCTCCTTTTTAAATGGTCGTTATAAGATGAGCAGCCATACATAGAGACCGGCTAATGTAATGAATAAAGTGGGAACGGTAAGGATGATTCCGATCTTAAAGTAATAGCCCCAGGAAATTTTCACACCTTTTGTCGAAAGGACGTGAAGCCATAATAAGGTGGCCAGGGAGCCGATCGGCGTAATCTTCGGCCCAAGGTCTGAACCGATGACGTTGGCGTAAATCAAAGCTTCCCTCATTGTTCCCGTTGTATTCGTCTCAGCAATCGCCAGGGCATCAATCATCACTGTCGGCATGTTATTCATAATGGATGACAGGATTGCCGCAATGAATCCCATTGATACAGTACCGACAAACAAGCCTTGGTCCGCTGTGGCCTGAATCACATCAGCCAGGACGTCCGTCAAGCCGGCGTTACGCAGGCCGTAGACAACGACATACATCCCAACCGAGAAGAAAACGATGGCCCACGGGGCTCCTTTGATGACTTCTCCTGTTTTTACAGCGGCACTTCTGCGCGCCATTAACAAGAAGAAAATGGCCACAATGCCGGCAATAATCGATACTGGAATACCGAGCGGCTCACTCGCGAAGTATCCAACTAACAGAATCACCAGGACGGCCCACGATAAGCGGAACATTTTATGATCCTGGATTGCATCCACAGGCTTCTTCAGCTGAGCCAGATCATACTGCCCCGGAATACTCTTACGGAAAAACAAGAATAAAACGAGGATACTGGCCGCTAAGGAAAACAAGTTCGGTACAACCATACGGGAGGCGTATTCAATAAAACCAATGTCGAAAAAGTCCGCAGAAACAATGTTGACGAGATTACTGACAATCAGCGGCAGTGAAGTCGTATCTGCAATAAATCCACTTGCCATAATAAACGGAAGAACCATCGCTTCCTTGAAGTTCAAATTTCGTACCATCGCCAGGACAATCGGCGTCAAAATCAACGCCGCCCCGTCGTTGGCAAACAAAGCAGCCACAACTGCACCAAGCAGGGTGACATAAATAAACATGCGCCGGCCATTTCCTTTAGCAGCACGCGCCATATGGAGCGCCGCCCATTCGAAAAAGCCGATTTCATCCAAAATCAGCGAAATGATGATAATCGCCACGAACGCAAGGGTGGCGTTCCAGACGATATCCGTCACAGCGAGAACATCCTGAAAATCAACGACACCAAAAATCAGAGCAAGTATGGCACCCGCACAGGCGGACCATCCAATCCCCAGATTTTTAGGCTGCCAGATGACAAAGATCAGGGTAAGTATAAATATAATCGTTGCTATCCATGCCAAATCCGAACAATCCTCCTACTAGTCACACTGGATGCGTCTGCCCGCTTTTTCCAATGCGATTAACTTTTCTTTTTGATCAGGTATTTGATTCAAAACTTCCTCAATAATCGGGTAGGTCTCATGACTGGTGTTCAAGGAGTAAAAGATCCACTGCCCTTTGCGCTTCTCCTTGACTAAGCCGGCATCCCGCAGCTTTCGTAGATGCTGGCTGACCGAAGGCTGACTCATCTCCAGGACATCTACAAATTCGCAGACACAACACTCTCCATCTTTCAGCAGTCCAACAATTGTCAGACGGGTTTTATCTCCAAGAAGCTTCAGCGTTTTTGCAGCTTCTTCCAACGTCATTATGGTTTTCTCCATACCATCACCTCAACCATCAGTGTATAAGTATATGCTTATATTTGCAACATAAAATTAACCCCTCTCCTTTTCATTATGCTTCCATGGGTGCCACATGTCCTCCATATATTTCGACCGGACGGGGCCACCGGCAAAGCGCAGCAGCAAATAGCTGCCTATCAGAACAGACCATAAAAACAGGAGGGAATAAACAGGAATCGTCATGATCTTTCCATCCCGCACTGTCCGGGATGATCGCACCACATACGCTCTTCAACTTCAGTGACATCCATGTTCAATCCATCAGCGATTCTCCGGATAAAGGATGATGATGGATAAAGCACCTCTTTTTCGAGGCGTTCAACAGAAGCAGCATCTGTACCAAGAACCCAGGCCAACTCTTCTACACTCATGCCCATTCCTTTTCTTCTCTGCTGCAATTCCACCCCATAACCCTCACAAGGTTTTTGAGTTACCATATACAGCCTCCTTAAAATAGTTATATAAGTATATACTTATAAGTTAATGAGAATATGTTAACTAAATATATATAGTAAGTAAATATTGAGTTAAGAAAGAACTTCCATAGAAAACCCCTTCGGCATTCATTATGTGGCGAAGAGGTTGGTTTAGAACGACATCCTTTTATCAAAACGGAGGGCCGACTGGAGTCACACAGTCAAATAAGACTAAATAAAACACATCTGTCATGCCTTTCAATCCTATTGGAGTCTTTCCGTTTTATGAATCTTCCTATTGTAACTCCGTAGGAATGGTGATAATATACTAGTCATAAATAGTATGTCACATTAACACTAAATACTTAATTAGTGTGTCATAATAAGTCGCACTCTCGAAAAGAACGGCGAAATCACTCGTACACCCCCGGGTTTTGCGGCCATCACAAAAACAAACAGGGAGAGGTCTTGTGACTAAACAAATGACTGTGTACATCGTATCGGACTCCGCAGGTGAATCCGCTGATCTTATGATCAAGACAATTATGAGTCAATTCACCGGACAGGACATCATCATCAAGCATTTTTCCTATGTACAGGATCATCAGGAAATGAATAATGTCATCACATTAGCCAAATACAACCCTTCCATCATCGCCTACACGATCGTGACCCCTGCTCTCAAGCAGTACTTGGATCAACGAGGGGAAGAAGAAGGCCTTACAGTTGTCGATTTGATGAATCCGCTCATGGATGTGTTTTCTCAAAAGTTTCAAATGGAACCCACTTGTGAACCTGGTCAGATCAGAAAACTGGACGAAGATTATTTCAAAAGAATCGAAGCGATTGAATTCGCTGTGAAATACGATGACGGGCAGGAAGCCAGAGGCCTGAACCAGGCAGACCTTGTTCTCGTCGGTGTTTCCCGGACATCCAAGACTCCTCTATCGATGTATTTAGCCAATAAGAAAATTAAAACGGCCAATGTCCCGCTGATTCCGGAGATTCCGCCACCACCGGAACTTTTTTCGATTCCGGGAATCAAATGCATCGGCCTGATCATTACTCCTGAGAAGTTGAACGACATCCGTAAAGAACGCTTGAAAAACCTCGGCCTTACCGGTCCTGCTAATTATGCGTCTCTGAACCGGATCCTGACTGAACTGGAATACGCTCAAAATATTATGAAACGTATCGGCTGTCCCATTATCGATGTGTCCAACAAAGCCATCGAAGAAACCGCTGATATTATTTTAGATCTTTATAACAAGAGGGGGAGTTTTGCGTGATGGATAAGACGTTTGTTTTCATGTTCGATGAGCTTAAACATGCAGGGAAAGAATTATTGGGTGGAAAAGGAGCCAATCTGGGTGAAATGACGAAGATCGGTCTGCCGGTGCCCTACGGGTTTACAATCACGACGGATACGTGCCGCTCCTACTACGACTCCGGACAGCAGCTTCCAGAAGAAGTTGAGGATCAGGTCTTGGATGCACTGAAAAAACTGGAGGAGACCACGGGTAAGGAGTTGGGCAGTCCATCGAATCCCCTCCTCGTCTCTGTCCGTTCAGGCGCAGTTCATTCAATGCCCGGGATGATGGACACTGTTTTGAACCTGGGAATGAATGATGACACGGTCAAAGGCATGGCCGAACTGACCGGCAACCCTCGTTTCGCCTATGACTCCTACCGCCGCTTCATTCAAATGTTCAGTAATGTTGTGTTAAAAGTGGACCACTATCATTTTGAGCAGCGTCTTGAAAACGTTCGTTCTTCAAAAGGATACACATCCGATACACAAATCACCGCTGAAGATTGGAAAGGAGTGATCGAAGAATTCAAAGCCATCGTACGCACGCAATCGGACCGGATCTTTCCGGAGGACCCGAAGGAACAGTTGTTTCTCACCATCCGTGCTGTCTTCGACTCCTGGAACAATCAACGCGCCATTTTATACCGCCGCCTCCATCAGATTCCAGGTCACCTGGGCACAGCCGTGAATGTGCAGAGTATGGTGTTCGGAAACACGGGCGAAGATTCCGGTACAGGTGTAGCGTTCACCCGCAATCCGTCCACCGGAGAATCTGAGTTGTATGGAGAATACTTGATCAACGCTCAGGGCGAGGATGTGGTCGCCGGCATCCGCACCCCTCAGCCCATCGCAAGTCTGCACTACGACATGCCGGAAGTCTATCAACAGCTGGTGGACACGTGTAATCTGTTAGAAAACCATTATAAAGATATGCAGGATATCGAATTCACGGTGGAACGCGGAAACCTGTTCATCCTTCAGACCCGGACAGGTAAGCGGACGGCTCAGGCGGCCATTAGAATGGCTGTTGAAATGGTAGAGGAAAAGATTATGAATAAGCGTGAGGCGCTGTTACGTGTCGACCCCGATCAGCTCCACCAGCTTCTCCACCACCGGATTGACCCGGGGCATGGGAAGACACAGATCGCCAAAGGACTGCCGGCTTCCCCGGGCGCTGCCTCCGGACAGGTCGTTTTTGATGCCGATGAAGCTGAAGAACTGGCCGGAAACGGAAAGAAGGTTATCCTCGTCCGCCCGGACACGACACCGGATGATATTCACGGCATCGTAGCAGCACAGGCCGTCGTAACGAGCCGCGGCGGTATGACAAGTCATGCGGCCGTTGTCGCCAGAGGGATGGGAAAAGCCTGTATCTGTGGGTGTGACTCCATCAAAATTGACCTGGAAGCCGGACAATTTACGGCAGGGTCTGTCACAATCCATTATGGCGACCTGATGACCATCGACGGAGCCACTGGTGAGATTTTCGCAGGAGATATCCCGATGATTGAGCCGGAACTATCCGATGAATTCCAGCTTCTCCTCCAATGGGCGGATGAGGAAGCTCAAATGGGTGTGCGGGCCAACGCCGACAACCCCGTCGATGCTGCCAAAGCTCTGGAATTCGGTGCAGACGGCATCGGGCTCTGCCGGACCGAGCACATGTTCATGGACGCTTCCCGGCTGCCGACGGTACAGAGTATGATTTTGTCTGAAACGACCATCGAACGGAAAGAAGCATTGGATAAGCTGCTGCCGATGCAACAGGAGGATTACGAGAAAATCTTTGAAGTCATGCAGGGACATCCGATTACGATCCGCTTGTTGGATCCACCACTCCACGAATTCCTCCCTGATAAGGAAGAACTGCTCGTCGACGTAACAAGACTTTCCTACACGGATCCTGACTCGCAGGAACTGCAGACGAAGAAAGACATGCTGCGTAAAGTGCGGCTTCTGGAAGAATCCAATCCGATGCTCGGCCACCGCGGCTGTCGTCTCGGTATGATCCATCCTGAAATCTATGAAATGCAGGTCAGAGCCGTCTTCCAAGCCGCGGCCAATGTTATGAAAAAAGGAATCACGGTCATCCCCGAAATCATGATCCCTTTAGTAACCCATGTCAACGAACTGAAAGACATGCGCCGACTCGTCCTGAACATCAGCCGTCAGGTGGAAGAGCAGGAAGGAGAGGCGTTTCAATACTCGATCGGAACGATGATTGAAACGCCGAGAGCCGCGTTAACGGCCGACCAGGTCGCACAGGAAGCCGACTTTTTCTCCTTTGGAACGAACGACTTGACCCAGACCACATTCGGGTTCAGCCGGGATGACGCAGAAGGGAAATTCCTCCACCATTACGTCGAAAACGATGTCCTTCCACAAAATCCGTTCGTATCACTGGATCAGGATGGCGTCGGGAAATTGGTAGAAAGCGGCGTGAAGCTGGGCCGTCAGACGAAGCCATCTTTAAAAACCGGCATCTGCGGAGAACACGGTGGCGAGAAGACATCCATCCAGTTCTGCTTTAACCTGGGGATGGATTATGTCAGCTGCTCCCCTTTCCGGGTCCCTTCCGCCCGGCTGGCAGCAGCTCAGGCATCCGTTCGTCATTCACTCCACGTTCCGCAGTATCAATAATAGAAGAATCAAGATATTTTCCACAAAAGAAAGGACGCTGAACCGCCCCTCCGAGGTTTTTGTTCAGCGTCCTTTTTCTATGAAATTACCAGGATACCTTTTTCCCGCTCAGCTTCTTCACGCCGATTTCTTTGGTTTGCTTTTTCTTCTGCTGTTTGCTGAGCCAGTACTGCTCGATTTCTTCGAGTGTCTTCCCTTTCGTTTCCGGAACGAGCTTCCAGACGAAAGCAAAAGATAGAACACACATCAGGCCGTAGAGACCATACGTGAAGCCTGCACCCAATTCAAGAAGAGTCGGGAACGTCGTTGACACGAGCAGGTTACTTCCCCAGTTCACCGCAACGGTCAAAGCCATGACCTGCCCACGGATTTTGTTCGGGAATAGTTCTGATGCGAGTACCCATGTCAACGGACCGAAAGATAAGTTGTAAAATGCCACAAACACCAGGATGGAAATCAGTGCGCCAATGCCCATCGATCCGGCGAATGACAGGGCAGCAATGCCGAACATCCCCACTGCCATTCCGACAGAACCGATAAGAAGCAGTCGCTTACGACCAACTTTTTCAACGAACATAAGAGCAATCAGGACGAAGATGAAGTTTACAACACCAATCATGATCGTCTGCAGCATGGAGCTGTCTGAAGATGCACCCATGTTGGCGAAAATACGCGGCGCGTAATAAAGGATAACGTTGATTCCGACGAATTGTTGAGCGATTGCCAGCAGCAGTCCTACAGAGACGACCAATTTACCATAAGAGAAGATGCTCGTTTTCGTCTTATCAAGCTTGTCAACGGCCTGTCTGATATTTTTATAAATCTCCCGAGCCGCTTCTTCAGAGCCGTTCACTTTCTTAAGAATATTCATCGCTTTTTTATCCTTATTTTTCATAACCAGATAACGCGGCGTCTCCGGTACGAGGAACAATAATCCGAAGAACAACAGAGCCGGTATAGCTTCTGAAGCAAACATATACCTCCAGCCAATATCATTGATCCAGCTCATACTTTGTCCTGCAACGATTCTCCAGTTAATAATGTATACAACCAGCATCCCGAAAATAATCGCGAGGTTATACAGAGTGACCAGCTTCCCTCGGATTTTCGCCGGTGCCGTTTCACTGATATACAACGGCCCCAGTCCGGATGCAAGCCCTACGCCGATACCACCAATGATTCTATAAATATTGAACATAATGAAAAGACCCATGGTCGGTTCACCTTTAGTAAAGAATAAAAACTCCGGTGAACTGGAAAGGAGTGCGGAAAAGAAAAACAGGACAGCCGCAACGATCAGTGAATTCCTCCGTCCAATCCGATCGGAAATCATCCCGCTCATCAATCCACCAGCAATACAACCAATCAAAGCACTGGAAACCGTCAACCCTTGAAATAATTTACTCAATCCTAAACTATCTATGAAGTAGACTTCCAGAGACTGTTCTGCACCAGAGATAACAGCTGTATCATAGCCGAACAGCAGCCCTCCCAACGCTGCAATCACAGATAAGAATATAATGTACGTCCGACTTCGTTTCATCTGCTTGGAACATCCTCTCTTAAAATTTCGATTAATCTAACAGTCTGAACCTGAATAAAATGAAATCCATTCCATATGGATTATCTATCGAATACTCCTATTCCCTCCTTCAGTCTGATAACTTCTATAATTAGGTAAATGTGAATTCTTAGCTGTACATTTCTCTGAATCACAATTTTTAAAACATCCCCCGCAAAATGAAAGGGTTTACAATTGAATCTTTTATACGCTGGATGTGCCCGCACGCCTGGGATATATAATACTTAGAAAAAATTTACTATTGGTTGCTATTTTAGAATTTATAATAAATTTATAACATTTATAAAAAGTTTAGTTCTTAATAAAGAACGTATAGTTGTAATCGTTTACATAAAACAAAAAAACGAATCCCTTTTGTTTAGGAATCCGTCTTTTTTTCAGCTTTTGAATATGTAGGAATCATAAGTGTCCCTGTGATGAACACCGCATAGGAAAGGATACGGATAACGTCATAATAGTTCCCTGACCTGAAGTAGATCAAGTTGATTACCATTGTGGCTGCACTTGCAATCACGAATAGGATTCCCCACTTTTGTTTGGTCATAAGCCCTCTCACTCCAATCCTTTTCAGTACCTTTTATTTTACCAAATTAAGGTGACTCAGTTACCTCCCGCTCCACTGTTATTTACTTATTATTCATCATCCCTGTGATGACAGGAATGATGTTTTCCGACCATGTGATCGGAAGTTCAGCAGCTTCCAATAAAGGATTCAAATATGAAATGCGTGCAGCCTCTGATCAGTCCAATCTGAATGATCCTTCTTCTATGAATGATACTGGCGAAGGAGAGGGTTTAAACCAGGAAAATGCGGGCGGAGAGGCTGAAAACACGGCCGTTCTGACGCCTGAGAAAAGATATCCCGAGTTATTTAAAAAGCTGCAGGAGACAGAACATCTCCAGATGACTGCCGACAACTACATTGGTTCAATTACATTAATGGAAGACGATATGGACCCTTACGCGGGAAAAAAACTGACGACCCATGGATTCGTATTCCGGGATGACAACTTTCCGGATGATCAGATCGTCGTAGGGCGGTTCGGAATCAGCTGCTGTGTAGCTGATGCAGGGATTTACGGCATTCTTGTTCAAGGGGAGAACCTTGGTCAGTACAAAAATGATACATGGGTGGAAGTGACAGGAACACTTGAAAAAGTACAGATGAACGGATGGGAGCTTCCTCTCATTCAACCGGAAGCGATCAAACCGATCGAGACACCTCCGGAACCGTACGTCTATGAAGACTTAGAATTTGGCGGATAACAAAAAGTCACAGCCCCTGACGGCTGTGACTTTTTATATCAGGCAGACGTTACAATCCGCTCCGCTGACTTTCTCGCACCAGCTATATTTCTCGCGGCCGGTCCGATTTCCAGTTCCGCAAGAGCCCCTGCAACATATAACCCTTCCTTCCATTCCAATGACGTCGACACTATAGGGAATCCGCAGGGCGCGTACGGCAGACCGATCTGTTCAATGAGAGGCTCCAGCCATTCCTTCCCAGGGAGACATGCTTCCGCTCCTGTAGCCAGAATGATAGAGTCACCTGACACAAGCTGCCCACCTGTCAATTGAAGATTGAAACCATGCTCCCCTTTCACAGCTTTTTCTACTTCCCCGGTATATATCTTTAATCTGGAGGCACTCCCCTGCCGTTTCAACTGAACATGGAGATCTCTTGTAATAGAACCTTTATGTCTTGCCTGTTGAATGAACCTCCGGCGTTGGTCATAGCAGGTCAGTTTCTCATAGTCGTTTAAAAACTTCGGACCAAGCCACCCAGGGTCGCTGTCAAAGTCCTCTACCCGGAAGGGGTGACGCTTCACTAGAGAAACAGATGCTATCGAGGTTTTGTTCGACAATGCATTAGCCAGGTGAGCCGCCGTCATCCCTCCTCCAACAACGACAACGCGGCCTTCGTGAGGCACAGGGGTGTGCATATCAAACACATGACTGACAGAAATCCCGTCTTCATGAGCCCATTCAGGATAATGCGGGGAGTGATTGACGCCCACAGCCAGTACCACCTTCTCCCCTTGGACGAGAGAACCATCTTCCAGAGACACATTCCAATGTTGGTGTTCTTTGGAAATACCATTGACTATCCCCTGCTTCCAGCATTCTTTAAGGCGTACATCATCAAATACATCCATGCTGTGCTGATTAAACAGGTCCAATTGAGGTCTCGCATACCTCCCTCTGAAAGGCTGGGCAAAGTCATGACCTTTGGAGTATTTGCTCAGACTATATGGATCTGTGTCCAGGTGGTGGACAGAAGGGGATCTTAAATGAGACATCCCAATCTTTTTCGTTAACGTCTGCCACACGTGCATAGGCCCGGGAAATGGATCAATCATTAACAATCCCTCATTCCCTGCTTTTTCTCCAAGAAGCCGCCGGGCCACACAGCAGCCCTGAACACCACCACCAATAATGATCCATTTGTACATAACCTTCAATCTCCTTTAGCTTACCAGCTGGATTTTTTCATCCCCATGACGGCTGATGTTGATGTTGAATAACAACAGCTGCCCATCTTCTGACTTTAATTTGCCAAAATTAAAACTCTCCTCTATATATAAATAGCATTACGAACAAAACGTAATGATTACTATTTATTGAAGAGTAAATTTTTTTTAAACCACTCTTTGATTCGCATTTATGCTTAAACCGTCCACTGATTAAATAGTAACCGTTACTATTTAATGACGTACTGATATTAAATCACAGGTTCAAAACGTTGGCAAGAAGAAAATGAAGGTTGGGTGCTCCCTACTCGTAATCAGTCCATACATAAAGACCCGGTTATAAAAATAACCAGGTCTTTATTCATTTCCTCCGAATACCGATCGTACGACCGGCCTGCTTCGGATGCTCCTGATCCGCATGCATCTGATACACAGAACGAATCCTCTGCTCCACTTCATCAGGAAAAACAGATGGGCGGCCTGTATTTTGATCCATACCCATCAGCATTTCTTCAAGCGTGGCAGTTATTTCACCATGTTGATTCTTCATCGTTAGAAACAAATGAATACGTTTGGCATCATAATCCAGAACGCGGGCGGTGATTTCAAATGGCTCGTCCTCATGCATTTCCTTCAGATAGCAGATGTGCGTTTCCAATGTGAAGATCGTATACGCGTAGTGGCCTCGCGCTGTTTCGTCCAGTCCGATATAATCGATAAACGCATCTGTCGCTAAGCTGAAGGCGCGGTTGTATTCAGCATCGTTCATATGCCCGTTATAGTCCACCCACTCCGGCAGCACGCGGTCTTTATAATGAAAGGATTGTTCCATGAATCCCCCTCCTTTACCGTTTGACAGCGGTCTGTTCTTCCGGCCAGTATTCCTGTACAAGATCATACAGCTTCACTAAAAATTCGTTGCGGTTCTGATCGAGTTCAGCCATCGACATGCCATTGGACTGATGCTCACACCCGGATACGACTTTGTCATACAATTCGTCCGTAAGTTCCGGTGCCTCAAGCTTCGTCCACGGCTTTTTCAAGGCCGGGCCGAACTGCTTCAGCATGTGACGCATACCACCTTCGCCTCCCGCCAGGTGGAACGTCAGGAATGGACCGTACTGGGCATAGCGCATGCCCGCACCGTGGGTGAAGGCTTTGTCTACTTCTTCCGTTGTCGCAATCCCTTCATTAACGATATGAAGAGACTCTCTCCAAATCGCTTCAATCAGGCGGTCTGCAATATGACCTTCAATTTCATGGCGGACGAGCAGGACACTCATATTCAAGCTTTCATAAAAAGCTTTCGCTTTATCTACATTCTCGTCTGTTGTCTGTTTTCCTGCTACGACTTCTACAAGAGGCAGGATATACACAGGATGGAACGGGTGTGCCACGACAAATCGTTCCGGATGCTGTAGATTCTCTTGAAGTTCAGAAGGCATAATGCCCGACGTACTTGAACCAATAATCGCCTCCGGTTTGGCGTGTTTGTCAATCGTCTGCAGCACAGACTGCTTCAATTCCTCCACTTCAGGCACATTTTCTTGAATGAAGTCTGCGTTTTTCACCGCATCCTCTGTATCTTTTACGAATGTTAAACGATCTTTGGAAGCCCCCTCAGCAAGGCCGAGCGCTTCCACATAAGGCCAGGACTGCTCAACAGCCCAGCGCATCCGTTCTTCTGCTCCTTCTGCTGGATCTGCTGCGATCACATCATATCCTTGAGCAAGCATACGAACGATCCAGCCGTTTCCGATAACTCCTGTTCCGACAATGGCCGCTTGTTTAATAGACAACATTATTTCCCTCCATGTGGGTTTCTTAGATTGAGATATTCACGCGCTTCCTGCGGGCTCATCGGTTCAAGATCCAGGCCGCGGAGCATACCTACAGCCTTGTCGACCAGCTGTTCATTCGTTGCAGGAACACCTTTGGAAAGATAAATATTATCTTCCAGGCCGACACGGACGTTTCCACCGAGCATCGCTGATTGAGAAGCCATCGGCATCTGCATGCGCCCGATTCCAAACGCTGACCAGTGCCCATTCTCCGGAATACGGTTCTTCATATACATCATCGTTTCTGCATCAGCCGCCGCTCCCCACGGAATTCCAAGACAGAATTGGTACATCGGATCGCCGTCGATCAACCCTTCTTGCACCAATTGATTGGCAAAACGAATATGACCGGTATCAAAACATTCCAGTTCCGGCTTCACACCACTCTTCTGGATCATTTCGGCCTGATCTCGAAGCCAATCTGTCGGACTCATATAGATCATGTCTCCGAAATTCGTGCTGCCGCAGTCGAGCGTACACATTTCAGGAAGCAGTTCACCGACAGGCGCATGACGCTCGGTCGGCGTCTGGATATCTGTACCGGCTCCGCCCGCGGCAGGTGTGCTCAAGCTCGGGATGAAATCCCCGCCTCCACCGGACGTAATATTAATGATGACATCCGTTTCCGATTCACGAATCCGGTCGACGATTTCACGATAGTGGTCCACATCATGACTGATGCCTCCCGTTTGCGGATCCCGTGCATGCACGTGGGCAACCGTAGCTCCCGCTTTAGCTGATTCAATCGCAGATGCTGCAATTTCCTTCGGTGTCACAGGGACGTGGGGGTTTTTCTTCATCGTATCTCCCGCCCCTGTGACCGCAGAGGTTAACAATACTTTATTTTTCATTCCAAAGGTCCTCCTTTGAATTGGTTTGTTTGATCATCCAGTTGAAACTATACCATCTGGACTGTTTAGTTTCAAATCCCTTTCAAGAATTCCCTTATCCATCAGGAATCAAAAATCCCCTTCCATCCCTTCAGCATCAATGATTCAATCGTACAAAAATTTCTTTATAAACTTTTAAAACTATTATCAAAGCATATGCTAAATAAAAAACATCAAATAAACGGACCCAGATCGTCATTCCTTGAATATGTACGGACATTCTCCTTTATACGGCCCTATCCATCCATTGAAACAAAACCGTCTGGATTGTAAAGTTTACATCGGATTATCAAATTCATAACGGACTTTTTCTTAAGGGGGATTTCTATATGAAAAAACAAATCATGGATTGGAAAACATTCGGAGGGGCCCTGGCACTCCTGTTGTTCGTTTCACTGCCTCTTCTGATCTTTCCGGAACAAGGAAAGGAAATCGTCCTGGCTGCCAACGAAATTGTTACCCAGCGGCTCGGTTTCCTATTCTTATCCGTAGGCTTAGTCATGCTGCTTTTCCTCTTATTTATAGGGGTGAGCCGCTATGGAGATATCAAGCTGGGAGATGCGGATACCAAAACAGAATTCAAAACCGGCTCCTGGGCAGCGATGCTGTTCACGAGTGGGATTGGAACAGGGATTCTCTACTGGGGTGTCATTGAGTGGGCCTACTACTATCAGGGACCCCCATTCGGAATTGAAGCGGGATCCAGCGAAGCGATCCAGTGGGCATCGACCTATGGTTTTTTCCACTGGGGACCGATCGCATGGGCAATGTTTGCCATACCCGCCCTTCCTATCGGCTACATGTTTTATGTCAAAAAAACCGATGTATTCAAAATCAGTGAAGCTTGCCGTCCCGTTTTAGGTAAGTATACAGACACATGGGTCGGCCGACTCGTGGATATTCTCTTCATGTTCGGACTGCTTGGCGGAGGGGGAACCGGTCTCGCTCTGTCTGCTCCAATCATTTCATCCGGACTCAACCATCTTGTCGGCCTGCCGGATACGATGATGACGAAATCCGTTGTGCTGGTGATTTGTACACTGATCTTCGGACTCAGCGCCTATTCCGGACTGCAGAAAGGAATCCGGGTATTAAGTGACATCAACTTATGGCTGGCCTTTCTACTTCTTCTATTCATTTTCATCGTTGGACCGACCACCTTCATCACAGAAACGACCGGCACCGCCCTCGGCCGCATGATGGATAACTTCTTCCTCATGAGCATGTGGTCGGAACCCTTTAATGACCTTGGCTCCTTTACACGGACCGGTTTCCCGGAAGGCTGGACCGTATTCTATTGGGCCTGGTGGATCGTTTATGCCCCATTCGTCGGCTTATTCATCGCCCGGATTTCCAAAGGACGGACCATCCGTCAGGTCGCTTTTGGAACGGTCTTATTCGGAAGCCTTGGAACGATTCTCTTTTTCGGGATTCTAGGAAACTACTCGATGTACCTGGAGCTGAGCGGGCAGTACCCTGTTATTGAAACGTTAAATAATGAAGGGGCACCTGCAGCCATCATCGGCACATTAACCGAGCTGCCATTAGACACATTTGCAATCGTTGTGTTTATTTTACTCGCGACGATCTTTTTATCGACAACCTATGATTCCGGTTCGTATGTCATTGCTTCCGTCGTCCAAAAACGGGTCGAAGGAGAACCACTTAAATGGAACCGCCTGTTCTGGGCTCTGGCATTGTCCATCCTTCCAATGATCTTCATGAATATGGGTGGATTGACGACACTACAGACCATCAGCATTGTCGGAGGCTTCCCACTGCTTGTCATCCTGCCGATTCTTGGATGGTCCTTTATCAAAATGGTTAATGAAGACCAGGCAGCGGAAGAAAAAGAAAACAAGAAGGCATCTTAACGGAGGAATACGATGAAATCACGTTATGAACAAGGATTAGAGATTTTAAGAGGATATACAGACGAAGAAAAAGGAACCAATCACTTTGAACTGATGAAAGCATTGGAAGATATTTCCCCGGATCTCGGGAAATATATCATTGGTTTGCTTACGGGGATATTTACAACCGGGATCACCTGGATAAGAAAGGGCGTGCACTTACAGTCTTATCCAGTCTTGTCACTCAGGGCAGCGGCAGCCTCCCCCAGCTCGAACTTCATATCAATACGGCTCTCAATGCGGGGCTGTCTGAAAAAGAAATCGTAGAAGCGATGATGCAGTTGATTCCTTATGTCGGATTCCCCTCTGTAATCAATGCGCTGACGCAGGCTCAACAGGTGTTCAAGGAACGCAAAAACAAACAAAAAACGCACGCATAAAAAAATCACCAGTCCCTTGTTGGGATCTGGTGATTTTTATTTAGGCCGGCTTTGTTCTTCCAACCGCTCCAGCACCTGCTCTCGAAGCGTCTGAGGCAGAACGCCGAGGCCGAAAATTTCAGACAGCCATAATCCGTCTACAGCAAGACGCAGAATGGTGGCATCGACAGGATCGAGTCCATCATGTTCCATATGATACTGCCAGTCAGCATAGGTCTCCTGTAAAGGCTTCATGAGTTGAGGATTGATGCCTTGAGCGGCCAGCATTCCCCCACTGATCGTCTGGTTTTCTATACTTTTATCGTGGAGCACTTTAATAAATGCCCGTGCCCACTTTCCGACTTCATCCTCTTCTTCGTCCACAAAGCTTTCCACGTTCTCTTTGTAGATGTCATTCATGTGCTGGACAAGCGCTTTCACTAGAGCTTCCTTTGTTGAAAAGTGATACAACAGCCCGCCCTTGCTGACTTCTGCTTTTTTTGCAACGGCATCCAATGTCAATGCATCGCTTCCCTGCTCCTTCACAATCAATGCCGCTGCTTCCAGCAGTTTCTGCCGTTTTGATACTCTTGGCATATACGTCCCCTCATTTTTGTTCATTTTCCCATAATGTTATCAGTAGTCATACATTTTATCAATTTGGGATACAGGGATGAATGGAAAGGCGCTGTCTGAACAAGAGGCGTAATTCTCTTCCCCGTTCAATAAACTAGAGTAACCAAGCAACGTTTAGGAGCGATTCGTATGTTAAAAAAGTTCGTCGATCCCCTTCCCATCATGAAAACCATGCGTCCGGCAGGCTGTCTCCACGGTGACCCCTATTTTGAAGTCACAATGAAGGAAACATTCCAGAGGCTGCACCGAGACCTCCCACCTACAAAAGTGTGGGGCTATAACGGGCAGTATCCCGGACCTACATTCCACGTCTGGAAGCATCAGCCGATCCACGTCTTATGGAAAAATGAACTTCCTGAACGTCATTTTCTCCCCATTGATACGACGGTTCATGGAGCAGAAAAAAGTCAGCCGGAAGTACGGACGGTCGTACACCTGCATGGAGGAGTGACGCCGGATACCAGTGATGGCTACCCAGAAGCGTGGTTCACCCGTCACTTTAACAAAGTAGGCCCTTACTTTTCTCATCGAATGTACACTTACCCCAATCATCAAGACGCTGCCAGCCTTTGGTACCATGACCATGCCATGGGGATTACCCGTCTCAACATTTACGCTGGTCTTTCAGGCATGTACATCGTCCATGATGAAAATGAAGCCCGATTGAACCTTCCCTGCGGTCCCTTCGATCTCCCATTGATCATCCAGGACCGTTCGTTCCGGGAGGATGGCAGCCTTTTCTATCCATCGAGGCCAGCCCAGCCTCAAACGGCACCCACTCCTTCGGTCATCCCTGATTTTTACGGAGACACCATTTTAGTGAATGGGAAAGTCTGGCCCCATTTAAATGTCGAACCTAGAAGATACAGATTCCGGATTCTGAACGGATCCAATGCCCGGATCTACCGCTTATCCCTTTCCAACGGAGCTCCTTTCATCCAAATCGGCACCGATCAGGGACTACTTGAGACCCCAGTCCGCGTACCTGCTCTCGTATTAGCACCTGCCGAAAGAGCGGATGTGATCATTGATTTCTCCACTTGTTATGGAAAAACCATTATCTTGGAGAATGATTTCGAAACCAAGGGTGAAAAAGCGGATCCAGAAACGACAGGAACGATTATGCAGTTCCGAGTCAATCAGCGTCTTTCCTACATCGATCACAGCTCTATTCCTGCGTGGCTCGCTCCTGTTCCAAGATATACATATGTGGACAGAACCCGGACACTGAAACTGAACATGCGGAAAGATTCCTACGGACGTAATATTCACTTGTTGGATGACCACTTATGGTCAGATCCCGTTACTGAAGTTCCAAAGCTCGGACAGACGGAAGTGTGGAGCATCGTCAATGAAACAGAAGCGATCCACCCGATCCACCTTCACTTGGTCCGTTTCCAAATCCTTGACCGCCAGCCTTTCGATGTGGATGTTTTTAAACAGGAAGGAAAGGTCATCCTTACAGGACCGCGTGTCGCTCCGGATTTGAATGAAAGAGGCTGGAAGGATACCGTTCGTTCCCGTCCCGGAGAAGTAACAAGGATGATCATGCGCTTTGGCCCCTACCCTGGTTTGTTTGTGTGGCACTGCCATATTTTAGAGCATGAGGACTACGAAATGATGCGTCCATACTTTATTCGGACATAAAAAAACGCATGGTTTCTTCCGCTTCAATAAAACGGGAGAAAACCATGCATCTTCCATTACCAGCTGGCTTTTTTCACACCAGGGATCTGGCCTTTGTGGGCGTAGTCTCTGAAAGCAATACGGGACATATGGAACTTTCTCATATACCCCCGGGGCCGGCCGGTTATTTCGCAGCGGCCTTTCAAACGTGTCGGGGAAGAATCACGCGGCAGCTTTCGAAGGGCTTCATAATCGCCCTTCTCTTTCAACTCTTTCCTCAAGTCTGCGTATTTCGCTACCATCGCCTGTCTCTTTTTCTCTTTTGCTATCTTTGATGCTTTCGCCATAGTTTATATCTCCAATCTTTTATAGAAATGCTCGCCTTTCCAAAAGTGTAATCATTACTATTTAATTTAAAGTAAATTTTTTTGGAAATCTCTCCTTTAAAAAGGATGCCCAAAACCAAAACGTAACGATTACGTTTTAAATTGTGTAATCCTATTAAATCATAAGATCAGCCATTTGGCAAATGTCATGAACCCCCCGCCAGTTCTCTTCTATATCATCCCAAATTTCAGCACTTGGTCCGGTTACGAGACGAAAACAACCTCCATAAACTAATAGAAGCATCAAAGTCTATAATAATAAGGAATGATCCTATGGAGAATCTATTTAATGGGAAAATCACTAAAAAGGACCTGGCCCCCTATGAGATGATCGGTGATGGAAAAGATGGGGAGATTTACATGGTCGCCGACGACAAAGTCGTCAAATACTTCTTTAAAGAGGAAACGTGGCAGCGGGAACTGGAAGCGATGAAAATCGGACAGACCTCGACCATTATGCCCCGCCTTTATGAATATGGAGAGCATTATATTGTCATGGAGTTCGTTCAGGGCATCTCTCTTGCCCGGCATATGAAACGTCATGGATACATCGATGATGAAATGACGGAAAAAATCCTGTTCGTTTTGGCAGAGTTCAAGCGGTTGGGGTTTACCCGCTGGGATACAGAAGTCCGCCACATGCTGATGGATGGCTCCGGCGATTTTAAAGTGATCGACCACAAACGTGCCTTTACATCGAACGCCCCTTATCCAACGAAGCTGATGAAGGGTATGAAGAAGTTTGGTCTCTCCGGAGAATTCATGAAACATGTAAAAACGCTGAGTCCGGATGTCTATCAAGCCTGGAAGAAAGCCAAATAAGTAAGAAAGCACTCGAGATCTTTTTATAGCATCGAGTGCTTTCTACTAGATTCCCCATAAAAAAAAGACTGGATTTATCCCAGTCTTTTTTTCCGTTCAATTAGATTTTACGAACCGTAACATTATCAAGGTTCGTTGTGTTGATGTGGCCGTTATCATCAGCCCATACTAAGAAGTGATCGTCCGCATATACGTAGGAACCTTCATCCAGCTCTTCATCGCCGGATAGAACTTCAATTTTATCACCCATGGACAAAATCTTGTTCAAGAACCCAGCCATGCTTTGGCCTTTATCTTTTTCTTTATCTTTATACATATCATTTCCCTCCTTTTCACTGTTTACTCTATTTCTATGCTGAGTCAAGGAATGCGTACAGGCATATCGCTCAATTTGAGAATGTTTTCCTATTAGCCCTTGATAGATTTTCCGTTTCGGCTGCCGGACAGGATATACGTTGATAGATAGATGACCACGTTTACGTGTATTCGTTCTCGTACGTATCAGAGGATAGGCCGCCTTCTGATTGACTCTGCTCGATTTTGACGAAGTTCAGAAGCTCTTTATCCACCGAAGAAGTGTCGTGCCTCTTCCTCCCGGCGTGTTCGGTCTCCTTTTTATCACAGGAGTGGTTTCCCCTGTCCTTCCGCATGGAACATGGATCAGCCTGCTTTTTGGATTTCTCCCGTTTTTTTCTGTCCCTTTTGATTTTTCTTACACTGACCGGACCGCTTACATTGGTTACATTGATATGTCCCTTACGATCCACCCAGACGAGAACATTGTGGAACGCTGTTATATAGGTACCTCCCTCTCCGAGCACTTGATCCCGGAAGAAGACTTCTAGATCGTCCCCCAGTTTAAACATGGACGTTAAAACATCATCCATGGCTGGGACATTGTTGTGCGGCTTTCTGGGAGCATGATCTTCCCGCCCCTTATCTACAGGGACCTTCCCAGCGTTCGATGGACTGTGATTTTTTCTCATCGGCTCACCTTCTTTACATTAGAGCTTTCGTTCCTAATCAATATATGATGCCGGAAAAAGGTTGTAGAGCCTATTTTCAGGGCAGCCCCCGGCTCCTCTCTCTATTTTTTTATTCTGAGGCTGCATTCCAATAGGGGAACAAACAGTCAGGCGCCCTGTGCTCGTGTCTGTTTCGACTATCATTCGGAACACATATAGTAACGTAATAGAGATTAGAATGAGGTGATGAAAATGAAAGATACTGTATTGGTCATCGCTGCCCATCCGGACGATGAACTCCTTGGCACAGCAGGAACGCTGAAAAGATTCGTGGACCAGGGAAGTAGAGTCGTATCGATCATTACAGCAAACGGAAGAAAAGAAGAGGCTCATCACATTCAATATCTTGCCCGCAAGGCAAACCAAGAGATCGGAATTCAGGAAATGGTATTTTTAGAACACCCGAACTTGGAATTAGAAATGATGCCTCTCCATCTATTAACAAAGGAAATTGAAAGACTGATTGAGATTTACCAGCCATCGATCGTATTCACCCACCACTACGGGGATGTGAATATCGATCATCAGATTACGTTCCAGGCTGTACTCACAGCCGTCCGTCCCCTTCCTGGTAAACAGCCGATCGAGCTGATCACCTTCGAAACCGTATCTTCAAGCGAGTGGAATGCCCCGGGCAGTGATAAGCAGTTCAAGCCCAACTATTATGTGAATATATCTACAAAGATTGAAGAAAAAATCGCTTCCTTGAAACATTACGAAGTTGAAATGCGCGCCTTTCCCCATCCGCGTTCCTATGAAGGAGTCAAACATCTGGCGAGTGTCCGCGGGATGACTATCGGTGTTCCATACGCGGAAGCCTTTGAAGTAATCAGGAGGATATGGATATGAAGGAATCCTATTTTCCATACCCCCACCTGATCGCCGCTCTCGATGATTATTATGGAATCAAATCGAAGCCGCTCCACGCTTTCCTCGAAGGAAAAAGTAAAAAACCACGGCGGAAGAAGAAAACAAAACACAAACCCGGACAGAAAAAATTATCCATACTTCTGACGACCTTTTGGGATTATCCACATACCGGCGGACTTTCCAACTACATCACCACATTAAAAGAAGGCCTCGAATCTATGGGACATAAAGTCGATGTTATCTCACCCAGCCAATTTTCACCTAAAAAGGTACAAAAGCTCCGGGAAGCGATCGTCCCTGAATTAAAGACTTTCTTTGAACGGCGTTATGGCAGCAGTACAAGTAAAATCATCCAAAACTCACGTCTCCTTTATATCTATGAACAGATGATATCATCCGTCAAAGTGGAGAAATACGATATCCTTCACGCCCAGGATTTATTTACAGCCAACATCCTGGGAAGATTGAATGAAGGCATAGGAAAGCCGCTTCTTTTTACGCCCCACGGCATGTTCACCTTCAGCAGGGTCAAATTCAACCGCATTGAGGCAGGATCCGTCGAAGAAGTGTATTACAAAAAAATCGAAGAAAAAGCCATCGACTACGCCACCCACATGGTCATTTTGAGTGATTCCTTCCGTGAACCGTTGAGTGCTCTCGGAGCCAAACCGAACAAACTGACTACAATTCATACCGGCATTGAATTCAAAGACTTGAAGCGGAGGGACAGGAATGAGAAAGTTGTCATCGCCTGTATCGCAAGGCTGGGGCCCCGCAAAGGACATACGCATCTTTTCAAGGCACTGTCGATGATCAAGCGGATCGGCCAGCAGGCAGAGGTGTGGATTGTCGGGGACGGGGAAATGCGGGAAACGCTTGAAGCGGAGGTCCAATCGTTGAAGCTCTCCAACGTGAAGTTTCTAGGTAAGCGCGGGGACATTCCTGCCATTTTGAGTAAAACCGATATTTTCGTCCTTCCCACCGTCAACGACAACCTTCCGATTTCCATTATAGAAGCGATGCACAGCGGGGCAGCTGTCTTGACTACCGACTGTGGCGGCATCACGGAAATTGTCCACCACAATCAAACCGGTCTCGTGGTGGAACCGGGACATGTCGGCCAGTTAACCACCGAGCTCCAACGACTGCTTGGAGACGAAGCCTTACGAAGAAAGCTTAGCGGCAAGGCGTATGACTATGCCAAGAAGCACCTGACACGGGAAGCAATGGTCGGCCGCGTAGAACAACTCTACTATAACCTTCTCGATTCGGAGGGAGAATGATGTTCACACACCCAGCTGTCGTGCTTGATTTAAGTGCTAACGGCGTCGGAATCATCCACACTCTTGCCCGAAAAGGAATTGATGTGTACGCCTTCGATACAGAAGGGCCCTATGCCAAAGGAAAATCACGGCTCGCCCACTGCGCTGTCTGCCCAAGTCCCTTGACCCAGGAGGAAGAACTGCTTTCTTTTTTAATCCAAACCTCCGATTCTCTCGATCATAAACCCGTTCTCTATGCCGGGTCGGATGATTATGTGGTGTTCATTTCCAAGTACCGCCGTGAACTGTCCTCCTACTATCTGTTCTTATATCCCGATCATTCAACCATCATGGATCTGCTCGATAAAAAGAGAACCTATGAATTGGCCGTCCAGCATCACGTACCGACAGCGAAAACTTTTTTTATAGAAGATGAACAGCACCTGGATGAAGCCATTGCACAGTTGGAGTTCCCGTGTATTTTAAAGCCCGTATTCGGTCATGAATTCCGGAAACACGTCAACAAAAAGGCGATTCACATAGAGGATGCTGACATGCTGAAGGAGGTCTACCCGGCATACCGGGCCTTCGGAGAGCTGATCATACAGGAAATCATCCCCGGCGATAACCAATCCTTCTATAAAATCGCCACCTTTTTTGATGAGAACATGCGGTTACTCGCCCTTTTCACCCTGCAGAAAAATCACCAGTTCCCCGCCCAGTTTGGAACAGGCGCCCATATTGTGAGCAGGAGAATTCCCGAACTCGTGGAGGAAGGTCTGCCGCTGTTGGAAGCGTTGAACCTTAAAGGGATCGGAATGATCGAATACAAAAAAGACCCACGCGACGGCCGATACAAGCTCATTGAAATCAACCCTCGTTTTTGGCTCACCCACAGCTTAACCGGCGCTTCGGGCGTTGATTTTGCCTATTTTTACTACCTGCACCTGACAGGGCATCACCCCGCACCATCCTTACAGCAGACAGACGGCGTTCAGTGGATCTATCTTGTCCGCTATTTCCTGACCTTCCTTGAAAAAAGAAAGCACGGCGAAATGAATGTTCGAGATTTCCTAGAGGGGTTCAGGGGGAAGAAGGTTTTTGCTCTCCTTGCCCTCGATGACCCGATGCCTTTTATACGCAGCACCTTGTCCCATTTGAAGAATGCCTGGAAAAAGAACCGAAGGAGTGAGTAACCATGTATTCCGGCGCCGAACTGACGTCGATGTTTCATAAAAACCGTATTGAAGAGAAGCTCACTGCCTCTCTTGGAAAAAAAGTGTCGCTCATAGAGAATTCGGTACAAAACCTAAAGTCCACGAAGCGAAGCAGCATTTATCAGCTCGACCTTCAAACACACAACCAAACCTTTCCGATCATTTTCAAAATCTATCACTCGACTAAATATAAAAATGAAATTGAGATCAATATCTACAGCAGGGCCTATCCTTTCCTGAAAGAATTCCTCCCCAACATCTATCTGGTCGAGAGACACGGGTCAGATACGTGGGTGTTTATGGAGTTTGTCCGGCAGATCCGGGGACAATTGACGTTCACCCCCGACCATTTCGATCTCATCATCCCTGCCCTTGCCAAGCTGCACGCCCACACGTATGAGGAAAAGTTCAGAAGGGAGTCCGCGGCTCTGCAGCCTTGGTTTCCCATGTACGACTCTCCCGAAACGAAAAAAGACCGGGAAAAATTCATGTCCAATACACTAACCATGCTGACGAAGGCCAAAAAGGAAAAGCAGTGGAAGGATGTCATCAAACCTCATTACAAATCATTGAAAAACATGTATAAGCAGGGCCCTGATTTTTTCCCTGAACTTCTGGAAAGCGGGTTCTCCATCACCCACGGTGACCTTCACATGCAGAATATCTGTTCAAAGGATGTCCAGAAACCTACCGCCTGGCCCATTCAATTCATTGACTGGGAATCAGCGAAATTCGCCCCGTCCTGGTTCGATATGATTGTCATGGTCGAGATTTTGATCGCCTTCCGCAAAGACTGGCAGAACGACGCTGACAACATCCGCACTCGAGTCGTGGATGTTTATACAAAGGAAATGAAAAAGCATGGCATTGAGTTCCAAACACCGCCCATGAAGCTTTATAAAATGGCCTATCTCCAGCGGACCCTTGAAAAAGGACTGCACACCCAGCTGAGGCGCATCCTTGAAAACCGTGGAGGGGAACTCCTGCCCTACCATCTGGAGAAAATAGCTGCATGGGGGAAAGAGCTGGGAATTTACAAATAGATAAGAAAGGACGAGGAAACGTGAGTGAAATGCCATCCTTCCGCATTCATCCCGCTCTTACTGCTGTGATGGATCAGTATTTTTTAAAGAAGAAAGACGCCGCTCCCAACTCCCCCCATTCCTTCCACCAGCAGTCAATGGAATACCGGCCGCCGAAGTCTTTGACCATCTTATATGTAACGTTTTTTCGATATCCCAATACCGGCGGGCTGTCCCATTACATCACCTCCTTGAAAAACGGCATGGAGGCTGCAGGTCATCACGTTGATGTACTGGCCCCCGGGCACATGTCTTCCGTGCAGCTGGAGGAGTGGATTCCGGAAGCCGCAGCCGCCGCCCGGGCGTTCATGATGGACCGTTACGGATCAACAAACGAAAAAATCATAAAGAACCTCAGCTTTCTTCATGTGTTTTCAGCGTTTCTCAAAACCCAGAACCTTGAGAAGTATGACGTTATCCACGCCCAGGATCTGTTTGCCCTTTTCCTTCTTGGCGATCTGAATCAAACGTACCAAAAACCACTATTTTTCACCCCGCACGGTTTTTTTACGAAAAGCCGCCTGACATTCAACAAAATCCATAAAGGGTCCCTTGAAGAAGCCTATTTTACGTGTATTGAAAAAAGCGGGATAGCAGCCAGTACGAAAATTATCATGATCGCTGATTCCTTCCGCCCCAACCTGATGAATTTTGGAGCAGAGGAAGAAAAGCTGGTGACCGTTCATACCGGCATCGATTTTCAACCACTCCCGAACCGCCCCCGCGAAAAACTCACCATAACCTGCGTTTCCCGACTGTCCCCACGGAAAGGTCATGGGTACCTTTTAGAAGCGCTGGCACGTCTGCGGGAGTATAGGAATCATATGGACGTATGGATTGTCGGAGATGGTGTCATGAAAGAAATCCTGATGAAACAAGCGGAAGAATGGGAGCTGGATAACGTCACCTTCTGGGGCAGACGAGACGATATCCCGTCCATTCTCTCGCAGTCAGACATCTATGTTCTGCCTACGATCAATGACAACTTCCCTTTATCCATCATCGAAGCTATGCATTCGAAGCAGGCGGTCATCTCCACTACATGTGGGGGCATACCGGAAATGGTCCATCCTGAAAAAACCGGCATTCTCTGCGAACCGGGGAATGTAGAAGAACTGGTCCGGGCGCTCAGGCGTTTTATAACCAGCAAAGAAGAGCGCAGGCGGTTTGCCGCGGCCGCCGAGTCTTACGCACGCAGGCACCTTACCAGCGATATCATGACTAAAAAAATCGAAGCCGTTTACCAGAATCATTTATATAGAAAGGAGGGTTTTCAGTGAAAGTATTAGTGACCGGCGGAGCCGGATTCATCGGCTCCCGAATTGTCCACCTGCTATTGTCAGAAGGTCACATTCCCATTGTTTTAGACGATTTCTCCAACGGACGGAAAGAAAACCTTCCATGTGGAGTGAAGGTTTTCAAAAGACACCTTTCATCAAAAAAAGTGAAGGATATATTCGAAAGGGAGAGGCCCGATATCGTGATGCACCTCGCTGCTCAAGTGAATGTGACGGAATCCCTTAAAAAACCAGCGGAAGACGCTGCCGTTAACATTTCAGGCACCGTAAAACTGTTGGAATACAGCAGCCGTTATGGCGTGAAAAAATTCATCTTCTCCTCCACCAGCGCCGTTTATGGGGAGAGCTGTGACACCCTCCACGAGGAAAACCCAACCAGCCCCCTGTCCTTTTATGGGGCCTCAAAATCAGCAGCCGAAACGTATATCCGATTGTTCCAAACACTTCACGGCCTTCCCTACACCATCTTCCGCTATGCGAATGTCTATGGTCCCGGGCAGCGCTCCGACGGGGAAGGTGGTGTAATCAGCATTTTTGTTGAGCAGCTGTTAAAGAACCAACCCCCGGTCATTTTCGGGGATGGCAGCCAGACCCGCGACTTTGTCTACGTCGATGATGTCGCGCGGGCCAACCTGCTTGCCATGACGAAGGCAGATAACCAAACCCTTAACATCGGCAGCGATACACAAACGTCGATCAAGGATCTATACTCCCGGCTTTCCGAGAAGTGTGGGATATCAACGGAGCCTGTTCATTATGAAAAACGGGATGGTGACATCCGGCACAGCCGGCTTTCCAATGCAAAGGCACGGAGCGAACTCACATGGACTCCAGCGCATGATTTGAATGAGGGGCTGGAGAAGACGGTCGATTATTATAAAGGAATATAGAAAACCCCGGAAGCCTCCCTGACGCAGAGGGGGCTCCCGGGGTTTCCATATTCCTGTCTACATCGTTTTAAAGGCATGGAAAAACTCCGCCATCGTCCCGGCTTTAATAAATGGTTGTACAGTGGATGGACGATCAATCATCTGCCCGAGTTTTTCATATAATACCTGCAGATCCTCCTGGCTGTCCTTTTTCACACAGAGAAAACAGATCAATTGGACAGGCTTTCCCTCCCATAAAACAGGATTCTTCAGCGTACAAAAACTTAAGAACGTTTCCGATGATTGAGGGGTAATAGGATGAGGAATCGCGGTTAAGTTTCCAAAAGAGGTTGGTGCGACTGCTTCTCTTTCAAGAACGGCCTTGAGGAAAGTATCGTCTACCAAACCCTTATTCATTAGTTCGCCGCTCATAAATTCAAGGACTTCCTGTTTTGACTGACATTCTTTCTGTAAGTAGACGAGATCTTCACGTATATAATCGACGAATGCCTTTTTTCCTCCCACCACGGTTTCTTCAATCCTGAGCAGGTCGGATTCACTTACAATGGTATTCACCTCGATCACAGGAATCTCCAACCTTTGAATCGGAATGGAACTCACCACAAAATCAATGTCTGCTAAGTTATATTCGTCCAGTTTATAGTATTCCGTCGTTCCGGTAATATCCAGATGACTGCCGAAATGTGATTTCAATTTATAATAAATCAGTTTCGCTGTCCCCATTCCAGAAGCACAGACGATCAGACATTTCTTTGGTCCTGTTTCCAACTTCCTTCTTTCTATAGCTGCCCCGAAATGGAGGGCCAGGTAGCCTACTTCGTTTTCATCAATACTGACCCCTGTATGCTCTTCAATGACCACGCCGGCTGTCACTCCCGTCTCAAAGGCTAACGGGTAATTTTTTTTGATATCCTCCAGCATCGGGTTGCGGATGTTCATTTCATACTTGAAGCGGTTGATGGCCGGTTTCAAATGGAGGCGGAGAGCCACGATTAATTCCTGATCTCCTCGGATTCCTAAATTGAATTCCCCATCGATCTTTTCCAAAATAGCTTTAACCAGATCGATGACCTGCTGATCCATAACCTGTTCTACAACCTCACTGGATGTGGTCAATAATTTCGTTCCAAGAAGGTGCAGCCCTATATAAGCGATCTCTATATTCGGAAACTCGACATGAAGAGCATCCTCCACCTCTTTTAAAATTTCTGCGGCTACCTGATACTGTTCCTGTTCTTCAATTTCCATCAGGTCATCCTGATACATCTCTACGTAGTTGCCACTTTGGACACGTTTGTAAGCGATCAGGATATGAATCAGCAGATTGTTCACCGCGATGTCGGATAGCGTCATGTCATGCTCATTGATTTTTCGGATGAGAATAGCGAATACCTTCTCTTTATCTTCTTTAGAAAAAGAATCCAGCTTGTCCGGAATACCTGTATTCTGCTGGTTAAATAAATATTCACTCAGGCAGAACCGGACCTTCATTTCTTCCCCCTTGATTTTCAGCCCATAATTCGGGCGGGATTCTAATGAAAGATCATAATTGAATAACTGCTTTTTGACTTCCTTCAAATCATTTTGAATCGTAGACTTGCTGATGAACATTTCCTCGGCAAGATCATCTAATTTGACATACCCTTCACTTAATAACAGCTCTTTCAAAAGATAAGCGGCCCGGCCTTCCGGAGATTCCGGCAGTCGATTCCCAGCCGTTTCACCAGGATCATCCGTCCTCTTTAAAAACTCATGGAAACGGGAAACATCATGGATCTCCAACTGATATCCCTTTCCCATAATGGTATGAATCTCCGCCCCGTTCTCTTGTAACCACCCATTCAGAGCTTTAATATCTTCCCTTGTGGTACGTGGAGTTACGTGATTAACACTGGCTAAGTAAGAACTGGAAAGCGGATAATCCACCGCCATTAATTTACGCAATATATTTTCCAATCGAGAGTTCAGCATATCGCTTCTCCTTACTGATCCATACTGTGGTAACCGATTGAACTACGCTTCACCGCGCAGAAGAGTTAAAACCCATTATTATCCGCCACATTTTTAAACCAGTGCGCACTCTTTTTCAAGCTTCGTTCCTTCGTTTCCACATCGATGGAAATAAATCCATAACGGTTTTTATAGGCATTGGACCAGGACCAGTTATCCATCGTCGTCCACATATGATACCCTTTGGCATTGCACCCTTCCTGAACAGCTTTATGGAGCCACTTCAAATGCTCCGATACAAATTCAATACGGTAATCATCCTGGATTTCCCCGCCTTGCAGGAATCTCTCTTCGTTTTGTACCCCCATGCCATTCTCCGAAATAAATGATGGGATGTTTCCATAGTGATCCTTCAAATTCATCATAATATCATAGATTCCTTTTTCATAAATCTCCCACCCGCGATAGATGTTCATCCTTCTGCCCGGCATCTCGTAATGGTCGAAATACCATTCCGGAAGAAAAGGAGCATAAGGGTTTGGTAGATTTTCCTTAGCTTTCACACGACGAGGCTGATAATAGTTCACTCCTAAAATATCGACCGTATTGGCTTTCAACAGGGCTTGATCTTCCGGCTGCGAATCTGGGAGACAGCCATGCTCGGATAAAAGTTCGATCAATTCCTGAGGGTATTCTCCAAGGACAGCGGGATCCAGAAAACTGCGGTTAAAGAATAAGTCAGCGATCCTGGAAGCACGCAGGTCAGCAGGGTTTCCGCTACGCGGATAAGAAGGAGTGAGGTTCAGGATGATCCCGATTTCCCCCTGGTGCTCATTCCTTTTAAAAGCTTCTACAGCTTTTGCACTGGCCAAAGCTGTGTGGTAGGCGACCTGGGCTGCCCGCTTCGCGTCCACGACGTTTGGATAATGGAAGTCATACAAGTATCCACCTTCTACAGGTACAATCGGCTCATTGAACGTAAACCACTTGGAAACCCGGTCTCCGAACAAACGGAAGGCTTCTTCTGCATATGCCCTGAATGCTTCGACAACCCGACGACTCTCCCAGCCCCCTTCCTCCTGCAGTTTCATCGGCATATCAAAGTGGAATAAGTTCACGAAAGGTTCGATATCGTTTTCGATCAATTCATCAATGACATCATTATAAAAAGCAGCTGCTTCCTCATTGACCGACCCGCGCCCTTCAGGAATCAGTCGTGACCAGGAAATCGACAGCCGGAACGTATTATGGCCGATTTCTTTCATTAACCCGATATCTTCTTTGTAGCGGTGATAAAAATCTGAAGTTGTCTGCGGTCCTACATCCTGAAAAAAACGATGGGGCTCAGTTTTATACCAATGATCCCATATATTTTCCCCTTTCCCGCCTTCCTTTGCTGCACCTTCGATTTGTGTGGCAGAGGTGGCACTCCCCCACCAAAACCCTTCTGGAAATGAATACTCTACACTCATCATGATCTCCTCCTTTATTTCAAACGGTAAATTTCAATAATTTCCACAGCAAGATCTCTAACCGTCATGGAAGTCATTAAGTGATCCTGCCCATGGATTAAAAACACATTGATTTTTGTTTCCCCTCCGCCCGCTTCTTCTTGAAGCAGCTTTGTCTGAAAGCCGTGAGCCTTTGCCAGTTCATCATTGGCTTCCTCGATCAGCCGGTCGGATTCATCGAACTTTCCTTCCTTAGCGGCTTGGATCGCTTCCATCGCACTGGATTTTCCGTTCCCTGCGTGCAGGATGATCTGGAAGGCTGTTTCTGTTGCCGGATTCATTTCTTCATTCATTTCTCATCAATCCACCTTATATCATTCTGAAGTTACCCCTGATCCTTTATTCAACCATGTCTCCCTTACCTTCATCTTCATAGTATTTTTTATCTAATATTTTCAGAAACGGCCACCAGATGATGAAGACGATAAACAGATTGAATGCTTGAAGCGCTGCGCCCTGCCACGCATTCCCTGTTGCCAGAAAACCACTGAGAAGCGGCGGTGTCGTCCATGGCACAATGATTCCTGCAGGTTTTGGCACCAGTCCTGTCGACATTGCAAAAAATGTAACCAGTGTTATAACAACAGGAGCTACTAACCATGGGATAAGGATCAATGGATTCATGACAATTGGTAAACCGAAAATAATCGGTTCGTTCACATTAAACAATCCCGCTGGTGCCCCTAATTTACCCAGTTCTTTCAACTGTCGGCTTTTACCTATAACAAAGATTAAAATAATAACCGCAAACGTCATCCCCGTTCCACCCATACCGACAAGAAATGTATCGATGAATTGCTTTGTAACAACGTTCGGAAGTTCATTTCCAGCCTGGAAGGCATCAAGGTTCTGTTCATTCAAGGCATACCAGATCGGGTCGAATACAGAGTTGACGATAATCTGACCATGCAGCCCGAAGAACCAGAAGACCTGAATCATAATAACCGCTACGATTGTAGCCGGCAGTCCACTTCCCAACGCTGTCAATGGTTCCTGGATCAACGTATAGATAAAGTTCTGAACCGTATCGAATGGTGTGAAGCTGAATAAAATACGTACGAGCAAAAACACGGACAATGTCAACGTTATTGGAATCAGTGCGCTGAAGGACTTGGAAACCGCACCAGGAACACCCGAAGGCATCTTAATCATCCAATTCTTCTGAACGAAGAAGCGGTAAAGCTCTGCGGAGATAAAGGCAGTGAATATTCCCAGGAACATTCCTTCTGCACCTAGACTGGAGGTCGGAATAACGCCGGTGACGCCCTCCAGAATCTGGGGGGTCAAAATGAGAAAGGAGGCCAAGGCTACGACGCCCCCATAAATGGACTCCAACTCATAATGCTCGGTCAATTTATAACCGATTCCGACAATGACGAACATCCCCATGATACTCAGGGTGGAGGCCGAAGCAGGTCCCAGTGCATTTTGATACGCTCCAAACGCCTCTTCACTGATCATTTTGTCAAGGAATGGAAAGTTAGCTATAACTACAAAGATCGAACCGAAAATGATTAAAGGCAGAGCTACCATGAAGCCGTCTCTTAACGCAGTTAAATAGCGGTTGTTATTCAGCTTATCTGCGATCGGCAGCAAAAACCCCTCTAAAAACTCCATAAATTTATTCATGCTGGATGCCCCCTGAATGGATATTAATGGTTCTCGATCGTACCAAGCGCGTTTTCTAAAACAGCTTTACCATCGACTCTTCCGTAGGCGACTGGATCGATCACCTCAACAGGGATGCCCACTGCTTCAGCAGCTTTGGAAAATTTCTTTTTCATGAAGCGCATCTGCGGACCGATAAGCAGGATATCGGCCTGCTCCATTTCTGTTAAAGCCTTATCCTGACCGACCGCCCATATGTTCACGTCCAATCCTTTTTCTTCAGCGACCTTCTCCATTTTTGAAACCAATAAGCTTGTAGACATGCCTGATGAGCAGGCTAATAAAATGTTCTTCATTTGTGCGTCCCCCTTGATTCGTTTGTTTTACCTTAATTCCATTGTATTTTAAAAGCGCTTTCATTTACACGCATGCTTTTTCCTCTATAGGTAGGAAATAATTAATGGCATACGTGTCTTACGTACCATTGATACCAATAAAAAAGGAAGCTGTGGCCAGCTTCCCTCTTCCTATCTATAGGTTTCCTTCAATGAGCCCGGGTATCGATCATCATCGTTAAACCTACTTCTCCAATCCAGCCACGCCAAATCCTCCGGGACCTGAATGTGTTGAAATCATGGCCCCCGCCTGTATCCATGTAGTATGGTGGAACCCATACTCTTCAGCGATTTCCTCCATCCGTTGCTTCACCTTTTCATCAAGTCCGATGGAATAGATCATATAAAGCTGACGAGTATCCAAGTCGAATACACTCAGGTAATCTCTCAGGAGCTTTTCAGCCGCTCCCATCACCCTTCCTCTGTACTTTTTAGTGGACATGAGGTTTCCATCTTTCAACTCTATGCAGGGCTTTATTTTCAACAACGTGCCTACAAGAGAAGCGGTATTGCTTACCCGGCCTCCAGCTTTCAAAAATTCAAGGCTGCCGGGAATGAAGGACAGCCTTGTTTTCGGAACCACTTCCTCGATTTCCTGCAATAACTGCTGTGCATTCACGTCAGGATTCCGGCCTAATAACTCTGCGGCATACAGGACGATTGCGGCTAATCCGCCAGTCACATTTAGAGCATCAATGAGATAGAGATCCTCGAATTCTTCAGAAGCGATGACGGCATGTTGAAAAGAAGATGACGCTTTTGATGTGTAACCAATATGAATGATCGTACAGCCAGGGTACTGCTCTCTTATCTTTGTAAAGAATTGCTCATATTCATAAACATTGGTGGAGGTCGTCGTGGGAATTTGTTTCGTGCGGGTGTAATAATCATAAATCTCCTGAACAGGCAGAGAGCCATCTAAATAATCCCTGCCGTCCATAATAATGTGCATAGGAACCACTTGGATCTTGTGCTTGTCCGCTAAATCAGAGGGGATATCGGCCCCGCTTTCTGTCGATAAGACGATTTGTCCCATACTACTGCCTCCTGAATGATTAGAGATTCTTACTATCTTCCCTCCACACATTCCCTCCACTTTCCAATTCTAAAAGCCATTTCTTTCTCGCGTTTCCTCCCCCATATCCGCCGACCGTCCCATCACTGAGAATGACGCGGTGGCACGGGACAATAAGGGCGAGCTGATTAGCCCCGTTCGCTCCAGCAACGGCACGGACAGCCGCAGGCTTCCCGATGGCACGGGCAATTTCTGTATATGTGCGGGTTTCCCCTGCAGGAATTTCCCTTAGTTCGTCCCATACCCTCGTTTGAAAAGGAGTGCCTGTGAATGCCACAGGTGTTGTGAATTCGGTTAATTCTCCATCAAAATACAGATGCAGTTCTTCCTCAATGGTTTGCATAGGCGGCGTTTTCCCTGGGATGATAACAGCCTTCTTTTTTCTCCTGAGCACTTCCACTTCTTTTTCCAATCCTCGCCGATCCACAAACTCCAATAAGTACAGATGCGTTTCATCCGCAACAGCAATCATCGGTCCCATCCTGGTGTCCAGCCACGATGCTTTCAACAGTTGGTTTTCCTGAGCAGAGGCCGGGGACTCCCCCATGATTCGGGAAAAAGCGTCCCTAAACCCGCTGCTGGATTCGTAACCGCTGTTCAACTGCGCATCAATGACTGATCTCCCTGACCGGATTTCCTTCATCGCAAGGCCCATTCTCCGGGCCCGTGCATACTGCACAAAGGTCATGCCGAAACGTTTTTTAAACTGACGGCGGGCGGTGGACTCATCGACGGAGAGCTCGCGGAAGTCCTTTTCTCTCCATTTCTTCTCCGGGTTTTCCTCCACCGCCTGGACCAGTTTCTGCACAAGCGCAGAGACTTGGTCAGGGTGGGAAAGCGGGGTACATCTTCTGCAGGGACGAAACGATGCAAGAAGCGCTTCCTGCGGGGTAAGGAAGAATTCACAATTCTCATACTTCGGCTTCCTTGCCGGACAGGTGGGACGGCAGAATACTCCCGTGCTTGTGACCCCTGCAAAGAAAAGCCCTTCATAGGCTGCATTTCTTTCGAGTAAGGCTTGGTAGAATTCTTTTCTCTTATCATCACTTATCATAAGAACACCTCTTTACAATTGATCAAAACCAGGATGCTTTTCTTTATTATAGAGGGAATTCCACCATCCGCAGCCGAAAATCAGGCATCGATTTGTTCTTCAAAGGCTCCTGTCTTTTTATATTCGGCTCCAGAACAGTCTCGTCCTGTCTATCCCATAAAAAAAGCCTCTCAAGAGGACGGTAACTCCTGAAAGGCTTTTAGTAAGGAGGACCGATATCCACGTCTACTCTTCTTCATTCACTCCAAGCGTCATACCGCCATCCACCACAATTTCCGTTCCAGTACAATAGGAGCTTTCATCAGAGGCTAGAAAGGCAGCCACACGGGCAATTTCAACCGGCTGGCCGATACGCCCAAGGGGGACCGAATCATAAAACGAGGGAACACCCTGCCCCTGGGTAGCCATTTCCGTCTCAATACCGCCGGGATGGATCATATTCACCCGGATTCCCTTCTTACCGAGCTCAATCGCTGCCGCTTTAGACATCGCGACCACCGATGCTTTCGTCGCGGCATACGCCGATGACTTGGCAATCGGAGAAAACGAGGAGATGGATAAATTGTTGATGATGGATCCTTTTCTCTGTTTTTCCATTTGAGGCGCAACAGCCTTCATCCCTCGAAAGACCCCGAGCTGATTCACATCAATCATTTGCTGGTATTCATCCATCGTAATCTCTTCAAATGGTTTGCGGATCAAGACACCTGCGTTATTGATGAGAACGTCAATGGCTCCGAACTTCTCTACAATTTCTTCTACAGCCCCGTCCCAATCCGAATCTTTCGTAACGTCCAGTTTTACGGGATAGGCCTCATCGATTTCGTTTGCTGTTGCTTGAGCATCTTCCCATTTCCTTGCGCCTACCATCACCTTTGCCCCAAGAGAGGCAAGGTGCTCCGCCATCGCTTTTCCCTGTCCGCGATTGGCTCCCGTGATCATAATGACTTGGTCCGTTAAGTCAGCCATGCATATACCTCCATGTGTTCTTTTATGATTGAAGCTTTAACTTCAGCTTCAATCTTATACGTAAAACATGATTATACGGACAGACGTCGTTCTTGTCTAATTCATTATTTTCAAACATGAATCATATCCCCACACTCAAGAGGAACACCAATCAAAAAAGCTGGAGACCATTATTATGGCCTCCAGCTTTTCCTCGTACAAAGACTTACCGTAAAACTAATGATTAATGCGCCGTCATTTCATGAGCGATCTCCTGACCATCCATGTCTGATGGATAATACGTCGGCCAGTTTGTCACTTCGTCCAATAGTGCTTCACGGTCATCTCCCCAGTAAAGGTGGTAGTGATCCGCGTCAGTCGGAGTAATACTGTGATCACTGAACTGGATGTATTGAGGAAGATCCCCATCCTCTTCTGTTAACTCATAAATATAACGGACCCCTCTATTGCCCGCTTCATAGGTAAGGATTTCATAACCATCATAGGTATAGGTTCCCGACGACTTTTCTCCATTTTCGAAGAACGTTACGTCATTTCCCTCAAAAATAATGCGTTCCACATCGGTTTCGTAACCGATCTTATAGTACTCTTTATATTCTTCTGCTGTCATATCTCCGTCATTATCAGCCTTATGAGCAAACACTTCATCAAGTGTTCCGTCCTGAAGGTATGGATATACAGACTGCCAGTCTCCTTCCCAGTCTGTCAGCTCACGATCCTTCACCTGCTCATCTTCAAAGTACCCATCATAAATCTGCTGGGCTTCTTCGTCTTCCGCATGGCTGTGATTATGATCGTGGCCGCTGTGCTCGTCTGATTCAGAAGATTCCTCTGAATCAGACGGTTCTCCGGATAACCCTTCTGTCAATACTTCTAAATTCCGCTTCATGAGGGTGAAATAATCTTCTTCATTGTTGATATCTTCTTCCGTCAACACAGACAAATTATGAAGACGCAGAGATTCTGCCCCGATTTCTTTTCTAACGACATCCGCAACTTTAGGTGTAACATTCTGCTCAAAGAATACATGATTGATGTTATGCTGTTCAGCCGTTTCAACTATGGCTTCCAAATCTTTTTGAGAAGGTTCATTGGTCGGGCTTAAACCGGAAACAGAAACCTGCTCGACGCCGTAGGATTGTTCCCAGTATCCATAAGCGGCATGAGAAACGATGAATTTATTCTTTGGTGCAGCTTCCAATTGATCGTGGAACTCCTGATCCAGCCCTTCAAGGTTACTTTTTAGTTCCTCGAAGTTTTCATTATAAGTGTCTTCCTGCCCAGGATTCAGTTCAACCAGTGTATCTTTGATATTCTCAGCTACTTGAATAGAAAGGACGGGGTCAAGCCAGACGTGCGGGTCCTGGTCCCCGTGATTATGTCCAGCGTGTTCATCCTCATGAGAGCTTTCCTCTTCCTCATGGTTATGAGCATGCTCTTTTAATTCAATCCCCGTGGATGCTTCCAGAATTTTCACGTCTTCAGATTTAATAGAATCTGAGATTTTTTCGGCATAAGGTTCTAACCCGGCACCGTTGTAAATAAAAGCATCCGCTTCTGCCATTTCGATCATTTCTTTTGATGTTGGTTCATATGTGTGAGGATCTGAACCCGGAGGCAGAATCGATTGTACATCCGCCTGCCCCCCTGCAATCTGCTCGGCAAAATACTGAAGGGGATACACCGTCGTATAGATACTCAATTCTTCAGAAGGATCGGATTGTTCACCCTCTCCACTACTGCTTGATTCTTCTTCTCCACATGCGGTAAGTAATAAAATAAATGCAAATAAACCAACTGCGCCAAATATTTTTTTCATTATTTCTCCTCCTTCTTATGTACCTCAATTATCCTATCGTAATGATTACGAATTGTAAATAGTAATCATTACGATAGATTCCGCGAATTTCAGCCCAGCCTAAAATCATTGAATACCTTAACCATAAATTTAAAATACATGCTGATCTTCGCCGCTCATGATTAAGACTTGAAGCAACGCTTGGTGTAGGGCATCGCAGCCTCTATGAGGTTGTGATTCCTTTAGTTATCTCAGTCGGTAAAGGATGGTAGTGGGTCATGGAGATCGTGCCATTCCAATCTCATTTCTTCATCTGTCAGCAGGCAGTGATCAAGTCCCTTGATGATTTGTTCCTTATCCATTTTCATACCGATAAATACCAATTCCGTCATGCGATCTCCATATTCATCATCCCATCGTTCGGCTAACTCTGGTTCTTCTTTCAGGATTTCTTCCTGTTCTTGTTCTGGATACACCGCTATCCAGTCTCCGACTCCTTGGATAACGAGAGAAGGTCCAGCCTGGGATAACAACCCAGACGTGTCATTTCTCGAAGCCAGCCAGAAGAATCCTTTGGATCGAACGATTCCTTCCGGCCAGTTCTCCAGCCAATTCATCCAGCGTTCGGGGTGAAACGGCTTCTTCCTCCGATAAACAAAAGAGCCAATCCCGTATTCTTCACTTTCCGGGACATGTTCTTCATTTAGCTCTTTCATCCACCCTGCTCCCTGACTGGCTTGTTCAAAATCAAATAAACCTGTATTCAGAACTTCATGGAGAGGCACTTGGCTGTAAATCGTATCCACAATTTTGGCATGAGGATTTAATTGTTTGATAACAGCCTTTAATTCCTCTCTATTGACTTCTTTTACTAAATCGATTTTATTCAACAGAATAACATTCGCAAATTCAATTTGGTCGATCAATAGGTCGATCACTTCTCTAGTATCGTTTTCATCAGCCCCTTGATTACGGTCCAGTAAGTTTTCTCCTGATCCATAATCATCCCAGAAACGATTGGCATCCACGACGGTTACCATGGTGTCTAACCGGCAGTGGTTACCAAGGTTGATCCCCAGTTCTTCATCCTCATACGTAAAGCTTTGAGCAACGGGAATGGGTTCTGATATTCCAGTGGACTCAATAACGATATAATCAATGTCCAGGTTGGAAAGCTTTTCTACCTCCTTAATTAAATCGTCCCTCAGCGTACAGCAGATGCAGCCATTCTGTAATTCAACCAACTTTTCTTCTGTCCGGCTGAATCCACCCTGCTTGATCATATCTGCATCTATGTTGACTTCACTCATATCATTTACAATGACCGCGATTTTGAGGTCTTCTCTATTGTGCAACAAATGATTTAATAACGTCGTTTTTCCGGACCCTAAATAACCACTCAACACGGTTACTGGTATCTTCTTTGGCATGTTTTCTCCTCCTTAGCGGATGGCACGGTGCATTACGCCGCTCCTCCAGCACCCTTGAATTCGAGCACCAATGATGATTTACTCAGTTATTCATACCCGCACCCTTTTCGCTTACCAGCTTGATTTTTTCACACCTGGAACCTGTCCTTTATGAGCATATTCCCTAAAAGCAATACGGGACATTTTGAACTTCCTCATATAGCCGCGCGGTCTCCCGGTCACTTCACACCTGCCGGTCAAACGAGTGGGAGAAGAATCACGCGGAAGCTTCCTTAGTGCTTCGTAGTCTCCTTTCGCTTTTAGTTCTCTTCGAAGATCAGCGTATTTCGCTACCATTTCCTGTCTCTTTTTTTCTTTTGCTACTTTTGATTTCTTAGCCATTTAAAATAAACCTTCCTTTCATGTGTAATGATTACGATTTAATTTAAAGTAAAAAAATTCACTTCTGCAAACGATCAACACGGGGAATGGATACAAAAAACACCTTTTGATTTTCTTTCAACTGTGACCTGGAAAGAACAAATTCCGTGCAATCTTTCCACTTAACCGCGTCCATCATCGGTATAAGCTGGCGGCTGATCTCTTCTTCTACCTGCTTCATGACGTTCAGAAGTTCAAACAAAGTCATATTGAAATGTTTCGCTGCGCGCTTATGCGGCGAAACACTCCTGAGATGATTCATAAATTGTTCTTCAGAATCAACTTCCTCTGCAATATCATCTTCCATCTTTATCACATAATGATATAGATCTTTCTGTTGTTCAGGCAGAGTGCTGAGAATGTTCTCCGTTAGGATTTTCTGTAGATATTCACTCATGATTTCACCTCTGTATGTAACCTTGGCCACTTAGAGAAGCTGGGTTACGATTGCCGTTTTCATTTCGTGACACACTCCATTTATTCTCCTCATAGAAAATCTGCAGCAAGTCTAACTACGGATGATTAATAGTAATCGTTACGATTTAACGAAGAATACTGTTATTAAATCATAATTTCAAATCCTTGGCAACAACTTTCTTGTACATTAAAAAGTCTTTGTTGATTCATATAGCGGAATCTCTCCTGCTTTCTTCTATATTTTATGCCCAATTAATATCCGCAGACATTGTTCCATAATCATAAGTGGTCTCCCCTTCCCGCCTCAAAATTCCATGCTCTCTAATGCCATTTTATAGTCATACACCAGATTCAGCGGCACTTTCACTTTTTCAGAAAAATTTGATAGTATCTGTAGTACACCTTCAAGGAGGGATAGTCATGAAAGTCATATCAAAAGAAGAGATTACGAGTAATTTTTCTATGAAGGAAACGATGGACAGCATCGAATCTTTTTACACCAAAAAAGAGAGCGGATTCATATCACCGGACCGAATGCATATAGAGGATGGGGAGAATACGGCTTTGCTGATGCCGGCCTTCTATGGAGATTATTACTCCACGAAACTTGCAGGCGTTGCTCCTGAAAACAAAAATGCTGGAAAAGACACAATCCACGGCTTGATGGTTCTGAATGACCGCAAGACGATGGAACCCCTTTTCTTGTGTGATGCCATTGCCATTACGGCCCTGCGTACAGGCGCTCTGGGAGGACTCGGAATCAAATACCTGGCTAAAGCAAACGCGGAAACGTTAGGCATTATCGGAACCGGCACACAAGGATGGAGTCACCTGGAATCAGCCCTTGCTGCCAGAGATATCAAACATGTACATATTTATAACCGCACCGAAGAGAAAGCCCATCAGTTTAAAGCAAAAGCAGAGACACGCTTCCCGCAAGTCACGTTTACCGTTTCCTCTGTCGAAGAATTAGCCAGACAGTCAGACATTATCGTAACAACTACGACCTCCACCACACCTGTACTTCCTGAATTAAACGATTCAGATTGGAAAGGCAAACTCATTGTAGGCGTCGGCTCCTTCCGCCCTTCCATGCAGGAAATCTCTGATCAAGTACTAAGAATCGCTGATGAAGTATTTGTAGATGCCAGATCCGCCCTTCATGAATCCGGGGACATGATCCAGGCCGGGCATTTACGTTCGGACTTAGAGAACTCCTGGGACCTCGAAAAAATCATCACCGAAAATGATCCGCCGCAGGATTTAGACGAAAAGACGATCGTGTACAAATCTGTAGGGGCTGCCATCTTTGATTTAGTTGTGGTTCAATCGATTTATGAAAAGCTGTATAAGTAAGAGATATACGGCATTGTTTTTGTCGATGCCTGTCCCCCCCATTTGGCTGAAGCTTTGCTGGACTGGGGATAAGTGTCTTTGCAGTAAATCCTCTTTCTTTTACCCTCTGCGCACAAGTCTTCATGTGTGCACCAGCGGGTACTGATGTAGATTTCCCTTCCCCATGTTCTTTATAGATCTAAAATGATCAGCTCCAAAACCTCGGAGTCCGTTCCGGGCTTCTTTTTACATCCGCGTCCATCTCATGTGATAAAATCCAAATAGAAATCGTGATTTCATACGCACCTAAGGGAGGAGCAATCATGGATCAGTCATTCATTCAAACGAGAGAAGAATTGATCAGTTTGCTAAAGGATTTAAATGATTACGATTTAAATACTGCTACGGAACTGGGAGGTTGGACGGTTGCACAGGTGGTGGAGCATCTAGCAGTGGCTGAGGTGAATTTTCTAAAGCTGGTGGAGAACGCTATGAAGCAGAAACACATAGGGCATGCTGAGGAAAAAGATTTCTCCATCCTGCGGGATCGTTCCGTAAAAATGAAGGCACAGCAGGAGCCTTCCACTGTCCACAGAAATGCAGAAGACTGCATCCAATTGTTGCAGAACTCAAGAAACGCAACCGAAGCTTTTTTAAATGAGAACAAATACATCGAACGATATGTCGTGTCCCATCCGCGATTTGGAGATATTTCTGCCAACAGCATTTTCACTCTCATAGCCGAGCATGAACAACGCCACATTGAGCAGATTGAAGAGATTTTAGAGGCTATTAAGTAAATCATTGTTCACATGTTATTTGATCATACAGTGATGCGTCCCCATGTTTTCTCGCCTTTTAAGTAATGGAATATCCTTTACGCTGCTCGGCAGTCATACATGCCTGGAAACTATTATAGCTGAATGCCAAAACAAGGATTAATACAGTGGATTTTAAAGGAAAACAAAAGCGCAAGTGAGGCTCACCCATTACCTCATTTGCGCTTTTGTTTGTCTTATCTTTTTTATAATCTGGTTAAGCACTTCCGAGAACACGAGCCCAAATGCTATAGCACCAGATATCATAAAAGCTTTCGCTGCAATAGAGATTGCGGCGCTGTAGTCATTTTGTACAAAGTTCCGCATCGCGTCATAAGCGAGACTTCCTGGTACGAGAGGAATAATCCCTGGTACGCTAAATATAATCATAGGCGTTTTGTTTATCCTTGCCAGCATCTGGCTGACCATGGCAATAACAAAGGAGGCGATGAGTGTAGCTGGGACACTGTCGACTTCTCCCCATACTAAGGATATGTAAATGACCCAACCAATCATGCCGACAAGACCGCATTTGATGATTGTATTTCTTGGCGCCTGATAGATGATCCCAAAGGCAGCTGATGCAAAAAAGCTTGCTATGGCGTATTCAATCAACATAGTCATTCCTCACGATCTCTAAAATAGTGCAAACATCACAGCAATACCTGCCCCAATTGCAAAAGCTGTTAAAAAAGCCTCTGCCCCCTTGGCGAGTCCTGAGATCAGATGGCCTGCCATCAAATCTCTTACAGCGTTGGTGATGAGCAGACCAGGGACCAACGGCATGATTGAACCGATAACGATCTTATCCACTTCCTTCCCAATACCGAATGAAAAAAGGGAGAAGGCTGTAAAACCGATCAACAACGAAGCAACGAATTCAGCAACGAATTTAATTTCAAATAATCGAATGAAGTTAATCAATGCAATAAACCCTAGTCCTCCTGCTAAGCAGGCTGGCAGGAAATCGTACCAGCTCCCCTGAAACATGATAGTAAAGAAACCACTTGCTAACGTGGCAGCGATGATTTGCATGCGCATGGAATAGTCTGTAGGACTGGTTTCAATCTTCCTGAGCTCTTTATACGCTGCTTGAGTAGACAATTCCCCACTTGCAATCTTTCTGGAGACATTATTCGCAAGGTTCACTTTCTCGAGATTTGTCTCTCGTGCCGAAACTCTTACTAATTTTGCATGGGCACCAGGGCTGATCGTAAACATAATCCCAGTAGGTGTTACATAACTTTGGGATTCATCCCGTCCGAAAGATTGGGCAATCCGCGTCATCGTATCTTCCACACGATAGGTTTCCGCTCCATTTTGTTGCATGATCTTCCCCATTAATAAACATAACTCAATCAAGTCCTCTGTATCCTCCACTCGGTCACCTCCATTCGTATTCCAGTATGTTTAGTGTATCTATTCCTATCCTAAAAGCTTAAAACCCTAAAGATTTCCACAATCGCGAAACTTCTTCACTTTCTTTTGAAAGAATGGCTGGATCTTAGCTCCATATTATTCTTTACGGCTTCCCAATGTGGATGTTCATCAAAGAATATTCGTCTCCATACAAGTACAATATCACATCACCCAGGGCTGGAGTATTGTGCATTCTTTACTTTGAACAAAACTAATAAAAAAACTATAAGGAAAAGAGGTGTGCATCAGCCCCCTTCTACACCTAAGCTTCTTTACTGTATAAACCATTCGGCAATAAGAACTTTAGATATTCATAATATCTGCTCTTTTTTCTGTTGGCTGGAATTTACGGTCTTCTAAAAAACCTGAAATGAAAATAAAAAAGCAAAAAAGGACTACATCCTTTATTTAGGATTTAGTCCTTTTATTCCTAACTATTTATACATGACTTCAAGAGTTCCAGAGACTTTTTGTGTGTTTCAAACTGTTTATAGAAAAAGCCCTATTACTTAAGTGGTTGGAGCGTTATTACATCATGCCGCCCATTCATTGCATTTAAAAAATAATAAAGAATAAGATGCGAAAACCCCTATATAATTGGTTTTCCAGCTTTACTCTATTAGTATGAGTTTAAATAAGATATCAGTAATAATAAAGAAAATCCAGTCAATATCCAGTCGGGATTACTACCTAAAGCCAGCACCGAAACGACCTACAACTTAGAATGATGTTGGGGTACGGATGAAGTGTACAAATAAAATGATATTGAATCCTATTTAGTCAAGCTTTTATAGTATTAAGTACTTCCTTTATAAATGGAGATGAGGCAAAAATAATAGAGTTCCGCCTCATTTCTGCTCCAAGTGAGGTTCTGAAAGTTATGACGAGTTTCTTCATTTAATTAGAGAAGATAAATGCATGAAAAAACCCACTCATTAAATGAGTGGGTTTTGGATATTAACGTAGAAGTTGAAGAACTCCTTGTGGCATTTGGTTCGCTTTCGCAAGCATAGCTTGAGAAGCTTGAGACAAAATAGAAGACTTCGTTTGATTCATCATTTCTTTCGCCATATCAACGTCACGGATTCGCGATTCGGAAGCTGTAAGGTTCTCACTAGAAGTGTTTAAATTGTTAATTGTATGATCCAAACGATTCTGAGTGGCACCAAGCGAAGATCGTTGAGCAGAAACCTTCTGAATAGCTTCATCAATTACTGTAATAGCTACATTTGCTTGACCTTGATTACCAACTTGGAGACCTTTAACTCCTAATGCATCTGAACTCATGTCTTGTATAGCAAGATTAATATTTTGCCCAGTATTCGCACCAATTTGGAAAGTAGCCGATCCATCAGAGTGATCCTCAGTTGCCTGAGTAGTCTCAGAGAAACTGGATAGAGCATTAGAAGCGCCTGTTCTAACTTCACCACTAGAATCTTTCACAGTAACAGTCAGACCATGAATTGCTCCTGCATGGCCATTAGCACCCGCAGTAGCAGTTATTTCACCAGCTGAACCAGCAATTGCCACATTGGTGTCGTCGGTAGTGCCGTCAGATGTACCAATAGACGCCAGTGTTAAACTTCCGCTAGACCCGTCATCGTTTGTGAATGAGTTAGTAACAGTCTGCCCATTCATTACATAGGATACTTCTATCGTATCACCGATTTGAACACCTAAATTGTTACCATCTGAATCTGTTAGTGCTGTTAGGCTATCACCGACTGCTTGTGTAGCACCTAGTGAATTGTTAGTGTTTACATTTACACCTGCAACAGTTGTTTTATCCATAGAACCATCAAGTAAGTTTTTAGTATTAAATTGGGTTGTACCTGAAATACGATCAATTTCTTTACCTAACTGATCCATCTCATCCTGGATATTTTTACGATCTTCTGCAGTATTTGTGTCATTTGCTGCCTGAGTAGCTAACTCACGTTGACGTTGTAAAATTGAGTGAGTTTCATTTAACGCACCTTCAGCAGTCTGAATTAGAGAAATACCATCTTGAGAATTTCTAGATGCTTGGTCCAAACCACGGATCTGACCACGCATCTTCTCAGAAATCGCAAGACCAGCTGCATCATCAGAAGCATTGTTGATACGAAGACCAGAAGATAATTTCTCCATTGAATTGGACTGAGCATTGTTTGCTTGTCCTAGCTGACGGTAAGTATTTAACGCCGCGATGTTGTGATTAATTCTCATTAAAATAACCTCCATGTAATTGTTTTCTACATAGCCACATCCATTTGGCTACATAATCTATAATCACTCTATTTTATAGAGTCATTACCATTGAATATTTCATCACGATAGAAGTTAAAGGATTTATCTCCAGTGAGCTTCAATCGTAAATGTCCTTCTGGAGATTTAACCACTTCAATCTCGCAGAGTTCATCTTTGTGTTCTATAATTAATTTCTCCCCAGGCTTCCTGCCCAATACTAAAGCCATTAAGATCATCCTCCTTGATGCTTTCAATAATGATATCGGATTAAAAGTTTATATGTTTAGTGAATTTGTTTTAAAAATGAAATTCCCGAATATCTTTTTATGATATGAGAGTTGATGGTGAAGGGGAAATGTCCCTAAACGAAATAGACTTAGAATCCAATCCAAACTTAAATGATAAGTATGATTATCCGGTTGAATTTGATAAAAACACAAGAGTGTATCATATCGGTGTCAAGATGAATGGCAACCAGGCTAATAATGTATATGTAGTTGCTCAAGATGATTCAAAATTCTTTAATGACAACTTTAAAATAGTAGCTATGGAAATATTAAAAAGGATTGAATTTTAAACCTACATATAAATAATGATGAACATTAAATTAAAAAAGCCCAATAATTTTGCCAGGTTTTTTCTAATTTATTCAACATCGTATGGCTTATATACAATACTAGCTTTAATTTCTAGAGTAATGCTCTTTTACATATATGGAACAGACTTGTTCTAGATGAACAAGGTGACCCACCTACGCTCTCTATTAATTTTATGGGTGTAACTTTGGAATTCAGTGAATATGTGAGGAATTCGAGCTTAAAAGTGAAGATAAGATCGGTTTACATAAAATTTACAAAACAAATTTCGCAAAACATGACACCAAATGTCTCCTAACTAACGATTATAGAGTAAGGAGGCGAAATTAAATGAACACTACAATGAAAAAGCTGGACAAGTGGCAAGATGTATTAGTAAAGCAGGATTTGAACGATGAATTAAAGCAGGTCTTAAAAGAGATGCATATGTATCTTGGGGATCAGGATTATGAAATCAATCGATTGAAGGTGAAAATACTTACTTATGAGGGGTACTTAGAAGGTTTGGGGCAAGGAGAATTAATTATGGATGAGCTTTATATGGATGAGGACAAACACTAATTTAATACACCTGGCTCCGTCAAATTCGACGGAGCCAGGTGTAATTACAAACAAATCAAAGGCTTTTTCTTTCGAAATTCATGTCGTTACTTGGTTTTAACGACCAATGAACATGAGAAAACGGTATGCCGCCCATGGTTTCTTTTAAATAAATAAGGTATATTAATCTCCAAAATATTCGGTGCATAAAGCTTTAAAGGGGATCGGTTAGAATACCTTAACCTATGGAAGCTAACTGCTTATGAGAAACAGTATGTCAAAAAGTATGTCTATCACAAGCTATGATCTCCTGATTACATCTGAAAAACAATTATCGTTTACACTTCTGTCTCGTTTAGCCACTTCTGCATTAACAAACCTTTGTTTTTGTAGCACGTTTTCGGGGGTGATTTCATTGAGTGAGTTAATTTCTTCATCAAGGATATCTCCTGGTAAGTAGTCTGATAGATATGGACTAGTGAGAGCTAAGCACAAAGTTCTTTCGTTAGTTGATGGAATATATAAAACACCTCTCTTCTCATTACTTTGTATTGCGTGAACTTCAATTTTATGGTCGTCATTGATTCCACCACATACAATAAACGAGGGACCTAGTTTACTCCACTTTATCGCTTCCTCAGATGTAGTTGATTTTTTATAGATTTGGTAAGCTAATGATTTCAAATCATAATTCTCACCAATATTATTTTCAGGTATGTCTTTTAATAAATCTTTTCTCCACTCATCAGTTCCTGTATAAGCCACAAACTGATCCTTGCTAATTTTATAAAACTTCGGAGTCTCTTCACTTCTAACAAACTCTCTAAGAATAGTAAATTTTCCATCTATATACTTTCCTTCAGTTCGAATTATTAAACCGTCTGACATACAAGTTATAAATTCCGGATTAATCACTATTGATACGAAACTCATCAACTTTCCCACCTTTAAAATACTTGTATTGTAAGTTGCAAAATTTACGACATTTTGGAATTGAGCTAAACAAAGAGATATTCATTCAAAAATTGAAGAGAAAATAAAAGAACATCTATCTGCAATTTTGGATTATCTCCTTATATCCTTTAGCCATTTTTTTTCTCAGACTAAAAATATATTTATATTCAATCGGTTTAGTATAATTACCCGTATTTTTGTGCAAAGGATGTGAAATATCACATTCCAACCTTTTTTCATGCACTTCCTTACACAAGTCCCAAAGTGTTGGATATTTATTTTTGAATTTTTTATTATTTGGATTTAATACACTTCCTATTCGTCCCAGATTGTAACCTCCAATACTACCATCTTTCTCAAATAAACTCTCCAATAATATATCGTGAAAGACGTCTAAAATATTTACAAAAGCAGACATATCATTTTGAACATATCCATAAGCACGTGCAATTTTATTTTCAGCTTGCGTATGTTGTTTAGGTCCAAAAAATCTCTTCCAATTCATATCAGGGAGCTTTTCTTTGCAAATAAGGCTTAAGTACTCTCCGATTATACTTGGGGTAGAAGCTGACCTCTTTATTACCCCCACTGACTTCAATGCCTTTTGAGCAATGTAGTTTGATGATGTGAAAGAATTTTCTGAGGATATATCTAAAAGAATATATTCTCTAGCAGCAGATAGTGCAACATCTACTGAATCATCTTCTAACAAGATATTAAGTAACTCAATATACGAAGGTTCCCCCAAGAAATCTTTATTAATTGAGTTAATTAAAGCTTTTAAAACCCACCAGCTTTTTTCAGTATTTAGTATTTCTTTTATTTCATCATACTTAAAGTAGTGGTCTTCTAATAGAATTGATAAAATTGTAAGCCTATAATATGGATCTTTAATTTCTTCGGTTTGCAATCTATTTTTAGCGAACTCTACTAACATCCTTTGATTTTTTTCAGAAATGTTGTTATGAACTGAAGCAAGTAATCGTCCATTAATCACTTGATATACTTCGGGACCTTCCAAGTATTTCAAAATTTCTAGAAACACTTTATCTGAAACTTTTCTATTATAATTTCTAAAATAATTAGATACTTCGTTATATAAAAAAGGTTGGTGATATAATAATTCAATTAATTGCTTCGAGATAGTATATTTAGGTTTAACATAAGGTAGAAAGATCTTAAAAGAGGTTACGTCAGAGAGCTCATTTTTTCGTATTATCTTTTTTAATTCTTTTTCTGCATTGTAAGGACTAATTTTCCCATCATTCTTTCTAACCTTAGCAAATGGTTCACTTAGATTCTTGATTTCTTCATTTATATCTTTAATTTTATGTATATTAATTTTAGAAGACTGAGGTAATAAACCAATTCTTTTCGAATAATAGTCTAACCTAACTAAACTTTTCCTTAAGTTAACTTCATCATTTGCCATTAGTTTTATATCATCAACATAACGAAAATATTTCACACCACTTTCAAATTTCTTGTATTTATACTTATTGTCAATATAAGAAATAACTACTTCTGATATAAGTCCTGAACTCAATGGACCTTGTGGCAACCCTGTTCCTTGAATAAAAGACCCATCTGCTGTCCATATAGACATATAATTAAGAAACCTATCAATGAACTCTTTATCGATTCCATACCCTGACAAAAAATTACCTAATATAGTATGATCGATACTGTCATAAAAAGCTGTAATATCAAAAGATGCTATGTATTTATTTCCATCATGAAATGCTTCTATAATATTACGGTTCATTAGCCTATAGCTATCTATCCATTTACGATAAAAGAAGCTGTTACTTTTAGTAGAATATAGATTTCCATAAACAATTTTATTGTAGTTTTTACGATTCTCTTTTTTATGATACTCAGCTACTACATTGGTAAAGGCTTGATATACAATCTGATCCTCTATAGGTAATAAAGATATAGGTCGTAAAATACCACTTTTTTTAGGAATATAAACTCTTTCCGGCTTACTAGGCTGGAATGTATTGTTTCTTACTCTATTTCGGAGATCCTTTAAATTTTCTTGCTTCGAAAAAGAATATGCTTGATATAAATCTCTAAAATAATTCTTATATCGGTGGTCACTACTAGAATTAATCCATCTCCACGCTCTTTCGAAGTTTCCAGATTGCACCACACTATTCAGATCATTCTTCATAAACCTCACCCATTATTAATATATCATAATCACCCCGTTATATCCTTTTTTATCCAACTATACACGTGTTATCTATATTATGAGGTCAATTGATCCTTTAATTTGTACTCGATAAAAAATAAAAAAAGCACGCTTAAACCTTTTTGGATTAAATGTACTTTTTTGGGGCGTTGCCCATTCACTATATTGAAAAGTATAAGCTATAAAAACCCCTAAATAATCGGCTTTCCAAACGAAACGACCTACAACTTAGAAGGCTGATGGAGCGTGTAATATTGCACAATTTGAGGACTAACAAAACACTTTTAATTCAATGTTCTATGATTAAAACAAAATTAAACAAATGAAATCGCGCCAGCAATAATGAAATTCTGCCCCATTTACTGACCCAATGAGGCTATGATCTTAAATTCCAAGCTTCTTCATTCTAAGATCATGACCTATTTTATTTATAATGCTATTAATTAACTCTTTCCCTTGTTCCCCAGATAAACCCTCGCAAGTGTGCCTACTACAACCGCTCCGACAGTTGCAGCTCCAACCCCGTTTTTTTTCAAACCACTTCCAACGCATTTTGAACAATATAGCCCAAAAGAAATCATATTAATACAATCTCCATTATTACACTTGTTCATTATTGAATTGCATTTCTGACATTGATTTTTTTTATTGTCATTTGACACAAAAGTGGTCTGTTGTTGGCATTTGGGACAATTAGCAATCATAAACGTCATCCCCACCCTCTTTTAATAAAATCTCACGAGGTAAATCAAAAATAATCTTCGGACCGTTAAGCAATTGTTGTTTTATTTGAGCAGTTTTGTTTATACCATTAATTTCCTTGTCATTTGCAATTTTGACCGCTTCTTTTATTGGAATTTGTCGGTTTTCAATTAACGGCAATATGTTTTCTACCCTTCTTTGAGAATCAACACTGTCATCATTGATATCCAAAAGAAAAACTAGCTTTTTAAATAGTTCATGCGATGAATAATCCACAAACTCCTCCACTCTGTTGTAATATTTTTTTGCCTTTTCATACCCTTCTATAACCTGATAGCAACTTCCTAATAATGTTTCAGCCTGAATGTAACAATCTATAAGAAATCCATATTCTTCAAGTAGCTCTCTAATATCTTTTATGAAATCTTCATTGTATTCACCTTTATTTTTACCAAACCATGTGAACATGCTCTCCTTGAAAGATGTCAACACACTTAGAGTTATTTTTTTAGAAATAACACTTTCAATAGATAACCTGAAATACTTTGATTGTTTACCTATTTCAAATATTGCTTGGTTTATCCTACCTAAGGCGTTCTTATCTGGTAGCTCTATAAGTGCATGATTAACCATCTCTGTTGCAGATTGCAAAGCTGCAATTTTTTCACGCCAACTATTTTCTATTAATGTGTCTATTTTTTCATCAAGCACATCTATTTTTTTACTGATATCGGCCAACTGTGCTTGGCCAGATACCGAGCATATTGCCTTAGTAACATTCGAAAGACTCATAGCTGCATTTGAAGGATCTTTCTTATTGACATCTAAAGGTAATTCAGATTTCTGGAGTGTAATCTTTCCAGCATAGCGATTAGTTTTTGCATTTCGCAAGTCGACAGAACAACCATCCCAAACCAATTTACCTGAATCAATTCCCTCCTGCAGATCCGGTCGTAAAACAACCTTAAATAACTCAGTAGCATCTTCACTTGCCCTGATTAATTCTTGTGATGTTGGATTGTTTTGTATCCCTTTTAATACGGTATCTAATAATGAGTTTGGTATAGAAATTGGTTCAGAACGCTTACTTTCCCTTTCTTCAGAGTGAATAACCAGATCACCTTCAACTTCTATTAAATCGTGGTTCTCCATTACGTCATCCCCCCGTATTTATAGACATTTCTATTCTTAATATTACTATAACTTATTTAAATCCAACTGAATCTCTCAACCTCTATAATGAGCTAGACACACCCACACCAAAAAAAAGCAGAGATCTCCAGAAAATTTAGTGCACTGATTCTCTAAGCCAATCTTTAGAGACAAGGAACCAATTAATTTACTTTTGATAATGCCAATTTTCAATAACATCTATGTTAATATTATACAATTATGTTTACATCATTTCCTTAATTATCTAACAATTTTCTTTTAAATCAATCAACCTACCTACCAAACCTCCCATATTCCTTTTCAAACCCAAGAACCACCGTCCCCATCAGGCCATTCTGCTGCTTCCTCAGAAACACCTCCACCGCATCACTCCACGCCTGCGTATAATAATGATAATCGGGGACGGTAATGAGTTACCTTGCAAATATTTAAAATAAAGATTTTTCTTCTTGTGATAGGTCAGATCCGCTTTTGTCTCTTCACATTCTCATGGCCCATTCATCAGAATGTGCTCCATTTGACCTTTATATAAAAACCATTCAATTAAAATTTTTATATACCTTCTAAAGAAAAACACTTCACCATAAAAAAATGGCGAGCAAATTTGCTCGCCATTTTCTATCGAATGGGGGTGATGTAATACATATGCCACCCATTCTCTGTACACACAAAATACATGAATATAAGAATGGAATGTATCTATTTAATTAGTATTTTACCTTTAATAATCTATTAGTTAAATACAGTTTCGTTAAAGCTCTCGCGAAAGTCTTGTTTTAAATATTTATCATTAGAATAAAACTTCACACCAAGAAGCCTTACTTCTTCATTCTCCGTTAAAACCTCAACATCGGTTCTCGAAGATAAAGAAGTCAAGAAATCTTCTTTCCACTGGTCCTGTAACCGTAGATGATCTCCCTTTGGCTCAAGAAAGATTTGATACGTATATTCCTCATCCTGAAGATAAAGAAGAAAATCCGGCATAAATCCACGAGTGCCATTAATTTCAACAATTTTCACTTTACGTTCATTTCTTATCAAAAATACTTCTTGATATTTTTCTTTCAGCTGCTCAATGTAATCATTAATGAAATCAATGAAAGAACTTTCCAAATTATTAACGATCGCTTTATCATAGATATACCAATGGTTATCACGCATACTTCTTGGCTGGACGGCTTCATTAATGTTAGATATTTTTTCATTCACCTTATTTAGTTCAATGTAATAATCATTGATCAATTCTGGCATAGATACCCCTTCAAAAACTGGCGTTCCACGTTCTTTCATGTAATTTGAACGGATTTTTTTCTCTACATAATCCATATATTTCTCAACCATTTTAAGTTTTGCTAAAGGCTTTAAATGCTCCATCTCAACTCCCAAAGGAAGAGAAACATAAAAGGTGAGACTGCCTAAAAATTCAGGACTTTCAATAAAGTTTTTCATGCTGTTTAAAGCAGGGACATAGTGCTTGAAATTCTCAAAGTGGAAGAAAGGCTTTCTTTGAATAGCTTTCTGAATAAACATTCGATCCACGACCCAAGTTCGTTCGTGTTTCTGACCTGTAATAATCTGTTGTTTTTTCTTGCCATAATGTTGTTCAACCGTTACTTCATAAGGTATTTCATAATCGGTGGTCACATTATATTTATTCAAAGATTTGTAATCGTCAGCTGTTGTTTTTTCCAATTTATTGATATAAATTTTACCGTTTCTGAAAATCGGATGCTTCTTAAACGAAGATTTGACTTTGGCTTCTAACCGATCGTATTCATCCTCTTTGACCTGAATACTCGCAGACTCTAGGGACTTCTCTAGATTCTTAATATAAGCATTATCATTGATAGTATGGTAATGAAGACTTTCAATCACTTTTAAGTCGGTTTGTAATCGATCGAACCTGCGTGTGTATGAACGTTCCTCTTTATATTCAAAAGGGTAATACCTTGCTCCTCGCCCGATCAATTGTGCTTCGCTGTCTGTCGTAGTTTTAGTCGAACTAGCCCCTTCACTGATTCGTACGATGTCAAACAGATTCAATACGTCCCAACCTTCGTTAAGTTTGGCCACCGCGAAAATAGCACGGATAGGGTTATTCTGATCTTCCAGTGTGTTTAATAACAAAGCATTATCTTCTGATAGAAAAGTTTTGTCATTGGCATTAAGAATTGTTTCTTCTGTGAAGTCCCACTGTAATTCACGGATCACCTCTTCAAGATGTTGTTCCTTATAGAATTGGAACATCTTACTCCAAATACTGTTCTCATGCTTATAAATCGAATAGCCAAGATCAATGACCCGCGATAATTCCTGAAGGGTTAATCCGTGGACCATATTGAGAAGTTTTTCATTGGCTGCGAGAGACGTGGCGATCTTATTCGATTTAAACAAGATGATAGGCTTTAATTCTACCCCCTGTTCTTTGGCCACATATTTCCGATATTGGCTTAAAAGGATACCATTTAACATTTTGTTCTCGTCTTCTTCATCGGCTCGAAGCAAAACAACGTTTTTCGAATAACCATCTTCCATAAACCGCCGTAAATCATATTGATACACAATCTTATCTTTGTACTTCTCAAATAGTACATCTTGATTCAAATTAACAGTAGCCGTATATTCCAATAATCGGTTCGATGGATGTAGTTTTAATAATGTGCTAACAGTGTTTTCCCATGTTTTCTCTTCAGCTTCCTTTGTATTTAGCTTCCGTTTGTCTCGCCTCGTCCATGCATTGATATGGTGTGCTTCATCAGCAAGCAATACCAGTTTCATATTTTCCAAGGATTCATACGTCAATGAATTTTCCTTTGGCTCCGTTAAATCCCCATGAAGCTTCTGTATGGTTGTCAATTTTAGATAAATAGTATTAAGGTCAGGAAAAGCCGGAAATACATCGACAACTTGGATAGAAATGCGTTGACCATCAATGACAATGCCCTCTTTCCGGAACAGATACTTCGCAGACTGGTCATTCGTCAGATTATCATAGGTTTTTCGAATAATGGCATCACTATTTACAAAGAAGATAAAGTTTTGCTGATCCTGTTCCTTGAAGAGATATAGAATGGTTGCAGCTAACACCAATGTTTTCCCCGATCCGGTAGCCATATGGAACAAAAGATGGTTGAATGACATGTCGGCACTATCCAATGCTTGCGTATAAATCAATTGGCGCAAGGCTTGTTCCTGGTATCCTCTTAACGAGTGACTTAAGTTATCCTCGATATAGTCGGGAACCTCTGGAGGGGTAACAAACAAGGAGTTGAACTGATCTTCTATTCTTCGGTGAAGAATTTCATTACTCATTCGTAGCACCTTCTTTTTGATAGAAGGAATGATTAAATGCTTTTACTGCATCAGAAATATCATATTGACTGTCTTCGATTTCCGAATAATTCAGGTATAGTTGATTCATGTCCAGCACCTGAATGAGTACATTCTTCTGATCCCCTAAGGACAACCCTTGGAAGTTCTCATTGTTCGAAGTTACCTTTTCCAAATCCACCTTAAAGTTCAAATAGGCTGCTTTTTTCATAAGCTCAATAACAATTTCTAACTCATCAGAACTTTGGCAATCCTGAATCTCATGAAGAAACTTTTCGTTTAAGCTATACAACTCTGCATAAACGAAGCTTCCTCCACCTTCCCATTCCACTTCTCTAGATATCCCACCTGGTTCCCCTTTAATGACTTTTTCCATACGATCTAAAATCGTGCTATCTATGTAGTCCATTTGTTCAACACCCACATATTGTCGATTCATTTTGTGTGCAACAGAAATTGTAGTTCCACTTCCGCCAAAGAAATCCATAATTATATCACCATCAGCTGATCCTAATTTTAGTATTTTCTTTATCAATTTTTCGGGTTTAGGAGTTGAGAACCACTCCTCCTTATTTTTATCTGGAAACAATTTCTTTTGTTCATACTTAGCTTGCCTATTATGACCAGTTTCATCTAAGTCATTCCACAGAGAAGAAGCAGGAACTCCTTTTTGTTCATTTTTATAGGTTCTTCTTCTGATATTTGTATAATCATCATTAAACCTTATTTCCCCCGTACTCATCTTTTCTTGAAGAGTCTTTTCTGACCATCTCCACCCATAAGCTGGTGGTTTTATTACATTTCCATTAGGGGCTACAATTTCATACCGTAAATTCGGTCTAGGATTCGGCGAAGAAATAGGATTACCATCAAACCACGGACCTCTTGGATCATTATCTGGATTCGTATAATGTTTAGATTGTTCCTCACTTAATTCTAGCTTGTTTGGGCGCCAGTCTTCTTTTTTGGAATAAACTAAGACATAATTATGATCGTTTGAAAACTTCTTTGCATCATTATTACTGTTATCACTTGAACGCCAAACGATTGAACCCACAAAATTACTTCTACCAAAAATTTCATCGCAGATTACCTTTAGGTAATGACCCTCATCATCATCAATATTTATCCATATACTTCCATCATCACTCAATAATGACCTGCTGATTTCCAACCTATTTTTCATGAATGTTAACCAAGTTGAGTGATTAAATCTATCATTATACTTAAAGCTGTCGCCCCCAGTATTATAAGGGGGGTCTATATAAATTAATTTGATCTGACCTGCAAATTGTTCCTTCAAAGAATGTAATGCAATTAAGTTATTCCCTTTTAATATTAAATTATCTGTATTGTTAAAGTTTCCAACTTCATTTTTTCCATTTTCATCATATTTCTTCATGTGTGCTATTACCTTGGGGGATAACAGGGTATCAATTTCTTCTTTTGCAATCACATTATGGTAATATATCTCTTTCTTACTTACATCTTCTTTAGTCATCCCACCTTCAAGGACTGAATCTTTATGAGGAAAATCAATAACTACATCCGTGTTGTATTTTAAATATTTCCCTTCACTTGTAAGGCCGATTTCATTTGTGTACTTTGTGTAACTGTTGTCCCAATAATTTTTATAACGTAGCATGCTAATAAAATCCTCTGTCTTAAATACCAGACCTGCCGACAATTCAATTGAGTATGTACTATTAATCAGATCATTTGATAAAAGCGCCTCAATAATGGTTTCATTATAGGACCTTACATCTTCTATTAACTTGTTCTTCAAAAGTGTATCTTTATCCCAATACTTAGGAAAGCCACTTAAGACCTTATGTATTTCCTTAAATAATTTAGTTTCCATAATCTCTATCCCTTCCAAATTCCATCTCAATTTCATGCTGAATTTTATACACCGTATTACGAGACACTCCTGTTTTACGGTGTATATTCATAACTGATTCCTTCTCTTTTAATAACCGGACCACTTCATCATAGATAATTTTGTCTTTTCCACTTGCTCCTTTATGGTAACGTTTCTTTCCACCTTTGAATACGCCTTTCCTTTTGGCTATTTCAATACCTTCCCGTTGCCGTTCTTTGATCATTTTCCTTTCAAACTCTGCCGTGGCAGAAAAAATGGACACAATTAAATCACTATACGGATTATCTTCTCGTGTGTCTATACGCTCTTTTAAGGTGACCAAACCAGCTTTCTTTTCTCGCAATTCCTGAATCACCTGTAGGATGTGAATTTGTGATCGACCAAAGCGAGTTAAGTCATGACAAACAACCACATCGTTTTTCCGTATGTACTGTAAAAGCTTTTCAAATTCCGGCCGTGCCATCACACCACTTTGTTTTTCAATTATGATATCTTCACAACCATAAGATTCTAAATCCTTAAGTTGGCGATCTAAATTATGTTCACTCGAACTAACCCTGGCATAACCAAATATCATGAAATCCCCTTCATGTGTGAACAACCCTGATTAAACATTTTCACCTTCGATATTACAGAGTTTTATGTTGTGTGTACAGGGTGTAATCTGAACAACTTCAAGTGGAAATTATGAATGCTAAATTTCTTAACAAAAAAAAGAACCATACAAAAAACATGGTCCAATTCACTAGCTTATAAAGAGAATAAGAAATTCTCCTAGTACTATAGTTTTTTATCCCAATCCTTAACAAAACCAATGTGGTGAAATTCAATTACATTGTCATATTCTTCTAATAATGCATTGATTTGAGTATAAAAGTTCACCCACATCGACTCAGGCCAACATAATCTCTTGATAATATAAACAGTAGCCAGCAACTTATCGTTTCTAAACTTGGCTTCCTTAAATAATTTAGCTTTAACTGTAAGCTTTTTGTTATAGATACGAGCATAATGCGCACAATTATTTCTAACAAAAGTTAATACATGGAGCCAGTTTTCTAAATATTTAAACGGGATACCATAATGCTTAGAAATAACTTTTTTATCTTCCATTTTCATATTTTTAAAGAACTTAGAAAGCATTCCCATAGAAAAAAGTTCAATTGCAACCCAAATTGGAAATTGACTATCATACTTTCTGGTATGATGTGCCACAAAATGTTCTTTACTTTTTCTGATTTGATCTTCAAGTTCAGAAATAAACCCTGTATGCATGAAAGTATCAGCAAAATGGTTTGGATCTCTGTATCCCATTTCTCCATACTTATGGGACATATGATATGCAATTTGAGTTCTCATAACTATTTCTATTTGCTCAATGTTTTGTAATAACAAATTACGAAGTTTTCGATCAAATTCGTACAGTTCATATATATTATTAAATGTGACTCCTTCTTTAAAATATTCACCTTTTTTCAAAGTTAACATATAACCTGATAATCTGTAATAACTTAGGTTACTCAAGGTACTTAATGCGGCATCTTCATCATCAATAATTAGATTTCTACTTTTTAAGATATCTAGCTGTTCTTTAAACTCTTTTGGTTTCTTTAAATCAATTTCCATTTTTTTACATCCTTAAATAAAAAAAGTCTCACCCTGGTCCGCATTAGAGAGGCGTGGTGAGTTCTGTTAATATTATGGTACTAATATCGCTTCCGATTGTCAATCTTTTTTAGCTCGTTTTCTTTGTCAACTTAGGTTCTTTCTTTGTAATACTTTGTTTTATATTGTCTTCCGTGCTTTAGGTCGTCATTCCAATCTTTACATTTTGGCAAATCCATATTAGAAATATTTTTGGGTAGCAACTTATTAAATTTGCTTGCAAACTCCCTCCCGGCATTATCATTATCCGTACAAAAAGTTATCTGCTTCACCTTATGACCTTCCTTGCCCATCCGCTTTATTTCATCAATCATAGTCTGCCTCTTAAGCCCAGACATGGAAACTAACCGAGTGTTCTGTAACTTCTCTTTCTTAATACTCCAATAAGACAACACATCAATCGGACTTTCAAACAGATAAATGGAATTCGGATTACCAATATCAATCGAAAATCCAGCCGAACCATGGCTGTTCCTATCAATCCCTTTAAACATTCTCCCATCTTTCATTGGTGAAGTACCTCGTCGATCTGCTCCAACGATCTCTTCCTGCTGCTTCCACTTAAATATTACATTCCCGAGCTTGTCTTGTGCGATTAAGTCCTTTTTATCAAGCCAATTAACAATCTTAAGGTGAATTTTCCGTTCGTTCGTAAGATAATTCTTAGCCTTTGCCCTATCGTTCACTTCATACTGGAAAGGATATTGATAGGGTTCCTTAGGCTTTTGCTCTTGGGCAATGTCTTTCACTTTATAACCTTGTGCATTCAGATCCAGAACAGCTTCTGGAAAGCTCATCCCATAAAACATTTTGGCAAAGTTAATAACCCCAGCTCCTTTTTCGTCTCTGGAATTCCAGGCATACATTTGGTCTTTAATCACTAAGCTGTCATGCACTTGATGTCGGTAATACCGCCCCTCTTTTTCCACTGGCTCGCCTTTACGCTCCAGATAATCTATCAGATCTACATTACGAGCAACCTCCACTTGGTTCGCGCTTACATGTTTAGCCATGCAGCACTTCCTCCTCTCTAAATTTAGATATAAAAAAGACAGGAAGAAATTCTCCCTGTCTATCGTTCAACTTCTACTTTTTCTTTTTGCTGAGAAGCTTCATTACTACCCTTTCCATTCTTCACTTCCAAAGTGGTGCTTTCTTTTTCATTTTCTTCATGGAATTCTCGGTCTAGCTTACTTTCAATTTGAGATAGTCGCTGCTCACCACGGTCAGTCAAAGGCAGCTCTTTTAATTCTTGAAGGGATTCTTTCTTAAGCTGGTAGACCTCTTCTTTACTATGAGTCTCCTGAAAAGCACGCATCTGATTTAAACGTTCTTGCCGGTCATTGTTTTCTTCTTTATCCAATTCTTTTCCGACGGTTGGTTCAATAAAGTTCATGAGCTCTTTTTTATAAGCATCTTTGAAGTCTTGATGAGAATATGCCTCTTCAGTTTTTTCATCCTTAACAAAAGGCCCGCTATCCTTATCAGCCTTGCTCACCTGGCTTCGGTACATCTCCCGAAGCTTTTCTGATGGTAATATCTCTCTTTCTTGTTTCTCCTCTTCCATTTCATATTTTTGCTCTTTAACACTCATGTCTTTCTCCCCTTCCTTTTCTTGGCCCATAGATTCTTCAATGGTTGTAATAAATTCTTTAGCTGTTGACTGAACCTCTTGTAATAAGCATTCATAGTCTTTAAATTCATGATCTTTGGTCCAGTGATGCAAATAGTCTAATGAATAGTCACTTGTATCAATATTGAAATAAGAGGCAACGGTATAAGCTGTCATTTCCGCCTGAAATTCTTTCTCCGGTTTGGTGTAGTCATTGATGTTTTCCTTTGTATGAAGTTTGGCATGAGTCAGTTCATGCAACAGAGTCTTTGTATCTTGTCGCTCAGAGTTACGCGGATTAAGAGCTACTTCATTTCGACCGGTGTAACTGACTCCTTTCGCTGCTCCTAACTCTTCATAAGGCTCTATAATTTGAATATTGTTTTTATCAGCTATAGCCTCCATCCCTTGTCGAAGCTGAGTGTAGTTTTCCACCTCCCCATCGATCCATTTGTTAGGGAAGATTTGAGGCAAGTCTTTTTGAGTTGCTGTTGTCTGCGAAACATCGAACACACTTCCTGTAGAATAAACAAGACGGCCATCTCGTTTATCGAGTTGGCCGTCTTTGACTTGTTGCTTTTCTATTTTCGTCGCATATTTCAAAGGTTTCCATTCGCCATCTTCATCTTGAAACTGTTGGCCTAACCGGTTAGGTACGAGAACCTTTAGACTTTTCTCTCCTTTGTTTACGGAGAACCCTTTGTCTTTCCAGAAGGCGTAAGAACCTACAGCTTCTGCTCCTGGAAACTGTGAATCAATTAATGCAGTATTCCGTGGAGAATACCGGTGGAACTTTCCCATAAAGTCTAGATACTCTTTCATTTGTTTAGGAGAATGAAAGTGCTTAGAAATACTTTCTTCCATCCCCTCTGTCAGTCGATTAATCTCCTCTTTAACCTTTTCCGGTGATTTCTGTTTATAGGATCGTTTAGTCTTCGCCATGGTCCTCAACTCCCTCACTAATGTTCATGAGTTCTTCCATTTCTTCCTCATCGTAATTAGATTCTGTATTTAATATCAGTTCCTTTGTTTTCTTATGAAAAGGAATGAGTAGGTTCTCTTGATTCACTAAATGCTGCTCAAGATCATCCATTTCCTCATCACTTAACGTTAAGGTATATTCCTCTTGGCCCACGTCCATCACGAGCTCATTATTTTCACTCAAACGCTTAAACACACCTACTTCATAATTGCTATTAAACAAAAGCATTCGCTCCACTCCTTTGTTGGATAATTTCTCATTCTTACCATTAGCTTGATGCTGGTTGAGTCTCTGTTGCGCTTATTCTTTTCTGACGCTGATGACTGATCCTTTCTTCGACCGCTTCCTTCGCATCCTTCATCGCTTGACTCTCAAAGATCGGTGTCGTAACACAGCTTTCTAAGTTTTGGTCCATCGCAAAACCATTCATTAATTCAAGGAGTACCTGCGTATTTTTATCGCTTCGATTGGCTGCTAACTGCAGTCGTTTCATCTCTTCAGAAAACACTTCTTGAAAACGTTGAGCCATTAAACTCATTACATATTCCTGAGAGTTATCCTTCGATTTTTGCGTTTCCCACTCTTCAATCATTCGATCTAAGGCTTCACCAGGATAACGAATATGATGTTGTTCCTGATACGCTTTAATTAACGCTATCGTCTCTTCATGAAGCGTAACATTTTGACGCCTTCCCATTTGTATTCCCTACCTTCCTCTTTCGATTTCTCGTTCCAACTTCTGATGATCCAAGTCATTGATAAACTGGTCATACGTTTCCCCCATTGAACGTTGAATGCTTCTCAAAGAACGTTGCAATTGAATCCCTGAAGGCATGGACTTATAAGGGGCATTTGTATTAGAAGTTTGACTAGGATACTTCTGACGATCGTACCGTTTCATCTCCAGTAAGAAAGCATTGCCCATTCGTTTATAGAGGTCATCCAACTTGTTTTGTTTGTAATGCTGATATCGCTTCTTATCCTTAGGTCCACATCCATAGGCTTGTTTTAATTCGTTGACTTCTTGATCCAATTTTTCATGTAGCTGGTTCATATCTTTGGCGTGATACTTATCTAAATACCTTGTTGTTAGTTCATCAATCTTCGGTCGAATATGATTCAGCGTTTGATAGCCATAGTTCCACTGTCGCTTATCCTTAGGTAAGTGATTATATACTTCAAGAAACAAAGGTTTCATTTCTCTATTGCTCCATCTCATGCTGCTATTCTGTTTCTTTGCATTCACCATATGGTCACGGATCAAGGAGTTGATTTGATTTCGTTCTTGCGTTCGATCTAACAATCCATTGACCACTTCACTTTTCATCGCGTCTAGCGTTTTCGGCTTTCGCTTTCCACGTTCACGAGTCGGGTTTGGTTCGACTGTGGCCACATGAATATGAATGTTATCGGTGTTATAGTGAACGGCTGCCGACCAGACAGCACTTTCTTGTAATCCCTCTTTTTTCATCATGGCCTCCATGGATTTTCTTGTTACTTGCTTCAAAGCATCTTCATCTAAGGTGTGGGTCTTTGAATCATAAACACCTCGTTTTTGAAGCCAATCATTATCAAAGGTAATGACGTCCTGCCACATGATACTTTTTTTCTTTTGAGCTTGTTCAAACAAAGATTTAATGCCCTGTTTTCCTTCCACCGATAAACGATCCGATTGCTGAGTAAACAAGGCAGATGTTTTATCCGGATCGTCCATATAGTGATTATATAAACTAAACATGGACCGATAAGCATCCCCCTTTCCTTTGGCCTCTTCACGATCTACGTATTGCACATAATCTTGGAATCCTTTTTTATTTGCGGTCACGAATTTTGTTTTTAAAACCACTCCAGGTGTTACGGTTTCACTCATGCTTCTTCACCTGGTTCTTCAATCTGTAAGAGATCATTCATTTCTCGAATCGCTGTATAACAATGAGCCATCGTTTGAATGTTGCGATCGACTAATTGCTGGAGTCTTTGTTCACGATTGTTCTCTTCTCGATAGACAGCTAACTGTTGCAACTGAGCATGTAAAAACTCCTGCCGACTTAACCCTTTTTCTTCCGCAAGTTCGTCAATTCGTTGAACAGTTTTTGGATCCATATAACGAATTCTTACTTCCATTATCATCACTCCTTTAAATGAAGTTCCTAAAACTAGTGAATAAAGAGAAGAGCATAAGGGGTTTTTGTTCCCACTTGGCGTGTGAATCCCGGCAGAGCCGGGCAAAACGAGGGAACAAGAAAATCTCCAGATGTGCGGTCGCTGTGCGGCTAAAACAGGAACAATCATTCGTGTATTCACCTTGATGTGTGGTCCCTGCACAGGAGATGTGTGGTCCGTGTGTTGACCTTTTTCACAACCTAAACCCCTTTTCAGTTCGAAATCATCTCCCGTTTCTCTTCCAACATCTCAACTTTTTCAACGATGGTTTGGATAGTTAGTTCATGTTCAGCTGCCTCTTGATTGATTTGATCTTTTTCATTTTCTAAATGGTTAATTCTAGCCTCTGTTTGTTTTTTCTCTTCCTCCGTTTCGTAAAGAAGCTCTGATTCTAATTCAACGATTTTTTGATCAACTTCTTTGATTCGTTCATTGATCGTTTGAATACTTTCCTTCTTCTCTTTCATTGTTTCTTTCGCCTCTTCGATCTCTTCAGATACAGCAGCAACTTCATATTCTTGCTCCGTTAAAATGTTTAATTGTTTGTCCATTTCCACTTTACGTTGATCTGTATAAATACGTGCCAGCTCTTTCTTTTCCTCACCCCCTTTCAGGGAATTTTGATCATTCTTTTCAGGAAATAGCATGGCGTTTTCTTCCTTAATAACATCGAGTGCCATGACATCAAAGGAAGGACTTACCTGGTGGATACTAATGACATATCTGCTTTCATCGTTGTACTCTACGTGCGTTGGAAGATCGCGTTTTGGATGTTCTTTTTCCTGAGCCGTAAAGCTCAAGGATTCATCTAATAAAGCTGTTGATTTATTGATTTTTATGGTGACAACCATCAGCTTTTTCGTTGGATTATAAACCCAGTCCTTAATCGTAAGTTCATCTGATCCTTGTAAGTTCAGAGGTTCATTGACAGGCGTTTGTTGAACTTTCCTCTGATCTTCATCACCAAATATAAAACCAGAAAACAAGAAAAAAAGAAGCGCCATAGCCATGACGCTTAGTCCAATAAGATATTTTTTTGAGGTTCCTTCCGTGATGTGTTTCGTTTGTTTCTTCATGAATAGCCCTCCTCTTCGACGTCTTGAAAATCTGTTATCATCCAGTGCCCTTCTTCTCTATGAGCATTTATTCTGAGAAACACAGGAGACACCTGTTTTTGATCACTCTGCAAAGAATAGAGTGTGTGTTTAAACTTAACTAATACGCTAGCTTGATTGTTTGTGAGATTGCCCGTTTTGATGAATATTTCTACTTCATCCACCTCCGTTTTCCTGTCTCCTTTATAGGTCTCTGTAGGAAAGAAGGTTGAAGCTAAATCGTTGCTCATCACCTTGTGAGCTTCTTTTTTCCTTTCTTGATAGGTCTCTTTATCCTGTTTAAAAGCAACCTCTATAAACGTAGAAATCTGCTTCACTAAAGCGTCATATCTCGCTTGAATGTCAGCAGGTTCCTGTTTTTGTACCGTCATCTCTAATTCAGTTTTTTCTTCCATAATCTTTTCGCTTTTCACTTCCAACTCGTGCAAGTCTTCCTGCCGCTCTTCATTCGATGTCGTGTAAGCAGCATATATATTAACCGATGTGAGTACGATTAACAGTGCGACAAACATCCCAAAAAGTACGCGTCTATTCATCCATGTTCTCCCTTCTTAAAGACCAAGATACGGGGCAGGATCTACGTCAGAACGGTATTGGCTTTTGGTCCTAACTTCGAAATGTAAATGCGGACCTGTAGAGTTTCCTGTCGAACCACACTTGCCTACTTTTGTTCCTTTTTGAATCATCTCCCCGTTTTGTACACTTATCGTATACAGATGAGCATAGTGACTATAAAGTCCCTCTTCATGTTTCACAAGAACGTTATTTCCATATCCAGAGTTTTTTCTTACCACCTCAACCACTTGACCGTTATCTACGCTTTGTATAGGCGTTACGGCGTTCGTACAAGCAAAATCGATACCTCTATGCATGTCCGGTGTTCCATCAAAGGGATCTGAGCGCATTCCGTAATCAGATGTTTGTGTAAATGCTCCTTCAATGGGCATCACCCAATCTCCCGTTGGTTGTAAATCTGCTTCAATAACTCCGCCTTTAAGGTAACTTAAAACGGCCTCAACATAGCCAATATCCCCATAACAAGCTCCTGTTTCTGCCGACTCAGGTCGAATGCAGGAATACATACCTGTATGCTTCAATTCCTGGTACTTCATTCTTGAAAATTCGATCGCTAACTCTTTGCTGTATTCTCCATTGTTGTGTTCGTTTGCGTAATTAATGAACCCTCCACCGAAGTTATAAGCTTGGAGGGTTAGCTTAATATCTCCCCCTGCTTTCTCCAGCATTTCAGAGAAGTATCGGATCCCGACATTAATACTTCTTTCAGGATCTTCTATCGTGTTTGGAGGTAGACCGAGTGACTCACTTGCTTGCATCACATCATCAAGACGTCCACCAGATTCCTGCATCGTTTTGGCCAAGAGAAGCTCCACATACTTGGACACCCCATACTTTTCAGCATATTCTTCAAACAGAGGACGGTACTCTTCTAGTGCAGCTGAAACTTGCGCTGTTCCATTTACCACATCAACGGACCTCACATCCTCACTGGAGGAAGACTTTTGATAACCAATCAACCCTGTAATGACTGAAGCATACAAAAGCATTTGTAGAAGGAAAAGAACTACCAGAATACCAATCAACCAAAGCCATACTTTCCGAGGGACTAACCCCAGGAGAAGGGACCAAGACATCTTTATGCACCTCCTCCAAACAAGGCTAATTCTTCGTCCGATACCTCTACCTTGAAACGAATGTTTTCAACCGCACGGATGCTTAACATCGTCTCTCCTGTTTGTAGGTAAGGGATATCTTTTAATTCACTTTGGCTTAATTGCCCCATGAATATTTGCTGCATCATCTCTAAGTTGTTACTATCTTGCTGCATAATAATTTTGTATTGGGTCAGTTCAAAAAGCTTCTTTATTTCCTCTACCATACTCTGATCCGAACCCTCAGGAACAAAATCACGAATGGTGTGACTGGCATAGAGAAGAGCACCAAAATACTTCCTGGCCTCTCGGCTGAACTTTGTAAGAAAATCAAGAGCACTCTCACTTTTCTTCTTTGTATTAATGATGTGGTGAGCTTCATCCATCAAGATGAGATATCGTACAGCGTCTTCAAAAGCTAATTCTCCTCGATTATAAGCATCAAACTGAGGTGAACCGTTCGTTAGCATGGAGTCCCATAGGAGGTTGAGTACATTAAACAATTGCGCTTGGAAAACCTCTGCCCTCATTTGAGATAGGCCTCTAAGGGTAAAAGTAACGACCTGTTGCTCATCAAAGTGTTCAATGGTTGATACTCCATTGAAGAGATGCGCGTAAGTCTCTACAAGGTTACGAATGTTTAATTCGATGCTTTCCAGGCGTCGTTTCCTTTCCTGACTCAACTTCTCCTTTTGCTTCCCTTCCTTGATATTTTCATAGAGTTGTTCTTCGATAAAGGCAAGAAAATCGGTGAAGATAGGGTACTCATGGACAGAAAGTTCGGTTATATTTGATTTTGAATCATCGTTCCATAAGCCAAGCTTTTCATAGAGCTTTCTTAATAGATTTTCATATTCTTTCAATTCACTATCATTCGCTTCAGGTGCTAAGAATTTATAGAATGTCGTCAATTTGGATAAATGCTGAGTAAAGGACGTATATTCGTCCTCTGCCGTTCGATACACCTGCAAAGGGTTGATGACCCCATCTGAACCATCGAGAGCAATCTGCTTCCCACCTAAAGCTTCCGTTAACTCCACAAATTCTCCTGTGACATCAAACGTCCGGACCTTATATCCTTTAATCGCATTATCCAGCATAATTTTCTTAAGCGTAGTAGATTTTCCTGCCCCCATCGCTCCGACCATGACTCCGTTATAACTCTTACGCTGCTGATCTCTATGAAAAAGATCAAAGACGACGTTTCCTCCGGTGAGTGTCGTGCCATAGAATGTACCGTAAGGATCGTTTAAGCTAGTAAAATGAAAAGGAAAGCCACCTGCTAACCCTAGTGCGGGTATCGGATGACCTTCCCTCTTGTTTCGATAAGTGGATTGTTCTGTATAATTCGTGAGTATTGATTTCCACTCAAATTCCTGTTCGTTTAAGAAGATGGATCCTCGAAAATTCTCGTCCTGTAAAGTCGATAAGACATCTTTCACTTTGTCTTCCAGCTCTTCTCTTGTTGGTGCACTTACATAATGCCTAAGATGAACACGCTTTATGATTTCTCCTTCTTCAGAGACCTGATTATATAGCTGCCGCAAGTCATCGTAGTTATTTTGCGCTTCAATAATGCCTGCATTATCTTTTTCATTAATCATTCTGGAACTCTGTTCAGCCATCCCTTTGTTTAATCCATCTCGGACTTTGTAACGATCGTCAGAGACAATATCCATCGTAGTAATGACATTCTCCATATTGAAAATAGGCTCTAACCAAAAGTCTGAAACATTTTTAGGGAAGGAATAGACATGGACACAAACTTCATAACCGTCTCCTTTCCGGGTAAAGGTTTCGTGAAATTTAATTCCTCCTTGCGGTTGGATATGGGCCAGTAAGAAAGGGTTATATCCTTTTTCTTGTGTTTCTTCGGCATCACTTTTCTTTTTTAGAAATGAGAACATTCCTTAACCCCTCTTTTCTAATTTAGAATTTTGATTGTATAGCTTATAGAGCAAATCAAGCTTCTTTTCATCGGTTAACTCAATGACCGGAGCAACTCGTCCAAGATAACGCCGACAATTGTTTCTATACTCAGCAAGCTGTTTAAGGCTAGTCGCGTATATATATAAATAAAATTCTCTATTCGTCCGGTAGGTCTCTAAAAAATGCAGCTCCTCTCTTTTTCTAATTAAAAAGCGCTCATACAGAGGAGCTTTGTTTTGAGCAATCTTGTAATTAATCGCATCCAGTTGTTTTTTCATATTAACCGGAAAATTCATAGATACGATCTTGATATCCGGCGCATATGATTGAAAGAACTTAGCCATCTTCATGATGTCGTATTCGGTTTCCTGGGTAGATGGAGAATAAATATCTTTACTCTGAAGTTGTACCACGTCCATATAGCCCCCATCTCCTTTTAATTGAAAGGATCCTTCCTCGGTCATGTCTTGAATGGGAAGAACCTCAGCTATGGACGGAATGGCCACCTCTCTCCTTTTCTTTTTAACTTTCGACCTTTGCTGCTTCTTGTTTTTCTCAGTAGTTTTTCGTTCATCAAAAAGAGCCATTTTTTCGGAACTGTCTTCTTTAAAGAAAGGGTGGTCTTTCTTATTCTTCTTCATTTAAAGGCCTCCCCCATTTTTCTTTCCTGCTACTTCATGAATCAGGTCAAAAAATACGCCGACCGTCTCATGCTCCCATCCAGACAACCACCGAATCTTCCGTGCTTCTATTTGTGTTAAGTCTCGTCCAAGCTGTTCTTCAAGAAGTGCCTTAAACTTTTGAAACACGTATTCTTCATCATTTAACTCTTCATATTTGATCCCCATTCCTACCATCCTCCCCTTCTTTTTTATCGATGGAACAATAAGCAATTCGGTCCCTTGTGACAGCTAAGAACAAGGCTTTGACCATACGCAGCTTTGGGTTCGTTTTGGGTCGAATCAACCAAGCAACCATCAATAAGATCCAAAAGATGGCATAGTACCAAACGAAAGAAGAATGAACGACATACCGGAATGTAAAACCTATGCCACCCAGGATGAGAACCACAAGTAAGTCTGTAAGGTAAAATAGACGGTTAATCTTCAACTCACTTCCAATTTCGGATGGAATCTTGTATTGCAATAAAAACACTCCTTCATAACAAAACGCGGACCAAGTTAAGACTCAGGCCCGCGTTTCTTAATTTTATTTATCCAGTTCTCCGTAGTGTTTCGAGATAAGTTATACGTCCGTTTTGCACTCTGAATCTTAGGATTATAATTGAATCGCTCACCAAGGCGATCTTTCATATAATTCCCTATCGTTCGCTGCTCTGTTCTATATTGATTCGGCATCGGAATGTCATCTGTACTTTCTGGAGCTTTCACACCTGATGTTTCTGTTTTTGTGCTTGCTGCTATTTGGTTTGTCTCTTCCTTAGGTTCATTTTCGTTCGCATCTAAACGTTCGCTTCCTTTTTCACTACTATCTATATTTCCTTGTCGTGTTTCTCTCATAGGTTTATTAGATAAAGGTTGCTCATAGCTGTGGTTTGAAGATGGGACATCCAATACTCCTGGGGAGCCTTCTCGTAGAGAGGCCATAGAGGACCCCTTCTCCGGAGAAGGCTTTGATTGCCCCTGATTTTCATGGGTAGCAGGACTATTTATTTCCTCAGATCTTCTGGTTTCCTTTCCTTCCAAAGAACCTTTTTGGCTTTTCTGATTGGATGTCATTGGACTTGGCTCTTTCTTTTGCGAGTTTCCTTGAATTCTATTTCCTTCTTTTGAAGAGAAACTAGATGACGGATCACTTTTTCCATTTGTCTGCGCTTTTCCTTCACCTTTGCGCCCATAGATACCAGCGGCTGCTCCAGCTGTTCCGGCACCTGTATTCATCAAGGCTGATACACCACCACTTGTAATAGCTCCTGCAGCTTTCTTCACGGGAGGTCCGAGTGTTTTAGAAGCTAGGTAACCGCCCATCGCAACATGCCAGGCATTTTTCAATCCAGCATCAATTCCAAAGAGTTTTTGCACGATATTAGGACCATCAATGACAGCCAAACTTCCTGCAATTAAAGCAATCAGATATCCAAGTCCTTCAAGATTATTATTTATAAAAGTTGTGTAATACATATACACACGTAAGCTTAAGAAAATCATGATAAGCGAAGCAAAAATGCTTCCAATATTCTTAATGATCGCTTTCAAGCGCTGGCCCGTGGAAATATCCGAATACGCCATAATTAATGCCACTATATGATTAAAGCCAAGCTCAAAACAGAGCTTGGCTACTTTAATGGATATTAATATCATGGTAAAAGCCATAACAGAAAGGGTTACGATGGCAGTAAACCAATCCACATGCCACCGGTAATAATTTTCTGGAAGGAAATCAAACAGACCACTTTTTCCTAACTCAACAAGCCCTTCTTCGCCATTTGATTCTAATCCTACTTTGTTCATTACAATCTTTTGGCCTTTATTTGATAGGCTATCGCCATTAGATTTTTCAAAACTATCGTCAATAGTCTCATTAACAGATATTTTATCAATTGAGTCTGGGCTTATATGATGCTGTTCTTCTACATCTGGATCTGTCCAGTCTGTTTCTTCATAAATGACTATGTCTGTAATATGGTCTTCCATTACTCGATCGGAGGTGGTAAAAGAATCTGTTTGTACTTTCGCTACGTCCATCGCATCTCCAGTAAAGTCATTCACTTTCCCCATTCCAAAAGACAACAGAGTAATCGTCATGATAGATATAAATAGGTTCATTGGAATTTCAGATCGATTCCTTTCTTTATTAAAGATTAATCGAAAGCCGATCATTCCCAATGAGATGGCCAGCATAATATAGAGAGCAGGCTGGATGGTTTCGAGAAAGTTAGTCACGGGATCGCTCGAAAAGAAATCCGTTAAGGTTAAGACCTGATCAACCATTCCTTCCAGACCATCAACAATCATTTTCAAGAATAATATAGTTCCCCACCCTACGATCCTTAACCCAGATGTAAAGATATTATTCGTTGATAAGACTTCGGAAAACCTTAACAATATCTCTAACAGTTCTTCATCGGACACTCCATCACCACCTTTATTATTTTTCCCTTTTTCATCCCTGCTCTACTGGTGTTTCCTGTTCTTCAATTAACTTATCTATTTGTTTGCGAATGTGACTATACACTTGTCGGTTAATTTCTTGGTGATCGCCTAAAAGCTTTAAGTTATAAAGAAAAGCTTCCATAGGTTCATCATTCATTTCCTCCTCACTGTGTTCTAAATGAGGAGCAATTTGTTGGTGGATCAGGGAGAATGTGCTTTTATCAAAGAACTCACCGACTTTTTCCTTCCTCCACCATTCCATAGGTTGTTCTGAATCACTGAATGGTCCATTTTGTGAGTGATTTTCCATATCCTCTACCGCCTCGTCTGTCTGTGCTTTATTAGAATAGCCAGTTTGAAAATCAATAACTAAGTCTGCTGGATGAACATGGCGGTGTGGGGTAGAAATCTCTTCTTCCGTAATTGATCTACCTGGACGGAATTCTGAACTAAGATACGTGTGAGCATATTTCATACTGTATTTTCCTGTATTATAAATAGGAAAGGCACGAATCTTTCTTCCTTTCTTATCACGACGTAATAGCACACGTCGCACTACCGTATCTCCTTCCTCCAATTCCTGCAGTTCATTGGCCGTTAGAAGGTCTCTTCCTTCCGTACTTTCCGTTTTCGACTTATCCAGGGAAAAGGTAGATCCAGACCGTGTTTGAGTATTTAACGTTTGCTTTCCTAACTTGGAAGAAAAATAGGAAGCAGAATCATAGTCAGCACTCAATATATAAATTTCATTTCCACAGTTACCACGAATGGTGGCTTGCCCATCTTCTCCATACAGATCTTTTAATTGAGCATAGGATTGAACAACTAAGTGAAAACGAATGTTTCTTCCCAAACATACCGTGATTTTATTATCCATGTCTGCTATTGCAGGCATATTCCCGAACTCATCTAACATAAAGACCACTTCTCGTAAGCATTTTTGTCCTTTGGCAATGGCTGCATTTTTTGATAACACATAATACAATTGGCTAACGAAAATAGACGGTATAGCATGAGTAGACGTATCATAATCAGGTGTAACCATAAACACAGCAATAGGCTTATTGGAGTTAATAATTTCTTTTACTTCCATAGTGCTACTAGCAGAAATATAAGAAAAGGAAACCTTGCCCGTTTCCTTCTCTACTTTGTCAATCCGAATCGTCGAGCTATCCTTTTGAACTTCTTTAACTTTTGAAGATCCAGGAGCCAAGTCTTGAGAAATAACTAAATGATCTCCGACCTCTAATGAGGTTTTAAAGTTGATGGTCCATGTCCCACTCTCTCCTGATTGATTGATTTCAGTGGTTCCATCCGGGAATGAAATCATTACTTTGGAAAAGGGGCGACCTCGCCCCTTAATACTTTGACCGAAGCCCACTCTTTTTAAATCTAAAGAGTTTTTTGCTGTCATTTTAGCTGTTTCACTCATTGTGAATTTCGTCAATCCATTCATCGCTGTCGTAAAAATGCTTGATCGAGTATTTCCTTTGGAAAAATTACTCGTTGCATATTGACCTTTCGCTACATGGGATTGGGGTAGTTCTTGGAAGAATTGATCCAATGCATTGTATTCTTGGCCATCTTCATCCATTTCATTTCTAGTCCCTAACTCTGAGAGCATGTTGGCGACCGTGTACATCGTAATTTTCTCTTCCATCCCTTCGGTTATGCTTTTCTCTGTAACCGCAAGGATCATAGCATTCACAAGTGATTTAGCTGAATCATCCCACATAGGTTCTTTAGCATTCGGATTGTGGTAAAGCATATGAGTAATGGTTTCGCAAAGAGTTTGAGCTGTAGAATAATCCCCATCCTTATAAGATTGTTTTACCAACTCTAGCAAATTGAAGCTCATGCTTTGCATGGGATTCATTAAGTTTAAGACCTCAACCTCATAACCTCTTCTCTCCAGCGTCTCCCGGCTAGAAGCAAATAACTCGCCTTTAGGGTCATTGATGACTAAAGAGGGCTGATATTCAGCACGAGAGTAGGCATCTATGGTTGGAATAACATAGGTTTGGCCCTTACCACTCCTTGTCGTACCAATAATTAGATTATTGACAGGTGACGGATCAATAAAAGCTTTGTCCCCTTTTCTAGATAACACAGGGCCTCCTTTACCTTTATATGGTTGTTTTCGATCAGGAATGGCCCTGTACTGTTGTTGAATTTCTTTTCTCGTTGCAAATCTCTGGGAACCTTTTTCGTCCGTGCCTACGGGTTTAAAGTTACTTCTAAGTTTGTAAATCATGTTGGCTATACCGACTAAGCCAATTAAGGCCGCTATTCCATAGTAGAGAGGTTGTTCTTGCATATGAAAATCTGTCAAAAATGAAGCTTTAATTTCTATTGGTTTACTGAATTCTGGGAAAGTCTTTAAGGTTGACCACATGGCATATCCCAAATTCCATACGAAAGTACTGACCAGCATCGTGGATATAAAAAAACAGATGCTTAGGAGAATAAGCACCTGTTTTTTAGCAATGACTGATTTCAAATGAATCACCCTCTTATATATTGTTCTTTTGGCCCTCCAGCTCTTCTTGTTGTTCCTTAAGCGAATCGATTTTAGATTGATTTTGATCTTCCGACTTTTTCTCTGTTTCTATTTGGCTGTTTATCTTCGTCAACTGTTCCTCAATTTCTTGATACTCATTAATCTTTTTATTCAGTTCATCATTTTTCGCTTCACTGGCCATCTTTTTTGCATCTTCCAATTGACCAAGCCTCAAATAAGCGATCCCCTTTTGTTTATACAGTTCAGGAGACATCGCCATATCTTGAATATCCACCGCCTGTTTGTATTCCCCATTATGAAAGGCTATTTTAAATTCACCCAAAGGACTTGGATAAGCTTCTTGAAAGGAAATCAATTCTTCCAGACCATGAACTTGCATGACTTGATCAGCCAGTGAAGAAGAGTTTTTCTTGCCCACATATTGCAAAGCTTGATCATACTTTTTAAGTTCCACCAGAAAATGAAGCAATGTTTTGCGCTCCGATTCCGTTAAGGTTTCCATTCCTTGTAACTGATCAACAGCTTTTTTCTGCTGACCTGTCCAATAACCTTCATAAGCCGTTTTTACATTCTCCGTTTTTTCCAGCTCTTGTGTTGTGGCTCTTAGATCTTTGCCTTGATTGCTTAGAAGTATAAAAAGAGTGATGGATGTAACTATGGCTACCACTAATGTGGTACTGATCATACTCACAAAAAATTTGCCACGCTTACCAAGTTGCTTCCAACTCGATTTTTGTCCTTCCTTTTCTTTCAATACTCCTGTCATATCAATTTGATAAGATGCTGGTGTATTAGAAGTTAATTGTTGAAGAAAGACATCCCTTTTTGTTTCTTCATTTTTATTTTGCATGGGTAACTCTAAAAGCTTTTGACAAACATGGTCATAAATATTTGATGTTCCTTTTGCTCCCATTTCATATGAGCCGTTGTACAGCTTGTCTCCTTCTTCATTAAATATCATGAAATCTAGCAGAATTGGCTTGGCATTTTTCTTCTTTAATTTAGCATCCAATTTTGCTGTTAGAACGACAATTTCCTGGAAGGAATAAGGGTGAAAGCTCGAAATTTCACCATCCATTTTTGATGTGAATAATACCCTCATGAACCTACACTCCTTTAAAAGATCACCTGACTGTCAATGTATTCAGCGATAGCTGTAGCTCCCATTAGAACGACAAGTCCAACGGCACCACCAATGAACCACACGATAGAGCTTTGGCGACCTCTAACTCCACCCCATATAAGATGGTAGGCTCCTATACCAAAAGCAATGGCAGCCGAGATAATACCCAAAAGCTGCATGGCGGTTAAAATTGATGCCCCAGTAGATTGTAAATTACTAATGGCAGCAAGCATGGAATGATCTGCAAAGTACTTCATTAATATCTCCCCTTATTAAATATTTTTGTTGTTGTTTTCTTCATCCACCCCTTTGTAATGGAGCAATGACTTCATAACGACATCTTGGTTTTGTTGAATGTAGTCTTGGTGCTTATCATGAAGCCACTCATTGTAAGAAATGTCTTGGATGGTTAGCAGTGTTTGAACTAAGTCTTTTGATTGCTTAAGTTCACGATTAGTAACGCCCATTCACCTTCACCCCCTTTCAAGGTTTTTATCCATAAAAAAAAGAAGCGATCTATTAAGGATCACTTCCATTAGGATGATGTTTCGTTGATGAATTTTTGTATGGCTTTATCCCTATCTTCAAGGGTTTTGTATTTCTGTGTTTTTAAGGAGATACGATCCTGTAATTTTCCATCCTGATAATAACTTAGAGATTGGAACAGTTCACTACCTTCCAAACCTATATCATTCAGATCCATATCCCCATCAAGAATCTTTTGATTCTGAGCATTAATTTCTTTCACATTAATTTCTTCAATATTTTCTTCCACTACCTTGATATATTCATCTCTTTTTTCTTCCTCAGACGCATCAGTTACTAAAATATAAACATTGTCACTGTCTTGCAGAGTTTCTTTCATGTCACCTGGTGATAATGACTCGACTTGACCTGTGGCTCCTTGAGATCCGCAACCAACTAGGATTAAAACTATAACAAATCCAGCCAAACCACCGACCCAACGCTTTGCCATCAGATCAATCTCCTCTCAAGTGATTTGTATAACGATTCTAACACCTACTAAAATATAAATCCACATTATGGAAGATAGATCTTTATTATTGATGATTGTTTATGGCGAGATACAATCAACCCTATGTAGAATGATTATTTTTCTACAATGCACATCGTTTCTAGCCTATACGAAGAACTTTATGTATCTAGGATAAACTACATAAAGCTTCATCAGTTTATACCTCACTTTATAAAAGTAATCCATAATAGATACAACGCTTACCCGGTCACAAGATGCGTTTCACGTAACACGCACCAAACGGTCATCGACTGTTAGGAAAGTTTTATGACCTTTCAATTTCCTAACATAGATATATAGTTTTCAATGTTCAATGTGTGCTATTTAAGCACGTGTTAAAATCGTTATATTTACTTGACAGGTTTCAGCTCACTCATAGGATTTTTGCGTTTAGCAATGGTTCTGAATTGATCATCTTTTACGGTTCGAATTCGATAATAGATACTGGCCAGCTTTTCAGTAGTACCATGACGATCAACCGCCCAAATACCACGCACATCATATCTTTTTCCTTCAAAGGTTTTTACATTGTCAGCTTGTGAAGCAATGTCATAATAAGCAAAGTGCTTTTTATTTGATTTCACCTTTTCTTACCTCCCAATTATGGTTCTCCCGCCACACTAAGATTCGATTGTTCTAATAAAACGTCAATAGCTGAGCGTTTCCCTTCCCGAATAGAAGCTATATCTTCTTCAGAAATGTTATATCGATCATCAATAGAATCAAGAATGTTCTCTCTCGATCTTTTTAGCTTTATCGATAACTCAATGGTTCGAGCTGTATCTTCGATGCTAGGTTTTTTATTTATATGATGCTTTTCTTGTTCTTCACGATTTTTAAACCATTCCGGTAATACCTCCTGACTTTGTGATTGTTTGGAATACGGAGCTTTATTAGCCTTCTTGTTCTTATATTCAATTTCTTCAGCATCCGCCTGTTCTACTGTTAGTATCCCTTTATTTATCCAGGATTGAAGGATGCTCTTAACGTAGCCCCATGTCGGTTTATTTCGGTCCAAGGAACGCTTCATAGCCTCCACAATTAATGGATCCCCAAGGTCTTCAACCCATTTCACTATTTCTTCTGAGATTTGAGGACGTATAATCCCAAAGTTGTTTTGGTAAAATTGAATGCTGTCACAATCCAATCGTTCAGAAGTTGTTGTAGTAATGAATTCTTTTACATTCTTAACTTCTTTAAGTTCTCTGCCATTCTTGTATGTGTCTTTCTGCTGTCTCTCTGGTGACGAGGAGTTGTCGTCTTGCTGTTTTTCTGCTGTTGTTTTGTTGTCGTATTCTTCATCGTTAGATTGATAAATCCCCCAGTTTTCAACGGTTATTACACTATATTTGTTGGTGGTATTTATACTAATGACACTGTCTTCCTGAAGTATTTTTATATAGTCACGAACGGTGGATTCATTCATACTTAATTCAGAAGCAGCTTTTTTACGGCCAAATATAAATTGTCCAGGTTTAAGAGTAACCTTTTGCCTCCCTACTCTCGATTCTGTACTTTTATGGCTTGCCTTCGTCAGACAATAAATGAACACTTTTAACAACTTCTCATTTTCGAAAATTTCACTATGAAGAATTTTACGATGCAGCTTTAACCACCCCTGCACAACCTCACCTCCTAATTTAATAATCTCTTAGAATATAGAGTTTGGTGATGATCCTTCCAAAGCTTTAGCCAATTGATTTCATATCTTTCACAAACAGTAGCTAAATACAGGGTAGAGAAATGAATAACACCAGTCATAATTTCAGCTGATTTCCGTATGTCATGAATCTTAATAGAGTGCTTATCGTGTAATTTTGCAGTTAAATTTACATTAGCTAATACATTAATAGTCTTCTGTAGTTCTTCCTCTAATAGAAGTTGTAAGAGGAAATTATCCTTTTCTACTTCCGGTCCCTCTAAGCGAGAGATCCCCCACCCAACATATTCATTAACAGCTTCAAGTGCTAACCAAGGATTGTTATACTTCTCAATAAAATATTTAGTGGATACAGGAGGAATCTTCCGTTCTCCCCCTTCCTGTTTAGAGATATACTCTCTTGACTGAAACATATCTACAGCTAACTGTTGCTGGGTTTTATTTTTGTTTTTCCTTAAATCCTTCATTAACTGCGCTGATTTGCTTTTATTAATAGTTTCTCCCTCCTTACTTATGGATTTGTACCATTGATTGCTTTCTCAGAGGTATATACTAGATTCATAGAGTCAAACAACACCAAAGTTTCTTTCCGGAGCAATATCATCAGATACATCAACATGATTTCTAATCCATGTAATGACTAAATCCTTAGGGTAAAGTGTCCGGCCACCTACATGAACTTTTGGAAAGTCCTTGCGCTTTAATACGTGAGCATCAAGAGATTGTACACTGACATTAAACACACGCTCAGCTAATTTTGTTCGATCAAGTAAATAGGGTAATTCCATTTCTTTCTGAACATCTTCTTGTGCTTTTTTAGCAATATCATAAAAAATATCATAAACCTTGTTATTAAAATCAGATTCGGGTTGCAGTTTAGCTTCAAACATCTACAACATCTCCTTATAAGTTTTTTGTTCCTTTAAGGAACATTGGTTTTCAAAAAAATTTGTCCACTTGAACTCTAGAGCAAAAGCTATGTCCTTCGCTGTTTCTACTGTAGGATTTTTAACTCCTGATTCAATATGGGTATAATAGCTTCTCGATATGTTTGATTTAATAGCTGTTTGTTGTTGCGTTAAATCCTTCTGAAGTCGAATCTCTTTTAACCACATCCTCAATTTATTCACCTCCTAAAGTTCCTTTAAGGAACATCTTATAATGCATTATAAGTTCCTTTAGGTAACATTGTCAACAATATCCATATATTTTTTTTACACTTTTAGGAACTTTTCTTTAAGTTACTTTGAGAAACATTTATAATGGATACATAACACACTTTAATCTAGTGAAAAGCATGGTGGTATAAACATGAATTTTTCAAACAGGCTGAAAAGATGCCGACAAATAAAAAAAGAGGAAAATCCAAATTGGACCCAAGATTATATTGCAAGGCAAATCGGCGTAGCTCGAACAACTTACACAGCATACGAGAGAGGTACCAAAATTCCTACTTTAGATACTGTGAACAAGATCGCTGACCTTTTTGATGTATCCACCGATTACCTTTTAGGCCGATCAGATATTTCAGATTATCAAGTGGATAAAATCAATGAATTTGATTCCATAAAAGAAGTAAATAAATTGATGGACCAATACGGAATCGAAGATGCAGCTTTTTTTGATTTGGAAAAGTGGAAATCAATGAGTCCAGAGCAAATAAGGGAATTGGAAAGTTACTTTCAATATTTAGTGAAAAAATCTAAAGAACTCGAAGAAAAAGAAAATAAATAAAAAGCAGGGAACTTCATTTATAGGAAGTCCCTGCTTTTTTGTTTAATCTGGATAGAGTGTCCAATTTTCAATTTTTCATCCTAAAGAAAAGCATGGGTTATAATAAATGTAAGAAAAAAGATAACCCGACCTATGAACGAATAACATTTACCCTGCCGCAACCACCAGGAGTGCCAAATCTACCGTCCCAATTATTTTTAGTGAGACCTCAGCTGGCATAGAGGAAAGAAGTAGGAACCGTTCTATTGCGAAAAACAATTGCACGACAGTTTCTTTGATAAATATAGTATATTTGGATAAAAGACCCATTCAAAGAAGAGGGCAAATCATAAGAAGAGGTGTTTGAATTGAAAAGAAAATGGAATTACATCATGGTGGTTCTGCTGACCATCTTTATAGTCGGCTGCAGTGAAAATGCAGAAGATACGTCCACCGGAAATGAAACAGCAGATCTACAAGAGGAAACCACAGCGCAGGCGGATGAAAATAAGGAAGAAGAGGGACAACAAGAAGAGCAAGAAGAAGCCGCCCCGGCAGTTGCTGATGAACCAGAAGTGGAAGAAACGAAACCCAATACGAATGAAGACCTCTTCTCGGGCTACGACCGAATAGAGGTGGATGGTGGCGACCAGAGCGGAGATCGAGAAGCGAATGTTGTCGTGGATATTGGATTTAGGGACCGGGAATACTGGGCTTTCACCAATAAGCACGGTCAGTTGGTGAGAGTTGTGGCGGAGGAAATCATCCTGCAGGACGACGATACAGAGCCGGTCGTCTCATCCGGAAGATACTTCTGGGACGAAGCTCAAGTGCCCGGGGTCGAGAGTGACCAGTTAGATCAAGGACATGTCATTGCGGACTCTCTCGGAGGCGTCTCCAATGCTTATAACATTACGCCACAGGAAAGTACGCTGAATCGCCACGGGGATCAAGCCTACATGGAAGATGCCATCCGGGACGCCGGGGGCGCTACTGATTTTGAAGCCATTATCACATATCCTGATACGAACACACAGATTCCTTCCCATTATGAATATACTTATACGATACAAGGCAATGAGGTTGTCGATACCTTCGATAATCTCAATCCGGATGACGTCAATGAAACACTTGGACTCACCGGAGACGACTCCTCCGATTCATCCGATTCCAATGGTTCCACCGGGTCCACTGAAGAAGGGGATGTTTCTAGCGTTGATGCAAATGGTAATGGTCAGGTGACGATCCAGGAAGCAAAAGATGCTGGTTTCAGTATGCCGATTACCAGCGACCACTGGTTGTATCAATACATGCAGGATAGAGATGGAGATGGGATGGTGGGAGAATAAGTTCCTCGCTTCTCCCGCATAACACTGCGGTTCGAACCGGCTGCCTCATAACCGAGGCTTTCGTTTTTTTTTAGACTCTGCTAAAGTTTAGTGTTAATACGACTACAAAAAAAAGGAACTTCCAATTTTATGGGAGTTCCTTTTTTAATATTTGATTTATTCAACTAAAGTTAGCAATAGGTAAGCGTTTGAAGTTATCTCCAGCTTTTCCCCTGCTCCACACCGAACGTGCTAGTTTCCCAGCATTCGGCGCTCCATCTAAAGGTATGTACTACATTATAAGTTCCTTTGTTACTCTTCGAGACTGGATGCAACGATCCCTTCCACCCCACATACCTTTCGGTATTGATTGATTTTATCTAAGATCAATCGATTCTGTGGTAACTTTTCAAGATAAACCTTTATCTTCTCTATATCTTTCATATGGATAAGTCGGTGAATATCCTTATGAAGAATACGGAGATTTTGAAATTGATCAGAGCCTCCCTGGTTCCTGGGCACGTAATGGTGACAGTGAACGTCTGATGCATGGAGGTACTCACCTGTAATTTCGCATTTCCCCATCTTCATACTATAGCGACTAATACGATTATCCAGATATTCAATACTTCTTTTCGGTAGAGAAGCCCTCATTAAATGTCCAATTTCTTTCTGGATATCCGGGCGGAGACTTTTGTGTATTTGTTCTCTGCCCTTCTTCGTGTAAAGCGAAAGCTTTGAACTGAAGTTCATCGCATTGGATGTTTTCACATTGCCAATGGGAAATAGATACGTACCATTGATATAAATCGTTTTCGTTCCTGAACTAAAGGTTCTCTTATAAAAAGGCGGTGGCTGAAAAGGATGTTTTAGCGTTCCTACCGGTCGAAGGCGGTTCACTAAAAATGGTCTAAGATCGTAAGCAAGACGTGAGAACACAAGATTTACATGGGTCGCTCGTTTAAAATATTGGTGAAGTCCTAAAACAAAGCTATTGTAACGATGAATATTCTCAGCAGAAGGCGAAGCTTTCATTCTTCGAATGAGTTTCTTCGCTTCCTGTTTGATTTTCTCGCTTTTTGAAGATATGACCCCAGTATGGGCCACTCGTTTCTTACCCTTTTTATTCGCACGAATGGTGAACCCTAAGAACTCTGATTCTCGTTTTCTTAGGTTTACAATTTGAGATTTCTCTGGTGATATCTCCAGCTTCAAACGTTCTTTAAGGTACAAACGTACCGCATGGTACCACCGTTGCGCTGTCTTTCCATCCCGGCAAAGAATTTTAAAATCATCCGCATATCTGACCTGGTATCCTTGCTTCAAGTTCGTTTGTTTTCTCGCTCGTCTTCTGGCATCATCTGAACTGTAAGATTTCATCAGGGGGAATACTTCCCACTGGTCCGCAACCCATTGGTCTAGATCATTTAAGACAATATTAGAAAGAAGGGGAGATAAGATTCCACCTTGTGGTGAACCCTTCTCAGGCACTCCTTCTCCATCAATTTCTGACTTTACCATTTTAGAAATACAAGCCAGTACCTTACGGTCTTGAATACCAATATTCCAGAGTTGCTTCTTTAATAGACGATGATTTACGTTATCAAAGAAACTCTTAATATCTACATCAACGACGTAATGAAGTTGACCGCGATTAATCAAAGATTGTATTCTTGCCATAGCATGATGAGCAGACCGGAGAGGTCTGAAGCCGTAGCTATGTTTGAAGAATTGAGATTCTACAATCGGTTCGAGAACTTGTTTGAAGCCTTGTTGGATCACTCGATCCAAGATACATGGAATACCGAGAGGTCTCCATTTTCCGTTTTCTTTTTTAATCCATTCTCTTCGAACTTTCTTCGGACGATAGTTTTGAAGTTTACTTCGGACTTCATTTAACCAGATCATTTTCGGAGAGCTCTTTCATGTCATCGATGGTCTTCCCATCGGTGCCTGGTGTTTTAGAACCTTTATTGGTTTTGATCATGCGAAAAGCGAGCAGGATGTTTTCTCTCGATATGATGGTTTCATATAGTTGAGAAAACGTATGTTCCTGACTCGCTTTTTCATGAAGATCCGTAAAGGTCTCCGTCATATTATAATAATCCCAGTTTCGCAGCGTTGACACTGTGGCATCCCTCCTTTGGAGTGATGTTCCCACGTTCCTACCCGATCGGTGCCATTCACGTTAGGAAAATAATCGTTTCATACTC
>NZ_JBSWZA010000004.1:0-301199 GCF_056161385.1 Halobacillus sp. ABD4_316
GCGGCTAGTCCCTCGAGGTCATAAGTCCAACACCTCTGTGGAGAAAAGCCCTCCACGGCGGTGCTGGTCTTATGCTTGTCGGGACTGACCAAGCCGCTTCCACATTTCTTTGATTCACACATGTTTTACATGAGCCAGGCATAGGATGTATTAAAATTCGTCTCTTACGACGGGGGAGGTCGCGAAGTGGACATTTTAAAGAAGATACAAGACCACCGGGAATACGAGGAAGAACTGAAGTGGGAAGGAACGTTTGCTGAATACTTGGAGCTGTTGAGAGAGCGGCCGTATTTAGCACAATCCGCTCATTCCCGCGTTTACAATATGGTTAAAAGTGCTGGTGTGGAAGAAGCGCATGATCATAAGCGTTATAAGTTCTTTGATGATGATATCTACGGACTGGATGAAGCGATGGAAAAGCTGGTGGAGGAATATTTCCACCCGGCAGCGAGAAGACTGGATGTCCGCAAACGTATTCTATTATTGATGGGACCTGTCAGTGGCGGGAAATCCACACTTGTAAACCTGATGAAGCGGGGATTGGAAAAGTACACGCATACGGATGAAGGGGCTGTCTTTGCCATCAAGGGCTGTCCAATGCATGAAGATCCGCTGCATCTGATCCCGAGCCATCTGCGCAAGGATTTTCAGGATGAGTATGGCATCCGTATTGAAGGAAGTTTGTCTCCGTTAAATACGATGCGTGTGGAAACGGAGTATGGAGGAAGAATTGAGGACGTTTTAGTGGAACGGATCTTTTTCTCAGAGGATAAGCGTACAGGCATTGGTACCTTCAGCCCTTCTGATCCGAAGTCCCAGGATATTGCCGACTTGACCGGTTCGATTGACTTCTCGACCATTGCTCAATTCGGGTCGGAATCGGATCCGCGTGCTTACCGGTTCGATGGAGAGCTGAACAAGGCCAACCGTGGCATGATGGAGTTCCAGGAAATGCTGAAGTGTGATGAGAAGTTCCTCTGGCACCTGCTCAGCCTGACACAGGAAGGGAACTTCAAGGCTGGCCGTTTTGCCCTGATCTCAGCGGATGAATTAATTGTAGCTCATACGAACGAAGCGGAATACCGTTCTTTTATTGCCAACAAGAAGAATGAGGCGCTCCACTCCCGGATGATCGTCATGCCTGTGCCGTATAATTTGAGGGTCAGTCAGGAAGAGCGGATCTATGAAAAGATGATTAGAGAGAGTGATATCCGCGATGTCCATATTGCTCCGCACACGTTAAGAGTGGCAGCAATGTTCACGATCCTGACACGATTAAAAGAATCGAAAAAGGCGTCCATCGATGTGCTTAAGAAAATGAGACTCTATGATGGCGAAATTCTAGAGGGCTTCAGTGATGTGGATGTCGAGGAACTGAAGAAGGAGCATGGCGATGAGGGAATGAGCGGGATCGATCCACGGTACGTGATCAACCGCATATCATCCACCATCATTAAGAAAGAACTGACATCGATCAACGCACTGGATGTTCTCCGTTCCTTGAAGGATGGACTTGGAAGCCACGCCTCCATATCCAGTGAGGACAAGGAGAGATACCTTGATTTCATTTCCCTGGCGAGAAAAGAGTATGATGAAATTGCGAAAAAGGAAGTGCAGAAAGCATTTGTGTACTCCTATGAAGAATCCGCCGTTACGCTTATGGACAATTACCTGGATAACGTCGAAGCGTACTGTAACAAGGCGAAGCTGAGGGATCCGCTGACGGGTGAAGAACTCAACCCGGATGAGCGTCTCATGAGGTCCATTGAAGAACAGATCGGCGTTTCGGAAAATGCGAAAAAAGCCTTCCGTGAAGAAATTCTCATTCGGATCTCCGCCTACGCACGTAAAGGCAAGAAGTTCGACTACCAGTCCCATGAGCGTCTGCGCGAAGCCATTCAGAAGAAGCTGTTTGCTGATCTGAAGGATGTCGTGAAGATTACGACGTCAGCGAAGACTCCGGATGAACAGCAGCTGAAGAAGATTAACGAAGTCGTTGCCACCCTTGTCGATGAGCATGGGTACAACTCCAGCTCAGCGAACGAACTGTTGAAATATGTAGGCAGCCTGTTGAACAGGTAATGCCTCATCAGACCGCCTCCTTTTCGATAAGAGGGCGGTCTTTTTTATGTTATAATGTCAAAAAAAGAAGAGTGGTGAAATCATGGCCAGGAAATTTTATGCAATTATTGATGTAGGTTCAAACACGATGCGTCTAGTGATTTATCTGCGTGATAAAGGTGGACGTCTGCGTGAAGTGGAGAATGTAAAAGCGGTCGCACGTCTCCGGAACCATTTAACGAAGGATGGTCTGTTATCCACCGAAGGGCTGCAGACGCTGCTGACGACACTGAAGAGTTTCAAGGAAGTTGCTGAATCCTATACGCTTGAGGAAATGGTGTGTGTCGCTACGGCTACGGTCCGCCAGGCGGGGAACCAGGAGGAGATCATCAGCCAGGTTTCCAAGCATACCGGTTTTGACATGCGCATTTTATCGGATCACGAAGAAGCGTATTACGGTTACCTGGCCGTCGTGAATTCCACTCCAGTTACAGAAGGGATCACCGTGGATATTGGCGGGGGAAGTACCGAAGTTACATATTTTAAAGACCGTGAATTGATCGAATCGTACAGCTTCCCGTTCGGAGCATTGACGTTGAAGCAGGACTTCTTCAAAAAGGAACTGCCGACCGAGAATGAATTCGCGGCTTTGCGCCGGTATCTGCTTGATCAGTTCAAATCACTGCCGTGGCTGCAGAAGAAGGATATTCCATTGATCGGAATCGGCGGTGGCGCGCGGAACCTTGCACAGATCGATCAGAACCTGAAGGAGTACCCGCTGGCCGGCCTTCATCAATATAAAATGAAGGACAGCGATCTCGCTTTTATAAAAAATTATTTATTCACCCTGCCGATGAAGAAGCTGCAGAAGGTGGAGGGGCTGTCCAAAGACCGGGCGGATATTATTCTGCCGGCGACGGAAGTGTTCCATTCCCTTTACGATACCATGCAGGCTTCCGGATTCATTCTGAGCAGAAAAGGGCTTCGGGATGGTGTCTTTTTTGAACAGCTGACGAAGGATATGGGGACATCGGTTTTTCCGAACGTGCTGGAGGAGAGCATTCAGGAATTAATCAATGATTATGACTTGAATGTCAAACAGATCCAGCACGTCCAGCATCTGGCTCATCAGCTTTTCTACCAGCTCCATGAAAAAGGGCTCGGTTCTTTGAAAAAATCGGACTGGCAGGAAGTGAAGAGGGCGAGCTATGTGTTCAACCTTGGGGATTATATCGACAGTGAAGCGAGTGCCCAGCATACCTTCTACCTGCTTGCCAACCGGACGATTGACGGATTGATGCATATGGAGAGACTGCGGATGGCGCTTATGGCCTCCTATAAGAACAAAACGATTTTCAAGCAGTTCCTTCAGCCGTATAAGAAGTGGTTTTTGAAGGATGAACAGAAGAAGCTCCGTCTTCTTGGCTCCCTCCTGAAGTTCTGCTACAGCCTCGACAGCACCCGCAGGCAGACAATCCAAAGCCTTACGCTGACGAAGGAAGGCCATGACCTGCATATTACGTGTCACTGCTCCGGCGAATGGATGCCGGAGGAATATCAGGCGGAAAAACAGAAAAAACATTTGGAAAAGTCACTGAAAAAGACTATAGAACTGTCTTTTGTGGAAAATAAAAAGTAAGTCCCTCTGCGGGCTTCTTTTTATGCACAGCTGTTAATTTCGGAATATTCTACCTTAAAAGAAAACAAAATTCAGCAAAATTCATCATTTTTTTACAAAACCTTAACACTTGTTTTATATAGAGGATATAGAGACGTACTAACATATGGAGTGGAATAAATGTGTAAAGGGTGTGCGGAATGTCAACAGAAAACAAGACACAGGAATTGAACAATCCATTATTTTATAACAACCGGGAGCTGAGCTGGCTCGCTTTTAATGAGCGTGTGCTTGATGAGGCTCTTGATTTGGATAACCCTTTGCTTGAGCGTTTGAAATTTTTAGCGATCGGATCCTCCAACCTGGATGAATTTTTCATGGTACGGGTAGCCGGATTGAAGGATCAGGTAAAAGCCGGTTTCAACAAGCCGGAGAACAAGGCCGGATTGACTCCGAAACAGCAGCTGGCGAAAATTTCGGAAATCAATCATAACAACGTGAAGAAGCAGTATGACTCTTATCAGTCGATGAAGCCGGAACTGGAGAAGGAAGGCATCTCCCTGCTTTCCATAGAGGATTTGACGAAAGAGGAAATCAACCGCTTCGAAAAATATTTTGACGAGGAAATCTTTCCCGTGCTGACGCCGATGGCTGTGGATGCCTACCGTCCGTTTCCGATGCTTCTCAACAAGTCCATCAACCTTGCTGTCGTCATCAAAGATGAAATCGATCCGGAGAACACAACAAAGACGGCGATTGTCCAGGTGCCGGCCGTCCTGGATCGTTTTGTCCAGGTGGAGCATGAAAATAAATACCAATATGTGCTTCTTGAGGAAATTATCAGCCATTTTATGGGTAAACTGTTTAAAGGATACAAAGTGGAATCTGTTACAGAGTTCCGGATCACAAGAAATGCGGATATGACAATCCATGAGGAAGGTGCCCGGGATCTTCTGAAGGAAATCGAAAAAGAATTGAAAAAACGCAAATGGGGCGCAGCCGTCCGTCTGGAAGTAAGGGATGGCAAGTACGATGAGAAAGTGGTCAAATTCCTGCTCAGCGTCCTGGAAATTCATCGTGATGACCTGTATATTACGAACGGTCCGCTTGATCTCACGTTCCTGTTCAAGTTCCATAAAACGTTTGCTGATGTGAAGGATCACCTTTACTATGAGACATTGATGTCGCAGCCACCGCGTGATTTGGATGGGGAGGAGAATATCTTTGAAGCAGCGGAGAACCGCGATATCTTCCTGCACCACCCTTATGAATCCTTTGAGCCTGTCGTCGATTTTGTGGCGGAAGCGGCAGATGATCCATACGTGCTGGCCATCAAACAGACGCTGTACAGGGTAAGTGGAGATTCACCGATTATAGACGCTTTAAAGCGGGCAGCGGAGAAAGGGAAACAGGTGACGGTGCTTGTTGAACTGAAAGCGCGGTTCGATGAAGAGAACAACGTGCAGTGGGCCAAGGAGCTCGAAAAAGCCGGGTGTCACGTCATTTACGGCATGACCTACTTGAAAACCCACAGCAAAATCACCCTTGTCGTCAGGAAAAAAGCAGAAAAGATCGAGCGCTTCGTCCACCTGGGTACCGGAAACTACAACGACCAGACGGCTTCTCTGTATACCGATATGGGCATCATTACGTCGAAGCGGAAGTTCGGGATAGATGCGACGCACTTCTTCAATTACTTGAGCGGTTTTACGGAGAAACCGGAGTTCCATCACTTGTCTATGGCTCCATTTGATATCCGGAATGACTTTATCCGCTACATGAACAATGAAATCCGCTTCCATAAGCAGCACGGAAACGGCCGGATCATAGCGAAGATGAACTCGCTTACGGACAAAAACCTGATCATGAAAATGTACGAAGCTTCCCAGGCAGGCGTACAGGTCGACCTGATCGTCCGCGGGATCTGCTGCTTGAGGCCCGGCATTGAAGGCGTCAGTGACAATATCCGCGTGTACAGCATTGTCGGACGCTTCCTGGAGCACAGCCGGATTTATTATTTCCATCACAACGGGGACGACCGCCTGTTCCTTTCCTCTGCGGATATGATGACTCGAAATATGGTGAAACGCGTTGAACTGCTTTTCCCGATTCACGAGCCTTCTGTGAAAACCCGGCTGAAGAAAATCCTGTCCATCATGCTGAATGATAACATCAAGGCGAGGGAGCAGAAGAACGACGGCAGTTATGAGTACGTACAGCCTGAGAAAAACCAGGTGCGTATCAACAGCCAGATGAAGTTTTTCGATATGGCCTACCGGGTTCTTGAGGATGAGGAATAATCTTTACCAGTAAAAAGTAAAAAGGCGTACCAAAGGGTGCGCCTTTCTTGTTATAATGGAATTGTTACCATTTGAGAAAAATAAGCGAAATTTGTTGAATACGTAAGCGTTTCAATTCTATAATAGTATGTGGACTTGGAAACGTTTTCGAGGAAACTTTAGCCAACAACTACTTGGAGGTATTCTACGTGTCTAAACAAGGCTCCATTCAAAGATTTTGGGATAATTTCCACGGCCCCAACATGGGGTATATCGAAGAGCAATTCGAAGTATATGAAGAAAACCCAAGTGCTGTCGATCCTTCACTGAAGGAAATTTTTGACGAGCACGGGGCACCTGACTGGATGAAGACAAGCCCGTCTGTTGAAACGAACGGCGCTGCGTCTCCTTCAGAAAGGGACATTGCGAAAATCACCTCGGCATTGAAACTTGTTGAGGCTATTCGTCGTCACGGCCATCTGCAGGCGAATATCTATGCTGTAGGAAGTGACGAGCGGCCTAAAACAAATTTGCTTGATTTAGAAACCTACGGACTTCAGGAGAAGGATCTGGAGGCTATGCCGGCGGAGTGGGTCTGGCCGGACGCGCCTATGAAACTGGATAATGCCCTCCAAGTGGTCCATGTACTTAAAGAGAGATATGCGGGGACGATCTCCTTTGAATTCGGCCATGTCAATAATGAGAACGAAAGAAAATGGCTGCAGGACAAAGTCGATACGGGATCGTATCAGGTATTTTTGACAAATCAAGAAAAGAAACAGCTGCTGTACCGCCTGGCTGAAGTGGAAGGTTTTGAGAACTTCCTTGCCAAAACGTTTGTGGCACAGAAGCGCTTTTCCATTGAAGGCCTCGATATTATGGTGCCGATGCTCGACCATATTATCCAGTCGGCTTCCGGTGACCACATTAAACATATCATGATGGGCATGGCCCACAGGGGAAGACTGAACGTGCTTGCCCACATCCTTGGGAAGCCTTATGACCGGATTTTCTCTGAGTTCCACCATTCACCTGATAAAGAGCTCGTACCTTCCGAAGGTTCGATGGGAATCAACTATGGCTGGACAGGTGATGTGAAGTATCACTTCGGAGCCCGGAGAGAGATCGAAAACGGCGAGCAGTCGGCAACGAAAGTGACGTTGAGCCATAACCCTTCTCACCTGGAATACGTCAACCCGGTCGTCCAGGGTTTTACAAGAGCGGCGCAGGATGACCGCAGGGAACCCGGCTATGCGAAGATGGACGAAGACGAAGCATTTGGTCTGTTGATCCACGGGGATGCAGCCTTTATCGGTGAAGGGGTTGTCGCAGAAACGCTGAATATGAGTGATCTTCCCGGCTATCGTACAGGGGGCACGGTCCATATCATCGCCAACAACCTTGTCGGCTTCACGACGAACCGCAGAGACGGACGTTCGACAAGATATGCCAGTGATCTGGCGAAGGGCTTTGAAATACCGGTGGTGCATGTGAATGCCGACGATCCAGCGGCATGCCTTTCTGCTATGGCTCTTGCATACGAATACCGTCAGAAGTTCCATAAGGACTTTCTGATTGATCTCGTCGGGTACCGCCGTTTCGGACATAACGAAATGGACGAGCCGCGCTCTACACAGCCGAAGCTGTATAAGGAAATCGATGAGCACCCGACGGCTGCCGCTGTTTTTGAGAAGCAGCTTCAGGATGAAAGCGTTGTGGAAGACGGCGAGCTGGCGAAGATGAAAGAAGAGATTGAAGAGAAGCTTCGTGACATCTATAACAATATGGGTGAGCACGAAACAGCTGCTCCTGATGTGAAGGACCGTCCGAGCGGTGTAGAACGGGATCTGGATGAAATTCAGACATCCGTGGATATTGAGCGTCTGCGTGGTCTGAATGAAGGGATGCTGAAACGTCCGGAAGGCTTCAATGGATTTAAGAAGCTGGAAAAGATTCTCCAGCGTCGTGCGAAAATGCTGGATGAAGGGCAGAAAGTGGACTGGGCGACAGCGGAAGCCCTGGCCTTCGCTTCTATCCTGGAAGATGGCATTCCGATAAGGATTACCGGTCAGGATACGGAGCGGGGAACCTTCGCTCACCGTCATCTTGTCCTACATGATGTAGAAACGGATGAAACCTACTGTCCACTTCACGGGCTGGATCAGGCGGAAGCGTCCTTTGATATTCACAACAGTCCGTTATCGGAAGCAGGGGTTATCGGTTTTGAGTACGGCTACAGTGTTCATGCTTCCGATTCTCTTGTCCTGTGGGAAGCGCAGTTTGGTGACTTCGCCAATGCCGGTCAGGTCATTTTTGATCAGTTTATTGCCGCCGGCCGCGCGAAGTGGGGAGAGAAATCCAATATGGTCTTCCTGCTTCCGCACGGGTATGAAGGACAGGGGCCGGAGCATTCCAGTGCCCGCCTTGAGCGTTTCCTTCAGCTGGCTGCAGAAAACAACTGGACCGTGGCCAATGTCACATCATCGGCCCAGTATTTCCACCTGCTCCGCAGACAGGCGGCAATCAGCAACCAGGAAGAGGCACGGCCGCTTGTATTGATGACACCGAAAAGCCTGCTGCGGAATCAAAGAGTCGCCGTAGACGGAGATGCTTTCAGCGATGGGAAATTCCAGTCGCTCATGATGCAGCCGGGATTATCTGAGAATAAAGATAAAGAAAAAGTGAAAACCCTTCTATTAGGAAGCGGAAAAATCATGGTGGATATCGAAGACAAGGTGGAAAGTATGGACGAAACCTTCGAAACCATCGATGCTGTCCGGGTGGAACAGATTTACCCATTCCCGGATCAAAAACTGGCAGAAATGCTGGAAACCTATCCGAATTTAGAAGAACTAGTATGGGTCCAGGAAGAACCGCAGAACATGGGTAGCTGGTATTTCGTGGAGGGGATCCTCCACAGACTCCTGAAGGATGGACAGATTCACAGATTTGTAGGACGTCCGCACAGGGCTTCCCCTTCCGTTGGAGAACCGAATATCCATAAAACAGAGCAGAATCGAATCATTCTTGAAGCGCTGCAGATGTCTAAAGGAGGAGAAACAAAATGAAGGAAATCAAAGTACCTGAATTAGCTGAATCCATAACTGAAGGCACGATAGCCGAATGGCTTGTGAAAAAAGGCGACCACGTTTCCAAAGGCGATCCAATTCTTGAGCTGGAAACAGACAAGGTCAATGTGGAAGTGAACGCGGATGCAGACGGGGTTATTGCTGAACTGCTCAAGGAAGAAGGAGATGACGTAGAAGTCGGAGACGTCATCGCTAAAGTGGATGAGAACGGAGAAGCTTCCGCATCTTCTGAGGATTCCTCCGATGATCAACAGGCGGAAGCACCTGCAGCTGAACAGAAGGAAGAGCCTCAGCAGCAGGAACAGAAACAGGAGTCCAAGCAGGAAGAACAGCCAGCGGACTCCAATGGACAGAACAATGGGAATAAGGACATTGTGGCCACTCCGGCTGCCAGAAAGCGTGCTCGTGAACTCGGTATTGATTTGAGCAGTATTTCCGCCCGTGATCCGCTCGGCCGCATCCGTCCGGAAGATGTCGATGCCGCAGCTAAGGGTGGCAGCAAGTCGGAAGAGCCGAAATCAGCGTCTAACGACAAGCCGAAGAAAGAGAAGAAGGAAGAGGAGAAGACACAGTTTGATAAGCCGGTGGAACGGATTAAAATGTCCCGCCGCCGTCAAACGATTGCCAAGCGTCTTGTAGAGGTCCAGCAGGAAGCAGCAATGCTCACGACGTTCAACGAAGTGGATATGACGAACGTTATGAAGCTTCGCAGCGACCGCAAAGAATCCTTCCAGAAAAAGCACGACGTGAAACTCGGTTTTATGTCTTTCTTCACGAAGGCGGCCGTCGGTGCCTTGAAGGAATTCCCGAACTTGAACGCAGAAATTCAGGGCAGCGAAATCATTCAGAAGAAATTCTATGATATCGGAATGGCTGTTTCTACAGAGGAGGGTCTTGTGGTTCCTGTCGTCCGTGATGCCGACCGCCTTGATTTCGCCGGTATTGAGAAGGGAATCGCTGATGTAGCAGCGAAGGCCCGGAATAAAGAACTGCAGCTGGAGGATCTCCAAGGAGGTTCCTTTACCATCACAAACGGTGGAATTTTCGGGTCCATGCTTTCTACGCCGATCCTGAATTCCCCTCAGGTCGGAATTCTTGGGCTGCACAATATTGAGAAGCGCGCGAAGGTCATGCCTGATGACAGCATTGAAGCACGTCCGATGATGTACATTGCGCTTTCCTACGATCACAGAATCGTCGATGGAAAAGAAGCGGTCCAGTTCCTGCGCCGCATTAAAGAAATGATTGAAGATCCGTACGACCTTCTTTTAGAAGGATAATAGGAAATGAAAAGCCCCTGCAGCCTGGCTGCAGGGGCTTTTTTTATGAGAAAACCTAGTAGAAGGGATCAGAAATAAGAGAAAAGATAGGCGGAAATAACAAATAATCGATACATATCCCAATATGTTTCATCCATTCACGTGGACCTGCATACGATAGAGTAATACTCGATTAGGAGGGAATAACATGGATGAAGAGACGAGTTTTGTAATCGCCGAAGACGACTGGTCCCTCCATCGGAAAGGCTACGACGATCAGCGTCGACACCAGGAAAAAGTCAAAGATGCCATGAGCAAGCAGCTGCCTGATTTGATAACCGAAGAAAACATTGTCATGTCCAATGGAAAGCGTGTCGTGAAGATTCCTATACGGTCATTAGATGAATATAAAATCCGCTACAATTATGAGAAGAATAAGCATGCGGGACAAGGAGAGGGAGACAGCGAAATTGGCGATGTGGTGGCCCAGGCCCCGCAGCCCGCTAAAGGGAAGCCCGGCGATGGAGACGGCGCCGGTGACCAGGCGGGAGACGATTATTATGAGGCAGAGGTATCGCTGGCTGAATTGGAAGAGGCTTTATTCAAAGAGCTGACCCTTCCTAATCTCGATGAGAAAGAAAAAGACAATATCCTTCATACCGATATTGAATTCAGCGATATTCGTAAAACCGGGTTGACCGGCAATATCGATAAGAAGAGGACAATGCTTGAAGCCTACAAGCGGAATGCGCTTCGCGGGGAACCCTCTTTCGCACCGATTTACCCGGAGGACATCCGCTACAAGACGTGGAATGAGAAGACCAAGCCGGAGTCCAAAGCGGTCGTCATTGCCATGATGGATACCAGTGGGTCGATGGGGCAGTGGGAAAAATACATGGCCAGAAGTTTCTTTTTCTGGATGACCCGCTTCCTGAACCGAAACTATGAAACGGTTGATATTGAATTTGTCGCCCACCATACGCAGGCGAAAGTCGTCAGCGAGGAGGATTTCTTTTCGAAAGGGGAAAGCGGCGGAACCATCTGCTCATCTGCTTACAGGAAAGCGCTGGAGCTCATTGAGACGAAATATTCACCGGAACGCTACAACATCTATCCGTTCCACTTTTCTGATGGTGACAACCTGACCTCTGATAATAAACGATGTCTCGGTTTAATTGAACAGCTGATTGAAGTTTCACAGATGTTCGGGTACGGGGAAGTGAATCAGTATAACCGGTCCTCCAGCTTGATGCAGGCTTATAAATCCATCGAACATGATAAGTTCCGTTATTACATCCTACGCAGAAAAGCCGACGTTTTTCATTCGATGAAGCATTTCTTCAGCGAGCAGGTCGAGGAAATGTTCACGTAGCTGACATAAAAAGGGTGTCGAGAGAGTTCTCGGCCCCTTTTTTGTGCGAAAGGTTTACAAGTACACAGGAAAGGAAACTCCTTGATATAATGAGAAGGGTCATCCTACATACAAGGAGTTCATTCTATGATTCAGGAAATTCTGCAGTCTAATCAATTCATTATGCTGATGGCGCTTCTGCTCATTGTCAGCATCATCGTTACGAAATTCTCTTCCCGGCTCGGGGTTCCGTCTCTCGTGTTGTTTATTCTTGTCGGAATGATGGTCGGCAACGAGGGTCTGGGGTTCATTGACTTTGACAATCCGGAAATCGCCCAGCTTGTCGGTGTCATTGCTTTGATTATCATTCTGTTTGAAGGTGGAATGCTGACCAAGTGGAAAGATATTCGTCCCGTCCTCGCCCCTTCGTTGACGCTTGCGACCGTCGGAGTCGTACTGACGACAGGTATCGTTGCAGTTGCAGCGAAATATTTCCTTCATATCGGCTGGGTGGAGGCGATGCTCGTCGGAGCGATCGTCGGTTCTACAGATGCTGCAGCCGTCTTTGCTGTACTGAAAGGGAAAAATGTAGACGGAAAGCTGGAGGCCACCCTGGAAGCCGAATCAGGGACGAATGATCCAATGGCCGTGTTTTTGACGATCAGCTTCATTCAACTGCTGACGGTTGATGAAGTCAACATGTTCGGATTGGTTGGTTCCTTCTTCTGGCAGATGGGGGCAGGGGTCGTGGTTGGTGCTGCGATCGGCTGGGGGGCGAGTTTCGCCTTAAACCGAATCAACCTCGATTCCAGCGGGCTTTATCCCCTTTTTGCGCTTGGTTTTGCGTTTCTTTCCTACGGGGCGAGCTCGCTTCTGCAAGCCAGTGGACTTCTTGCCGTCTATGTCACTGCGGTGATCATCGGAAATGCGGAACTTGCCTACCGTTATTCAATCCTTCGATTCCATGAAGGCTTCGGCTGGATGGCACAGATTCTGATGTTCATCATCCTTGGGTTGTTCGTCACTCCGTCAGAGGTGTTTACGTGGTCTGTCATGGCGAGCGGATTATTGATTGCCGGGGTGCTTATTTTTATTGCCAGGCCGGCAGCGGCTTTTTTGAGTCTATCCGGGTTTTCGTTTACATGGAGGGAAAAAGTGTTTCTATCCTGGGCGGGTGTCCGGGGAGCGGTTCCGATCGTCCTCGCAATTTTCCCGATGCTTGCCGACATCGAAAACAGCCAGGTGATCTTCAACGTCGTTTTCTTCACGGTTCTGACTTCAGCGCTCATCCAGGGGTCCTCGATTACTTGGATGGCAGACCGGTTCAAACTGGTTTCCGACAAGCTTGGCAACCCGATTCATTCATTGGAACTGATTTCAATTGGAAAAGCGAATGTGGAGATGATTGAGTTTGAGGTAACTCCGAGGAATGTCGTCGTCGGGCAGAAGCTTGAGGAAATGGAACTGCCGGACAGGGCATTGATTAATGCCATTATCCGTAAGGGTGATGTGATTACACCATACGGACAGACGGAAATAAAAGCAGGGGATACGTTATACATTCTGGTTTCCAGAAAAAACAAGAAAGAAGTCAAGAAAGTTCTTGAAGCCGTTAAGGATCACGGACACCACGAGAAAAGCCGAGCTTAAACAGCTCGGCTTTTCTCGTAGCAGCTATGATATTTTGGGCGTTTCTTTATGATATGAAGAATACAGTCTTTATTATAGGTAACAAATGCTGATTTGTAAACCTTTTCTAATAAAAACGTGATCATTTTACTAGAAAATATTAGTGAAAGCGGGAAGCAATTGTGTGTTCGACAAAGTTCCTATACAATAAGAATCACCAAGGAGGGATGTACGGTGAAGAAACGTATAGGTTTTATCGGCTGCGGTCAGATGGGCCAGGCCATGATTCAGGGCATGATTGATGCAGGGGTCGTGGAACCGGGGGATATCGCTGCGACCGCTTTGTCTGATGAAACGATCGATTTTGTGGCCGATGAGTACGGCATACATATTTCCAATGATAATAAGAAACTGGCAGGAGAAAGCGACCTGCTGTTTCTGGCCGTGAAGCCATATGTGTACAGAGGTGTGATTGAGGAAATCCGTGAAGAGGTTTCCGAGGATACGGTGGTCATTACGGTTGCAGCCGGTATTACGCTTCAATCGATGGAAGAGGCTTTTGATAAAAATGTCAAAGTCATCCGATCCATGCCGAACACCCCATCGCTGGTTGGTGCAGGTATGAGTGCGCTCTGTCCCAATGCTTTTGTGACACAGGAAGATCTGGCCGAAGTGCTCGAGCTGTATGAAAGCTTTGGGGAAGCGGAAGTCATTGAAGAGAAACTCATGGATGCTGTGCCGGCGGTCAGTGGTTCTTCCCCGGCTTTTGTATACATGCTGATTGAAGCGATGGCGGATGCCGCTGTCCAGCAGGGCTTTCCGAGGGACAAGGCTTATAAAATGGTTGCCCAGACGGTCGAGGGGGCTGCGAAGATGGTCAAGGAAACAGGCAGACATCCGGCAGAATTGAAGGATGCCGTCTGCACGCCCGGAGGCACGACGATTTCCGGTGTAACCAAGCTGGAGGAAGCTGGGTTCAGGAAGGCCATTATTCAAGGGATGACGGCTACGACAGAAAAGTCAAAAGCCTTATCCCAAGGGAGAAAATAACAGAAAGCCGGGCCCCGGATGCCGGGCTTTCTGTTTGTTTGAAACGAATGGGCTCGCATATCCGTACAGATAGTACAGGAGGTGGACGTATGAATAATCAGCCGGCTCAACGTATTTCTAAGCGGGCTTTAACGCTATGGCGCATATACGGCGTCATACACAGCTTCATTCTATTACTCATAACAACGGCTTTAACCGTTACGGTGTTCCTCTGGGAATGGCCGTGGTGGTTGGCGGCTGGAGGAGGAGGGCTGGTCGTTCTGGATGCCGTTCTGTTCATCTGGCTGGTGCCAGGGCTGAGATGGAAACGCTGGCGCTATGAAGTCAGTGAGCAGAACATCGATCTGCAGCACGGCATTTTCATCATTACCCGCACACTGGTACCGATGGTCCGGGTTCAGCACGTAGATACGGAGCAGGGACCGCTGCTACGGAAATTCCGACTTTCCACCATCAGCATATCGACAGCGGCGACGATACATAAAATACCAGCGCTCGATGAAGACGAGGCGGAGCGTCTGCGCCAGTCGATTTCCTCTCTGGCAAGGGTGGCTGAGGATGATGTTTGAACCGCGGAAGCTCCACCCTATTTCTGCATTGATCAATTTCGTTAAAACCCTGAAAGATGCGGCTTTTCCATTGATTGTCGTTATTTTTATTAACGGCAGCCCGTTCAGTGGAGAATGGAACTGGGTGCCGCTCGCCATTTGGGGAGGTCTGCTGGTAATCGTGCTTGGTTCAGGAGTCATCCGCTGGCTGCGGTTTTCTTATTGGATGGAAGATGGAGAACTGCGTATTGAATATGGGTTGATTTTCAGGAAGAAACGCTACATTCCTGTGGAGAGGATTCAAAGCCTTGATTTTTCGGAAGGAATTTTCCACCGCCCGTTGAAATTAGTAAAAATTTCTGTGGAAACGGCGGGGGCGACCGGTACACAAGGAGCGGAGGCTGAATTGACAGCCATTACCCGCGAAGAAGCCAAAGAGCTTGAAACGCTCATTTTTCAGCAGAAGCGGGCGGCCCAGGAAGAAGAAAGCGTGGAGGAAGATACCGGGGAACAACCGGTGGAACCGCCAAGACAGAAAGTGTTCGGCATGACCATGAAGGATCTTGTCCTTATGGCCGTCACTTCCGGAGGGGCGGGGGTGGTCATTTCCGGTGTGGCCGTGTTCTTTTCCCAGTTCATGGACATTCTTCCTGTCGGGGCCATTTATGAAGAACTGTTGGACTGGATTCAGGTCGGTGTATTGATGGTGGCTGTTACTGTCCTCTTTGTTCTTTTGATCGCTTATGGGATATCGATCCTCCTTACGATCATGCGCTATGCCTATTTCTCTGTCTACCTGGAGGAAGAGGATCTGATCATTACCCGGGGATGGCTGGAGAAAAAGCAGATGACTATCCCGCTTAACCGGATTCAAGGGGTGCGGATTGATGAGAACCTGATCCGCCAGCCCCTGGGGTATGCATCGGTCACGATCATCAGTGCCGGTGGTTCCGTACTGCAGAACGATGAGCATCAGTTGAAACTGCTTCCGATGATCCGGAAAAAGGAAATCGAAGGAGTTCTCCAGATGATTCTCGAAGATTATCAGGTTGTTGGTGATTTCAAGCAGCCACCAGCCAGATCGAAATACCGTTACATGATCCGGCAGTCATGGCTCGGGGTGGCGGCCGCCGTTCCGGTCAGCATATACTTTTATCCTTACGGGTTGCTGGCTGTTCCAGCTGTCCTGGGGCTTGCGGGTTTCGGCCTGCTTGCCTATAAAGATGCGGGGTGGGCCATCCATGGTACCCAGTTGAGCCTGCGGTCAAGGAATATTATCAAGCAGACCTACTTGATGAAGCGATTCCGTATCCAGGCCGCATCCAAGAAGCAGACACTGCTGCAGAAGCGTGCCGGTCTTTCTACGATTCAGGTGACACTCACCTCTGGTGGAGGTGGAGCTGTGGCGCGCTGCTACTACCTGGAGGAAAAAGAAACCGATTCGGTGCTGGACTGGTATATAGACGCTGTGGCCAATCAAAAACCAGTGGAAAAGTAATTTTTCCGCTGGTTTTTTTCTGTTTACAATAAAAACACGAACATTAATAAATTACAGTTGATTTTTGTTCGCTTTACTATTACTATAAGAGACGTCCTATTCTTAAGTGAAAGATTGGTGTTAACATTGATGAATAAATTATTTCGTTTGGATGAAAACCAAACCACTATAAAAACTGAAATACTTGCCGGCATTACGACCTTTCTGACGATGGTCTACATTGTCGTTGTAAACCCTGCGATTCTATCCGGAGCAGGTGTTCCGTTCGGCCAGGTGTTTATGGCGACGATCATCGCTGCTGTCACAGGGACGCTGATTATGTCCTTTGCAGCCAACTACCCGATTGCCATCGCCCCCGGGATGGGATTGAACGCCTATTTTGTTACAGAAGTGGTCCAGCAGGATGTCAGCTATTCGGTCATCTTCGGATCCGTTTTTGTTGCTGGTATTCTTTTCGTTATCTTAAGTTTAACAAGTCTTCGTAAAACGTTGATTATGGCCATTCCGCCATCCTTGAAATATGGCATAACATCCGGAATCGGTCTGTTCATTGCGTTTCTTGGACTTCGCATGTCCGGCATTATTGTTGAGAGTGATACAACGCTTGTCACTCTTGGAGACATGACATCTCCAGGGGTACTGCTGACCGTCTTTGGTCTTATGGTTACGCTCGGCTTGATTGCAAGGAACGTCACCGGCGGATTATTTATCGGCATGTTCATTACCGGCCTTGTTGGATTTTTCACCGGTCAGCTTGAACTGAATGGTTTTGTTGATACACCACCAGCTCCGGTTTTCTGGGATATGGATATTGGAGCGGTGTTCAGCAACGGCCTTTATACTGTGATTTTTGCATTTTTACTCGTGACTATTTTTGATACGACAGGGACGATGATCGGTGTGGCCGAGCAGGCCGGATTCATCCGCAAGGACGGAAGTCTTCCGAGAGCCCGCGCGGCTTTAATGGCAGATGCTTCTGCTACGACGGTCGGCGCTGTGTTCGGAACGAGTCCTTCATCCGCATACATTGAATCTTCTTCTGGTGTAGCGGCAGGAGGACGAACAGGATTGACGACCATGGTTGTCGCCGGCCTGTTCCTTCTCTCGATGTTCTTTGCACCTGTCGTAGGGGCGGTTTCCGGCCTTCCTGCGATTACCGCTCCTGTGTTGATCATCGTCGGCTGCTTTATGATGGAGGGGCTGGCAAAAGTCAACTGGGGGTCCTTTGATGATGCTTTCCCGGCTTTCATCATCATCCTCACCATGCCGCTTACCTCAAGTATTGCAACAGGGATTGCTTTCGGATTCATTACGTATCCGATTTTGAAACTGGTCGTCGGTAAAGGAAAGCAAGTCCACTGGATGCTTTACATGTTTGCGATCATCTTCATAATGCAGATGGCCTTCTTCCCCGGCCATTGATCCTGAACCTGCGTGCCCTTAAAAAGGCACGCAGGTTTTTTTATGTTCTTTCGGGTATATTTTCCTTTCCGTTTGGAAGATTAAGGACAGGTGATGCCCATGGGTTTCTTGAAACGGCTGTTCTTTGGAGATCATAAAAAACTCCAGGACAGGGATTTGGCGCACGACCATAATAGTCAAAAGCAGCCAAGTTCTAAAAAATTATCCGAGAATGTGGAATATCTCTTAAGTAATTTCCATAAGTCCAATGATTTGAAAATCCGTGTTCTAAATGAAGGGAATGCCGCTTTACTGTATTTCGAATCACTGGCAGAACAGGAAAAGGTGTTTGAAAAGATCTTTGCTCCTGTTGAAAAAGGTCATATCGATGAAATTTCCAAGTTGAGGAATGCCCGTATTGCAGAGGATCTTGAGGAAGTGATTACGAACCTGCTGGGCGGTCAGGCGGCTTATATGGAGGATGGCTCTAATAAGGTTCATCTTTTTGATGTGACGTCCTCCTTTAATCGGACACCGGAAGAGCCGCAGAACGAGCGGGTCATTCGTGGGGCGCACGACGGATTCATCGAAAATATCATGGTGAACATCAACCTGATTCGAAAAAGGATCGAAAATCGGAACTTAACCGTGAAATACATCAAGATTGGCTCCTATACCAATACAAATGTCGCCATCCTTTATATGGACGGCATCGCAGATCCTACCTTGGTTCAGGAGGTGGAAAGAAGGATCAGCTCTATTGATACGGATATGGTGCACAGTCCCGGGCTGATCGAAGAATACATCGAGGATCAAACGAATACGCCATTTCCACAGATGCTGCATACCGAAAGACCGGACAGGGTGGTCGCCAACTTAATGGAAGGCCGTGTGGCGATCATGGCAGAGGGCACCCCGACCACGCTTATTGCGCCATCAACGTTTTTTACGTTTTATCAGGCTTCTGATGATTACAACATGCGTTGGTTTACCGGAACATTCATCCGCCTTGTCCGTCTTTTCAGTTTTATAGTAGCCGTCGGTCTTCCAGCGTTTTATATCGCCATTGTCGGCTTCCACTTTGAGGTCATTCCGGATGAATTGATCATTCCTATCAAGGCTTCCATCAATGAAATTGCCTATCCCCCAATTATCGAAGCGCTGGTCATGGTCGTGATCATCGAATTGATCCGGGAGGCTGGTGTGCGGCTGCCGGCCCCGGTTGGGCAGACGATTGGTATTGTAGGAGGTCTCGTGATTGGCGATGCGGTGGTCCGGGCAGGGCTCGTTTCCAACTTGATGGTTATTGTTGTTGCGTTGACGGCAATTTCTTCCTTTGTGGTGCCCTCGAATGAATTGAGTACGGCGCTCCGTCTCCTTACATTTCCGTTAATTATCCTTGCCGGGACGATGGGCTTTGTCGGGATTGTGTTTGGAATGCTCATTATTATCATCCATTTGACAAAGCTGCAGTCTTTCGGTGTCCCGTACCTGGCTCCCGTAGCACCGCTCAGTTTTGTGGATCTTAAGGATACGTTTGTCCGTCTTCCGATGTTCATGATGAAAACAAGGCCGAAAGACTCACATGCGGTTAAGCCTGACGCATTGAATCCAGTGAGGAAGTGGAAGCTCAGTGACCAGCAAGGATCAAAACCAAACCAGAAGCCGGATGGGGCAGAAGCCTCTTCACAAAAACAATCCGATTGATGATCATAAAATTTCCAGACGCCAGTTTTTCTTTATCATTATCCAAACCCAGATTGGTGTAGGTGTGCTAAGTGTGCCATTTGAACTGCACAGTGCCGCCAGGCAGGATGGGTGGATCTCTCTGCTCATTGGAGCGTCGATCCTTCCTTTGGTTCTGCTGGCCATCTGGGGGACAGTAAAAAATTTCCCGGATGACTCTTTGTTTCAGATTAGCGAAAAAATCTTCTTCAAATGGGGAGGAAGGGCGTTAACTCTCGGTTATGTCCTCTATTTTGTCAGCGTAGGGACCTTGATTATCATCCTGTATGGAAGGATGATCAGTCTTTGGGTGCTTCCCAGTACGCCGCTGTGGATCATAGCTTTTCTTATGATTGTGGTCTGCTGCTATTTGATTTCCGGCGGACTCCTTGTCATGGGTAGGGTTTACACGATGGTTTCTGTTCTCATTCTTATTCTATTCGGAGTGATTATCTACTCGGCGAAAGAGATGAATATCGTATACCTTTTCCCGATGCTTGAGAATGGCTGGGGGAGAGTTTTGAAGGGTGTAAACGAAGCGCTTTTTTCTTTTCTAGGATACATCGTGTCGCTGTTCATCTATTCCAAGGTTATGGGTACTCATAAACAGAAACTGAGAGTCATGCTGTATGCCCACTGTTTTGTGTTTTTTTTCTATTTCATTATCGTATTTGTCAGCTTTACGTACTTCAGCACAAAGGAAATCACTCTGGTACCAGAGCCTATTTTGTATATGCTGAAGGCATTTGAACTTCCGATTATAGCGAGACTGGACTTGTTTTTCATTTCGATATGGGTGGTGAACGTGGCTACGACTTTCGGCACGTACTTGTATATGGCCAGTCTTGGAGTGAGTCACCTCTGTCCAATCTGTACGAAAACGACAGCATCCATCCTTGTCAGTGTAATCGTGCTTGCTTTAACGCTCTATGTCGGATATGACATGGACAAGACCAATCAGCTCGATCAAATCGTTCTCTATCTTGGCTATATTTTTTCTCTGTCGGTCCCCTTGATCATGCTGCCACTGTCCTACTTAAGAAAACAACGTTTCATGGAGGAAAGGTGATATGAGAAAGGCTGTATTGATTCTTGCTGCATTAATTATTTTGACAGGCTGCTGGGATGAGCGTCAGTTCAAAAACATCAGCCTTGTTCTGTCAATGGGATTTGATGTGGGGGAGGAGCAAGCCATCAAGCAGACGGTTTCCATCCCTACTGTTACACGCAGTTCGGAAGGTCCGGGGCAGGAATTCATCAATGTTCTTTCTACAGAAGCCCATACACCGAGGGAAGCCAGAGATAAAATTGATATGATGATCTCCGATAACTTCGATCCTTCCAAGGTAAGGGTGATCGTTTTTGGAGAGGAGCTGGCCAAGGAAGGAATATTTCCAGTCCTGGATGATATGTACAGGGATCCGAAAAGTAACTTGAATGCTTATATGGCTGTTGTAGAGAAAGGGACAGCAGAAGAGATTACCCGGCTGAGGGCGACTGGAGAAACGAGAATCAGTGAATATCTCGGGGGGATGCTGGAAACAGCGGCCTCTTCTACGCATACGACGGGGGAAAATCTACAGTTGTTATGTGCGGAGCTGATTGAACCAGGCATTGATTTTTCAGTACCGCTCATTCAGCTGGATGAGCAAAATGGAGCGATCAACTTCAGTGGTATGGGGTTGTTCCATGAAAGAACGTACACAGGAGAAAAAATTTCAGCGGAGCAGTCTACGCTCTATATGCTGCTTCAGGGGAAAAGGGGGAAAATTGCCCGCTTAACCGAGAAGGTTTCCGGGGAAAATGATGAGATTACCAGTTATGTGACCGTTGAAGTGAATAAGATGAAAAGGGACATGAAACTGACCGTCGACGACGCAGTCAAGGCTGATATTTATTTGAATCTGCAGTTGAAAGTAGTGGAATATCCTTCCGATCACCTTTACGTGAAAGGGAAAATCAAAATGCTGGAGAAGGAGCTCACCGACGTGCTCACAAAAGAGTCCGAGAAGATTCTCACTACGCTTCAAGAGGCCAACAGCGACGTATTCGGCATTGGACGACGAGTGAAAGCCTATCATCCTGATTATTGGAAGAAGGTGGAGTGGAGTGAGGAATTTCCTAAGATCGAAATCGTCCCTCACTTTGACATCAAAATCATTGAGCATGGCATAATGAATTAGAATCAGAAGAATTTTTAGAGATTTTTCTTTTTCATGAAACCTTTTTGAGGTGAGTGTCGTCTGTAGAGTAGAACTATTTTTGGAGGAAGTCCGTTTGCCAGTCACAAAAGGAACATTCGTTTTACTCATGTGCGCCGGAATCGTTCTCAGCTCCTGCATGCCGACGGACCTGCCAAGTGGATATTATGCGTATGACAGGGAAGAGGCTTCCGGATTCGCTCAGTCTTTGAAATTTCAGCCTGAGCTTCCACGCTTTATTCCTTTCCAGTCTGCCAGCATGATAACGGAAGAAAATGAAATCACTTTTCTTTCCGCGCAGAATGATGTGTTAACGCTCCAAGTTTTCCCCGGCAATCCTTCGTTTCCAATGATGGATCCGGTGATGCTGGAAATTCCAGGCAAGGGGAAAGCCGCGTATGTGAACAACCGGTTTGCCCAGAAGCTTTCATGGACAAAGAACGGCATCTCTTATCTGCTTGTGTACCGCATGGCTGCCGTTCGTGATGAAACGAATGAACAGAGTGTGACACGTCAGCACCTGGTTGAAGTGGCTCACTCGTTTCATTAATAAATTGGTTTATACCTCCCCTATGGTATAATACATGTGCACCTGCCGCCTGACCAACGGCAGGTGTTTTTTTGCTTTCCTTTTCATACATGAATTCCCTTTCTTACCCCAGACTACAACGATAAAACAGGAGGGAATGATCGTATGAAAAAATGGATCGGTACAGCTGTTCTGCTGATCGTACTGCTGTTCTCAATGAGTACTGAAATCATTTATGCCCAGACGGATACGTAAACGGTTAAACGTGGAGATACCCTTTGGAAAATCTCGCGGAAGTACAAAATCGGTCTTTCGGAAATTATCAATGGCAGCCCTCAATTCAACAATCCGGAAATCATCGATGGAAAGCGCCGGTCATAGGAAGAACATTCCGGACCCCTATTGACCCAGAACGGCGTGGGTTATGCAGAGGGTGGAAGTTACGGCTATTCCTGGACGCAGGTGTTCATTACTAAATAGGACAGGCATTGGAGGAGGTGCCCGTGTGCCTTCTCCAATGCCTGTCCTTTACATGGTGGTGTATTCTTATTATGATAGAATAAGTTTATGATAACGATTATCATTTGTGGGAGGATTATTATGAAAAAATATTGGAGTTACATAGCGCTCCTCTTCCTTGTACTTCTGCTTGCCGCGTGTGGCAGTGAGGATGAAGGAGAGCAGCAGGAAAGCTCAAATGGGGAAGACTCCAGTGGGCAGGAAACACGGGTGATTGAACATGAAATGGGAAAGACGGAAATCAGCGGTCAGCCTGAAAAAGTCGTTGCGCTGGAGTTTTCTTTTGTTGATAATCTGGCGTCTCTCGGTGTATCACCTGTCGGAATTGCCGACGATAATGATGAGGAGCGGATCATAGAACCGATCCGCGGGAAAATCGATGACTATACGTCTGTCGGTACGCGGAAGCAGCCTTCTCTTGAAGTGATCAGTTCACTTCAGCCGGACTTGATCATTGCGGACATGCAGCGGCATAAGGATATTTACGATCAATTGTCTGAGATTGCTCCAACGATCATTCTTCCTTCACTGGCCGCCGATTACGATGGCATCATCGACAGCTTCCAAACAGTATCGACCGCTATGGGTATGGAAGATAAAGGAGAAGAAGTGCTGGCAGACCATAAAGAAAAGATGGAGGAACTGCGCAGCCAGGTGCCTGAGGACGAAGACCGGACTGTTCTGCCGGCGGTAGTTGCGGACAGCGGCTACTTTGCTCACAATATGGAGTCCTACACCGGTTCACTCCTTGAGTCGATCGGTTTGAAGAATGCAATCCAAAGCGGCGATGACCGCTACAACAAAATCAACCTGGAACAGCTTGTAGAGTTTGACCCTGACGTCATGTTCCATATGTCCTCAGGAGATCAAACGGTTGTTACGGAATGGGAAGGCAGCGACTTGTACCAGGATATATCCGCTGTGAAAAATGGAGAAGTCCATGAAGTGGATCGCAACATGTGGTCACGTTTCCGTGGATTGATTTCTTCAGAGAAAATTTTAGAAGATGCCGTTCAGTATCTTTATGAGGGTCAGTAAGTAAAAAGCGGAGGGATGCCTCCGCTTTTTTTATGTAAGGATGCAGGAGAGAGGAGGATGTTGTGTGAATCAAACCTTACACCGTTTTAAAACAGGAACGGTCATCGTAGTGGGAATCTTTTTGCTGCTGGCCAGTTTTACGGCCAGTTTAAGTATTGGAGCTTATGCGATCTCATTTTCAGAGGTATTGAGCCTCCTGTTTTCCCCTGATGGCAGTAAAGCCTCTTCCATCATAGACACCATCCGTCTGCCGCGTGCCGTGACGGGCATTGTGATCGGGATGTGTCTCGCTGCTGCAGGAGCCATCATGCAGGCGATTACTAATAATCCGCTGGCGTCTCCGCAGGTCTTCGGAGTAAACGCCGGGGCGTCCCTGATGGTCGTGATTGGCGTCGTCCTTTTTCCGGGATTAGGAGCTGGGACGCTTGTTTACGGCGCATTTTTAGGGGCGGCAGCCGGCGGCGCTGCTGTGTATTATATGGCTTCCACAGGAGGAGGAATGACTCCTGTAAAGCTCGCTTTATCCGGCATTACCATCCACCTTCTGCTTTCATCCATGATTGAGGGCATTGTTTTGTTTCATGAAACATCGACAGAAGATGTATTATTCTGGCTTGCCGGAGGGATTGACGGACGGACGTGGACAGATGTAAACCTGCTTCTTCCCTGGGCCGCTGCCGGCTTAGCGGGGGCAGGTCTACTTGGCAAACCGCTGACGACACTCGGTCTTGGTGATGATGTGGCTCAAGGGCTTGGGCAGAAAATCGGGTGGATCCGGGGAGGAGCGGCTCTCCTGGTCGTTGTCCTTGCAGGTATATCCGTAGCTGTAGCTGGTCCAATCGGATTTATTGGATTGATCATTCCGAATATTATCCGCAAACTTCTTGGTCCTGATTACCGAATCCTGCTGCCTGTATCTGCGCTTTATGGAGCCGTACTGCTGACGTCTGCAGACGTGCTCTCCCGATTTATTTCCTATCCAGGGGAGGCACCGGTGGGGATCGTTACCGCACTCATAGGTGCTCCGTTCTTTTTATATCTCGCCGGCAGAGGAGGTCGTAACGGATGAAGCCGTTGATTCGAACACCAAAAAGATGGCTCGGGATGCTGTTATTCCTATTGATAGGGGTGACGTATCTATCCATAGGGGCAGGAGCCGTATTTATCGGCCCGGCTGGTATCTTTGAATATATCATTGGAGAAGATGCGGCAGGGCAGGCTTATATTATTGAAAACTTCCGTCTCCCACGTATTGTGGTCGGCTTGTTAGCCGGAACAGGGCTCGGGTTATCCGGGGCCATTCTTCAAGGTGTCATCAGAAATCCGCTTGCCTCGCCTGATGTAATCGGAATTACGAAAGGCGCAGGACTGGCCGCTGCCGCTGTAATTCTGTTGTACCCGGGCCTGCCGGTACTGGCGCTTCCGGCCGCGGCATTTTCAGGAGCCGCCCTCGTGATGCTTGGTCTGTATGTATTTGCTTTCAGGCGGGGTGTCCAGCCGGCAACCCTTGCTTTAATCGGGATTGCTCTCGGGGCGGTGTGTCAGGCAGGCATTCAATTTCTTACCATCAAATTCCCTTTGGAAACGAACGCAGCGCTCGTCTGGCTTACGGGCAGCGTGTGGGGGAAGGATTGGACGGACGTCCAGATGCTCGTTCCGTTTATTCTGATCGGCGCGCCTGCTGCATGGCTGTTGTCCAGGAAGCTGGATGTCCTGAACTTAGGCGATGATGTAGCTGAAGGGTTGGGGGAACCGGTCCAAAAAGCGAGACTGTCTCTTCTTGCTCTGGCTGTTGTTCTGGCAGGGGCGTCTGTGGCTGTAGTCGGAACCCTTGGTTTTGTCGGGTTGATTGCTCCTCATATTGCCAGGCAGATGGTTGGGAACAGGCATGTGTATCTGCTTCCGGCCTCCGCCTTAACGGGAGCCCTTCTTCTTGTGACGGCAGACAGTCTGGGGAGGGGATTGTTTCCTCCTACAGAGGTCCCAGCCGGGATATTTACAGCTGTTATAGGAGCCCCTTATTTTCTATTTTTGTTAAGAAAAATACAAAAATCCTAAAAAATGGTTTATTTACTTTTTTTGATAGAAGGGATAAATTTTAAGAATATGCGACATATTACACAACAGAACGACAATAATAGCAGAAATGTATTATATTTCATACAAATAAACCTTGCATGACGTCTGACAACCTGATAAAATCCATAGTGGAATTACTAGATGTAAGCATTTTCATTTCAGCTTTTTTGTCAAAAATAGAGGGGGAGGACTTTTCATGGATATTCTATTAGGAATTCTTGCAGTTGCCGTCATTATTGGAATCGCTTTTCTAATGTCCAATGACCGCAAAAACATCAATTTTAAGGGCATTGGAATCATGCTCGCTGTTCAGCTGCTGATTACGTGGTTCATGTTCAATACCAAAATCGGTGAGGCGATCATCACCGGTATTTCCTGGGGCTTTAACAAGCTTATCGCCTTTGGTACAGAAGGTGTGAACTTTGTGCTTGGTGGTGTAGAGGTTGGAGAAGGCGGCGTGTTCTTCTTTAACGTACTGCTTCTTATTATTTTCTTCGCTACTATTTTGTCTGTTCTTACGTATTTGAAGATACTTCCGTTTATTATTAAGTATCTCGGCTGGGGACTTTCCAAAATTACCGGTCTTCCGAAGGTCGAATCATTCAACGCGGTCAACAGTATTTTCTTCGGTCAGTCTGAAGCGTTGATTGCGATTAAATCACAGTTCCACAATCTGAATGACAACCGTCTTTATATTGTCAGTGCGTCTGCGATGGGTTCTGTGTCGGCTTCAATCGTAGGAGCTTATCTGAATATGCTCCCAGATGAATATATCCTTGTTGCACTGCCGTTAAACATGTTTAGTGCTTTGATTGTCGCTTCCTTGATTGCACCTGTCCGAGTGTCCAAGGAAGAAGATAAAGTAGACATCCAGGATGTTTCCAATGCAAAGAGTTTCTTCGAAGCTATGGGTAACGGTGCCCTTGACGGCGGTAAAATCGCCTTGATCGTTGCCGCTATGCTGATTGCCTTCATTGCCTCCCTTGAATTGGTTAACGCAATGTTCGGGGCGTTGTTCAGCGGATTTACATTGCAGCAGCTGCTTGGATATATCATTGCCCCAATCGGCCTGTTGATGGGTATTCCTGCAGCAGAGGTTCTGGATGCCGGAGCGATTATGGGAACGAAAATCGTGACCAACGAATTCGTAGCCATGCTTGAATTCCAATCTATGCTTGATGGTGTATCTGCGAAAACCGCTGGTATCGTGACGGTCTTCCTTACAAGTTTCGCCAATTTCTCCTCCATCGGAATCATTGCTGGTACCGTCCAGGGAATCGATCCGGAAAAAGGCGGCCGCGTATCAGGCTTCGGTTTGAAGCTTTTGATCGGGGCGACGCTTGGATCTATGCTTTCTGCAACAATTGCCGGTCTTTTCTTGTAATCGTATAAAAAGTCTGAATGGATGCTTCCATTCAGGCTTTTTTTTATCATTAAAACCGCCGGCGGTCGTTTCACGAATCAATCGATCATGGGATCGGGTGTTATAGGGGAATATTGTTATTAAGGTAAAAGAACGTACAAAGTGCATTTGAATTATATTAGGATATTTTTTGTTTGTGTGTTATGTTGAGCTGTGTCTTTTTAATTGGACATGACTCAACCCTATAGAAAGGAAGGACGCATCCATGTTTACGCTCAGTGATCTTCCGATGTTTTTCGTAAACTTTTTTCTGATTCTGCCGCTGGTTACCCTTATTCATGAAGCCGGGCACGTATGGACAGCACGATTATTTGGGGGAAAGATAAAATTCTGTCTCGGCACAGGAGAGACGCTCTTTCACATTGGACCTCTGGAAGTGAAAAAGAAATACTTCATGGAAGGCTGGTGCCAGTATGACTCTCTGACCTACAACAAAACGTGGGCGCATGTCGTCATCTACCTGGCCGGCAGTGGTTTCAATTTGATGGTTATTCTGCTCATCAATTACTTCATCACCATTGATGTCCTGCCTTCCACGTTGTTTTTTTACCAGTATGCTTATTTCTCCATCTACTTCATATTTTTCTCTTTATTCCCTTACCGCAATGATAATGGTAAACCGAGTGATGGCATGGCCGTTTACGATGTCCTCCGTTATGGAAAGGCGAAAGACCCGATTGATTAACGGAACCTGTCATGTCTGCCCCATCATAGAACCTCCAGTTTCTTCAAGGAGACGTTTACGGATATTTTATTGAGGAAATAAACAGGTATAGACATTTAAGATAAGGGAGAGATGACCGTGGAAACCTATCAACTGTTCATAAATGGGGAATGGATCAAAACCGGTGAAACACAGGAAGTCCTTAATAAATATACACAGGAAACCTATGCACATGTGGCTAAAGCTTCTGAAAAAGAGGTCGATCAAGCTGTTGAGGCTGCATCCGTTGCGTACCGGAATAACCAGCTTTCCCCTTACGAACGTTATCAAGTGCTGAAGCGGGTCAGTGAACTTCTGCAGGAAAATAAGGAAGACTTAGCCGCGACGATTACCCACGAAGCTGGAAAGCCGTTGAAGCAGGCGCGCTCAGAAATCGATCGTGCGACCCAGACGTTTGAACTTTCCGCTGAAGAAGCGAAACGCATACATGGGGAAGGGGTCCCGGTTGAAGCAGCACCTGGATCGGAAAACCGCATGGCCTTTACGATTAAAGTTCCAGTCGGCGTCGTTGGTGCCATCAGTCCATTCAATTTTCCGATCAACCTCGTCGCTCACAAAATTGCCCCTGCTATTGCCGCAGGGAATGCAGTGGTATTAAAACCGGCGAGTAAAACGCCGATTTCCGCTCTGAAACTGGCTGGTTTGTTTGAACAGGCGGGACTTCCGAAAGGGCTGCTCAACGTCGTTGTAGGTTCGGGATCAACGGTCGGTAATCAGATGATGCAGGACTCCCGCATCAACCTCTATACGTTTACAGGAAGCGCAGAAGTAGGCTTGAAGCTGAAGCAGAACACAGGATTGAACAAACTGGTGCTCGAACTTGGTAACAATTCGCCTGTAATCGTTGATAAAGAAGCGGACGTAGAGGCAGCAGCGGAAAATATTGCCGCTAAAAGCTTTGCCTTCGCCGGACAGGTGTGCATCTCGGTGCAGCGGATTTATGTTCACGATGATGTGAAAGACGCTTTTCAGGACAAGTTCATCCAGGCGATTGAATCTCTGAAGGTCGGCGATCCGAATGATCCGGAAACGGACGTAGGTCCGATGATCAGTGAGGATGAAGCCGAGCGTGCCGGTCAGTGGATCCAGGAAGCGAAGGAAGCAGGAGCGGAAGTGGTTTATGGAGGGGAACGCGAAGGTGCTCTTCTGAAACCGACCATCCTTACCAACGTGACCGGCGATATGAAGGTGGTTTGTGAAGAAATCTTCGCCCCAGTAGTCACCATTCAAACGTTCTCTGACATAAAAGCCTGTATCGAAGACGTCAACACGTCAAGCTATGGTCTGCAGGGAGGAATCTTCACCCAGAATGTAGACACGGCTTTCTATGCGGCCAGAAACGTGGAGGTTGGAGGATTCATGATTAATGATTCTTCTCAATACCGCGTGGATCTGATGCCTTATGGCGGTGTGAAGGACAGCGGATCCGGCAAGGAAGGTCCGAAGTATGCGATGGAGGATATGACAGAAGAACGTCTCGTGGTTATGAACTTAAAATCATACTAAGACGCCTGAATATTAAAAGCGATTCTACACGACTTTTGTCAAACAAGGATCATTTGAAGGAATCGTTTTTCGTTAAGTTAGAATGGCTGTGTTAGAATCCATTTTTCACATCATTCTTGGTGAAAAAGAAAAAACTTCTTCGCTGGTTATCATTCAGGGAAGTCACGGGAAGCATCCACCGAAAAGCTGGATGTGACGGTTCGCACGAGTATAGTATTCCTTCAATATCTTGAGCCTCCTGTTCGTTTACAGGAGGCTCTATTTATTTACGAAGCTGTTTTCTCTGCAGCAGGACCATCCGGATAAACAGGGCTGCTGCTCCGGCTGTTAAACCGATGGTCAGACTCAGCCAGTAGCCGTAGGGGCCGAAAGCTGTATAATTGGCCAGCAGCCATCCACTCGGAAGCCCGATTCCCCAGTAGGAAACGAAGGCCATCACCAATGTAATATTCACATCCTTATATCCACGGAGGATGCCTTGAAGCGGGGCGCCGAATCCATCAGACAGCTGGAAAAATACCGCATAAATAATAAAGGTTTTTGTTAATTCCACGACAGCTTCATCAGAGCTGTATAACCTTGCTACACTGTCATCGAATACGTATAGGATGAGGCCGGCAATGACGCTCATACATACAGCGAGTCCGATGCCAAGGTAGGAATAGGTGCGGGCTTCCTTGTAACGTCCCGCCCCTGATTCAAATCCGACGACGATCGTCAAAGTGAAGGCAATGCTGAGCGGTACCATGTACAGAAACGAAGCGAAGTTGATCGCTGCCTGGTGCGCAGCGATCGTATTGGTGTCATATACCGTCATGAAGAAGGTCACCGCAGCAAAAATGCTCGTTTCAAAGAAAATCGCGAACCCGATGGGAACACCGATTTTCAGCTGATCTTTCCATTCACGCAGCGATGGCCGTTTCCATGCCTTGAAAATCTCATAGCGCCTCAATGGTCTTACCCGGTGGATGATCAGGACGAGGATAAGTAAAGACACCCAGTACGTCAGAGACGAAGCGGCCCCCGCCCCTACACCTCCAAGAGCAGGAGCGCCCCATTTCCCAAATATCAACACATAGTTGAATAAGAGATTGAGTGGGAGGGTCAGTAGAATGACCATCATGGAAAGTCTCGTCAGTCCGAGAGCATCGACAAAGGAACGAAGGATATTAAAGACGAATAATGGCACGATACCTGTTCCAAGGGCGACTAAATAATAACGGGCCACGCGGGCAACTTCAGGTTCGATATTTATGAGGGACAAGATGGGATCCAGCAGGAACCACCCGGTCCCCGCTACGAGTACGGCCAGCAGGACAGCCAGATAGACCCCTTGTTTGACGGAAAAAGGTATCTCTTTTTCCCTCCCGGCGCCTTTTAATTGAGCGACAATCGGGGAAATCGCCATCAATATCCCGTTCAGACCTGTGAATACGGGTACCCAGATGCTTGAGCCGATCGCAACACCAGCGAGCTGATCTGGTCCTGCTCTGCCGGACATGACGGTGTCAAAGAAGTTCATGGCGTACATGCCGAGCTGGGTGATTAAAATAGGAAACAAAATGATTAGAAATAGTTTGATTTTCTCTTTTATTGTGTGAGTTTCATACATGGTGATCTCCCTTTTCTGTTACAATGCAATTTAGAGGAATATGAGGATTATAGCACATTTATCCATAGAAGAAAGATCTTAGAAAGGACGTTAATCCAATCATGAACGATAAGCGCATTTTATTTACAGGCGGAGGAACGGCAGGTCACGTCATTGTGAACCTCGCTCTTATCCCGGAATTTCAAAAGCAGGGATATACCGTTGATTATATCGGTTCCTATGAAGGAATTGAAAAGCAGTTGATTGAACCGCTGGAAGGGGTGACCTACCACGGCATCTCCACAGGAAAGCTCCGGAGATATATGTCGAAGGAGAATTTCAAGGATCCCTTTAAAGTAGCCAAGGGTCTGATGCAGGCACTGTCTATCATCCGTAAGAGAAAACCAGGCGTTGTCTTTTCAAAAGGCGGGTTTGTTTCGGTTCCGGTCGTGATGGCTGCAAGATTAAAGGGCGTTCCCACGCTCATCCATGAATCCGACTACACGCCGGGTCTTGCGAACAAGCTTTCTTTCCCGTTTGCGAAAAAGATTCTGTCTACATTCCCGGAAACGATGACGCACCTTCCGGAAGATAAAGGTGAATTTATTGGAGCCGTTGTCAGGGAAGAGCTTTTCCAGGGCAGTCGATCCAAAGGTCTTTCCATGTGCAGCTTTCATAAACAGAAGCCTGTCGTGATGGTCATGGGAGGAAGCATGGGCTCCAAGGTCATCAATGATGCGGTCCGCTCCAACCTCGATCAGCTGCTGCAGAACGTACAGATCATTCATATTTGTGGACGTGGAAACAAGGATGACTCCTTGAAAAGACCGGGATATGCCCAGTTTGAATATGTCCAGGACGAGTTGAAGGATTTATTTGCGGCCACGGACTTTATCGTTTCCAGGGCCGGGTCCAACGCCATCTTTGAATTTCTAGCCTTGAAAAAACCGATGCTTCTTATTCCGTTGTCGCGAAAAGCCAGCCGGGGTGATCAAATCCTGAATGCCGATTCCTTTGTCAAGCAGGGCTATGCGATGAAGCTGGAGGAAGAAGAAATGACCGGCGACCGTTTTACGACGGATCTTCAGATGTTGATGCAGAATAAACAACAAATATTGGAAAGTATGCAGGATTATAAGAGTGAACAGACGAAAGAAAGGGTTATACGACTCATTCAGGCGTTTGAAAAGTGATTCTTGAAATGAACGAGTAAAGAAGTTTTTTCTTCCATTTTTATGAAAAAACCACTTAAACCTTTTATAGGAAGACATAAAAGGGAATAGGTAATTGTAGACCCATCACCGCATTAGTCATTCTTTACTCATTCAGCAGAGGAGAGGTTGAATCATGAAGACGTCTCTTGAAGCGCAGATCAGACACCCAAGAGAAATAAGGACGATCCGGAAAAAATACCACCCCTATTTAGCCAAGTACTTCGGGAGTGATCAACTGCTCGTCGACGCCAGTATTTCTGAGGCGGTATGGAATGCCTGGGAGCACGGACACGGGCAGAACAGAGATTACCCGATCCTGCTGAAGGTGAACTTTCTAAAGCACCGTCTCGTCGTCCGGGTTTACGACCAGGGCGAAGGTTTTGACTGGCGGCCTTATCAATTGTCGAGCGATGTGAGGCATTGGTTTCCGAAAGTGGAGGATCTGGATGAAAACGGCAGGGGCATTATGCTCATCCTTCGAGTTATGGACTGTCTGAGGTATAATGATAAAGGCAACGAATGTTTGCTGATGAAAAATTATCTTCAGGAGTAGATACCGTGAAATCCAATATGTGCCGCTACTGTTATAAAGAAATCAAGGACCGGGATGAGCTGGTGACGGCATCCAGCTGGTTCCGCCTGCGTCCCTATCATTATCGATGTTTTGAGAAACTTGAACAGGACACCCGGACCGTTGCGGGCGTCTGGAAGCCGGTGAATGGTTTGACGGGATCGGTCAATATCCTTGTCATGCTGATTCTGGCTGTGGGTCTCCTGGGTACCGATCTTCTGGGCGGCATCGGGGATATCATCGGAATCATTGCTTTGTATCCCCTTTTCCTCCGGCTGCTGTCTTATATGATTTTTGAGCGGCCGCTTCCTAAGCTCGCACCCGAAAAGCAGAGATAACCAACAGGATGCCTGCATCCAGAGCTTGTAGAGAACTTTCTCTACAAGCTTTTTTCATGCTGCTGGAAGCTTCACATTAGATTTGGTTGCGCTTCCAAAAAGGGTGTGATATGTTGGTTTTCTCTGTTTTTAGATTTGTTGTTCGCAGCTATTCAGATGGAAGGGAGGAGATACAGTTTGAATGAATGTCAGTATGAAAAAGATCGTCTGGAATTTACGAAGGCTTATATGGAGCGGATGATTGCTGTTCAGGAAAGCGGTCGTGCCTCTTTAAAGCAGCGGCAGGGGGATACGCTGGAAAACCTTGACTTCCAGGACAGCAGCCTGAGGTATCAGGAAATGCTTTCCCACGCCAATTTCATGAAGATGTCCAGCGATCAGCTGGATAATTTGAAGAGTCTGCGGCGGAAGCCTTACTTTGCCCGTATTGATTTTCATAGGAAAGAAAATCCCGAAACAGAACAGTTTTACATAGGGAAGGTCTCCTTGTTCGACAGGGAAACGCAGCTCCCTATTATCCTCGACTGGCGGAGTCCGCTGGCCAACGTCTACTATGAAGGACGGCTTGGAAAGGTCAGCTATGAGGCATTGGGCGAGCGGTATGAGGGAGAAGTTTCTTTAAAGCGGCAGTACCAGATTGAAGAAGGAGAGTTGATGGACTACCGTGATATTGATGTAACGGCTAATGACGATCTCCTGCAGGACTCCCTTTCCCAAAACGCCGGCGGGCGCTTATCCGAAATTGTTTCGACGATTCAGGAAGAGCAGAACCGTGTTATCCGGGCGGATCTTCGAAAGCCGATCATCGTCCAGGGGGCAGCGGGAAGTGGAAAGACGACGATTGCTCTGCACCGCATATCCTACTTCCTTTATACGATGAAAGAAATATTCAAACCTGACGAAATGCTGATTCTCGCTCCCAACCGTCTATTCATTCAGTATATCTCAGAAGTACTTCCTGAACTGGGGGTGCAGCGCGCCAGGCAGTCCACTTTCCAGGATTATGCCGTTCATACGGCCGGGATCAAACGTCCGGTCATTACCCAGCATGAAGTGCTCACACAGGCTGTTGAAGGTACCATCGGGTGGGACGGGGTCACAGCCGCCCGGTTGAAGGGATCGAAAGAATTCCAAATCATCATGGACACCTACATCCAATCATTGAAAAAGCAGTACAAAATCAATCAGGATTTTATGCTGTCGGAGTTCCGGATAAAAAAAGCTCGAGCCATCAACCGTCTGTTTTTTGAGGAATACAGCTATTTCCCTTATGAGGTACGGGTGAAAAAAATTAAAGGAGTGCTCCAAAGTGAACTGCGGCGTAAGAAAAAGCAGATTTTGGAGAAGGTGGCTGCCAAATACGATGAAGCACTGGATAAGGCTTTGTACGGAATGAAGGATCCGGATAAACGGAAAATCCGTGTCAGCTACTTGATTACAAGAAAAGAGGAGCGTCTCGCGGAGATCAAAAAGGCCGCGCGGACGGCTGTCGCTTCCTTTATGAAGCAGTACCCGGCTTTTCCTATAGAGAGGACATATGAAAGGCTGTTTGAGGAGAACGTATTTCTGGGGGTCCACCCTGAGGATACTGAAGAATGGAGAGCTGTCCGCCGTTGTTCCCGTTCGGCATTTGCAAAGGGATATATCTATTCGGAGGATCTCGCGGCTCTGCTTTATCTCTATACATTTCTAAAAGGCACCCCTCCGGATGACCGCGCTAAAAAAGTGGTGATCGATGAGGCACAGGATTACAGCTATTTTGAAATCTATGCCCTGCGCAGGGCTTGTCAAACGGACCTGTTTACCATTGTCGGAGATCTGGCCCAGGGCATTTATCAATACAGGGGACTAGACAATTGGGAGTCCCTGGTCGAGGACATCTTTCCTTCTGCTTCTTATTTAACCTTGCAGAAAACCTATCGGACAACCATTGGAATTATGGATCTTGCCAACGACCTTCTTACTCATCTTCCGGTTTCCCTGCCGCGGGCTGAGCCTGTCGTCCGTCACGGGTCTCTTCCGCAGTTTCTTCCTCTCAGAAATGGATGGGAGGAAAAAGTCCATGCCTACTGCCTCGGTCTCGTGGAAGAAGGGATGTCCAGCTTTGCCATCATTACAAAAACGATGAAGGAAGCTGAGGAGGTCCAGAGAAAACTGGAAGTCTATGGCATGGCTTTTCAGCTTTTGAGAGAGGGGGAGGAAAACTTGTCTGAACGAATGGTTTTACCTGCCTACATGGCTAAAGGTCTTGAATTCGATGTGGTCCTTTTATATAACGACCGCAATCCTTTCAAGGAGTCGGAGCTTGATTTGAAAATGCTGTACGTAGCCATGACCCGTCCCCTTCACAGGCTGCTGATGATTGGAGAAGAAAAAGAGGATTTTCTGCTTCACCTCATTCAACCGGACCGTTTCATAGAAGTTTAGATTTCCGGCAATAAAGGGTACATCCAGTCATAAAGCTGATGGTGTCTGCAGGATGCTTCATTTTTCAGGCCGCGCTTTTATAAAAGAAAGGAGTTTTTTTAGATGGGAATCCGTTCTGAAGCCGTTCTAAGTAATGGTGTGAAAGTTCCACGTGTAGGTCTTGGCGTATACAAAATGGAAGATGGAGACGAAGTTAAACAAGCGGTTCAATCCGCTGTCGATCTTGGTTACCGCCACATTGACACCGCTTCATTCTATGGGAACGAAGCAGGTGTTGGGGAAGGGATCAAAGCCTGCGGGGTGCCCAGGGATGAATTGTTCATCACTACAAAGGTGTGGAATGACGAACAGGGATATGAAGAAACGCTGGAAGCCTTTGATAGAAGCCTTGATAAACTGGGAGTAGAGACACTGGACTTGTACCTCATTCACTGGCCGGTTCCCGGGAAATTCAAAGACACGTGGAAAGCGTTGGAGAAACTTTACCGTGAGGGACGTGTCAGAGCCATTGGGGTGTGCAATTTTATGGAGCATCACCTCGATGAACTGCTGAAGGATGCAGAAGTGGCCCCTATGGTCAACCAGGTGGAATTTCACCCGGCCCTCTACCAGGAAGCGCTTGCTGATTACTGTTATCAAAAAGGAATCCAGCTGGAAGCATGGGCGCCGCTTGCCCGGGGCCGCTATTTTGATGCCGCTATTTTAAAGCAGCTTGCTGAAAACTATCAAAAAACCCCGGCACAGGTTATTCTAAGATGGCACCTGCAGCATGATGTGGTCGTTATTCCGAAGTCGTCCAATCCGGATCGTCAGAAAGAAAACTTTGACGTTTTCGACTTTGACTTGAAGAGCGATGAAATGCTGCGTATCGACGAACTGCACAGTGGGGACCGTATCGGCAAGCATCCGGATGAATTTGATTATGATGCATAAAGGAATCACCAGCCTTCGTGGCTGGTGATTTCAGGTTTAATGGACCAGAGGCGTATGCGCTTCTCTCTTTGTGGGACATTAATAAAAAATGTGCCGGCAGGGAGGATGGTCTGTTGAATGTGCAGCTGATAGAAGTTTATATCCCCGATAAGCACTTTGAATCAATCAATGAAAAGCTTCAACAATACGACCACCGGTCCTATTGGATTTCCAGCGAGTCCGAAGACCGCATGCTCGTCCGGATGCTCGCCGATACAAGTGATGTCGAGGAAATCCTCAACTATTTAGAGGGAGTCTCAAATGTCGTTGAAGGATTTGAAACGATGCTGATCCCTGTCCAGACATACTTATCCAAGGAAACCATCAACGAGTCGGTGGAGGAAGAAGGAGAGAAGCAGGAAGCAGAAAAAGCGAAACTGCTGAGAGCGAGCCGCCATGAACTAATGAATGCAGCAGAAAAAAACAGCAGGATTTCCTGGAACTATTCTCTATTAATCGTACTTTCAGCGATTGTGGCAACAGTCGGGATCATCAAAGACAGTGAAGCGGTCGTTATCGGTGCCATGGTGATTGCGCCGATGATCGGCCCCGTCATCTCCATTGCCTTCTCGGCCATCCTTGGAGACTATAAGCTGCTCGGCAAGTCTGCTCTGTCTTCCTTATATAGTGTGCTCATCGTATTAGCCATTTCGATTCTTTTTGGTTATGTGACGGATGCTGGAATGGAAAACAGTCAGTATCTGGACCGGACAAAGGTGACTTTGATCGACATCCCGCTCGGCGTAGCTTCCGGGGCCGCCGGTGCTCTTGCTTTTCTCAACCGGTTGTCTGGAAACCTTGTCGGGGTTATGGTAGCGGTTGCATTGCTGCCGCCTTCTGTTGCCCTTGGTATGTCCATCGGTGACGGGGCGTTTGTGTCAGCTTACGGCGCCTTCCTTCTTGTCACAGTCAACATCATGTCAATCATACTTGCGGCGGTTATGATCTTTTCCATCAGCGGTATTCGCCCTGTCCGATGGCAGGAAGTCCAGAGAGCCAATGTTTCCCGTCCGCTTTCCATTGTTTTTGTCAGCATTATCATCCTTGTCCTGGCCATCGTCATTCTGGAAGGTCAGAAAATCATATAATTGCCGAGCGGGTTTTGAGTGAGCCTCCCGCAGGTTACCGAGGAAAAACATACGTCCGGAGCGTATGTTTTTTTATGGTTCACAGCATGATAACTGATCTATCAAAAATAATGTCGTATTTCCCGGGAAATGTCCACCGCCTTTCTGCTGGTCGGCTTTTCGTCCCTAACCGTGATACAATGATGAAGCGGAGAACACATGAGTAAGATCATGGGGGTTCTCTAATTCATAAAAGTTGGAGGCAAATCCGATGAGTGATCAAGATGAAAAAAGAGACATCATTGATGAGGATTTGTATGAAGAAATAGATGAAGAAGAGCTGTATGATCTCGTGCAGGAAGAAAAGCGGAAAGCGCTGGAACGGGATCGTGAAGAAAGAGAAAAACGTAAAGAAAAGCGTCCTTTTCCGAGATGGATTTTCTGGCTGATTGCCGGCGTTATGGTTGTCAACGTTACGGCTGCTCTGCCTAATACCTTTTCCATTCCGGCGGTGGATTTCCTGATGACCTCAGCTCAGTTATCTAATGACGAAACCATTCAAACATATAAAGAGGCCGTCGTCGTTGTAGAAGCAGGGCAGAGCAAGGGCACCGGTTTTGCCGTATCTGAAGACGGGACGATTTTGACGAATCATCATGTCATCGAAGGGGAGAAACGGATCGCAGTAGCTTTTCCTGAACAGGGATTATTTAGTGCGGAGGTTCAAGCCGTTTACCCTGAGGTGGACCTCGCCGTCCTGCAGGTGGATGGGGAGGAAGGTTTTCCCCACTTGGACCTTGCCGCCTCCACCCAGTTTCAGAGGGATGAGCATGTCTATTTCATTGGGAATCCCCTTCGTTTCTCCGGGATCGCTAATCAAGGTAATGTGCTCGGTTATACGGACGTTTCCGGTATGGAGCAGGAGGTTCTTATGTTGGATGCTCCCATTTACCGTGGGAATTCCGGTAGTCCAGTCATCAACGAAGAAGGGGATGTCATCGCCGTCGTTTATGCTACAATGAATGACGAGGACGAAGGACGTGTCGGGCTTGCTGTACCGATTGATTATTATTATGAACAGTCAGGAGAAGCTCCATGATTGGAGCTTCTTTTTTTAGTTCGAAAGTCCTTTTCCGGTGCGCAAAACTGGATGATAGTTTTGTCATTTGGTGTAGAATACGGTCCCATTGGCGAAAGGTGGATGGAAAAGGGGACGAATGACCTGAATTTTGAAATGATTATTTAATAAAATGTAAACCTCATGTGGTAGACCAGTCCCCCTTTCTTTGAGTAAAATGGTCATGCTTACATGCAATACCTATGCCCAAACTCATTCAAACACATACTTCAGGCATATTGGTTGATACAAATCTGTAACATAAATGAAATAATTTATAGATCAACACCCAGAAATAAACGGATTTATACGAAAACATTAGTAGGCTGGAGGTGGTAAAGGTTGATCAAACGTCTTTTTCACAAAAATGACGCCTCCCTGGACGAACAAGTAGCGTCAGCAAAAGAGGGAGATGACGAAGCAAGAAACGAAATGCTCAAGCAGTATCAACCTTTTATCGCCAAAAGTGTTTCTGAAGTGTGTAAAAGATATATAGACCCTGCCAGAGATGATGAATTCAGTATTGGGCTGCTCGCTTTCAATGAAGCGATTCAATCCTATTCTTCGAACAAAGGAAGTTCCTTTCTATCCTTCGCCCGTCTTGTAATCAAACGGAAAGTGATCGACTACATTCGTAATGAGCAGAAGCGTCCACCTGTCACCTCTCTGGATGAGGACTTCCATGAGGAGGAGCAGATGGAGAATCCATTGGAAATTTCCGCAGCCAGAGAGCGGCATCAATTGGAAACGGAAGCCTGGCACCGCAGGGAGGAAATCCTTGAATTCCAGCAGGAGCTGGAGCGGTATAAGCTTTCTTTTGAAGAATTGATTGAAGTCTCTCCCAAGCATCGGGATGCAAGAGAATCAGCGGTTCAAGTGGCCCGGCTCGTTTATGATGATGATGATCTGCGCGCACAGGTACTTGAAAAGGGCCGCCTTCCTATTAAGGATTTAGTCGACCGTGTGGATGTCAGTAAAAAGACATTGGAGAGAAATCGGAAGTTCATCATTGCTCTCGTTCTCATTTTCAAGGGGGATTATATATATCTTAAGGACTATTTGAAAGGAGTGGGCATGTGAAAACAGGCATTGTCATGGAGCGTAAGAAAGAGTATATGATTGTCATGACGAATGAAGGCCGCTTTTATCGAGCTGTTACGATTGCTCAAGCAGAAGTGGGGACAGAAGTGCAGTTTCAATCCATCCCCTCAAGTAAAGCGGCCCGGCAGTGGTCACAGATGCTGCAGTATCGTTATACAAAAGCCGTCGTGGCGGCTGTGCTTTTTCTAATGGTTTTAATTCCCGCATACTCCTGGCATGGCAGCAACCAGGCCTTTGCCTATATGAATATAGACATCAACCCTAGTGTTGAACTTAAGTTGAATGATCGAATGCAGGTGCTCGACATCGAGCCGAATAACGCGGAAGCGGAGGAAATTGTCACCCTTCTTTCAGATTGGAAGAAGGAAGATGCTTCGGATGTAACGATGGATTTGATTCAAGCGAGCCGTGATCACGGTTTTGTAAGTGAGGGGAACCAGGTGCTCATCGGCATCAGCTATCTGGAATCAGATTTTGATCACCAATACTTAGAAGAAATGGAAGGTACGCTGAACGACAACTCTAAACAGATGACTGTCGCGGCCTACCTTATTCCGGACGAATGGCGCAGAAAGGCCAAGGACGACGATCTTTCTGTGAATAAATGGATGGCGGAGCGGCTCACGGATGAGGAGAATCTGAACGAAGACACAGAGAATATCCCGGAAACCATTGATGATACGGACAAAGAAATCATACAATCCTTTTATCAGAAACCGGCATCTCAAGGGGAAAAGGATACCAGTGAAACTTCTGACGATTTTTCTGACTCAGCACCTGTCCATCCAAAAGTAGAACCGCAGAACTCGATGGAGCGGCAGTCTCCTGGGGACGATCTGGAAAAAGAGCCGGAGCTTCTTCCCGGACAAGCAGAATTCGACCTTCGTCATGAAGACCAGTCTTCCCGCAGTCCCGCTACCGGTGTTCACGGGGATGATCCTGTCCCAGAGACCTTTCCATAAAAGGCATGGCTTGTTGATAAGAAAGTATTCCATGTGACTGAAAACACTCCTGATTTATGGGGAGTGTTTTTTTATTGTATTTTGAGTGAATATAGAGGTAGTGTGAGTAAAAGGAGGAATAATGATGAGTAAACCGTATCTGGGTGTAAAAGACGGCCGTCTGGCAGAATGTCCGTCATCCCCCAATTGTGTGTCCACACAGGCCGGCCAGCAGGATAAAAAAATGGACCCCCTTCCATTTTCCAAAGACCTGGAAACCTCTAAGCAGGTCATGAAGGAAGTGCTCCATCAGATGGAGAGAACGACGATTGAAACGGAAACAGAAAATTATATCCACAGCATCGTCCAGTCGAAATGGATGAAATTCAAAGATGATGTGGAATTTTACTTTGATCAGGATGAACAGGTGATCCACTTCCGTTCTGCCTCCCGTACAGGGTATTCGGACATGGGGGTCAACAGGAAGCGGATGAACAGCATCTCAGAACATTACGAAAGCATGAGGAGGAAATAGACGATGGATTATGACTATCAGATTGCGGTGATCGGGGGCGGGTCAGGGGGCCTTACCGTCGCCGCAGGAGCGGCAAGCTTCGGGGCAGAAACGGCTCTTATTGAAAGAAAACCAAACCTTGGAGGCGACTGCCTTCACTACGGGTGCATGCCGTCCAAAGCCCTCATACAAGCTGCGAAGGAGGTCCACACGAGTTCTCACTATCAATCCTTCTCTAATGAAGACTACGATCAGCTTTTCAGTGGAGCGATGGAGCGTGTGGCTGAAGCGGTGGAGGATGTGCAGAACCATGATTCCAAAGACCGTTTTATCGATATGGGCATCGATTTGTATGAAGCAGAAGCTGTCTTTCAAGATCCGCATACACTCCGCGTAGGCGACAAGACGATCACGGCTAAGCGGATCGTGATCGCGACAGGTTCCTCCCCCTTCATCCCGCCGATCCAAGGAGTGGATGAGGTCGATTACTTAACGAATGAAACCATTTTTTCTCTGCGCCAGCGGCCGTCATCGATGGTGGTCATCGGCGGCGGGATTATCGGTATTGAACTCTCCCAGGCCATGAGCCGTCTTGGTGTAGATGTAACCGTATTGGAAGGGAATGATACGATCCTCGCTAATGAGGATGAGGAAATTGCAGGGATCGCTCAGCAGACAGCTGCCCGGGAAATGAGCATCTTGACGAATGCAAAAGCGGACCGTATTGAAAAGACGCAGACCGGAGTCAAGGTCGTCTATACAAAAGACGGTGTGGAAAACACACTTGAGGCTGAACAACTTCTTGTTGCGACAGGAAGAAAGGCGAATACCGGTAGTCTCGGACTGGAACATGCGGGAGTGGAGACAGAAAAAGGAGCGGTTACCGTCGACGCTTCCTTAAGAACGTCCCAGAATCACATTTACGCCGTCGGCGATTGTAACGGGTCGATGCCGTTTACACACGTCGCCGGAATGGAAGGCAAAATCGCCGTGTCCAACGCTGTGCTGGGTCTTTCCCGGAAAGCTTCCTATGAGAAGATTCCATGGGTGGTGTACACGGCACCGGAAATTTATCATCTTGGTTTAACAGAAAAGGAAGCAAAAGAAAAATACGGCGATAACCTGTTGACGTTCAAGACGAAACTGGAAAATAACGACAGGTTTATGGCGGAACGGAACACGACAGGCGTAGTGAAAATCCTGACGACCAACAGAGGACGCATTGTCGGGGCCCATGCGGTCGGCGAAGGGGCAGGTGAATGGATGCAGGAAGTAGGAACCGTACAGGCGCTGAATAAAAAGTTCCAATCGATTTCCAACATCATTCACCCGTATCCCGCGCGCAATAATGTCGTATCCCAGACATCAGACCTTTATTGGAGGGAGAAGTTGTTCGGCAGCCGGGTCAATGATTTGATTCAATGGTATGTGAAAAAATGGCGTTAAAAGAGCGCGGACATGACATCCGGACCCTTGGGAAACAAAGGGCTGCCTGCATGCCTGCGATACAGCATAGCTTTTTCGCGCCATGATCCTCGTACCATTTCTTTTACGGCTTCAGGAGGAAGACGAAAAAAAGCTGTCGGGAAATATTCGACAGCTTTTTTCATCGTTTTATTGATTCAAGCGTTGACTCTGATCACCGGCCAGCCCATAAAAGAACATATGGGTGATTTCCTCTGTAAAGGATGTAATCGATTCATCAAACAAGTGATCCGCCGACTGCAGAGCCTGATAAAAAGCGTTGATAAAGAACAAAATCGATCGGAAAGAGACATCGGGATGTACGTCTCCTTCTTTTTTTCCCTGTTCAATGAGTTCCATTAAGAGCGGGATGGTTTCATTCTGGGTAAACGATTGAACAAACTCCTGAATTCCAGGATGATCTGTGAGAACGGTTTGCAGGAAGCCTGGGTCCAGGTGCAGAATATTTTCTTTCTTTTCCAATATGACATGGTTGATTTTATCCTTGAAGCTCCGGTCAGGGTCCCGTACAATAAGCCGGAACTGTTCGAACCGCTCGTAGAAGAACTTTTTGATCGTTTCAAAGACGAGTTCATCTTTACCACCGAAATAATTGTAGATGGTCACCTGGGAGACCTGGGCTTTTGCTGCGATTTCCTGAATGCTGACCTTCTGTACTCCATATTCAGCGAATAAGGAGAGGGAAGCATCGAGGATGCTGCGCTTTTTTCTTTCCTTCCGCTTTTCAAATCCATTCATCGGCCACACCTCTTCCCGTACATCATACATCGAATTATGAACTGTTTCAATTCATATATTTCAAATCAGAAAGCCTTTGTGAATCTTCTGTAAAAAAGACGCGGGCATTGGGGATGGTTTGATATGATGAAAATATGGAAAGAACAAGAAATGGGAATCATGAAGGTACTTAAAAGGGGGAATGGATCATGAGAAGAAATACCGCAGCCGTCATAACCGAAGCGGCAGAAGGCATGGGAAAAGAGGCGGCGCTTCAGCTGGCCGCCGAAGGTGCCTCCCTTGCTGTAACCGGTTATTCGGAGGATATTTTTCTATTTAAGGAAGTACTGGAGCAGAAGGGAGCTGGACGTGTTCTTGCGTTTCAGGCGGACGTCACAGAAGAAAATGATATGGAACATGTTGTCCAGGCTGCCAGGAATGCCTTTGGGAGGGTGGATGTCCTTGTTACCCATGCCCGTTTTGAGGACTCCGGTTCGTTGGAAAGCGTCACGGTCGAAGAGTGGCAGCGTACCTATGAGCGGAATGTACAGGGGATTTTCCTTCCTGTAAAGGCGGTGTTTCCAGTTATGAAGAAGCAGGGGGCAGGAAAAATCATTACGGTTTTTCAACACCCTGTCCGGCAGAAGTCTGTCCTTAACTCTTCAGGGTTGGCGGCGGTCGAAGCATTTGTCCATGCTGTTATGGAAGAAGCTGGTCCCTGTCAGGTTCAAACAGGTATGGTGCATGTTCTGGATGATGTGGAATGGACAAAGGAGTGGGCACGTGCGTTCACAACAGTGTTGGATGACACATCACCGATGGCCGTCCAGCGGATCGGGAGCGTAGGTACAGACGTGGAATGAGAAAACCGCAGAAGTGGATTCTGCGGTTTTTTTTATAAAGAAAAACTTTCGATTGTTGTCGTTTGAGCATGATCGATATAGCTGAGCAGGGCTTCGTGTGAATGGAGGCGGTCTTTGTGCATGCTCGGGTAGTAACAGGCATGCAGAAAAGTTTCAATTTTTTTGGACAAAAATTCATCATTGGTCCGGACCATAAGGACAAGCAGATCATCCCACTGTCCCCATATCATATAGTGGAGAGCTTTATCATAATCGTACGTATTCATCGCTGACACTTCCTTTTGAAAGAAGTGTTTTTAGTATCTCCACCCGCGGTCATCCCCACACTGAAAGATCGTCACAGTTCTTCCAGACTCGACATAAAAATGCGTTTTTCTTCCGCAGATCCATGGAAATTTTGTTATGATGGAATGGAAAGTTTTTGCTATATCTACGGAGGGAGACGTTCGGATGTCGGAGAAACAGCAGCTTTATGCGCATACGGGACTTCTTGCCGCCTTCAGCCTATTCTTATTCCTGAGCTTTGTCACAGCTGAAGCCGACAGTGTCCAGAGAGTCATGATTACGATTAGTGAAGTGATTGGATGTGCATCCCTCGCAGGAGCCGCCATTTCGCTGTATTACATAAAAAGCAGCCGGCGTTTTATGATTCTGGCCATTCTTGCTTTCCTGGCGCCCTGGCTGGTTTATGGAATCGGATATGAAGTGGGATGGGACGGTGATACTTCCTATGTCTGGGTGTGGTTCATCAGCCTGTACCTAATGCTTGTGGGTGGTTTTATCATCCTCAGGATGAGCTATAAGAAAACGGAGGAAATCTTCAAACTTGTACCAGCGTTTTTAATGTTTGTTAATGCTATTCTTTTCGTATACCTTATCTTTATACATATATGGTGGAGTCTTCCTTTCGTTTGAAAGAAAACCCAGGTCCAAAAAGGATCTGGGTTTTCTTATGGTTGATTTTACAACCGCATATTTGTGTTTTGGACACACATACTAAAAGCAATCGGAAAGGAGGAATACCAATGAAAATCAAGACACTTGCCCTTGGGTTATTAGCAGCGGGTTCTCTTGTCGCCTGTCAGGCGGAGCAGGAAGCCGGCAATGACGGTAACTACAATGGGGTTGAAAATACAAGTTTTGAGCGCGAGGCCGACAACATGTATCAGGAAGGCCAGAAAGCGAATCAATATGACAATGACCGAGGCATGGTCCACAACACGAACTACCATGTGGCTAAAGATGCCGCCAACCGCATTATCAAAAATGTGGACGGGGTGGATCGCGCGTATGTATTAAAAACACGTGATAACGCCTACGTCGCCGCTGAATTGGATAATCCAAAAGGAGATAAAAATGAGGTCTCCGATAAAATGGAAAAGCAGATCAAAGAAGCGGTAAAAGGCTCCGATCAGGATATTAACAACGTGTATATTTCCACAAACCCTGATTTCGTCGATTTGACGAACAACTATGTGGATGATGTTGAAAATGGCGAACCTGTGCAAGGGTTTTTCCGTGAATTCGGAGAAATGGTCGACCGCATATTCCCCGATGAACGTTCCTAATGGGTATACCAGCTTCCTTTTTGGGGGAGCTGGTTTTTTATGTATAAAGGCTGCCTGCCGGTGTTTTCTGTTAAGCTGTAGAAAAACCTATTCTGGAGGGAAGCCTGTGATTCAAACTGCGGAAAGAGATGATGCCGGACGTTACAAAAGGTTGATGGCAGAACTTGAGGAAGAGACAGACTTCCTGCTTTATGGCAGGGATGAACGCACGTGGACACTCGATCGTGTGGAAGGAATGATTCAACATTGCAGAGAACATCAAGGATCGCTGCTCCTTCTTTCTGAAGACGAGTGGGGGCTGAATGGGCATGTCACGGTATTTGGAGGGGCAGCTCCGAGAAACCGCCACTCGGCAGAGATCATTACAGGGGTGAAGAAAAGGGTGCAGGGAAACGGAGTGGCCGATGAGCTGTTCGGATATGTGGATGCATGGGCGCGGGACCATGGAATTTTGCGTCTTGAGCTGACTGTGATGGTTCGGAACACAAGGGCTGTCCGGTTTTATGAAAAGCATGGATACATAATAGAAGGAAGAAAGCAGAGGACACTGATGGTGGACGGGCAGCTTCTGGATGAATACATGATGGCTAAAATTCTATAGCGGGTGGATATAACATGCCCGTAACCTTCATGTTCGCTCTTTCCTGTTCATATAGTAAGGTAAGCGAAACTGAAGGAGGGGGCATCTTTGAAACCAGATGACCAGAAAAAGCTCGAATACGCGATCCACGAAATTACGGAAATCGCCAAAGGATTCGGGCTCGACTTTTACCCGATGCGTTATGAAGTCTGTCCTGATGATATTATTTATACATTTGGTGCCTATGGTATGCCGACGCGGTTTTCCCATTGGAGCTTCGGAAAGCAGTACTACAAAATGAAACTGCAGTATGACCTCGGGCTCAGCAAAATTTATGAACTCGTCATCAACTCCAACCCCTGCTATGCGTTTTTACTGAATTCCAACAGCCTGATTCAAAATAAGCTGATTGTCGCCCACGTTCTTGCCCACTGTGATTTCTTTAAAAACAATGCCCGTTTTCAAAATACGAAAAGGGACATGGTTGAAAGCATGGCTGCCACAGCGGAACGGATTGCTGCCTATGATAAACTCTACGGCAAGGAAGAAGTGGAGTCCTTCCTGGACGCAGTCCTGGCGATCCAGGAACATATCGATCCCTCTCTCGTAAGACCGAAGCTGGCATGGTCGGTGGATGATGAGGAAAGCAGTGGAGAAAAAGCGCTGCTTACGGAATATGATGACTTATGGAATATTGATGAATCCTCATCGGAAGATCAGCCCCGTTTTAAAAAGAAAAAGAAGTTTCCGCCTCGTCCGGAGAAGGACTTGCTCTTATTTATTGAACAGTACAGCCGGGAGCTTGAAGACTGGCAGCGGGATATCCTGACAATGATGCGGGAGGAAATGCTGTATTTCTGGCCCCAGCTCGAAACGAAGATCATGAATGAAGGATGGGCCTCGTACTGGCATGCGAGAATCTTACGTGAAATGGATCTGACCAGCGACGAGTCGATCGAGTTTGCGAAATTGAACGCAAGTGTTGTCCAGCCTTCAAAAACCCAGCTCAACCCCTATTACTTAGGTTTGAAGATCTTTGAAGATATCGAGGAGCGCTATGACAATCCTTCAGAAGAGATGAAAAAGCACGGCGTCGTTCCAGGGACGGGACGCGAGAAGATGTACGAAGTCAGGGAGATCGAATCCGATCAAAGCTTTATCCGCAACTATTTAACGAAAGAGCTTGTCCGCCGTGAAGATTTGTACCTGTTCCAGAAACAGGGGCAGAAATATAAGATTACGGATAAAGATCATGAAGCGGTCCGAGATCAGCTTGTCACAATGAGAGTCAACGGGGGCTTTCCCTATTTAACCGTGCAGGACGGAGACTACGTGAAAAGCGGAGAGCTCTACTTGAAGCACCATTATGAAGACGTGGAGCTGGACGTCAGTTACCTGGAGAAGACGCTTCCTTACGTGTATCAATTGTGGGGACGCCCGGTGCATATGGAGACGAAAGTGGAAGGGCGCGATGTCATCTTCAGCTACAGTGGTAAAAAAGTTCAGAAAAAATATGTGTAAGTGTAAAACTGCTCTTGAAAAAGGGCAGTTTTCTTCATGAAAAGGGCGCTGCATCTGCTATAATAAGGAGATAATAAAACGTTTGCAGAAGGGGTGGCATGATGCGTAACGTCCGTCTGGCAATCATAGGTTTTCTGGCTGTCCTTACGCTTGCGGTCGTGTTTTTCTTTGACAACCGGGAATTGAATGGTCTTACGAAAGACCGCCTGTATCCGATGATCGACGAGCCCACGCAGCATCCTCAGGCGTTAACGAGCAAAGTCAGTGATCTGGGAAACGGCATCCTTGTTACGAAACTTTACAGCCGTAATGATTCGACAGGGCTGTATTTCGGGATGTGGTACAGAGACGGAGGCGCCCTGATTGACCAGAACGACGAGGAATGGCTTCTGGAAGATGGAGAAATTGAATTCCTCGTTAAAGCTGTAGATTCCAATGGGACGACGTATAACGCAGAAACCGAGGGCATTGTGCAGGGCACCTTCTCCACATTCCGTTATGTGCAGTTTGATGACTTTCATTATGATGAATCGCTGGAAGACCTCCATGTAGCCTTTTATCCAATGAAAAAGGAAGAAGGGGAGCGGACTCCGCATCACCTTCCCGTGGTGGAAGCGGTTATTGAAATAGAACCAAACATCCAGTAATGGCGGCGCATACCCTGATGTTAGAAGGTCCAAATCCTTCTGTAACAAGGGTGTGGGCCGATATTTTTCGTGATACAGAAAGATTTAAAGAAGATAGAACAAATGGTCCGCGTTTTCTGTTAAACTAGTTCTTAATCTGTTATGGAATGCTGAGGAGGTAAAGAATGACGATTTATAACCATATTTTGACACAGGATGATTTTGTCGGACAGGATGAGCTGAGCTATCCGTTTGAAGAACGCGGGCTGCAGTTCGGGGATGGTATTTATGAAGTCATCCGTATTTACGGCGGCCGTTATTACTTAATTCATGAGCATGTGGAGCGGTTATATCGTTCCGCAGCAGCTATAAAGATCCAGGTTCCTTATACGAAAGAGGACCTGTATGCCAAACTTGACGAGCTGCTGGAGAAAAACCACGTCACTGGTGATGCCAAGGTTTACCTGCAGATCACAAGAGGTTCTGCGCCAAGGGATCATGCCTTTCCGGATGAGATTGAGGCGAACCTTTACGCTTATGTGAAAGATCTCCCAAGACCTGAGGAGAAGTTGAAAAATGGCGTAACCACCATTACACATGATGATGTACGCTGGGACTGGTGCTACATCAAGAGTCTGAACCTGCTTGGAAATGTTCTGGCTAAACAGGCAGCTAAAGAGAAGGACAGTTATGAAGCCATTCTTCATAAAGATGGGGAAGTGACCGAATGCAGCTCCTCCAATGCCTACCTGGTCAAGGACGGAAAGGTCTATACCCATCCTGCTAAAAAGAACATTCTTCACGGCTGTGTAAGAATGCGTGTAGAAGCTTTTTGTCAGCAGAAGAACATCGAGTTCATTGAAGAAACATTTTCATTAGAAGATCTGCAGGACGCGGATGAAGTCTTCTTATCGAGCAGTACTTCTGAAGTTATGCCGATTTTAAAAGTGGATGAGCTGATCATCGCCGATGGAAAACCGGGGCCGGTTACACGGACACTCCAAAAGTGCTATGAACAGGATGCAGGACTTCCGGAAGAGGCCTGCCTATTCTCCACAGCAGCAGCGGAATAAATAAAAACAGCCGGCAGCCGGAAACGCTGCCGGCTTTCTTTGTGTGCTGTGGTTTCACGTATGCTATAATGCAGATGAAATCAAGGAAAGGGGCGGAAATCGTGCCGAATGTAAAGCTGGATTTAACGCAGGACCAATATGAAAAGCTTGTAGAAGCGGTGTTTCTTGGAACATGGATGGTCAACTCGACAAAAATGGAGCTGGATGAACAGTTTGAGGACGTCCGGGAAGCCGTTCTGTCAAAATATAAAGAAGGCGGTCTGGAAGACAAGGTTACGCACCATGAACAGCTGGGAGTCCATGATCTTGATGTGGACTATGAATCCAGACTGATGGATACCCATGTCGAGGAATATGATGAGTTCAGCTTCTGGGACAAGCTGGTGGAAAAGCTTTCAGAGAGAGAACTGACGAACATCTATGGTCCGCTTGGAGATAAACTCACAGATGAGCAGATGGAGAAACGGATGGAAATCGAAGAAGAAATCGGACGGAAACTTGAAGAAACAGGTGTTACTCACTTAACTTTTGAAAAATAACCGCCCAAAAAAGCGTGATGAGAGCATCACGCTTTTTGAGCGGCTTGTTTCTCGGAATCTGACCAGAGCCTGGCAATGGGGCGGGCCCACTGGAAGGTCCATTGAATGAGCGGGCCAAGCAGAATCGCCACAATCAACGTGCCAAAGCCTACTGGTGCCCCCAGTAAAAAGCCGATCAACGCCATGCCGGATTCGGAAAAGATCCGGATGGAGCTTTTGGACTGATTGGTTTTCTCGTTCATGATCATCATGAAATGATCGAGTGGGATACGCGGGAACGGGGTCCGGAGGTATACCGATATCCCGACAGCTGTGGCGAGGAGGCCGAGGCTGAATATGCCCCACTGGCCCCACCATACCTGTACATCCAGTTTTTCCAATGATCCGTATAAAAACAGATCAAGGGTACGGCCCCGCAGGATGATCGGAATTAACGATTCATACTGCGGCCGTTTCCGTTCAAGACGCGCATTGACGAGAAGAAGGATGATGAAGGCGGCAATCATCACGCTGCCGACAGTGACAGGTAAATGCATCGACAAACCAACGGCAATGCTGTCCCCCGGTCCTACACCGAGGCCGGATTTTATAATCAGGGCAAGGCCGAGGCTCGACACGACCAGGCCCGCAACGTAAATAATGAAGAGAAAGAAATACTTCATGATCGGCTCCTTTGCACGAACACATTTGCTTTGTTCATCATATCGCTTGAAAAGTTCGATGTAAAGAGAGCCGGCTGTGGAAGAGGGAGAGGATGATCGGTTCCCTCTATCCTATACAAAGAAGAAGGAGGATACGACATGAAATATGCAGTCATTACCGGAACGTCCCGAGGACTCGGGGAAGCGGTGGCAGAAAAATTCATAAAACAGGGGGTCCACGTCTTAGGGATTTCCCGTTCAGGAAATGCAAAACTGGAGGCACAGAATGAGGAGAAAGCTGGAAGTTTTGAGCACATTAAGGCAGACTTGAATGATCCTGCCGATTTGAAGAATGTTGCAGATGTGGTAAAGGAAAAAGTTTTTCATGAACAGACGGAATACGTGTACGTCGTCAATAATGCCGGTGTCGTAGAACCGATTGAAACAGCAGGAAATCTTGATGCTGAAGCAGTGCAGAAGCACATGCAGATTAATGTGACAGCTCCGATCCTGCTTATGAATGAACTGCTTCCGGCAGCGTCCGAAGCCGGTGTCAAGCTTGGCATCGTGATGATTACGTCCGGAGCTGCTGAAAAGAGTATTCACGGCTGGAGTGTGTACAGCAGTTCCAAGGCTGCATTGAACCGTTTTACAGAGACGCTTGCTCTTGAGCAGGAGGGCAGCGGCCATACGATTCTAGCCTTTAGTCCAGGGGTCATGGATACGGATATGCAGCAGGAAATCCGTTCTTCCAGTGAATCCGCGTTTGCGGATGTGGATAAATTCAAAAAGATGAAGGAAGAAAATGTCCTGCGTTCTCCGGAGGAAGTGGCTGAGGTACTCATGAATCTACTGGGTCAGGAAATCACAAACGGACAAGTGTACCGCTTATACGACCTCGTTAACTAACAAAAAAAACACCCTTGTACGGGTGGTTTTTTTGTTAGTTAACCAGTGAGAGTTGTCCATTTGTCGTGCAAAGGGTCACATTCCGCTTATTGGTGGATGAATGTTGCGGGCACCCCTCCGCTGACTTGGTCAGGAAGGTCGCCTGCCCAAGTGGATCTTCGGCCCGTGCTGTTCCCGGAGGCGTCACCACCGTGCGCTACACGTGATCCCGGGGCGGAAAGGGATTGGTGCTCTTCTGATGGCTGTGGAGAACACTTCACAGCTTTAATACACGGTTTTTCTATCCGTGGAGACGGATGTTGACCTGGCTTTTTTCAGCGTGTATTTCTACATATCCTCCGATGGGAAAGGTGAAAATCGGGCTGGTGTGGCCGAAATCAGCTTGAACAATGACAGGGAGGTGAGCAAGCTCCGGTTTGCTTTCAATGACAGCAGTCAGTGTATGAAGATCCATATTTGAAGCCGTTTGGAACCGGCCGATCACAATCCCCTGCACTTGATCAAATCCAGGCAGGTGAATGAGGGACTGCAGGTCGCGATCAAAGGTTTCTGGATTGGAAAGCTCATCATCTTCCAAGAAAAGAACCGTACCGGCAAGCTCCGGCATAAAGGAGGTTCCCTGCAGCAGATTGAACGTACACAGGTTTCCTCCGATCAACGTGCCGGATGCTTTTCCCTCATGAATGACGACGGGGCCCTGGTTAGGGAGGAACGTACGGTCATCCTGATCAAGGTACCACGCATCATCACTCCAATGCGCAGCTGGTTCGATGTTTACAGGGGCGTTTGTTGTTAACATGATCCGGAAATGCTCCAGCGTATAGTCCAGACCTTTTTCCATACCGAAAGTAGAAAAGTGTGGGCCGCTGTATGTGACCAGTCCTGTTTTATGGTAGATGCTGTTGGCCAGTGCTGTGATATCCGAATACCCACAGAAAATTTTGGGATGGGCTTTGATTAAATCATAATCCAAACGATTCAGCAGCTGGTTGCTGTCGTATCCTCCCAATGTTGTAAGCACAGCTTTAACAGAAGGGTCCTTAAACGCTTCATGAATATCCGAGATTCTGTGATCCACAGGATTAGAAAAAAGGGTCGGTGCTTCTGCTGCATATGTGCTGAAGCTTACTGTAAACCCCATGTCTTTGAAGCGTTGGAGAGCGAGCTTCTGCTGTTCGGGAGCGACGATGGACAAGCTTTTGGCTGGAGAGATGACCCGTATTTCATCCCCCTGTTTTAGTTTTTCAGGTATCATCAGGAGCCCTCCTTTTACGAATCACTTAAATATATCAAAGGAATCGGAAGGTGTCTATGATTTGTTAAAATTTTGAATCTTTAAGGAAAGCTGATTCGTAAAGAAGAAAGAAGGAGGTGGAGAACATGTGGGAAACCATTCTCGGACTTGGGGGCGTCCTTATTTTTTTCACCATGGTTATTGTCTACCTTATACGAAATCCATTAAGAAAGCAGCAAAAGCCCAGCCTGCATCAGAAAAAACAGGATGCCTCGTTTTACGCACCTGGAATCATGGGAGGAGACAGCGGTGATGCAGGAGACAGCGGGGACTGATCCACAGCACAGAAAGGACGGAGCGCAGCCGCTCCGTCCTTTTCCTGTTTATGAGGCCTTCGCCTGTTTTTTTGCTTCTTTATTGTTTTTCAAAAACATGTAAAGGGAAGCACCAAATATAGTGAAATAACCAGCAACACTCAGAAGGTCTGGAATCTGGCCGAACAGAAGAATGCTGATCAGGGCCGAATAAACAACCGTGGAGTAAAAGAAGATGGAAATTTCACGGGCAGGAGCGAATTTATAGGCAATCGTCAGACCAAACTGGCCGAGCGTCGCGAATGCACCGGCACCCAGCAGGTAGGCCCACTGCCTGGCTGTCATCGGTTCATAAAAAGCGATCGTGAACGGCAGCAGGGTGATCGTTGTGAAAAAAGAGAAGTAGAACACGATGGTGTAGAATTTCTCTTTATCCCCAAGGACGCGCAGCAGCGTGTAGGCTCCGGCAGCGAACACCGCAGAAAACAGGCCGGCCGCATATGGAATGAATTCAAGTGAAAATGCCGGCTTGATAATAAGGAGTGTTCCTGCAAAAGCTACGGCAATGGCGATAAGCTGGTACGGTCTCGTCCGTTCTTTTAAAAAGATGGCAGAGAAGATAATTAATAAAAACGGGCTCAGTTTATTCAGCATATCCGCATCGGACAAGACAAGGTTATCAATGGCGTAAAAGTATAGAACCATCCCGATGGTACCGAGGGCGGACCTGGAAAGCAGAAGCTTTTGATTTTCCTTCTTTCCGAACAGGCGCTCTTTATTATAGCGAACAAATCCAAAAGCGATGACAGCGGAAACGAGGTTGCGGAACAGTGTCTTCTGCACGGTTGGAACGTCACCGGACAGCTTGACTAAGGCAGCCATCATGGAAAAACCGAACGCTGATATGAGCAGTAATACAATTCCCTTATTACGATTTGTCATGGTTGATGTTCCTCCAGTTGTTCTTAGGTTGTTCAAAAACACCTTAACCATCCTAATACAAATCAAGAGGGATGAAAAGCAGAATTACTTCAATCCTAAAAAAGAAGAGGAGGTCGTGTATAATGGAGACAGACAAAATAGAGAAGGGACGATTGGTGTGATTTGTGCTCATCCCATCATTGTTAAAACACGGACGATCCGTAATAATCAACAGCTTTATGAGGAAAGGGAGGAAAGCCTGGAATTATATGAGGATTCAGTCGTATGCCCGGATGAAACATTCCAGCTTAAGGACGTCCATGATGTGTCCTACAAAGAATTTTCCCAGGGCTCCGGATTTCTTTACCTTCATACAATGAAGGGCGTGCGGACATTTTTAGTGAATGAACATCCCCGTGCATGGATGGAAGCGTTCAGGACAAACGTATGACGAACAGCAGAATACCGTTTGATCTGACTCCGTCGGATGATCATGGGATTCAGGTAACCGCAGAAGGGAGACGCCTCTATCTCCGTGAGGTTCTCCCGGAAGACTGGGAGGAATTCCATCCCTACGCTTCAGATCCGGATACCGTTAAATACCAGCCCTGGGGGCCGCATACAGAAACAGAAAGCAGATTTTTTGTCCGTCAGGTGCTGATTGATGCCAGGCAGAAACACCGCTCGCGGTATGTATTTGCGGTTGTGGAGAAAGGCGCCGATCAGGTGATCGGAAATATAGAGTTGAATATCAAGGACTGGGATGGCGTCGGTGAAATCGGCTTTATCATCCACCATCATTACTGGGGGCGGGGATACGCGACAGAAGCCTGCCGTCTGATGCTGGCGTACAGTTTTGACGTGTGTGGTCTCCATCGCGTCACAGCACTGAGCAGTCCGGAAAACAAAGCCTCCCAGCGGGTGCTCGAGAAAATCGGAATGGTTAAAGAGGGAACACTGAGGGAGGATATTTTCGTGAAAGGCGCTTGGAGGGATTCGGCCGTCTATGCGGTTCTCCGGAGGGAGTGGAAAAAAAGAAAAAGCAGGCATTGATTTTCATCAATGCCTGCTTTTCACTTGGCAGCGGCTTCTTCTATTTAATGATTGGATAGGGAAGCATCCGCTTTATGATGGACCGCCAGCTTTTTGACAAGCTGGGAGCTGTCTTTATTGAGCCCGGCGATTTCTACTTCTTTGTCCTGCTCTCTGAACTTCAGGACAAGTTTATCAATCGCAGCTACGGCTGAGTCATCCCACACATGGGCATCAGTGAAATCAATCCGGACCGTATCGGCTTTCACATTAAAGTCGAAATGCTTAAGCAGGCTGTCTGTTGAAGCGAAGAAGACTTGTCCGGATACGTGATAAACAATCCTGCTTGTTGTTTCCTCCACCTGTTCTTCGACGTGGACTTTGGAAATCTTGGACACAAAGAAGATCGCACTCAGGATGACACCAGCCAGGACGCCTTTGGAAAGGTCATGGGTGTAAACAACGGTTCCAACGGTTACTACCATCACGACCGTGTCTGTGATCGGTGTTTTATGCAGTCTCGTCAAGGCACTCCAGTCGAAGGTTCCCACGGACACCATGATCATAATACCGACAAGCACAGCCATTGGAATCTGCACAAGAAGGTCGTTAAAGGCAATAATCAATGTCATCATGAAGACACCGGCCACCAGTGTGGATAATCGTCCGCGTCCTCCTGAGGAAACATTGATGACCGATTGTCCAATCATCGCACATCCGGCCATTCCGCCGAACAGACCGGAAACCACGTTGGCCATGCCCTGTCCGCGGGCTTCTTTGTTCTTATCACTTACGGTATCTGTCATATCATCGACAATCTGAGCCGTAAGCAGTGACTCAAGTAGTCCTACAAAGGCGAGAGCAAGCGATATCGGGAAAATGATCTGCAGCGTTTCAAAGTTTACTGGAATATCAGGTACAAGGAAGATGGGAAGCGTACTTGATAGTTCTCCCATATCTCCAACGGTCTTAAAGCCGGCTCCTGTTGTTACGGCAATAATCGTCATAACGACGATGGCGACAAGCGGAGATGGGACAGCTTTTGTAAACCTTGGCAGTAGATAAATGATAGCAAGAGACCCTGCAACCATGGCGTACATAGCAAGACCTGCGCCCTCAAAGTGAATCAGCTGGGACGAGAAAATCAAGATGGCCAGGGCGTTTACGAAACCGATCATCACCGATCTCGGGATGAATTTCATGAACTGTCCGATTCTTAAGGCACCAAGAATAAACTGCAGGATACCCGTCAGAATAGTGGCGGCCAGCAGGTATTCAAGTCCGTGATCCTTCACAAGCGTCACCATAAGCACAGCCATCGCTCCTGTTGCGGCCGAAACCATTCCAGGCCGTCCCCCTACAAAAGCAATGACAACAGCGATACAGAAGGAAGCGTACAATCCTACCATGGGGTCGACTCCAGCGATGATAGAGAAAGCGATCGCTTCAGGAACAAGGGCCATGGCGACGACCATACCTGAAAGCACATCGTTTTTTACGTTTCCAAACCATTGTTGTTTTAATGTTTGTGTGTTCAATTGCGCACCTCTCTCTTAAATTTTGTCTGTATTACCCTTGGCAATACGTAATTCCGGCAAGAACGTTCAGATTATATCACCTATCGAAGGAATTACATAACCCCATGTAAGCGCATAAATAAACTTTTTTCTCTTTTATTCTTCAAATATCTCTATGAAACTCTTATTTGTCTGTAGGCGGAATTTTTTCTGGATGGAGGGTTCCAATATGTGGGAGATGGTGCGTGTCTTCAATTATTTACATGGGCTTCACAATCCATGGTAAAATGATGAAAAAGAAGGGGGGAGCGGTCATGTATAAACACATATTGATCGCGGCCGATGGGTCCGATCATTCCATACGTACAGCAGAACGAGCGGCAGAGCTTGCCGGGCTCCAGATGGGGGCAAAGATCACCATCATTTATGTGGTCGATGTCGACCAGTCTAAAACCGATGTCCTGACACAGGGAGACAAAACAGTGATCGATCAGAAGCGGAAAGAAAGACTGGAGCCGATCGAAGACGTCCTCCGCGGCAAAGATATCTCTTATGAAATTGTCATCCGTCATGGAGAACCCGGGCCAACCATCGTTCATTACGCCAATGATCATGCCTTTGATATCGTCATTATCGGCAGCCGGGGATTGAATGCTCTCCAGGAAATGGTTCTTGGCAGTGTCAGTCATAAGGTGGCTAAACGGGCCAAATGCCCCGTTATGATTGTGAAATAAAAACAGGCAGAAGAGGCAATCTCTTCTGCCTGTTTTTTTACAGCAGGTTGTGGTAGCGTCGTTCCGTTAACTTCTTCATGGCCGTCTGCATAAGAAATGCCAGCAGCAGAAAGATGATGAATAAAGCACCTGTTACCGGCCAGAGCCCCTGCAGACTGTTGATATTCCAGACAATCACTATAATCACGCCAAAGACAAGGGCTTCAATGGCGAGGGGAACAATTCCGATGAAACGACCCTTGAATACTTCACGCTCATCTGTCCAGTCCAGTTTCGGGCTGTATAGATCCACCATCACGCCGGCAGCAGAAGCAATCCAGCTTATGAGGAGGGACAGGATGAACCATGCTGTCCAGATGAACAGAGGGATTTTTATGACCCATAAAGCGGCTGCGCTCAAAATAACCAAGGAGATGGCATTCAGCAGATAGGCCGTCAGCATTTTACTCATGATTACTTTTGACGGTGGAATAGGCAGATACAGATGATTGAACCAGCTTTTCCCATCCCTTGAAATCGAAGAGATGGAAGCAGGGTTTGATCCAAAAACAACGATCGAAAGCCCGACAGAGGCCAGAATGACGAATTTTCCGTTCATTCCGGCCAGTTGAGTGCCGGCTCCTCCAAGCGGTCCATCCATTTCCATGATGATCAGCACAATGGCTAGTACAGGCAGAATCAAACTTTGCACAAAGACTTGGGTGAAGAAGGTGGGGGTGCGTAAAATCAACAGGACTTCTTTTTTGAAGAGACTGTAGATCATAGGCTTTTTCTTCACATAAGCTTCGACTGTATCCTCAGTAAACGTGTTCCTTTTTCCACCGGATAAACCGAGTACGCCTTTGAAATAAAGCTTCTGGCCGATAGTAAAGAAGAGAGCAATCCCTCCTGCGGATAGTGCGGTCATCAATACGAGAAAAAGGATACCCTGTATGGACGCAGGGGCGGCGAGGGCTGAACTGCTTATATAAGCAGTAGGGAAGAACTTCGTCACTAATCCGAGCAGGTCTCCCTGTTCAGCCGCCAATTGATACATATTCTGGCTGCCGCCCTCCAGACGGATCACAACATTGATTCCGATAACGAATCCAAAACCAAGAAGTCCAGCAATGACTTTGCTTCGGTCCTTGTTTTTCGAGATATTGACAAAACGCATCATGAACATGATGGCAATGGCAGTCAAAACAAAGGGAAGCACCGGAAGCAGAAGCCAGACAAGGAAGGCGGAGCTGTAATAAAGCAGTCCCGCACCGCTGTGAAGACCGTAAAACGCAAGCCCGGGGAGCAGAATGACCGCATTCACCCCGTAAAGGGACAGAAATGGAACGGCTGCTTTTCCAGCTGCTATTTGATAAGGGTGAAAAGGGAGCGGTACAAACAATTCCACATCCTCTGCAAAATAAAAAGATGATAAAACGGTACCTATGCTGATAAAACAGTAAAAAACGGTCATTAAGACAAATAAAACCCCAAGGATGACCGCTTCATCCCCTGCCGGGCTGAAGGCCGCATACATGGCTGCGATCAGTTCGTTCAACAGTGTAAGAATCAACAGCCCGAAGGGGATCATGAGGACGGCTAAGATGAGGTAGCCTGTTTTTTCTGATGTACTGCGGTGAGCGAAAGATAACTGCATCTTCACCATCAACTTCATCAGCTTCCACGTGTTACTCATTTTGTGTCAGCTCCAAAAACAGCTTCTCAAGATTGTTGTCCTCCTGGAACTGCTGCTTCATTTCTTTCATACTTCCTCTGAATTGAACATGTCCTTTGTTGATAATAGCCACCTCGTCACATAACTGTTCAACGACTTCCAGCACATGGGTGGAGAAAAAGACGGTCTTTCCTTTGGCTGCGTGTTCCCGCATCATTTCTTTCAATGTATAGGAAGACTTAGGATCAAGGCCGGTTAACGGCTCGTCAAGAATCCATACATCAGGATCATGCAGAAGCACACCACTGACAACGATTTTCTGACGCATGCCGTGCGAATATGTATGAATCTGATCATTCAGTGCTTCATAGATATCGAAGCTTTTCGTTAAGTATTCGATTTTCTCTTTTCGGACGTTTGCCGGTACATCAAAAACATCACCGATAAAATTCAAGTATTCCATGCCCTTTAATCGGAGAAAGATGTCTGAGCGGTCCGGAACATAGCCGAACTGATGCTTGGCTTTCATAGGGTCAGTGCTGATATCCACGCCGTTCATGGATATGGAGCCTGCATCCAGCGGCAGGATCCCCGTCATCATTTTGATCGTTGTCGACTTTCCAGCACCGTTGGGACCGAGAAAGCCGAAGATTTTCCCGTCCGGGACCGTCAAATCCAAGTCCTTGACGGCTGCTTTACCGGCGAAGTTTTTAGTTGCCTGCTTGATTTCAATCATTCCATCCCTTCCTTTTTCAGGAGCTTATGAATGGTATACGAACGGTAGCTTTTATCCGTTTCAATTTCACAGAAAAAGTTCATAATGCTCCTCATCTAAATAACCTGTGGGAAGTTTGATTGCTTGCTTCTCCACGCCCCAGCATCGAAAACCGAGCTTTCGATACAGCTCTCTTGCCGGGGTGTTTTCTGTAACAACGCTGAGGTGAAGGAGTTCGACTTCCACTGCCCGGGCATGCTGGATCAGTTCTTCCAACAGAAGCATGGCTCCTCCAGTCCGCCTTACCTCCGGTGTGATGTACATCGCAACGATGGATGCTTTATGTCTGAACTTCGGGTGTGTTTCCCGTACCAGTGTGACTACCCCAGTCAGTTTTTCTCCTGAAAAAAGTCCGAAGGTTCTGGTGTCTTTACCCTCCAGCCGTTCTGCGGTCGTTTCGATCGGGTCCGGCTTCTGCTTTTCCTGTTCGTAGGTCGTAATAAAAGCGTCCGGATTTGTAAGCAGAGCTTCGAGTCTTAACTCATAGTAGGCTTCTGCATCTGAACGGTTCAATTCGCGCGTCTCCATAGGCTTTGCCTCCTTTTGTTGTTCCTAGCCTAGCCGAAAACTATGATAAAGTAAAGACATCAAAACCACAGGAGGGATCGTATGTCAGAGAAGGGAAAAATGGTGAGTGGTGAACTGTATCAACCCTGGGACGATGAACTGGTGATGGAAAGATCGCGCGCCAGGCAGATCACCCACGCATTGAACCAAACGAAGAATACGGAGGAGCATTACCGATCTCAGTTGATCGAAGACCTGTTTGGAACAATTGCCGGGGAGATGACCCTGGAACCGCCTTTTTACTGTGATTATGGTTACAATATTCATGTAGGAGACAGGTTCTTTGCTAATTTTAACTGTGTCTTTCTTGATATATGTCCGATTACGATCGGAGACCGTGTCCTGATTGGACCGAACGTTCAGTTGTACACCGCTCTGCACCCTATGGACAGGGAAACAAGAGCAAAGGGGCTGGAGTCCGGGCGGCCGATTGCCATCGGTGATGATGTGTGGATCGGAGGAGGATCGATTATCAATCCCGGAGTTACCATTGGAAACAATGTCGTGATTGGTTCAGGGGCGGTTGTCACCAAGGATCTCCCGGATCATGTTTTCGCCGCCGGCAGCCCTGCAAAGGTCATCAGAACAGTCGAATAAGGCTCCGGGGTAGTTTTGCTGGTATTTTTTCGTTATCATACAGAGGGATACTTGCATACGTAATAAGAAAAAAGAGAGGATTGTATCACTATGATTAAACGTAAGAGTCAAAGAGAAATTGAAAACATGCGCGAGGCCGGTAAGCTGCTGGCTGATGTCCATAAACAACTGCGCACCTTTATTAAGCCGGGTGTCACAACGATGGAAGTCGAAAAATTCGTGGAAAAATATTTAGCTGAACGCGGAGCTACCGGAGAGCAGAAGGGATATCAAGGGTACGAATTCACCACATGTGCTTCCATCAATGATGAAATCTGCCACGGGTTCCCACGCGATGAGAAGTTGAAGGAGGGCGATATCGTCACCATCGATATGGTCGTCAACTTGAATGGTTACCTCGCGGACTCTGCCTGGACACATGCCGTGGGAGAAATCAGTGAAGAAGCTCAAAAACTGATGGATGTAACGAAAACATCTCTTTATAAAGGAATCGAGCAGGCTGTACCGGGGAAACGGATCGGTGATATCGGCCACGCGATCCAAGCATATGCGGAAGGTGAAGGGTATTCGGTTGTCCGTGATTTCACCGGACACGGAATCGGCGAATCCATCCACGAGGATCCTTACATCCCTCACTTCGGTGCGGCTGGCAAAGGAGCACGTCTGAAAGAGGGAATGGTCATCACCATCGAGCCGATGATTAACATCGGAGACTGGGCAAGTCAGATGGATGAGAACAATTGGACGGCACGCACGGTTGATGGGACGTTATCCGCGCAGTATGAACATACGGTGGCTATTACAAAAGACGGCCCTGTCATCTTGACTGAACAGGAAGATGAATAAATAAAAAAGGAACAGCTGTGAGCTGTTTCTTTCAGCTTGTAGAGAAACCTCTGTTTCTTTACAAGCTTTTTTCTTTCTTTCCGCGGACGAGCCCCCAAGCTTCCTCGCAACACCCACGCTCGGCGATCTCCACTCGTTCTTCCGCAGGAGTGGAAGGGGCACCGCTCCTTGGGAATTTTTAAAATCGAAAAAAACAAGGCTGTCGAGAAAGTCTCGACAGCCTGAGGAACAGCTGTGAGCTGTTCCTTTTTTATTTTAAGCTCTGTTAAAGTCTGTTGTTGATATTTTAAACGATTACTAAATCGTTTCCGCTGGAATTAGGGGGCCGGTCTGCTATTTACTCAGAGCATGGGATGGCAGGGAAAACCGTCCGCTTTCCGCGGCTCACGGTACCTCACGGAAAGGGGGTCATTCCCAAGGCCGCCTCCTACAAATCCCATGACAGAAAGGGGTGATGATAGGAGCTCACATGTTAAATAACAATACCAAGCAATAACAGAGCCTTATTTTAAAAACAAGACATAAAAAAACTCCCCTCGAAAGGGGAGTTTTTTATACGTTCTTATTTTTGAACGTTAGCTGCTTGTGGTCCACGCTGACCTTCTTCAATTTCGAAAGTTACGACTTGACCTTCTTCAAGAGTTTTGAATCCTTCTTCTTGAATAGCGGAGAAGTGAACGAAGACGTCGTCTTGACCTTCTACTTCAATGAAACCGAAACCTTTTTCTGCGTTAAACCATTTTACTGTACCTTCGACCATGTACAAAAACCTCCTGCGTGGAGAAACTCCACATTGTATTACTATTCTTGCTCATTCAAGTCCATCAAGACGACATCTTGCGAAACATCTTCTCTTGCATGACACTCATCGAACAACGAATAATTAACCATAGTATAACAGATGGGCAAAAGGAATGAAAGCCCTATTACAAAAAAGTTCCTTTTTACTCCTGGGGCTGGGTCATATAGGCCTGATTCATTAATGAAAGCAGGGAACGTTCCACAAGAATATCGACTTCCTCAGGAGCGATGCGGGCCAGTTCATACAACGGCTTCCCCTGTTCGAGAAGGTGCTGGATGACAAGCCACCCTGTGTAATTGGCTTCTTTTTCAAATCCTGATGCACCGGTACCTTTGGTAAAAGAGTAGAGGGCCTCGTAATCTGTGCGGTGCAGATGGGGCTGAATGTTCATCATGACCCGGTTCGGTTCGCGGCTGCAGTTTTCTTCATCCCAGCTGAAGTAAGGATCTGATATCCCGCTTTCCTCCAGCACTTCCAATGTCGTATGGATCGCCAGCCCCTCCTGAAAGATCAGCTGCCCGAGGGTACGGGTATGGCTGGGGGCGAGTCCGGACTGGCGGCAGTGAACGACTCTGGCCAGCTCCTGAATCAAACGGGTCTGACCACCGGGCAGTTCGACAGGGAAGCAGAGAATATATTGATGATTTTCCTGGATGATGAAAGGATCCGTTTCAAATGTTCCGACAAAAAAGAGTACGTTTACATCAACGTAGGTGGTGCTGTGCAGAATTTGTTTAATATGATCCACGTGCTCATTCATTTCCAACGGACTGATATCGAAGTATTGAATTTTATCATAGACGTGATTGTACTTGTTCCAGGCATACTCCACCATTTCCTTTGCGAGCTGCCCTTGTTGATACCCCGGCGGTGTATGAGGGAAATCATAATATTCCATCCATAATTCATGACGCTTATGAGGGGGTTCTCGATAAGCCTGGTCATAAAACGTTAAGAAACGATCCAGCATTTGTGAGCACCTTACATCATCCATGGTGATCCCTCCGAATGTTTTAGGATTGATTTAGAAATTCCAGCCGTTTATTCCAAACATCATGAGCATCTTTTCCAATCCAGATCAAATGACTGTCAGCATTGACTTCGTAGATTTCACAATCGGGTACCGTCGATTTCAACAACAGGGCGTTTGTATAAGGGACGCTGCGGTCTTTCTGTGAGTACATGCCGAGAACAGGGACATTCAGCTCATCCAGGTTCGTTACATCATGGTCAAGGTCAAGGATAAAGCCTCTGCCGGGCTGGGAGGTGGCGAGCATATCATAGATGAACCGCCGGTCATTGGCCGATAAATGATTGAGGTAATCCTCCACATCTTCGGTCGTCATATCAGCAAGAAGCTGCTTCATGACAAGGTCAGGGAAAAGTTTAAGCATAAACTTGAGGCTGCCTGTGACCATTTTTTCTGCGGGACCGAACAGCAGCATCGCCTTTTTCCGGGCCTTTCGATCCCATGCCCCCGTCAGCGCTGCTTCAAGAACAAGCCGGTCCACCCTCTCCGGGTAGCGGGAAGCTAGAGCGATTCCGCTTGGTCCTGCTGCAGACACAGCAATGACATGGACGCGTTCCAAATTTAAATAATCAAGCACCTCAACCATTGTATCTGCGAATTCATCCGGTGTTCGGCCTGTCGAGGGTTCTGTGTAGTCGTAACCAGGCCGGGAAATCGTCAGCAGTGAGAATCCTTCATATACAAGGCTGCTGTGGGATAAATCTGTATCTCTGCTGCAGTGTCCACCTTTCAACAGCAGCACAGGAGGACCTTCTCCGATATATGTAAATTCCACTATTCCGTTTGTTGAATCAAGGAGTGTCGTGGTCATGGGCTCATCCCTTTCTTTCTTTTTCCATACATTAAATATAAGCTATAATAAAAGAAAATGAAACATCAGATAATTCTGTTAATAGGGGTGGAAAAGTGAGAATCGTGTCGATATGTCCAAGCAATACTGAAATTGTCGCCTATCTGAATCAGACCCACCTGTTGGTTGGTGTCGATAATTATTCTGATTATCCGGAACAAATCAGGAAGCTTCCAAAGCTCGGCCCTGATTTATCCATAGATATACAAAAAACGGCAGAGCTGAAGCCGGACTTGGTCCTGGCTTCGCTGTCTGTACCGGGCATGGAAAAAAATATTGAAGGGCTTGAAAAAGCCGGTCTTCCTTATATCATCATCGATTCCAACAGCCTGGCAGAGATTGGGGAGGATGTCCGTCGTGTCGGCAGAGAGCTCGGGATGGGAGAGGAGGCCGATCATAGAGCGGATGAGTACCGGGATGAATTGGATCGTTTGATGGAAAAGGCTTCTCTTGCTGAGGTAAAGCCTGCGTTGTACTGGGAATGGTGGCCCAAGCCGGTTTTTACTCCGGGTGGAAAGAACTGGTTGACGGAAATCAGCCGCCTGGCCGGAGCTGAAAATGTCTTTGCAGATCAGGATACGGCCAGTTTTCAAACGGACTGGGAAGAAGTGAAGAATCGTAACCCTGACCATATCTGCATGGTATGGGTGGGGGTGAAGGAAGAAAAAATGAACCCGGATCTTCTTAGAAAACGCCCGGGATGGCTGGAGATGAAGGCTGTGAAAAACGACAGGATCCATGTCCTGGAGGAATCATTATTCTGTCGTCCAAGTCCAAGACTGCTGGAGGGGCTGGCAAAGTTGACGAATGTCCTGCAAAAAGAAAGCGACGAGCTTGGATAAGCTCGTCGTTTAGTGAAGTTTCCTTTTATGCTTAGGAACAGCCAGCTCGCGGAAATTGGACGCGAGTTCCTTGAGTTGATGGCTGAGGGCTTCCCCTGACATAGGGAGCCCGTGCCCAGTGATCGCGGTGACCGGGTTCAAGGCCGCTAATTTCTGTACGGATTTTTCAGCTTCCTCCCAATTGTGAGTAAAGTAGGCCGGGGGTCCATGAACATGCTGATGCTGAATGAAAACGGCCATGCTGGATTCTTGTTTTACAGTAATAAAGGCATCTCCAGCAAGAAGGGTGCCATCGTCCGGACGGTATAGTGCGACATGCCCCGGTGTGTGACCGGGGGTGTGGATGACCTGCCAGTCAGGGAGTGAGGGGATTTTCCCATCGTTCGGAATGGAATGGATATAGCGGCTCAAATCCGGCTGATGTGTAGGGAAGAATGGGGAAATCAAAGCAAAAAACCCTCCACCAACTGTGGCATCGCCTACAGGGTAATCCCGTTGATTGGTCACATAATCCATTTCCATTGGATGAATAAAAATGGGGACATTCCAATGGTCTGCCAGTTTTTTTGCTGAACCTACATGATCGAAATGGCCGTGGGTCAAGATGATCGCTTTAGGGGGTCTGGATCCATAGCGTTTTTCCGCAGCTGCTATGATCCTTCTGCTGTAATGGCTGATTCCACAGTCGACAAGGACCCAGTCCTCTGTCTGTTCTTTTCCTATAAAGATGACATTGACAATCAATGTACGGTAGAAGGCGACATCGTCAAGAACTTGTTCAGCTTCTGCCTGTTCCATATCTAAATGATGATCCTGTTGTTCTCCATGCTTCTCCTGGTCCACACCTGTCACCTCTTTCATATTCTCTACAGGTTAGTGTGGGAAATGATCGCACGGATTATGCAATAGAAAAAGGACGTACCCTCTGGTGGATACGTCCCTGTTTTAGGATGGCTGCTTTTCCTTCTACTATCCGTAGATGGTTCATTTTTCATCATCCAGCCAAAAAGTGGAAGTGCTTCCGATTAGTTCGCCTTATGATAAGACGGATTGGCTGCCGAAGCTATCGTTTTTCCTGTCAATCCGTACAAGATGGTAAGGATTGGGGATAACAGGCAGAAGAATGCAAATGGAAGATAATCAAGGACCGGTACACCAAGCACACCGGAAAGGAATACGCCGCACACACTCCATGGGACAAGAGGATTAATGACTGTTCCTGCATCCTCCAGTGTCCTGGACAGGTTTTTACGTGCGAGTCCCGCTTTTTCATATACATCCTGATAGGCTTCTCCTGTCAGCAGGATGGAAAGGTACTGTTCGCCAATCGCGATGTTGATACCGATCGCTGTAAATGCGGTGGAAAGCGTCGCTGACCTTGCTGATTTCAGTGAATCCTGTACTCGAGACAGTATGGCCGGGATGATTCCGGTAACGAAAAACAAACCGCCGAGAGCCAGTGCTAAAATCACGAGGGAAACCGTAAAGAGCATACTGTTCATTCCGCCCCTTGTGAGTAGTTCATTGACCACTTCCACCTCTGTGCTTCCTTCGAACCCACTGAACCATGTCTGCCACAAAGCCGTCCACGGCAGGACTTCTCTAAACCCGGCCAGAACCGTAGCCGTCAGACTGCTGACAGCCAGAGAAATGAAGGCTGGACGTTTAGTCATGGTCATGGCAACGAGGACAAGGACTGGAATCCAGGATGTCCAGTGCATTAAGCCTGATGCAGCCAGTCCGTTTTGGAAGTTATCGAGCTGTTCAACGTCCGGGTTTCTGTCCGGAGATAGGAAGATGAACAGAACGAACGTGATGATGAAGGCCGGGATTGTTGTCCACGCCATATTTTTAATGTGATCGAACAAGTCCACTTTTACAACCGTGGAAGCAAGGTTGGTTGTATCAGAGAGCGGTGACATCTTGTCTCCGAAAAATGCGCCGGAGACGACGGCTCCTGCAGTCATTGCAAGGGAGACGTCCATGGATCCGGCCACCCCCATGAAGGCCACACCGACGGTAGCAGCTGTCGTGAATGAGCTTCCGAGGGCCACACCGATGACAGCCGTAACGGCAAAAATGATGGCCAGGAACCAAGGGCCGTCCGCAATCGTAAATCCGGCGTCCATAAGGACAGGGATGGTACCCGCGGCCATCCAGCTGGATATAAGGATACCGATGACGAAGAACAGGAGTACCGCTCCCATTCCTGTCTGCGCGCCCTGAGTCATCCCGTACTGCAGGTCTTTAAAGGAGTTTTTCTTTAATAACCCATACGTAAGCATAAGGAGAATGCCTAAAAGAATCGGGATATGTGGAGCGGTCTGCAGAGAGATGATAAAATAACTGATTACTCCAATAGTCAGAACGAGCATAACTATGGATTCTACCAAGGATGGCAGGTGTTTTGGCTGTAAATGAAACATGTTTCTTCCTCCTCTAATCCATACAAAAAAGCTTCGTCCCAAAGAAAGGGACGAAGCATCGCTCCGCGGTACCACCCTTATTGGTAAAGAAACATTTCTTTACCCGCTCTTGTGGTTGTATCATTTGAACCGTACCCTGTAATTCAAAGGAAGCCGGCCCGGATTTTCACCATCCATCCGGTCTCTGCTGGCTGTCTGACTGCCTTTTACTGCGGAGTACTTGATACAAAAAATCTTCTTTGCTTAAACGCTTTTCCGTAATGAAGTAAGTTGCATTTATAATATAAGAGCACCAGTGCGATGTCAACATTTTTTCATTGAAAAATCTTTCCATCATCCTCATCGATTGGGTATAATAGTGGAAATTTCAGAAAGGAGGTGCCCCTATGGAAACCCATGCTTTCAAACACGCCCATTCCTCTTCACGGATGCATATGGTGCAGAGAGGAATCACGGCCGGCTTTCCCATTATGCTCGGATATCTGCCAGTAGCTTTGACATATGGGGTGCTCGCTGGACAATCCGGCATGACGAATTTGGAATTGACATTGATGAGCGTGCTCGTGTTTGCTGGAGCTGCCCAGTTTCTTGCTGTTGGAATGGTGGCTGCCGGGACAGGGTTCGTTGAAATTGTTACGGCTGTGTTTGTTTTGAATTTCCGCCATTTCGTGATGGGGCTTTCCTTCGTGAACCGGCTGAAAACGATGGCTCTTCGCGCCAAGATCCCGTTAACGCTCGGGCTGACAGATGAAACGTTTGCGGTTTCGACCCTCTACAAAAAGGAAGCTGCGGAACCTAATGGCGCTTATTTTTATGCTTCCCTTATGCTGACTGCCTACGCTTCCTGGGTGGGAGGGTCCTTCTTGGGAGGGGTGCTTGGTGATGTGATTCCTGCAAGGCTGAGTGACAGCATGGGTGTCGCTCTTTATGCGATGTTCATCGGACTCTTAATTCCTTCTGTGAAAAGAAATGGGCGGATTGCCATAATCGCTGTGACCGCTCTCCTCATTAATTATCTTTGTCAAAGGATGGGGATGAATCAAGGATGGGCCATTGTTGCCGGCACGCTTGTAGGTGGTCTGAGCGGGATTTGGATTCTAGGAGAGGAGGAGGAATCATGATCATCTGGATGATTATTGGGATGGCCGTCGTTACAGCTGTTCCCAGATTTCTGCCTGCGTTCATTGTGGATGTTGCTGCTTTTCCACGCTGGGTGGATCGATGGTTGAACGCTATTCCGTACGCCGCTTTAGGAGCGCTCATTTTTCCAGGCATCCTGACAGTGAAACCAGATGCACCGCAGGTAGGGGTTGCTGCGGGTCTTGCTGCTGTGCTGCTGGCCTGGCTGAATATACATATCATCTTTGTAGTTTTGGGATCCATCGGGACTGTTTTTCTATTAACAGTATAAGCACACCCGCCCAGTGGATGCATATCGTATAGGGATACTTCCGAGAAAGGAATTGATCGTTATGCATCGACAATTTGGCTTTCCTTTTGGGCAGATCTTCGGATTTCCTGGAGGAGGACCTGGTGGTCAGCCTCCCCAAGGGCCTCCACCTGGAGGGCCCGGTGGTGGACCAGGCGGACCGGGTGGACCAGGCGGACCAGGAGGGCCTGGAGGGCCCGGAGGCGGACCGGGCGGACCGGGAGGCCCCGGCGGAATGCTGCCGCCTCCACCTCCAGCACCTCCATCCGGAGGACAGGGAGCGGAGTTGTATGCCGTTGATCCCGGCTCCCTGTATGGATGTTTGTACCGTTATACATGGATCCGTCTTGTCAATGGAAGGTCGTTCTGGTTTTATCCAACCTACATTGGAAGAACATCTGTAGCGGGTTACCGCTGGCGCCCCGGTCAGCAGCGGTGGGTTTATTCGGGATTCGATACACGCAGGATCTCCAGTTTTTCCTGTCGATAATTGTGAACAAAGAGATGATGCCGTACGTTGCATCATCTTTTTGTTACAATAAAGAAAATATATAAGAAGAAGGTGAACGGAATGCCTCACGTCAGGGAAGCGCGTTTTGAAGATGCCGCGACGATAGCGGACATTCATGTGAAGAGCTGGAAATCCACATATAAGGATCTGATTGATGAAAGGGATATTAGTAATACAACACTTGAGCATAGAATCACATTATGGGAAACCATTCTGCGAAAACCTTTGAATGGTCAGATTGCCTTCGTCATCGAAAATGATGAAGGACAAGTGGTAGGTTTCGTTTCCGGAGGGAAAGAGCGGACGAAGAACTATGGGTATGATGGAGAAATCTATGCCATCTATCTCCTGGATGAGTATCAGGGGAAAGGCTATGGGAAAATACTGCTGCAGACTTTTGTACGCGGAATGGGGGAGGCTGGTTATCAATCGCTTCTTGTCTGGGTGTTGACCCGGAATCCGTCCAGTCAGTTTTACATAAAATATGGAGCGGACCCCGTAGAAGCAGAAAAAGTGACGATTGGTCAAGGTACCTATGAGGAAACGGCGTATGGATGGAAAGATCTCCATACACTGGAAGAAGCGCTGACGGTATAGCAAAAGCTCCCGCTTGGGAATGACAAGCGGGAGCTTTTATTCTTCGAAAGGTTCAATGTGGATATGGGCATACCGGATATCATTCTCTTTTTTTAAGAGGGCTTCTACTTCATCCGTAATTTCGTGTCCCTGCTGGATCGTAATGTGAGGGTCTACGTGAATGGTTGCTTCAACAAGCGTCTGACTGCCCTGTAATCTTGCCTTCACATCTTTAACGGCCCAGACATCCGGATGGCCGGAAATCGTTGTACGAATATGTTCAATCTGCCCTTCCTCATAACCATCGGTCAAACTGTGGGTGGCTTCCTTGAAGATGTCCCAGGCTGTCTTGCAGATGATCAAACCGACGATGAAACCTGCCAGCGGATCGAGCCAGAAGAGACCGAACTGGGACCCGAAAATACCAATGCAGGCTCCGATACTGACCAGCGCGTCGGATCGGTTGTCCTGTGCGGCCGCATAAAGGGAGGGGCTGTTCACTTTTTGTGAGAGATTTAAGTTATAGCGGTAGACGCCGAACATGACTCCGGCAGCTCCCAGAGCGGTCCAGGCAGTCAAAAGCGATGGCTGGCTTGTTTCCTGATGAATGAGGTCCTGCACGGTTCCTATAATGACTTCGATTCCGACAGTCATCATAATGAAGGCGGCAATCAAAGAGGCAATCGTCTCTGCACGGAAATGTCCATAGTGATGGTCCTCATCAGGGGGCTTGCGGGATATTTTCAGTCCGACGAGTACAGCGATGGAGGCGACCACATCCGTCGTATTATTCAAGCCGTCCGCCCGTAAAGCTTCAGACTCTCCGGTATAGGCGACCAGCAGCTTGACAGAGGCCAGAACAAGGTAGGCAATGATACTGACCCAGGCTCCCCGTTCCCCTCTCTTTAAATTTTCGTATTCACTCATCCGCCTGACACCTCCATCCTCGGTTTTTACAGCATGTTTTAGCTTACCAAAACGGTCATTAGTGAGTCCAGAGAAAAAAAACTTCCCTCACGCATGTACATTGCCTGAGGTCAAATTCAGCATCATCTCGATTTGGAGATTCTTTAGTTTTAAATAAATGTAAGGGGGGAATAGCAACAGTGAAAATCATAAAATTCGAAATTTATTAAAGGAGAGATAAAAAATGGCTCAGGTAAAACTTGCGATTATTTATTACAGCTCTACAGGAACGAACTACAAAATGGCCAAGTGGGCGGAAGAGGAAGCACAGAAAACAAATGCAGAAGTGAAACTCATCCGTGTTCCTGAACTTGCTCCGATGGAAGCTATAGAACAGAATCCGGCATGGAAGGATCACTACTTAGCTACTAAAGATGTTGTACCTGAAGCTACGGTTGATGATCTGGACTGGGCAGATGCCGTTATTTTCAGCATGCCGACCCGCTTTGGAAATGTGCCGGCGCAGATTAAACAGTTTATGGACCAGGCCGGCGGCTTATGGTTCCAGGGGAAGCTTGTAAACAAAGTCATCAGTGCAATGACATCTGCACAGAACCCTCATGGCGGTCAGGAATCCACTCTTCTCAACTTTTACACAACGATGTTCCACTGGGGGTCCATTATTGCCACTCCAGGATACACCAATGATGCGGTGTTTGGAGCAGGAGGGAATCCATACGGAACGAGTGTCAGTGTAGACGGGGAAGGTCATATGAAAGAAGATGTGGAAGCAGCTGTCCGCCACCAGGTCAACCGGACTCTTGAAATTGCAGGTAAATTTGCAGAATAAGGAAAAGGAGAGGGCGCAGACGTTAAGCTGCGTCCTTTTTTTTTTATATACGGACGCGGGATAAGGAAAGTTCAAAAAAATATCAGGCGGCTGCATGTGCTGTCACCCTAGTAAACAAGCGATTCAGCAGGTTTATGTAAGTAGAAATCGGGGAATGATATAACTAAATATTCAGAAAACTTGTTGCGTTCTTCTAGTAAATCCTGCATAATGAAAAAAAGCATGAAGGGGGTAATCTCATGAGAAAGCAAAAGATCAATTATGTTATTCGTCGGAACCCCGGTTACAAAGGGAAAGAGATTACGGCAAAGAGAGAACTGTCTTTTGGAATACAACTAGCCTCGCGTCTGCTTTTGGATCACCTCAGCTATCAATTCAATAAGGATCGTTTAGATAGAGAAATCAACCAGGCTATCGACAGCGGCGACCGGGAAGCGTTCGACCGGCTCAGCCTGCAGTATCAGCCGTTTACATGGGAATAAAGCACAGCCGCTGGAGTGACAGCGGCTTTTTTATATGGCCTTTTATAGACCCGTTATTAGGTAGAGATGTGGATATACAACTTCTTCCTGACAATGTTATAGTTGTTACAGCATCTTTGAAAGTAGGAAGGGAATTAGTGTGAAAAAAATACTTACCATGGCCTTGATAGGGGCCGCATTAACCGGGTGTTCCAACAATCCTCTCAGTTCGGATGACGATCAGGCAGAGGAAGCACCTGCCTCATCCACTGCCCAGCAGGAGGAGAAAGAAAGTACACCAGCATCAGGAGAGGCGTCTCAAAATGAGGATACCGCTTTGTCCAATGGAATGATAGAAGTCGGTGATCCTGAAAGTGTTGAAGTCGTCGTCAATAAACAGCGGAAACTCCCAGACGGCTATGCCCCTCCGGATTTAACCGTACCGGATGTGCCGTTTTCCTTTGAGGAAGACCATCCGAAAAAACAGTTAAGGCAGGAGGCGGCTGATGCGCTGGAGGAGCTTTTTGAAGGCGCAGATCAAGCAGGGCTTGAACTTGTAGCCGCGTCAGGATATCGTTCGTATGAACGTCAGAAAGAAATTTATGAACGGAACGTAGAAGTGTATGGAAAAGAAGAAACCGATACGTTTTCTGCGAGTCCGGGAACAAGTGAACACCAGACAGGTCTGGCGATGGATGTGACTTCGGCAGAAATGGCGTTTAAACTGACCCAGGCTTTCGGTGATACCCCGGAAGGTGAATGGGTGGCGGACCATGCTTATGAATATGGGTTTGTCGTCCGTTATCAGGAGGGAAACAATGACATTACCGGTTATAAATATGAACCGTGGCACCTTCGCTATGTTGGTAAAGAAGCAGCGGCAGAGGTTCATGAACAGCAGGTGACCTTAGAGGAATTCTTCGGTTACGAGCCGGTCAGTGAGACTGAATAATAAAAAGCCGTTTCCCGATGGGAAACGGCTTTTTATTTTTAATAGCAGATGCCGACGCGCTTTTGTGAAAACTGGTCGTTTATAAGCGTCTGGTAGGCGAAGACGGCCGTATCGCCGGTGGTCACTTTTTTACCATCCTCCGGAAGCCTGTCCAGTTCAAAGCGGACGCCGCCTTGAACGTCTCCTTCTGGAAGGTAGGTCGGACAGACAATCGTCCAATCGAGTGTGGTTTTCTGTAAATGCTGGTAAACCCCGGCATGTTCTTCTGCCGCGAACGTTTTACTCCGTTTGGATTCCGAACTTTCAAACCTGTATTTTCCATCCTCGTAGCGGCTGTCGAGGATTCCCGCGGTCCCGATCGTTACCACCCTTTTCAAACTTTGACGCTCCATTTCATCCGTAAGAAGCGGGACGGCTGTTGTGAGGGTATCGGACTTATCTGTACTTAATCCACAAAACACGACTTCACAGTCTGTCAGCGTCTTTCTGATATCTTCCTGATTCCTTGCATCCCCTTGGACAAGTTCTGCCCCTTCCAGCATTTCCTCTGCTTTATGAATGTTCCTGACCAACGCTTTTATTTCATGGCCCCTGCTTAGGGCATAGCGGATGAAATGGGTACTGACACGGCCTGTTCCACCGATTACAGCTATTTTCATATGAATCACCTCAAATATTTGTAAATTTTTCTATCAAGAAACCTTTCCGATCTTTTCTTCTGCTATTCTTAGGACTAAAGATAGTGCTGGGGGGATGGCTATGACGAAAAAGTCTGTGCGCAGCTGGATTTTATATGATTTTGGGAACTCAGCGTTTGCCACCACCATTATGGCTGCTGTGCTGCCTGTGTTCTATTATGATGTGGCAGCGAAAGGAGTACCATCGTCGCTTGCGGCGAGTTATTGGGGATATTCCCAGTCAGCCGCTGTTTTAATCGTTGCGCTGCTCGCCCCCATTCTCGGTGCCGTCAGTGATTATTCCGCTTCCAAGAAACGTTTTCTTATGTTCTTCGCTTTCATGGGGATCCTTGCTTCTATTCTGCTGGCATTTGTCGGCGAGGGGGATTATGTATGGGCCTCTCTGCTTCTGATTGCAGGTACCGTCGGTTTTTCCGGCGCCAACGTATTTTACGATGCTTTTCTGCCTGAAGTTGCGGGGGAGGAGGAGATCGACCAAGTCTCAGCTGCTGGTTTTATGCTCGGTTACGTAGGGGGCGGCATTCTCCTTGCTGTCAATCTTCTTATGATTATGAAGTATGACTGGTTCGGTCTTCCGAACAGCACTACGGCCGTGCAGCTGTCCTTCGTTTCTGTCGGGATATGGTGGCTGATCTTTTCCATTCCCCTGCTTCGTCATATTAAAGAGGAGAAAAGGAAAACCAGTGTGAGGCAGCGCTCCTACCTATCCATCGGATTCCGTCGTGTTTTACAGACAGCAGGGGAGCTTCGGTCTTATAAGCCGCTCCTATTATTCCTGGCCGCTTTCTGGCTGTACAATGATGGTATTTCTACCATTATTAAAATGGCCGCCATCTATGGCCGGGATGTCGGAATTGACAGCAACTCGCTCATTACAGCTCTTTTGATTACTCAGTTTGTCGGCATTCCCTGTACATTTTTATTCGGGCGGCTGGCACGAAGAATCACAGCTAAACGAGCCCTGCTGATCACGCTTTTTATCTACCTTTTTATCGTAGCTCTCGGTTATTTCATGACGACAGCGTTTCACTTTTACATCCTTGCGGTCTGCGTCGGAGTCGTTCAGGGAGGGGCGCAGGCATTGAGCCGGTCGATATATGGACGGATGGTCCCGGAAGGTCGCGAGGCAGAATTTTTTGGATTTTACGGCATTTCTTCTAAATTCGCTGCTGTTTTTGGTCCTTTTGCCTTTGCGTTGATCGGTCAGTTGACCGGTTCGAGCCGTCTCGGCATTCTATCGCTGGTCGGATTTTTCACAGCGGGCATTCTCCTTCTCTGGTTTGTTGATGTGGAAAAAGGTGCTGATCAGGCCTCGTCTGGAAGTGGTGAACCTGTCGAACGTTAAACGACCCTAAAGGAGGGGGCGGCTGTATTGGTTGGCGCGGTTCTCGGACAAAGGTCTTCCTGTGTCATAGGAAATGTCCCCTATCTTTTTCTTCAGCTGTTTGAAAGTCTCTGTCTGCTGGTGTTCCCAGTAGTGGAAAACCAATGAAAGAACCGTAACAGCTTCGCTCAGCGCTGCTTCGTAAAGATCAATAAACGACTCTGTATGGACAGCGGATGTAGCGGAATGCTGCCATGGGCGGCGGTTTTCATTCATATAATCGATGTCGTCAATAATGGGACTGTGAGAATAGGAGGAGACAAAAGACGACAGCCATTTGTTTTTCCACTGCCACCTGTCTCGCAGCAGTTTCTGCGCAGCCGTCATATGGCGGTAGGACTGCCTGATCAGGGATCGTGGATAGTGAGAGGCTTCGGCCGGGAATTGTCTGGCAAGGAGGGGGTGCATGAAGCTGGTCAGTTGTTCCTCCAAGGTTGAAGATAAACGGATGTGTTTGTGAACGGCTGTTTTCCATGGATCTTTCTTTCGGAAACGCTTCATCAAGAGAGTGTCGATGATCACTTCCAATTCCTGATGCTTCGCTCCCTCATAACCGGCATGGAAATGGATGAAGGGATGGGTCGTCCGGTCAAGCATGTGATGGCTGATAAAACCTGTCATATAGGCCTGCATTGGAGCTTTTTCCTTTGCTCCCGCCTCGATCATATCCATGAGAAAAGGGCCGCATCGAGATGTGTGCAGAAGGGTGCCCAGAGCGGTCCCTTTTTTGGACGAACAAAAGGGCGGGAAGTTATGATAAAAGAAAGGATCCGGTCCCTGGGCGCCCATATGCAGACTGTTCGGTGCTGCATGGATCAGGGGGTGGCAGAGAATCCTTTCGCAAAGTTCATCAATAAATAGAATGTGAGTCCAAATGTTCGGCATGGTCGTTACCTCCTGTTTTAAAGCAAAAAAAAGAGCCGTTCCAAGGCTCTTTTCACCACTTTATACCCACTTGAGAAGTCAAGCGTGGTTTGGTTAACCGGTGCTTGACAGCATAAGTATAGACGATTATCTGAAAAATGTAAATAATCTGAAATGAAAACGCGGAAAATTGTCAAAAACACCCGTCATTCAGGTGATTGTTCAAAAGATTCTTGATACAATGAAAAAGCATAGAAAGAACTGAAAAGGGAGGATTTTTCATGGATTACCGCGTGGAGAAAGATACGATTGGTGAAATACATGTGCCAAGTGAAAAATATTGGGGGGCACAAACGCAGCGAAGTAAAGAGAATTTCCCGATCGGTGATGAAAAAATGCCGAAGGAAGTCATCGAAGGCTTTGCCATCTTGAAGAAGAGCGCAGCGAAAGCCAATGCTGCTCTTGGACTTTTAGAAGAGGAAAAGGCGGAAGCGGTAGGCTATGCTGCGGACCAAATCATTGCAGGTGAGCTGGATGAACATTTTCCGTTAGTGGTCTGGCAGACCGGCAGCGGCACGCAGTCGAATATGAATGTGAACGAAGTTATCGCCTACGTGGGCAATCAGTGGCTGGAAGAGAAGGGGAGTGAGACGCGTCTTCACCCGAATGACGATGTCAACAAATCACAAAGCTCAAATGATACGTATCCTACAGCGATGCATATCGCTTCCGTCCGTAAAGTGGAGGATGTTGTCCTTCCTGCCCTCACCCAGTTGAAGCACACGTTACAAGAAAAAATGGAAGCGTTTAATCATATTGTGAAAATCGGCCGAACTCATCTCCAGGATGCGACACCCCTCACGCTTGGGCAGGAAATCAGCGGCTGGCACCGCATGCTGGAAAAGACGGAGAAGATGCTGATCGAGAGCAGTGAATATGTGAAAGAACTTGCTATCGGCGGCACGGCTGTCGGGACAGGCCTGAATGCGCATGAAGATTTTTCAGAACAGGTCGTTGCTGAAATCAATGCGTTGACCGGCAAAGGGTTTGTTTCTGCACCGAATAAATTCCATGCCCTCACATCCCACGATGAACTTGTACATACGCACGGAGCTTTGAAAGCTCTGGCTGCGGATATGATGAAAATCGCCAATGATGTCCGCTGGCTTGCGAGCGGTCCGCGCTGCGGCATTGGAGAAATAACAATTCCGGCCAATGAACCTGGAAGTTCCATCATGCCTGGGAAAGTGAACCCGACTCAAAGTGAGGCGGTTACAATGGTTGCGGTTCAAGTAATGGGAAATGATGCGGCCATCGGTTTTGCTGCCAGTCAGGGGAACTTTGAATTGAATGTATTCAAACCGGTGATTGCTCATAATTTCCTTCAGTCCGCCCAGCTTCTCGCTGACAGTATGGTCTCCTTTGATGAGCGTTGTGTCAGCGGCCTTGAGCCGAATCATGAACAGATTGAAAAGTATCTGCGTGACTCCCTGATGCTGGTCACGGCCTTGAATCCTCATATCGGTTATGAGAATGCCGCGAAAATAGCAAAAACAGCATTTGAAAAAGACCAGACGTTGAAAGAAACAGCTGTGGAGCTCGGTATTTTGACCGAAGAGCAGTTCGAGGATTACGTAGATCCAAAAGCCATGACAAAACCAAACGCCAAGTAAAAGGAATCCAGCCATGTGTCTATTGTTTTTCTCCAGTAATTACCACTGTCTTTTTTGACATAAAAACAAAACCTCCGACCCATACTACGATTACACAGGACAGGAGGTGAGACACATGGCTAACAACAACAGTTCAAACGAGTTGGTTGTACCTGGTGTACAACAAGCTCTAGACCAAATGAAATACGAAATCGCTCAAGAGTTCGGCGTACAGCTTGGTCCAGATTCTACAGCACGTGCTAACGGTTCTGTAGGTGGAGAAATCACTAAGCGTCTTGTACAAATGGCTGAACAGCAGTTCGGTGGATACCAAAAATAAATACGTGTGACGAAGGAGGAAGGGTGCGCCCTTCCTCTTTATTTTTGTGAAAGAAGTGGACCAATTATGTACGAATGCGGACTTTGTAACGGGTGGGGAGAAACGCAGCGCGCCTGCCCGAGGTGTGAGGGTAGGATGAAGGATCGGGGAAGGGTGACTGATTTTCTTGATGAATACAGCCCTTATCTGGATCTTACCTATACCGACCTTGTTGATGGTGAGATCGATTCCTCCATTCAGGACGAATGTGTTCACCTTTTTGTGTGTGAAGCCTGTGGTCTGCAGGATATTCAGACAACATAGGCTGTTTCAGATACGATACAGCCCGGGCGGTGATTTATTCCAGACACTGCCCGGGTTTTACCGTTTTTGGAGGCATTCAGAAACATGCAGTTCCCCTAAAAAAACAAGCAGCCCTGGATAGGGCTGCTTTGTTATGATCAGCGGATACGGCTTTCTGTATCCTTATCAAAGAAGTGGACTTTGTTCATATCAATCGCCAAGGTAATTTGGTCTCCACCGTTGATATCGGAACGGGAATCGACACGGGCGATGAATTCCTGGTCATTCAATTTGGAATACAGGTAGGATTCGGAGCCCATCAGCTCAGCTACTTCAATGTCGGCCGTAATTTTCTTGTCCTGGTTGGCATCGATAAAGAGCGGCTCATCGTGCATATCTTCCGGACGCACACCGAGGATAATTTCCTTTCCGATGTAGCTCTGTTCTCTGAGCGGCTTCATTTTTCCTTCCGGTACGGCAATTTTGATTTCTCCGAGTTCAATGTGACCATCAGCCAGTGTGCCATGGAGGAAGTTCATAGCCGGGGACCCGATGAAGCCGCCGACAAACACATTCTCAGGCTTATCATAGACATCCTTCGGCTCACCCACCTGCTGGATGATTCCATCTTTCATAACGACAAGACGGGTGGCCATCGTCATCGCTTCGGTCTGGTCGTGGGTAACGTAGACGGTCGTTGTCTGCAGACGCTGGTGCAGTTTCTGGATTTCAGCGCGCATCTGGACACGAAGCTTGGCATCCAGGTTGGATAAAGGCTCATCCATCAGGAAGACTTTTGCGTCACGGACGATGGCACGCCCGAGGGCTACACGCTGTCTCTGTCCACCTGACAGCGCTTTTGGTTTACGGTCCAGTAAAGCCTCCAATCCAAGGATCTGAGCGGCGTTCTTGACGCGGCGTTCAATTTCCGACTTATCCATCTTGCGGAGTTTCAAACCGAAGGCCATGTTGTCATACACGTTCATGTGCGGATACAAGGCATAGTTCTGGAATACCATGGCAATGTCACGGTCTTTTGGTGCTACATCGTTCATGCGCTTGTCATCAATCATGAAGTCTCCGCCGGTGATCTCTTCAAGCCCTGCAATCATACGGAGTGTTGTCGATTTACCACAACCGGACGGACCTACAAAAACAATGAATTCCTTGTCATTGATATGAAGGTTGAAATCGTCGACGGCTTTCACATTTTTATCATACACTTTATCAATATTGTTCAGTTTAAGTTCTGCCATTGGAAACTCCCCCTGTTTTTGAAATCGCTTTCTTAACTGATTTCAGTGTACCGAAGTTTCTGAAAACGGTAAATGGACAAAGTGCACAAACTCACCATCGTGAGCTTTGTGCACTCTGTCGAATTACAACTGTAGATGTAAAAGAGCAAGATAGGTGATGACCGCCCCTTTGAAATCCTTAATATCCAAATCCGTTTTTTCGATGAACTTATCGACACGATACTGCAGGCTGTTCCGGTGCATATACAGCTTTTTAGCAGCAAGGGACGTGTTGGATCCGGTTTCAAGGAAAACCTTGATGGTCTGAAGCAGTTCCTTATCTTCCAGTACCTCGTGGAAGATCGACTGCTCCACCTGATGCCAATAGGCTTCAGGAAGGTAGTCGATGTAGAAATAGGGAATAATATCCTTGTAGGAAACGACAGCGGGCATGTGGTATCGATCTGCCAGATCGGCTCCGCTCAGCGACCATTTCAAAATAGAAGGGGCTTCTTTTAAGTCAGAACTGAAATGGCTTGTGAAAAAACGTATATTTGTGTAGAAGTCACTCATGAGAACATCCGGAATCCCTTCGAATGTCAGGACCTCCTGCCCGCTCGAGAAGATTTCCTCCACCATGTATCCCGACTGGTCCGACTGCCAGAGCAGGGGCACGCGTTCCGGAAATAGAGACTGGAGCGCTTCTTTTATCGTGCTTTTTTCAGTGCCGGAGTCATCAAATGTAAACAGGATGAAGCGGTACGACTGCGGCCAGGAAATGCCTTCATACTGGCTGCCGGTGGAAGTGAGTTCCTTCCATGCCGTTTCCCTTTCTGTCTCGGTCATGGTATCTTTCTCAAAAGGAGTAAGGAAGATGGATAACAGCTCCGCTTCCTGGTTATTCCTTTCGCCCTTAGGGATGGCAATGAGTTCTTTTTCCGGCGTCAGATAATAGTCCCACTGGTCTGAATCGCCGGCTTCTGCTTCGGTGATCACCCTCATAGAGGGGTAGATCTGCTGGAGTTGATGAATGACAGACATGAATCTCTTCCTTTTTACTAGGATATTTACTATTATAGTAATACAATGTAGAAATCCGCAAAGTCAATTGATCCCTATACATGATAAGTCGGAGGGAGAGGAGGAATCGGAGTGGAACACGTAAAAGAACAGAGTTTCTATGGACAAGAAACGAAAAACCGGTTGAAACGCATTGAAGGGCAGGTGCGCGGTGTCCTTAAAATGATGGATGAGGAAAAAGACTGTAAAGATGTCATCACCCAGCTGTCTGCGGCACGTTCAGCGATGGACCGGGCGATTGGTTATATTGTAGCGAAAAACCTTGAGGAATGTATACGCGTTGCTCACGAAGAGGGAGAATCCGCTGAAGATTTAATCAATGAAGCTGTACAGATGATTGTGAAAAGCCGCTGAAATGAAGCTGTCTCTGATGGATGAGGGTCCATCAGAGACAGCTTTATTATTTTTCTGCAAGGTCATTTTTCCGATTTTCCTGAACCGGAATTTCATGGGCTTCCCCGATCTGCTCCCGCCCGTATACCGGCGCTACGGTGCCGCCCGCCATTCCTTCATTAATCATGCGGTCAACATCCACTTCAAACTGGTCTTTTCCTTCGGGTGCCTTCTTTTTTTCCTCCTTCATTCTGGTCACCTCCTTCCTTATAGGGTGGCCCGTTTGAAGGGGAATCATGAGAGTGGATATTTTTCATTCCTCTCGTTTGGCACACGCCGCATTTTTCCATTATACTTGGTACACTACGATAGAAAGAGGTTGTACGATGCATCCAATACTTCTGATTCTTTTAATGATGGGGATCGGTGCCTTGATTGGTGGAGTAACGAACTCTCTCGCGATTAAGATGCTTTTCCGCCCTTACCGTGCGATATATATCGGGAAGTTCCGCGTTCCATTTACGCCGGGGCTTATACCTAAACGACAGAATGAATTAGCACAACAGCTCGGGAAAATGGTCGTGAATCATCTTCTTACACCCGAGGGTATCCGCCGCAAATTGACTGAACCTGCTCTGGTGAGCCAGATGACCTCCTTGGCTGAACAAGAGGCGTTGAAATGGATGCAGCAGGATAAATCCGTCCAATCCCTGCTGAAGGATTTCCAAATCGATGTGGCTTCAGAGGAAATTCGATTGAATACGGCTTCTTGGATCGAAGAACGGTACCATATGCTGATGGATGGATACAGGCAGCAGGAAATCAGAGAGCTGCTGACTCCGGAATGGACATCGAAGGTGGATCATGGCGTTGACCAGGCCGCTGAGCACATTCAAAAAAGTATCGAGAATTATTTCCGGAGTACAGAGGGAAAAGAGAAAGTTTCCGCCCTCATTAATAATTATCTGGACAATCAAGGGTTTCTCGGTAATATGATTTCCTCTTTCTTAGGGCCGGACGGGCTGACTGAACGTCTGTATCCGATTCTCCTGAAATATGTGTCCGACAGTGAAATGAATGAATGGTTGAAAACGATGCTTCATGCAGAAAAAGAGAAATGGCTCGACATGCCCCTGGAATCCGTGGAAGAACGAATCGGTTCTGATGAAATCGGGCGTCTGATCGGGCAGACGACGGCGGAGGCTCTTCCTGTTGAGCAATGGATGGAGCGTTCGATTGCAGACTGGACCGCTCCTATTCAGGAGAAGGTGACCAAACAATGGATTCCGGTCCTCATTAGGAAATCCATCGATGTCATCTCCGGCAAAGTGGAAGGGATGATCCAATCCGTTCGACTGGAGGAAGTCGTCAAGGAAGAGGTAGAGGCTTTCCAGGTGGATCGTCTGGAGGAGATGGTCCTTGGCATTTCAAGAAGGGAATTCAAGATGATCACATATCTCGGAGCTCTTCTTGGAGGACTGATCGGTCTGCTGCAGGCCGCTCTCGTCATGGTGATCGGATAAGACCCTATTCCTATACAGACTTCAGTGAGTCTGTTATAGTGGGGTAGGAATGTTAGAAGTACGAAATTACAGGAGGGCTTATTTTATGGCAAACCTATACGATTACGCTTATGATTTGGAAAAAGCGATCCGCAACAGTGAAGAATTCACAAGCTTGAAAGAAGCTTATGAAGCGGTTATGAATGACGAAGCAGCGAAAACAATGTTTGATGATTTCCGTCAGACACAAATGACGCTTCAACAAAAACAGATGCAGGGAGAGGAAATCTCCGAAGAAGAAGTGGAGCAGGCTCGTAAAGTCGTAGAACTTGTACAGCAGCACCCACAGATTTCCAAGCTGATGGAAGAAGAACAGCGTTTGAACACTGTTATCAACGATATCAGCCGTATTATTACAAAACCGCTGGAAGAGCTTTACGGTAATCCGGAAGAGCCACAGCAGTAATGCAGTTGACCGCCGTTTCTACGGTGGTCCGAGTCTGCAGAGAACCTTGTGTTCTCTGCAGACTCTTTTTTTATGCCTGGAAACGCAGCGGCCCTTCTCATTCAGCAGGAGTCTGTCTTTGTGTCTTTTCTGCATGATGGATGGAATGTTGTCGACCTTTGCAGGAGAAAAGAGACACGCCGGCGAAATGTAACGAATAGAAGACATTTTTGAATCCAGGGGGAGAAGAATGGGCCACTTTAGGGTTGAAGAAAAGGATAATGTTGTGCACATTACGTTGGACCGCGGAGAAAAGTACAATGCGCTCGGGACGGAGCAGTTAGCTGAATTTGCTTACGTTCTCGATCAGGTGCAGCATTCAAAGGCTCAGGTTGTGGTTTTGTCGGGAAGTGGAGACGGCTTTTGCGCCGGCGGGGATCTTACAATGATGAAGGAAGCCGCCGACCGTGACGTGTACGACCAGGTGATGGATGACATTGAATATATCGTGAAGTCTTTTTATACGATGCCTAAGGTTGTGATCGCTGCTGTTCACGGGCCTGTCGTCGGGCTCGGACTCAGTATTGCTTTATCGGCTGATTATGTAATGGCGGAAGCAGGGGCGCAGTTGTCCATGAACTTCATCGGCATCGGACTTGCTCCGGACGGGGGCGGCCACTTCTGGCTCCAGGAACGTCTGGGTACCCATCAGGCCAAGCATTTTACTTGGAAGGGGGAGCGGATGTCGGCTGCGGAAGCTTATGAATACAAGCTGATTGACCAGGTTGTTGAAGGATCGGTCCAGCAGAAAGCTGGAGACCTTGCAGATTATTGGAGCCGCCGCCCGCTCCGATCGATGATTGCGACGAAGGAGATCTATCATAAATATGGCTTGGAAAAGCTCCAGACCTATTTGACAGAGGAAAGGGAAACCCAATGGATGCTGAGGCACACAGATGATCACCTCGAAGGTGTTCAGGCTTTTATGGAGAAGAGGAAGCCTGTATTTCACGGAAAATAATGAAGAGCCGCGCCGTTAAGCGCGGCTCTTTTCAGCGGTGGAAAAGAACCAGCCGTCCATCAGGCGACACGCAGCGGTGGGTAAACTCACTGTATCCATGCTCCGTCAGTTTGGCTGTCCCTATTTTTTTTGCTTCCTCATCATGTTCAGCTTCAAAGTTCTCATCAAGCACATTTGTCCCGTCTTGTTCGAATACGGTTAAGTAGTAGCGTTTCATGGATGTCCCCCTCGAATGAATAGTTGTTCATTTATTTACATTTGTCATGAGAAAGCGAAATTCCTGCAAAAAGCTTCAAGTTTCTTCATTTTTATTTGTGGAAAAATTGAAACTCCCGGGCGGACAAGCCCGTAAGATAAACAGAAAGGGGAGGTTATCGGTATGACTTTGAGGTTGGAGAATGTTACAAAGACGTTCGGTTCGTTCACGGCAGTGGATCATTTATCCATCGAGATACCTGAACAGCAGATTTTCGGTTTTCTTGGAGCCAACGGAGCGGGCAAAACGACGACGTTCCGTATGATCCTCGGGCTGCTGGATCAGACAGAAGGAGAGATATCGTGGAATCGGGGGAAAATCGGCTATGGGGAGAGCCATTTGATTGGTTATCTTCCTGAAGAGCGGGGGTTGTACCCGAAGTTGAAAGTGAAAGAGCAGCTTGTGTACCTGGCTAAACTGCGCGGGATGTCCAAAAAGGAGGCAGTGGAGGAAATCGACCACTGGCTGGAACGATTTAAAGTGCCGGAGTATAAGCAGAAAAAAGTAGAGGAGTTGTCCAAAGGGAATCAGCAGAAAATTCAATTCATATCGGCTGTTCTGCATAAGCCGGAGCTGCTTATTCTGGATGAGCCGTTTTCCGGACTGGATCCGGTCAATGTAGAAATGTTGAAAGAGGCTGTTGTGGAATTGAAGGAAGCTGGCACATCCATTGTGTTTTCATCCCACCGTATGGAGCATGTGGAGGAATTGTGTGAAAGTCTTTGTATCCTTCATCATGGATCCCCCGTCGTTCACGGCAGGTTGAAGGAAATCAAACGATCGTTCGGTAAGAAAAACATCCGCATTCATGCAGATTTTGATACCTCATATTTACAGTCGTTCAAGGGTGTGACCAAATATAAGCCGCTTGCAGAAGGATGCGAGCTTCAAATTACTGCGGAAGAAGCAGCTGCGGGTATTTTTGAATCCCTTCATGGAAAAGGCTTTGTCCGCACCTTTGATTTGGAAGAACCGACACTGAATGATATTTTCATTGAAAAGGCAGGGGCTTCCTATGAATAAGTTCTTCATTATGATGGGCCATACATATAAAAATAGAGTGAAATCCAAATCTTTTGTGATTACGACGCTCATTATGCTCGTGTTTATTTTCGCTGTATCCAACCTTCAATCCATCATTGAACAGTTCAGTGGGGACGAAGATGAAAACCGTATTGCCGTTCTTTCCGAAAGTGCAGCTTGGGCGTCGGCTTTTGAAAGAAGTCTCGCTTCCAGTGAGTCAGCAGCCGCTGAAACCTATGAAGGGACGCTGGAAGAGGCAAAGCAGGAAGTAGAAGAAGGCAGTTATGAGGCTGTCGTTCACATCCGGCAAGGGGCAGATCAGCTCCCGGAAGCGACGTACTTTGCCAATCAGATTGCGAATATAGAAGCAAGTGAGCCTGTCCGTCAGGCCCTGCAGCAGGTGAAAATCGAGCAGGTGACCGAAGAAGCAGACGTGGCGCCGGAAACCCTGCAGCAGATATCAGCTCCGGTATCGTTTGAACTGGAAGCCCTGGAGGAACGGGCGAAATCCGCGGAAGAACTCAATCAGACGCGCGGAATCGTATATATCATGTTGTTCTTTATGTACTTTGCTGTCATTATGTACGGCCAGATGATTTCTACGGAAGTGGCTACGGAGAAATCCAGCCGGGTGATGGAAATCTTAATTTCCAGTGTGTCTCCGGTTTCCCAGATGTTCGCTAAAATCATCGGTATCGCTCTCGTGGGCTTAACCCAGTTTGCCATTTTCCTGACCGCCGGATATTTCAGTATTCAGCAGACGATAGAGTCGGGGAGCGCTTCATTTATTGATGGGCTGGGGCTGACCACGATTCAGCCTGCCACCATCATTTATGCGGTCGTATTCTTCCTGCTGGGATACCTATTGTTTGCCACCCTTGCAGCAACGCTCGGGTCTCTCGTCAGCCGTCTGGAGGATGCCCAGCAGATGACTGCTCCTATGATCATGCTTATCGTGGCTGCCTTTATGATTGCGATGTTCGGTCTGGCCTCGCCGGATTCGACTTTCATTACCATCAGCTCGTATTTCCCGTTTTTCACCCCGTTGATTATGTTCCTGAGAGTCGGGATGCTCGACGTCCCCGTATGGGAGGTCTCCCTTTCCTTAGGCGTGCTGATCGGTTCGATTGCGCTGCTCGGATGGATAGGGGCAAGAATTTACAGAGGAGGCGTTCTCCTTTACGGAAAATCATCATCTTTGAAGGATCTTAAAGCAGCCCTCCAACTATCGAAAAAAGAAAAGTCATCCTGAACGTTTCCGCCCTCCCCGGGGCGGTCTTTTTTTGCGCAGAAGCCCTGGAAGCGAACGTGCATTCGTGGGTGTGCTTTGGTAAAATAAAAGAAAAAGATGGAGTGAAGGAGCGGAAGCTATGCGGAATGGAATCACATTTGTCCATAGTGCAGATCTGCATATGGACAGCCTGTTTAAGACGAAAGGCCATCTCCCTGAGGAACTGCTCGAACGGCTGCGGGCGGGAACCTTTGAAGCCTTTGACCGCCTTATTCAAGTATGTATAAAAGAAGAGGCGGATTTCCTGTTGATTGCCGGGGATGTCTATCATGAGGAACTGCGCAGCCTGAAGGCACAGGTCCATGTGCGCCGGGGATTTGAGAAGCTGCAGAAGCACGGGATCAATGTATACGTCAGCTTTGGAAACCATGACTTTACGTCAGGAACGGAGCACGCGGTTTCCTTTCCCGAAAATGTATTCCTATTCGAGAGCGAGCGTGTCCAGGAGTTTCCCTTTTATAAGCAGGGGGAGCTTCTGGCGCATATTTATGGCTTTTCTTACGAGACAAGGGTGGTCAAGGAGCACAAAGCGCAGGAGTTTCAAAAGACGGGACACCCTCCGTATCACATTGCTATGCTTCATGGAAGTCTGGAATCGAATACGGATCACGATGTTTATGCTCCCTTCACATTGGAGGAATTGAAGCGTACGGGGATGGATTACTGGGCGCTCGGCCATATCCATAAACGGGAAATTTTATCTGCAGACCCGCTGATTATCTATCCGGGAAATACACAGGGCAGGTCTCAGAAAGAACAGGGGTCGAAAGGGTGTTACGTCATCGAAGAACAGGAGGGGGAATGGGAGTACAGGTTTCAGCCTCTGCACAGCTTTGTGTATGAAAGTGTTACCGTTCCTGTTCCATCCCTGGAAAGCCCGAATGAATTGGAGCGCGTATTAGAGAGTGCGAAGCATCACGTTGCGGAAAGCGGCGACTCTGTCATGCTCTCTGTGACGATTGAAGGCAGCGGGCGTCAGTGGAAGCGCTGGTGGTCCTCGGGGGTAATGGATGAATGGAAGGATATCGTTAACGAAAATGAAGACGTTATCGAAGACGGCTGGGTGTGGATTGAAGATGTGCGTCTGGATGAAAGGGTAAGCTGGACTGAAGAAGATCTTCATGGTCCTCATTTCACGGGAGAGTTCTTGAAGAAAATGAATGAAGCAGACGCCGAAGCCTTGGATTCGTGGCTCGCTCCATTGTACGGTCACAGGAAGATGTCGCGGTTCGTTCCTTCCCTTAATGAAAAGGAGCAGGCGGAAGTGCTGGAGAAAGCAAAAGCAGCGGCAGTAAACCAATTAATAGGAAGCGGGGATGACGGCTTTGATCATACATAACCTATATATTCATGGCTTTGGAAAATGGAGCGGGTTCTCCCTATCCTTCGCTGAGGACCGTCCGAACATCATTACAGGAAGGAATGAAGCAGGGAAATCCACCCTTTATCATTTCTTTTTATACATGTTTTTCGGTCTGCCGCCTAAGCAGAGGGAAGCATATAAGCCTAAACAAGGCGGGGGGCTTGGAGGTACCATCACGGTAGAGACGGCAGAAGCTGAAGTCGTGACAGTCGAACGATTTCATGACCGGCATAAAGGACAGGCGGTCTGCCGCAGCTCTCTTGGAGTAGAGTATGGAGAAGAATGGCTGAGGGAACAGTTGAATGGTCTGGACCGGGAGAGCTTTGAAGCGATCTTCAGTTTCAATGCGGACGACCTCCGCCATTTGGAAACGCTGTCTGCTGAAAGTCTTGGTGAAACCTTGCTGGATATCGGTCTCACCGGATCGGATCGGATCAGCCGCACAGAAAGATGGCTGGAAAAGAAAGTGGAGGAGCGGTTCAAACCCCAGGGCAGAAAACCCGTAATCAATGAACAGCTTCATAAAGTGGAAGACCTTTATAAAAAGAAACGATCACTCGAAAAAGAGGAGCAGGACTACCTTCATCTGCTTGAGGAAAAGCAGCAGGCGATGGAGGAAATCGAAGCCTCTGGAATGGCCTGGAGGGAGAAAACGAATGCCCTCTACCGGACGGAACAATTATTGAAAGCCAGACCGGCACTTGTGAACTATCATCAAGGGCTGGAAGAACTTCAACGCCGGGCGTTCATTGTTTTTCCTGATGGGGGAATGGAAAGATACAGGCAGCTCAAGGAAAAAATCCTCCCCCTTCAATCAGAAAAGAAGCTCCTCACTTCGGATGTCGAAGCCGGAAAGGAAAAGCTGAAGGCTTTGTCATCCGCTTACCAGCCTCAACGACTTGAGGAAGCAGCAATGCTTTTGAAGCAACGCCCCGAATCAGAAAAGATCGATTATGAGAAAGATCGGCTGCATAAGGAATCAGAGCGCAGGCAGGAAGAGCTGTCCAAGGAAGTCCAGGCGCTGGATATTCCATTGACCGTTGCCGATCTTGATGATTACACATTTCCCTTTTATATAGAAGAAACGTGGAGAGAATTGAAAAACGAAGAGCAGACATTGGTTCAGGAAAGGGCCTATATTCATGATCAAAGCATGGATCTGGAGCGGGAGTTTCAGTATGTAGAGACGAAGAAAGCTGAATTGGAAGAAGAGATGATCGGTGAAGACGAAGCGGCTGCTCTTCAATCCAAAGTTCAGGAATCTTCAGAAACGGCTGCGGCCAACCGAGCCACAAGGAACAGTGGAAAAGCCGGCAGGAGACGTCCGAACAGGTCTGTTCTTTTTGTTGGAGCCGCCACTGTCCTATCAGGCGGGGCAGCGGTCTTTATAGGCGGCGGGAGTGTTGTTTGGCTGCTGCTTGGAGTGATGTTGTCCATCGGTCTCAGTTTCTATGCTTCCCGCCTTCCACAGAGTGTCCATCCTCAAATCCCGGATAGCAGAGAAGAAGAAGTGGAAAGAGCACGGGAGGAGCTGAGGAAATATGAAACAAGAAGAACGGAATGGAAGCATGTTCATGATCAGTGGAAGCAGCTGAATCATGAAGACATCCGTCTTCAGGAAAAAGAAAGTCTTGCCGCGCAGCGCCGGCGCCGCTTGGAAGCTCAAGTGACAGAGCAGCGAAGCCTTTATCCGTTTCTAACCGGACTTGATGTGAAACACTGGGAGAAGTTATTTCATAAAGTCGTTCAACTTCGTGAAAAGCGAGTGGAATACCTTCAGGCAGTGAATCGGATAGAGGAACTGGAAAGGGAACAGGACAGAATGATTGAGCAATTGAAAACGTTTCACAGACGTTTAGATTGGGAAATAATAGATCATACTGTCCGTACAGGCTGGAACGAATTGAGCGGCTGGGTCAAAAAGCAGGAACAGTTGGAAAGGGATGTCCATCAACAAAAAGAAGCGTTGGAAGCGTTGGAACACCGTCTTAAAAAAATCACGTATCAGCTGCAAGGTTATCTTGAAGAATGCCATCAGCTTTTTGAAGAGTGTGGGGTCGAGAGCGAACAAGACTTCTATAAAAAGGCGGAAGAGGCAGAAACCGTAAGGAAACTTCAGGAGAACGTCGCCGGGCATCAGTTTCAAATCGAAGGGTTGTTGTCTGAAGAAGATCAGATATATGCGGATGTATGGAATCAAGTTCCGGAGGAAAGCCGGCTGCTGACCGAAATCCGAGAGTTCAAACGGGATATTGAGCAGCTGGAAACGCAGCAGTCCGATGCGCGGCAGCATCTTGCGGATATCCACAGCCGGCTCGATCAGATGGAGAATTCTGATGAGCGTTCAGCTCTGACCCACCACTATCAGGCGGAGAAAGAGAAGCTGAAGGAGCTGGCAAAGGAATGGGCCGGCTATCAGACTGCCCTCCAGGCCTTAAAGGAAACCAAACAGTCCTACCAATCCACCTACCTTCCTGCTGTACTGGCATCGGCTGAGGACTATTTCCGGGTGTTGACCGACCGCCGCTATGAAAGCATAGCGGCTGATGATTCTGAACGGGGGATCACCGTGCTCAATTCAGAAGGAATGCTTTTTGCCCCTGGAGAATTATCGAAGGGGACGCGCGATCAGTTGTACATATCGCTGCGTCTGGCTCTGGGGGAAACGATGGCCGGCCAAAGGCCGCTTCCCTTTTTTATGGATGATGCGTTTGTGCATTTCGATGAAAGCCGGCTGCAGAAAATGACTACGATTCTACAGGGCGTATCCACCCGTCACCAGGTGCTGTTTTTCTCCTGGAGAAGTGATCTTCAGCAAGTGTTTACAGACGCAAATATTCAGCAGTTAAAATAAATTGAGGTTTAGGTCGCAATCTCAGGACTTTAATGATAAAATGTTCTAAGATTACATGAGCATTATGCAAATGGAGGGTTTCCATTGCCAGAAACAAATAATAAAGACTGGACGAAATACGAAGAAACAATTGAACAATTCATTCAGGTGATTGCTAAGAATATGAGCCTCTACGGGGTGACTCCTTCGATAGGACGACTGTATGGAGTGTTGTACTTCTCCGAGGAGCCGATGACGCTGGATGACATGCGTGAAGCTCTTGAGATGAGTAAGACGAGTATGTCCACAGGTGTCCGGGCTTTGTCTGATATGAAAATGGTGGAACCTTCCTTTAAAAAAGGAGTTCGGAAAGACTTGTACAAGTCGGAGGAAGACTGGTATAAGTCATTCACTTCCCTTTTCGGGAGCAGGTGGAGACATCATACAGAAACGAACATTGAAGAGGCGGACGAGGCGATTCAGGAACTGGAATCTCTTCAGAACCGCACTTCCGATGAAGAGTTGAAAGAGAAGATCCAGGTGGATATCGACCGTTTAAAATATGCCCAGAACTACTACCGCTGGCTGATGAAATTCATCCATGTCGTTGAATCCGGGGAAATTTTTAAATACGTTCCGAAAATCGATCAGAAGAGTGAATAACATAAAAAAACTGTCCCGGCTTTTCCGAGCATTGAATGGAAAAAGCGCGGGGCAGTTTTTTTGCTGGAGGGGAGCTTGTTCATATTCCGTCATGCTGATACATAAGCTTATGGTAAACAGGGCAGGGAGGAACAGCGTATGCTATTCGGTTTGCCGATCTGGGTATTTCTATGTGTGGCTTTTATATTTTTCAGTGGCTATATGGCTTTCCGGGCTATGAGGGCGGAACATACATTGGAGCAGGAGTTTATTGAACAAGAGGGACAGGTGTATTTGAAGAGGATCGAGCAGGAAAAGCAGCGGCGGGGAAAACGGAGAATGACCTCAAACTAAAAGCCGGGTGAAGGATCACCCGGCTTTTTATTATTCTTCTGTATTCTCTTCTTCCGTGCTTGATTCCTCTTCTGCTGCTTCGTCTTCTTCAGATGCGTCATCAAAAAGACCTTCGAATTGATCATCCTTCACATCAATCTCGGCATCTTTTTCAAGCTGATCCATTTTCTCTTGAAGCTGTGTCTGATCGACCTTCTGGCTCACAAGTGTGCGTCGGATTTCATCTTTCGTATCTTCATAAGACTCGATATCTTCTTTTTCGCGCTTGTCGGTCACTTTAATGATATGGTAGCCGAACTGTGTTTCGACAGGTTCACTGACGCTGTCTTTTTCCAATTCGTAGGCTTTCTCTTCGAATTCAGCGACCATCTGTCCTGGACCAAACCAACCGAGATCTCCGCCGTTTTCAGAGGAGCCGTCTGTGGAGTATTCTTTGGCAAGCTCTCCGAAGTCACCACCGTCATCAAGCTTTTTCTGCACTTCTTGAGCGGTTTCTTCATCTTCGACTAGAATATGGCTTGCTTTTACTTCTGTTTTCATGCGTTCATAGTACTGCTTCATTTCTTCTTCTGTGATTTCGACATCTTCAGCTGCCGCCTTTTCCTGAAGCAGGCTCATGCGGATGGTTTCCTTGAAGGCTTCTTCATCAGAGAAGCCATTCTGTTCAAGGACAGTTTCAAACTGCTCCCCGTACTGGTCTTTCAATGTCTGCAGTTCTTCTTCAACGGCTTCATCGGTCACTTCATAGTTGTTGGAAAGAACTTCTTTCATAACAAGGCTTTGAAGCACTTGATCACCATGCTGGCTTTTCAGTTCCTGATAGAATTCTTCCTTCGTTACTTCTCCATCTTTCGTTTGAACGACGACTTCCGATTCATCCGCGTTTGATGAACAAGCTGAAAGGGTGAAGACGCCTGCCGCCAAGGCAGCAGTAATGGCTACTTTTTTCATGTGCATGACACTCCTAAAACGTTTTGTAATTTTTTCATGACGTAGAGATTAAATAAACAGCCTATGAGTAAATATAACACATTTTCCCTGTCCTATACTATAATGTTCAGCGAAAAAGGGTGGGGGAGCTTCCACCCCCAGTCTTTCCTTATCCGATCGAATATAAAACAGGCCGCTGAAGGGATCAGCGGCCTGGGTCATTATAGTGTATTTAAGACTTCCACATAGGATGAAATGAGTAAAATAGTGATCAGCACATTAATTGTTCGGAATACACGAGTCTGCTTCTCGTTCGACATTTTCGTTTTTAAGCATAAGGAATGTGTGAGTGAGTTAAACACGAATAAAATGACGAGCGCGTACAAGCTGAAACCAAATGCCATGTTGATGAACCTCCTTTATTCCCTATGAAACTACTCTATCAAAGTTTAACTGGATTGAACAGGAAAACCCCGTTCCAGGCCATAAAAAAACAGCGCTCCACTGAACGCTGTTTTTGATTTTATGCTTTCGGCTGATGAATGAGAATATCGTAGCCGTCTTTCGCATTTTCAATGATGCATTTCCTCGGTGCTTTCGCGAAATGGCTGACATAAAGAAAATCTGAAAAGGACAGCCCGATATTCACAGAGGCAAACAGCACCAGATAGGCGAAGTAATTCGGGAAGACGTAACTCATGACTAGTGTTGGAACAGTAATCAAAAAAGTCGGTGCCAGTGCCATCGTCATGGACATCGGTTTGGACAGCCTCGTCTTGCATTGATACGAGAACGTCGGTACGCAGCGTTTCCTGAATTTAAAGTGAACCCGCAGTCGTTTATAGCTGAGCATCAAAGGCAGCATATGCATGAGCCTATGAATGGACGGCAGAAAGAATAGAATGACCAGCAGCGGTATAAAACCGTGATCGTTCATATCATGCGTCGCATGGATCATGGAAAACGGCAGGTAAAGAATTAAAAAGGACAATAGTCCGGTGAGAATAGACATGATATAAACACGGTTTAATCCGAATTCTTTATTGATGTTCACTGATTTCCAGCAGTTCATCATAAGAATCCCCCCTTACTACAAAAAATGCTGTGATTTTATTATGATTATCGATATGATAGGAGTACGTTTTCTCTATCGTTTTATTAGCACAAGACGAATAATAGTATGTTTAGAGACAAAAAGCAATAGGTTTTTCGTAAAAAATACCACTGAAGATTTTACTTGATCTCGAAGTGGTCTGAAACCCTGCTGTGACAAGGGTGACAGCGAGAGGGGAGGGAAAAGTATGAAGAATGTGAATCTTTGTGACACTCTTTCTTTTCAACTGAAATTATTGAGCAGCATCAAAGAAATTGACCACTATCCTTTTACAAAATTAGTGATTGAAAAAGATTTAACAGAAATGGAATATGACGAGACGATGCATTTGCTGCAGACGCTCTCTGATCTTTATAAGGAAGAGAAGGAGGAGGGGCTGCTGGATCACTCTTCGTTACTCTTTCATTACGCGGGGATGGTCTGTTGGAAGCTTCCCATTACAGATTCTCTCGAAGCCCTTCATAAAGAAGGGTATTATAAAGACCTGACAGAACTGCTTCTGTCCTATACATAAAAAACCCCTTTCCAATGAAACATCGGAAAGGGGTTTTCAGCATATAAGTCCGGGTTTATAAGGGATAAGCACCAGGGCATTAAGAAGAACGTGACTTCTGCGATTTTTGTTTGTACTTTTCCAAATCCGTCGGCTCGTTGACTAAAGCCTCTTCTTCAATATTTTCAAGAGAACGCTCCAGAATCTCCATATATTCATCGCCGTAAATCTCTTTAATCAAGGCGGATAGATCAAGGAACTCAGGAAGTTTCCCGAACATTTCGGTCATCGGCATCACGCCTTTGAGCACCGAATTGTCGTCCGGCTCGTACTCATTGAGCGTGGATTCCAAAAGGTCGTTTCCTTCAGGAGTCAGTTCCACATAGGTATTCCTTTTGTCATTCTCACGTTTAGAGAATTGGAGGAGTCCGCGTTCTTCCATTTTCTTTGAAAAGTTGAAGGCAGTCGAGACGTGCATCACACCATATTTGGATATTTCAGAAATGCTGGCCCCTTTGAGGTGGTAGGCAATCCATAGAATATGATGCTCATTGATGTTCAACTGAAAAGGTTTGATCCAGTTCTGCCAGTCCTTCTCGATGGCTTTCCAAAGCGCTTTGGACAGTTGTGCCATTTTATGACTATAATAAATGGCTTCTCGCTTTGTGATCTTTTCCTTCACCAATTTCACCTTCTTTAGGTATATTCTTAATTCTATTGTGCCAGACATGGCGGCAATAGGAAAGTTAGAATGTGCTATTCCAATATTCTATTCCCTCTTTATAATAATATAAAACATTCTGTATTTGACAAGGTGTAAATAACAGAAAAATGATAAAAAAATACCAGTAAACGTATGTTTACTGGTGAGAAGCTCAAAATGGGTCCGGATGAAGGCTCTGGAGCGCCTTGGAAAGGCAGGTATGAAAATGGACCATTTCCCTCATGCGTTCCTGAAGAAACGCGGTTTCATCCATTTCATTTTGTTTCACACAGCGCTGCATGTTTTCCTGCACCTGCTCTTCTACAGCCGCTAATTCATTCTCCTGTTCATTCACAGCTGTCTGCCATTTTTGTATGTAGGAAGTCATAAAGGTTTTGTAGAGGTTGGTGGTGGGTGTATATAAATCCTTCCGAACCCCTTTTTTCCACACACGTTCAACCAGTCCTTGATCGGATAAATTCCGGATTCCAGTACTCATGGCCGTCTTGCTTTTTCCCAGCGCGCTGCTCATCTCATCAAGCGTCATTGGTGACGGATGAAGGTAAAGGGTGACAAACAAGCGGGAGTCAGCCATGGATAAACCGAACATCTCCAGGGTTTTAGAAAATTCGTGTATGACTTTCATCTGGATGTCTTCCAGGTTGTGGTGATCATTTCCTCCCATATGCTCCTCCTTTTTACGTTCTACGACTACATTACTATAAATGGTAATCCAAGAAAAATTACGGATCGACAAGCATTTTGTCGAAATTAAACGAAATATGAAGCAAATCACCCTTTAAATTACGTACAGTTTGAACTGTACGTAATTTTTGTACTTATTTTAAAGTAAAGTACGTTTGAACTTTTATTTGCAAATGGGTTACAGTGTATAAGGTAATGAGTTCAAAGTCACAGTTTGAAGATTTTTAGAAAATGAGGTGAAAACGTGCCGGTCATACAAGTAGAGAATTTATCAAAGATTTTTGGTAAAAACGCTAAAAAGGCGACGAAATACTTAGATGAAGGACAAACGAAAGAAGAAATTCTAGAAAAAACCGGAAATACGGTAGGTGTCAACAGAGCCTCCTTTGACGTTGAAGAAGGAGAAATTTTTGTCATTATGGGATTGTCGGGGAGTGGGAAATCCACACTCGTGCGTTTGATCAACCGTCTCATCGAGCCGACGGAAGGCAGTGTGCTCATTGATGGAGAGGATTTAGCGAAGATGGACAGCCGTTCCCTTCGAGAGGTCAGACGTCAGAAGCTAAGCATGGTCTTCCAGAAATTTGGGTTATTCCCACATCGGACCGTACTTGAAAATACAGAGTTCGGCCTTGAAGTCCAAGGCATTGATAAATCGGAAAGAAAGAAAAAAGCCGAGGAATCTCTTGAACTCGTTGGTCTTGGCGGATACATACACCAGTTCCCGGGTCAGCTTTCCGGGGGAATGCAGCAGAGAGTCGGACTCGCCCGCGCTCTTGCCAATGATCCTGAAGTTCTTTTAATGGATGAAGCTTTTTCTGCTTTGGATCCATTGATTCGTAAGGAAATGCAGGATGAGCTTCTCGATCTGCAGGAAACGATGAAGAAGACGATCTTATTCATTACGCACGATCTCGATGAAGCTTTAAGGATCGGCGACCGTATCGCATTGATGAAGGATGGACGGATTGTTCAAATCGGCACACCGGAAGAAATCCTCGTGAATCCTGCCAACGAATATGTCGAGAAATTCGTAGAGGATGTGGACCGTTCGAAAGTGTTGACCGCTGAAAATATTATGAAACGGCCGGAGACCGTGGATGTGGAGAAGCACGGACCGAGAACCGCTCTGGAAAGAATGCGTAAAGAAGGCCTTTCTACGATTTACGTCACCGACAGCCGGCGGAACCTCCATGGCTATGTCACAGCGGATGATGTTTCAGAGGCAGCCAGGCAGGACGTGAAGGACTTGAAAGGGATTCTGCGTACAGATGTGCCGCAGATTCAGGGTTCCACGCCGATGCAGGAGATTTTCGACATCATCCATGATGCTCCTGTTCCAGTTGCCGTCATAGACGAAGGGAAGCTGAAGGGAATTATCGTACGCGGTGCTGTTATCGCCGCACTTGCAGGAAATGAGGTGAATCTACATGGAATCGATTCCTAAAATTCCAGTAGCCCAGTGGGTGTCGGATGCCACAGAGTTAACGACAGAAACGTTCGGATTTTTATTTGATTTTATAAAAAATGATTTTGGTGACTTTATCGAGATTGTAGCCGAAGACTGGCTGATGGGCATTCCTGTCTGGCTGTTTATCGCCATCGTCGGAGTGCTGGCCTTCTTTGTTTCCGGTAAGAAATTCGGTTTGACGGCTTTTTCTGTGATTGGTCTTTGGTTTATCCATAACCAGGAGCTGTGGGAAGAGTTAATGAATACCTTCACTCTTGTGGTGTTTGCCAGTTTGATCTGTGTTATTGCAGGTATTCCGCTGGGAATCTGGATGTCGAAAAACCGGACCGTGGAAAAGATTTTCACTCCTGTTCTGGACTTTATGCAGACGATGCCGGCTTTCGTATATTTAATACCGGCCGTAGCGTTCTTCAGTATCGGGATGGTCCCGGGTGTATTTGCATCCGTTATATTTGCGACACCGCCGACCGTCCGTTTCACAAACCTGGGAATCAGACAGGTGTCTCACGAACTGATTGAAGCCTCTGACTCCTTTGGTACAACCGGCGTTCAGAAGCTGTTCAAAGTACAGCTGCCGATGGCAAAGAAAACGATTATGGCTGGAATCAACCAGACGGTCATGCTTGCCCTCTCCATGGTGGTTATCGCTTCAATGATCGGAGCCAAAGGTCTTGGGCAGACGGTTATTACCGGATTGCAGCGGGCCGAAGTAGGAACAGGGTTTGTCGCAGGCCTTGGAATTGTCATATTGGCGATTATTATCGACCGTTTTACTCAAAACCTGAATACACAGCGTGGCGAGCAGTAAGGAGAAAAAAGACCATCGTCTTTTTCTAATACACACATTTTTTTAAAGGGGAGAGATTTACATGTGGAACTGGAAGCGTTTAGGTATGGCAGCAGGGGTGTCACTGACATTGATTGCTGCAGGATGTGGCTCATCAGAAGAAGAAGCGTCCGGAAGTGATTCTTCATCAGAAGAGGTCAGTTATGGGGAAGAAATGGATTATGAGATTACCGGAGTCGAAGCGGGTGCCGGTGTTGTCAGTAAAGCACAGACAGCTGTGGAAGAGTATGACAACCTTGAAGGATGGGAAGTGTCTACATCCTCCTCAGGGGCCATGGCAGCAGCACTTGGAGAAGCTTATGAGGACGAAGAGCCGATTGTTGTCACTGGCTGGACACCGCACTGGAAGTTTTCCAAATATGACCTTGAATACTTAGAAGATCCTAAGGGTGTCTTCGGTGAAGAAGAGCAGATTAAGACGATGGTTCGCGAAGGCTTGGAAGAAGACAAGCCGAACGCTTATCAAATCTTGGACCAGTTCAACTGGACAACCGAAGACATGGAATCGGTCATGCTGGATATCAATGAAGGCAGCAGTGAAGAAGAAGCCGCACAAAAATGGATCAAAGAAAATGAAGATCTTGTAGCGGAGTGGACAAAAGGGACGGAAGAAGTCGATGGAACCGAAGTGAAGCTGGTTTATGTGATGTGGGATTCTGAAATTGCCTCTACGCATGTCATTGGAGAAGTGCTGAAGCAGCAAGGATTTGACGTAACGTTGACGTCTCTGGATAACGGACCGATGTGGGAGTCTGTAGCCTCTGGAGAAGCTTCCGGAATGGTCGCAGCGTGGCTGCCGGTCACTCACGGAAGTCAGTATGAAAAACACGAGGACAGCATTGTGGACCTTGGTGCCAACTTGGAAGGGGCTAAAATCGGCCTTGTCGTTCCAGCCTATATGGATGTTGATTCTATTGAGGATCTGAAAGCGGCGGAATAACAGCTGAAACGCATCATTGAAAACCCGTGCAGGAATCGAGACATGTTGATCCCTGCACGGGTTTTTAGCAGGGTATACACCCTGTTTATTAACTTTAAAGCGTACAAAAGCCCCCGTTTGGATCAACGGGGGCTTTTCGGCTATTGATGGTTAATGGTCTCATGACTTGGCTGGGAAGGGTCGGTGTTTTGATCGGCCTTCGCTTTTTCCTCCAGCTCCTTCAGACTCTCTTCAATCTGCTCCAAATATTTCTGGATGTTTTTCTGGTGGGGTTCGACGGTGCGTTTCCAGCTTTCAATGGAGGATTTCACATCCTCGGAAAGCTCTTTAATTAATTCAGCACCTTCTTTGGACGTCTGAGTAATCTGGTCTCTGAGCTGCATGCCATCCTCTTTCAGGCTCAGCACGGTATTCTTCAGGTTTTCGCTTTTCAGTCTGGCATTTTCACGGAAATCCCTTCCGGATGATGGGGCATTAAAAAGTGTGCATGCGGCCCCGACGGCACCTCCTACTAAAATGCCCAGAGCTAACGATTTTCCATTTGGCATATCCGTCCATCTCCTTTCAGATCCATCTCCATGGTTCTATTTTCTCTTAATATGTAAGAATAAAACCTTAAAATGATAAAAAAGCGTCTGTCGTTTTAAGTATAACAAAGGCACTACAGAAAAGTAGTGCCTTTGTTGACTGACAAGGTTACGAAGCCTGCCGGACCGGACCTCCCATGGAAGACCGCTTGAGGATCTTCATGGCAATAGGGTACACAACGGCGACGAACAAGATGTTGAAGGCCGCAGCCGGGAGAACGACTGTGGCGAACATGATGCCGAAACTCGCTTCCATCAGGCCGATGATATATAGGACAACGCCAAGGAAAATGGATCCGCTGATCATTGTTCCAATGCCGGCAAGAATCGGCTGCGTCAGTTTATGGTTAGAGATTTTTTTCGTCAGCAGTACAAGTCCAAAGAAAGCGAAAGCTGTCAATGGTTTGTCAATCAAGTTGGCAAGCTGGCCGCCGGGCACTGTCGTTGTCAAAGCAGCGATAAAACCGGTAGCTAAGGACAAAAGCAGTACATAAGGGGCTTTCGGGAACATCAGTATGCCCAGGAACATCATGGCCAGCATCATGTCCGGACGCATCCCGAAGAAAAACGGTGGAGCCACCGCGTGAAGCACAGCACCAATACCAACAAGCAGGGACAACATAACTAATACTCGAATATTCATTTAACATCTCTCCTCAACTATTCTAATCTCTTCTAAATGACATTCCAGACGTGTCCTTCTGACCGCCTGCGAACGCATACCTGTATTATACAAAAATCAGCTCCGAAAATCAAAAATGATACATAGTGTTAATGAGGAATCCGGCTGCTGATCTCACCGGCAACCGCCTGAAGCTGCTCCGGGGAGTACTCATCGGAATGGACTTCCCATTTTGCTCCGAAACCATCATTATCCCCATACCTTGGAATCAGATGAATATGTAGATGGAAAACAGACTGTCCTGCTGGTTCTTCGTTGTTGTTCAGCACATTCAAGCCGACCGGTTCATACGTTTCCTTAATGGCATTGGCGATTTTAGGAATTCTCGAGAAAAGAGCGGCTGCTGTGTCAGGATGGGTGTTGTAAATATCCTTGCAGTGCGCCTTGGGGATGACGAGCGTGTGCCCCTTCGTCACCTGACTGATATCGAGGAAAGCATACACTTTTTCATCTTCATACACTTTAGCGGAAGGGATGTCTCCGTCAATAATCTTACAAAAGATACACGAGTCTGCCATGTTTGACACTCCTTTCATTATTGAATGTATTGTACCATAAGAAGCGGTAGACGCCCATTAGTAGAAAGCGCGGGCGGCGTGTGTGCAGATGGAAAATATGATAAAATTCACTCAAATGGACCAATGAAAAGAGGGATAGCATGCAGTCTTTATTACATATTGAAAACCTCCACGGAGGCTATACGCATAAAAACGTCCTGCACGGCATCAGTCTTGATGTGAAACCGAAAGAAATCGTCGGATTGATCGGATTGAACGGAGCGGGGAAAAGTACGACGATCAAGCATATTATCGGATTGATGCAGGCGAAGAAGGGGACGGTGTCTATTAACGGAACCCGCTTTGATGAGGATCCCGAGAAGTACCGGCAGCAGCTGGGATATATTCCTGAAATGCCGATCCTCTATGATGAGCTTACCCTTTATGAGCATCTTCATCTGACGGCTATGGCTTACAACATCCCTGAAGATGTTTTTAAGAAGCGTCTTGATCCACTATTGAAGGAATTCCGTCTGGAGAAAAAACTGAAATGGTTCCCTGTCCATTTCTCTAAGGGGATGCGTCAGAAGGTGATGATCATGTGCGCCTTCCTCATAGAACCGGAACTTTATATCGTGGATGAACCTTTTGTCGGTCTTGATCCGCTTGGGATCCAGTCCTACCTGCAGATGATGGTGGATATGAAGGAGAACGGGGCGGGCATTCTTATGTCCACCCATATTCTGGCGACAGCTGAGAAGTACTGTGACCGTTTTGTCATTCTCCACGACGGAGAGATCCGTGCGCAGGGGACACTGGCGGAGCTCCGACAATCCTTCGGCCGCCCCCATGCTTCCCTGGACGATATATATGTCGAGCTTACAAAGGAAGAGCAGCATGATTAAGGCGAAGGAGTTCTGGTCTGCGCGTTTTTCCGGACACATCAAGGAAACGAGCCGCTACTTGAAATACATGTTCAACGGGCATATTGCAGTGGCCATGCTGTTTTTCATTTCAGCTTCGGCTTATTATTATCAGCAGTGGCTTCAGAATCTTCCGGAGAACTTCCCTACCGCTTTCGTCATCGCTGTCGCTTTTGGTTTTCTCGCCGGCTACAGTCCGGTGCGGACACTGCTGAAAGAGCCGGACCTTGTCTTTCTCCTTCCGGCTGAGTATCAGCTGAATGATTACTTCAAGCGGTGTCTCTACTATAGTTACATCGTCCAGCTTTATTTAATCTTTCTTGTGTCGGCTGCGCTCGGCCCGTTATATTTGGCGTCTTATCCATCTCTGGGTGGCCGTTATTATTTCATGATGATCGGTGTCGTCCTTGTTGTGAAGGTGTGGAACATGCTTTCCAACTGGTGGATGCTCAAGGAAAGGAATGGTCGGATCCGCCGGGTGGATCAGGTGGCCAAGGCGTTCCTGAACGGCTTCATCTTTTTCTTTCTTGCCCGCGGAGATTGGGTGTTTGCCGGTGTCGTAACCGTTCTTCTTGCCGCCCTCGTCCTGTACACGTATACATTGGCGAGTCAAAAAGCCGGACTCGCCTGGGACCTGCTCGTAGAAAAGGACCAGCAGCGGATGCGTGCCTTTTACCGGATCGCCAATATGTTCACGGATGTGCCGCATTTGAAAAACACCGTGAAGAAAAGGCACGGGCTTGTCCGGCTGCTCGTGCAGAGGATCCCCTTCCGTCAGGACCACTCCTTTACTTATTTGTTCCGGATTACATTCGTCCGGAGCAGTGATTATTTAGGCATGTACCTCCGGCTGATTCTTATTGGCGGGCTGGCGGTTTGGTTTGTCCCGAACGTCTGGGTGAAAGGGGCATTTGCTCTGCTGTTTCTCTATTTGAGCGGGTTTCAGATGATGACCCTCTGGAATCACCACAGGACCATTATCTGGCTCGATCTCTATCCCGTTCATCAACAGTGGAAACAGAAGGCCGTCCTGCAATGGCTGAAAACGATCATGCTTTTCCAGACGGCTGTCTTCGGAATCCTGCTTGCTCTTCAATTCCAATGGGCGGGGATGATTGGTGTCTGGGTGCTCGGTGCTTTGTTCAGTTATGCGTTTGTACAAACGTATGTCAAACAACGATTAAACTAACAAGGAAGGCTGCATGGAGCAGCCTTCTTTTTAAAAGGAGGGTCTTCATTGAACTACGAACAAAAGGTGAAGAAAGAAGCCGTACGCTGGAGCCGGTCGCTCGATAAACGGTCTGCTCTTCTGCAGCGGACCTCGAAGCCGTTTCAGCAGCGGATCAACAGTACGATTCCCGACCGCATCCACCAGGTGATAACGGAAAGTGTCCGTTCCATGATGGAAGCCGCTTTAACCACCTCTGAATACGTCAGGCCTGTGACTGTCGAAGACCACTGGACGTGGGAAGAGCGGGAGGTGAAGATTAAGGAACTGCTGAAGCAGTACAAAAGAACCGCTTCACTGGAAGGAGCCGGGACGGGGTTCGGCGGCATATGGCTGGGCCTTGCCGACTTTCCTCTGCTGTTAAGTATCAAGATGAAGTTTTTATTCGATGCGGCCCAGGTGTGTGGAATGAACATCCATTCGTATGAGGACAGAGTCTATTTACTGCACGTCTTTATGCTGGCTTATTCCAGCGATGACGTGAGGAAACAGACGAAGGAAAAAGTGATGAATTGGAAGGACGTTCCGCTTGAGGAGAAGAATGTGGATTGGAAAACGCTTCAGATGGAGTACAGAGATACGCTTGATATAGTAAAGCTGCTCCAAATCGTCCCCGGCATCGGTGCCGTCGTCGGCTTTGTGGCCAATGGACGTTTATTGGAGCAGCTTGGTGAAACAGCTGTACAGTCCTTTCGTCTACGTTTTCTTTAGGACTGTTGTTTTTCCTGATAGCTCATATAAGCCTGAAACAGCGTCTTTGCAGCGTGAGGCAGGGCAGACTCATCAAAGTCGAATTTCGGATGATGATGCGGGTAGTAATGATCAGGGATTTGAGCTCCCGTAAAGTAGTACGCACCCGGTTTCTCCAATAAGTAATAGGCGAAGTCCTCTCCGGCCATCACGGGCTCCACTTCTTCGGTAACGAGGGAAGCATCCGCCTTAGAAGCGTTCTCCAGGATGAGTTCAGCCTCATCGATATGGTTGATGACCGGTGGGTAGCCCTTTTCATAAAGAAAATCATAGTCGGCGTCATATCCCTGGCACGTACCTTTTATGATTTTTTCCATTTCGCCGATAATCAGATCCTGAACATCAGCATCAAACGTCCGGACTGTCCCCGTCAGCTTAGCTGAATCAGCAATCACGTTAAAGGTGCCGCCCGCTTCCAAAGTTCCGACCGTAACGACCGCCGTTTTCAGAGGGTCAATCCGGCGGCTGACCACCTGCTGCAGCGTAGTCACGAGCTGGGAAGCGATGACAATGGCATCTTTCGTCTGGTGCGGCTGAGCGCCGTGTCCACCTTTTCCTTTGATCGTAATTTCAAAACGGTCCGCTCCAGCCATAAACGGCCCTTTAGACGTCTGGATGACTCCGGTCGGTGCATTTACCCATAAGTGCGTTCCGAAGACGGCATCCGCTTCTTCGATGGCTCCCGCCTCGACCATTGGCTTGGCACCTCCGGGAGCATATTCCTCCGCATGCTGATGAAGGAACAGCACGGTTCCCGGAAGTTCGCTTTGATAAGGGGCGAGAGCTTCGGCCAGGCCTAGCAAAGCTGCCGTATGGCCGTCATGTCCACAGGCATGCATCGCCCCGTCATGCTTGGAGCGGTAGGAAACATCATTCTCCTCCTGGATCGGCAGGGCATCAAAATCTGCACGAAGGGCAACCGTTCGGCCGGGTTTTCCGCCTTTAAGCGTGGCGACGACACCGTTGCCGCCGACGTGGCTTTCATAAGGAATGCCCAGTCTTTCATATGTATCTGCTATAAATTGCGCCGTTTTCTCCTCGTGGAAAGAAACCTCCGGATATTGGTGAAGATACCGGCGTGTTTCCACCATCTTGTCGTATTGACGGTCGATGGCTTGAAAAACATTCTCCCTCATGTCGCATTCTCCTTTATGTTGTGGTTGTACAAATTGTAATACAGCTTCTGAATATTCTCAAATTTATCCCGGACGCATGCTTTTCTTAAAAGCTCTGTTAAAGTCTTTTGTTGATATTTTAAACGATTACTAAATCGTTTCCGTCTGGAATTAGGGGTCCGGTCCGCTATTTACTCAGAGCATGGGATGGCAGGGAAAGGGAGTCATTCCCAAGGCCGCCTCCTACAAATCCCATGACAAAAAGGGATGATAGGAGCTCACATGTTAAATAACAACACCAAGCAATAACAGTGCCTTCTTAAAAGAGAAAGACTGCAGTGAAGAGGGACTGTTGTCCGGCAATCATAAAAAACCCGTACGATGGTTGTTCATCGTACGGGTTTGTGCCGTGGATAGAAGATTAATCCTGCAGCCGGGAATCCTGAAGAAGGCGGCTGATCTCTTCCATGTGGTGGGTTTCATCTGAAATCATATCATCAAGCTTGACGGAAAGCTCGGTCAGGCTCAGTTCCTCCGCCTGCTGTTTTCTTTCTTCGTAGCGCTGGATCGTCTGTCTCTCCGCTTCACGTGCTTCCTCGAGCATTGGACGAACTTCTCTCAGCTGTTTCACTTCTGCCGGTGTTGTTGTCGGTGTGCCTCCAAGTGTACTGATTTTTTCAGCTAAATATAAGGCATGCCCTTGTTCATCGGCGACTTCCTCTTCGAAGAACGGCTTCAAAACGGAACGGTAAAGTCCTGTTACGACCGCCGCATTATAGGTGTACATAATGGAAGCGGCATACTCATGCGCGAGGTCTTCATTCAAGCCATCAATGAGGGCTTTCATTTTTTCATCCATGCAACAACATCCTTTCTTATTTCAGTCTCACCCATTACTTTTCCCTCCCGCTATCCATTTAAACGTGAAATTCCGTCTCAAGTCGGAAGGGGTGCCCCTCTGCAGCGGGGTTTCACCTCTCCATGAAACAGATAAAATGAAAACAGGCACAGGAAAGGTTTTTATACTGTTTTTGTCGAATTATTTACGTAAGAGAAGGGTGATAGGATGAGTACAACTGTTGGGAGAGGGATTGCGGCCTTCCTTTTGATTGGGGCCGGAGTCATTCTTTTGTTAACGAATATGAACATCATTTCCCTGGAAATGAATCTATCCTGGGGTATGATTTATCCGTTTATCATTCTGCTGTTTGGGTTGAGAATGTGGAGCGGTGCTCTTTTTAAAAAAGCGGGAAGCTGGGTGACCGGGTCATTTTTGTCCGTTTTTGCGGCCCTGTTGATTCTGGACCGTTTCGGAGTGATGACTTTCCGCTTCTGGGATATCTGGCAGCTCTGGCCGCTGCTGTTCGTGTATATCGGGTTTGGGATCATGAAGGGAAGAGGCGGAGGCAGCGATGCCCGCTATTTTGATAAACCGCTGCCTGCATCCAGGACGATGGCGGTCGGGGATCTATCTTTTACAGAAGAAAACTGGAAGGTAGAGCCGATGAACGTCTGGAGCGCGGTTAGTGATTACAAGTTCGATTTTACGAAAGCTTTTATTCCAGATGAGGATATTCCGATCCGTGTGGCCGGCTGGGCCGGTGATGTGCGCATGTTTGTACCAAAGCAGGTGCCTTTTCGGGTGGACGCAAAAGTGAAAGCCGGAGATATCAAGGTGGCCGGCCAGAAGGCGGACGGAATCAACCGCTTCATTCAATATGAAACACGGGATTACCAAGAAGCCCGCCGGAAACTGACCATCCAGATTGAATTAACGGCCGGTTCCATTAAAGTGGTTCAGGTGTAAGGGGGGAAAGCGGTGCTGAAAAAACTAAACAGTGTACGTTATATGTTCATCCGCTCTCATCTTTACGGCCTTTTTCTAAATACATTGATCCTGCTGGCTGTCCTGCTGTCCGTTGACGTTTGGTTCGATCCAGCGTGGCTGGAAGCGGGAGCGGTTCTGCTGTTTATCGTGGTATATGTCTTCATCGGTTTTTTGACGGCGCTGTATGCCGGGTTTCGTTCGAGCGGGGATATGAAACAGCGTCTCGACTATATTTCAACAATGATTACACAGCTGGCGAGAGGGAAGCTGTCGTCCAGGATTTACTTCCAGGAGGATGATGAAATTGCCGGGCTCGGGGATGAATTGAATACCCTCGGTCAAAAGCTGCAGCAGCAGAAGGACGCCCTTTTAAAGCTGGCTGACGAAAAAGGGGAGCTCGCCCGTTCCGCCCATAAAGCGGCAGCGATTGAAGAGAGACAGCGTCTGGCCCGGGATCTCCATGATGCCGTCAGTCAGCAGTTGTTTGCCCTGACGATGATGGCACAGGCGGCTGAGAAGATCTTTGAGCGTGATCCTGTCCGTGCGAGAGAGCAGGTGGGGGAGATGACTCAGATGGCGCTTCAGGCTCAGACGGAAATGAGAGCGCTGCTGCTTCATCTCCGGCCGGTGCATTTATCCGGGGAATCTTTGACCGAAGGCGTGGGTGCTTTAATCGAAGAATTGAAGCAGAAGTGCCGGATTGATTTTCAAGTGGATATGGAGGATGTGGAAGGTCTAACGAAAACGATGGAGGATCAGCTTTTCCGTATTGTTCAGGAAGCCTTATCCAACGTTCTGCGGCACGCAGGGGCGGATGAAGTGAAAGTCATCTGTACGAGCGATGAAGAAGAAGTTTTTTTACATATCTCCGACAATGGAGCAGGCTTTCGTGTAGAAGAAAAAAAGGGAAACAAAGCTTCCTATGGTTTGAAAACGATGCAGGAGCGTTGTGAGGAAATCGGCGGCATTTTTTCTCTGCGTTCGAGCAAAGGAGAGGGGACGCATATCGATCTGCGTGTTCCTGTCCGTTTTACAATGGAGGGGGAAACAGGATGATCCGTGTGGTAGTCGTTGATGATCATGATGTTGTACGTAAAGGCGTCATTGCTTATTTAAGTACGGAAGAGGACCTTGATATTGTAGGGGAGGCATCCAGCGGCAGAGCAGGAGTGGCCGTCGTGCAGCAGCAGAAGCCGGATGTTGTCCTCATGGACTTGATTATGGAGGACGGAACCGGTATTGAAGCTACGGAAGAAATTATGAAAACCGAAGCGTGCCGGATTATCATTCTGACAAGCTATTACGATGATGAAAAGGTCTTTCCCGCCCTTGAAGCCGGGGCCTTCAGCTACATGTTGAAAACCTCGTCGGCTGATGAAATCGCAGACGCGATCCGGAAGGCTTTTGCGGGAGAAAACGTCATTGAACCAAAAGTCGCCACGAAAATGATGACCCGGTTTCGGAAAGATAAATCCCTGCATGAGGATTTAACGAATCGGGAGCTTGAAGTTCTTAAGTGTATCGGAGAAGGGATGACCAACCAGGAAATCAGTGATGTTCTTTACATCGGCATAAAAACGGTGAAAACCCACGTCAGTCATGTGCTGAGCAAGCTTGAGGTGCAGGATCGGACACAAGCGGCTGTTTATGCCCATCGTAATGGGCTTGTGCAGGCGTAAGGGGAGTGTTTTATAAATGGATAAATCCTTTGTTTTCAATAAATACACGAGTATAATGACAGGTAGGAGAGAGAAAGGAAGACTTGTATGAAGAAGGATCATGAAAGCCGGCTGTTTGTCATCTGGGCTGTATCTCTGACTGCCATGGCCGGAAGCTTGTTTTTTTCAGAAGTGCTCGGCTTTCCGCCGTGTGAGTTGTGCTGGTATCAGCGTATTCTCATGTACCCGCTCGTGCTCATCTATGGCACAGCCCTTGTGAAAAAGAATATGGCGGTTGCGCTGCCGGGGTTGTTTATGAGCGGTATCGGTGTGTGTGTATCTGCCTGGCACTACAGCCTCCAGAAAATCCCGGTCTTATCCGCCGGGGATTCGTGCGGTCTTGTGCCGTGCAGTGGCCAGTACATCAATCTATTCGGTTTCATCACCATTCCGTTTTTAGCGGGAACCGCATTTATCATCATTTTTATCATTCACGTGCTTGTAGTGAAAAAGGAAGGAAGTCATCGTTCATGAAAAAAGGCATGATTATTTTCGCCAGTGTGCTGGCTGTTCTCGTTGTTGTCCTTATCTTTGTCGTCAATTACCAGAACAATCAGAAGACAGCCGATAATCCTTATGGCAAGGATGAGCTGGATCAGGCTACCATCAACCAGCTGGACGATCCGAATTACCAGAATCAGATTCTGCCGGATGAGCTGGAGGAGGAAATCGAATCGGGAGATCCGGTTACCGTGTATTTTTACAGTCCGACCTGCCCGCATTGTCAACGGACAACTCCTGTGCTTGTGCCGATGGTAGAGGATCTGGATATCGACATGAAAAAAATGAACTTATTAGAGTTTGATGTGTGGACAGCGTACAGCATTGAATCAACGCCGACACTCGTCCATTATGAAAATGGCGAAGAGCAGGCGAGACTTGTCGGAGAGCAGCCGGAAACGGTGTTCGAGGAATTTTTCCGGAATGAAGTACTCAATGGGGCAGAGGAAGAATAAAAAAGTGAGCGGCATGTGCCGCTCACTTTTGCTATGCTAGTCTTCAAGCTGGATCATACGGTATTGTGTAATATAGGCGTCTCCGTCTATAAAGGAAGGTTTCTTCGCGTGTTTCGGTCCGGACTTTTTGTGGGCATCATCAAAGGATTTGGAATTCTTCCAGTCTTCGAAGTCCTGCTGGTTCCGCCACTGGGTGAAGACAACATACGTATTTCCTTTCAGCGGGCGGAGGATACGGATGGCCTGGAAGCCTTCCTGGTTTTCTACGCTTCCCGCTCTCTGCTTGAAACGATCCTCAAACACCGGACGTCCCTCTTCACTGACAGGGATGTTGTTCATAACCACATACCCTTCCGACTGGACGTCCCCGACACGGTCGACCGTCTCATAATCCCGGCCCTCAGAGAAAATCGAAGGACCGTCTCCTTCATAATAAGCGAGGGTTTTATCCTGATCCTGCATGTAGAAGATGGAGGCGTCAGGGTGCTGCTCCCGCAGTTTAGCTAAGTAATCCAGTGTACCACTTGTCATTGAAACTTTCATAGGCGATGTCTCCTTTCCTTCGGTATGTTCAGTGTATCAATAGGGGTTGAAGGGTGGCAAGCTGGAAGGTGACAGACAGAAAGGGTCGAATTGCAGTGAAATTAAAAAAACAATGGGACAAGCTTCCTTCCTGGGTGAAGAAATGGAAGTGGCCGCTTCTCGGTCTTGGCGTGCTTGTCTTTTTCTTATTTGCAGGCTTTATGACGATCTATTTCGGTGGGCGTTTCGTCGTCAATGAGAAGGATTTAATCCTTGATGAAATGACGACAGTGGAAACGGCCGATGGTGAAGTGATTGAGCGTATCTATACGAAGAATCGGCAGGTCGTCAGTATCGACCAGGTTCCTGATCATGTGCAGGAAGCCTTTACTGCCGTGGAGGACAGCCGTTTCCGTGAGCACTCCGGTGTAGACTTTAAAGGTATTCTACGTGCGGTATATAAGGATATCATCGCCATGAAAAAGGTGGAGGGAGCCAGTACCATCACGCAGCAGCTGGCGAAAAATGTGTTTTTGACCAATGAAAAGACGTGGATGCGTAAGACGAAGGAAGTGATGGCCGCCCTTTATTTGGAGCGGAACTTCACGAAGGACGAAATTTTGGAACTTTATTTGAACCGGATTTATTTCGGGGAGGGAACGTACGGCATTGAAGCCGCTTCCCAGCACTATTTCCAAACCTCAGTCTCAGATCTCAGCATCGCTCAAGGAGCGCTTTTGGCAGGGCTGCCGAAAGCACCGAATACCTACTCTCCTTTTGAAAACCCTGAAGCAGCTGAAGAACGCAGGAACGTTGTGCTGGCACGGATGTATGATGTAGGAAGCATAGATGCCGCTGTACTGAAACAGATGCAGGGAACGACATTGGCTGTGGAAAGAGAAGAAGATACGGAGGAGGAGACGTGGTCCAATAGTTACGTCGACCTCGTTATTCAGGAAGCGGCTGAGAAGTATCATATCTCACGGGACGAACTGAAGCGCGGCGGTTATCAGATCATCGTGGAGATGGATCCGGTCATTCAGAAAATAGCTGCCGAAGAAATGAAAAACGGGGAATATATTCCCGGGACAGCAGGTCCTGTGGAAGGGGCGCTGACGATTACCGATCACCGGACGGGAGCCGTTGCTGCCGCTGTTGGCGGACGGGATTATGTGCACGGGGACTTCAATCGGGTTCTTTCAAAACAGCCGCCGGCTTCAACGATCAAACCGTTCGCGGTCTACGGCCCGGCCCTCATGATGGATGAATATGACCCGTATTCCCTGCTGTCGGATGAACGGCAGGCCTTTGGTGAGTTTAATCCAAGAAACTACAACGATGAGTACGAAGGTCAGGTGTCGCTCTACGAAGCTCTTGTAGAATCGAAGAACGTGTCAGCGGTATGGCTGCTCGATCAAATCGGCATCCCTTATGCGAAAACGTATTTAGATAAACTGGGTCTTTCTACAAAGGACGATGGGCTTGCGATTGCTTTAGGCGGGCTTTCTGAAGGCTATACACCCCTGCAGATGGCAGAGGCATACGGGGCCGTTGCCCAGTCAGGAGTGAAGAAAGACAGTTATACCATTAAGCAGATGGCAGACCGGGAGGGAAAGGTTATCCATGAGCATACGCCGGAAGAAGTGCAGGTGTTTGACGCTCAAACCTCCTGGTATTTGACGGAAATTCTGCAGACAGTCGTGGAGGATGGTACCGCAAGTTCCGGCGACTATCCGAAAGCCCTGGCTGGGAAAACCGGTACGCAGCAGGATACAGATGTCTGGTTTGCCGGCTATACCCCGGAATATGCCGGAGCCGTCTGGATGGGGTATGACTCCAATGAAGAAGGCAGCCGTGTGGAAGGCAGCAGTGCCTATCCGGCCCGCATGATGAAACGCATTTTAACGAAAGTGGACCAGCAGCAGGAGCTTGCGACAGCGTTTGAACAGCCGGAAGGAGTGGAAAGTCTTCCTGATCCTGTCTCCCTGCCGGTGATTACAGATGCGGAGGCTAACCTCAACCTGGGCGGACTGGCTACGCTGCGCGGGACGATTACGTGGAGCATACCGGAGGATGAACGGATTATTTACCGTATTTTCAGGGAAGAAGAGGGAGAGGATGTTAAAGTCGGGGAAGTGACCGGCAAAGGGGAGTTCCGCATCAGTGCGTTCAGTGTTTTTGATGAGACCCGCTACTACATTGTCCCCGCCGACCCGCTTACAGGTAAAGAAGGACAGCCGTCCAACTCTGTCCGCCTGAACTGGGACTTTTAAAATCGTACAAAATCGTGACAAACCACTTATACAGCGACATGGTTTTCCGATAAATGTTATAGTTGAAAACGGGTCGTTGATGAACGTTAAAAAGGAGTCTTATTCATGAAGAAAATTGAGAATGACACAATATTGAGAGCTTTCCGCGGTGAAGAAACCGATCATACACCCGTATGGTTTATGCGCCAGGCCGGACGGTCACAGCCTGAATACCGCAAACTAAAAGAGAAATACTCATTGTTTGAGATCACTCATGAACCGGAACTGTGTGCCTACGTCACACGTCTGCCTGTCGAGCAGTACGGCGTGGACGCTGCCATTCTTTATAAGGATATCATGTCCCCTCTTCCGGCGATTGGTGTGGATGTCGAGATCAAAAAAGGGGTCGGTCCCGTCATCCATAATCCAGTCCGCTCGAAAGACGACATCTTGAAGCTTGGAACCATTGATCCGGAGGCGGATGTTCCTTATGTTCTGGATACCATCCGTCTGCTTACGAAAGAGCAGCTGACAGTACCATTGATCGGCTTCAGTGGAGCGCCGTTCACACTGGCAAGCTATATGATTGAAGGCGGTCCTTCCAAGAACTACAGCAAAACAAAATCACTGATGTACAGTGAGCCGATGACATGGTTTGCTCTCATGGATAAGCTTGCTGATATGGTCATTGCGTATGTAAAAGCGCAGGTGGCAGCCGGAGCCGAAGCCATCCAGATTTTCGATTCGTGGGTAGGTTCCCTGAACGTCGAAGACTACCGGACATTTATCAAGCCGGTGATGCAGCGGATCTTCTCTGAATTGAAGGAAGAAAATGTCCCGTTGATTACTTTCGGCGTCGGAGCAGGTCATTTGATCCACGAATGGGATGATCTTCCTGTCGATGTCATTGGTCTGGACTGGAGAATGTCGATTACAGAAGCTAGAAACGCAGGGGTGACGAAACCGCTGCAGGGGAACCTGGATCCGACGATTCTCTTATCCGACTGGGACGTTATTGAAGAGCGGGCCAAGCGGATCATTGATGAGGGCAGAAATCATCCGTCCCACATCTTTAATCTTGGACATGGTGTCACACCGGATATCAAACCGGAAACATTGAAGCGTTTGACCAATTTAATCCATACGTACTCAAAAAAGAACTAAGAGGTGAAGCTGCATGGCACAGAAGAAAATGGGACTATTAGTAATGGCTTATGGAACTCCTTATAAGGAAGAAGATTTGGAGCGTTATTACACACACATCCGCCGGGGAAGAAAGCCGTCGGATGAGCTTCTTCAGGATCTGCGTGACCGTTATGATGCCATTGGAGGCATATCGCCTCTGGCCCGCATTACGGATGATCAGGCCGAAGCCGTACAGAACGCGTTGAATGAAAAACAGGAGGATGTTGAATTCCATATGTATCTTGGCTTAAAACATATTGAGCCGTTCGTGGAAGATGCGGTGGCTCAGATGGCCGAAGATGGCATTGACGAAGCGGTTTCCATTGTTCTTGCTCCCCACTATTCCACGTACAGCGTAAAATCTTACAACGGACGTGCGAAAGAGGAAGCAGACAAACACGGCATCACTATCCGTTCTGTGGAAAGCTGGTACGACGCCCCGGGCTTTATCGATTACTGGAAGCAGGCTTTGGAAGCGGAATACAGCAAAATGGATGAAGCAGAAAAAGAAAACAGCTGCCTGATCGTATCGGCGCACAGTCTGCCGATGAAGATTTTGGAAGGCGGCGATCCATATCCGGATCAGCTGAAGAAAACGGCGGATTTGATTGCAGAAGCCGCCGGCATCACCAATTATGAAATCGGCTGGCAGAGTGAAGGGAATACACCGGATCCATGGATCGGTCCGGACGTGCAGGACCTTACCCGTGATCTTTATCATGAAAAAGGATACACCACTTTCGTGTATGCGCCGGTCGGTTTCGTTTCCGATCACTTGGAAGTTCTTTACGACAACGATTACGAGTGTAAGGTTGTCTGTGATGAAATCGGAGCAGGCTATTACCGTCCTGAAATGCCGAATACGCATCCGCAGTTTATCGACACTCTAGCTGATGTCGTGCTGGATAAAGCGAAAGAGCAGTAAGACGATGGGGGAACGAAAACAAGTCGTAGTTATAGGCGGGGGGATCACAGGATTAACATCCGCCTATTACCTTCAGAAAAAAGCAGACGAAAAAGACATCCCTCTCGATGTATCATTATTAGAAGCCGGCCATCGTCTGGGCGGTAAAATTGAAACCGTGAAAAAGGACGGGTTCACGATTGAACGCGGTCCTGATTCTTTTCTGGAACGAAAGGAAAGCGCCGGGCGCCTGGCCCGTGAAGTCGGACTGGGGGAGGAGCTTGTACCCAATGGGACAGGTCAATCCTACATCTTAGTGAATGGGCGGCTTCACAAGATGCCGGCGGGATCCTATATGGGGATTCCTACGCGGATCCGTCCATTTCTTTTTTCCGGATTGTTCACACCTGCAGGAAAAATCAGAGCGTCGATGGATCTTGTGAAGTCCAAAAAGACGGTGGAGGGAGATCAGTCGCTTGGACTTTTCTTCCGGCGCCGGCTGGGGAATCAAGTGGTCGAAAACCTGATTGAGCCGCTTTTGTCCGGCATTTATGCCGGCGACATCGATCAGCTGAGCCTGAAGGCGACCTTCCCGCAGTTTTATGAGATGGAGCAGGAGTATGGCAGCCTGATTAAAGGACTGCGTCGGACCACTAACATCCCAAAGCGTAAAAAAGGCGAAAAGAAACCGAGCATGTTCCGTACCCTGAAACACGGGCTCAGCTCCCTGGTGGATGCGGTCGAAGAGCAGCTGCATCCAGGAACGGTACAAACGGGAGTCCAAGTGAATCATATCGAGAAACAGGACGATGGCTATCAACTGCTGCTCAGTAATGGAACAGTGAAGGAAGCGGATGCTGTCATTATGGCTGTTCCCCATTTCGCGGTTCAGCGCATGCTGTCCCACTTTGATTTTCTTGAGCCGTTTAAGAACACCAATGCCACATCGGTGGCCAACGTCGCCATGGCTTTTGATGCGTCAGCCATTAAGAAGGATATTGACGGCACAGGCTTTGTCGTGTCGAGAAACAGCGATTTCCGCATCACCGCCTGCACGTGGACACATAAAAAATGGCCGCACTCGACACCAGAGGGAAAAGTGCTTCTCCGGTGTTATGTCGGTAAGCCGTCGGATCAGGAAATCGTCGAAAAGACGGATGAAGAAATCCAGGACATCGTTTTGAAGGATTTGAATAAAACGATGAACATTACGGAAAAACCGGATTTTTCTGTTGTGACGCGCTGGCATGATGCAATGCCTCAGTATAAGGTGGGGCATAAGGAAAAGCTGCAGCATATTACAGCAGCTATGGAAAAAGAGCTGCCCGGCATTTATCTGGCTGGCGGCTCCTACCGCGGCATCGGTCTTCCTGACTGTATTGACCAGGGAGAAGCGGCCGTAGAGAAGGTTCTCACACATCTTTTTGTATAATGGCACGAGAAGAGCTCCCCGGATCAACGGGGGGCTTTTTTTATATGCAGCCTTCCTTATAGAAGCCTGCAACCTTATGAAAGGGCTTGCATGAAACGACAAGGCTTAGTATGATAATAATTGGAAACGTTTTCAAATAGCATCAAGGGGGAAATGAATATGGCTACGATTGAAGATGTAGCGAAATTGGCTGGATTATCAAGGACGACGGTGTCCCGCGTCATTAATGATCAGCCATACGTGACTGAAGAAAAGCGGCAGCGAATAGTCCAGGCCATGAAGGACCTCGGGTATGTCCCCAATTCATCTGCGCGCCGCCTGCGCAGCCAGAAAACAGAAACCATAGCAGTCCTGCTGCCCCGGGTTACCAATCCATTCTTCGGAAACTTAATTGAAGCGATGGAGCAGAAAGCATCCGAATGGGGATACCAGGTGATCGTCTGCCAGACCCACCATTCCAGAAAAAAAGAAATCGACTATCTTCAGCTGCTGAAAACGAAGCAGGTGGATGGTGTGATTATGGCTTCCCTCATCAATGATTGGAAGGATGTCGAGCCTTATCTGGAGTCCGGTCCGATTGTGTTCTGCAATGAATACATGGAGGATGCTTCGATTCCAATGATTCATATGGATCATAAAACAGCCGCCTACGAAGCTGCTGTTCATTTGCTGGAGCAGGGGTGTAAACATATTGCGTACGCCAGCGGAGGGCCGGAAAGTCATCTGGGAGCTATGCGGAAGCAGGGATTCCTTGAGGCGTTGGAGGAATATGGACGACCTTTCCTCGACGAGCTTAATATCGACTGGGCGATTGATGTCAGTGACGGACAGAAGGTCTTTCATTTGATTCGCAGCGAATTCCCTTATATTGACGGGGTATTTACTGGATCGGATGAAGTAGCAGCCGGTTTAATCTATGAAGCTTCTTCCTCAGACTGGAAGGTGCCGGAGGACCTCGCCGTGGTAGGGTTTGATAATCAGATGGTGTCGCTCCTGATGGTGCCTTCTGTCACAACCATCCAGCAGCCGGTCATACAAATGGCGGATAAAACGGTGGAAGTACTCATACAGCAGCTGCTTCATCCGGGAGCCATTGCACCGAAGCGGTATGTCTATCCCCATCAGCTTCTATTAAGAAATTCAACGAAACGCAGAGAAGCAGCCATTCAGTAGTTTTCTACGAATGGCTTTTTTTTATGGCATCCATAAAAAAAGCAGCTGATGCCAGCTGCTTCAAATGATAGGTTCACTCTATGGATTTTTGTGGAATACTGGAATTAACGGGCAGGGTGGTCGCAGTCGTCGCAAACATTACCATAACAGTCGGCTTTTTCCTGAATGACATTTCCACATTGAGCACAGTGCTTTTTCGGCAGGTTACGGAAAAACTCAAGAACATTCATCATGGTAAATCGCCTCCAAGTATTTTTAATGTAAAACCATTGTATTATAACAATATTCAGAAATCAACCATCTGTTATAAAACAAAGCATATTTAGGCGGAATTTTTTTAAAAAGGGAGTGGATGATGTGAAAGTGACGATTATCGGATACTGGGGAGCCTATCCGGCGTCAGGAAGTGCGACCTCCGGATACTTGTTGGAGAAGGATGGATTTACGATGCTTGTCGATTGCGGAAGTGGTGTTTTGTCGCGACTGCAGCAGTACAAAAAAGTGATGGATCTTGATGCTGTCCTTTTGTCTCATTACCATCATGACCATATAGCGGATATCGGACCGCTGCAATACGCGATGCTCGTTCAGAACACTCTGCATGAAACGAATCAGAAGCTTTATCTATATGGGCACAAAGAAGACAAACAACAGTTTGAGCGGCTGAGCCATCAGTATACAGAAGGCGTCGGCTATGATCCTGGAGAAACGCTGAAACTCGGACCATTCACGATTGACTTTCAAAAAACCTCCCACCCTGTTCCTTGTTATGGTATGCGGATCAGTGATGGGGACAACACGATTGTTTATACAGCGGACACGAGTTATTTCGAACCGTGGGGGGATTTTGCAGAAGGGGCGGACCTGTTGATTACAGATACGAACTTCTATCATGGAATGGATGGGACCGGTCCGGGGCATATGACCAGTACAGAAGCTGCCACCATCGCCCGGGATGCCGGGGTGGATACGCTCTGGCTCAGTCATCTTCCACATTTCGGGGATCATACCCGCCTGCGTCAGGAAGCCCGGAACGTTTTTCAAGGAACCATTCAGATCGCAGAGGAAGGTTTATCCTGGAGTAAATAGATTGTTTCTCCTTTTCTAAACGATTACAATGGTACATGGAATAAGGACTGGAAAGGATGAAAGCCATGCTTTTTATAGACCACGAAGGCATTAATGATCCCAGGATTAATCTGGCGATCGAGGAGTACGCCTTAAAAAATCTCGATATTAATGAAACCTACTTACTGTTCTATATCAATGAACCGTCCATCATAATTGGGAAGAACCAAAACACGGTGGAGGAAATCAACACCAATTATGTGGAAGATAACGGCATTCATGTTGTACGCCGCCTGTCCGGTGGGGGAGCCGTTTATCATGATCTCGGAAACTTGAATTTCAGCTTCATCACGAAGGATGACGGAGACAGCTTCCATGATTTCGCTAAATTTACGAAGCCGGTGACAGAAGCCTTGAAAAAGCTCGGTGTAAATGCGGAGTTGTCCGGAAGAAATGACATTACCGCAGAGGATGGCCGGAAAATTTCAGGGAATGCCCAGTTTTCTACACGAGGGCGGATGTTCAGTCATGGAACGTTAATGCTGGATTCTGAAATCGAAAACGTCGTATCTGCGCTGAATGTGAAAACAGAAAAGATCAAATCCAAAGGAATCAAATCGATCCGCAGCCGCGTTGCGAACATCTCTGAATTTCTCGAAGAGCCGATTTCCATGGAGGAATTCAAACACCTGATTCTCCGCTATATTTTTGATGTGGAGGATGTGAAGGATGTACCACAGTATAAGCTTACTGCCGAAGACTGGGACAACATCCATAAACTTGCCGATGAGCGCTATAAAAACTGGGACTGGAACTACGGCCGTTCTCCGAAGTTCAACATCCAGCACACCAAGCGGATTGAAGGAGCAGGGAGTTACGATGTCCGTCTTGATGTGTCTAAAGGTACCATCCAGAATGCAAAAGTGTTTGGAGATTTCTTCGGTGTCGGTGATATCCATGTAGTCGAGGATACATTGATCGGATGCAGGTATGAACGCCAGGCCATCTCTGAAGCTTTGGATGAGGTGGATATTTCCTATTACCTTGGGAAAATTTCAAAAGAAGACTTTTTGAACATCCTTTATTAAAAAATTCCCGGTCTCTGTTGGAGGGGGCCGGGTTTTTCCTATTTCACGTTTAGACATAAGTTGATAAAAAGTTTTCAGTATTTTATAATTAATTAGAAAATACAAATGGTGAATGATTATTCATTCATAATAAGGGGGAGCATGCATGAATTTAAGCGGACAGCTGATGCTGACGGCTCAAGAAAACCCTGACAAGGATGCCTATATTTTTCAAGGTCATTCGGTCAGCTACAAAGAGTTCGATGCGTCCGTAACGAAATTCGCTTCAACGTTGTCCAGGCTTGGCTATGGGAAAGGAGACCATGTGGCTTTGGTAAGTGGGAACAGTCCTCTGTTTATGATCGGCTTGTACGGAGCCCTCCGTGCGGGGACGACTGTTATCCCAATCAACCCGACCTACACCGCATCAGAGATTGGATACATTTTAAAGAATGGGGATGTCAAAGCTGTCATCACAATGGATGTCCTTTTGGAGATTTTTGAACATTTGGATCACCAAAGCGATGTGGAGCATTATTTTGCTGCCGATACGAACAGCGGTATGGATTTGTCCGCATCTTCCTTGTCTCCAAAAATGAAATCGTTTACAAAAGCGGTGGAGGAAGGCAGCCCGGCTTTTGAGGGACCGCCCCTTGAGGATGAAGACACGGGAGTCATCCTTTATACCTCAGGAACGACCGGGAAGCCGAAAGGTGCGATGCTGACCCACCGGAATTTATATTCCAACGCCACAGATGTGGCGGACTACCTGGAGTTTTCTTCCGATGACCGGGTCATTGCCACACTGCCGATGTTCCATGTTTTCTGCCTGACCGTCTGTTTGAATGCACCGCTTATGAATGGAGGCACCATCCTCGTCATTCCGAAGTTTTCCCCTCAGGAAGTATTTGCTGTGGCAGATGAACATAAAGCTACCGTGTTTGCCGGAGTGCCGACGATGTATAATTATCTGCAGCAGACAGGCAGCGATCAGGTGCAGACCTTCCGGCACATGCGTCTGTCCATCTCCGGCGGCTCATCGCTGCCTGTATCCCTGCTGGAATCTTTTGAACAGCAGTTTCACGTACGGATCTCAGAAGGGTATGGATTGTCGGAGGCTTCGCCGGTCACTGCCTTCAACCCGCTGGACCGTCCGAGAAAAGCTGGATCAATAGGGAGAAATATAAAAAATGTAGAAAACCGCGTCGTGGATGAACTAGGAGAAGATGTTCCTGTCGGCGAAGTCGGAGAGTTGATCGTCAAAGGTCCGAACGTGATGAAAGGCTATTACAAAATGCCGGAGGAAACTGCTGTAACAATCAGAGATGGCTGGCTTTATACCGGCGATATGGCCCGTGTAGATGAAGAAGGGTATTTCTACATTGTGGACCGGAAGAAGGATATGATTCTTGTCGGGGGCTATAATGTCTATCCAAGAGAAGTGGAAGAGGTTTTATACAGCCACGAGGACATTACAGAAGTGGCGGTCGTCGGTGCGCCGCACCCGGAGCTTGGGGAAACGGTCATCAGTTTTGTTGTTTCCAGGAATCCGTCTCTCCGGGAAGCCGAACTGCTCGCTTTCTGCCGTGAGCGGCTCGCCAAGTATAAATGGCCGTCCCGAATTGAGTTTCTACACGAACTTCCAAAGAACACAACAGGGAAAATATTAAGAAAGAACTTACGCAAGCAGCTCACCAGCTCTTAATCATTAAGCCGTTCCGGTTTCATTCAGCCGGAGCGGCTTCTTTAATTTAACAATCATTTATAAGAACTTAAGACCCCGTTTATTTTCTCTTGATACTTTAAAGAGGAATAAGGAAGGGGTGGGTGTATGAGAACGTTCAAACGTCGAATGCCGCTGCTGTTGGGGCTGCTGCTTGTTACAGGTTTTCTGCTGGCTGCTGAAACGCTGTATTCCGAGGAGCCCGTGGACATTCAGCTTCTCGGTGTCAACGATCTGCATGGTCAGCTGGAGGCAGAACTGACCTTTGATGGAAAGAAAGCGGGAGGTGCTGAATACCTGGCCGCTTACTTGAAAGCCTATGAGAAGGAGAACCCTCACTCTCTTATTGTTCACGCAGGAGACATGATTGGTGGAAGTCCGCCAATTTCTTCTTTGTTTCAGGATGAACCAACGGTCGAATGGATGAACAGGGTGGGCTTTGATGTTGGAACACTAGGAAACCATGAACTGGATGAGGGAGTAGAGGAAATGACGCGCCTGCTTGACGGGGGATGGCATAAGCAGACGGGGACGTTTTCTGGTTCGACCACCCCTTATACTGCTGCAAATGTCGTGGATGAATCGACAGGAGAGCCGCTGCTTCCTTCCCACATCATTAAAGAAATCAAAGGTGTGCCTGTCGGTTTTATTGGAGTGGTAACGACAGACACGCGTGATTATGTCCTTGAAGAGAACTTGGAAGGCGTCAGGATTACGGATGAAGTCACGGCGGTCAATGAAGCGGTTCAGGAATTGAAGGATAAAGGGGTTTCTTCCATTATTGTTCTCGGCCATGTTTCGGCTGCATCTGACAAGTCCGGCACAAAAGGATCTGAGTCCTTTGTAGAGATGGCCGGAGCCATTGATGATGAAGTTGATGTCCTGTTTGCAGGGCATAACCATACGTATGCAGATATTGAAGTAGATGGAAAGCTGATCGTTCAGGCGTATTCGTACGGACGGGCATTTTCCAAAGTCGATTTGACGATCGACCCGGCCACTCAAGATATCGTCAATAAAGAAGCAGAGATTATTGTGACCTACCACGAAGGGATGGACCCGGATCCGGAGACAAAGGCATTGCTGGAGCCATATCAGGCTCAGATCGAAGAGGAGTATCACCAGGTGCTGGGAGAGGCGGAACGTGGTTTGTCGAGGAAGAAAGACGAAAAAGGCCGTTCTGCACTCGGTGAGCTTGTAGCCGGTTCACTGAAGGAGAAGATGCAGGCGGATATGGCATTCGTGCATCACGGTGGGATACGTCAAAGTATCCCTCAAGGTCCCATTCAAGCTGTGGACCTGCACTCCTCGCTTCCTTTCAAGCATTATGGGGTCAGTCTGACAATGACCGGTGAACAGATTGAAGACGCTCTGCTTGAACAGTGGAGCGAAGGACGGACGAACAGGGTACAGCCATCAGGGCTGACATATGAGTGGGAGAAGAACGACGGAGTGATTTCTGTATATAACCTGCGGGATCAAGATGGTGAACCGGTCGATCCCGAGCAGACCTATACGGTCGCTGTCACCCAGTATCTGGCTTACGGCGGAGATGGTTTTGAAGCTTTCGGACGTGGGGAGCTCCTGCGTGAAGGTGAGCTTCTTGTGGATATCGTGTCAGATCATATCGCTGAAAACAACCTGTTGGATGAGTAGACTGCCTATTACGGCAGTCTTTTTTTCATGGATGTGAAACGTTCATGTGGGTGGGGTCGTAAAAAAGGAAAGGGGGAATGAAACGTGGAGAAACAATTATCTCGATTGATGGAAGCCAAACAGGACGTACATAGGCTGGAACGTTTGGAACGTGAACATAACCAGCTGGAAAAAGAGCTTCAGGAGGCACGCGGAAAAGAAGCCCATTTCGCTCGTAGACTGGAGGAGGAAAAAGAGGATGTGGAAAAGCTGGAGCGTGTTCGTTTGAGTCGTCTATTCGTTGTCCTTACCGGCCAAAAGCAGGACCGGATGGAAAAAGAAAAGCAGGAAGTGGTTGAGGCTGGTGTGAAATGGCGGGAGGCTGAAAAGTCCCGTAAGGACATCGAAGGGGAAATACGTCATATTGAAGAACGAATGCAGAGCCTGAGCGGGGTGCGGACGCGCTATCGTACGCTGTACGAGGAACGAAAAGAGGCGCTCGTCTCCGGCGGCGGTGATAAAGGAAAGCGGCTTCTGGAAATTAGTGAGAAGCGCTCGCAGCTTCTTGCAGAGCGGACAGAAATTGAAGAAGCCCTGCAGGCAGGAAAGGAAGCGCACAAGGCTTTGGAGACGGCTTCGGAGTTTTTGACGAAAGCGGAAAACTGGGGAATGGCCGATATGCTTGGCGGGGGTCTTCTCACCACAGCGGTGAAGCATTCCAGAATGGATGAGGCAGAAGAAGCTGTTCATATGGCCCAACAGCATTTGCGGAAGTTTGCAAATGAAATGGCGGACATCGGCGAATTCGCCGATGTGGACCTCCGAATCTCTGAAGGATGGACGATAGCTGATTACTTTCTGGATGGTTTGATTGTGGATTTATTTGTACAGAATAAGATCCAGCAGTCCCATGAAGAGGTACGCAGGATTCGAAAGCAGACACACGACTCTCTTGTTGATCTCGAGTCTCTGCAGCGGGATTATGAGAAGAAAGAGACGGTGTGGAAGGAAGAGCAGGACGAGCTGATCAAGTCCTCGTGAGGGAAGGTCAAATGTCATTTCTTAGTAAATACGCAAGGAGTTGCGGGAAACCGCAACTTTTTTTCGGTGATTATGAGCGGAAGATATATTACAATAAAAACAGATAAGCGGTGATGCTTATTGATCTCAAACCATTTGCGATTGGTTGTCGTAAATGGGTCAGTAACTTGTTACTGATGAGTGTAATGAAAAGAATCTTCCCTCTCAGAAGAACTTTTCAAACAATTTATTCCCTCACTCAAAAGTTAACCAGTCGTCTCTTTTGGCCAATGCTTCCTATGAAGCATTGGCATTTTTTTGTCTTTTATTATTCCGGCTTTTTATAGGTGATCATAAACTCCTCGTCTGTGAGATAAAAGTCGCGATTCGGGCGGCGCTGTAACAAATCATGTTTTTCCAGCTTATAATAATTTATCCGTTTAAAAGGGTCATGATCAATGACAGGAAGTTCCTGAGTCTGTTTCATGTATTGATCCACGGCATATTGAACGAGGTCCAGATCCTGAGCTAAGTCAAGGGCGTCTTCTTCGAACAGTTCATAAGTTTCTCTGGACATATAGTAGTTCTTCTCCGGAAGTCCCTCGAGATATGGCGCCAGCAGGTCATAGTCCAGTGTCAGGTCCTGATTGATGAGGACGCTCAAGGGAACATCTCCTGGTTTGTGATCAGCGAAGGCGTGGACGGCCTTGCGGACATCATGGATCGATAAGTCACGGACTTCCAATGTTTGTTTTCTGCCGGCTTGTGAAGGTTTCTTTTTACGTTTCCACATGAATAGTCTCCTTTCTTTGAAATGGAGGGAATGAGGTGCCTGTGATGAAAGGTCAGCCTGAACTTGAGGTGTTTACACTGCTCAATCCGGATTTCGGACAGAAGGGGGAAGAAAAGAAAGACGCTTACCCCGAAGGCAGCGGCTGTTAACTGTAGTATAGCAGATATGGATATTTTTTTGAGAATGTTTAGACTTTTTTCTTAGTTTTTGGTAAATTGAAGAAGAAAAGCGGTAAGATCGACCTGCAGGGAGAGTTACCGCTGTCTAAATGAGAAAGGGTGTTTGTGGATGACGCATGTGCAGAAGAAAGAATATGAAATCAACCCGAAGACGATGGCGCTGGTTGCTGTCCAGCAGGATAATGGACAAGTCTTTACTGAAGTTGTGGAGCGGGAAGAGCGCTTTTATGTGCACGCGGCTCCCAGTACGATCGTGGATGATTCCTGCCGCTATTTCGCCAGCAGTCTGGACGGGCGCATGGCCGGGACGAAACAACTGACAAGCTACACACATAAACCTCCGATTGTCATCTCCGAAGCGATGGGTATTTATTTCTTCCCTATTATTTCCCCGAAACGAAAAGAATGCTCCTGGGTCGCCCACAAATATATCCGGACCTTTAACGGTGAGCGAGATAAAACGACGACGGTCCATTTCGGACAGGGCACATCCGTCAATTTTCCTGTTTCTGACGGGATGTTTGCCAACCAGGTACAGCGCACGGCTCATCTGCGCGTTATTCTCGAAGACCGTTTTCGTGATGGGCCGGCTGCCTCTGAGCGACGGGCGGACCGGATTGCTGAGACCTTTTCATAAGCTCAAATAGAATGTTTTCCACCTTTTTGCGGATGGCCGGGTTGAAGTAGTTCCGCTTTTCCTCATAGCCGTGGGCAAGGAATAGAAAAGACGTGAAGGAATCATTGCGTCCGGACTCCACAACCTGGATCTTCATGGCATCCATCTGTTTTCTCAGCTCTTTTCTTTCCTGGCGCGCTTCCAGCTCCATTTTACCGAGCAGCTCCATGTACGGCTCCTTTATTTTGAATTTCCCCTGTTCCACGTGTTTCCGATCCTGCCTGATGACTGTAACCGCCATAGATAAAAACAAGTAGCGGGAAGCGAGATCCAATTCTTTCTGTTTTAAGTACCTCATGTCATTCCCCTCCGAATACGAACAAACGTTCTTGTTCTGTATTATACCACGCAGACATCCTTTTTATGCAACCTGTTTTTTGAAGAGGTTAAAAGTGGCAGCGGGAGAAAGAAACGGAAATCTTGATTAAACAGACTGGGCAGAGGGGATACCTATCCTATAAAATAAAAAGAAAACCCCTCTTCATAGGTGTACATAAGGAGCTTCATCATGGATGCTGTATTTGAAAAAATCAATCAATGGCGGCATTTAGCTGAGAACGATCAGCTGTTTGATTATATCATCCGCCAGCTGGAGGAGCTGGATCGCCTCGGTCCGCTTCCCGGCATTCTTCTTCCCCTGCTGGAAGCTTTTCTTCCTGTTCTCCCCTTAGTGGCCTTTGTGCTGGCCAATTCGGTGGTGTACGGGCTGTTCCGCGGATTTTTATATTCCTGGATCGGCTCGGTGATCGGTGCGGTCAGTGTTTTTCTTATCATCCGCAGGCTCGGGGATAAAAAGCCGTTCCGCGCCATTACAGAACAGAAGCAGGTGAAACGGGTCGTCGTATGGGTGGAGGAACACGGTTTCGGGCCTTTGTTTCTGCTGATGTGCTTTCCCTTTTCGCCTTCCGCCGTCATCAATGTCGTTTCCGGTTTGTCCAAAGTCAGCCGGCAGCAGTTTATTCTTGCTGTTCTATTAGGAAAATCGGTGATGATCTTCACCATCTCCTATGTCGGCTCAAGCATTGCCTCATTCGCCCAGAATCCGGTGAAATCGATTGTCGTCGGTATTTGTATTCTTCTATTCTGGATTCTCGGAAAATATCTGGAGGGGCGGATTCAAAGGAAGGCGGAGCGGAAAGTGCGCCGCGACGATTAAGTTCGTTCCATTGCGGGTAAAATGTGGATAGACCAACACATGGAGGAGCAGACCATGAAAAAATACCTGAAATGGATACGGACTGTCCTGCTTGCCCTTCTGCTGGCGTTTGTTTTCCGTTCCTACTTATTTGCGAGTTATGTCGTCGATGGGGAGTCTATGGAGCCCACCCTGTATGACGGCAATCTTTTGATGGTGAACAAAGCGGTGTATGACTGGAGCGAAATAGACAGGCAGCAGGTCATTGTGTTCCATGCTAATGAAGATGAAGACTATGTCAAACGGGTCATCGGCATTCCTGGTGATGAAATAGAGTTTAAGAATGACCAGCTTTACGTGAACGGTGTCCTTATGGATGAAAGCTACCTTGATGATCTTCGTCCCAGTGACGGCCTTCCTTTTACGGAGGATTTTACACTGGAGGAAGTGACAGGGTCCACAACGGTACCGGAGGGGCAGTTGTTCGTCATGGGGGATAACCGCAGAGACAGTCTGGACAGCCGCTACTTTGGTTTTGTTTCGGAAGAGACGGTTGTCGGGAAAGTGGATGTCCGCTACTGGCCGTTCAGTCAGGCTGGAATACAGTTTAAATAGCTGGGAAACGGCTGCAGCGAACTTGGGCAGGAAGATCATCTGTCTGCCCTGTTCCTGTATACGTCCCTGCAGAACCTTCCACATGCCTTTGCGCAATGGGGGGCTCAACAAAGGGGATCATCTGTATAACAGATGATCCCCTTTTTATTTTTCAACAGGGGGAAAACACAGGTGGAGGAGAATCCGTTTCGATCCTGAAAGGAATCAGCCCTTCCGCTCCTGTGGGAAAAGCCCGGCAGGATGATCTTCCCAGAGGAGACTTGGACGTTCGAAGAGGGTCTGTGCTCCTGAAAGCACTGAAGCAACAAAGACTTTCTATACAAGCTCTTCCTTTTTGCAGAGTCGCGGGATTCTTCATTTGGTGGGGAAAAGTGATAAAATAGAAGCAGTATGGAAGAAAGAAGGGAGCGGAAAAGATGGGTCTGCGTTTTTTAATCGGCCGATCGGGAGCGGGAAAAAGTACGCGCTGCCTCGATGAAATCGAGCAGCGTCTGCAGGAAGCCCCGCGCGGTCCGGCCATTGTCTATATTGTGCCTGATCAAATGACGTTCCAGCAGGAATACGGGCTGCTGAAACGCGAAGGCATGCAGGGATCGATCAGAGCCCAGGTCTTCAGCTTTTCACGCCTCGCCTGGCGTGTGCTTCAGGAGACGGGCGGGGGAACGAGGAAGTTTATCAGTTCAACAGGCGTTCAGATGATGCTGAGGAAAATTGTAGAAGAGCGCACATCCGACTGGCGCGTCTTCCAGAAGGCTGTGGAGAAGCAGGGGTTCATTGCTCAGCTGGAAGGAATCATCACCGAATTCAAACGGTACCGGATTACACCTGATGATCTTCGTTCCCAGATGGATGCGTTGGAGCAGTTCGTTCATTCCACCAGTCAGGAAGAAGGACTGAAGGAAAAGCTGGACGATCTTTTCTATATTTACGATAAACTTGTAGATGCTCTAAGAGAGCAGTACATAGACGGAGAGGATCAGCTTCAGCTTCTATCTGAAAAAATCGGGGAAGCCGGTTATTTAGAAGATGCGGACGTCTATATTGACGGTTTTCACAGCTTCACCCCACAGGAATACGGGGTCATCGAAGCGTTATTGAAAAAGGTGAAGAACGTCCACGTCACTCTTACGACCGAGAACCCGGAAGAGACAGGGAATTCAGAGCTGGATTTGTTTTATGAGACGAAACAGACCTACCTTGACCTGAAAAGGACGGCCGAGGAGGCGGGCACGACAGTTGATGACGTGGAAGTGCTTGATCATACTGCGGGCCGGATGAAAGATAACCCTGCCTTCCTTCACTTGGAGGAGTATTATGATGTGCGCCCGGCTGAGACTTATCCTGATCAGGCCCCTGTGACGATTGCGGAAGCCGTCCATCCGCGGGCGGAAGTTGAAGGTGTCGCACAGAAAATTCTTGAGCTTGTCCGCGACCAGGGCTATCGGTTTAAGGATATGGCGGTGTTGATGCGGGAGCCGGATGTGTATCACAGTTTGATTGAGACCTTGTTTGATGATTATGGTATTCCTGTGTTTATTGATGAAAAACGGACGATGCTCAACCACCCGATGATTGAACTGATTCGTTCGGGACTGGACGTCGTGGAAGGAAACTTCCGTTATGATGCGGTGTTCCGTCTGTTAAAGACCGGATTTATTCCAGCCTCCCATCCGCGCTGGCCGCTGACGGAGGATGCCATTGATGAACTGGAGAACTATGTGCTTGAATACGGCATACGCTCCCGAAGTCAGTGGTTTTCGGAAGAACCTTGGGTATATCAGCGGTTCCGCGGGTTTGAGCAGGCGTCCAAGACAGATGAGGAGAAGGAAAAACAGGACCGGATCAACGCCTACCGGGAGCAGGTACGCGAGGCGCTGCAGTCCTTCGATGAACAGCTGCGTGCGGCAGAGTCTATTGAAGGCAGAGCAGGGGTGCTGTATAAATGGCTTGAAAACCTTCGTGTTCCAGAACAGCTGGAAACGTGGCGGAACGATTATGATGAACGAGGAGAGATTGAGCGGGGGCGTGAACAGGAGCAGGTGTGGGACGCATGTCTGCAGCTGCTGGATGAAATGGTGGAAATGGCCGGAGAGGAAAAAATGTCGCTGCAGGTCTTCCGGAAAACACTGGACAGCGGGCTGGAGGCTCTCACGTTTGCCCACGTTCCTCCGAGCATGGACCATGTCATTATCGGAAGTGTGGACCGTTCCAGGATGACTGGCATCAAAGCCGGATTCCTGCTCGGTGTGACGGATGGGATGTGGCCGATGAAGCCGCCAGGTGACGGAATGATCTCCGAACAGGAGCGCTCGCTTCTCGCTGAGCACGGATTGAAACTTGCCGACGGAAGCAGCCGGCAGCTGCTGGACGACCGTTTTTACGTGTACCTTGCTTTGACGATGGCTTCTGAGCAGTTATGGGTGAGTTATCCGTTGAGCAACGAAGAAGGAAAATCGAAAGTGCCTGCGCCGCTCATTCAGCGGATCGAAGAACTGTTCCCGCGCTGCGCGGAGCATGAATTGTGGCAGGAGCCGGATGATCTCCACGATGCACGCCGGTTTATTACCAATCCGGCAAAAACACGATCAGCGTTGACGGCCCAGTTTTCCAGATATTTAAAAGGGTATATGATGCAGCCGGTCTGGTGGGAGCTGCTCAACTGGTACATCGATCATGAGCCGGCCCACGGTCTGACGAACCGCGTGCTGCAAAGCCTCTTTTATCGAAATCAGCCGGTCGATTTGAAAGAGGAAACGACAAACCAGCTGTTTGATAAAAGGCTGAAAACGAGTGTCTCCAGACTTGAGACGTATCACCGCTGTTCCTACCAGTACTTTGCCCAGCACAGCCTCAACCTGGAAGAGCGGCGTACGTATAAACTGGACGCCCCGGATATCGGGCAGTTGTTCCACGAAGCGCTGAAGCAGATTACCGAATGGATCAAGGAGGAAGGGCGCGATTTTTCCCAGCTGCAGCGTCCGGAGACGGACCAGTATGCGGAACGGGCGACAAGCTACCTTGCTCCAATCCTGCAGAACCAAATATTGAAAAGCTCCAACCGCTATCAATATATTCAGAAGAAGCTTCAGCAGGTCATTGCGAGAGCTGCTTTCGTCCTGAGTGAACAGGCCCGGAAGAGCAGCTTCTCTCCCGTTGGCCTTGAGCTTGGTTTCGGGACGGAAGGTGCCGAGCTGCCCCCGTTATCTCTTGATCTGCCGAACGGCTATGAACTGATGCTGCGCGGACGGATTGACAGGGTCGACAAAGCTTTGTCTCAGGAAGATTTGTTTCTTAGAATCATTGACTATAAATCAAGCAGCAAAGGCTTGAACCTCGTCGACGTTTTTTATGGCCTTTCTCTGCAGATGCTCGCGTATCTGGATGTCGTCCTGACGAATGCGGAGCAGTGGCTCGGCATGAATGCTTCACCGGCGGGGGTCCTGTACTTCCACGTACACAACCCGATGATTACCGGGAAACAGCTGCTGCAGGATCAGCAGATCGAAGAAGAAATCTTTAAGAAATTCAAAATGCAGGGGCTCCTGCTGGAAAATGAACGCGTTGTCCAGATGATGGACACGGGTCTTGACAAGGGATACAGCCAGATTGTCCCGGCGGCTCTGAAAGCGAACGGAGGCTTTTACAAGAGTTCAAAAACGGCCGATGCCGAACGTTTTGAACAGCTGAAAGCCTATATCCGCGATTTGATGGGCCAGGCAGGGACGAAAATTACGAATGGAACAATTGAACTGGATCCCTATCAGAAGAAACAGCAGGTCGCGTGTGAGCACTGCTCGTTCCGTTCCGTCTGTCAGTTTGATCCGACCCTTGAGGGGAACGAGTACCGCAAACTGCAGGACTTGAACGATGACGATGTGTTGGCACGACTGGCTGGAAGAAAGGAGAATTCATAATGGTCAGCTGGACAAAAGAACAGGAGCGGGCCATTTACTCGCACGGCTCCGATATCCTCGTAGCAGCGGCGGCTGGTTCTGGAAAAACGGCCGTCCTCGTTGAACGGATCATTCAAAAGCTGCTGCATAAGGAAAATCCCGTGGACATCGACTCCCTGCTTGTTGTGACCTTCACAAACGCAGCCGCTCAGGAGATGCGGAACAGGGTCGGACAGGCCCTTGCAAAAGCCCTTGAGGACAATCCGGGCTCCCATCACTTAAAAAAGCAGCTGGCTCTGCTGCAGAATGCGTCGATTTCAACGCTGCACGCCTTCTGTATGGACGTGGTGCGGCGGTATGCCTATATGCTGGACCTTGATCCCGGCTTCCGTATTGCGGACACAGTAGAGGCTGATCTTATCCAGCAGGAAGTCCTGGAGGATCTGTTTGAGGACTGGTACGGCAGAGATGGAGAAGAGCAGGAACGGTTCTTTGACGTTGTGGAACGGTTTTCCAGTGACCGCAGCGACCTGGATGTGGAGAAACTCGTGCTTGATCTTTATACGTTTGCCACACAGAATCCGTGGCCGGACCAATGGCTCGATCAAATGGCAGCCATGTATGATGTGCGGGAAGATGAGGAAGAAGAAAAGCTGGTGTGGCTCGACCTGCTGAAACAGGAAGTATCCAGCCAGCTGAAGGCGATGGAAACCGAGGCCCGGCAGATGCTCGATCTCACCAGGGAGCCGGACGGCCCGTATGCATACGGAGAAACCGCAGAAGGCGATCTTGAACTCATCCAGCAGGCGAAGGGGGCGCTGGCCCATTCGTGGTCTGAGCTTCAGGCGTTCATGGAAGGACAGAAATTCAAGGCTCTTTCCAGAAAGAAAATGGACGCAGATGAAGAGAAAAAGGATGAGGCGAAGAAAATCCGCGACCGGTATAAGAAGCGGTGGAATGAGCTGAGGGACGAGTGGTTTTCCCGCACCCTGGAAAGCTATCTGAAGGATATGAAGGATCTGTATCCGGTCATGGAACAGCTGGTCATCATCGTTAAGGACTTTAAGCAGCGCTATGAGCAGTTGAAAAAAGAAAAGGCGATCGTCGACTTTTCCGATCTGGAACACTACTGCCTCAATATCCTCCTTGATGATTCCGCCTCCTCTGAGGAACTGGCAGCTTCGCCGGTGGCGGAGGGCTTTCAGCGCCAGTTTTCTGAAGTGCTGATTGATGAATATCAGGATACCAACCTTGTGCAGGAGACGCTGCTCCGCCTGTTGACCGAAGGAAAAGACGCCGGTCATCTCTTCATGGTGGGCGATGTGAAGCAGAGCATTTACCGCTTCCGCCACGCCGAACCTTCGTTGTTTTTGAATAAATACAAGGCTTACGCTGCGGATGAAAGTATGGGGGAGCGTATCGATCTCGCCCGGAACTTCAGAAGCCGGAAGCAGGTGCTGGATGCGGCGAACTACATTTTCCGTCAGGTGCTCGACGAAGAAGTCGGGGAGATGGAATATGAGAAAGAAGCCGAACTCATTTACAGCAACACGATTTATGATGAACTGACTTCGGATGATACCGAAGCAGAGCTTTTTGTTATTGACCGGGAGTCCCAGGAGGGGGACTCGGAAGATGACGAAGCCTACAAAGATTTGGAAAAGGCGCAGCTGGAAGCACGAGCCTACGGAAAAATGATCCGGCGATGGCTCGGGTATGAAGGCGGGGAGCCTGCTCAGGTCGTCGACAAGGAGACTGGAACGAAGCGGTCGATCCAATACAGGGACATCGTCATTTTGATGCGTTCCATGACCTGGGCTCCGACAATCGTTGATGAACTGAAACAGCAGGGGATTCCGGTTTATGCGGAACTTTCAACCGGATATTTTGAAGCGATCGAAATCAAGGTGATGCTGAGTATGCTGAAGGTCATTGATAACCCGATGCAGGATATCCCGCTAGCTTCGGTATTAAAATCGCCGATTGTCGGACTGGATGAGGATGAGCTTGCGCAGATCCGTCTGGCGAAGAAACGCTCGACCTACTATGAAGCGATGCAGGCTTATGTGGGAAACAATGAGCTGGATCGCAAAGTGGATGATTTTCTCAAATTGTTGAAGAGTTTCCGCGAACGGGCGCGCCAGGGAGCGCTGTCAGAGTTGATCTGGGAGATTTACAGAGAAACAGGCTATTACGATTTTGTCGGTGGTATGCCGGGTGGACGTCAGCGTCAGGCCAACCTCCGTGCCTTGTATGACCGGGCCCGTTCCTATGAAGCAACGTCCTTCCGGGGATTGTTCCGTTTTCTACGGTTTATTGAGCGGATCGAAGAGCGGGGCGATGACCTCGGGGCGGCCCGTGCGCTCGGTGAGCAGGAGGACGTTGTCCGGATCATGACCATTCACAAAAGTAAAGGGCTGGAATTTCCGTTTGTCATTCTCGGAGCTGTCGACAAGCAGTTCAATATGATGGATTTGAAAAACCGGTACCTGCTTCATAAAGATTACGGGTTCGGTACAAGATATATTAACCCGCAGAAGCGGCTCATGTATCCGACACTTGCCTATCACGCGTTGAAAGAAGCGAAGCGCAGGGAGCTTCTGGCTGAGGAAATGCGGGTCTTGTACGTGGCCTTGACGAGAGCAAAGGAAAAGCTTGTTATGGTCGGAAATGTCGCTTCTTTTGATAAAAAGCAGAAAAAGTGGCAGCTGGCGGCTGATGTCAAGGACTGGGTCCTTCCACCACATGACCGGCTCGAGGCAAAGTCGTACCTTGACTGGATCGGTCCTGCATTGATCCGTCACCACCAGGCAGATGAGCTCCGTGGAGGAATAGAAGTGCAGACCGCTGAATCCATCCAGTATGACCACTCGCAGTGGAAGGTTCATATCGCCCACGGAAGTGAGTTCAATGTGCTTGACGAAGTGATGGAAAAGCGGGATGAAGAACTGCAGACGGCGGTTGAGGAGTGGACGAAGGTGGACGTGGAAGCCGATGTGGATCCTTCTTATGTGGAGCGGCTGAACTTTGTCTATCCTCACGAGCAGGCCGCTTATACGAGAGCGAAGCAGACAGTAACGGAAATAAAACGCCAGCGGGAAACGCTTGATGAATACGCCGGCGACCAGCTGGTCATTCCTTACCGCGCCCCGATTGTCAGGCGCCCGCGTTTTATGCAGGAAGAGAAAAAGCTGACAGCAGCGGAGCGGGGAACAGCCATGCACACCGTCATGCAGCATCTTCCTTTGACAAAAGTATGGACAGCAGCCGAAGTAGAAGAGTATGTGGAACACCTGGTGCTCAAGGAAATTATGCGCCGGGAGGAAGCCGATGCGGTGGATCCCGAAGCGGTCGCGCAATTTTTCCATACGTCTGTCGGGGCCATGGTGCTGAAAGCAGAGACGATTGAACGGGAGATCCCCTTCAGTTTGACGCTGCCGGCCCACGAAGTGTATGCCAAGTGGGAAACAGAAACAGAGGAGCAGGTATTCATCCAAGGGGTGATTGATGTGGTGATTCCTTATGAGGATGGATGGATGATTCTTGATTATAAATCTGACCAGATTCCCGAGCAGGGAGAGAAGGCCGCACAGAAATTGGCCGATCGTTACCGGATGCAGCTCGGGTTATATAAAACGGCTCTCGAAAAAATCTGGAAGCAGCCGGTACGGAATACGTGCCTGTACTTCTTTGATGGACCACTCGAGGTGGAGGTGGAGACCGATGGAGGGAACGTGTGAGCTGTGTGGACGCTCGCCCGTGAAAACGACGGAGCATCACCTGGTTCCAAGGCAGTACGGTGGTGTGGAAGGACCGACGATTTGGCTGTGCGGTGCCTGCCATCGTCAGATTCATGCACTGTTTACGAATGCGGAGCTGGCTGGTTTTTATCACACACCTGAACGCCTGAAGGATCACCCTGCCATGCAGAAGTATTTGCGATGGGTGAAAAAGCAGGATCCGGAAAAGAAAATAACGACGAGAAAATCCAATCGAAGGAAACGTTGAAAAACCGGGGACGCCCCCGGTTTTTTTCTGTCTGAAAAAAAGCAGCCCCTGTTTCCACAGGTGCCGCTTCAGGCGTTGGCTGTAATATTCTGGTCGGCAATGTCCGGATCAAAGGGGTTCGTGGAGCTGAGTCCATTGTTGGTAATAATCCAGTTGCCAGTATTCAATGCTCCGGATCCGGCATTTGTTTTGGACGTCGCTTTAGGAGATAAATAAAACGAGTCTCCGAAGTTGACGACCCCACCTCCTACGCTGTTAATGCTGATCGGACCGACAATCGCAGGCATAGCAGTGCCTCCTTTTCATGTACGGTTCAAGCCATATACCAACAACCTATGCAGTCGTGCAGGTTATGGTTCATCCTTTAGGATTCGGAAGTGTTTCGTATAACTGAGCGCATCGATATGGTCGATCCCGCCGGTTTGAAAAATCCCCGCCGTTGATACACCGACGACTCTTACGTTATGGATGATGATCGGATTGTTTTGAAACGTGAACGTTTCTACATTCAGAGGAAGGGGAGGGGGAGGGCTTTTTAAAGAGAAAATGGAAAAATCATCAAACTGAAATACGTCTTCTTCGAACGCAGGTCCTTCTTTCTGCACAGCCAGCACGCGCGAATTTGGCGAAGCTTTATACACATCACCGATATCAGCGATGGAGCCGATCGCAAGCGATTGAATTTCGATATCGTTCGTATAGACCATCCGTTTAATCATCGGCCGGATGCTCATCCTCTCGTTCTGTTTCTAAGCCGGCATCGGCTTCAGCATCCACTTCTTCGAACGGTCCGATAATCAAAGATTCCGGTGGCGTATCAAAAAAAGACTGCAGACGTATGGTTTTGTTATCACCGATCAAGAAGACTGAAGAGGCTGCGACCCCTGTAACATGGATGTTTCCTACATGCAGCCCGTAATTGTGGACGATATGATTCATCCTTGACCATCTCCTTCGAGGTTATCGAGATACTGGGCAATGGAATGCTGAATCTCCGCCTTCACTTGATGGAAGATCTTCTCCGGCGGTGATTCCGGGTTTTCACTCCGGTAATATTCAAGACGCTGAGGCAGCTGCTTCCTTATGTCGGCAATCATCCGCTCTTTGTGAGCGTCGGAAATCTCCCTTTCATGATCCCGGCAGTACTGGTTCATCCAGCCGGGAATATCCGAAACCATATATTCGTGCAGAAAATGAAGGGACTGCTCATCCGTTTGAGGCAGTTGAGGATGCTGTCCCTGCCCGTTGTATAGATCCCCGATGTCGGAAAGGTCGCTGCCGCCCGGGGTCAGACCAATCTGAAGCGTTCCTTCGAGGGTTTCAATTTTAAGCTGATCAAAGTGGTACTCAATTTTTTCAATGACGGTTTTTGCAGGGGGTTCTGCGGACTGGAGTTGATCGATTTTCTTTTGCAGCTGATCAATCATTTGCTGCTGCTGTTCCATCTGCTTCATCATCTGGTCCACCCATGCCTGCCAGGAATAATACGGGTTCAACTCCACTCACCTCCCTGTACCATCCTATGAAAAAAAGAGGACAGCTATGTTATCGAAAGAGGGACGAGTGTTCCAGGTCCGAATTCAGGGATAGATACCTCCCCGTCTTCCGGCTGCGCTTTCTTTCCAGGTGCCGTGTATCCACCGGAATTGTACAGTTCTGATTTTGACTGAATCACCCCGGAGCTTCCAATTTGAACGACGGAAGAGTTGGCGACACTGCCGATTCTCAATACGTGAATGTAAATCGATTGATGTACGGTTATGTTCATAACATTCCTCCTACGCATTCCCTATAATAGGCTGATCGATATTTTCAGAGTCATTGACGAACGTATCCGACCGGTTGATGTGGATGCGGATGCCGTCGCCAGTGTTGAAGGAACCGCCGCCGGCAAAGGTCTTGGCGGCCGCTTGAGGCGCCATATAGTACACATCACCGATATTGAAGATGCTCGAAGACGAAAGAGAGATGACTTTGACAGCTCCTACTTTGGCAGGCATAGAAAAACTCCTTTCTATATCTTATGAAACCTCGTTGTTTAAATAACGTAAGAAAAGTAAAATAAAGGTCAGAGGAGGAATACATATGAATACAAAAGCGTCTCCCCTCGGGGATTCAGGAAGGCTGAACTGGATTGATGCCGCCAGGGGCCTGGCGATCCTCGGGATTTTCATGGTGAACGTCCCGGCCTTTAACGCCCCGTACTTCCTATACGGCGGGCAGGAGGAATTCTGGTCCTCTTCGGTGGACCAGACGGTTCAGAGTATCGTGGATATTTTCTTCCAAGCCAGTTTCTACACCTTGTTTTCCTTTATGTTCGGGTTTGGGATTCAGATGATGAAGGACCGGCTCGAGGAAAAAGGGATTCCGTATATGCCGGTCATTTACAGACGGCTTTTCGTTTTAACTGGTTTCGGAATGGTGCACGCGTTTTTAATCTGGCACGGAGATATCCTGCTCAGCTACGGGGTGCTCGGGCTTATCCTGCCGGTCTTTTTTCAAGTGTCTCCCGGATTTCTGCTTGGCTGGGCATTCGGTCTGCTCGGGATTCTCACGCTTCCTTTTACGCTTGCCCTTTACGTGACCCGGGGACAGTTTCAGGGCTCTGTGAATCGTCCCGCGATTGAGAGCGCGTTGAGCCATTATGGGAATGGTTCTCTGTTTGATATCTGGCAGCAGAACCTTACAGACTGGCAGTATGCCAATGCCATCGGCAATCTTCCATTTTTAGTGCTGAGTCTTGTGCCGATGTTTCTATTAGGCATGTATGTGTGCCGGAAGCGGTGGCTTCATGAGCCGGACGCCCACAGGAGTACGATCCTTAAGGTGTGGGTGGTTACAGGCATTCTGTTTGTCACGTTGAAAGCCGGTCCTCACTTCTATGGGAATCCGTTGTGGTTCGGCCTTATGCAGGACGGTGCCGGGGGCTCTGCTTCCGCTATTTTTTACGTCTTATCTATTACTCTATTGTTCCGCACGGAAATGGGTGCCAGACTGGCCTCCCCGTTGGTATGGGTGGGACGGATGTCGTTGTCCAATTATATTCTGCAGTCCGTTTTCTGCTTTGTGCTGTTCTATTCCGCCGGCTTCGGGTTGTACGGTCAAGTGTCGCCTGCAGCAAGTATGGGGATTGTTATCCTGTTTTACATCGTTCAAGTATTCCTCAGCCGGTTCTGGCTGAAAAACTACCGGTACGGTCCGTTGGAATGGCTGTGGCGGACGCTCACCTACGGACAGAAGCAGCCGAATAAACGCCGGAAAAAGGCGGTTTCTTAACAGGAGGCGGAGAATTTGAAGCGTAATCAACTGCTGAAAGAAAGTGAGTGGTGGGTGGAAGAAGCGATCATTACGGAAGCCCAGCGGGAAAAGCTGTTGGAGCACTACCCTGAAAAACAATATAAACCGGTTCTGCTCACCTTTGCTGCTTTATTCATCGGTCTTGGCTTTCTTACTTTTACGGCATCCAACTGGTCCTACCTGGCTGATTGGGGGCGCCTGGCGGTTCTTCTCTTGTCCATGTCCGCTTTTTACGTGGCAGGGGAAAGGGTGTACAGGAAGAAATCCGCCCGAGTCGGTTCCAGTCTTATCTTGACAGCGCTGCTCATTTTCGGTGCAGCTATTTTCCTGATCGGCCAGATGTATCATTATACGGCTTTCAGTGCGTCTCCGTTTCTGCTGTGGTCCATGGCCGCGGCAGGATTGTACTACATTATGAGAGAAAGCTTGTTTTATTACGCAGCGGCTGTGATCCTAACCGCCGGACAGGTTTACAGCGGTCTTGTTTTTCAGGACTTTTACCTGTGGCTCGGCTTTCTGCTGCTTGTGGGTCTTGGATGGGCGGTCTACGTGACACGCTCTCTTCCGTTTGCCGGAGTGTTCGCTGCTTCCTATTACATCCAGGCCCTTGTCCTGGTCTTCAGCGGCGGATATCCGTACTACTGGCTGATCGTCGTATCGATGGCCCTTTATATCGCTGATGACTTTATCATCCAAAAAGGTCAGACGAGAATATGGAAAACATCAGCAGTCGTCTTCATGTTCGCCGTCTTTTTTCTGCAGATTTTCTTCCTTGGCGATGGATACGCTGAAACGTTAACGGAATCTTCCCTTTACTTCTTTCTCATCTGGGCAGTTCTGTTTGTTTTTGCTGTTGTACGTTCGGCTCTTAGTACGACCAATTATTACTGGATTGATCTGCTGTTGTTTATACCTGTTTTCCGTTTTCCATCAGGAGATCTCTTCTCGCTGATCGTCCTGTTCGTCTATGCCGTGTTATGGCTTGTTTCCGGCTACCAGCAGGAAGTGCGGCGCTGGGTGAACAAAGGAACAGCGGCCTTCCTGCTCACGACACTGGCTGCTTATTTCCAGCTGGCCTGGGACTTTATGGACCGTTCTGTCTTCTTTTTCGTCGGAGGTCTCTTATTATTCGGCCTCAGTTATGGGCTGGAAAAGAAACGCCGGTCGTTCCGTAAGGAGGGAGAGGAAGAGTGAAGAAGCAGTGGTGGTTTTATGGACTTGTATCCGTTCAGGTTTTGTTTCTCCTTCTGATGGCTGGTGGTTATTATGCGATGGACGTTGTAGGAGAAAAAGTGGTGCTGAAAACAGCTCCTGTGGATCCGCGCGACCCTTTTTACGGATATTATGTGGAGCTCGGTTATGAGATCGAAGAAATTTCCGAAGACCAGTGGCAGGGGAAAAAGGCTCCGGACAGGGGAGCGAAGGTCTTTCTTCTTCTTGAAGCGGTTGAAGGCGGCATCTATGAACTGCAGAAGGCAGGTGTGGAACGGCCTGATTCTGAAGAGGGGCAGGTCGTGCTGGCAGCACGTTACCTGTGGGAAGATGAGCGTGCCTCCATCCATCACGTGGATATCGGGCTGAACCGTTATTATATTGAAGAAAATACGGGGCGGATGTGGGAGCAGGAGGAAGAACGGCTCGTAACCATTGTGCTCGCTCCGTGGAATCAGAAAAAAATTGTCTCCTTGGATTAAACGCTGAATAATGCGGAAGGGCTTGAATGGTCGGGATGATCACGTGCCGCGTATCGGTCGATGCCTGCCGCGGGTACGGCCTCATCACTGAACGCTCTCCGTGGAAAGGAAATGGACCGAGCTTCTCTATAACCAAAAAACCTCCCCGTTCCAACGGGGAGGTTTTTTTGATTAAGCAAGAACAGCTTTGATCTGCTCGATCGCCCAGTCTAAATCCTCTTTTTGGATCACAAGTGGAGGAGCGAAGCGGATGACATTTTCATGCGTTTCCTTGCAGAGAAGACCTTTCTCTTTTAACTGTTCACAGTATTTACGGGCAGGTTCGGTCATTTCTACACCAATAAACAGTCCCTTGCCGCGTACTTCCTTGATTTTTGGATTGTCGATGGACTTTAATTCTTCCATCATGTACGTACCGAGTTCAAGGGAACGCTCTGCCAGTTTCTCTTCTTCAAGCACTTCAAGCGAGGCGGTTGATACCGCACAGGCAAGCGGGTTGCCGCCGAACGTCGAGCCGTGGGATCCTGGATTGAAGACACCGAGGATATCCTTATTGGCAACAACACAGGAGATGGGGAATACACCGCCTCCAAGGGCTTTGCCGAGAATGAGCATATCGGGAGACACACCTTCCCAGTCGCAGGCGAACATTTTACCGCTCCGCCCGAGGCCGGCCTGGATTTCATCCGCAATAAACAAGACATTCTCCTCATTACACACATCGTATGCTTCTTTAAGAAATCCTTCCGGAGGCATCACAATGCCTGCTTCTCCCTGGATCGGCTCAAGTAGAAAGGCAGCTGTATTTTCTGTGATGGCTTCTTTCAACGCGTCAATATCGCCGTAAGGCACAAGCTTAATACCTGGAAGCATCGGACCGAAGCCGCGTTTATATTCAGTTTCAGAAGACAAGGACACAGCTGACATCGTCCGGCCATGGAAGTTGCCGGTGCAGGCGATGATTTCCGCCTGGTTTTCATCCACCTTTTTGACATCATAAGCCCAGCGTCTTGCTGCTTTAATCGCGGTTTCAACAGCTTCAGCTCCTGTATTCATCGGAAGTGCCATATCTTTATGCGTCAATTTACAGATCTTCTCATACCAAGGGCCGAGCTGGTCATTATGGAAAGCGCGTGAAGTCAAGGTCACGCGGCTGGCTTGATCGGTTAAAGCCTGGATGATCTTTGGATGGCGGTGGCCCTGGTTGACGGCAGAGTAAGCGCTTAACATATCCATATAGCGGTTCCCTTCCGGATCTTCCACCCATACGCCTTCCGCTTTGGAAATAACGATCGGCAGTGGATGGTAGTTTTTGGCCCCGTATTCCTGTGTCTGGTCGATAATGTTTTGACTGCTTATAACAGACATGTGATCCCTCCCATTTCTATTCAATCTCCAATCATTATAACAGGTTATGCCCTGTTTTTCGTACTATTGAAAAAATTATCCGTCTTAGTTTTGAATAGGAAAGTGGAAGCCAGTCGTGGTATCATAGCGGTAGATGGATAGAAAAGGAGGAGAAACCATTATGGCGCACTTACATATTACTTCCTGGGTAATCGCTTTTGTGCTTGTCGCCCTTGTGACGACTTTTGCACGGGGAGGAAGAGAAAAAGCAGCGAAGATTTCGCATATGATTCTGCGGGTCTTCTATCTGTTGATCTTGTACTCCGGCGGTTCATTGTTTGCCAGCTACTCCGTGTACGGAGCTATGATTATCATAAAAGTACTCGTAGGGCTCTGGGCAATCGCCGCAATGGAAATGGTCTGCGTGAAATATAAGAAAAAGAAACCGGCTGCGATCTGGTGGGGACAGCTGCTCGTTGCTGCGGTCATTGCTCTTGTACTCGGCTTCGGATTTCTTGGCGCGGGCATTTTACCTGCATAAAAATGACGCTGCATGCGCGAATCGCATGCAGCGTTTTTTATAGGTAGAAGGGGGCTTCAATTCTGTTTCTTATGTCCGCTACTTGGGGGATAACGGATGTTGTTTACATATACAATGATAATGATTATCATTCCCGGTGTCAACAGGTTTATTCCTTTTTCTTTGGCTATGTTAAAAGTCAATGTTGAAATAAAGGCTGCGAACATTTCTTAGTGACAGACAAATGGATTGCTCAAAAACTTTCATCCCAAAATGTATGGGGTACAGACTTCGGGCGATTTATAAAGCCATACCAATCAAGGGTCAGGATTTAAATGGCTTTCGTGTTTTTGAAAAATAAGGAGGGAGTAGATGAATAAAAAAACTTTTTTGATTTTAACGATTGTTTTTGCGGCTGTGACCTTCATTCTAAATAATGTCTTCCAAACTGCTGTGGGGGGATTTTTGATGACTTTAAGTTTTTCAGCATGTTTAGTGCTGGTTATAGGGTCTGTTTACTACATAATTAAGTTTTCCATTAAACAGTTTAGATACAATCAAAAAAACGGGGAGACATGAAATCATTCATAATCTTTATATACAAGCCAGTGAGAGGAGGGTTATTTTTCAGGTGGAATATCAACCCTGAAGTTTACCACAGCCTTTTTCATAGAAGTCTGTGATCCTTCATATAGTGAGTCATCATGGATGTTTTATCGAAAGACTTCTGTTAGAAAAAGGATGGTGAAGCAGGATGTGTGGAATTGTCGGTTGGGTGGACAGTGATTCCCGGACAGAGGGGAAAGCTTCTATACTGGACCGTATGGCGGATACACTCAGACACCGCGGTCCGGATGATTATCAAACATGGATACACGAATCTGCCGCCTTCGGTCATCAACGCTTGATTGTTGTCGATCCTGATGGAGGCAGGCAGCCGATGGTCCGGACCGCCAGGGATGAACAGTTTGTTCTATGCTATAACGGAGAACTTTATAATACAGAAGACATCCGCGCGGTCTTAAAATCGAAAGGATGGAGCTTCGCTTCCCATTCAGACACAGAAGTGCTGCTCATCAGCTATATAGAGTGGGGACCAGACTGTGTCGACCATTTGAATGGCATTTTTGCTTTCAGCGTATGGGAAACGAAACGGAAGCGGTTGTTTCTTGCCAGAGACCGTCTCGGTGTGAAGCCGCTCTTTTACAGTCATCAAGGGGATCGACTGCTCTATGCTTCAGAAATGAAAGCTATTCTTGCTCATCCTGAAGTGGACCCTGTCCTTGACCGATCCGGTGTGCATGAACTTTTATCGCTCGGACCTTCCCGTACCCCGGGGCAGGGCGTGTTCAAGGACATTCAGGAAATCCGTCCGGGGCACTGGGCTCTTTTTGAAAAAGGAAAGCTTGCCGTGAAACGGTACTGGAATGTGAAGAGTGCCCCGCATGAACATACATTTGATGAGACGGTGGAAAAAGTCCGAGAGCTTTTTATGGATGCTTCCACACGGCAGCTCGTTTCAGATGTGAAGCTCGGCACCTTTTTGTCGGGCGGTGTGGATTCCAGTGCCATCACAGCAGTGGCCGCCGACATGTATAAGCAGAATCAAAGGGGGACGCTGCAGACATTTTCCATTGATTATAAGGACCAGGCCCGCTTTTTTAAGAAAAATGCCTTCCAGCCGGATCGGGATGAAGCTTTTATTCAGCTGGTCAGTCAGCAGCATCAGACAGACCATACGGTGATGGAAGCCGCTACGGATGATTTGATGGACCGGTTGAAACAGGCCGTAGAGCTGCGCGATCTTCCAGGTATGGCGGATGTGGACTCGTCTCTTCTCTGGTTTTGTGAAGAAATAAAAAAACATGTGACGGTCGCATTGTCGGGGGAATGCGCCGATGAAATCTTCGGAGGCTACCCGTGGTTTTACAGGAAAGAAGATAAAGAGCGGAAGGGTTTCCCGTGGATCCGGTCCTTGGATGAAAGAAACCGGCTGGTCCGGGGTGATTTAAAAGGCGACATTGATGTTGAATGGTATATGCTGAAGCGTTATAACGAAACCATCGCCGAGACACCGCTGCTTGATGGCGAAAGTGAAGATGCGCAGAAGCACAGACAGATGTCGTATTTGAATATGAACTGGTTTATGCAGACGCTGCTGGAGCGGAAAGACCGGATGAGCATGGGAGCCAGTCTTGAGGTCCGCGTTCCTTTCAGCGATCACAGACTGGTGGAGTATGTGTGGAATGTGCCGTGGAGCATGAAGTTTCATAACGATCAGGAAAAAGGACTCCTCCGCCAGGCGCTGCGCGGCATCCTTCCTGACCGGGTGCTGTTCCGGAAGAAGAATCCGTATCCGAAAACCTTCCACCCTGACTATACCCGGGCTGTCTGCCGGTGGATGGATGATATTCTGACCGATGAGCGTGCTCCGTTGTTTCAATTGTTTGATCGTGATCAAGTAAGAAAGCTGAAAGAAAGCGAAGGGAAGTCGATGGATACGCCGTGGTTCGGTCAGCTGATGACGGGTCCGCAGCTGATTGCTCACCTCTGTCAGATCGATCACTGGTTCAGAACATATCGTGTCCAGCTCTAGGGATGAGCAGCCAAACCTGTGCGGTGTTGAAAAACACCGCACAGGTTTTTGGTCTGCCGCTGGATTTTCAATTCTTCTCTCCGTAAACACAGGATTGACGGTGCAGTTATGAAAGCGGTACCCTTAGAGAGGAGTGTTTTTCAGGTCGAGGGAGGACGGAATATGAAAAAGGCAGCAGGGATCCTTCTGCTTCTTTCTTTTTTCCTTTTAAACAGCATGGTTTCCACAGCTGTCGAAGGAGAAGAGCGCAGGTGGCAGGACGAGAGTGTGTATTATATCGCGGTGGACCGCTTTTTCAACAGCGACCGCAGCAACGATGAACAAGTGGACATTGAAGACCCGCAGGCTTATCAAGGCGGGGATCTTGCAGGTCTGACCAGCCAATTGGATTACATAGAGGAACTTGGTTTTACGAAAATCCAGCTGTCCCCGGTGATGGCCAATGCGCCTGGAGGATTTCATGGCTTCTGGGTCACAGACTTCCAGGCTGTCGAGGAACAGCTCGGGACGATGAAGGAAATGAGAGCGTTCGTCCAGGAAGCTCATGATCGTGACCTGAAAGTGGTGCTTGATCTTCCTTTGTTCACAGCTGCTGAACATCCGTGGCTCGAAGACGATACGAAAAGCAGCTGGTTGAAGGAAGGTGTGACAGATGCGCCTCTGTCATGGCTTGACGATCTTCCGCAGCTGAACATGGAAAAGGAAGCAGCCGCTGCTTACATGGAGGAAACGATGGAGTTCTGGGAGGAAGAAGCGGGAGTAGACGGCTTCCACGTTATATCACAAACGGGTGTAGAGATGATGGAGGAGAAGGATTCTGTTCTTTATACAACCAGCCTGGAAGAGGCAGGGGATCTTCCTGAGCAGATCAGGAACGTCTTCGAAGCTCCGGGTGCTGTAGCAGGCATCGCATCATCGGCAACCGGTGTCCAGCAGCTCGACGGCCCTTTTACCGGCCGCTTTACACATGAGGCGGTTGAAAACGGGCAGAACCCCATTACCCGCTGGCGTCTCGGCCTTACCTATCTTTTTACAACACCAGGCGTTCCTGTTGTGTATTACGGATCGGAAACGCCGCTGGATGATGGAGGGGACCCTGAAACGGTACCGATGATCAATGTGAAAGCCGGAAATGAGGAGTTAAAGCAGCGGATTGAAAAATTAACGTCGATGCGGGACCAATACCCGGCGATGACCCGGGGAGGATATGAAGAGTTATATAACGACAACGGGCTGATCGTTTTCGAGCGCAGGGACGAAGAAGAGTCGCTGATTGTTGCCATCAACAATGCGGCAGAAACGAAAACAGCAGAGCTGGATCACCTGGACAGCGGCCTCCAGCTGCGCGGCCTTCTCCAGGACGGAGTGGTACGGGAACAGTCGGATGGGACGTACCGCCTGGCTATGGACAGGGAAACGGCGGATGTATTCATCATTGAAGAGAACAGCGGCTATAACTGGCTGTTCATCGGCTTTGTCGGGGGCGTTCTGCTTCTGTTTACCGTGGCGGTTATCATCTTGAGCCGAAAAAGCCGTTCGTCTGAAAAAGCATAGACCTTCTGGTGGATCCACTTATCGACGGGGACTGCCTCGGGTACGGGCTCAAACCATATGGGGAAACGAGTCCACAAAAAAGGCTGTCGACAACTTTTTCGACAGCCTGGGAATGAAAAGCGCTCCAGCTTGCTGGAACGCTTTTTTTATTTGTTTTTTCTGGAATGTCTGCGATATCTGAGAATCAACCATGCGCCGACCACCAGAAGTGGAACGACAAAGGGAGCGTACCCAATGAGTCCTACCGCTGCCCAGGAGCAGTCCGTTCAAGGAACGGAAAAACGCCTGTTTGATACGTTCTCCTGTATGAAGTGACGCACTTTCAGGTACAGAGAGGTTTGTTTCCTTGATCATCAAAGTGATTGTTGAATGTTCGCTTTGGTTTTCCAGGAAGTTCATTTCACCTTTCAAGGACTCGATGTCTCCCTGAACCCGCTCCAGATCCTGTGAGATACGCACCAAATCCTCAGTGGCTCCGGCCTTTTCTAGAAATCCAAGGAGACGGGCTTCAATTTCTTCCTTCGTCTTTAATCTGGCTTCCAGATCGACATACTGTCTGGTGACATCACGGCTGCTGATGTTTCTCGACTTCACGTCGTCTGCCGCGGCCTCAAGGGCGTCAAGAAGAGGAGTGAACGACGGCTGCGGTACTCGCAGAGTGATGTGTCCTTCACGCCCGCCGCTGGCTGTTTTTTGAATGGATGTTTCGACCATGTACGCATCATACTGCTTCATGCTTTTGTTCATGTTTGTTTGGTAAGAGTTAAAATCATCGGTTTCAAGAGTGAGGACAGCTTCATACAACATCAACTCTCCGATACTGCTCCCTTCCTCAGCTTTGCCGTTTTCCCTGTCGGCTTGAAGTCCGGAATCGGAAGGCTCGGTCGTCTGATCCTGTTCCACCGCTGTATCTTCATTTTCGTGGGATTCTGAGCCTTCCCTGTCTGTTTGACAGCCAGTAAAAAGGAAGAGAAGTAATGAAAAAAGAAAAAACGTGGATGCTGCTTTTTTTATAGGCTCTGTTATTGCTTGGTGTTGTTATGTAACATGTGAGCTCAGATCACCCCTTTCTGTCATGGGATTTGTAGGAGGCGGCCTTGGGAATGACTCCCTTTCCGTGGGGTACCGTGAGCCTCCTCAGGCAGCGCCTTCCGGGGTCTCACGATGTACCTTCATCCCACAGGAGTCCCGCCATTCCCAAGGCCGCCTCTTCAAAGAAGGGGAGTTAGAAAGGACATAACCGAAGTCCGAGGAGGCTCATCGTTCCCCGCGGAAAGCGGACGGTTTTCCCTGCCATCCCACGCTCTGAGTAATAACGGACCGGACCCCTGATTCCAGATGGAGACGATTTAGTAATCGTTTAAAATATCAACAACAGACTTTAACAGAGCTTTTTTTATAAGAAAAACCCCCGATCGCGTGGGACAGGGGGAGGGAACTGTAAATCCCATCTGCCTCCCCGGCTGTCTTTATAAATGAGACGCGCAAAGAGGGAGTAGGGTTACATCGTTCAGGGAATAGTTATTGATATGTGTCGTTTAAGAAGAATAAAGCGATCGTGCCCGGGCCTGAGTGGGCGCCGATGGTTGCACCGACATAATCGATGTGAATATCGGATATTCCAAACTGGTCCTTGATCATTTCAGCCAGCTGTCCGGCTCTTTCGAAATCGTCTCCGTGGCTGATGGCCACACGCTGGTTATTCAAATCATGTCCCCGCTCTTCCATGACTTCAAGCATCCGCTTCATGACTTTCTTGGATCCGCGAATTTTTTCAAGGGGGATCAGCTTTCCACCCTCCATATGCAGAAGCGGTTTGATTTTCAGCAGTCCTCCGACGAAAGCTGCTGTCCGGCTCACCCGGCCCCCGCGCTGAAGGTATTCAAGGTCATCGACTGTAAAGATGTGCTCCATATGCTCTGCATGATAGGTTCCTGTTTCCAGAACGGTTTCAAGGTCTGCTCCCTCACGGGCGATTTCTGCGGCTCTCATAACGATGAGACCGCATCCGAGGGAGGCCGCCTTTGTGTCCACCACTTCAAAAACGGCATCCGGATAGTCCTCCTTGATTTCCTGCTCGACCATTTTTGCCGTCTGGTACGTGCCGGAAAGTTCGGAGGAGAAGGAGAAATAAATGAAAGGCTGGTTCTTGTCGGCAAGATCCGTAAACGTTTCTCTGAATGTCTGCGCAGAGACTTGCGCCGTTTTCGGTGCATCCCCCTGGCGCATACGGTCGTATACATCCTTCGGGGTAATCGTCTCCCCATCCACATATTCCTCGTCTTTCATAATCACTTTTAAAGGGAGGGAGATAATCCCATACTTTTCAACAGTGTCCCGGCTCAAGTCACTGGCCGAGTCACAAATAATCTGCACGTTCATCTGCGTCACCTACTGTCATAGAGTTTGTATGTTAAGTGTAGGCACAATCCTGTGGATAGTCAAAATAAAAAGTGAACCATCGTTCGACAAAATCAGGGTATTTTCCTCAAGTTTAACTTGATTTTACCTACATCGGGTGATAAAAATGAATAGATGATAGAGGTTAGGAGGTTTTTCGGTGTTTACAGTAGAAATAAAAAGGATTCTGATTGTTTTGTTCGGTGCGGTTTTGAACGCGATTTCACTGAACTTGTTCTTAATTGAAGCCAACGTTTATGCGAGCGGTTTTACAGGTGTCGCCCAGCTGTTAACGAGTATCTTGAATGATTTCGCCGGCATTCCGGTCAGTACCGGGCTGCTCTTATTCATACTTAATATCCCTGTAGCCATTTTAGGATGGATGAAAGTAGGAAGAGGATTTACCGTTTATAGTGCCATTTCTGTTGCTTTTACGACGTTCTTTCTTGAGGTCATCCCTGTGATGCAGCTCTCCGAAGACATCATCCTGAATGCGGTGTTCGGGGGAGTGATTGGTGGTACAGGTGTTGGTATCACCTTGAAATGGGGGGCTTCCACGGGAGGTCTCGATATTATCGCGATGATTCTGTCGAGAATGAAAGACCGCCCGATCGGCATTTATTTCTTGATCATTAACAGTGCCATCATCGTGATTGCCGGAGTGCTTTACGAACCGGAGAACGCCCTTTATACACTCCTTACGCTGTATGTTACAACAAGGGTGATTGATGCGATCCATACACGTCATGAGAAGCTGACAGCGATGATCATTACATCCAGGGCAGCCGATCTTGAAAAAGCCATCCACGGTCACATGGTCCGTGGGATTACGACACTTCCTGCCCGCGGGGCGTTTACCCAGCAGGATAAAAACATGCTCGTCATGGTCATTACGCGTTATGAGCTTTATGACCTGCAGCACATCATTCAGGATGTGGATCCCAAAGCCTTTACCAACATCGTTCAGACGACAGGTATCTTCGGGTTTTTCCGAAAAGACGATCAATGATGTAACTTTTCCACCTCTGAAACGACGAATACATTAAATAGCATAAAGAGGAGTGGGGGTCATGAAAAACGTGCTAGCCGGTATCTTCGGAATAGCGCTCTTATTTGCCGCAGGATGCTCGAACCAATCGGAAGTCAAACAGGCGGAAGGTGAGGAGAGCGAAGAAGCGGCATCCGAGGAGATGACCGAGGATCAGCAGACGGAAATTGATATGGAGGGCCTGATCGAACAAATGGTGATGGATGCGGAAGTAGTTGTGGACTCCGGAGAAGTTTCGTTTCAGTTTTCCTTGAAGAATACGGGGGAGGACCCGGTCATTCTGGGCTTCACCTCAAGTCAGAAGTATGAAATCCAGGTGAAAGACAAAGAAGGAGAAGTGGTGTATACCTACTCCGCGGATCAGATGTTTGCGCAGGGCTTAACGACCGAGGAAGTCGAAGCAGGAGGCCTTCTGGAGGCTTCTGAAACGTGGCCGGCTGATATTGAGCCGGGAGACTACGAGGCAACGATGACGTTCCTTGTGGATACGATCAACGATCAGCCGCTGGATGCCAATCCTTTTGAAGTGACCCAGTCATTCACCCTTGAAGGGAAGGATGCTGTAACCGAAGAGGAAGCAAAGACGGATGAGACCGGATTGAAAGAGGCGGAATACGGCAAAGGGGAAGCTTTCCGTAAAGTGACGGTGTCAGGAGATAACGGATCGTATGTCGTAAAAGGGGAAGCCCGCGTTTCTGAAGGATCTTTCCTTTACAGTGTGGAAGACGGTCATAACGTACAGGTATCCCCAACACCAGTAAAAGTCAAAGAGGGAGCTCCTTCCTGGTCTCCTTTTGAGATCAATATTTCCATCCCGAAGGAGGATATGCCGGATTACGGCATGGTCACTCTGATTTTATTTGAGGAAAGTTCAGACGACGGGCGTCCGATTCATCTGAACTATATTCCTCTTGAACAGGTACAAACGACCGAATAAAAAAACAGCCCTGCCGTTTAGAACGGCAGGGCTGTTTTTTAATACCCGTATTCTTCCAGTGTGCTTTTCACTTTCGGTGTCAGCTCATCCCAGTCTCCCTGTGGAAGCTTGTTCACAGTGATGAAGTTTTGGAAGCCGAATACGTTATCGACACCGTCCAGCTCCATTAGATCGTTCATGATTTTGTGCTCACTCGTCTGCCCGGGCATAACGGACACACTGCCGTCCCCCTGAAAGATCATGGATTCCGTCGTGAACTTGCGTGCATTCGGATTGGGTGTTTCCTGTACTTGTATAGCCATATGATTATCCTCCTCTGTTCCATCTGCTACTATTCTATCAAAAAAATCCTGTAATCAAAACTCCTAAACGTTATCAGGCGTGGGATGGGAATATCTGTGGTACAATGAGAGCAATGTTTGAGGAGGTGTGGGAGATGGAAACGAAACTAATTGAAGTTCTGCAGCCGATTAAAGAGAACGATTATGCTCTTCCAGAGGGGCAGAACCTGCAGGAATTGACGACGATGATGCTTCAGAAAATCGGAACGGTACATCCTGAGTTGAGAGATAACCTGATCCACTCCGTTTTTACAACGTTTATTGAGCGTGGTCATTATTCGAATGACCAGTTGAAAAATATACTTCAGTCCGTCTTAAATAAAAATTATTTGTTTTACAGAATCGGTACGTCCAAGCAGGAGGAAGATGCTGTATTCAAGCGGAGCTTTTCCGTTTTGCTGATTCCGCCCATTATGCAGAAGCACAGGGAAGCTCCTTTCCTGAAGGAAGAGGAGGTCCACCGGGTGTGGGAGCATTTGAAGAAATACATGCAGCAGGAAAAAGATCACAGAGGTTATGTGGAAGGGAAGGGATGGGCTCACGCCATGGCTCATGCAGCGGATGCCATTTACAGTGCAGCCGCCTGTGAGGAAATGACCCGTGAGGAGATTCTCCATATGCTTCCCGTCATCCGGGAGCAGTTTCTCATCGACCAGCCTTACCTTTTTGATGAAGAAGAAAGAATGGTCACCGCTGTATTGATGATGTTCCGTAAAATTGACCATGTGGAGCGGATGGAATGGCTGGAGACCCTGCTTTATATAAGAGACGGGTGGCAGGACCCTAAGGAAGACATCATTATCAACAACAGCAAGCATTTCATGAGAGCGATGTATTTCCGTATGCTTGAAGGGGATTACCGGGAGCTTCGACAGGTTTTAGAAAATCTTCTGAGGGAACTTAGGAAGCAGGAAGCCTATTAAACCTGGAGGAAGCCTATGATTCGATGGGGACTGTTTATCGGAACGACATCTGGCATTGTCCTTGGCCTGTACATGTGGTTCGTCGAGAAGATTACGGGGGATAAAGTGTATACGCTGTTGATGAACGTAGACTTTATTCCGTGGTTCGGAAGTATTGACTGGCCGGTTCTTATGGAGTGGTTTTTTCATATGATCATATCCTGGATCATCGGTCTGGTGTATGCGTGGCTGTTTATGTACCGGGTCCAAAGTACGTCCCGGAACCATTGGCGGGCAGCGGCTCTTTTGACAGCGCCTGCCGCCTTGACGTATGTCCCGCTCACCATCCTTGCACTTAAGGAAACGCCACCGGTAACAGATGGATCCGCCGTTCTCTTCTGGCTGTTCGGTCATGTCCTTTATGCCGTGACCTTGAAAAAATCCTATGATCGTTTTACGTAAAAGGCGGGGTCTTCCCCGTCTTTTTTTCGTGAATGCGGGCTGCCTCAGCGGCCAGGGCGGACAAAACGGCTCCCCCGGCCTGGATCCAGCTGCCGATCAGGTTGAGGGACGGGTCTTCCTCTCCGCGCCGTTCTTTTCCTGACCCGACGGCCTGCATGGAATTTCCGATGACTTCCATCAGCTGGCCGTTCAAAGTATAGACGGAAAAACGACTGGAGGGGTCTTTCAGAGTTTCGGAAAAGGCGATGGTTCCCCCGAGCGCCTGTAAAAGATTTCCTTGGATGACCAGGGACAACGCCTCGTTTTCCGGCAGATGCGCGAGCAGGCTGTAAACGATGACTGTATTTCCCGAGGCCTGGATCAAGCTTCCGGCTGTACGGAGTGTAAAGGTTGCGTCTTCATTGGCAGCAAGCCCGTTTCCGGATGCTTGCAGAACATTACCGATGAGATCGAGGTCGTCATTATCAATGGTTATGCTCACAGCCGAGGCGATTGTCCCTGCAGCGGTCACCCATAAACCGAAAGTCTGATCCTGTTCCATTTCTCTCCGCCTCCTTACAGCTATTGTATACAAGTGGGGGAGAGGGGTTTCAGGAAAAGTGCAGAAGTTTTTGGAACCCAATGAAAAGGACTGCCGGAATTCAATCCGGCAGTCCGAAGAAAAAGCCTGTGTTATCCAGTCAGAGTTCTCCGCACGTCGTGTTGGGGGGACACGTTCCGCTTATCGGTGGATGCCTGCCGCGGGCACGGACTCCGCTGACATGGTCAAGAAACCCATTGGACCAAGTGGATCTTCGGCCCGTGCTCTTCCCGCAGGCGTCACCACCGAACGCTTCTCGTGCCGACGTTAGAATATAGAGGAGAGAGATTGTGCCTTACGCAGGTTCGCAGATTCAAGCGAACGGCACGGGCTGCACTATGGCCGCTTACGTGGAAAAGAAAAAGGGAAGGAACAGCCGCTGATACGGCTGCCTGCCGGAATATAAAAAAAACTCTCCTCCATCCAGCAAAGGTGAGCGGGGAGAAGGAGAGTCTTGTTCGATGTTAAAGAACTCCCAAGGGGCTTTCGCTCCTGGCGGTAAGAAAGAAAAAAGCTTGTAAAGAAACAGAGGTTTCTCTACAAGCTGAGAAAAACACCCGCAGGACGGGTGTTTTTCTTTTTTATGAAAATCATTAGGGGGGCACTTCTGTTATACCCCTTACAGACGGAAATCAATCCGGTCTGAATAAAAAATTTACTGCAGGTTGTTATGATGGGCTTCCATCTGCTGCTCCAACTGCTGTAGCTGTTGTTTCTCCTGTTGTGAACATTGGCTATAGGCAGATTGGATCGCTTGTCTGGCCGCCTCCATATCCTGCTGGCTCGTAGCATCATGTCTTCCGCCACGCTGGGTGAAACGGTTGACTGCATCGCGCGCATTTTCAAAAAGGTTTTTCTCCATGGTTAAAACCCTCCTACTGTATGCCGGTCGCTTTCCATTTGTTTACGATCTGCATCTGTCAGCCTTTTCGGCTCCATGATGCTTTCGTCAAATGTCTGCACTTCCACCCGGCTGTTGTCTTTGCGGCTGTCCTGCTTACGCTGCTCCATGACAAGACCCTCCTGTCATAAAAAAGCCTGAACGCTTTCACGTTCAAGCTTAGTATGGCAGAGAGCAGTGGTTTTAACCGAGGAAACCATTTCCTTTAGATCGCCCGTTTATTGAGGCTCAAGTACTGATCGAGAAACGCCCCGATGCCGTCTTCTTCGTTCGTGCCGGTGATGTGATTGGCGACGTCCTTCAATTCGTTGATCGCATTCCCCATAGCAACGCCTACTCCGGCATAGTCGATCATTTCAAGATCATTATCCTCATCACCAAATGCGATAATCCGGTCCTGCGGAATGTGGAAATAGCGGGAGATCTTATCCAGGCCGACCGCCTTGTTCAGCCCTGCCCTTACGATTTCGATTACGTGATAGGGAGCGCCCCATTTGCGGTGGTCGATCAGCGCAGCGTGTTCATCCAGTTCCGCACGGATCGCTTTAATTTTTTCCTCTTCCGGATGAATGAGAATGGAAGTCGGGTCATCTTTCAAGTTGGCCTGCAGACGCCCGACCGTAATCGGATCATTTTTCGTCTGGAAAATGCTCATAATATCTTCGTCATATTGGTCAAGGTATACTTGATCCTTCACTTCCGCCAGGATGTTTTTGACGCCCAGTTCCTGGCAGGTATGAATGATTTTATGTGCGGTGCGGATCCCTAAAGGAGAATGGATCGCATCCCAGCGGTGGTCGGAAGGATGGTGAATCAGGGCCCCGTTGAAATTGACCATCGGTGTTTCCAGTCCAAGTTCATGGTAGAAATCGATGCTTGCTCTGTGTGGACGGCCTGTAGCGATGACAACGATGTGCCCCTGATCCATGGCCTTTTGAACGATGCCCTTCGTTTTTTCACTGATTTTTTTCTCGTCAGTCAAAAGAGTACCGTCTAAATCCAATGCAATTAAATGCTGTTTCATACTATTCACCTCATTTTGTATGTATAGTTTATCGGTCAGGTAATGGATTGTAAAGAATATCCTCCTTGATGACCTAACACTTTCCAATCAAGAACCGCAGTGTTACGATAAATTATAGACCGTTTTTATTAAACATGCCTTAAGGCCAAGTAAAGATTATCAGAAAGGAACCAGCCGCAATGATAGGGATATACCGTAATTCATACAAAAACGTACCAGCACTTACCATTGTAGATACAGAAAAACAGGACCAGCCGCTCCCTGTATTCATTTATTTTCACGGCTTCACAAGTGCAAAGGAGCACAATCTTCCACAGGCTTATATGCTCGCGCAGAAAGGCTTCCGTGTAGTTCTGCCGGACAGCGCCTTTCACGGAGAGCGGGAAGAGGACCTTTCAAAAAAGGAACTGGATATGAAGTTCTGGGACATCGTGTATCAAAACCTGAAGGATCTGCAGGATCTGAAGGATGAACTTGACCGCCTTGATCTGATTCTTGACCGTCGTATCGGCGTAGGAGGCACATCCATGGGTGGAATCACGACAAGCGCAGCTTTGACGATGTATCCATGGATCCAGGCGTCAGCAGTCATGATGGGGTCACCGAAAATTGTGGATTTTGCAGAGCGTACCATCAAAGGAGCGGAGAAGGCAGGTCTTCATGTGCCTCTAAGTCAGGAGGATCTGGATGAGATGTATGATTCCCTGGCAGGCATCGACCTTTCCAGACAGATGGATAAGCTGTTTGGACGGCCGCTGTTCTTCTGGCACGGGGATGCCGATCCAGTTGTGCCGTTTGAGCATTCGTACGACTTCTATAATGAAGCGATCAAACAGTATAAAAATCCAGAAAATATCCGTTTCCTGAGAGAAGTGGGACGGGACCATAAAGTGAGCCGGTTCGGAATGGTTGAAATGGTCAATTGGCTGGAACTTGTGCTGTAACAGCGGGATTATTTTATTATCTCCAATATTTTGTTTATAATAGAGTTTGAAATACTGTAAAGGGGGAACTTAAGTGAGTACAACTGCATTGGAAGAAAACGCAATGGGCGCCCTTGAGAATGTCATTGACCCGGAACTCGGCATTGATATTGTCAACCTCGGTCTTGTCTATGGTGTTGATATAGAAGACAACGGAGACACAAAGGTGACAATGACCTTGACTGCCATGGGCTGCCCGCTCGCAGGACACATTGAGCAGGACGTTAAGCGCGCACTTGCTGATCTGCCTGAATTGAATGAGATTACCGTAAACATTGTTTGGAATCCACCTTGGACGAAGGACCGCATGAGCCGTTATGCGAAAATCGCTCTTGGAATTCCGGATTGATGAAAGGTGAGGCCCCTGCCGTATGAAATGCGGCAGGGTTTTTTACATAAGTGAAGCATTTGGGTTGGGGTAGGGAAAGCCTGCCGTGCCTGCTCGTGAATACGAGAGGGAGGGAACGACATGAATGAAGCCCCGGTTTTCCAAATCGTCGGGTATAAAAACAGCGGAAAAACATCCCTGCTCTCCGATTTGATTGCATTCGGAGCAGAGCGTGGAGAAAAAACTGCCGCCATCAAGCGTCACACCCATGAAGAACCATTGAAGGTGATGCATCATGAAACAGACAGCTGCCGCCTTCATGAGGCGGGTGCCTTTATGACAGGAGTCGACAGTCCCGGACGTTTTCAGCTTGAGTTGTCCCATCAAGAGGTCTATACGCTCGACAAGCTTATTTTTTTATACCGCCAGTTTGATCCGGATTTAATTGCTGTGGAAGGGTATAAGAACGAAGCCTACCCGAAAGCTGTCATCATAAAAAGGGAAGAAGATCTAAAACTTCTCGATCAGCTGCACAATATCCAGCTGGTCATTACATGGAATGAAGCGGTGACCGTGGATGTTCCTTTTCCAGTGATAGCACTGAAAGACTGGAGAAAGCGTCTGTCGGAGGTCTATCGTCTAGCGAAAGGGGAGGAGAGACGTGAACAGTAAAAAAGTATGGGTGACCGATGAACCTTTGTCTCCCGGTGATATTATTGCCATGGTGACGCGAAGGGATGCAGGGGCAATCAACACGTTCATAGGTACGGTCCGTGAGTTTACAAAAGGGAAAAGAACACTGCATTTACACTATGAGGCGTACCCATCCATGGCAGAAAAGAAGCTTCAGCAGATTGCTGACGAGATAGAACAGCAGTGGCCGGGCACAACAACGGTGATGGCCCACCGCACAGGCCGCCTGGATATCACGGATATCGCTGTTGTGATTGCTGTTTCCACCCCGCACAGGGACGCTTCCTATGCGGCAAGCCGGTATGCCATCGAACGGATCAAGGAAATTGTTCCGATTTGGAAGAAAGAACACTGGGAAGATGGCGAAGAGTGGATCGGGAATCAGAAGGAAACCAAACCTGGAGTGCCGACGAAGGAGGAAAGCCGATGAATCAGCTGTTGTTTTTTGCCGGCTTGAAAGAAGCCGCCGGTACGGAAAACGTTGATATGGATCTTGCCGGCTTGACGGTGGAGGAAGTGAAAAAGAAGGTCTTTGAAGTCTGCCCAAGTGACCAGCTTCAAACAAGTATGGTCGCGGTCAATGAAGAGTTCGCCGGCCGGGAACATAAAATTGAAGAAGGCGACACGATTGCCTTTCTGCCTCCTGTCAGTGGAGGGTGAAAACCGCCCCTCCATTTGAGAGGAGGGGAACGAGAGCTCCTGAAGACGTTGACCATTTCTACAAAATAAAGAGGCGTTTCACATCTGTGTGAAACGCCTCTTTTACACTTATAAGAATAAAACGACAAGTCCGCCGACGATGAAGCAGTAGAAAGCGAAGTATTTTAAGTTTCCCCGCTCCATAATGTTCATGAACCAGCGAAGGGAGTAATAGGAAGCGACTACCGAACCGGCAAAGGCGACAACATAGGCAATCCACGTACCTGTAGAACCGCCGGCATCCGCAATGACATCATCCATCGAAAGAAGCATCGTCCCTAAGCTGACAGGGATGAACAGAAGAAAAGAAAAGCGCAGCGCGGTTTCCTGTTTCATGCCAAGGAACATAGCCGCAACAATGGTCGCTCCTGACCGGCTGATACCGGGGATCAAGGCAACCGCCTGTCCCATACCAACGATGAGCGCATCCTTCCATGTCATCTGCCCGTCGCCTTTTCTGCCTTTCATGTTACGGATGAGCCATAAGGCGATTCCTGTAATGATCAGTGTGATTCCAACCGTCTGAACACTGGATAAGGTTTCAATCGCATCTCCAAGTAAAACGCCGAGAACACCTGCAGGAATGGTTCCGATAAACAAATACAGGACGAAATCAAAATCATCTTTCTGCCGGCTGTCTTTTGTCATGATGTAGCCGATGCCGTTTCTGAACAAACGGATCAGATCTTCTCTGTAAATAATGAGGACGGCGACAAGAGAGCCGAAGTTTACGAGAACCTCAAAGGTGAGCCCCTTCAGGTTTAAACCGAGCAGCTCCTGTACGATAACGAGGTGTCCGCTTGATGAAATCGGGATGGGTTCGGTAAACCCCTGGAATATCCCGAGAAATAAGTATTTAATAATCAGCCATATTTCTTCCATGTTTTTCTCCTCCTACCCAGATCAACCATAGCTTTATCCACTATATCGTTGATTGATTTTTATGTACAATCGGTCTATTTATTCATATCCTCAGCTGTTCAGACACATAAAAACGCTGCCATCCGAAGATAGCAGCGTTTTGGCTCAAGCTTCGTCCTTGATCAGACCGTCCCCAAGTACAACAGCGGCTAATGTGAAAAGAATGGTCATCACAATCACCTGGCTGAAAGCGAAACTGCCTCCGGCCATGTTGCTGATCACATACGCTGACATAAAACTTAATACAAAAGCCCATAGAATTGTCCATATCATCCGCATCGTTACTCACCTCATTTACGCAATCTATTTCTATAGTAGCAGAATGTCGAAAAAAAAGAAATATGAAATCGCTTCATGAAAAGACATCAGGTGGAATAGGATGTAGGAAGATAAAGAAGGAGTGATTTTCTATGCTTGTAACCGTCCAGCCGTGCTTTCACTGGATTGGATTTCATATCACATCCTATCTTCTTCAGGAAGGCGTGGAAGTGATCGGGATCGATCCTATTGAAACGAATCAGAGTGATTTCTTATATATGTATGTCGGCCGGAATAGTAATTTTCAGCACTTTTTCCAAAGGGAAGATAAAGAAAACCACGTGCAGGGGACAGAGAAGGAAGCCTCTGTGGAATATGTCGATCATCACCTCCTTGTCCGGAAAAACGGAGAAACGCTCTGGGTGAAACTTCCCGCCCTGTATGGTGAATGGATGGATCTTCAGCGATTTGGTATTCAGGACACGGAGCAGTTGAAATCATGGATCAAGAAGAAAGAAGCGGTGTATATCGGAGACTTCTTGAACGACTTATCCAAGAGCCTTTTAGGCAATCAGCCTTTTCAGCTTTCCGGCCATGTCGAAGATGAGGAATTGATGGAACAGCGGATCGAAGCCGTCTTTCACAGCTGGCAGCTCCTTTGTTGACCCCCTGCTCCCGCGGCATAGCGTTCTCTTTGAAAAAGATGTAGAATATAGGGATAGACTAGCCGCAGGGGTTTAGGAGTGCATACCGTTGAAAAATCGAGTCATCATGATTCTGCTTCTGATTGTTTTTCTAGCTGGCTGCCAATGGTTCCCTGGATATGAAAAAGACGTCGATGTCGGCCTTCTCGTGGAAACTTCGATTGACGATCAATCCTGGGGACAGCAGGGGTACCGGGGGCTGCAGGCAATTCAGGAAGAGTATGGGGTGGATATCTATTATAAAGAAGAAATCCGCAGCTACCAGCAATCGGCGGAAGCTGTGGAAGCGCTTGTTCAGCAGGGAGCCGAGGTGATTTTCGGACACAGCAATATCTATGGCAGTTACTTTCGTGAACTGCATCAAGCGTATCCTGAGATTGATTTCATATACTTTAACGGGCAGTTTGCCGCAGAAAACGTAACGAGCCTGAACTTTGATGCAAGGGCGATGGGGTTTTTCGGAGGCATGGTCGCCGGTGAAATGACGAAGGCGGATCAAGTTGGTTTGATCGGTGCTTTTGAATGGCAGCCCGAGGTGGAAGGATTTTATGAGGGTGTGAAATATCAGAATCCGGAGGCTGACGTCGATGTGGCTCTTTTGAACAGCTGGGAAAACACTGAACTTGCTCTTATGCAGTATGAAAGAATGAGGGACAAGGGAGCTGACGTTTTTTATCCGGCGGGTGATTTGTTTGCGGTGCCCATTATCGAACAGGCGAGGGATGATGGCCGTCTTGCAGTCGGTTACTTGGAAGACCAGTCCTCCATTGCTGCTCAAACGGTTTTGACGAGCACGGTTCAAAACGTTGATGAAGTATACAAATTGGCTATGGAACGTTATTTCAACGGAGACCTTCCCGGAGAAGCACTTACCTTTGATTTCAGTGAAGGAGCGATTACGATGGGGGAATTCAGTCCTGTCGTTCCGGAAGAATTCCAGGAGAATCTGGAAGCGGAAGTGGAAAACTATAAGGAAACGGGCACGCTCCCGCAGTGAAAAAAGACTTTGAGGCATCTGCCTTCAAAGTCTTTTTTCGTTCATTTCTTAAATTTATCCATAAACGGCTTCATCATTGGAGAAATGGATTTCCATGTTTTCGAAGCTTCCTGAAATAAGTCAGGGAAGTGGAGGGAAGACTCCTTTTCCTTATCTTCCTTGTTATCTTTATTGTTGAATCCCCAGAAATCATCAAACGGGGATGATTTACGCTTGGTCATTCATGATACACCTCCTTATTTCTACAATATGAGCAGGAACGCCGGCCATGTGGGCGGCTTTTTAATACGGTTGGAAATATCATGATTTTTTGAAAAGGGGAGGAGATGGCGGTGTGCTTGCAGAAATGTTCTGTATGAATTAGAATTAGTACCAAGTCATAAGAATTGATATTAGATATTACCTTTAAGGGGATGAACATATGAAGGCAGGATTCTTAGGAATAGGACACTACACGCCTGAAAAAGTATTGACCAACAAAGATATGGAGAAAATAGTAGATACAAGTGATGAATGGATCCGGACGCGGACAGGAATTGAAGAGCGCCGCATCGCTTCCGATGATATGGACACTTCTGACCTTGCTGTCCGCGCCTCTCAGGAAGCTTTGAAGGATGCTGGTCTGGACATTCAGGACATTGATATGATCCTTGTAGCCACCGTCACTCCTGACACGCCTTTCCCTTCGGTCGCCACCGTTCTTCAGGAAAAGCTTGGAGCGAGAAAAGTGGCCGCTATGGATTTGAGTGCGGCCTGTGCAGGGTTCATGTACGGTGTCATAACAGCGAAACAATTCATTGAATCAAACGCTTATCAGAATGTACTCGTTGTCGGTGTTGAGAAACTGTCTAAAATTACGGACTGGAGCGATCGTAATACGTGTGTTCTTTTCGGGGACGGCGCGGGTGCAGCTGTGATCGGTCCTGTCAGTGAGGACAAGGGGATTCTTTCCTTTGAGCTTGGCTCTGACGGATCAGGCGGCCAGCATCTATATCAGAAACCCGAGGCAAAACTTCAGATGAATGGTCGGGAAGTATTCAAGTTCGCAGTTCGTCAAATGCCGGAATCATCCGTGAACGTGGTTAAAAAGATCGGCTTAAGTGAACAGGATGTCGATTACCTGGTGCCTCACCAGGCCAACATTCGTATTATGGAAGCGGCCCGCCAGCGTCTTGGGATACCAGAAGAGAAAATGTCTACAGCCGTTAAACGTTATGGAAATACCTCTTCTGCTTCAATTCCGATCGCTTTGTCAGAGGACGTGAAGGCAGGTAAAATTAAAGATAATGATCTCGTAGTTCTTGTCGGATTCGGCGGTGGTCTCACATGGGGCGCCGTAGCTCTTCGATGGGGTAAGTAACCAAGGAGGAATTTTCATGGATAAACAACGTGTCGTCATTACTGGAATGGGAGCCGTAACTCCTGTCGGTAATACAGTGGAAGATATGTGGAACAGTATAAAAAACGGCGTTTCCGGTATCGGAGAAATCACAAAAGTAAATAAAGACGATTACCCGGTGCATGTCGCTGCGGAATTGAAGGATTTCGACCCTTCCAAGTGGGTGGATCGTAAAGATGCGCGCCGTATGGATCCATTTGTTCAATACGCCATGGCTGCTTCTCATATGGCCGTCGAAGATGCCGGCCTTGAAATCACAGAAGAAATTGCGCCGCGTACCGGTGTGTGGATCGGATCCGGTATCGGAGGCATGGGAACGTATGAGTCCCAGTTTGAGACTTTCCAGCAGAAAGGATACCGTCGTGTCAGTCCATTCTTCATCCCGATGATGATTCCGGATATGGCTGCGGGACAGGTGTCGATTTCTCTCGGTGCGAAAGGGATCAACTCCTGTACGGTAACGGCCTGTTCTTCAGGTGCCAACTCGATTGGAGATGCCTACAAGGTCATCCAGCGTGGAGACGCGGACATTATGATTGCGGGTGGTACGGAAGCACCAATGAACAAAATGTCCTTCGCAGGGTTCGCATCCGCCCGTGCACTGTCCTTAAATGAAGATCCACAAACAGCAAGCCGCCCGTTTGACCAGAACCGTGACGGTTTTGTTATGGGTGAAGGTGCCGGGATTCTCATTCTTGAGACATTGGAATCTGCGAAAAAACGCGGAGCGAAAATCTACGGCGAAATCACAGGTTACGGCTCGACAGGAGATGCGTATCACATTACGTCTCCAGCCCCGGAAGGCGAAGGCGCATCAAGAGCTATGCTTCAAGCCATCGGTGATGCCGGCCTGAAACCCGAGAATATCGATTATTTGAACGCTCATGGAACATCTACAGAACTGAATGATAAATTTGAAACCCATGCGGCGAAGACCGTATTCCAGGATTATGCCGGAAAACTGGCGATTTCTTCTACAAAATCGATGACCGGTCACCTGCTGGGAGCCGCTGGTGCCGTTGAGGCGGTTATTTCATTGAAAGCGATCAATGATGGCATTCTGCCTCCAACGATTAATTATGAAACACCGGATCCGGAATGTGATCTGGATTATGTACCGAACGAAGCCCGTCACCAGGACGTGAACACGGTGATGAGTAATTCCCTCGGTTTCGGCGGACATAACGTCAGTCTGATCTTCCAAAAATATCAGGATTAATAAAAAAGAGTCCGGTGTGTCGTTATGACACACCGGACTCTTTGTCTTCTTCGAAAAATTCTTCCAACGTCTGAGCGGTCTCTACAAAATCATGATTCAACACGAGGCCGACCGGATAGTCCTTGCGTTCATTCCACACGTTATCATTTGTTGGAACACTCATCATGTCAATGCTCCCGGAAGATTGGAAAAGGATATCCTTCCCGGCATTCAGGATGCTTGTTCCACTTAGATTGGTGTCGATGTAAGGCTGGATGGATCCGACGAGGCGGGGAGCTTTCAAAACGCCCTGCACAGACAGTAGTTCGTCCTTCAAAATTTGAATCACCTTCTGCTGCCGCTCCACTCTGCCAAAGTCTCCCGAAGCATCACTACGGAAGCGGACATAGCCAAGCAGTTCATCTCCGGATAAAATCCGGCTTCCCTGCTCGAGGTCAATGTTGGTTGAGCCGTCCCCGGACGTATACTGCATATCTTTCTCTACGTCAATTTCTACTCCGTCAGGGGAGAGGGTGTCCACAATTTCGGTAAAACCGTTAAAATCTATGATCGAATAGTACTCGGCTTCAATACCGAAGTTTTCAGCGATTGTTTCGCGGAGGAGCTCAGGTCCGCCGATGGCAAAAGCGGCATTCAATTTGTTTTTGCCGTGACCTGGAATGTCCACATACATATCTCTCATCAATGAAACGATCTTCGTACTCTGCGTCTTTTTATCATACTGAGCGAGCATCATCGTATCAGTCCGGGACACTTCCGATCCTCTCTGGTCAATACCCAGAAGGAGAACCATCATTTGGTCATCCCCATTATCGACACCTTTAAATTCATCTTTATAGAGGCTTTCCGTCGTTTCTGAGAAGGCATTCTCGGCCGATGCGGTCTGGTTATTGAGAGAACGGTGCTTGCCGGCTAAAAATTCGTAAGCGGTATAACTGCTGAAGGCCAGCAATATAAAAGCGAACAGGGCGATTATCCCCTTGCGTCTGCGGCGTTTATTCCGTCTTTTCCGCAAGGAACGGGAATTACTCAAACCTCATCATCCTTTCAAAGTAGAAACGTACCTGATAAATAATGTACCTGTTAATGGAAGAGTTGTAAAGACTGGGATTTCTCAGTATTTCCGCGCATTTCCAGAAGATTTTCTTCATAAGATAGCTGTAGGAGGACGAGCCGGGAGGAGGCTGCCTGTGTGGTATTGGTTATTGCTGTTAACCGGTTTCGGTTTTGCTGTGGCTGGAGGGACGATCACCATCACCTATTTGAACTTTGTTCCCGCAGGTCTCAGCTGGATTGAATTTTTCCTGCTGATCCGAACCCGCCTGGAATGTTACTTGTTTCCTCTTGGGATTCTACTCATCACGACGGCCCTGATTTTAATGGATGATTAATTTTCTAAAATATGGATTGAAAGAATAAAAAAGCCAGTAATGGTCATAATGTAACCAAAAGAGATCACTGATTGAAAGTGAGGGTCCGTAATGTTATACATGCATGATCTATGGGTGAACTGGTTTGAAGGTGAAGAGAACGGGTACAATGTGTGCCGATTCCATGAGTGGAGGAAAGAAGACGGCATTGAATTGATCGATCAGATTCCACTTTTGTTTGTGAATGATGAGCTGTTTCATTTTATTGAAAACGATCTTCAGGATCTGCCGCCGGCACTGCTTCAGGATATCCACCGGAAGACGTATATGAAAAAGAACCAGGAGCGGCAGACCGTGGAGTATGCTGCGGTTGTGACAAATGGAAAGGATGTCGTCGTTTTTGACACGATCGGCTATACCCTCCCGGTCAAGAAGAGCCGTCTGATTCCAAGGCAGGAACGTCTTGTTTTTGAAATGGTTCAGGGGAAAATGCCGGAATCCTATTATATGGATAAAAACATTTTGAAAGAGCATCATATTTTATCCCTGGACCCCCGTAAAATGGCCGGCTTAACCCGCAGGGAACGGCAGTTGAAGCAGCTGCTTATGATGGCGCTTGATCAGCTGAAGAATTCGGACCATCCTGAGGAAGTACGTTACTGGCTCACGGAATGGGATCCGGGGCAGTATGCGTCCATCAAGCAGTTCAGCGTACAGGAAGCCTGGGACCGTTTGTATAAAGGGACATGCAGCGGTTGGTCAATGGTTCATGAAGAATTATGTAAGAAGATGGTTAAAGGACAACCATTTTTTGAAACCATCTGGCATGGAGAGAATGAACGCGTTTCCCAACATATGAACAGCCGGAATTGAGAACACTCAATTCCGGCTGTTTTTGATTTTATTTCTTTTTCACTCTTCCAAGGCCCATAGCTTTTTTCGCTTTCCGGATCATCTTCCCGGCTTCATAAGACGCTTTGTCAGCACCTTGATCAAGAATATCATCCAGTTCTTCAGAGTCAATCAGGCTTTCATAACGGTCCTGGATCGGTTTGAGAACAGCAATGACCGCTTCCGCTACCCCCTGCTTGAAGTCGCCGTACCCTTTTCCTTCATATTTCTTTTCCAAATCGCTGATGGAAACACCGCTGCAGGCCGATTCAATGGTAAGCAGGTTGGAGACCCCTGGTTTGTTTTCCTTATCGTATTTCACAATTCCGTCCGAATCGGTCACTGCGCTTTTCACTTTCTTCAGGATTTTTTTCTCGTCATCCAGCATTGAAATGAAGCCCTTCTGGTTCTCGTCGGATTTACTCATTTTTTTCGTCGGGTCCTGCAGGGACATAATCCGGGCTCCTGCTTTAGGAATGCGCACTTCCGGAATCGTAAAAATGTCATTGAATTTGTTGTTGAAGCGTTGGGCCAGGTTTCGTGTCAGCTCCAAGTGCTGTTTCTGGTCATCGCCGACGGGTACGATATCCGTTTTATAAAGAAGGATGTCAGCAGCCATCAAAGGAGGATACGTCAGGAGGCCGGAGGAAACGCCGTCCTTACCTCCGGAGGCAGACTTATCCTTGAACTGTGTCATTCTTTCCAGTTCCCCGATGTAACTGATACTTTGGAGCATCCATCCAAGCTGAGTGTGTTCAGGAACTTCAGACTGGATGAACAAGGTCGCCTTGTCCGGGTCAATGCCGGAAGCCAGATACAAAGCAGCGAGTGAACGGATGTTCTTTCTAAGTTCTAAACGGTCCTGCGGAACGGTAATGGCATGCTCATCTACTATACAGAAATAGCAGTTGTTCTCATCCTGAAGCTCTGTAAAGTGTTTCATAGCCCCGATATAGTTACCGAGCGTCAATGTTCCACTCGGCTGAATACCGGAAAAAATCGTTTTTGTCATCTTTTTCACCTCTGGTTTAGTTTATAAGTAAGAAAAGCAGGAATATAAAAAAGCCATCCATCCCTTCCTTGTGGAAGGGACGAATGACCGTGGTGCCACCCTTATTACTTTCGTTTACACAAACGAAAGTCTCTCGAATCGTTAACGCCGATGCTACGTCTATCAGAAGCTCCGAAGTCCCAGTTCCCGTTCATGCCCTCAGCTGTTCACAGCAGCCACAGCCTCTCTGGAGAGGGGAGATGAACCGTACTTAATCTTCTTCCCAGCTTTTCATCTTATGTTTGAAGTAATTTTGTATTATAGCGTAACACCGGCATTTCCGCAAGTAGCTATAGAAGATAGTAAATGAGAAGTAAAATAAGTAAACCCACCATCAAGATAAACCCATGGAATAAGAAGAAGCGCGGCCAGGAGCCGCTGATACTCTTAGAAGGAAGGGGCTTATCCTGCCAGTCGTCCATATAATCCCCGTTTTTACTCATTCTATTGGTAAAGCGCCGGAACCCATAGGTGATTCCATCGAAAAACCCACCGCGGGTCACCCACGCAATCAATCCGATCCCTAAATAGAAGAAGGACAGGTAGAAGAGCTGGTTAATGTAATGATATAGATTGTAAACAGGGGCGAGGATGATAAATAATAAAGTAGCGGCCGCCAGATTAATACCGGTCATCCTCCATTTATTTCTCATGATGCTCACAAGGTCTCCACCTTTCTGACAAACTCACCCATCATTATAGCATGGAGAGCACGTATGAAGGCAGAGTAAAGTTGTTAATGAAACAGAATATTTAATAAACATAAAATAATGTATAAATCATACATGGGCTTTAGCGTAGAACTGCGCTAAACAACACATACTTATCAATGCGTCCCTTTTTTTATACAGAAAGGCTAATATTTACTAGAGTTTATTCCAAAGTCTTTGTAAAATAAACTAGGTATTTAGTTTTATTTTGTGTTAATGAAACGTAATAATGATGGGAATTTGGGAATTTTCATGAAAAAAAGGTAATGCAAAATAGTTAGAAAACTTGTATAATTCGATATGTGGACAAAATACCACAATAATTTCTTGAAAATTTTTAGGGGAGGTCATTTTCAAAGATGAAAAAGACAAATTGGCTGCTGCTGGTCCTGGCACTGGCACTAAGCATGTTCCTCGCAGCATGTTCCGGCGGATCGGACGAGTCGTCTGATTCTGCAGACAGCGGGGACTCATCAGACACAGAAGGTTCTTCTGAAGCTTCAGGGGAACAAGTACTTAGCTTGATGGATACAGCGGATATTCCAACAATGGATGCTTCGCTTGCAACAGACGCTGTTGCATTCCAATGGCTTGGATCTACGACAGACGGTCTTTACCGCCTGGGCGAGAATGGTCAACCCGAGCCTGGTATTGCTAAAGAACACGAAGTAAGTGAAGACGGTTTGACTTGGACATTCACTCTTCGTGAAGACGCTGTTTGGTCAAACGGCGATCAGGTAACTGCCAACGATTTCGTTTACGCGTGGCAGCGTGCTGTAAACCCTGATACAGGATCTGAATACGGTCCATATATGATGGGTGGAGTAATTGCTAATGCAACGGCTGTAGCTGACGGAGAAGTTCCTCCGGAAGAGCTTGGCGTTAAAGCGGTAGATGACTACACATTTGAAGTTACACTTGAAAAGCCGATTCCATACTTTGAGTCTATGACGACGTTCGGCACGTTCCTTCCAATGAACGAGAAGTTCGTTGAGGACAAAGGTGAACAGTACGCGCTTGAATCCGAAAACCTTCTTTCCAACGGACCATTTGTAATGACGGAATGGAGTCACGGGGAAGGCTGGACGCTTGAAAAGAATGAAGACTACTGGGATGCAGAAAATGTACAGCTTGAAGAAATCAATGTAAAAGTTGTTAAAGAAACAGCTACAGGAGTAAACTTGTATGATACAGGTGAAGTTGACCGCGTTAACTTGACTTCTGAGTTTGTTGATCAATACCGTACTTCTGATGAATTCAGTGTGAAGGAAGAGCCGACTCTTTTCTACCTGAAGATGAATCAGGAAAGCGATATGCTGAGCAACGTTAAAGCACGTCAAGCGGTTCAGATGGTTATCGACCGCCAAAGCATGATTGATGTTATTTTGAATAACGGTTCTGTTCCAGCAGGCGGCGATGTTCCTGGAAACTTCGCGAAACACCCTGAAACAGAAGAAGATTTCCGTGAAATCAACGGAGAGCTTGTAGAAACAAATGTTGAGGAAGCGAAGAAGCTTTGGAACGAAGCGAAAGAAGAAGAAGGTATGGATTCTGTAGAGCTTGAATACCTTGGCGGTGACACAGAAACAGCCCTTGAAATGGACGCATACCTGAAAGATCAGCTTGAGCAGCTTGAGGGACTGACGGTTAAAGTAACGTCTGTACCATTTAAAGAGCGTATCGAGCGCGACAAGAACATGGAGTATGACTTCCAGAATGCTGGATGGGGTCCTGACTACATTGACCCGAACACATTCCTGAACATGTGGGTGACCGATGGTGGTAACAACCATACCGGTTATTCCAGTGAAGCGTACGACGGCATGATTGAAAAAGCGAATAACGAACTTGCACAAGAACCAGTTGAGCGCTTCGAAACTTTCCTAGAAGCAGAAAAACTGTTGATTCAAGAGGATGCTGTTCTGGCTCCACTTTATCAGCGTGCACAGGCTCAACTTTGGAAGCCGTATGTTAAAGGTGTCATGGCTCAGCCAATGGGTCCTGATTACACGTACAAATATGCTTATATCGAAGGTGAATAATTGAGGGATTCCAACCACATATAGGCTTGCTTAATAGGGAAGAGAGTATATGTCCAACGAGTTGGCGTATGCTCTCTTTTTCCCTGTCAACCTATTATTCTGATTATAAACAACTTTCAGTTAATTCAGGCAATAAGAAGAGACTGTGGTTTATCTAATGGAGGTGTTCAATATGACTCGTTATATTATTCAACGGCTTATTTACTTGGTTATAACGATGATCTTAATTGCTACCTTAACGTTCTTCCTGATGAAGTTTTTACCAGGTACTCCCCTAAGTGCTGCAGATAAATTATCAGAAGAACAACAACAGGTAGTTTTGGAAAAGTATGGCCTGGATGATCCAGTGCCGATTCAATATTTCAATTATATGGTTAATCTTGTACAGGGAGACCTGGGTATTTCCTTCCAGTTCGATAACCGTGAAGTTTCAACAATCATTATGGAAAGAATCGGCCCGTCCATGCAGCTTGGCGTGCAGGCGATGGTGATTGGGGTCATTCTGGGAATGCTTTTAGGCTTGGTTTCTGCAATCTACCATAACGGATTCATGGATTACACGTCCACCTTTTTAGCTGTGCTGGGTCAGTCCATTCCGTCCTTTGTATTCGCTGGACTCTTGCAGTTTTATATTGGCGTTAAGTTCGGCTGGTTTCCAGTTGCCTTGTGGGAAGGCTGGGAGTATACTGTTCTACCAACCGCTTCGTTGGCCATCTTCCCAATTGCAATTGCTGCCCGCTTTATGAGAACAGAAATGCTTGAGGTAATGGGTTCCGATTATATCGTGACTGCCCGTGCCAAAGGGGTCAATAAATTCGGTGTCGTATTCAAGCACGGTCTTCGTAACGCCTTGATCCCATTGATTACGGTTTTAGGCCCATTGGCGATCAGTTTGATGACAGGTTCTTTGGTTATTGAGAACATCTTCGCCGTACCTGGAATCGGTGAACAGTTTGTAAAAGCGATTAATGTGAATGATTACCCAATCATTATGGGGACAACATTGCTGCTATCTTTCATGTTCATCATTATCATCCTGGTCATCGACCTGCTTTATGGAGTCATTGATCCTAGAATCCGACTGGCAGAAGGAGAGTAGTCATTTATGGAAAACCATAAACCAAATAAAGATTTATTTGTTCCTGTGGATACCACAGATACTGAAAGTGAAAAGATTACCCGGCCGAGCCTGTCGTTCTGGCAGGATTCCTTTATCCGCCTTCGTAAAAACGTAGGTGCGATGATTGGGCTTGCTGTACTTGTTATTTTAGCCCTGCTGGCAATTTTCGGACCGTACTTGAATGATTACGGCGTATACGAACAGGACCTTTCCCGTTCTAAAATGCCTCCGAAGGTAGAGGGGTTTGGGTGGCTTGGTATGGATGGTACGCTGTCCGACGTCCAATCAGCCGGTACACTTGAGCAGGCAGAATCCAAAGCTTTGATGCGCTTTAACAATCAGGAAGATTTCATTGAAACAGAAGTTGTTAACGACGGCAGCGACGGTGATCCTGCCCAGGTAAGAGCGACGTATGATGTTTATGCAGCGAAAGACATTCAGGAAAACTACTGGTTTGGGACAGACGGTCTCGGTCGTGACCAGTGGACACGTACATGGATGGGAACGCGTGTATCCTTATACATTGCTTTCCTTGCTGCAGCGATTGATATGCTGATTGGTGTTGCCTACGGTGGAATTTCAGCTTATTACGGCGGCCGTGTGGATAACGTCATGCAGCGGATTATTGAAATTCTCGTAGGTATTCCAAACCTTGTTCTTGTTATTTTGATGATTTTGATTTTAGAGCCCGGGATCTTATCGATTACGATTGCCCTTGCGATAGCCGGATGGATATCGATGGCCCGGATTGTCCGTGGACAAATATTGAAATTGAAAAACCAGGAATTCGTGCTTGCTTCACGCACACTCGGTGCGAAAGACAGCCGGATTCTTCAAAGGCACTTGATTCCGAACGTACTTGGGTTGATCATCATTAACACGATGTTCTCGATCCCGTCAGCGATTTTCTTTGAAGCCTTCTTAAGCTTTATCGGTTTAGGACTGCCGACGCCGATGGCTTCATTGGGTACGTTGATCAATGCTGGTTTCCAGTCGCTGCAGATTTATCCGCACATCTTGTTGTTCCCGGCAGTTGTCATTTCCTTAATTATGATTGCCTTTAACGTCTTAGCGGACGGTCTGCGTGATGCGTTTGATCCGAAGATGCGTGAATAGGAGGTAGGTGTAACCAATGGAAAAATTACTAGAAGTAAAAGATTTACATGTATCCTTTGACACCTACGGCGGTGAAGTAAAAGCTGTACGTGGGGTTAATTTCGATTTGAATAAAGGGGAAACCCTGGCGATTGTGGGAGAATCGGGTTCCGGAAAATCCGTTACGACCAAAGCGCTGATGCAGCTGATTCCAATGCCTCCAGGGCGCATTAAGCAGGGGGAAATCATTTTTGAAGGACGCGACCTTGCTAAAATGTCGGATAAGCAGATGCAGAAAATCCGCGGGAAGGAAATCTCGATGATCTTCCAGGATCCGATGACTTCCTTGAACCCTACCATGAAGGTTGGAAACCAGATCATGGAAGGATTGATCAAACACCAGAAAATGAGCAAGCCGCAGGCACGTAAACGTGTCGTTGAGCTTCTTGAACTTGTTGGAATTGCAGATGCAGAAAACCGCATGAAGCAGTATCCTCACCAGTTCTCAGGTGGAATGAGGCAGCGTGTGGTTGTAGCGATTGCTCTTGCGTGCAACCCTAAATTATTGATCGCCGATGAGCCGACCACAGCTCTTGATGTAACGATTCAGGCGCAGATTCTTGAATTGATGAAGGATATTCAGAAGAAGACGGATTCAGCTACTATTTTCATTACCCACGACCTCGGTGTTGTTGCCAACGTAGCGGACCGTGTGGCGGTGATGTACGCTGGTAAGATTGTAGAAGTTGGAACGGTGGATGATATCTTCTACAATCCGAAACACCCTTATACATGGGGGCTTCTGGGTTCCATGCCGTCTCTTGACAGTGAAGATGAAGAGCTTTATGCCATTCCAGGTTCTCCACCGGACTTGCTGAATCCTCCGAAAGGGGACGCCTTCGCAGCCCGGAATGAGTATGCGATGAAAATTGATTTGGAAGAGGAGCCGCCAATGTTCAAGGTAAGCGATACGCACTACGCTGCCACGTGGCTGCTTCATGAAAATGCTCCGGATATCGATCCTCCAGCTGCAGTGAAGAAACGCATGGAAGGCATGGCGAAAACATCCGGCGGTTCGGAAGGTGAACAACGATGAGCAAGGAAAAATTAGTAGAAATTAAAAATTTGAAGCAGCACTTTAAAACCGGACGACACAGCGTTGTAAAAGCTGTGGACGGCTTGAATTTCGATATTTACAAGGGTGAAACCTTCGGCCTTGTAGGAGAGTCGGGCTGTGGGAAATCCACAACCGGCCGGACCATCATTCGTTTGTACGATGCTACCGATGGTGAAGTTCTCTACAACGGCGAAAATGTGCACGGGAAAAAATCCCGTGACCAGTTGAAAAAGTTCAACAGGGAAATGCAGATGATTTTCCAGGACCCTTATGCATCCTTGAACCCACGGATGAAGGTCGAGGATATTATTGCAGAAGGCATGGACATTCACGGTCTTTCAAAAGATTCGAAAGCAAGAAAAGAAAGGGTTCATGAGCTGCTTGAAACCGTCGGCTTGAACAAGGAACACGCCAACCGCTATCCCCACGAATTCAGTGGTGGACAGCGCCAGCGTATCGGCATTGCCCGCGCGCTGGCTGTGGATCCTTCCTTTATTATCGCAGACGAGCCGATTTCCGCCCTGGATGTTTCCATTCAGGCCCAGGTGGTCAACCTGTTGAAGAAACTGCAGAATGAAAACGGCCTGACGTATTTATTCATCGCCCACGACTTGTCCATGGTCAAATACATCAGTGATCGTATCGGTGTAATGTACTTTGGTAAAATGGTGGAACTTGCAGATGCAGAAGAACTGTATAAGCACCCGATCCATCCGTATACACAGTCTCTTCTTTCCGCCATCCCGCTGCCTGACCCGGATTATGAACGTTCCCGTGAACGTTTCACATATGATCCGAGTCAGCATGATACAAGTGAGGAACCGGAATTCCGTGAAGTACGCCCTGGACATTTTGTCCTTTGTACAACGAAGGAATTTGAGCAGTATCAAAGAGAGCATGGTACAGGTAGATAAGGAAGAAAAAGAAGACTCTGTCTCCATAGGCAGAGTCTTTTTCATGAATGTTCCCTTTTATAGGAAAAAGGAAGCAATCTTCCAAATATTTCAGGAAAGTTCAGATCATCATTGTTATAACGAAGCTTCCTCTTTTATAATGAATAAGAGACATAATAGGATAGGAGTAGGATGAAATGGGGAAAAGAAGTCTCTGGACCATGATTTTCACAGGTATACTGCTTGTGGGCATGATGATTCCAGTACATAATGCAGAAGCAGCAGATGGTAAAGATGCCGGTACGCTTACGAAAAAGCAGATGGGCTTAAAGGAGCTGGCTGTTCCAAGTCCGGCCGCAAGGTTTACATACAACTCTGGATTAAGCTTTGAATATCCGGATGCGGTTCGCGGCATCTACGTTACGGGTCCTTCCGCCGGCGGAGCTAAGATGGCAGAGTTGACGCAACTGGTAGAAGACACCGAGCTGAATGCAATGGTCATCGATATCAAAGAGGATAACGGAAACATCACATTCCAGCCTGAAGAAGGATCACCTTACGCTGATGTGGCTGAATCTTTTATTGATGATCCTGAGCAGATGCTGAAGGAACTTGAGGAAAAAGGCATTTATCCGATTGCCCGTGTCGTTGTGTTTAAAGACAGTATGCTGGCGGAGAAACGTCCCGATCTGTCCTTTACACAAAATGGACAAGTATGGAAAAACGGCAAGGGAGAAGCGTTTGTGAACCCATTCATGGAAGAGGTATGGGAATATAACGTAGAGCTTGCTAAAAAAGCAGCAGAGATGGGCTTTGAAGAAATTCAATATGATTACGTCCGTTTCCCTGAAGGCTTCGGAAGCCGGGATGACCAGCTGGATTACGGGCAGGGGAAATATGCAGATATGGACCTGAATAACGTGCAGAAGCGTGTTCAGGCTGTCACCGACTTTGTAGAATACGCCCGTGGAGAGCTGGAATATTACGGGGTTGATGTGTCTGTTGATATCTTCGGATATTCAGCGACCATCGAAGAAGCTCCGAACATCGGACAGAACTTCTCGAAAATATCTTCCAACGTCGATGTTATTTCATCAATGATCTACCCAAGTCACTGGGGTCCGTATTTCGGTATATCCAAACCGGATGCTGAACCGTATAAGTTGATCAATGAATACGCCAAAGTGGAAAATGAAGTTCTCGGTAAGCTGGATCCAGCTCCGACCTCCCGTCCATGGCTTCAGGACTTTGAAGCCCCTTGGTTGTATTCCGGACCGACGAAACAGTATGGGAAAGCTGAAGTAGAAGCACAGATCAAAGCCTTGAATGAAAACGGTATTGATGAGTTCCTTCTATGGAATGCCGGGAATAACTATACGAAAGGTGTCGACTACACACCGATGAATGAATAAAAAAGACCGGGGTCTCCCCGGTCTTAAGCTTGTAGAGAAATCTCTGTTTCTTTACAAGCTTTTTTCTTTCTTACCGCCAGGAGCGAAAGCCCCTTCCCTTTCCGCGGACGAGCGCCCGAGCTTCCTCGCAACACCCACGCTCGGCGATCTCGGCCCACTCGTTCATCCGCAGGAGTGGAAGGGGCACCGCTCCTTGGGGGTTCTTTAACATCGACAAAAACTCTCCTTCACCCCGCTCACCCTTGCTGGATGGAGAACAATCTTTTTCATATTCCGGCAGACACCCGTCATCAGCGCTTGTTCTTTCCCTTCTTTTCCACGCAGGCGGCCATAGCGCAGCTCATGCTGTTCTTTGGAATCTGCAAACCTGCATAGGGCGCAGTCTCTCACCTCTATATTCTAACGTCGACACGTGGAGCGTTCGGTGGTGATGCCTGCGGGAACAGCACAGGCCGAAGATCCACTTGGGCAGGCGATCTTCCTGACCAAGTTAGCTGAGGGCGTGCCCGCGGCATTCATCCACCGATAAGCGGAAAGTGACCTTTCACACGACAAATGGGCAACTCTAACTGGTTAACATAGGCTTTTTTATTCAAACATGAGAAGGCGGCCTGTATTTTTGAGGTTAATGGCCGTGAACGCCGGGAATAACGTAAGTAATGAAAGTAAAGCCTAAGTGCTGGCAAGGGTTGTACAGCGGTGCATTTAACAAGGATAGGAATTTTCGCTATAATGAAAGGGACTAATCATAAGGGAGCAGATCAATGAATTGGTATGAAAAGCTGAACGAATATTTCCCAGTTGAGGAAATGAAGTCAAAAGAACACATGGAAGCTTTATTAAAGGAAAAAAGCGATGTCTACTACAAAGATGAGGGGGAATACCACGTTCTGATGTATGCTGAATTCGACAGCTTTCTTTTCATCGATTATGTATACGTTTCCACCGCAGCGCGGGGACAGGGACTCGGTCATAAGCTCATTGAAAAAATGAAGGCCAAGGGCAAACCCATCATCCTTGAAGTAGAACCTGTGGATTATGAAGACTCTGATACGGAGGCGCGTCTCCGCTTTTATCAAAGGGAAGGTTTCACACATGCCCAATCCATTGGATATACCCGCCGCTCTGTCGTAACGAATGAAATGAACAGTATGGAAATTTTATACTGGTCACCGGATGATGCATCGGAAGAGCAGATTTTCGAGCAGATGAAGAAAATGTACACAGAAATCCATACGTATAAGGATGAACAGTTTTATGGAAAGTCGTATCAGCCGGTAGAGGAAGTGCTGACCCACGACGAGAAAAGGGACACCGAGGATATTCTGGACGAACTCGGGAAAACCCGTCAGACATAAGAAAAATACCCGCTGCTGTTCCGGCGGGTATTTTCAATGACTGTGCAGTAGTTGATAAATGAGTTGGAAAGAAAAAATGCAGAAATGGTGTTTAACTTCTATATGTAAGTGGTATAAGGGTATAAGAACCAGAAATTGATTGCTTTTCATAACATATGTTCGTATAGATATAGAAAAAACTTGACAACTGTGTTATAGTAGAACCATAGTACAGATTGTACTGATTATAAAAAAAGAAGCAATTGAATCTCTACCATAAAATATTTGAGGAGTGAAGTTTCTGTATGGTTACACTTTATACCTCACCAAGTTGTACATCATGTCGAAAGGCGAAGGCTTGGTTGGAAGAGCATAACATCCCTTATACGGAACGAAATATCTTTTCTGAGCCGCTTACACTTGATGAAATCAAGGAAATCCTTCGTATGACTGAGGATGGAACGGAAGAAATCATCTCTACGCGCTCTAAAGTTTTCCAGAAGTTGAAAGTTGATTTCGATCAGCTTCCAATGCAGGATCTGTTTGATCTGATCCAGGAAAACCCGGGATTGCTGCGCCGCCCGATCATCATTGATGATAAACGCCTCCAGGTTGGTTATAACGAGGACGAAATCCGTCGTTTCCTTCCGCGCAGTGTGCGTACATTCCAGTTGAAAGAAGCTCAACGTCTCGTTAATTAATACAAAATAAAAACTGCGACAGCCCAGGCTGCCGCAGTTTTTATTTTAGGCTTGAATATTGTCAAATCGCCGTTCCTTTTCGTTTATTTATCCAATACCCTAAAGTAATAATGATAATGACCATAATTACAGCAAACCATTGATGGATGTATGGGAAATCTTCCATATACTGCATCATGTATCGATCCTCTTTTACCATTTCTGCAGCTGTATAAGCTAAAATTCCGGCCCCGAAATAAATGAGCAGGGGAAACTTGTCCATCATATGAAGAATGATCCGGCTTCCCCATACAATGATAGGAACGGAAACGAGCAGCCCGATGATAACCAGCAGAATATTATTGTGGGAAGCGCCTGCAATGGCCAGGACATTATCGAAGCCCATGACGATATCAGCAAACACAATCGTTTTTACCGCCGCGGCAAGACTGTCACCCGCCTTGATGTGGTCGGTTTCCTCGGTATCCGTCAGCAGTTTGAAGGCAATGTAAAAAAGAAGCAGCCCTCCGATTAATTGAAGAAAGGGAATTTGGAGAAGATAAAGAGCAACCACCGTTAACAGGACTCTTGCCGCAATAGCAAGCCCTGTTCCGAATAAGATTGCTTTATTCCTTTGTTCCGGAGGCAGGTTCCGGCTGGCCAGAGCGATGACAACCGCATTATCACCGCCGAGAATAATGTCGATGCTGATAATGATGAAGAGTGGTTCAAGTAGGTCCCAGTTCATGAAAAAAATCCTCCTGCTACGTAGTGACAAACTAATGGTAATAAGCTAAAATGAAAAATCAACCCGCTTCACTACAGGCTCTGTTCTAATCTATTCAGAACGCGGACAGCTCTATGCTGAATTCGAGCAATTTGTTTTTCATTTTGCTTCAGCTGTCATACAATAGAATCACATCAACCCTTACATGGCACATTATCACGGTTGAAGTTCAGGCCTGAAGGGTAAGGGTCTAGGAAGAAGCACAAAGGGTGAGCATTCCCTTCCCCCTTAAAACATGTTTAGAAGGGAGAGAAACGTATGGAAATCGAACGCATTAATGAGAATACCGTAAAATTTTACGTAACATATCAGGATGTAGAACAAAGAGGTTTTGATCGAGAAGAAATTTGGTATAACCGTGAAAGAAGTGAACAGCTTTTCTGGGAAATGATGGATGAAGTGAACGATAAGGAAAATTTCCAGTCGGACGGACCGCTTTGGATCCAAGTCCAGGCTATGGACAAAGGTCTGGAAGTGATCGTTACAAAAGCTCAAGTATCCCAGGATGGTCAAAAGCTTGAACTGCCGAATGATGAAGGTAAGGGTGTCGATGTTCCGCTGGATGAAAAACTTGAATCCCTGCTGGATGATAAATACCAGTCATCCGGAGATTATAAGCAGTCTGAGGAAGATGGAGAAGAAGAGTCGGAAGGTTCCTTGACTTTCACCTTGAAATTCAATGAGTTCGAAGATATTATCCAGCTCAGCCATTATCTATCTATTCCTGAATCAATGGAACAGCGCTTATTCCACTTCGAAGACCGTTACTACTTGTATATTCAGTTCGATGATGAACGTATGAATGATGACGAACAGGAAAATACGCTGAGCCAGCTGATGGAATATGCTCACGAGTCATCCTTGACCGTCCATCGTCTTGAGGAGTATGGGAAAGTCATTTTTGAAGAGCAGGCCCTGCAGCAGATCAGACAATACTTTCCACTTGATTAATATAAACAAGCACACACCATCGTGTGCTTATTTTTTTTGCAGGCAGGAGAAAATGACACGATGTCGAATATTGGGGAGAGGTGATGCTTTATGCTGTATGCTCTTAATGATCAAGAGCAGCTTCAGTCCATTTATCAAAAATCCTTCTCCGATATTTCCCGATTGAAAGAGCGCGCTTATTATTGCCCAACCTGCCGGGAGCCTGTCCGGATCCGATCGGGACCCAAAGTGATACCACACTTTGCTCATCTCCCAGACAGCCGCTGTTCCTCGATCAAAGGCGGGGAATCAGAGGAGCATGAAGATGGAAAGTGGCTGATATACCAATGGCTGAGAGCCCAGGGGTATCAGGTAGAACTGGAACGTTACCTTCCCGGTATTCAACAACAGCCAGATGTCTACATTTCCGGTTCAAATCGGCAGGTCGCCGTAGAGTATCAGTGCTCTACGATACCGGTTACAGACATATGGAAGCGTACAAAGAGGTACGTGGACCATGGGGTTTTCCCTTTATGGATCCTTGGACCGAAACACTGGAAAAAGAAAGGCCCTCACATGCTCCAATTTAATACCTTTCTGCAATCCTTCTTATATCAATGGTCTGCTTGTTATCAACTCTTCTTCTTTCACCCACGCGAAAAGACGATGACGACAGCGTCTGGTCTCCGCTGGTTGTCCCCAGCCTCTGTGACCGGTTCGTTTCACTCCTTTTCCTTACCGCAAAGCACGTTTCCTCAAATGTTCTCCCCCGGCCGGAAAGCCGTACTTCCTTCGATATTCCATCACTGGAAAAAATCCTGGCACAACAACCGGTCGACATACCGCCGGGAGCCGGGAAGTAAGGAGAAGCAGTTCCGGCAGTATTTATACTTGAAGGGGTATCACTTTTCCCTCATTCCAAGCGTTTGTTACCTTCCCGTAGCCAGTCAGATGCAGCTGAGTGTAAAGCCTTACATATGGCAGACAAGGCTTTTATTAGACCATTTTACTCCAGTGCCCGTCGGTTCGGTGGTGGATTTTCCGAAAATGGAAGTTCCGGTTACGATTAATCAATACAGGCCTGATCCTGCAGCGGAGTATGCAGAGCTGCTCAGCCTCTTAAATATCCTGAAAAAAACAGGGAACAATAAGTGGGTGAAAACCAGGGAGGTTGCTTTCCCGGCCACTATGGAGGAAGCCTTTCTGGATGACCGGACCACGCTGGCCAGGTTGAAAAATTTAAAGATCATGTAGCAGCGGGGAGGTATTTTTTCTTTTATCGAGAAGTGAATAAGGATGAGGAATGAAATAAAGGAGGATGCAGATGTCATCTACTAAGCAACTGCCAAAACGAGAAGAAGTCCCTGTAGAAAAAACATGGAACCTTGAAGCCATGTATGCTGCAGATGAAGACTGGTATAAAGACCTTGAAGAAACGAAAGCCATGCTTCCTGAAATGGAGAAATATCAGGGCCGTATTGGTGAATCTGCTGAACAATTATATGAGCTTTTATCTTTCCAGGATAAAATATCCAATAAAATCGGGCTGTTATTCACGTATGCCCATATGCGCAACGATCAGGATACCACGAACGCCTATTATCAGGAAATGAATGCAAAAGCGGAAAACCTCTACACGAAAATCGCTTCCGCAATGAGTTTTATCGTGCCGGAGATTCTAGCCCTGCCCGAAGGAAAGGTGCAGTCCTTTCTGAATGAGCACGAGCCTCTCAAGCTGTATGAGCATACTTTGGATGAGATTACCCGTCAGCGTGCCCACGTTTTAAGTGAGAAGGAAGAAAAACTTCTTGCCGGTTTTTCTGAAATTGGAGCAAGCCCATCCCAAACCTTCGGGGCGCTGAATAATGCGGATCTTACCTTCCCATCCATAAAGAATGAACAAGGGGAAGAGGTGGATCTCACCCACGGCCGTTATATCAACTTCCTGAAATCGGATGACAGGGATGTGCGGAAATCGGCCTTTGATGCGATGTATGATACGTTCGGTGCATTTAAAAATACATTCGCCTCCACGCTCAGCGGGCATGTGAAAAAGAACAATTTCAATGCCCAGGTCAGGAAATACGACCGTGCAAGACAGGCGAAGCTGGATAACAATAATATTCCGGAATCCGTGTACGATAACTTGATTGAAGCAGTCACGGAACGTCTTCCACTGCTTCACCGTTATGTCGAACTGAGAAAAGAAGTATTGAATCTTGATGAAGTCCATATGTACGATCTCTACACGCCGCTGGTCAAAGAAGCGGAGATGGATATTCCATATGAGGAAGCCAAAGATCTTGTGCTGAAAGGTCTGGAGCCTCTTGGAGAGGAATACGTGAACACTGTGAAGGAAGGGTTTGAAAACCGCTGGATCGATGTCGTCGAAAACAAAGGCAAGCGCAGTGGGGCTTACTCTTCCGGCCATTACGGAACAAATCCGTATATTTTAATGAACTGGCAGGATAATGTAAACAATTTGTTTACACTTGCCCATGAGCTCGGACATTCCCTGCACAGCTACTATACGCACGAGAATCAGCCGTATCGGTATGGAAATTATTCCATTTTCGTGGCTGAAGTTGCGTCCACGTGTAATGAGGCTCTTCTGAATGAGTACATGACCAAAAATACGAACAGTGATAAAGAAAAGCTGTATCTGCTGAACAATTTCCTGGAAGGTTTCCGAGGCACAGTTTTCCGTCAGACGATGTTTGCGGAATTTGAGCACACGATTCATATGCAGGCTCAGAACGGGGAAGCGCTGACCGCTGAGAAACTGACCGACATCTACTATGATCTTAACAAAAAATACTTCGGGGAAAACATCGTTATCGACGAAAAGATCGGCCTGGAGTGGGCGAGAATCCCTCACTTCTATATGGGCTATTACGTTTATCAATATGCGACGGGCTATGCAGCCGCGCAAGCTCTGGCTGGACAGATTCTTGAAGAAGGCAGCCCTGCTGTCGAACGTTATAAGAATTTCCTGAAGGCCGGAAGCAGTGATTATCCGATTGAAGTGCTGAAGCAGGCCGGTGTTGATATGACATCAAAAGATCCGATTTCGTCCGCCCTGGATGTCTTTGAGGAAAAACTCAATGAAATGGAGCAGCTCCTCAAAAAATAATAAAAAAGCTTGTAGAGAAGCGTTGTTTTTTTCTACAAGCTTTTTTGTTCCCAAGCGTTCCTGCCCTGCGGAAAGGAAAACACTCCTATCCACAGCCGGCCGTATGGGTGAGAAGGACAGAAAAGGGTTAATGAAAGCCTTTGAATGTTTTTTTGTAGGAGGCCGCCGATACAATGAGGAAAATGGCTGTAAACAAGAGAGGGGAAGTGATGTAGAGAGGATAGAGATGCATCAGAGCAAACAAGTGAAAAAGTAAAAGCATGAACAGAACAGCCAGTGCAGCCAGCGTCAACCATATTTTCATGACCAGTCCTCCTTTATAAAAATGTATGATCAAGGGGGATTCGTCATGATCCGGCCATAAAAAAGCTCCCGGAGAGGGAGCTTTTTTATGAACCGATATATTTCCAGAAAGCCCCGTGCTTCACAGGGACTTCGCGTACTTTCTGTTTTAGGACGAGCTTCTTCATTTCGTGTTTAGCTTCTTGTTCCGTCCAGTCATAAACGACGGCAATTTCCTTATTGGCTACAAAGCGATAGTGCTGTAAGAAATCCTCTAAATCGGGTTTGACCCCCGGCTTAGGATCCTTCTGCAGCATTTCTTTCAACACTTTCACATAAACATCGTACGAATACAGGCCGGTCACTTTTAATCCGGCGTCTTCTTCTGATTCATTGAAAATGACGATGGTCGGAGTAGAATCCACTTCCATCTCACCAGCAAGCTTCATGTCGCATTGAAGAGCTCGGCGGGCTGCATCAGAATGAAGATCCCGTTTGAACTCAGCAACATCCAGACGGCTGTTTTCTGCGCATTCAATAAGAACTTCTTCATTGGAAATGTCCTTCTTTTCCAGAAACACGTACTCCTGGATTTTACGAAGGAAGCGCATGCCTGCTTTTTTACCCTGCAGTTCGGCGGCTTTAACAGCCAGGGAAGTCGCAAGCGGGGAGGCGACAGGATTTTCAAGCCATACATCCCCATCACAGCACATGCCTGTTCTGGAACCGGTGTGGTCCCATTCTTTTTTCAGGTTTTCGGCTTTTCTGCCGTAACTCTCCTGTAAGGAAGTAAGATTTCCGCTAATGACCGGGCGGATGGTAAAGAAGCGTCCATATTCGATCGTGAGCTTTTTAAGAAAGGGTTCAAGTGACCAGCATTCTGGACAAAGCGGGTCGATGAAGACGTATATCTCTATAGGGCGTTTCAATAAATTAAAAAAGCCGCTTGATGTTCCGTTTGTCTGTTGATCACGATTTAAACTTTTCCAACCCACAACTATTCTCCTTTCTCATCCTCAGGTGTATTCATCATATGGTTGGCCGTTTTCACGAGCCGGTCGAACATGGCAGAGCGGTAAGGCTCCTCCAGATCCACTTCTGTCATAGCTCCGGACATGCAGGACAACCAGGCATCTCTCCGGGCAGGAGTGATTTCAAAAGGAAGGTGCCTGGCCCGCAGCATCGGATGGCCGTGCTCTTCCACATAGAGAGGAGGGCCTCCGAAAAACTGTGTTAAAAATTGTTTCTGTTTCCGGATGGTTTCTGTAAAATCATCCGGAAATATCGGAATCAAATCCGGATGCTGCTGGACTCTCTTGTAGAAGGCTTTCACCAGTTCGTCGATCTTTTCTTTTCCGACGGCATCGTAAAACGATTGATTTCGCTGCATAGCATCCCATCCTTGTCTGTTCAACATTTTAGCAATGAGGGGTGTCTGACAGCAACTATTCTGATTTGAGCTTGGCGTTATAGAAACGTTTGATCTTATTATCTGTTTCGCGCTCAGGAATATTGCAGGACTCAAGAATTTCCTTGATTACGGCTTTTCCCGACGTTCTGCTCTCTGCTTCCACCTCAAGTTCGTAATCCTCCTGGTCATAATAGAGGCTGTGGTCAAGGACAACAAGGGCCCCATTATACTCCAATTCTTTCCGCCTTGTTGTCAGCGAACCTAAGTAGTGCAGGTGATCCGGATCAATGCCGAGATCACGCAGCTGTTTGAACACCCGGTTTTTTTCCACTCGTTTGTTCTGTATCCATAAATTGGCTTCTTCCTCTGTGAGGGAATCATGTGTTTCAAGCAGACCTTCCGGGTGCGGCTGCTTCAAGGTCAGTGTCCACTGATCGGATTTTTTACGGATTCTCAAAGCCGCTCCGTGCTGTTTCAGTTTTAGATCTTCTGTTTCAAAATAATAATTGGTTTGTTCGATAAGTTCAACTGATTTGAATGGTAAAAAATGATAAACCCTGTTGTATTCTTCTTCCTTCAGCAGGTTTTTGAATTCAATTTCGATTTCCTGGGTCATGAGAACCCCTCCTGTATTGTAGTTCCTTTGGTCACTCTGCTTCTTCAGCAGGCTGACTTTATGATACAATGAATGAAAGATAAAACGCACATAATTACTATAAAGATTGGTTACATAAAGGTGGACGCTTAATGAATTGGGATATATTTATAGCTCCATATGCTCAGGTAGTTGAGGAGCTGAAAATAAAGCTGAAAGGCATGAGGCGGCAGTTTGAATATGAGGAGGAACAGTCTCCTATAGAGTTTGTAACCGGACGCGTTAAGCCGAAAACAAGTATATTAGAAAAAGCGAGACGAAAAGGAATCAATCCTGAAAACATTGAAGAGGAAATTCAGGACATTGCTGGTGTGCGCGTCGTCTGTCAGTTTGTGGACGATATTTACGCTGTTGTGAATATGCTGCGAAACAGGCATGACTTAAAGGTTGTGGAGGAAAAGGACTATGTGTCCAGAAAAAAAGACAGCGGATACCGTTCCTTCCACGTGATTATCGAGTACCCTGTTGAAACCATTCACGGGGAAAAGCGGCTGCTCGCTGAAGTTCAGATCCGGACCCTGGCGATGAACTTCTGGGCGACCAATGAACATTCGTTAAACTACAAATATTCGGGTAAGATACCTGCAGAGATCAAATCCCGTCTGAAGCGCGCAGGCGAGGCCGCCTTTCAATTAGATGAAGAAATGTCCAAGATAAAAAATGAGGTGCAGGAAGCCCAGCGTGCTTTCTTAAGAAAAGAAGAACAGAAGAAAAACCCGAAAAAAATGTAGAGGAGTGGCCGACAATGAAGTTTTCGATCTTATCTAAGGGAGATCAGAAATCCAACGAAATCCGTTCAAAAATTAAGAATTACTTAACCGAATTCCAGCTGGAATATGATGAGGATGAGCCTGAACTGGCCATATCCGTAGGCGGGGACGGAACCCTTCTGGAAGCTTTCCATACGTATGTCCATCGTTTGGATAAAACCGCATTTATCGGTATTCATACCGGGCATCTTGGTTTCTATGCAGACTGGATGCCGGAAGAACTTGAAAAACTGATCATTGAAATAGCGAAAACGCCGTTTCAAGTGGTGGAGTATCCACTCCTTGAGGTGACGATCCGCCCGAAAGATGGCAGTGAAGAAGACCGTTACCTTGCGTTGAATGAATGCACGATCAAAACATCCGAAGGTTCTGTCGTAATGGATATTGAAATCAAGGGCGATCATTTCGAAACCTTCCGGGGAGACGGCTTATGTGTATCCACACCTTCAGGAAGTACAGCTTACAACAAGGCGCTTGGGGGAGCGATCCTTCATCCATCCCTGGAGGCCTTCCAGATTGCCGAAATGGCTTCCATCAACAACCGGGTGTTCCGTACGATCGGGTCACCCCTGATCCTGCCGAGCCATCATACATGTATGTTCAAGCCGCTTCACGACCGCAGCTTCTTGTTCACCATCGATCACATTTCAAGAACGTATAAAGACGTGAAGTCGATCCAGTGCCGGGTGGCAGAAGAAAAAGTACGGTTCGCCCGCTTCCGTCCATTCCCATTCTGGAAACGCGTGCATGACTCCTTCGTGGCGGATGAATACTCCGTCTAAAGTGATAAAGCGGTGGACCATCACCGCCGCTTATTCCGGTTGGTCAAGTCGGGACTTCTTGTTTGGGGCGGGGGAATTCTCCCGGCAGCTGATCAAAAAAGTGCGGATCAGCGGCAGCGTTTTTGTCAACGGTGAACGGATGGACATGTGGCAGCCGCTGAGGAGCGGTGATCTTCTTGAAGTGGAATTTCCAGAGGAAGAACGCGGGTCCATTCAGCCGATGGAAGGTCCGCTTTCCATTGTGTATGAAGATGAGGATGTACTCGTCATCAATAAACCGGCCGGCCTTTTTTCGGTCCCCGCTCTTGATAAAAACGAACCATCTGTAGCGGCTTTTCTGCTTTTCCGATACATTCAGGAAAACGATCCATGCACGGTTCACATCGTCACACGACTGGATAAGGACACGAGCGGATTGATGCTGGTCGCTAAACACGCGTACAGCCACCGCCTGCTGACACAGAGCATGAAGAAAATCGACCGCCGGTATAAAGCTGTAGCGGAGGGAAGATTACAAGCGGATCAAGGCATCGTGAATCAGCCCATTGCACGGGCAGAGGGATCGATTATCCGCCGTACGATATCGTCGGAAGGACGGCCGGCTGAGACACGTTATGAAGTGGAGAAAAGGAGCGGGGCATATACATGGCTCCGCCTCCAGCTCATGACGGGACGGACGCATCAAATCAGGGTCCACTTGGAACATCTGGGTTATCCGCTTGCGGGGGATACCCTTTATGGTGGAAACGCCTGCCCGTGGATCCCGGGACAGGCGCTGCACTGTTACCAATTGAACTTCCGTCATCCCTGGAGTAAGAAAAGGATGACATTCGTAACGGAAACACCTGAAGAGTGGGATCTTTTCGCTTGAGGACATAGGGTTCTCAAGCTTTTTTTCACCTTATGATGGGTAGATATCAATCGTATCGGAATTTCTCTTCTATATAAGGCATGGAGGAGGAGATGCTGACCACCTCTTCTTCCGGAAGCCTGAAAGCCGTCAGTTTTCCTCCAAAAACACATCCGGTATCAATATTGACGGTCTTATTGACAAAGCGTGGCGTTTTTACAGGTGTGTGCCCATAAACAATCCACCGGCTTCCTTTATAGTCCTGAGCCCAGTCTCTCCTCACCGGGCGCCCGTCGGGGAGTTTTTCCCCGGTGATATCTCCATATAAAATGAACGTTTCGATTCGTCTGCTTCGTTTTCCGATATCTTCCTCTTTAATACCGGCATGAGCTACGACAGCTCCTGTATCTTGCAGAATCAAGTGCAGCGGGGCTTCTTCGTAAAGCTGGAGAAACTGCTTTTTCACCAATTGCTGCTCCTTCCCGGGCAGGTTTCTGTATTCCGCCGCGGTCGTTTCCAGTCCGTGTTTTTCCTGGACCGGGTTTCCGAGAAAGAACCGGTACAATTTGTTACAGTGATTTCCCGGGACATAAAGGGCGTTTTGTTCATAGACAAGTCTGTAAACAAGTCGGATGCACCCGAGAGAGTCCGGACCTCTGTCCGTGATATCTCCGACAAATACCGGTGTACGGCCATCCGGATGGAGGGGGAGTCCGTCGCTCCAATTGTAACCAAGCTTCTCGAACAGTTGAACAAGCTCGGGGAGACAGCCGTGGACATCTCCGATCACATCATAGGTCATAATGACGCTCCTTTTGGTAATGGAATGAGAGGCTGCAGGTGTTTTAAAAGGGCAGGAATTGCAGCGCATGAAGGAATCTGAATGATATTTTTCCCACGGGGATGAATAATAAACATGGCCGCCCGTTATTCCATCCCGGAGGGGCCTTTCTGTTAGACTATGGATAGGCGTGGAGACGGTACGGAAGCTGAATTTAAAAGTTGCGTGACATTCGTTGACAAACCTATGAATCACAATTAAGATTAAACGGTCAAAAACGAAATAGACACGGGGGAGGGCTGCTTATGGAACACTTAGATGACCACGAGCGGAAAGAAGTCTGGGCAAATATTAAAGATGCCCTGTTCAATGAACATATCGATCAGTTTCGTGCTGAATTTTTGGAGATGCATCCCTATGATCAGGCGCGGATTTTTGAGGATCTGGATGCGGATGTAAGAATGCAGATCTATACTTATTTGTCACCGGAAGAAGTGGCAGATGTGATGGAGCATATCGATTATGAGGAAATTGAACCCTTCTTTTCAGAAATGGATCCAAGATTTGCCGCCCAGGTGTTTGCCGAAATGTCTGCCGATGATGCTGTTGATATATTCAACGAATTAGATAAAGATAAAGTAGCCAGCTTCCTGACGATCATGGATGATGAAGCTGCGGACGAAATCAAGGACCTGCTCCATTATGAGGAGAAAACCGCAGGGTCCATCATGACCACAGAGTTCGTTGTCGTAAAGGCCGGTATGACGATCAAGGAAGCAATGGTGCATTTGAGAACAGAAGCCCCTGATGCCGAAACGATTTACTATACGTATGTCATAGATGAAGATAAAAGGCTGGTTGGTGTTATTTCGTTGAGGGATTTGATTATTTCTGAAGAAGACTGGCTGATTTCCGATGTCATGAATGAACGGGTGGTATCGGTATCAGTAGGGGAAGATCAGGAAGAGGTCGCCCGGATGGTCAGGGATTATGACTTTCTCGCGCTTCCTGTTGTCGATTTTCAAGATCATCTGCTTGGTATCATTACTGTGGATGATATTATGGACGTCATGGAAGAAGAGGCCAGCGATGATTACTCGAAGTTTGCTGCGATTTCTGATGTGGACAGTCCGGATGATAACGCTTTTGCCTCAGCGAAAAAGAGGCTTCCCTGGCTGGTGATCCTGCTATTTTTAGGGAGTTTAACAGCCAGCCTGATCGGGCGGTTTGAGGAAACGTTGGATAAAGTAGCCATTCTTGCCATCTTTATTCCGCTGATTGCCGGAATGGGTGGAAACACGGGTACTCAGGCGCTTGCTGTTGCTGTCCGTGGAATTGCTACAGGAGAAATAGAGAAACAAGGAAAATGGAAAATGATGATGAGAGAAGCAGGTACTGGTGTGATCACCGGAGTTTCCTGTGGTGTGCTGATTACCCTTATCGTTTATATATGGCAGGGAAACTTTTTCTTAGGATTATTAGTAGGTTTGTCCATTTTATTAACGCTGATTGTTGCAACGCTCGCAGGATCTCTCGTCCCCCTTATCATGCATCGTTTGAACATTGACCCCGCTGTTGCCTCAGGGCCATTCATCACAACAGTGAATGACTTGATTTCCATTCTGATTTACTTCGGTATGGCAACAGCCTTTATGAATTTTTTGATATGAAGGAAGGAGGGCGAGTATGGAACATGGTGCTTCAGTAACTTCACTGGTTATTGTCATAATTGCAGCATTTATTACTCCCATCCTACTCCACCGGTTTAAACTGAATATGATTCCGGTGGTAGTAGCAGAAATCATCGTAGGTTTGATTATAGGTCAAAGTGGATTTGACCTTGTTGAACAGGGAAGCTGGCTTGAAATACTATCGACCCTGGGGTTCATTTTTCTTATGTTCCTGAGTGGTCTTGAAATAGACTTCTCCATTTTTGCAAGCAAGAAGAAACGTGCGAAACCGGTCAACCAGGGAACCGGCGCCCCCAATCCAGTATGGGTGGCGGTCATCGTATTTGTCGGAATATTCGTCATTTCCCTGGCGCTGTCCTATGTATTCGTGCTGGCTGGATTTATAGACAATGCCTTTCTTATGACGTTGATCATTTCAACGATCTCCCTTGGTGTAGTTGTTCCAACTTTGAAAGATGCACAGATGATGAAAACGACAATCGGTCAGACGATCCTTCTGATCGCTGTAATCGCCGACCTCGTTACCATGATCCTATTGGCCGTATTCGTCTCCATTTATGGAGAGAACGGCGGCAATACGTGGCTTCTGCTTATTTTGTTTGCTGCTGGTGTCCTTTTCTATTACATCGGGAAAAAGTTCCGTCATCAATCCTTTGTGGAGACGATGGCTAAAGGTACCATCCAGATTGATACACGTGCCGTCTTTACATTGATCCTGCTTCTCGTTGCTTTATCGGAAACTGTGGGTGCGGAAAACATTCTGGGCGCCTTCTTAGCGGGTACTCTTGTATCTCTGCTTTCACCGAACCCGGAAATGGTCAAAAGGCTCGACAGTTTTGGATATGGCTTCTTAATCCCGATCTTCTTCGTCATGGTCGGTGTAGAAATAGATATTTGGAGTTTGTTTACGGATACACGTGTCCTGTTATTGATTCCGCTGCTGTTTGCAGCCCTGTTGATTTCCAAAATTGTTCCGGCCTTGATCCTTTCGAAATGGTATGACCGTAAGACGGTGTTCGGATCCGGATTTATCCTGACGTCCACCTTATCTCTCGTTATTGCCGCTGCTGCGATTGGCAAAAGGGAAGGAATGATTGACGATCAGATGGAAGGGGCGCTTATTCTTGTAGCCGTCCTGACCTGCGTTGTCGCACCGATCGTCTTCAAAAAGGTATATGGACGCTTTGAGGATGAGGACCATAAAACGGTGGTTTCCTTCATCGGATCCAACCGGATGACGCTTCCTGTTGTGCGTGAACTGGATATCAACGCGTATGAAACGCATTTGTACCATACGAAAGTGGATAAAATCGATGAACGAATCAGCCGGAACTGCTTTGATATCAAGGAGCTGGACGGTTACAACGTCGAGAATATGAAAGAGCTGGGTGTCTTTGATGTGGACCTTGTCGTCGCCTCTACAGGGGACGAGGAAAGGAACGCAGAAATCGCCCGATATGCGAAAGAACAAGGTGTGGAGCGGATTATTGTCCGAGTCGAATCTCCTGAGCTTTCTACAGAGATGAGGGAGCTTGGCATAAGTGTTTTCAGCGTCTTCCTGTCCTCGAAGGCTCTTTTGAAAGCGATGATCGAAGCACCGAACGTGCTTGATATTTTGACAAAGCAGGATAGTGCGCTTTATCAGATCAATATGAACAATTCCATGTATAACGGCGTCCATATCCGGGAGTTCCCTTTTACAGGAGACGTAATCATGGTCCGGATCTTCCGTGGCAAAGATTCCATCGTTCCTCACGGCGATACGGAGCTGAAAATCGGGGACCGCTTAATCGTGACAGGTTCCAACGAGTATGTGGATGAACTCAAAATGGAACTGGAATACTGTGAATGGTGCTGATGATGAACTTCCGCTTTTGTTAGAGCAGCCATTGAGCTTGTAGAGAAACTCCGTGTTTTTCTACAAGCTTTTTATGTATGCAGGACTAGTGACCACACCCTTCATTAGATGATTAGGGTTTTTTTATGGATCCTGATTTGTTTTTCAAACGTGGATCGTTTAAAATAGGAGCAGGTACTAATAACAAATACTAATTTGTGAGAATGATTGAGGAGGGAAATCAGCGTGAACTTTTCTTTAGAAGGACGTACGTATGTAGTCATGGGTGTTGCCAACAAGCGGAGTATTGCGTGGGGAATTGCACGTTCTCTGCACGCAGCGGGCGCCCGGTTGATTTTCACCGTGGCATCGGAACGGTTTAAAAAGTCGGTACAGGACTTGGCCGCGACTCTGGACGGAGTGGAAGAACCACTGGTGTATGAGTGCGATGTGACAAACGACGAAGCGATTATCCACACATTTCAAGAAATCGGACGGGATGTCGGAACGATTCACGGACTTGCGCATTGTATTGCCTTTGCGAACAGGGAAGAGCTGAAGGATGAGTTTTTGAACACAAGCCGTGATGGATTTTTAACAGCCCACAATATCAGTTCCTACTCACTGACGGCTGTTGCGCGTGCTGCCCAGCCATTGATGACCGACGGAGGAAGCATCGTTACGCTGACGTACCTTGGCGGAGAGCAGGTTGTAAAAAACTACAACGTTATGGGTGTAGCGAAAGCCAGTCTGGATGCCAGCGTGAAATATCTGGCCAATGACTTAGGGAAGCATAACATCCGTGTGAATGCGATTTCTGCCGGACCTATCCGGACATTATCAGCTAAAGGTGTCGGTGATTTCAATGAAATTATGAAAGTGATCGAAGAGCGTGCTCCACTGCGCCGACCGGTGACTCAGGAGGAAGTCGGCGATACCGGCTACTACTTGATGAGTGACCTGTCCCGTGGTGTGACAGGAGAAATCATCCACGTTGACTCCGGATTCAGTATTGTCGCTTACTAAAGAAAAAATCCGTCCATTTTGATGAGGCCACTGAAATCCTCCTTCCTATCAAGAGATGTGGTTAAAGGTTGTTGTTGATTTTCACGAATCGCTTGTCGATGGATGCTTGCCGCAGGCACGGCCTCAGCTGACTTGGGGAGGAAGACCACTGGACCAAGTGGATCTCCGGATCGCGCTGTTCCCACAGGCGTCACCATCGAACGCTCGTCATGGAATCAACGGTGTCCCATCTAATTAAGAGTGATTTTCTTTGATTTATCAAAGAAAATCACTCTTTTTTCTTGTGCAATGAAAAGAAGAGATGAAAATGAGGGGTTCCATGTTCGACCGTCAATGATCCATGTAAATCATTTTCACAGCCGCGTCACTCCTAACAGGATGAGGATCAAGAGAAAGAATGTGTAAATAATACGGAAACTTCCACGATGATCGTCGAAAATGAACATGGGAGAAAGACAGGGCATATACATAAGGTGATGACCGACTGGAAAAGGAGAGATCGAACATGGCCGATGAAAAACGTCTTGCCAAGCAGCCGATGCTTTACATTGTTCAGCCGAAAAATCTAAAGCCTGCCGTTGTTCCTATGCAGACGAGTTTCCGCACGGAACGCTCAGTAAGGTCACGTGGTTCTGAACAGCCCGCTGCAAAAGAAACACCACGATATGAAAAAGAAGCACGGATGCGCCGAACCCATGCCGCTCATACAGAAGAAGTAACAAAACTACTTCCGGAGAATACCGACACGCCTGAGGTGGAAAACGATCGGGATAACGAAGAAAAGCAAGTATCCAGCCGGGAGCGCAGGCAGCGATTCCACGAACTCTCCCTGGAGGAAAAAGTGGATTACTTTTTTCAATTATCCCCCCATGTTCCGAAGATGAAATGTGAAGTGACGACAAAAGAAGATCAGCTCAGAGGGTACATTACCGATTATCAGGATGGTAAAGTCCATATGAAGGTGTTTCAGCGGCCGTTTCAGAGGGAGATTGACTTTGATACGATTATTGATATTCGTCTACTGGGCTTTTGAAACAGAAAAAACCGCGCCTGTTTGCGCGGTTTTTTTCTGATTTCTTACAGCGTGCTGGCAGCCGGAAGGCAGGTAACGTGGCAGAAGCAGTTCAAGTCCACCGTGATGCAGATCCCTGAAGCGCGAAGGTCGCGGCAGCTTTGATCAGCAGGTGATTTCGGATCGTCGTCTCTTGAATCCTCATCGTCTCCGTTGCGGTCAGAGAATAGAAGTTCAAGAATCGCACATCCATCGTCGTCTACGGACTTGACGCGGAAGAAAAAGCTCCCTTTGACATTACAGCGCTCTCCGCTGCGTTTTGAACCGTAACCTTTAAAAGGCTTGCATCCGTCTTTACAGTAAAGAATAACAGGTACTGTATCGAAACCTGATCCTCCGTTACTGTCACCCAGAAGGTCTGCGATTGATTGTTCACAGCTCGTTGTGCAATCGTGCAGGACGTCATTCTGAGCATCCACGATGTCTTTTAGGATATCAATAACACAGGAGCCTGAATCGTATTTTTTACCACAGCTCATTGTTTTTTCCCCTTTCCATACGCATTGACGTATTGTCTTTACTAGAATATGTCTGTCAGCGCTGTCGGTGTGGGCATTTGTCCGTATTCAGGCATTCCCAAAGTTTTTCGTCTTGTATGGGCGGACGACTATACCCGGCCAAGCTGAAAACCATAAAGTAACAATGAATTCGATTAAGGAGTGAGGGGAATGTCTGAGAAGAAAAAGGTCATTCATGTCAAAGACCTTGTTATTAAAGCTGATAATGTCATTATTGAGCCGCAGCACCGCGGACGTCATGACCGTGATGAAAGCAGTGACCGTGTGGATCCGTTTTTCGGAAGGAAACGCAGGGAAGCCGGGGCGGACGAAAGCAGTTCAAGTTCTAGAAAACGCCATGATGATGAGTCTTCCGACCGTCGTGGAGGATTCCGCTGGTTCTAAACTGAGTAAGCAGCCACTACGATGTATGTAGTGGCTTTTTTCTTCTTTAGAAAGGATGGGATATCAAATGTTATCCATCGCAGAATTTTTGCTGCTTGCTCTGGCGAGTTTCCGTCTGACCCGCTTGATTGTACGTGATTACATTATGGAGTGGATGAGACGTCCGTTTTTCAATGTGAAGCTGGTTACGAGCGATCAAGGGGTGGAAGAAGAGTGGGTCGAGCCTAAAGGGTTTATTGGTGAAGGTTTGAGCTGTCAGTGGTGTGTCGGTGTCTGGTCCTCCATCATTATGGTCGTATTTTATCTGGTGGTCCCATACGGGGAGTGGCTCGTCTTTGTCTTTGCTCTCGCAGGTCTGCAGTCGGTTCTGTATGCATGGACAGACCGCCTGTGACGGGGAAAGAGGAAAAAAAGAAGGCAAAGACGCTGCTTGAAGTCCTGCAGGAAATCGATGTGGAAACGTCGAAATATAAAGGCATTATCAAACAGCCGGACAAGAAATTCCAGCAGTGGGAAAAGGATTTGGGAGCTTGGGAGAAAAGGTTCACCAAACAGATGACCGATGTAGAAAAATTTCTAAACAAATATGCAGGGAAGATGGAGAAGTTTTTTGAATGACAGGCCTGGTTCAATTCGGTGTTTTCGGGGTAATGGAAGATAAAGGAGGCGTTCCGGATGGGATATATTCTGCCTGTGAATCATTACCAGTATCAGGATTACCAGACAAGAGTTGTGAATCAGCACCAGCAGTCCTTTGCCGTGGATAAAATTTTCAAGGCAAGCCTCGATACGAAACGACCCGGTCGGCAGCAGAGAGAAGAGGACCGCCTTGTCTATCAGAAAAACAGTCCGTTTATCACCACGCCTGGATTCCATGCGGCAGAGGCCGACGATCATAAGCCGGCATTCCCCGCGCATCAGAACATCGGCGTGAAAACCTATGCTGCTGTAACAGGAAAAGGCAGCTACTTCAGCGAAACTGTATAGAAATGCTTGAAGGGGCTGTAACGATGACGTTCAAACAAATCAATGATTGGTGTTTCTATGATCATTCATCCGTAAATATCGGCTACATTCATAAAGGCGGTACAGGGCTGCTGATTGATTCAGGTATCGATCGGTCATCGGTTAAAAAGGTGCTGAAGGAACTGGAAAAACGGCAGCTTCCGCTCACCCACCTATTTATCACCCATGCTCATGCGGATCATTACGGCGGAGCTTCCTATGTACAGCATACTTATGACGTTCATACATCTGCCCCCGTATTGGAAGCGTCGGTCCTTTCCAATCCATCGCTGGAGCCGCTCTATCTGTTCAGCGGGGTTGCTCCGCTTAAAGAACTCCGTAATAAGTTTCTTGAAGGTCCCCCTGTACGGATTGACAGGGTTGTCGATGAAGGACAAGTCGATTTCGGCAGGATCACAGCCGAACTTTTTCTGCTCCCGGGCCACAGTCATCATCAGCTTGCATTGAAAGCCGGAGACGTCCTGTATGCCGCGGATAGTTATTTCAGTCTGGAGACGCTCCAGAAGCACCGGATCCCGTTTCTGGTGGATGCCGGAGAAACCATCCACAGTCTGGAGCGTCTTCTGGCTATCCCGTGTGCCGGGGCATTGCCCGGCCACGGGTCATTCGAACAAGATCCCTCTGAAACGATCCGTCAAAATATCGTCTACCATCAGCGTATCCTCGATGCTGTCCAGTCGGCAGTGGAGTCGACAGGAGAGGTGACGCACGAAGAGCTGATTTCCATTCTGTGTACGAAGTGGGATGTGCAGGCGCCTGCGCTCGGGCAGTGGCTCTTATATCGGACGGCTGTAACCGCTTATGCCGTAACCTTGAAAAAAGCAGAAGTGATTCAAGATCGTCTGGTTGATCATAAGTGGGTGTTTTCGGCTATAAGCCGATGACAAACAAGGTTTGGTCACCATCCTGGAACTCTGCATACAGTACGGCCTCTGGTGTCTCGTAATCCTGGGCTTTCAGCTGATGATGCAGCCAATTTTCATCAAGCCCGGCTTCCTTCAGGTTATCCCAGATGACCTCCCCGTCACTGATGATGGTACGGGGAAGCGGGACGGGAAGAGGAGGGAGGTTCAAATCCTTTCGGCTGACGTTCTGAGAATGGGAGTTTTTCAACACAGAAATGGTTCCATCCGTTTCCAAAACAGCATACTGCACATCCCTGATCGAGAAGACATCCTTGGAGCGGAGAAGGTGTTGAAGCTGGTTGATATCCAGCTTATTTTTTTTGAGCTGCTCTCGGTCAATCCTTCCCTGATAAATTACGAGGGATGGGCTTCCCTCAAGAAGCTGCCGGGATCCTTTAAACTTTTCCGTGATCATCTCTGTTGTGTAAATAAGGATGCTCCACAGTATAATGGCAAAGCCGATGTCGGGAATACCGACGTCAGGATCGTAAAGGGCATTTCCTACAAGCTCTCCAAGTACAAGGGCGGAGATGAAATCAAAAGCTGTAATTTGAGTAATCTGGGATTTGCCCAGTACCTTAGTCATGACAAACAGCGCGGCAAACCCGAAAAGAGTCTCCACCGTAATTTGTATATATTCCATTGAAGCGTCACGATCCTTCTTTTTCGTTCTTCTATGCCTCATTGTAGACAAAAGGGGTGGAATATAAACGAAAAAACTCCCGCCTTTCCATAGGCGGGAGCTGGTTATTCATTCAATTCTTTGACCATCGTGACATGTGGGATGCCGGCATCCATGAATTTGTCTGAAATCGTGACATAACCGAGGGCTTCATAAAAGGCTTCCGCCTGGGTTTGAGCATTAAGCTTGGCTTTGTCATACCCATAGTCACGCACGGCGGCTTCCAGCTGTTCAATCATCTGTCTGCCGTAGGAATGGCCGCGTTTCTCTTTCAGAACACAAATGCGCTCAAGCTTCCCGTATCCGTGGACAAACCGGAGACGGGCGGCGGCTACCGGTTTGTCGTTCTCATACCCGGTGAAATGAAGGGACGCTTCATCATGCTCATCGATTTCAAGTTCTTCAGGTACCTGCTGTTCTTGTACAAAGACGATTTTTCTCACTGTGTAGGCATCGTTCAGCTGCTGTTTGTTTCTGACCTGCCGGATATCCACGAGCTTCACCCTCTGCCAAGGCGGAATGTCTCATAGACACTCCATGCGCCGTTTTCAAGTTGGTAAAGAAGCTGGAAACGATCGACCTGATCCTGCAGATCGAATTTAAGCATAGTGAGGCTGCCGTATACATCGGAAAATTCCTCGTCTGAAAGCTTCTGAGCAATCGTGATGTGCGGAACGAAGGAGAAATCTTTTTCTTCCGGCAGTACACCAGTGTAAAGTTTATCATTCAAATCAAAAATTTCATCGGATGGTTCAATCTTCAGGTAGATGGTGTTGGTTACGGGAGAGAAGGAACTTACCTTGTACACCCCGTAGGAGAATGGCTCTGTGTTCTTGGCAATTTCCCTCAGCTGGGGGATGATTTCACTTTCAATCTGATCTTCCTCCGCTTCAAACGCCTCTTTCATCGTAATGTGAGGAGGAATCAGCGCGTAATGAGGGTCATATCGCTTGCGGTAAGAATTCGCTACATCTTGTACTTTTTTTGATGGAAACACTGCTATTCCGTATTTCATTGAACTAACCTCCTGATTGTCCCATTTTAAAACGTTTATTCACCACTAAATATGTTCAATAAAGCCCGTTCAAAATCCTTCTGCCAGGATCCCCAAGTATGACCGCCATCCAGCTCATGGTACGTATAGGAGACCGGCTTTTCCTGTAGAAGATCCCGCAGCTTTCGATTTGGTTCAAGAAAATCCATCCGCTCACCGGTTGTCGTCTCCACGTCCGTTTCCTCCAGACCGATGGTGTGATCGATGGTTAATGAAGAAAGCTGCCGCCCTGTGTCGACGACTTCCAGGACGTGATCATCGACATAAGGACTCTGCATGATGACATTTCCGAAGATATTCGGGAATTTAACAGCTGTCATTAAGGCAAGGGTTCCGGCAAGGGAATCCCCGGCCAGTGTCCGGCCTCTCCCCATATTATACCCGGGCAGCTGTTCATCAAGAAATGGGACGACCTCCCTGATGAGGAAGCTGACGTAGTCTCCCTGTCTCGGGCCGTCAGGATGGTATTTCTCCCTGCGGTCGTATTTATCCTTGTAATGTATACCAATGAAAATCGTCCGTTCCATACGTTCCTCCCTGTGGAGCTTATCGCTCAGAGTGGCAGCGCGCCCCATGGAGTAATAATCGTTTCCATCCTGCATGATACAGAAATGGTACTTGTATAGAGGAGAGAAGTTGTTCGGCGTATACACACGAAGGGTCATTTCTTCGTCTAAGTACTGACTGTTTATGGTGTACTCGGTCATGGATCCGTCTCTACCCATAAATAGACCACCTCCTTACAGCACGGAAGTATATGAAAATTTCCCGCTTAAAATTCGATGTAAACGTTGCACTTCTTATTTTATCATAGAATTGTTGAAAAAGTGGAACAGATCAATAACCCAAATGATGGAGGGAGGAGGAAGGTTTGTAAAAAAGTTTGTCGAATCATGTTGACTTCAATTGTGATCCATAGTATATTAATCTTTGTCAGCAAAAAACGACAAATTTCTACATAAGATTCCGTAGCTCAGCTGGGAGAGCGCCACCTTGACAGGGTGGAGGTCGTTGGTTCGAGCCCAATCGGAATCATCATACAAAGTGCCGGAGTGGCGCAGTTTCTCATCCAGGGAGAGGCTGCGTCACTTCTTTTTTATTTTCCAGTCATCTTGTCCTCTTCTCCCACATATGCTGTTTCAAACGCCCTGAGCTGGACCGGGCGTGGTGAGAACAGGAGGAATGAACCATGCGGCCCGAAAAAATCATTTCCCCGTGTTATGGAGAAGTGACCGAAGTCCTCGTTCAGAACGGGGAGTATGTCTATGAATGGGAACCCCTTTTTGTTATTAAGCGGGACGGGACAGAGTCAGAGGTAGCGGTGGGCATCAGCGGCAGCCTGAAAAAGCTTCATATTAAGAAAGGTGATAAAGTGTCACCTGCCACCCTTCTTGCCGAGATGGAAGACGATATGATCATATCCGGCAGCGATTAATACACAAAAGAGAACCGTCCGGAATATGGACGGTTCTCTTTATTTGGTACACAGGTTATGAAGCATCATCGCTCTTCAAGGAAATGGTTGTCCCACACGCATCGGCCAGTTTCTGTGCCTGATGGTTAAACCGCTCAAAATCAAGCTCGTCCATATTCTCTACATCAACAGCCTTAATAATGTAACGGCCGAATCTCCACACGTCGTCCTGGACTTTCTCCTTTTGTATGAATGCCAGTTTGTACAATACTTCCATAACGGAGTTCATGACGGACACATCATGGTGTCCGTAAATGCGGATTTGATAGAAGCATTTATACAAGTATTCACTAAAAGGTACCGGCTCTGCGATAAGACGGAGGTGGTCATTATCGTCCGGGTAATATCGGATCGGCTCATATACATCGGCGAGCTCAACGAGGAGGGAGCCGATCCGGTTGATGCAGTTCGTGGCCGTATGAGGATCATTGAGACTTGGGGAAATGGCGCGCACGGCGATTTCCACAAGCTTCTGCAGTGAAAATTCTATATCCTGAATGTCGACCCGCTCGTTGCCGATCACGACAAAATCTCTTGCTTCTTCTGGTGTGAGGTTCTCCTGCTCTGATTCTACCCAGTAATAGAACAGGGGCATTTCTTTCTGAATGTATTCCCCCATGGAAAAGGTGGTCTCCAATAAAAGGTCATTTTTCTCCGCCCATTGAATCAAGGAAGAGTAATTGACACTCTGGATATATCCGGATTCCCCTGTCGCAATGACTCTTTTCTCTGAATTCTTTCGTCTTTCAATTTCCTCGTGATCCCATTCGGTGTAACGGTCGTAATTTTTCTCTGAAAAGGTTCCGTTGATCAAATCAGACGTGCTCTGGCGAATGGTGCCGATTAAATTGTTCACTTTGATGAAACGGGAAGAGTGGTGAATGAAAATGATAAAGAAAGCCAGGCAGACGATGGATACGAAAACGGTTAAAAACGGACTGATGAATCCGGATCCGGAATCCTTCCCAAGCAGGAACAACTGCAGCAGGGAAAAAATGAAGCCGAAGGAGAAGACCCCCAACACGTGCTGGGTGATCCGGCTTTTCATAAAGTCCTGAAGTGTCCTGGGAGAGAATTGAGTGGTATAGGTTGTAAGGACAACCATAATGGTGGAGAAACTGATGGTTGTCATCGTTAAGATGGAGGTGACGAGCGATCCGTACAGTGTTTGAGCCACTGAGCTGCCTGTTAGGAGGAAACCGGGAAGGGCGTCCTTCCAATTGGATACGATCCATTCATCAAGAAGAATGGAGATCACAACGCTCAATATGGAAATCACGCTGTAAATGGCGGGAAGAAAAAGAAAACTGTCTCTTAGATCAATCCATCGTTTGCTGTTATTCATGTGAAAAACCTGCCTTCTGTATGAGTGTTCTTTTTCTATTATGAACGAAATATACAAAACCTACAAAACAGAAAGCCCGTCACGCTTTCCTTGAAATCGTCATAAATCATCCATATCGAATTGAAAACAGGGAAGAAGCCTCCCGGATAAGGAAAGAGAGACCTTATTATAAACAAAGAACCTCTATGTTGGCCGACATAGAGGTTCTTTATTTTATTTACTCAGTATCTCTTCGTAAAGGCCAAGAGAGGTGTTCAGAACAAAATCAGGCTTTTGTTTTGTTTTGTGGCCCTGCACGTGGGCATCGCTTTTTTTCCACGCTTTATAATCTTCCTTGGAGGCGAATCTTGTAGTGATGATGACCATCTGTTCTCCTTTACGGGCTTTCTCTACAGCAATGGACATTCCTTGGAATCCCTCCATGTCTTCTATAGGAAGCGGCTGATTGAAGCGGGAAACCAGCTGCTCTGTGTACCCTTCCTTAACGGTTATATATTTCGATTCGATATACATGGGATCTCCTGCCTTTCATTTTTGTGCTACAAAAAGTAACAATCCCAGTATACTAGATGAATGTTTTTTGTGCCACAAAAAAGTTTAAAGCTGTTTCATTTCATTAAGAATTCCGGCATAATGGACAGAGATGGAAAGGACGGAGATTATGAAGCAGTTGTCGTTTTCTTCTTATGAAGAACTGGAGGAATTTTTGAAACATAAGTTCAGGGAAAAGGCGGCACATGCTGGTCTCCCTGAAGAAGATATCCGGCAGATGACCGGTTACAAGGAAAGGGCTCAGCAGTTGTGGGAAGAAAACAACGGTGCCGAGGTAATTGAAAAAGAAGGGGAAGTCACCCTTGATGTATGGATGGATGAGGATGGAAAGCGGCACATCAAGCGTGGGCGCCCGCGAAAGAAGACCGAGGATAAACTGACCCGATCCCTGCATGTGCGTTTGGATGAAGAATCCTACAAGAAGCTGGAGAGTTATGCAAAAGAGAATGGCATGGACCGCTCAGCGGCGATCCGGACCTTATTGAAAAACCTTTGATGGGAAGCCTTCCTCGTGCATATTTACAAACCTTTAAAAAAATCTTCACACTATATTGACACTCCGATTTTTCCGTAGTATATTATTACTTGTCACCAGGAAATACCCATTATTATTTTGATTCCGTAGCTCAGCTGGGAGAGCGCCACCTTGACAGGGTGGAGGTCGTTGGTTCGAGCCCAATCGGAATCATACAAACCCACGTGCTGAAATGGTACAGTTTCTCGTCAAGGAGAGGCTGTATCATTTCTTTTTTTATAGAAGAAATTCGGATTCTCTAACGTGAGCCGTTACATATTCTTGTATAATGGGTAATAAATAGAAATTAATTCTTTAACAAATCTCTTCAGGAGGTGCGGCAGGCAGGATATGGGGAAAAAGAAAAAAGATGAAGAATTCGATGATTTGCTGGATGCTTTCAGAGAAGCCGTTTCATTGGAGGAAACCCGGTACTATTACATGAAGCTTCAATTATTTCTGGATCACTATGAGGAGAGCAGAGCCGTATTTCAATCTACAGACAAAATGGAGAAGAAAAACTATGAACCCTTGCTGCAGGGTATGATGGAGGCTACTTCCAAAAAAGAAGTGGATTACTATGAAGCAGAAATCCAACACTTACTGGATGTGAAAAAAACTTAAAATTACATTTATTGTTATTTGAAGAACAAAATTGAAAATAAGTATTTATTTTCTTTTTGGAATGTTGTACACTGAAGGTAGCATGTTCATTATAGTAACTTTTCGTTTATACAATAAAAGACTTATCGAGGCGGCCCGCTTTGGTGGATGATTAGTGCATAGTTCTTATGTTTCTAAATATCTTCCAGCGGCCGCTTTTTTAAGTTTAGGGGGATCAATAATGTGGACACGCTCCTGATTGCCGGTTGTATCGGAGGGATGACAGGCGTTGTGGCTCATTTGATGAGAAACGGAAAGGTTTTGGTTTTCCCAAGAAGGCGGAGACGTCCAAAGGGCATTTATCTCGGGTTTTTAGCCGATTTTTTAATTGGCGCTGCAGCAGCGGTTTTTGCAGTCACATACCTTGTACCGGAACCGGGCCTGCTGCGGACATTGATCGGCATATCGATCCTGGCCGGGATGACGGCAGAGAATGTGCTTTTGAAAAGAGAATTGAACGTGGAGAAAGCGAAAGTGGAAGGATTGGACCGGATCAACCAGCGTTTAAAATGACCGGACCCATCCTTTTTTTGTTTCAATCCACTAAAAGCATAAAATGATCATGCTCCGTATCGACAGGCGCTGTTTTAAAGATGCCGGTATACACCGCCTTTAACTCCTCATACAACACCTTCGAATGAATCGTTGTCAGATAAGTATCGGGATTTTTCTGGTAGGCTTTCAGTTTATGTAGATCCAGATTGACGGTGTACGAGTAAAAGAGTTCCTGTGATCGTAGAAAAGGTTTTTCGCACGGGGTCTGCCCGTCATCTGTGAGCGGAGAGCGGCTGTGGATCCGCAGTTTTTTTGGTGAGTCGGCATCCTCTTCCCATTCGCTGGACACCCCGTAGAATGTAGCAAATGGGGGTTCTTTGCTTTGATCGATATAGGTCGTCTGAAAGCTGAACTCAATGGCACCTTCCCTGCCGGTTACTACACAGAAGGCAAGATAGGTCCGGGTGGATGCTGTACCTTGAGCGAGGTCTTCTTGATTGCTGAAACAATGACAGAAACTGGTTCGGGCCATAAGCGACACCATCCTTCCCATACAATTATGGATAATTATAACACGTCGACAACTCCGTTAGTCGGTTAAACGGCGATCGATGAACGAAAAAAAGCCGCTTCCGCAGCTTTTTTATCCGTTGACAGGAATTCCTCCGTTTACATGAAGCATCTGACCTGTGACATAGCTGGAATCACTGGAGGCCAGATAGACATAGGCGGGGGCCGCTTCCCTCGGCTGGCCTGGACGGCCCATGGGATTGTCCGAACCGAATTCCGCCACTTTTTTCTTGTCAAAACTAGCTGGGATCAGCGGCGTCCAGATCGGCCCGGGGGCCACGCCGTTCACACGTATCTCCTGATCGATCAGGGATCCGGCGAGGGAACGGGTGAAAGAGGTGATGGCACCTTTGGTTGATGCATAATCGATGAGCTGATCGTTCCCTTTGTAAGCTGTCACCGAAGAAGAGTTGATGATACAGGATCCCTTCTTCATATGAGGCAGGACCGCTTTCGTCATATAAACGTAGGAAAAGAAATTGACGCGGAATGTTTCCAGAAGCTGTTCATTGGAAATATCGAGCACACTTGTCTGCGGATATTGAACGGCTGCATTGTTGACAAGAATATCTATGGTTTTAAATGTCTTTACAACTTGTTCGACAATGGTTTCGCAAAACTCCGGTCCACCGATATCCCCGTGATACAGCTCGCAGCGCCTGCCTTCTTTCTCGATTAAGCTCTTCGTAATGGCTGCATCTTCATGCTCATCCAGATAAAGGACAGCTACATCAGCGCCTTCCTTGGCAAAAAGCAGGCTGACCGCTCGGCCGATCCCACTGTCTCCTCCGGTGATCACGGCGGTTTTACCCGCCAGTTTTCCACTTCCTTTATAGGTCTCATCTGCATACTCCGGCAGCGGCTTCATTTCATACTCGTAACCAGGCTGTCGTTCTTGATGCTGTTCCGGTTGTACGGCCTTCTTTTTCTTCATGATGCGTAACCCCCTATGTACAAATGGTTAAAATTGGTGCAGATCCACTTCCGCTAGCTTGCCCTTGTGACCGTCTTCTTATCCCTCCATTCTTCCAGGGTGCTGGATAGAGGATTTACGTGTCATTCTGTTCATTCCAACCGCCATTCATTTAACGTTTCGTCCATTGATGTGTAAAAATTCAGAATTTATACTTATCTTGAGTGAAAAAATATATGAACCAAGAGGTGACAGGATGGAGACAACTTTCTCGAAGTCGAATCAGGTGGTTATTGAAAACTTTATCCATGGCGAGTGGGTTCCTTCTGAAGGAGGTCAGGTGGAAGAAGTTCCAAACCCGGCAACTGGAGAAACCATTGCAAGGGTCCCTATTTCAACTAAACAAGATGTGGATCAAGCGGTCCAATCAGCGAGAGAGGCTTTTCAGTCCTGGAAGAAGACTCCAGTACCGAAACGAGCGAGAATCATGTTCAAATATCAGCAGCTTCTGATTGAAAACCGGGATCAACTGGCTGAAGCGTTGACACAGGAAAATGGAAAGACGAAAAAGGATGCCACAGGAGAAGTACAGCGCGGCATTGAGTGTGTGGAGTTTGCAGCAGGGGCTCCGAGTCTCATGATGGGGGATGTGCTTCCGGATATCGCTGAAGGCATCGATTCAGGGATGTACCGGTATCCAGTCGGGGTCGTCGGCGGTATCACCCCATTTAATTTCCCTATGATGGTTCCGCTCTGGATGTTCCCGCTTGCGCTTGTATGTGGGAATACCTTTGTTCTTAAGCCATCGGAACGGACGCCGATTTTAGCAAAAATGCTGGTGGAGCTCATCCATGAAGCGGGACTCCCGAAAGGCGTGCTTAACCTTGTCAACGGGGCGCATGATGTCGTCAACGGCCTGCTTGAGCATGAAGAGGTCGATGCTGTCTCCTTTGTAGGTTCCCAGCCTGTAGCGGAATATGTGTATAAAACGGCTTCACAGCATGGGAAGCGCGTCCAGGCGCTGGCCGGCGCCAAAAACCATTCCATCGTTATGCCGGACTGTAACCTGGATAAATCGGTCGAAGGGATCATCAATGCCGCTTTTGGAAGTGCGGGCGAGCGGTGCATGGCCTGCTCTGTCGTTGTTGCCGTGGGTGATGTGGCTGACAGCCTTGCTGCAAAGATAAAAGAAGCAGCGGATCAGTTGAATGTAGGCAATGGTCTCGATGATGATACAACCCTCGGGCCATTAATCCGTGAAGCTCACCGTGAGCGTGTGCTGAGCTACATTGAAACCGGAGAAAAAGAAAACGCGGCCTTAATCAGAGACGGCCGGGTAGAGCTCCGGGAGCATGATTCCGGATACTTCCTTGGCGCAACCATTTTCGATCATGTATCCAAGGATATGAAAATATGGAAGGATGAAATTTTTGCCCCTGTCTTAAGCATCGTCCGGGTGAATACTCTTGATGAAGCGATCGCAACGGCGAATGAGTCGGAATTTGCCAACGGTGCCGTCATCTATACGTCCAGCGGAAAAGCAGTCCAGCAGTTCCGGGAAGAAATGGATGCGGGAATGCTCGGAGTGAACGTGAATGTACCTGCACCGATGGCCTTTTTCCCGTTCTCCGGAAATAAAAAGTCGTTTTATGGGGATCTGCATGCCAATGGAAAAGATGGCTTGAACTTTTATACGAAACGTAAAATGCTGACACAGCGCTGGTATTAAGGAAGATGGAGGAAGAAGCAGATGGGACGCTTCTTCCTTCTTTGTTTCCACCTTTAACAATGGATCCAGCAAGGTTTTGACACTTTGTATAATGGATTTTCCGACAAAAACCTGTATTGTATGATTAAATAACTAAATATTATGAATTTTATAAAATTAAAGCGGTAGGAGGAGGAGCACCTATGTCAGATAAAGTACAGATCGGTTTAATTCAAGCTTCACATGATGTGGATGGTAGTGAACCTGTAGAGGTCCACAAGCAGCAGTCCATCGAAAAGCATGTGCTTCTAGTACGTGAAGCGGCGCAAAAAGGAGCGCAGATCATCTGCCTGCAGGAAATTTTCTATGGTCCATATTTCTGTTCCGAGCAGAGCCCGAAATGGTACGACGCCGCAGAGGAAATTCCGAACGGTCCGACGACGAAGCTGTTTCAGGATCTGGCTGCAGAACTGTCGGTCGTCATTGTTCTTCCGATTTATGAGCGGGAAGGGATTGCCACGTACTACAACACAGCGGCGGTCATTGATGCGGATGGTTCCTATCTCGGCAAATATAGAAAGCATCACATTCCGCAGGTGGGTGTTGGGGACAAAGGGTATGGATTTTGGGAGAAATATTACTTTAAACCAGGCAACCTCGGCTACCCGGTTTTTGATACGGCCTATGCCAAGGTTGGGGTCTACATCTGCTACGACCGCCATTTTCCTGAGGGTGCCCGTGTCCTTGGTCTGAACGGTGCAGAAGTCGTCTTCAATCCATCGGCTACCGTAGCCGGACTTTCCGAATATTTATGGAAGCTGGAACAGCCGGCCCATGCCGTTGCGAACGGTTATTACCTGGGGGCGATCAACCGTGTCGGCTACGAAGGTCCATGGAATATGGGCGAGTTTTACGGCCAGTCCTACCTGGTTGACCCGCGCGGCAGCTTTGTCGCAGAAGGCAGCCGGGATCAGGATGAGGTCATCCTCGGGGAAATGGACAAAAAATTCATCCGTGAAGTTCGTGACACCTGGCAGTTCTACCGTGACCGACGCCCGGAAACGTATGAAAAAATGGGTGAGCTTCTCCCGTAATGACCCATCACGATCTGAACAGAGAGTTCTGCATAGGGCCGGGGGCTGAAAAGGATCTATGCAGGGCTTTTTTAATAAATCCGTATCTTACTGAAAGAGGGGGATCAGCGTGACTCAGTTGAAAAGCAAGGGGATATCACTGGAGAATCTTCAGGTGAATTTTAATGAGGTCCATGATGGATTGAATGCCCAGGAGGCGATGGAGGAGTCCAACCGCTGTCTGTACTGCTATGATGCGCCCTGCATTCAGGCCTGCCCGACAGGAATCGATATTCCGAAGTTCATTAAAAAAATTGCTTCCGGGAATTTGAAGGGATCAGCGAAGACGATTATGTCCTCCAACCCTGTCGGTGCCACATGTGCCCGCGTCTGTCCGACCGAAGAACTTTGTGAAGGGGCCTGTGTCCTGAACCATTCGACAGAACCGATCTTAATCGGTGATCTGCAGCGTTTCGCCACAGACTGGGCCATTAAAAATGAACAGCTGTTATTCAAACCCGGAGAGAAAAATGGGATGAGTGTCGCTGTGATCGGCGGCGGACCTGCCGGCTTGTCTACCGCACGGGAACTTGCCCGTTTCGGCTATGATGTCACAATTTTTGAAGCAGCAGAGGAAGCCGGTGGTCTGGATACATACGGGATCGTATCGTTCCGGCTGCCGCAGGAAATTTCCCGGTGGGAAGTGGACCAGGTGGAAAAGCTGGACGTGAAAATCAGAACGAATACGGCGGTTGGAGCGGATATTTCGTTCGAAGAGCTGTCCGAGCAGTTTGATGCGATCGCCTTGACGATCGGTATGGGTCACGTACCGATGCTTGGGATCCCCGGAGAGGGTCTGACCGGTGTTCATGATGCGATCGAATTTGTGAAAGAAACAAAGTCCGGTCCGATAACGGATGAGCTGCTTGGACGCAAGGTCATTGTGATCGGAGCCGGAAACACAGCCATTGACGCAGCCACCTGTGCCGCTCGTAAAGGGGCGGAGGACGTGAAAATCGTCTACCGCCGGACAAGCAGAGAAATGACAGCCTATGAGTTTGAGTACGATTTTGCAAAACAGGATGATGTACAGTTCCACTGGCTGACCCAGCCTGTAGAAGTTCTTGGTAATGAAACGGGTCACGTCACGCATTTGAAATGTGTGGAGATGAAGCTTGGGTCTGCTGGGGAAGATGGAAGGAAAAGACCGGAACCCGTACCCGGATCCGAATTCCTGATAGAGGCGGATGCGGTCATCAAAGCCATCGGTCAGACGCGCTACACCGATTTAATTGAATCGTTTGGTCTGGACCATGAAGGCGGCGTCGTTAAAGTCGATCCAGTCACACTGAGAACCTCCCAATCCAATGTCTTTGCCGCCGGCGATGTCATTTTTGCGAAAGGGCAGGGAGAGGCGATGGTCGTCACGGCTGCCCAGCAGGGCAAGGAAGTCGCTATGGCGATTCATAAACAGCTCTCTCCGACGCCTACGGCTGCGGTGTAACTTTACAAAAACTACGAGGAGGAATCTTATGGCTGACCTACGATTAAATCTGGCAGGGATCGAATCCCCCAACCCTTTCTGGCTCGCGTCCGCTCCCCCGACCAACTCGGGGTACCAGGTGCAGCGTGCCTTCGAGGCGGGGTGGGGAGGAGCTGTTTGGAAAACGCTTGGCGATCCAATCTTGAACGTGTCCTCCCGGTTCGCTGCTGTTTCCTATGGCGGGAAGCGTGTGGCCGGATTTAACAATATCGAATTGATTACAGACCGTCCGCTTGAAGTGAACCTGAAGGAAATCTATGAAACGAAGAAAAGATTTCCGGATCATGCCATCATCGCTTCCTTAATGGTGGAACCAACACAGGAAAAATGGCACGAAATCGTCAAACGCGTGGAAGATGTCGGAGTGGACGGGCTTGAGCTGAACTTCGGATGTCCCCACGGCATGGCAGAACGCGGCATGGGGGCGGCCTCGGGCCAGGTTCCTGAGCTTGTGGAAAAACAGACCGCCTGGGCGAAGGAAGTGGCGCAGACCCCGGTCATTGTTAAGCTGACTCCGAATATTACCGACATCACCTTTACAGCGGAAGCAGCCGTCAATGGCGGCGCAGATGCGGTCAGTATGATCAATACGATTAACAGCCTCGCCGGTGTGGACCTGGACTCATGGGATACGGTACCAAACGTCGCCGGCAAAGGCGCGCACGGAGGGTACTGCGGTCCGGCGGTGAAACCGATCGCCCTGAACATGGTGGCGGAGTGCGCCCGTCATCCGAAAATCAATGTACCGATTTCGGGCATGGGCGGCGTTTCCAGCTGGCGGGAAGCGGTCGAGTTCATGCTGATGGGCGCGACGGGTGTGCAGGTGTGTACAGCGGCCATGCACCACGGCTTCAGCATCGTTGAGGATATGATCGACGGATTGGACAACTATTTGGATGACAAGGGCCTTGATTCGGTCATGGACCTTGTCGGAAAGTCTGTCGAGAAGTATTCGGACTGGGGAAATCTTGATCTCAACCATCAGGTCGTTGCCAAAATCAACAACGATGTGTGCATCAACTGTAATAAGTGTCATATTGCCTGTGAAGACACGTCACACCAGTGCATTGATATGCTCAAGGATGAAAAGGGCCGGGACATTTTGAAGGTGCGCGAGGAAGACTGTGTCGGATGTAATTTGTGCAGCATCGTCTGTCCGGTGGACGGGGCGATTGATATGGTGGAGTATGCCAACGGGAAGCCTCCGATGACGTGGAACGAACGGCAGGCAGCGATTGGAGCCACACCATCGTGCAGTGTAGATTTGATCAAGTAAATAACATGGAGGGATTGGATGAGAAAAATTATAAAGAATGGAACGATTGTCACGGCAGCAGATACGTATCAGGCGGACCTTTTGATCGAAGATGAAAAAATCGCCATGATCGGCCAAGGTTTTGATGAAACTTCGGCCGAAGTCGTGGATGCCTCCGGGCGCTACATCTTCCCAGGTGCGATTGACCCGCATACCCACCTGGAAATGCCGTTCGGGGGCACGGTCAGTAAGGATGATTTTGAAACAGGAACCATTGCTGCGGCCTATGGTGGAACGACAACAGTCATTGATTTCTGTTTAACAGATAAAGGAAAACCGCTCCAGAATTCCATCGATCAGTGGCATGCCAAGTCTCAGGATAAATCGGTCATCGACTACAGCTTTCACCTGATGATCAGCGAAATGAACGAACATGTCCTGGATCAGCTTCCTACCGTCATTGAAGACGAGGGCATCACTTCTTTCAAAGTGTTTATGGCGTATAAAAATGTGTTCCAGTCCGATGACGGCACACTATTTAAAACGCTGGAACAAGCGAAGAAGCTGGGAGCGCTTGTCATGGTGCATGCCGAAAATGGGGATGTCATCGATCACCTAGTGAAAAAGGCCCTTGATGCAGGACAGACCGACCCTATTTATCATGCGCTGACCCGCCCGCCGGAAGTGGAAGGGGAAGCGACCAACCGGGCGGCAGAGTTGACCGGACTGGCCGATTCGCAGCTTTATGTCGTCCACGTCACCTGTGAGCAGGCCGTATCAGCCATTGCTGCAGCAAGGAAGAAAGGCTATAACGTCATAGGTGAAACGTGCCCGCAGTACTTGGTTCTGGATCAAAGCTACTTGGAAAAACCGGACTTTGAAGGGGCAAAATACGTCTGGTCCCCTCCCCTTAGAGAAAAACACCACCAGGAAGTGTTGTGGAACGCATTGAAGACCGGCGATCTGCAGACGCTCGGTTCGGATCAATGCTCTTTCGATTTCAAGGGACAGAAGGACCTTGGCAAAGGGGACTTTACTAAAATACCAAATGGCGGTCCAATCATTGAAGACCGTGTCAGTATATTATTCTCGGAAGGTGTGAAAAAAGGCCGGATCAGTTTGAATGAATTTGTTGATATGACTTCTACCAAAATAGCGAAAACGTTCGGATTATTTCCGCAGAAAGGAACGATTTCCGTTGGGGCCGATGCGGATATCGTCATCTTTGATCCGGATGTGGAGCGGACGATTTCTGTTGAGACAAGCCACATGGCCGCGGATTACAATCCGTTTGAAGGCATGCAGGTGACCGGACAGACGGTCAGCGTCCTCTCCCGTGGGGAATTTGTCATTAAGGATCAGCAGTTTGTTGGAAAAATCGGCAGCGGCCGCTATTTGAAACGGTCCAAGTTTGGCAGTCAAACGTCTTCTCAGGAGAAGCTTTACCAAAAGTAACACGCCCTCGTGAATGAAATAAACACGCTGTCCGGCGGCTGCCGGACAGCGAAATTTAAAGGTGAACTTAGGAGGAGACGGCTTCATGAGCAGGAAAGATAATCATTTAATGTCCCCGGACCTTATGCCCATTCCCCATGATCAGAAGAAAATCGGCACCCTCGGATTTACGTTTATGTGGGTGGGGATGGCTGTCGTTTTAGCTGCATTCGCCATCGGTGGAGCAGGGGTCCAGTCCATCTCTCTCATCTGGGTTGTCCTCGGAACGCTTCTCGGTACAATACTCATCGGTCTGGCCATCACTCTGACTGCAGACATCGGCATCGAACATGGCTTGTCTTTTCCCGTATACATGCGGGCTCCCTTCGGTATCGTCGGCACCCATTTTCCATCCGTCATCCGCGGTGTGGCTGCATCGATGTGGTTTGGAATCAATACCTACTTCGGATCCACAGCCATTAACGGCATTTTAAACATTTTATTCAGCTTTGATAACTGGTTTATTTGCTATATTCTGTTTGCTTTATTCCAGCTTTTTAATACCGCACTTGGAATCAAGGCTGTTGAAAAATTTGCGGATCTTGCCGCGCCGATCATTATTTTGATCGGGGTATGGATGTACTTCAACCTTACAGGTACTGCAGCGGAACAGGGCAAGGATATCTGGGCATGGGTGGAAAGCCCGGTGACCGGTGGGGCGGCTTTCACGGCTTTTGTCATCGTTGTGGTCAGTAATATGGGATATTGGGCGACGCTGGCGGCGGATATTTCTTCCATATCCAGGTTCATCAAAGCTCCAAAATATGAGAGGAACTGGTTCAAGCGGAATAAAGGGGCCATGGTCGGAAGTCTCGTCGGTCTGCCTCTAACCCAGACGTTTATCGTTGTGCTGGGTGCTGTCTCGTACATTGCGGTTTCCAATTTTGACCCGGTCGTTGCCCTGCAGGAATCAGCGAGCGGACTTGTCCTTGGGATTCTCCTTCTCATGATCGTACTGGCTCAGTGGTCGACGAACGTGAGTGCGAATATTGTTCCGGCTGCAACGATCTTTTCCAACGTCGGCGGCCCGAAACTGCCTTTCTGGGCAGGGGTGTTCTTAGCGGGGCTTGTCGGAACGGTCATACAGCCGTGGAGTATTTTTAATTTGCTGATTCCCGTCCTCTTAATAGCGGCGGCGATTCTATCTGTGATTGTCGGGATCATCTTTGCTGATTACTATCTACTAAGAAGACGCCGGATGAATGTCACGGATCTGTATAAGAGCGGCGGTCAGTATACCTACGACGGCGGGGTGAACTGGGCTGGTATGATTTCCTGGATCATTGGCAGCGTATTCGCCTATCTATTCAGTACATGGTCCTTCTTCGTAGGATTTGGGATCGGAGCGCTCTGTTACTACCTGCTTGCCAAGCACTGGTATTTTAAAAAGCATCCGCAGGCTGAGATCGAGAACCCGAGTGATGATGAGTACTTGGGAATCACAGTTGGACGAGACTGGATCATTGGGGAAGGATTTGTAGAAGAGAAGCTTGGAAAACGAACAGGGACAGAGGATTTAACACAAAAAGCAGATGTTTAAAGGAGGAATACTATGTCAGACCATCGTGAATTTCATGCAGAAAGGGAAAAAATCGACTTTTTATTGGAACAGGGGTATGTCATAAAAGCTGTAACAGAAAATTTAAGCGGAGCTTTCCTCGAGTTTATGTACAAAGGCAGTGATCCGGACCAGCCTGAGGTGGAGAGGCTTCATATTCTTCATCCGGATTCAAGAAAATATTTTTCAACGATATTATTTCAACAGCAGAAGAAACAGGAAATGAAGTAGGGGGCAGGCTCCCTGCTTTTTTTTCTGTCTTTTTTATTCGTTCCTGTTAAAATAGAAGGAGACGGTTTTTTTTATGAAGAATAATGACAGCGCTTACAGAATCGATCAGGGAAGATTTTCTGACCGACGGGGGAATGTAAGTGTGTTCAAACCCTTACTATCCAATGATTCAGCCTCTATGTGAGATTATCTTACAAGATGTTCGATTATCACGGCCTTTTGGTATACGTTAAAAAGAGGGGGGCGTTGTATGAAAGATTCCATGTCTATTGAAAACATTCTGAAACGAGACCATTTTTCATCGGCAAGAGTCATATCGGGACATGCTGGACTTTCGAAATCAGTGAAATGGGTGCATGTCTTTGAAATGACGGAAGTAAGAGAAAACCTCAAGGGTGGAGAGCTTATTCTTTCTACAGGATTTGGATGGAAAAATGATGACCGATTGCTGCTGGGTCTGCTTCAGCAGCTGGTTGAACGGAACGTCGCCGGCATCTGCATCGAACTCGGTACGTTTATTCAGGAGTTGTCAGAGGATGCTCTGGCTTTTGCAGATGCGCACGACTTCCCTGTCATCGTTTTCGAGAAAGAGGTTTCCTTTATTGAAATCACCCGGGAGATCCATGCCGATTTGATCAACCATCAGTATGAACGGATTTCCAGCCTCGAGGATTACGCCCAGCGCCTGAATAAACGCCTGCTGTCCATTGATAACTATTTTGATATTCTTAAGAATCTCCAGCAGTATGTGAACTGCCAATTGATCTATGTCACGAAAGATCACACGGTGGTCACGGTGCCACAGCTTAGAAATAAGGAGAGGGAGGAGGCGCTTGCTGAATTGAATGCCCCGCCCGCTCAGCGGAAACGGTGGCTGCTGCAGCAGCCTGTCCAAGTGCTGGAACGGGAGTTTGCTGTCATTTATTTATTATGTGGAAGACGGGAGCTAGGAGAATTCGAATCGCTCCTTCTCGACCGCACAGCCACGGCTCTTGCTCAGTACCTTCTCCGGGAATTGTATACAGAGGAGAAACGAAAGGCGAAGGAAACTGAATGGCTGATGGGCTGGCTGGAAGGAGAACATACCAAAGAGGAAATCGAAAGCCGTCTTCCCCGCTACAAAATTCAGCTGCCTTCATCCGGGTCTGCGGCTGTGACCATTCAAATGAACATGGCCGACGAACGGCGCACCAATCCGGATGTTACGTACTTGAACATGCTTGTGCAGAATATTTTTGATCAGAATGGGTTTTACGTTTTTCCAGTGCAGCGCCGTCAGCTGGTTACGTACATCCTCTTGAACCGAAAAAAGGAGGAGGACTGGAAGATCCGCATGAAGTCGGGTGTGGACAGATTGAAAAAAATCAGCATGCTGAATGATCCGTCGGTGGCTTCTTTCCAAATTGCGGTCGGAAAATATATACGACGCCTGGATCAGGTCAGTGAAAGTTACCAGACCGCACTGGAAACGCTGACGCTGCAAAGCAATCTTCCACCTGAACAGCACAGATATTTTTATGATGATATGCACATGTACCGGCTCATCTCCCTTGTACATAAACACAGCAACCTCAACGGGCTGGTCGATGAATATTTAGAGCCGATTATACAGTATGACCAAAAACATAATACGAAGCTTCTGGAAACCTTACGGGTGTATCTTGCCTGCAATGGTTCCAAAAAAGAAACGGCAGACAAAGTTTTTGTTGTCCGACAGACGCTTTATCACCGGCTCGAGAAGCTGGAAATGCTGCTCGGAGCGGACTTCATGGACTGTGAAAAACGTCAGGTGATCGAATTTGCGCTTGTCGCTCATGAATACCAGCAGGCTCTCCATGCCTGACCTCCATACAAGCGTGTTGTCATTATGTGTAAGCGTTCGGAGGACGGTTTAACACAATGTCTAATGAAACCTGTTCCTTAATGTTGGATAATTAAGATAATTCAAATAATTATCCAGGAATGGGGAGGTTTTTCCATGACAAACGCGGATGTGCAGAATGATATGTTCGTAAAGGACGAAAAGTATGTATGGCACTCCATGAAGCCTTACAAGCCTGAAAATACAATGATCGCGAAAAGTGCCAAAGGTTCATGGATTACGGATGTGCAAGGCAGTCGCTTTCTGGATGCGATGTCAGGTTTGTGGTGTGTGAACATCGGATATGGCCGTGAAGAACTGGCAGAGGCCGCCTATAATCAGATGAAGGAATTGTCCTACATGCCGATGACCGAAAGCCACGAGCCTGCCGTAAATCTGGCTGAAAAAATCAATGACATGCTCGGGGGAGACTATGTCGTCTTCTTTTCCAATAGTGGGTCCGAAGCGAATGAAATGGCGTTCAAAATGACACGGCAGTATCACCAGCAGAAGGGAGATCATTACCGGTCCAAATTCATCTCCCGTTATCGCGCGTATCATGGGAACTCGACAAGCTCTCTCTCTGCTACAGGTCAGGCGCAGCGGAAATATAAATATGAACCGCTGGGATCAGGTTTTCTTCATGTAGCTCCGCCTGATGAATACCGCAGTCAGCATAGTGAAGCGGACCGCTGGGGAGCGGAGGATATCGATAAGGTTATGACCTGGGAGTACAACGAAACCATTGCCGGAGTGATTATGGAACCGATTATCACAGGGGGAGGCGTCATCGTTCCGCCGGAAAATTATATGAAGGAAGTGAAGTCCATCTGCGAAAAACACGGGGCTTTAATGATTGTGGATGAAGTCATCTGCGGGTTTGGACGGACCGGTCAGCCGTTCGGATTTATGAATTACGGGGTGCAGCCTGATATCGTCACGATGGCCAAGGGCATGACCAGTGCCTACCTGCCCTTGTCAGCAACCGCTGTGAAAAGAGAAATCTATGAAGCCTTCTGCGGAGAGGAGACTTACGACTTCTTCCGGCATATCAATACATTTGGAGGCAGCCCTGCTTCCTGCGCCGTTGCCCTGAAAAACATTGAAATTATGGAGAGGGAACAGCTTTTCCAACGTTCCAGACAGCTGGGGGATCACTTGAAAAACGAATTGCAAACACGTCTGCAGGGGCATAAGTATGTAGGAGATGTCAGAGGCAGAGGGCTGCTGATTGGAATCGAGCTCGTCACCGATAAAAAAACGAAAGAGCCGCTGGCTGTGGAAAAAGTCAATACCGTCATCCGCCGGTGTAAGGACAAAGGCATCATTATCGGGAAGAATGGGATGACGGTAGCCGGTTACAATAACATATTAACACTGGCACCGCCGTTATCGATTGAAGAGGAGGATGTCACCTTCCTGATCCATACACTGGTCGAGGCTATCTACACCCTTTAGAGAATGACAGGAGGTTTTCAGCGTGCGTATTGGAATCCCGAAGGAAATGAAAAATAATGAAAACCGGGTCGCTATGACACCGGCAGGGGCCGTTACCCTGATTCAGCAGGGCCATGAGGTATTTGTGGAAACAAAAGCCGGGGAAGGTTCCGGTTTTTCGGATGCTGATTATAAGCAGGTCGGTGCGACGATTGTCGGTTCAGCTTCAGAAGCCTGGGGGCAGCAGATGGTTTTGAAAGTAAAAGAACCGCTGGCGGAGGAGTATGGGTTTTTTTATGAAGGACTCATTCTTTTTACCTACCTGCACCTGGCTGCGGATGAAGAATTGACAAAAGCGCTGGCCGATAAGAAAGTGACGGCTATCGCCTATGAAACGGTGCAGAGCGATAACGGCTCCCTGCCGCTTTTGACGCCGATGAGTGAAGTGGCAGGGAGGATGGCAGCTCAAAAAGGCGCACAATTTTTAGAGCGTCCGCTCGGGGGGACCGGAATCCTTCTTGGTGGCGTGCCCGGGGTGAAACGTGGAAAAGTGACCATCATCGGCGGCGGGGTCGTCGGTACAAATGCGGCTAAAATTGCCGTCGGTCTCGGAGCGGAAGTCACCATCATCGATTTAAGTCCTGAGCGTCTCCGGCAGCTGGATGATATTTTTGGATGGCAGATCAATACACTCGTTTCCAATCCGTTGAATATCAGCGAAGCCGTAAAGGAATCCGATCTTGTGATCGGTGCCGTCCTTATTCCGGGAGCAAAGGCGCCGAAGCTCGTTACTGAAGCGATGGTGAAAACGATGAAGAAAGGCAGCGTGCTTGTGGATGTAGCTGTCGATCAAGGGGGGATCGTCGAAACGGTGGATCATGTAACCACTCATGATGATCCCGTCTATATCAAACATGGCGTCGTCCATTATGCAGTAGGAAACATGCCGGGAGCTGTGCCTCAGACCTCTACCGTCGCGCTTACAAATGTGACGATTCCGTATGCTCTGCAGATCGCTGGTCAAGGGTGGCGGAAAGCCTGTCTGGACAGTCCGGCTCTACGTAAAGGCCTGAACGTTGTCAATGGCCTTGTTACTTATAAGCAGGTAGCCGAAGCTCATCAAATGGATTTTACAGACGTCCAGAAAGTCCTGGACGGTAAAACGACCCTGCCTAAATAAGCACCAAAATTTTGGTTCTTTCTGGTTGTCGAGATGATCTCGACAGCCTTTTTGCTTTCTGCAGGCTTTTTGTATTTCAGCATCCAGGGTATAGTAAGGGGAGAAAATCAAGGAGGTTATTTGTATGAAAGCAGCATGGTTTGAAGCATTCGGTGCACCGGAAGAGGTGCTGCAGACAGGGGAGTACGCTGCTCCTGAACCCGGACATGGAGAAGTATTGATACGAATGAAAACTTCAGGAGTGAATCCTTCTGATACAAAAAAACGACAAGGTTCTTTTCATAACTTACTGGATGGTGGACCAGTCATCCCTAACAGTGACGGGGCGGGTGTAATCGAAGCTGTCGGACCAGGCGTCTCCCACGCGAGGATCGGGGAACGAGTATGGGTGTACCAGGCCCAGTTTCAACGACAGTATGGAACAGCAGCGGAATATTGTGCGGTGGAAAGCCGGAGAGCTGTAAAACTGCCGGAAGAGGTCAGCTTTGAAACAGGGGCCTGCCTCGGTATTCCTGTCATGACCGCCCACCGCAGCGTTTTTGCTGATGGACCGGTAGAAGGAGAAGTCCTGTTCATTACGGGGGGAGCCGGTCGTGTCGGCTACTATGCGATCCAATGGGCCAAGCTTGCCGGCGCGGTCGTCATTACGACGGCGAGTAATGAAGAATCCAGCCACTACTGCCGTGAAGCAGGAGCGGATTTTATTGTCAATCATACGTCTGATGATATGGTTGAACAGGTGCTGGACTTTACCGGAGGCCGGAAAGTGGACCGTGTCATTGATGTGGAATTTGGAGCGAATCTGGAGAGCGTGCTGGACATCATCCGAGTCGGAGGTGTAATTGCCACATATTCCTCAACGGTCGTCCCGGAGCCTGTTCTTCCGTTCAAGCGTATGATGTTCATGAACTTAACGATCCGTATGATCATCGTTTATGACATGCCGGAAGAAGCGAAGCAGGAGGCCATTGAGGATATTGATGAAGCACTGCGGTCCGATCTGCTTCTCCACCGTATTGATAAAATCTACCCGTTGGAAGACATTGCAGAAGCCAATGCGGTTATTGACAGTGGAGAAGGTTACGGCTGTGTCATCGTCAACATAGAAGATTAACGGGTCATGTCTACCTCTGGTTCTTCGTGAATAGGCTGATAACAGGAAGCCCCATTTCACTTGAAGGAGACATGCACGATGGAAATCATGATGGATTTCACCCCCTATATTGGTCTGGCCGTCGTTTTGTACGCCATCCGTCAGACCCGCCGGGTGTCCAATCGATTTATTCCGATAATTGCCGTCCTTCTCGGTATCGGTTTTTCGCTTTGGGAAAATGGTCTGAATCCTGATGCTGTCATTACAGGGCTGAAGTATGCACTGCTCGGTATTGGTACTGTGGCAGGAATTAAATACTTTCTGGAAAAGAAAGAAAAGGACACGGCTCAGAAATAAGGATAGAAGCAGACGCAGGAGCGCGTCTGCTTCTTTTTACGGCATAAAAAAGACAGGCAGGAGAGCCTGTCTGCATGAGGGGAGAGGGTGTCATTCGTTTTATTGTTCCCTGCGGCGCACGACTAAAGCGGTTCCACCAAGTACAGAAAGAGTCATCCCCAACAACGCATATGTAGCGTACGGTGCTGAAGTGTCAGGCAGTTCCCCGCCTTCCTCTTCACTGGACATCGTTTCTTCTTCTTCTTCGGCTGCATCCTCATCTCCGGAGGACATGTCATCGGAAGATTCCTCTGAACTGTCGGAGGAACTATAATCGGAGTCCTCACATGGAACACCATCACCGTCTCCATCTAAACGCTCTGGATCATTTTCGGCGGAGTAGCCTTTTTCATCCCAGTATTCTTTTGCTTCTTCTTCAGAAGCAAAATCAGGGCAGTCTTTATCACCGTCATGATTATCGGCACTTACGGCTCCAAAACTACTGAAAATCAAACCTATGGCAAACAGACCTGCAAGCAGCTTTTTCAATAGAAAAACCCCTTTTAGATAGATTCACCATCTCCCTGTAATTTTTTTCTCTCTATATAGAGGTCATTCCTCAAAAAACGCAGAGGTAAACCATTATTTAACAATATTGTAAATGAATATTCACACTAATGAAAAAATTGGACGTGAATTAGATAAAGTTACCAGATATGAGTCCTTTGATTGATTGAGGGGTATGATAAACTATACTAAGATTTTAATAGGAATGAGAATTCATTCCTTGGTTAAGGAGAGAAACACCGATGCCCACAAACAGAACGAAGAGAGAAGATATTTTAGACAGCGCCTTGAAATTGTTTGCTGAACGCGGCTTCGATGCTACGACGATTCCGATGATTGCCGGGGATGCTCGTGTAGGCGCAGGAACGATTTACCGTTATTTTGAGAACAAGGAAGTTCTTGTGAATACGCTTTTCCAGCATTATGTCCAGGCATTCAAAGGAATGCTGGAGGAGGAATATCCTCAAGAAAGCTCGAGCAGGGAGCAGTTTCATCATTTGTTTCAACGGATGGTCCAATTCACAAATGAGCACGAACATGCGCTTTATTTTATTAAGACGCACAACGGAGCTTATTTCCTGAATGAGTCCAGCCGGAAACAGTTCAGCTGTCTTTGGAAGATTCTCCGGGATTTTCTGGACAAGGGAAAAGAGCGGGGAGAAATCCGCCAGCTGCCGTCGCTCGCTTTGATTGCTATTATTTTCGGCGGCTTTTTAGAACTTGAACAATTGATCAGATCCGAAGAGTTGGAAGCCAGCCGGGATTTACTTCATGGAGTTGAAGAAAGCTGCTGGGATGCTGTGCGTCATCATCATTGATGGGGCATTTCTTTCACACAAAACGGAATGAATGTTCATTCCGTAATTTTAATAAGAGGTGAATCATTGTGAATAAAACAAATACAATACCACGACCGAAGGAATACGGGCCGCTTGGAAACCTGCCATTGCTGAATAAAGACAAACCCATCCAGTCGTTCATGAGTATGGCGGAGGAGTACGGGTCCATTTTTCAGTTTCAATTTCCAGGAAGAGTGAGCACATTTATCTCCAGTGCGTCTTTAGCGGATGAGATCCTTGACGAAAACCGGTTCGACAAGCATGTGGGTCCTGCCCTGCAAAAAGTGAGGGCTTTTGGCGGGGATGGATTGTTTACGAGTGGAACCGGCGAGCCCAACTGGAAAAAAGCGCATAACATCCTCCTTCCGAGCTTCAGTCAGCAGGCCATGAAAGGTTACCACGATAAAATGGTCGACATCGCTGTTCAGCTGGTACAGAAGTGGTCACGGCTGAATGCAGGGGAAGCGGTTCAAGTTCCTGATGATATGACGAGACTGACGCTTGATACCATCGGCCTGTGTGGATTCAACTTCCGATTCAACAGTTTCTACAGGGAAGATATGCATCCGTTCGTGGAGAAAATGGTTCGCGCTCTGGATGAATCGATGAGCCAGTCCCAGCGTCTCGGCATTCAGGATAAGCTGATGGTCCGGTCGAAACGCCAGTATAAAGAAGATATTGATTATATGTTCCAGCTGGTAGACGGTTTAATTGCTGAGCGGAAAGAGGCAGGTGATCAGGGAGAAGATGATCTTCTATCCCATATGCTCAAAGGGGTGGATCCTGAAACAGGTGAGGGTCTTTCCGATGAAAACATCCGTTTCCAGATCATTACGTTCCTCATCGCCGGACACGAAACGACGAGCGGGCTTTTGTCGTTTGCCCTCTACTTTTTAATGAAGCACCCTGAGAAAAGGAAGAAAGCTCAGGCGGAAGTAGATGAAGTGCTTGGTCAGGATACGCCATCCTTTAAACAGGTGAAACAGCTGAAATATGTACGGATGGTACTGAATGAAGCGCTTCGTCTCTGGCCCACCGCGCCCGCATTTTCTGTCTACGCCAAGGAAGATACAACACTTGGCGGTCAATATGAAGTGGAAAAAGGGGATGCCTTCACCCTGCTGATTCCTGAGCTGCATAGGGATAAAGCGGCGTGGGGGGAAGATGTAGAAGCCTTCCGACCGGAGCGTTTTGAAGATCCATCGGCGGTGCCGGCCCATGCTTTCAAGCCGTTCGGAAACGGGCAGAGAGCCTGCATCGGTCAACAGTTCGCCCTTCATGAAGCTGTCCTTGTCCTCGGCATGGTGCTTCAGCATTTTGATCTTGTGGATAATACAAATTATGAACTCGATGTAAAAGAAACACTGACACTGAAGCCTGACGGACTAACATTGCAAGTGAAGACCAGAAAAGAGGCGTCCATCTTCCAAAAGCCGGCAGAGGAAGCTCCGAAGTCCCAGGTGGAGGATCCGGAAATGGTCTCAAATGCGCATGGCACTCCTTTGTATATCCTGTATGGATCGAACCTTGGAACTGCAGAGGGAACAGCACGGGAAATCGCCGAAAAAGGAACTTCTCTTGGATTCAAAACCGTTACAGCACCATTGGATGACTATGTGGGTGCCGTTCCGAAGGACGGGGCCGTGTTATTTATCTCCGCTTCTTATAACGGCCACCCGCCTGATAATGCCCGTCAGTTCATGGAATGGATTCCAACACTTGAATCAGAAGATTTGTCCGGTGTCACGTATGCGGTCTTCGGCTGTGGGGATCGAAACTGGGCGGCTACGTATCAGCGGATCCCTCAGCGGATCGACGAAGAAATGAAAGCCAAAGGTGCAGGACGTCTTCTTTCCCGCGGAGAAGGAGATGCCAGTGAAGATTTTGACGGTGATTTGGAAATGTGGCAGGAAACCCTTTGGAATGAACTCGCTTCCTTCTATGAATTGGAAGTGAAAGAGACGTCCGAGCAGTCCAGTTCTATTGCTATGGACTATGTGAGCGGGACGAGTTATACGCCGATTGGTCAGTCTTACGGGGCATTTACGGCGGAAGTATTGGAGAACCGTGAGCTTCACCAGGCTGGGGCCCGGAGTACAAGACACGTGGAACTTCTGCTTCCAGAAGGGACTGTGTATCAAGAAGGAGACCACATCGGTGTTGTCCCAGAGAACCATGAAGACCTCGTGGACAGAGTAGTGGACCGTTTTTCACTGAAAAAAGAAGCCTTTGTCGTTCTGAAGGAAGGGGCGGGAAAAGCGAAGCATCTGCCATCAGGTCAGCCGGTCCAGCTTAGAGAATTGTTATCTTCGTACGTTGAACTTCAGGAACCGGCGACTCGGGCCCAGCTGCGTGCCCTTGCGGCAAGTAATCCGTGTCCTCCTCATAAACAGGAACTCGAGCGCCTGACAGAAGGAGAGGCCTATAAAAAAGAAATCCTTGCCAAGCGACGGACGATGCTCGAACTGTTGGAGGAATATGATTCCTGCCTCATGGAATTTGAGCAGTTCCTGGCTCTTCTCCCACCGCTTCGTGTCCGCTATTATTCCATTTCAAGCTCACCGACGGCAGGGAAAGAGCGCGTAAGCTTGACTGTCAGTGTCGTGAAGGGAGCAGCCTGGAGTGGTAAAGGAGAGTACAAAGGTGTGGCGTCCAATTACTTGGCTTCCCTTGACACTGCTGATAAGATCGCCTGCTTTATCCGGACGCCGGAAACAGCTTTCCACCTTCCAGAGGACAGCCGGACTCCAGTCATTATGGTCGGACCTGGAACAGGAATTGCTCCTTTCCGAGGGTTCATTCAGCAGAGAACACACCTGCAGAATGAAGGAAAAGAACTGGGAGAAGCCCATGTTTACTTTGGGTGCCGCCATCCGAAGCAGGACTTCCTTTATGAAGACGAGCTGAAGGAAGCGGAAGCACTGAATTTGATTACGTTAAACACCGCTTTTTCCCGCTGTGAAGAACAGCCGAAGAGGTATGTTCAGCAGGTCATGGATGAGGATAAGGACAAGCTGATTCCACTGTTGGAAAAGGGCGCCCATCTCTATATTTGTGGGGATGGAAGCCGTATGGCTCCTGAAGTACTGGAAACCCTGAAGAACAGCTTTCAGGAAGTCAAAGGCGCAGATGAAAAGGCTGCAGCTGACTGGATCGATCAACTCGAGAAAGAGGGCAGACTGGCTAAAGATGTATGGGCGGGAGCCTGAAAATAAAAAAAGGATGAGGCTGGAAAGCCTCATCCTTTTTAGTTTGTCTGCATCTGTTTCTTTTTACGTGCTTTTTCTTTTTCAATCTGCTTACTGCGTAGCTGACCGCAGGCCGCATCGATATCTGTTCCGTGTTCCGTACGAACCCCGCATTTGATCCCGCGGTCCATCAATGTCTGATAGAACGTCAGAATAGCTTCCTTTTCACTTCGCTCGTAAGGGTGGTCGGCGACCGGGTTGTAGGGGATTAAGTTGACATAGGACAAGTGACGCTTATCCTTCAACAGAGCGGCAAGTTCTTCGGCTTCTTTTTTATGATCGTTCACATCACGAAGCAGAATATATTCGAACGTAATTCTGCGGTTGGTTTTCTCCAGATAGTAATCAATGGCGGGCATCAGCTTTTCAAGCGGATAGGCCCGGTTGATTTTCATAATCTGTGTGCGCAGTTCATTGTTCGGTGCATGAATGGATAAGGCAAGGTTGACTTGAATGCCTTCATCCGCAAACTCGTACATTTTTGGTGCGATTCCACTGGTGGATACCGTAATATGGCGGGCACCGATGGAAAGTCCTTTTTTATCATTCACGACGTTCAGGAAATCCATCAGGTTGTCATAGTTATCAAACGGTTCTCCGATTCCCATGACTACGATGTGGCTGACGCGCTCATCTTTACCCTGCTTATCAAGATGATGCTGGACCTGCATGATCTGCTCCACAATCTCTCCGCTTGTCAGGTCACGGCTTTTACGAAGAATACCACTGGCGCAGAACGAACAGCCGATGTTACAGCCGACTTGTGTCGTTACACAGACGGATAGGCCGTAGTTGAACCGCATCAATACGGTTTCAATAACGTTTCCATCATCCAGTTTGAATAGAAATTTAATTGTACCGTCCTGAGACTCCTGTTTTATTTCCTCGGTCAAAGTTTCGATCGTAAAATGCTCAGCCAAAAGGTCGATACAGGACTGGTTGACGTTTTTCATCTGCGAGAATTCTGTTACACGCTTTTGGTACAGCCAGTCCCACACCTGCTTGGAACGGAACTTCTTTTCCCCATGCTCCTCAAGCCAGCTGGTCAGCTGTTCAAACGTCAATCCGTAAATGGATTGTTTCATATATACGCTCCTCTTTAAAAAAAATCACTATTTCCATCATAAGCGATTTTAACAGGAAGGACAACATCCAAGCCAATGTTATAATTTTGCAAAAATCCCGGCTTCTTCAGGTGTACACGCCACAGCTTTTCTGCGGACATTCATGAGCATCGGTTTATTCTCTTCTGTTAACCGAACGTCTGGATTGCAGGGTTGGAAGAAAAGGACCGATCTTGTTTATTCGTCTACGTCGATCAGGAGGGTGCGGTTTTTAAATCCGCCTTTTTCCGTGCGGCGGTGCTGACGGATATGTTCGATTTCTTCGATGGTCGCTCCATGTGAATAGGTTAATTCATGAATGACCTCCATCATGTCTGCAAGTTTCGTGAGGGATTTACGGTTTTCTTTTGCGTGGGCATAGTCATCGACGACTTCGAGAAGCTTCTTTTTCAATGTTTCCTTATATTCTTGATCGGCCAGCTGCCTCGTTCGAATCGTTTTTCCTGAACCCTTCAGTTCCTGAGGGGTATGATCGCGGACGAGTCTGTTTTTCTTTTCCACGTCTTCCACTCTCCTTTCACCTATACCTGTCCATACCTTTTTTTCTGGACAGAGAAACAACCGGCGCTTCTTTTGTTATGACCATAAAGGAATCAGAGGCCCCAATGATGGCTCTGGAAGGGTTTGAATGATTGTGATGTCAGGACGGTTTTCTTCTATATAAGCTCTGTTAAAGTCTGTTGTTGATATTTTAAACGATTACTAAATCGTCTCCGTCTGGAATTAGGGGTCCGGTCCGTTATTTACTCAGAGCATGGGATGGCAGGGAAAACCGTCCGCTTTCCGCGGGGAACGATGAGCCTCCTCGAACTTCGTTCTCCGGGGTCTCCCCTTGTTCCTTTTTCCCGCAGGAGTCTACCTGTTTTCCCTGCCATCCCTTTCGTAGTGGTGTAACGGACTTCGGTTATGTCCTTTCTAACTCCCCTTCTTTGAAGAGGCGGCCTTGGAATGGCGGGACTCCTGTGGGATGAAGGTACATCGTGAGACCCCGGAAGGCGCAGCCTGAGGAGGCTCACGGTACCCCACGGAAAGGGAGTCATTCCCAAGGCCGCCTCCTACAAATCCCATGACAGAAAGGGGTGATCTGAGCTCACATGTTACATAACAACACCAAGCAATAACAGAGTCTCTTTATAAAGAAAGGGCTGAGCAGGAGACACACGTTTCTAGAAAAGCTGTGGTAGAGTAGAAGGTGTTTCTGAATAAACCCCGGGTTGTATAAGGGGAATCAGAAAGTGCATGATAAAACAAACCCCTTCTTATTAAAGGAGATGAAGCTGATGGAATTTAAAGTTCAATGGAATGGAGATATGGCGTTCTCAGGAGATACTCCCTCCGGCCACACGGTCGACATGGATGCTGGAGAGGACTCCGGCGGGAAGAACGGCGGTGCCAGACCGACCGAATTATTAATGAACGCAGTCGCTGGCTGCACGGGTATTGATATCATTTCCATCTTAAAGAAAATGCGTCTTCCAATTGAAGATTTCCATATGGATGTCAGTGGTGACAGAGCCGATGAACACCCACGTAAATTTACGAGCATGCACATCCATTATGATTTGAAAGGCGACCTTCCTGAGGAAAAAGTCGTCCGCGCGATTCAATTGTCCAAAGATAAATACTGCTCAGTTTCCCACTCCATCAGTGCGGAATTGACGGCAAGCTATTCGATCAATGGCGTCAAAGGTACGAAGGAATTATAAAATGGAAAAACCTCTCAGGACAGCTTCCTGAGAGGTTTTTCTATGAGGACGCCTTCAGTAGGCGGAGGACGGACTGATGACAATGGAACTTATAACTCGCGTGCTTGGCATCATCCTGACTCATCAGCCATTGGATAAGGGTTCCGTCAATCATACTGCGGATACTGATGGCGGACTGTTCGACATCCTCGACGTGAAAGACGCCTTCTTCCAGTCCCTGCGTAATGATTTCACGTCCGATGGACCAGCAGTTTTCATAAAATTGCTGGTTGATCTGCCTGTAGCGTTCCTGGTGCTTCATTTGAGACAGATAATCGAGGTAGACGCTGTAAAACGTTTTATTTTCTTCAGGACTGACAAACACCTGATCTATATAAGCTTCGAGTTTTTCCAATGCTGTTTCTTTTCGTTCAATAGAAGCGGCTTCTTTTTCATAGATGCGTGTTGTAATCCACTCCAACAAGTGGGAAAAGACATCCACTTTATTTTTAAAGTAATAATTGGTCACGCCTTTACTCACTTCCGCATAATCCGCGATATCCTGTAGCGTAACAGAATCATAGCCTTTGGCAGCCACTGCTTCAAAAGCGGCCTTCAAAATCTGTTGTCGTCGCTGCTCTGCTTTCTTAGCCATAAGCTTACCTCCTATACTAACCATCTATTATACAAGAAGAAGGCAGGACATGAAAATATTTTTTCTGACCGGATAGAATAATTTGACCAGTCAGTATAAAATGCCTTACGATAGAGTTGGATCACATGAAAAGGTGAAAGGAGAGGTTACACATGAGCGAAGCATTTAAGGCTTTTGTAGTGAATAAAACAGAAGATGATTTTACAGCGGACATTCAGTCACTGACATTGAATGACCTGCCTGAAGGGGACGTCACCATTCAGGTGCATTACTCAAGCGTCAACTATAAGGACGGGCTGGCAAGTACTCCGAACGGGAAGATCGTCCAGTCTTATCCGTTTGTTCCCGGAATCGACTTGGCCGGGACGGTCGTATCATCTGCTGATTCCCGCTATGAGGAAGGACAGAAAGTCATCGTAACCAGCTATGAACTTGGAGTATCTCATTATGGTGGATACAGTGAATATGCGCGTGTTCCTGGGGACTGGATCATTCCGCTTCCGGAAAATCTAAGCCTGTCAGAAGCCATGGTCTTCGGTACGGCTGGATTTACAGCAGCCTTGTCCGTTCATAAGCTTGAAGAAGCAGGTGTGAAACCGGAAGATGGTTCCATTCTTGTATCTGGAGCGACCGGCGGTGTGGGCAGTATGGCTGTCGCTATGCTGAAAAAACGTGGGTATCATGTGACCGCAAGCACAGGAAAAGCCTCCGAGCATGATTATTTGAAGCACCTCGGTGCAGAGGATATCATTCCACGCGAAGAGCTTTCCCCGGAAAAAGTACGGGCATTGAGCAAACAGCGCTGGGCCGGGGCCGTCGATCCTGTCGGTGGTAAGACGCTTGCGACCATCTTAAGTGAAACAAAATACGGTGGTGCTGTTGCGGTGAGTGGTTTGACAGCGGGTACAAGCGTTCCGACGACTGTATTCCCGTTCATTCTGCGCAGTGTCAATCTTCTGGGTATCGATTCTGTGTACTGCCCGATTGAAACACGAAAAACCATCTGGAACCGGATCGCTGATGATCTGAAGCCGGAGGGCCTTGATGAAATGAAAAATGAGATCACATTCGATCAGCTGCCACAGACGCTTTCTGATATCCTTGAAGGAAAAACACGTGGACGTACGATTGTGAAGGTAACAGAAGAATAAACGAAGGAGAGCCCGGTTCATGAACCGGGCTTTTTTTATCTGGAGGAAATGAAAGTATATAGTTCACTTCTTATTAAAAACTAAGGTTTCGAGCTTAAACGTGACAGGTTTTTAAGAAACGATGATACTGGAATGGATGACAGGCGTACCTCAGTAGGATCTGCATACATGTATTGAGCGTCATTTCAGAAAAGGTGAAACCTTTGAAGCATAGGGGGAGAGCTGTACGGCTTATGTACACTTTCAGTTTGTAGAGATAACCCGGCATTCCTGGATTTGTCACGGGCCGGGACGTGTACAGGATTACAAGTGAACAGCTTCCGGAGTGTGCATATCATCAGGATGACAAAGGGCAGACGAAAGGGAGAGAAGCTGTCATGTCTGAACCCGGGTAGGGCGTTGACTATCGGGAAGCTGTAAAGAACGATCCGTATGAAAGGAGGAGGTCGTCTGCTTTTTCTTTTACTCTGTGTTTATGCAGCGGTCATATGGATCAGTGTCGAAAAAACAGTGAGAAAAGGTAAAAAGCGCAGGTGGATAGGGGCAGGAATTGCTCTTTTATTCCTGCTTGTGTTTCCTCTTGCTCCACTGTTCGCTGAAGCGCGTCCGTCGGAGCATGGACTCTCGACGGCGTTTACTGTATTCCTCGTTCATCTGGTTCCAGCCCTTGGAGGCACAGCCTTAACCATTACGGGATTTTTTACGTCCGATGACAACTAGGGGAGGATGTATGCCTGAAATCATTCACTACCAATTCATAAAGGCTCCGGTTTCGCAGGTGTTTGACGCGGCACGGAGCGTTGATCTGCATACGAAGAGCATGACGCAGACAAAAGAAAAAGCGGTCGGAGGTGTAACCGCAGGGTTGATGAAGGAAGGGGACACCGTCACCTGGGAAGCCATTCACTTCGGCGTCCGGCAGCGTTTGACGGCACGGATTGTTTCCATGCAGACGCCCCATCGGTTTGTCGATGTTATGGATAAAGGTGTTTTCCATTCCTTCACCCATACCCATGATTTCATTGAAAAAGGTGAAGGGACGCTGATGGTGGATACGTTTGTTTATCAATCGCCCCTTGGTATCCTGGGACGGCTCGCTGACCGGCTGTTTTTGGAGAAGTATATGACAAGGATGCTGAAAAATCGGGCAGTGGTTTTAAAAAATGAGCTTGAAAAAGACGGATGACCTCAGTCATCCGTCTTTTTCAGGCTGTAGAGAAAGAGAATATATGGTATCTGCTGCGCTTACCGAATGAAACATTTACGGCCACGTTCCGCTTATCGGCTCGTGCCGTTCCCGCAGGCGTCACCACCGAACACTCCTCGTGACCTAACCAAGTGAATGTTAAAATTAGTTCCCAGAGTGTCTGGGTGGAAGGGAGTCTTTTTTTGGTTCCGGAACAAGCGTCGTTCAATTTTCTCCTCCGAAAACGGTCGGCCGAGGCCGCGTAGAGTTTGTCCCGAGGAGTCTTGGATGTTCGTCCGCAGAAAGTGAAGGTGCGGAACTCCTGCAGATACTGGAAAAACAAAAGGGCTCTCTACAAGCTGAGACGGATGACACCATGTCATCCGTCTTTATTTTGAATAAAACCCCGTGGGTGACAGCGGATGGTTGTTAGTATTTCCTCTTTTCCCATTCTTCGCTGGAAAAGGAGAGGGGAGTTCCATTCATTTCAGCCCCATGGATATACCATCCGCGGTTGTTGACGGAGGTATCCGTTTCGTAGGTGAACCGGACATATTTCGTTTCTGCCGGAATGGTAAGAGATTTTTCCTCCCATGCCTGGCTTCGGCCTGTAAGGGACAACACTTCTTCCCAGCTGCTGCCGTCTGTAGAGGTTTCTATTTTTCCAAAATCGAAACCGCTCTCGATTTGGTGCCATGTGGAGAACGAAAGGGTCCGGTCTTTATAGAGGTTGACTTCAGCGGTCATGGAACGGGATAACTGGTCACCATAGCCGGCGAACCACGTCTCCTTCTTCGATTTTGGTGCCGTTACCGGGATAGCATCGGCAACGGTTCGGGCGAAGACCCGGCGGGTAGGAGAGGTGGAAACCGTCTCCCTGGTCGGATGGACCCGGTTGGTTAATAGAATCGCAATCGTCTCGTTTTCTGGATTTACAACGATGGATGTTCCTGTATATCCGGTGTGGCCATAGCTGGATGGAGAAGAGAGGGCATCCATAAACCATCCCTGCTGGAGTTCCCAGCCAAGTCCGTGATCATCGCCGGGGAACTGTGGAATCCGGTTCTCTGTCAGCAGATCAACGGTTTCAGGTTCAAGAATCCGTGTGCCCCCGTACTTGCCGTCGTTTAAAAACATATGGGCAAAAACTGCTAAATCGGAAGCGGTTGAAAAGACTCCGGCATGGCCGGCAACGCCGTCCAGAGACCAGGCACTTTCATCATGGACCTCCCCCCATACCAGTCCCCGGTTTGTCCATGGCTGGTATTCCGTTGCAGCAATACGGTTCTTCAACTGTTCCGGTGGATTGTACATGGTGTCACTCATTCCAAGCGGGGCTGTAATTTCCTGTTGGACATAGGCATCCAGTTTCATGCCGGACAGCCGCTCCACGAGCGCGCCGAGGGTAATCATGTTGAGGTCACTGTAGGTGTATGTAGATCCCGGAGCATTTTCCAACGGGTATTGAAAAACATGCTGGAGGCGGTCGTTACGATCACCTTCTACTTGATAGAGGGGGATCCATGGCTTAAATCCAGAGGTATGGGTCATGAGCTGTTCGATGGTAACTTCTTCTTTTCCATTGGCTGCGAATTCAGGGATGTGTTTGGCCACAGGGTCATCCAGATTGAATTTTCCCTGCTCGTAAAGCTTCATTGCTGCTGTTGTCGTGAAGATTTTGCTGATGGAAGCCAGGTCAAAAATAGTGTCTTTGGTCATGGTGATGGGGTGGTTTGTTTCTGTCCGGTCTGCATCTACATAGCGGACCGCATACCCGTAAGAGCTTTCTTTGACGATGTGTCCGCGTCTGGCAACGAAGGCTACGGCTCCGGGCATGACATCATTGTCGACAGCGGTCTGCAAAACGTTATCCATATGCTTTAGTGGTTCTGTTCTCATTCCTGCACCTCGAATCGATCCTGGATGTAATACGGGAAGCGACGGAAATTGGCGGTCCCATGAGTAGTTATTGGACGAAGATTTTCCCTGCTGATACGGGTTGGCTTTTGGCGGATTTTCTATACTCGCTTCCGGGGCAGCACCGACAGCCCCGGAACATAATGAAGCACCAAGGACACTTGCAAGCATACATGATAGCGCTTTCTTTTTCATTGCATACCTCCTTAATTTTCCATTGTCTCTTTCATCATAAAAGACATTCATATAGATGTCTATACCACTTTCGGCATGATTGTTGAAAATATTGGCAGATAGAACAGACTATAGGCCTCTTTGCAACAGGGGGTCTTTTCAGCTAATTATCAGAAAAATCATCATTTTAGGAAAGTATGGAAAACCCTTATATGGCAGTCTTTATGAAAGAAATATAGGACTAATTGATAATGATAATGGTTATCAATTAGTGTTGACAATGAAAATCATTATCAACTAAGATGGCATTGGATCAACAACACGACGTTAAAGGAGTTGGAAACATGAGTGTACATACAGAAGTTTCAAATCATCAGCTGTTGGAACAGCAGGAGAAGAGAGAATCGAACGCCCGGTCCTATCCGCGACGCATTCCACTGGCGATCAAGGAAGCGGAAGGCATTCATATCACAGATGTGGAAGGACGGAGATACATCGATTGTCTGGCCGGCGCGGGAACGCTTGCTCTCGGTCACAATCACCCTGTGGTGACTGCGGCGATGGAGAAAGTCCTTCATGACCGCCTGCCTTTACATACATTGGACATTACCACCGAAGTTAAAGAAAGCTTTGTCGATGAGCTGTTTATGAGTCTGCCGGAATCATTCCGTGAAAGGGCGAAAGTGCAGTTCTGTGGTCCGACAGGAGGAGACGCGGTTGAAGCAGCGCTCAAGCTTGCTAAGACCGCGACAGGAAGGCAGAGTATTTTAACCTTCCAGGGAGGATACCATGGCTCCACACATGGAACGATGTCCATCAGCGGCAATCTCGCTCCGAAGCAGCGGGTGCAGGGACTTGTTCCTGATACCCATTTCCTTCCTTACCCCTATGATTACCGCTGTCCATTCGGCAGAGGTGGCGAAGAGGGAGCTGAGCTGAGTGCTGCCTATATCGAACAACTCCTGGATGACCCGGAAAGTGGAATCCTTCCTCCAGCTGCAATGATTTTTGAAACAGTTCAGGGGGAAGGAGGATCGATCCCGGCCCCGGTTGAATGGATCCAGGAGATGAGGAGGATTACGAAGGAACGGGGAATTCCGCTGATTATCGATGAAGTTCAAACAGGCATCGGCCGAACGGGAAAACTGTTCTCGTTTGAACATGCAGGGATTGTTCCGGATGCTTTCGTCCTGTCCAAAGCGATTGGAGGGAGCCTTCCTCTTTCCGTTCTCATCTATGACCGTGATTTGGATGCTTGGGAACCGGGCGCGCACATTGGAACCTTCCGGGGCAACCAAATGGCGATGGCGGCAGGGACCGCAACTTTGAAATATGTGAAAGATCATCGGATTCCAGATCATGCCGAGCAGATGGGAAGGATTTTGATGCAGGCTTTAAATGATATCCAAAAGGAATACCCTCAGCTGGGGGATGTCCGAGGCCGCGGGTTGATGATCGGAGCTGAAATCGTAGACCCAGCAGGTAAGGAATCTAAGCGGGGCAGCTTCCCGGGAGATGGCAGGCTTGCCAGCCGTATTCAAAAGGAATGTTTTGATCGAGGACTCATTTTAGAGGTAGGAGGTCGTCACGGCGCTGTCGTCCGTTTTCTGCCGCCGCTGATTATTACGAAAGAACAGGTGGAGGAAGTTACGGATATCTTCCGTAAAGCTGTTGAGGCAGCAGTGAAAGGATATGTCCATGAGGACTGAATCGAGGAAACAGACTGATCTTTTTGAATCCTTTTTCCTTCACCAGGAGGAAGAGAGTCTCCGGGCATTTCAAAGTCAGGTGGAGACGGTCATGCAAACATTTACGGAAACATTCAAGCAGGCGGATCATCCCTTCTCCGGCGCACAACCGGAGGAAATCCGCAGGCAGATCGAGGCCGTCATGGATATAACAGAAGAAGCACGCCCTTTCCAAGATGTGCTGAAGGAAGCAGTTCAGCCTGTCATCCGCGACAGCCTGCATGTCTCCCATGAAAAAAGTATGGCACACCTGCACTGTCCCCCACTCCTTACGGGAATTGCCGGTGAACTGCTGATCGGAGCTTTGAATCAATCGATGGACTCGTGGGACCAGAGCCCTGCCGCTACTTATGTAGAGGAGGCCATGATCCGGTATTGGACATCCAGGGCAGGCTACGGCAATCAGGCGGATGGCGTTTTTACCAGTGGAGGAACTCAATCCAATTACATGGGACTGCTGCTGGCGCGTGATGCTTTCTGCAGGAAACAGTGGAACCATAACGTTCAAAAACAGGGGCTTCCGGAAGGCTTTAAGAAGCTGAGGGTCCTTTGTTCAGAGGAAGCTCACTTTTCCGTGAAAAAGTCTGCGGCACAGCTTGGTCTTGGAGAGAACGCTGTCGTTTCCGTACCAGTCGACGGAGAGCACCGGATGAACAGTTCTGCTCTACGGCAGATCATAATGGAAATGGAAGAACAGGAACTGCTTCCTTTTGCCGTTTTTGCTACTTCCGGAACAACAGATTTTGGAAGCCTTGACCCATTGGAGGAACTGGCAGACATCTGCAGGGAAAATGACATCTGGTTTCACGTTGATGCCGCTTATGGAGGAGGGCTCCTTCTCAGCAGTCACCGTCATAAACTGGCCGGTCTGGAGCAGGCGGATTCCATGACCCTCGATTTTCATAAATGGTTATACCAGCCAATAAGCAGCGGTGTGTTTCTACTGAAGGATTCCAATCATTTCAAATGGATTTCCCATCATGCCGATTATTTGAACCCGGAACAGGATGAACAGGAAGGCGTTCTGAACCTCGTCAACAAGAGTGTCCAGACGACCCGGCGCTTTGATGCATTGAAAATTTTTCTGACGTTGAAAACGCTCGGCACAGATTTGATCGGCAGTATGATCGACCAGACGATTGAAACAGCCCGGCTGGCGGCGCAGGAAATGACAAGGCGGTCCGCTTTTTATCCGGCAAATCCAGAACCACAGTTGTCGGCCGTCGTCTTTCAGTACAGACCGGATGATGGTGATGGGGACGTGGATCGCTTGAACCGGAAACTGCAGCAGGCGTTATTTCAGGACGGAAGAGCGGTGGTGGCGAAAACGAAGGTCCATGGAGAAACCCATCTTAAGCTTACAATTTTAAATCCGAGAACGTCGATCGATGATGTGAAGGACGTCCTTGATCGTGTCGAACAAACAGCAGCACAGCAGATGACAGGAGGGATCCACCTTGATAAGAGCTGAAGAAAAAGCAGAGCAGGCTTCGATGCAGAGTTTTCTCAATTGTTATTTAAGAGAAACACAGGAATATGAACGAATCGATACAGAAGATCATCCATTCCGGGAAGAGGGGCAGACCGTGCTTCGTCTGTCTCTTGGCAGACAGGACATTCACCTATACGTAAACGTGGACTACTGGTCCTTGACAGGCCGACACCTTTTCCGATTTCCGGCTTTTTACAAAACAGGCCGAACCGGAGATTACCAAACACTGGATTACGTGACGATGACGACACTGATTGTCAAGGAATGGCTCATCGGCAACGGCCGGGAATGGTCTGAGGACGAACTGGTGCTGAGGGTTCTGCTCAGCTGCAAAAAAATTAAAGGCTATATCAAAAAGCGTGAGGGGGATCGGGAACAGCTTTCTGATGAGTTCTTTACATTTATAGAAGCCGAACAGTCGCTCCTTTTTGGTCATCTTCTGCACCCCACTCCAAAAAGTAAGCAGGGGTTGACAGATGGAGAGGATGACCTTTATACCCCGGAATTGAAAGGCCGCTTCCGGCTTCACTATTTCAGCGCAGACCCATCCATCGTCACCCAGGATTCCAGTCTTTCCAAACCGGCTGTCGAGTGGATCAAAATAGATGCCCTCAAAGGGGAGCAGGCAGAAAGAATGATAGAAGAATGGGAGAAAGGGCGGTACCTGATTCCGCTTCATCCGCTGCAGGCTGCTAAGGTTCTCCAAGAAAAAGAGGTTCAGGAACTGCTGAATAAAGGGCTGTTAACGGACCTCGGGCCGGCAGGTGAACCGTTCACGGCTACTTCTTCCTTCCGGACGCTGTACAATGAATCCTCCCGGTTTATGTATAAGTTCTCGGTACCTGTGAAAATTACAAACTCCCTCCGTGTCAATCAACCGAAGGAACTGGCGCGTGGCGTGGAAGTATCGAGACTGCTGGATACAGAGCTTGGAAGCTGGATGAGGGAGAAGTACCCGGATTTTCATATTATTAAAGACCCTGCCTCTGTGAACGTGGTGACAGGCTCAGAGGTTTCCGGTTTTGAAGTAGTCCTCAGGGAAAATCCGTTTTACGACGATGAGGCTCAGGTTACAGCGGCTGCTGCTCTCGTTCAAGATCATGCCTATGGTGAAAAAGCAAGGCTGGCGTCGATCATTCACGGTCTCGCAGAAAAGGAAAAGCGGACACTGGAAGAAGTCAGTATGGATTGGTTTGACCGTTATTTATCCATGAGCCTTGATCCGGTGCTGTGGCTGCTGTCCAATTACGGGATTGCACTCGAAGCCCACCAGCAGAATTCCCTTGTACGTCTGAAGGAGGGGTATCCTTCTCAGTTCTATTACAGGGACAATCAGGGGTATTACTTCAGTCGTTCTTATGGTGCAAAACTGTCCAACCTGCTTCCATCCCTGAATGAGGAAAGTGACACCATTTGTGACGATGAGGTGGCTGAAGAGCGGCTCCGCTATTACTTTTTCTTTAATCATTTATATGGACTCATTAACGGATTCGGGGTGAACGGTCTTGTAGAGGAGGAAAAGCTGATAGATCTGCTGCAAAGCCGTTTGGCCGCATGGCTGCCGATGAACGTTGTTCGAACCCTGCTGGAAGAAGAGCAGCTTCCATGTAAGGCCAACCTGTTAACACGTTTGTATGATATGGACGAGCTTGTTGGTCCGATGGAATCCCAGTCTGTGTATACGAACGTGCATAACCCATTGGCTGCAAAGGTGGGCGCGCATCATGAGGTTTGATTATGAATTCTATGATCCTGCCATCGCGCGCTCGCTGGCATTCAGACAGGTGCAGGAAGAGGACGGCCCGCTCATTCATACATGGATGAACGAGGAGCATGTGCATCCATTCTGGCAGCTGAACCTCCCTTGGCCGGAATTTTACACCCATTTTCAGAAGGCAGGGAATGATCCTCACCAAACGCTTTATATCGGATGTATGAACGGTACTCCTATGAGTTACTGGGAAGCTTACTGGGTGAAGGGAGACGTGGTGGAGGGCTGTTATAATCCATCTCCCTATGATCAGGGCATCCACCTTCTGATCGGCGAAAAGGATTTTCTTGGCCGGGGGTACGCCCTGCCGTTATTAAAAGCCATGGTGCAGTTTCAATTCAGGCACCAGAATACAACAAAGGTCGTGGCTGAGCCGGACATCCGCAATGAAAAAATGATTCATGTTTTTAAGGCGTGTGGATTCAGGCCGGTGGCACCGATTACGCTCCCTGATAAAGAAGCCCTCTTGATGTTTTGTGAGCGGGAAGAGTTCGAAAGGAGATGGAAAGATGAAGCCTTCCTACGTATATGATGTGATCGGAGTGGGTCTTGGCCCGTTCAATTTAGGGATGGCGGCGCTGCTTGACCCTGTTGAGGACGTCTCTGCCCTCTTTTTCGAAAAGGAAGAGGAATTCAACTGGCATCCGAACATGCTGATTGAAGGCACGACCCTTCAAGTCCCTTTCTTTGCCGATCTTGTCAGCATGGCGGATGTCCGGAGTGAGTACAGCTTCCTTCATTACCTGCAGGAGCATCAGCGGCTCTACCATTTTTATTTTTTGGAGAAATTCCATATCCCCCGGAAAGAATACAACGCCTACTGCCGCTGGGTAAGTGGATGCCTCACGTCCTGCCGCTTCGGCCGAACCGTTACCCGTGTGGACGTAGTAGAAAAGGAATCCGGCGCTGTATATGAAGTAGGCGTCCTTCAAGAGCAGACGGGGGCGGAGGAGGTGTACTACGCAGAGAATGTGGTGATCGGAATTGGTACACAGCCATACATCCCGCCTGCTTTTCAGGAAACTCTCGGAGATACGGTTTTTCACACGTCCGAGTATTTAGAGAAGAATATCCGTCCGGATCAGTCGATCGCTGTCCTTGGATCCGGTCAGAGCTCTGCGGAAGTCTTCCTCGATCTTGCCCGCAGCCAGCAGGAAACCGGGGGGCGTCTTCAGTGGTATACAAGATCGAACGGATTCTTTCCTATGGAATACTCCAAGCTCGGTCTTGAATACTTCTCCCCCGATTATATCGATTTTTTCTACGAACTGCCGCAGGAAAAGAAGGATGCGCTTCTGAAGGATCAAGGGCTGTTGTATAAAGGAATCAGTGCTGAAACCATTGCGGATATTTATGATCATTTATATGAACGGACGATTGGAGGAGCGTCCCCGGACATCCACCTTCAGGCGATGACAGAACTAACATCCATCCATTGGGAAAACGGACGGTGGACACTGAGTGGTGTTCATAGGGTTAAGGAAGACACGGTAGAGGCAGAAGCTGATGTGGTCGTGTTAGGCACGGGTTATCAGCCGGCGGTACCTACTTTTCTCCAGTCGATTCAAGACAAGGTCTTATGGGATGAACGGGGGCGTTTTCAGATTGAGAAAACCTATGAATTGAAAACGACGCTTAAGACACAGGGGAGTGTTTTTGTTCAGAATGGTGAACTTCACTCCCACGGGGTGGGGGCTCCTGATCTTGGTCTTGGCGCGCATCGGAATGCAGTCATTATCAACAGAATTGCCGGCCGGGACGTGTATCCGGTACAGGTCGAAAATGTGTTCCAGACGTTTGGAGCAGTCAGGAAGCCGGAACATTCAAGCATGAAGAAATGAGGGATGAACATGTATAAACAAGCGGAAGTTTCCAATAGTTTCAACGAAGCGGACTGGAAAGCGGTCAATCGGAAGCTGATGGCCAAGATGCTGGCCGAATATATGTATGAAGATATGATCCGTCCGGAATTGATTGCGGAGAATGGAAAGACGAAGAAATTTGATCTCCACGCTTTGGGCGGAAAAGTGTATACGTTTGAAGCCGTCAGCCGTCTGTTTGACAGCTGGGACGTGAAGGACGCATCCATAACCGTCAGACACGGCCAAGAAGTAGAAGAACCGGACGATGCAGTTCAGCTTCTGATTGATCTTAAAGATGCGATTGGCATGAAGCCGGAAACGACCGGGCATTTGATCAAGGAACTACAGGCGACATTAATGGCGGACGTTTACTTGAAAAGAAAGACGGACCGGACATCCCGTGATCTGATCGATCTCGATTATGCGGAACTGGAAGGATATATGGAAGGCCACCCGTGGATCACTTACAATAAAGGCCGGATTGGCTTTGGCTATGATGACTACTTGAGGTATGCGCCGGAACATCAGGAAGAAATCCTTCTATCCTGGATTGCTGTGCATCACAGTCTCGCTGAATTCCAGGCTGTGGATGGACTTTCCTACAAAGATCTGCTGGAAAAAGAATTGAGCCAGGAAGAAAGAGAGCGGTTTGCCGCCGTTGTGAAAGAAGAAGGGAAGAATCCAGACGATTATTATTTCCTCCCTGTCCATGAATGGCAGTGGAAAAACACCATTGTCCTGCATTTCCCAGGCGAGCTGGCACAAAAGACCATGATCCCGCTCGGTGATGGTCAGGACAAATACCTTCCACAGCAGTCCATCCGTACGTTCGTCAACCGAAGCGAAAAGGATAAGCACCACGTGAAGCTTCCAATGAGTATTTTGAACACACTGGTCTACCGTGGTCTTCCTGCCGAACGGACACGGATTGCCCCGAAGGTGACGGCCCTTATCAAGGGGATGTATGAGAAGGATGATTTTCTTAAGCGGGAGTGCCGGGTGATTCTTCCTGGAGAGAACGCCAGTATCAATGTAGACCAGCCCCACTTCGCGTCTGTGAAAAACGCCCCGTATCAATACCTGGAAATGCTCGGGACAATCTGGCGTGAAAGTATTTATACATATGTGGAAGAGGGGGAGCAGCCCATTACACTTGCAGCGCTGCTTCATAAAGACCATCAAGGCACCCCTTACGTGCAGGCGCTGATTGAAGCGTCAGGCATGGATCCGGAAGCATGGATGCGTCAATTTTATAAAGTGATCATGGATCCACTGCTTCACTTCCTATATCAATACGGGACGGTTTTCAGTCCGCACGGGCAGAATACCATTCTTGTCCTGAAAGACTACAAGCCTCACCGCCTGGCGGTCAAGGATTTTGTCGATGATGTCAATGTGACGGATCAGCCGTTCGAAGAATTGAAGGACCTCTCTGAGGAAATGAAGGAAGTGCTCCGCAGTGAACCGCCCGAAGGATTGACGCAATTTATTTTTACAGGATTGTTTATCTGTCACCTCCGCTACTTAAGCGACGTGCTGGAAACGCATGAGCTGTTGACAGAGGATGTGTTCTGGGGCCTTCTGGCAGAGGCGATCCAGGATTATCAACGGAAGTTTCCGCAGCTGGAGGATCGGTTTGCATTGTTTGATTTCTTCAAGCCGACGATGACCAAGCTGTGCCTGAATCGAAACCGTATGGTTGATTACGGATATGAAGATGGTGAAGACCGTCCTCATGCATCGGAATTCGGTCAGGTAACGAACGCCCTGGCAGCCTTCAAGAATGAAATGGAACAGATAACCTGACGGAAAGAGGGATCATGGTGGAACTTGTCGTACAAAAATATGGAGGCACATCCCTGCAGACAACGAAGCGGATGACTGATGCGGCAGATCGGATTATCAAGGAAGTGAAAAGAGGCCGTCAAGTCGTTGTCGTTGTTTCTGCTATGGGCAGAACGACAGACAACTTGACCGCTCTTGCCGGACAAGTTTCCTCCCGTCCTGCAGCAAGAGAAATGGATCTTCTCCTTTCTACAGGGGAGCAGGTGTCGTGTGCATTAATGGCGATGGCACTGAAGGCCGGGGGAGTGGAGGTCGAAGCGCTGACTGGAGCACAGGCCGGAATTAAAACGGATTCCAGCTACGGTGAAGCCCTTGTGAAAGACGTCGACCCTGAACCCATAAGGCATAGACTCAGGGAAGGAAAGGTGGTCATTGTCAGCGGTTTTCAAGGCTGTCCCGGAGGCCATGAAGTGGCAACCCTCGGGCGTGGAGGATCGGATACGACAGCAGCGGTGCTGGCTGGTGTCCTGAAAGCGGACCGCTGTGAAATTTTCACGGATGTGGACGGCGTTTATACCGCAGATCCAGGAACAATCACAGGAGCGCAGAAATATGAACAGTTGGATTACGAAAGCTTGTCTGCCCTTGCAGAGCTCGGCGCATCCGTTGTCCACCCGAGAGCTGCGGCTGCAGCGGAAGCCTGGCAGATCCCTTTGGTTGTCCGTTCAAGCTTTACGGAGCAGGAAGGGACGACCATTCTTCCAAGGACCTTGAGTCCCCATTCTTTTCCTGTGATAGGAGTGACTTATGAAACAGGACTATCCCACTTCTCTATCCATAGTGGGATAGATGTGAGGGAATTGCAGAGAGAATGGAAGAAAGATTTGCGTCCTTGGAAAGCGGTTCAAAAAATAAAAAACCGTCTATACAGAATTCTTGTACGTGATGAAGATGCATATGATACAAAATCCTGGCTCAACCAATTCGGTGGAAGACCGGAGGGGATAGTTCCTGAATATTATGACGGGAGGGCCCTCGTGCATGTCATTTTCAGATCCGAGGAAGACAAGCAGAAAGTACGCTCGCTTATGAGGAATCTTCCATGTCTTCAAGATGGTTTTGTTGTAGAAATTCAGCCGCATGTCTGGACGATTGATGTTCCTGAGAGTCACAGGATAGAAGTCTGTCAGGTCCTTCACGATCGTTGTATGGAAAAGGAGACAGCACGTACATCAGCTGTTCATTAAAAAAATCCGGTCTCCGTGGTGAGACCGGATTTTTTAGGACAGGCTTTCACAGACCCGTCCATCCTTGTCGGACCCATCCAGACGATGGGGATCCTGTTCAGGTCCGCCGGCGTCTTCATAAAAGGTCTGGGCTTCTTCTTGTGTATGAAAGTCCGAGCAGTCCTTGTCGTCCCCTTCGGGCGGGGCTTTGTGGCTGGAAGAGCTGCTTTCATTCTGTCCGTCTTCAAAACCTTCTGCAAATCCGTCCTCTGTCACGTATCCCGGGAGACTCCAAATCCCCTTTTTATGGTCGGAGGCTTCCTGCTCCGCATCCTTCAACTTCCCGGCATGCGTATAAGGAGGGTCATAGACATAGGCATAACGGGCAAGGCCTTTTTCCAGCAGAAGTTGATTAAAAGAGGTATCCTCGACCCATATGTAGGCAAGCAGCCGGTCGTACTTGTCACGCTCGGGGCCGTCAAACTCCAGCTGAACTTCTTTTCCCGACAATGTTTCCTTCGCGAATTGACTCGCTTCTTTTCCATAGGGCTGCACAGGTTTGCCGGGATGGACGGTCTCAGGTGTGTCCACCAGCAGCAGGCGCACCGTTTCTTCTTTGCCGTTCCACTCTATATGCAGCGTGTCCCCGTCGACAACGCGGGTGACGACGGCCGTTTCAAGCTCGCCGGACGTCGTTTCTACCGCCTGGCATCCAGCAAGGAAAAGAAAAGTGACAACGAGCATGAGAGGTTTGATCCATGAATGTTTATCGAGCATAAGATGTTCTCCTTCCCCGGTCATCCTCTGGTTTTATTCTACTTTTCTTTAGACGCTCCTTCAATGGACGGGAAGACCTGAATGTGGACGGCCGGGATTCGTACATAAAGAAAACGGAGGGAGACGTTAGTGACGCCTCCGTCCGTTTTCTTTATGCTTGATTTTTTCTTCTGCATGCTCCTCGTTCATTTCTGTAAGAAGAAATACGAGGCGGTCGCGTTCCTTGTTGGATAGTTCATCATAACGGTCGAGTTCCGATTGGATATAGCGGATCGTGTGGTGTCCATCCTTCGGTTTCTTGACGAAATAGGTGGTAATGGAACCGGTAAGCATCCCGATCAAACCGATCCCTATGACCATCAGGAAAATGGCGACGAGCCTGCCGGAAAGTGTGGAAGGGGCGATGTCTCCGTAGCCGACGGTTGTGACTGTCACAATCGACCACCACAAACCGTCGGCATAAGAGTCAATATTTTCCTCCGCATGCCGGATAATGACGGAAGAGGCAAACAGCATGACGGATGAGAACAGGAGGACACGGTCCAGTCCGTTTGTCCTTAGGATTTTAAGCAGGTGGGGGAAGTGCCGCCGGACAATGAGCAGCATTCGCAAAAGACGGAACAGCCTGGCCGCACGGGCAAGCTGAAAAATGCTCTCTAAAGGAATGGCGGCAATGACTTCAAGCGGATGCTTTTTTATGTAATGCAGTTTATCCTTTGAACGCAGGATCCGGATGGTAACGTCGACGAAAAACAGCAGCCAGACAAACCGGTCCAGGAAGATGGCAGCCGGATGGTCCGACCATAAATACATGACGGATAGTAGTGCAAGTGTGAGTAAAACGGTTTCGTAGATGACGGCCCATTTTTTTACCATCAGTAAAATCCCTCCCTGAATGCGTGTACGTCCTCCTATCTATTATAAATCGGTCTGCCGAGTTGACAACCTGCCTGTTTCTTCGAGAAACTGGGACTATATGAAAAGAAGGAGAGATACATATGGCATTTGTCATTACACAGCCCTGTGAAGGCGAACAGGCAGGAGAGTGTGTCAGTGTCTGCCCGGTCGACTGTATTGAACAGGGGGAGGACCAGTACTATATCAATCCCGATATCTGCATCGACTGCGGAGCCTGCGTGTCGGTGTGCCCGGTGGATGCGATCGTTGAAGAGTATGAGATGAGGCCGGAGGAAGAACCATATCTTGCAAAGGCAGAAGCCTTCTTCGGTGTCGACTGACGCAGGGAAGCTGGTAAAATAAGTATTGTTAGTAAGCAGGAAAACCGGGTAGACAAAGAGAAGTAATGATATAATCTTTTAATCTTTGTACAGGAGTTGATTGGATGCTGATGTCGGCTTATCCGCCCGAAAAATCATTCGAGGACAGGTATGCTTTAATTGACCACCTGAGAAATCTCGGCTACACCGAAGACCTGCTTGGAAAGAAAACGGTGGAGATGACGCTGCCTGAACTGCAGCAGATCTACATCAATCTGGAGTATCAAAGAGAAGAGCGTGCGTAGGAAAAGCTGAGGGACCTGCAGGGTCTGTCGTTGCGTTTTGGTTTTAAGTTATATTGAAATAGAATTTGGTTTTAAGTTATATTGAAATAGAAAAACCGGAGCGGGGAGCTCCGGTTTCAGGGGAGACATATACAGGTAGAGTTCGTTTCATGCCTCGATGCCATTATAACCTTTTCTATATTAAAAAAACAAATATCCACTGTCAGTCAGTGATGAACGAACCAGAAGGTGGTGAATACCTCTGGTTCTTTTTTGTAGAGTGGAGAACAGACGTCCGTTCTCCATCATCGATTAATAATAAAACGATGCACCTACGATAATCAACAGGATGAACAATACGACGATTAGAACGAACGTGCTGCCATATCCGCCACCGCCGTAACCGTAGCCACCATAACCACAGCCCATGCTTTTCACCACCTTTTTTTCAGCTATATCACAAACTATGTAGAAAAGGGGCAGGAGGGCAGGGCGGATGCCCGGGGGCGGCCGGGTTAAAGGTCAGGCAGCCGTCTGTTCACCAGCCGTAAAAGCCTCAGCGCAAGCGGAAGACCTAAGGCATAGACCGTGCAGATTTTTATGAAGTTAAAAGGGAGAACGACAAAAACGACAGCCGTGCGAAAGTCACGGGCAAACGGATTGAAGGCGGTAAACCCCTCTACATAAACAGACTCACTCACACCGATAAGGCTCATCACCACAGGCAGAATGAAATAATAATGAAGGACATACATCCAACATAGGAAAAGAAGGACCGATACCATCAGGCTGAACGGGTCGACCTTCTTCTTTTTTTTGAAAAAAGCCCCCATCAATCCGACAATCAGCGATCCGGAAAGGAAATTGGCGAGCTGTCCGACGGGAAGTCCGGCGTAACTTCCATGAAGGAGGTAGTCGGCAGCGTTTTTCAACAGCTGTATGATGATCCCCGCCCCTGGACCGAAGACCGGCGCACCAATAAGGGCTGGAATGTCACTGAAATCCATCGTCAGAAATACGGGAAAAAAGGGGAGCGGGAATTTCAAGTAGTAGAGCACAATACGGATGGAAGCGAGCATTGCTGTGCCGCTCATTTTTGACAATGACATAAGGGAATTCCTTTCTATACAGATGTTTATTCATACCGGGATTTCATACCCCGGGTCACATGAAATAAACATGCGGTTTCTTTTCTTTTTTCTCTCTTCAGGCCCGCCATGGAGATAAAAAAGAAAAAAAGAAAGTCTTTCTAATCGGGCGAAGTCAATCATCTCAACGGTGTAAGCGCTTTACGAATTCATTGAATAATTGGAGTGTTCAGAAAATTTAACGAAAACCTGTTGACCTTCTGTGAAAATCCGTTTAGAGTAGTCCTCAATCAACCACATCGATTACACCCAATCGTCCGGTTGGTTCATGTGGAAGCCCTGAACTTGGACCCTGTATAAGTGGAATATTCACCTTCTTAGAGGGTCCACATTTTCTTTATCATTCTTTAACTATTTCAAACATTAAATAATAAAAGAAAGGAGTGCTGAGGATGAGCAGCCAATGGATTTATATGAGCGGCGAGTACGTGAAGAAAGAAGAGGCCGTCGTTTCTGTCTATGATCATGGTTTCTTATATGGAGATGGGGTGTTCGAAGGCATTCGCGTTTATGAAGGCAACATTTTCAAGCTCGATGAGCATTTAAACCGCCTTTATGATTCAGCGAAATCGATCATGCTCCAAATTCCATATGAAAAGGAGGAGCTTGAGGAAATTATCGCAGAGACGGTCCGCCGCAACCAGCTGGAAACGGCTTATATCCGGGTTGTCGTTTCAAGAGGATCAGGCAATCTTGGTCTTGACCCATCCAGCTGTGCAAATCCGCGTCTGGTTGTCATTGCTGAAGCACTCGCTTTATTTCCAAAAGAACTTTACGAGCGGGGAGTCCGGCTTGCTTCCGTATCAAGCAGAAGAAACCGGCCGGATGTCCTTCCACCGCAGGTGAAGTCTTTAAACTACTTAAATAACATTCTTGTAAAAATGGAAGCGAATCAGGCGGGCGTGGATGAAGCGCTCATGCTGAATGATCAGGGGTATGTAACGGAAGGCTCCGCCGATAACATTTTTATTGTTAAGAACGGGACCATCTTTACACCACCAACCTATCTTGGTGCTCTCGAAGGAATTACAAGAAATGCCATCATGGATCTCGCAGAAGCGAAGGGGTATACCGTGAAGGAGCAGCCTTTTACACGCCACGACGTGTATGTCGCAGATGAGGTCTTCCTCACTGGAACCGCTGCAGAAGTCATCGCCGTCGTCGAAGTTGATCAGAGGCAGGTAGGAAATGGGAAACCGGGTGTTGTGACCAACCATCTCTTGTCCGAGTTCAGACAGGTAACAACAACAGATGGTTACAAGGTATACGGCAAGAATCAGGCGCACGTAAGCTGATGCAGCGCATTTTGACAACTGAATCAACCTAAAACAATGATAGGAAAAAGGGATAAGGCCTTGTATTCACAGAGAGCCGGGGTTGCTGGAAGCCCGGAAATACATCTTATTCTGACATCATCCTTGAGTGTCCCCGCTGAACGGTATGCTTAGTAGGCCGGACCAGGTGTATCACTGCACCTGTTACCAAAAGGAGTTATGACGACTCCATGAGGTGAAGCTTTTGAGAGCTTCATGAACGAGGGTGGTACCGTGGAAGTAAAGAGAGACCTTTTCACCCCTCACGTTCCTGCATCATTCTGGTGGTGCATGAACTTGAGGAGGAGAAGGTCTCTTTTTTATTCGACAAAGAGCAGGTGGAACAGCGGAAAATCCGCTTTATTCTTCACAACTACTGCAGGAGGGATGAAAAAAATGAAAGCACAGGCAAGTGCGGAACAAAAGACCGCAGTGAAAACAGGGGCCGATTTACTTGTAGAGGCATTGATTGGCCAGAGTGTTGATACGTTGTTCGGTTATCCAGGAGGAGCTGTGCTGCCGATTTACGATGCCATTTACCGGGCGGAAGGCAGCTTTGATCACGTGCTTCCAAGGCATGAACAAGGGGCCATCCATGCAGCTGAAGGCTACGCCCGTGTTTCCGGCCGTGCTGGAGTTGTTATCGGCACATCAGGACCAGGGGCAACGAACCTTGTGACCGGTATTGCCGATGCCATGATGGATTCGATCCCACTCGTCATCTTCACCGGACAGGTGGCGAAAGGGGTCATTGGTACAGATGCCTTCCAGGAATCGGACATCATGGGAATCACTACACCAATCACGAAGCATAACTACCAAGTTCAGAATATTGAAGATCTTCCGAGAATTGTGAATGAGGCCTTCCACATAGCTACGACTGGACGACCGGGTCCTGTCGTCGTGGATATTCCGAAAGACATCAGTTCAACCGTCTTTGAAAAAGACATCAACAAGGAGTTTCATCTTCCGGGATATCAGCCGACGACGAAACCGAATCCGATGCAGATCAATAAGCTGCATGAAGCCCTTCTTGCAGCTGAAAAGCCGGTCGTTCTGGCCGGATCCGGCGTTATCCACGCCAAGGCTTCTGAAGAGCTCAGGACATTTGTAAGAAATTACGAGCTTCCGGTCACCTCGACTCTGCTGGGTCTTGGAAGTTATCCCGGCAGCGACCGTCTTTCCCTTGGCATGGCCGGGATGCACGGAACTTATGCAGCAAATATGGCCCTGTACGAATGCGATCTGCTCATCAACTTCGGCTCACGCTTTGATGACAGACTGACAGGTAATCTGAAACATTTTGCACCACATGCCAAAGTGGCGCATATCGATATCGACCCTGCAGAAATCGGTAAAAACGTGGAAACCCATATCCCGATCGTATCGGACGCGAAAGCGGCCCTTACATCGCTGAATGAAAAAGCCGTGCAGAACCTGGATCACCATGACTGGATGATGAAAGCAGAAAAGAACAAACAGGATTTTCCTTTGTGGCATGACCAGCCGGAGGCAGAGATCGTCCCCCAGTGGCTGCTCCAGAAAGTCTATGAATATACCAAAGGGGAAGCGGTTGTAACGACAGATGTCGGGCAGCATCAAATGTGGGCGGCCCAGTATTACCAGTTCGACGAGCCGAACCGCTGGGTTACTTCCGGGGGGCTTGGAACGATGGGGTACGGTTTTCCAGCGGCGATCGGTGCTCAGCTGGCAGATCGGAAATCCACCTGTGTGGCGGTTGTCGGCGATGGGGGTTTCCAAATGACGCTGCAGGAACTGTCTGTTCTCCAGGAGCGGCGGCTTCCAGTCAAAGTTTTGATCGTCAACAATCAGGCGCTCGGAATGGTAAGGCAGTGGCAGGAGAAGTTTTACAGTGGACGCTACTCCGAGTCGATCATGGATGTCCAGCCTGATTTTGTAAAACTGGCGGAGAGCTACCAAGTACCTGGATATAAAATTGAAACCCAGGGACAGCTGGAGGATGTACTTCCGGAAATTCTGAACAATGATCAGCCGGCCCTTATCGACTGCCGGGTTCTGCAGAAAGAGAACGTCTATCCAATGATTGCACCTGGAAAAGGAATCCACGAGATGATTGGGGTGAAACGATGAAACGCATCGTGACAGCAACGGTTCATAACCGGAGCGGTGTCCTGAACCGGGTCACCGGCCTCCTCGCTAAGCGGCAGTTCAATATTGAAAGCATATCTGTCGGCCGCACAGAAACCGAAGGAGTATCCAAAATGACCTTCGTCGTCGAGGTGGAGGATGAGAGGAAGCTGGAGCAGCTGACGAAACAGCTGAACAAACAAATCGATGTCCTGAAAGTATCGGACATCACGGATAAAGCCATCGTAGCGAGAGAACTGGCGATGGTGAAGGTCATCAGCAACCCTCAGATCCGCAATGAAATCCAAAGCATTATTGAGCCATTCCGGGCGTCGATCATTGATGTGAGCAAGGAAAGTGTCACGGTTCAGGTGACTGGTAAATCCGACAAGGTTGATGCTCTTATCGATCTGCTCCGCCCTTATGGAATAAAAGAATCAGCAAGAACCGGGCTGACCGCCTTTACACGAGGCCACCAGCCCCAGGTAGCAGAATTCAAATCTTACTCCCTATTAAAATGATGAAAGGATGGATGAAACATGGCACATGTATACTACCACAATGATATTAAAGATGAGGTTCTAAAAAATAAGAAAGTAGCTGTCATCGGATACGGCTCCCAGGGTCATGCCCACGCATTAAACCTGAAAGAGAGCGGTCATGATGTCGTTGTTGGTCTTCGTAAAGGGAAATCATGGGATAAAGCAGTGGAAGACGGTGTGGAAGTGAAGACCGTTCCGGAGGCTGTAGAAGATGCTGATGTCGTTATGATCCTTCTTCCGGATGAGTATCAGCCGAAAGTGTACGAAGAACAGATCAAACCGAATCTGAAATCCGGTGCAGCGCTTGCTTTCGCCCACGGATTCAACGTTCATTTCAATCAGGTTGTCCCTCCATCCGATGTGGATGTATTCCTCGTAGCTCCGAAAGGTCCGGGACATCTTGTCCGCCGTACATTTGAAGAAGGAGCAGGGGTGCCGGCCCTGATCGGTGTAGAGCAGGATGTAACAGGGGAAGCCAAAGAGGTTGCTCTCGCCTATGCGAAAGGAATCGGCGGCGGCCGTGCAGGTGTATTGGAAACATCCTTCCAGGAAGAAACCGAAACAGACTTGTTCGGTGAGCAGGCTGTCCTGTGCGGTGGTTTGACCAGCCTTGTTAAGGCAGGCTTTGAAACATTGACAGAAGCTGGTTACCAGCCGGAAGTGGCCTACTTCGAATGTCTTCACGAATTGAAACTGATTGTAGACCTTATGTATGAAGGCGGTCTGGAAGGCATGCGTTATTCCATTTCTGATACCGCTCAGTGGGGTGACTTCGTCTCCGGTCCACGCGTCGTTGATGAAACTACGAAAGCCCGCATGAAAGAAGTGCTGACAGATATTCAGACTGGTAAATTTGCGAAAGGCTGGATTCTTGAAAACCAAGTGAACCGTCCTGAGTTCACGGCGATCAACGCGAAGGAAAGTCAGCATCAAATCGAAAAGGTGGGTAGAGAGCTCCGCGAATTAATGCCGTTCGTCAAGAAGTCCCAATCCAAAGAAAAGGATGTGGTCACTCATGGCTCACGTTAATGTCTTTGACACGACCCTGCGTGATGGAGAGCAGTCCGCCGGGGTCAACTTGAACCGTTTGGAAAAAGTGGAAATTGCCAAGCAGCTGGAGAGACTTGGTGTAGACATTATGGAAGCAGGATTCCCTGCTTCCTCCCAGGCGGATTTTGATGCAGTCAAAGAGATTGCCGATACGGTACGCGGTTGTTCAGTAACAGGACTGGCGCGGGCGAATAAGCGCGATATCGATATCGCGTGGGAAGCATTGAAAGGAGGAGCGGAGCCGAGACTCCACGTCTTTCTTGCCACCTCCCCGATTCATATGACACATAAATTGAAAAAAACGCCGGATGAGGTTGTAGAAACCGCCGTCAGCATGGTCCGCTACGCCCGTGAGAAATTCCCTTATGTTCAGTTCTCCGCAGAGGATGCGCTGCGCTCGGACCGGGATTTTCTCGTTCACATCATTGAACAAGTCATTGATGCGGGGGCTTCAGTAATCAATCTGCCGGATACGGTCGGTTTCACGACACCGGATGAAATCGGCAGCCTTTTCCGGTATGTAAGGGAGCAGGTGCCGAACATTGATCAAGCGGTCCTCTCTACGCATAACCACGATGATTTGGGGATGGCTGTCAGCAACTCCCTGGCAGCCGTCGAAAACGGGGCCGGCCAGATCGAAGGCACCATTAACGGTATCGGAGAACGTGCCGGAAACGCCGCTTTAGAGGAGATTGCCGTCGCCTTTCAGATCAGGCAGGACCGCTACGATTTCCAAACGGGTCTGGTTCTTAAGGAAATTAAGCGGACGAGTGATCTTGTCAGCCGCTTGACCGGGATGCAGGTGCCGGGGAACAAGGCGGTTGTCGGACGTAATGCCTTTGCCCATGAGTCCGGTATTCACCAAGATGGTGTCCTGAAAGAAGCTACGACGTACGAAATCATTACACCGGCTATGGTGGGTATTGATTCCAACCGGATGGTTCTTGGCAAACACTCCGGCCGGCACGCGTTCAAGCAGAAAGCGGAAGAGCTGGGCTTTGAATTGAACGAAACGAAGCTGAAAGAAGCGTTCGCATCTTTCAAAGATTTGACCGGCAAGAAAAAAGAGGTCACCGATGATGATCTTTTTGCGATTCTTACCGATACGCAGACCGAAAACGAAGACCAGCCGAAGTACGAATTGAAAGCCTTCCAGGTCCAGTACGGCAGCATCAACCGCCCGACCGCTACGGTTCTTTTAACGAAACCGGATGGAGAAGAAGCGGAAAAAGCCAATACCGGCGAAGGAAGTGTCGAAGCGATTTACAACACACTGGATGATTTGATTGATGCAGATGTTCATCTACAGGATTATCAACTCAGCTCCATTGGAAGAGGACGCGATGCACTGGCAGAGGTTCACGTCCAGCTGACCGTCAACGGGGTAAAAGCCTCCGGCCGTGGATCGGCGCAGGATGTGCTGGAAGCTTCCGCCCACGCATTTTTAAACGCGGTCAATCGTACACTTTATCAGCATAAACGTCATGAAGGCTACGAAAAAGTGCAGGTATAACAAAAGGGGGATGTACATGGAGAAACATATCGTTTTACTGCCGGGCGACGGCATCGGTCCGGAAGTAACAAAAGCAGCCAGACAGGTGCTGCAGGCGGTCGCCGACCGTTACCAGCATACCTTTACATTTGAAAGTCATGACATTGGAGGAGCAGCCATCGACCAGCACGGGACGCCGCTCCCGGATGATACGGTCCAGGCGGCTAAAAAAGCCGACGCCATTTTCCTTGGAGCTGTCGGAGGTCCGAAATGGGATCAGCTGCCCGGTCATATGCGGCCGGAAAAAGGGCTGCTGGGTATCCGCAAACAGCTTGGATTGTTTGCCAACCTCCGTCCTGTCCAGGCATTTCATCAGCTGCTCCATGCTTCCCCTTTGAAAAAGGAAGTCGTTGAAAACAGTGACCTGTTGATTGTCCGGGAGCTGACCGGCGGTTTGTATTTCGGACAGCCGAGTGAGCGCAGGAACAACGGACAGGAAGTCGTGGATACGCTGGCTTATGAGCGCCATGAAATTGAAAGAATCGTCGATCAGGCGTTTCAAAGCGCGCGGGTCAGAAGAAAACACCTGACATCGGTGGATAAAGCCAATGTCCTGGAATCCAGCCGGATGTGGCGGGAAATCGTCGAAGAGAAAAAAGCGGATTATCCGGACGTGACTGTTGAGCATATGCTCGTGGATGCCGCAGCGATGAAGCTTGTGACGAACCCCTCGTATTTTGATGTGATCGTTACGGAGAACATGTTCGGAGACATCTTAAGCGACGAAGCCTCTGTCTTAACCGGATCTCTGGGTATGCTTCCATCAGCAAGCTTGAACGAAAAGAGTGTCGGTCTTTACGAACCTGTCCACGGTTCAGCTCCGGACATTGCCGGGCAGAATAAAGCTAATCCGATTGCAAGCATTCTCTCCACAGCCATGATGCTGAAACACTCCTTTGGTATGGAAGAGGAAGCCGAACAAGTGGAAGCCGCTGTTGCCGGGGTGCTGCAGGAAGGGTATCACACCGCAGACATCGATTTGAAAAGTGGTGTGAAAGTCAGCGGAAGTGAACTGGCAGCTAAAATTGTCGACCAGATCAGCACGAGTGATGCAACAGAAAATATTATGCGCTGCTATGTATGAGCGGTACAACAAAGAAAAGAAGGGAGCGGAACGGAATGAGTCAACCAAAAACCATAGTTGAAAAAATTTGGGATCAGCATGTCGTCCACGAAGAAGAAGGGAAGCCGAATCTTCTCTATATCGACCTGCATCTGGTTCATGAAGTGACCTCTCCCCAGGCGTTTGAAGGGCTCCGCATGAGCGGAAGGAAGGTGAGGCGGCCGGATCGTACGTTTGCAACGATGGATCACAACGTGCCGACCATCCACCGCAATGTCATCAAGGATGAAGTTTCCAAGAAACAGATGGAAACACTCGAGACAAATTGTAAGGAATTTGGAGTCCGGCTGGCGGATATCAACCACCCGGACCAGGGCATTGTCCATGTCATTGGTCCGGAGCTTGGGTTAACCCAGCCGGGAAAAACAATCGTCTGTGGAGATAGTCATACCTCTACACACGGGGCTTTTGGCGCCCTCGCATTTGGAATCGGCACGAGTGAAGTGGAGCACGTGCTGGCCACTCAATCTCTCTGGCAGGCCAAGCCGAAAACCCTTCAGGTTCATGTGGAGGGAGTATTGGGAACAGGAGTGACAGCCAAGGACTTGATTCTGGCGATCATCGGTAAATACGGCGTCCGTTTCGGTACCGGCCATGTCATTGAATACACGGGCGAAGCGGTCCGTAACCTGACGATGGAAGAACGGATGACGGTCTGTAACATGTCGATTGAAGCGGGCGCACGTGCCGGTTTGATTTCACCGGACGAGACCACTGTCGAGTATCTCCGCGGGAAGCGTTACGTGCCTGAGGGAGAAGATTTTGAAGAAGTCAAGGAGCAGTGGCTGTCGCTGGCATCGGATGAAGGGGCGGAATACGACCAGACCCTTACCATCCATGCAGATGAAATTGAGCCTCAGGTGACATGGGGGACCAACCCTTCTCAGTGTGTTCCTGTCGGTGGACGTGTCCCCGATCCGGAGCAGGTGGAGGATGACCGTGACGGCATTGAACGGGCGATCGATTATATGGGCCTTGAAGCGAATCAGGCGATTGAGTCCATACCTGTTGAACACGTGTTTATCGGATCTTGTACAAACTCCCGTTTGAGCGATCTGCGCCGGGCGGCTGAAATCGTCCGTGGCGGCCGTGTCCATGATGGGGTCAGAGCTCTCGTCGTACCGGGGTCCAAGTCAGTGAAAGATGCAGCAGAAGCCGAAGGTCTGGACACGATCTTCCTGACTGCCGGATTTGAATGGCGCGATGCCGGCTGCAGCATGTGTCTGGCGATGAACGATGATATCGTTCCGCCGGGTGAGCGCTGTGCCTCAACGTCCAACCGTAACTTTGAAGGGCGTCAGGGGAATGGGGCGCGCACCCATCTTGTCAGTCCGGAAATGGCAGCGGCAGCAGCTCTTGAAGGCCGTTTTGTAGACGTCAGAAAATATGCCAGTACGGTAGGAGGGTGAACAGATGGAACCATTAAAACAGCACAAAGGTCTGGTCTACCCATTGAATCGATCGAATGTCGATACCGATCAGATCATTCCAAAACAGTTCTTGAAACGGATTGAACGGCAGGGGTTTGGTCAGTTCCTCTTCTACAACTGGCGGTTTGATGAAGACGGGGCTCCGCGGGAGGACTTTTCCCTGAACAAGCCGAAGTATGACGGTGCTTCGGTTTTAGCAGGAGGAGAGAACTTCGGATGCGGCTCCTCCAGGGAACACGCCCCATGGGCGATCCAGGATTATGGTTTCCGTGTCGTCATCGCTCCGAGCTTTGCTGATATCTTTTATAACAACTGCTTCAAAAACGGGATCCTTCCTATTCAACTGCCGAAGCCTGTCGTTGATCAGTTGATGGAAAAGGCGGAAACCGAGGCTTATGAAGTGGCCGTGGATCTGGAAGCGCAGACGATTGATGGCGGCGGTTTCGAAGTGGCATTCGATATTCAGCCCTATCATAAGGAAATGTTGTTGAACGGCTGGGATGAAATTGCCGTTACACTGACGTACGAAGACAAAATCGACCAATTTGAGGAAAAACAAAAAGGAGTGAAGACGTTGGGGATTTCTTAACGCTGGCTAAAGTAATGGATGCACAGGAACAGCTGCAGGAGGTTGTGCACCGCACGCCACTGCAGACGTCAACGACCTTTAATGAACGGACAGGGCAGCACGTCTATTTGAAGATGGAAAATCAGCAGAAAACCGGCGCGTTTAAAGTCAGGGGAGCTTCCTATAAGGTCGCCTGCCTGACGGAAGAGGAAGCCGCATGCGGAGTCATTGCTGCCTCAGCAGGCAACCATGCCCAGGGAGTGGCGGTTGCTGCAGCGAAGCGGGGAATTACGGCGCAAATCTTCATGCCGGAAGGAACACCACAGGCGAAGGTGGAAGCAACAGAAGGCTACGGGGCAACCGTTGTCCTCACAGGGGAATCCTTTCAGGAAGCGTACCAGGCCGCACGGATCGAGCAGGAACGATCCGGCGCGACGTTCCTTCATCCCTTTGATGATTATGAAGTGATGGCTGGTCAGGCTACGGTGGCTGTGGAAATGCTTCAGCAGCAGCCGGATCTTGAACGCCTTTTCGTACCAATTGGAGGCGGCGGTTTGATCAGCGGTGTTGCTTTTGCTGCGAAACAATTGAAACCGGATATTACGGTGATCGGCGTTCAGTCAGCCAAAGCACCGTCCACCTACAATGCACTTTATAAGAAAGGACCGGCAAAACTGACGTCTGTTTCCACAATCGCAGATGGCATTGCCGTGAAAGAGCATGGAAGGTTAACGTATACGTGTATCCAGAAATACGTGGACCAGGTCATCACCGTGGAAGAACATGAAATCGCCCAGGCGATGCTTCTGCTGCTTGAACGAGAGAAAACCCTTGTAGAGGGGGCTGGTGCCACAGCACTGGCAGGCCTTCTAAAGACATGTCACTCCTTTGAACAGCAGCAGTGCGGCGTTGTTTTGAGCGGCGGGAACATGGATCTCTCCCGGCTGCCACTGGTCCGAAAGCTGGCCAACCCAAAAAAGGTTGTCATCGCATAAGGTGACAGGATTAAACCAGAAGAAAACCGGCAGCGGTTTCTTCTGGTTTTTGTATGTTGAGTAAAGAAGCAGAGGCGGATGGTTCGTGTGAGGGGGGAGGGGATGGTACAATACTCGTGAATCCATTACATAAGAGGTGAAAATGATGAATCAATTTTTACAATATAACCCGACGCGTCTGTACTTCGGCAAAGGCCAGATCGAGCAGATGGCTCAGGAAATCACAAAAGGTTCGAAAGTCCTTGTCGTTTACGGCGGTGGGAGCATTAAGCGGAACGGTGTGTACGATGAAGCTGTCGGCATGTTGAAATCTCTTGATGCGGACATGTATGAACTGTCCGGTGTGGAGCCCAATCCGCGTTTAACGACAGTGAAGAAAGGTGTAGAGATCTGTAAGCAGGAAGGCATCGATTTCCTTCTCGCTGTCGGCGGTGGCAGTGTGATTGACTGTACAAAAGCGATTGCCGCGGGTGCGAAATACGAAGGAGACGCCTGGGATCTCATTACCGGCAGTGCTGCTGTCGAAAAGGCCCTTCCGTTTGGTACCGTCCTTACGCTGGCAGCAACTGGATCGGAGATGAATGCGGTATCTGTCATCACAAACTGGCAGACAAGAGATAAACTTGGCTGGGGCTCCCCGCACGTATTCCCGACGTTCTCGATCCTTGATCCTTCCTATACGTTTTCTGTACCGGAACACCAGACTGTGTACGGCATTGTCGATAGTATGTCTCACGCGTTGGAGCACTATTTCCACCGCACTCCCAATACACCGATGATCGACGGGTTTATCGAATCGCTGCTCCGAACAGCTGTTGAATATGGACCTAAACTGATGGAAAATCAGCAGTCCTATGAGTACCGCGAAACAATGATGTATATAAGTACGACAGCTTTCAATGGTACGCTGTCCAATGGAACCGACGGCGGCGACTGGGCCACACACCGCATCGAGCACGCGCTCTCTGCGGTATATGATATTCCCCATGGCGGCGGTCTCGCCATCCTGTTCCCGAACTGGCTGGAACACGTCCTCGATGAAGATCCAAGCCGCGTGAAGCAGCTGGCCGTCAACGTTTTTGGTATTGATCCTGAGGGTAAAGACGATAAGCAGACAGCCCAAGAAGGAGCGGCTGCCTTAAGAGGTTTCTGGAACTCTCTAGGCGCCCCGTCCACCTTGAAAGATTACGATATTGATGGTCAGGATTTCGACTCCATTGTTGAAAAAACGTTCATCAAGCCGGGTGTCGGCACGTATAAGGAATTGGACAAGGAAAGTGTCCGCGACATCTTGAACCGATCCCTGTAAATAGAAAAGCCCTGAGAGGAATGCAAACCTCTCAGGGCTTTTTTGATAGAGGGAGAAACCGTTGTCAGTTTTTACCTCATATTCATAGATTAGTTAGAAAATTTACATGCCGGTTACATTTCAATTAAATCTACGTATATTGTCTGGGTATTCAATGATTTCAAGATATAATTGTAAGCAATTGCAGAAAAATGTCGAAATTAATCAACTGAACAAGGAGACATTCGATTGAAAAAGCTTACAATTATACTGACACTTATCCTTCTAGCTGCCAATTTCTCTAGTACCCCCGTGTATGGGGAGGCTAAACCCGATTCTCCTGATATTCTTAGTGAATCAGCCATTGTTATGGAAGCAAACACCGGGAAGGTCATTTACGAGAAGGACGCTGACCGTAAGATGTATCCCGCTAGTCTGACTAAAATCGCCACTGCGATTTATGCGTTGGAAAACGGAGACCCGGAAGATCTGGTGACGGTAAGTGAAGAAGCGGGAAACACAGGCGGATCGAGTGTTTTCCTGATGGAAGGGGAGCAGGTTTCTCTGAAAAAGCTTGTACAAGGACTGCTGATAAACTCAGGGAATGATGCCGGGACGGCTATAGCTGAGCATATGAGCGGCAGTGTAGACAGCTTTTCTGAAGATTTGAGTGTCTTCCTACAAGAAAAAGTCGGAACGGAGAAAACCCATTTCACCAATCCGCACGGTCTTTATGATGGACAGCATATGACAACAGCAAGAGATCTCGCTTTAATCACTCAGTATGCGATGCAGAATGAAACGTTCATGGAGATTTTCGGTACAAAAACCATGGACTGGACGGGAGAATCATGGGAGACCACCTTGTATACCCATCACAAATTGTTCCGGGAAGATCCTTACGAAGGCATCACGGGTGGGAAAACCGGTTTTGTTCCACAGGCCGGATTTACGCTGGCAACCACGGCGGCCCGTGAGGATACGAACCTCATTGCCATAACCATGAAAACGCCGAATCAGGACCAGGTCTATACCGATACTAAAGAACTACTGGACTACGGATTCGAAAACTATGAAACGTCCTTCGTTCAAAAAGAGGAAATTCTTGGCGGCAGAGCGGATGAGTATATGCTACCTGAAGAGATTCCTTATACTCATTTAAAAGAAGAGGAAGCAGAAGTCTCTGTAAATGATAACGGGAAAGTGACGATCAACAGTGAGGATGGGACTCCACTGACTTCCTATCAGCTGGAAGAGAAGGCAGAAGTAACGAACGTTCCGAAACCTGCCGCTGTTGAGGAAGAAGAGGATTCATGGACAGATTACCTGAACTATTTGATCATCCCTCCGAAATTCTGGGCGTTGGAAGTCCTTCATTTCTAAGGCTGATGAATACGAAGGATATCCTATTTCAGGGAAACTAAAAAGAAGGGTGACAGGAACATTCCTGTCACCCTTCTTTTTAGTTTTTATAGCGGTCGATGGTTTCCTGAAGCCGGCGGGCGATGGTCTGCGTGGAGCCCGTTAACTCCTCTTTTTTTAGGGTCAGCGAAGCCCGGCTTTCATCCATTTCGAGCGCTTCTGCGAATAATCCCCCAAGTCCGCGGGCGCGGCGGTCCACTTCAAGCATCACCTCGACATGGGTTTCCTGAAGAAAGAAAACGGCCTCCAGTTCATCTAAGTAGGAGCGGTAGTTTCCACCAGGTGCGAATTCGAACTCCTGGACATATCCGTGCCGCTTGGAATACTCCATTTCGACTTTTCTTAAGCGGAAGCCGAGCTGGTTTTCCAATGCATCCAGAATGGTTCCAATGTAAGGGTGCGGAGCGATAGTGACTGGATCACGGTCTTCCGGATCAAGTGCTCTTGGAATATCCAGTCCGGTTTCAAACCATATCGGAAGCCGTCGTCCCAGAGAAGCCGGTACATGAAAAGGGATGGTGATGGAAAAAGGAATTTCCTTTTTCTCTCCCTCTTGAATCGTGATGGGTCCGGATACTGCGTATTTCTGCAGGGACACGTTTTCTTTCACTTTACGGTCATCCACCTCGCGGACAGCCTCCGTCATTAAAAAGATATGAATGGCATCAATGGACTGTTCCACGTCTCCCCCTTGGATAACAACCTTCCCGTGAACGTCTTCACCCGGGATGAATTGATCCTTTTCCAACTGGGTATCCACTTTGGCGGCTCCGACACCGACACTTGCTAAAAACTTCTTGAACATACGATCTCCTCCTTTTTTAATGTATACGGATGAAAAGAAGAAATAGGTTCAAAAAATATGAATCCTTCTTTTTATAGGTATAAAGGCTCCTTTATGAGGGGGATGATGAACGCTTTACTAGGATAATAGTTTCAGGTTGGTGCCGGGAGGGAATGATGTTCTTTCAGAGGCTTTTATTCTTCATCAGGGTAAAATGTTTTTGTGCAAAAAGGTGAAGAATTTCTATATTTGGCCGATAGTAGAGTATAAGGACCAGGTAGAAAGGGAGAGGTTAGTGTTACATAAAAAAAATCGAACGATGTTGTTGTTTTCAGCAGTAGGCTTGGCTTTGATGTTTTTGATTCATCTCATTCACAGAAACAGGATGCACCATTGGTCAGCTGCGGATTTCAGTGCCTATACGCCGTATTTGTATACGTACATGGTGGTGCCGTTGCTGCTGTTTATATTATCTTCCGTATTCTATTACAAAAATAAAACCCATCAGGCGCTGCCGTGGATAAACGCGCTGCTTTTCACGTTTATCAGCATCGGCATGATCACGAATGGGGAAGGTATGGTCGTCTACCATTTTTCCATCTTTTTAGTTGTTGCTCTTGCTGCTTTTTATGACCGGGTGGAGCTGCTTGGATTGATGACGATCATTTTTGCTTTGTTTCACTTCGGGGCTATGTTTACAGGGACGGAGTTTTTCTATGGAACATCGGATTATACGTGGTTTATGTTTGCGCTGCATGGGGTTTACCTCCTGCTGACAAGCGCAGGGACAAGCTATCAGATTGTGTTGAAAAACCGGCATGTCAATGAATTGAAAACATTGTCGGATGACAAGCAGGAAGAAACCAAACGATTAATGGAACAGCTTCAAACCGTTGGCGCCGCCCTCCAGGAAACCGTTCAGCTGTTAAACCGTTCTTCAGAAAGCTCCACCCATTCGTATCAAGAGTTGGAAGATTTGATGGAACGACGCCATGAAAACACCGATCTTCAGGTCAAAAAAGCAGTGAAGAATGCTGACGACCTTTCGCATATGCATAAGGCGGTAGAAAATATGAACCAGAACCTCCATATGGTTCTCGACCAGGCAGGACAGACGGCCCGGGTTACCGAAGTAGGTGAACAGTCGCTGGAGCAGATTGTTGGTCAATTGCATCAGACCGAATCAAGCATTCATCAAACGAATGAGACCGTCCAGTTATTAAGCACATCGTCAGAGAATATTTCACAGGTTACGAAAGACATCGCATCCATTACAGAAAATACAAGGATGCTTGCCTTGAATGCTTCCATTGAAGCTGCCCGGGCCGGCGAACATGGGAAGGGCTTCAGTGTAGTGGCAGCCGAGGTACAACGCTTGTCTCAACAGTCGGAAGCATCGACAAGGAAGATCTTTGCAATCGTGGAAACGATCCAGCATTACGTTGATCAGGCTGATCAGCATTCCAGTGAAGGTATGGATCGCATGGCTGCGAGCAGGAAGCATCTGGAAGAGATGGAGACGAACTTCAAAGATATTCTGAATCAGTCGCAGCACGTAAAGAGTGAAGCAGAGGAAATACAAGTTTTTGGTGAAAACTTGACCAAAACCGCGGATGGTTTATCCCATTCGTTTGAAGATCTCTTATCCTTTATAAAAGAAGGGAAAGTTCAGAATGATCATATCAGAGAGGTTTCAAAAGGACAGCTGAAAACCATCCAAACCATGGGACAGGAAGTCCAGCAGCTCTCAGGTATGATCCTGGACATTCAGCACATTACCGAAGAGATGGATGTCAGCCGGTTGGCAGGTTACAAAAAACGTCTGCCTGCGTTGAAAGATGTCAGCTGACTGGTTTGCTCGGACCCGGCACGTGGATGCCGGGTTTTTTTTCGTCGATTGTCACGGGTCAGCGGTTAGTTTACCGTGCTCTGCTTTTGATTTGTAAGCCGGTCGAGAGAAGGTGGGGCAGCAGAAAGTCATGGTAACCGTATAAAGCAGCAGCCGGATTATGATTTCTTCTTTTTCATAGGACCATCATGAATAACGCGGTGTTTTTTCTGAAAGGTGAGAGAGGATTTCCGGAAACGGGCGTGGAAATAAAGGAAGCAGAAGAGAGGAGTGAAAATCCATGGGATATGAATTGAAAACAAAGCAGAATGACCGCAGTGTCATTGAATTTATTGAAGAGGTGGAGTCAGAGAAGAAGAAAGAAGATGCCTATCGTCTCCTCGATATCTTCACAGAAACCAGCGGATATGAAGCAAAGATGTGGGGGACAAGCATCATTGGTTTCGGGTCTTACCATTATAAGTACCCCACCGGCCATGAAGGAGATGCGCCGCTCGTCGGTTTTTCTCCCAGAAAAGCGCGGCACAGTCTATATTTCGCTACAGGGGATGAAAAAAGAGCTGAACTGCTTGAACAGTTGGGAAAGCATAAGTCAGGAAAAGCCTGTGTGTATGTCAATAAACTGGATGATATCGATACGGATGTGCTGAAAGAGCTGATCCGTCAATCGATCACGTTCCTGAAACAGACGTATCCGGATGAATAAAAAATGCCTCTCCCATGAAAAGGGAGAGGCATTTTTTTATTGGTGCTTATTATTGAACAGTTCCAGGAAGGCGTGATACATCTCCGTTCCTTGAACCGTTAAGAGTGACACGGCTGTTAAGGAAAACATGCCGATCATAATCATTCTAAACCAGAACATCATTGGTTCCCCCTTTACTTTTTTGAAGTTGGTGCCTCAAAAAGTAAAGGATGATAAGTAGTTGGATTGATAAAAAACCGTGGTCAGCCATGTGGACCTGCTCGTATCCCACGCAGAAACCATAACGGAAGTCGGGTAAATCTTGAGATCCGGCCGGGCAGCTCCGGAGGGAAGGACCCCGTCATTGGCAGCAGGGTCCTCTTCAAACGAAGGGCCTTCCGCCGTTACCGTCTGGCTTTCCTGAATATCTGCTTTTACCGGCATGTGGGACATGTCCGGATGGGAAAGCAGGAGACACAGGCCCGCCATCCATAACAGTGTGAACAACGGCTGTTTCTTCATCAAGAAAGCCCTCCTTTCCGTTTCAGGATAATCCTATTATACAAAAGGCGTTTTTATGTGCAACTGTTTTGTTTAATCATAAAGCTGGTCGAGGCTTTCGTTCATATCTTCGGCTTCATTTCGATAATAAAAGTAGAACCCTGTCCAGATGCCGGCATAGATGATGAGGAACACAGCTGTGAATATAAGAAAGCTTCCTAAGTTCAAGGACAGCCAGCCGGCGTAAATCGCCAGTGGGAAATAGCCGATGGTCACTGTGATAAAGTGAAGAATCGTCTGTTGGAGCAGAGTGAGCGGCTCGATTTCAAAGTACAGGGGACTGACAGCAAACAACCATCCGGCAGCCATGGCGGCCAGGGAATTTTTTACGAAGGCAGCGCTGTCGAGCGTCGGGGTGTTACCAAAAAAGATCAGGGTATAAACGATGATCGTGGATAAGAAAGCTCCGAAGAAAATACCACCTGCACTTCTGATAAGAAATGTTTTCATCTGCTGTCCCTCCTGTTCATATTCAGCATCTCCTTGATTCTCCCCACATAGTGCCTGGATGCGTATTCCTTTTCTCCTGATTTGAAATACACGCAGAGGGTGCCGTTAAAAGAAGGCTCAAAGCGGCTCATTTCATAGATATTGGCGAGAACAGACTTGGAGATCCTTACAAACCGCTGGGAAGGGAGGGAGCGTTCCAGTTCATAGAGTTTGTCCTTAACCTTGAAGGATGCGTCTTTGGTATAAGCGAACACGGCCTCATCCTCAGACCGGAAAAATTGAATATGTTCCGGCTTTAAAATGTGCTGGCTTTCCCCGCTTTTCCCGACAACAAACGCCTGCTTTTTTTCGTGGAGGAAATCAAGGATCTCCTTCACGGTGTCATCAACGTGACTGCAGTGAATCGTAATGCTCGTTTCCGGATGGTTTTCATCGACATCAATGTTCACTTTCATGGCTCACCAATCCCTCCTGACGTTTTGGATCTGTTTCTAGTATACGCGTGGTTTCCCAGTTCTGTAATCATCATACGGTCCAGCCGCTGTTTTGGAAAGGTGAGGGGTGGATAGGAAAAGGTGACATGCAAAAAGGTCCGCTCTCAGGAGCGGACCGGGCTTTGTATGTACTGCCACCCGAGAAGAGCCATTTCCAGGGCGATTCGCTGATCGGATCGGAGGAAGTGGGAACCAAGGATTTCTTCGAGTTTCTGAATTCTGTGGTAGAGCGTCTGCCGCACGATGAAAAGACGTTCAGCGGTATCCTTCTTTGATCCATAGCTTTCCAGATAGGCACGGAGTGTCTCAAGAAGATCGGTATCATGCGCCTCGTCATAGGCAAGCACATCCCCCAGTGTATCTTGAATGAATGATTCAAGGCGGCCTCGTTTATCGTCCTCTATGATCAGCCGCCACGGGTGGAGTTTCTCATAGAAGGGAATCTCAAGCTGAAAAGCGGCCTGGATGTGGGCGGCTTCTTGTGCACAGCGCATGGCAGGAGTGATTTCTGATAGATTTGTAAACAAAGGCCCGCAGCTGATGGTATGATACATACTGCGCACTTTTTCCTTCATTGCCTGCAAGGACTTGAACAGACGTTCCGGAACTTGTTCCTTTCGTTCATCCAGAAGCAGGAGGACGAGTTCATCACGATTCTGCACGGTCAGAGGGTGAAAGCCTTCTTGTTGAAAAAAAGATTGGAAAATGTCCCGCTGGTAGGGGATGCTGTCATCATATCCGGTCAACAAACACGGAATGCCCCAGGCCCCGCGGCTTCCCATGGTTTTCTTAAGATAGGGCACCGCCTCTTTTTCAGTCATGGAGCCTTCGAGCCAGCGGCTGACCCAGTTTTCCTGGCGGGGCATGAGCCTTGAGGACTGAAGGATCAGCTGGTTGATATCTTTGGAGATATCGATAAACCGGACCTCCTGATTAAACACGAGAACGGGAAGGTCATGGTCGTCTGCCAGCTGCAGGAGTGGGGATGGAAGATGGGTGATGTAATCGCCGAGTTCTATGCAGAGACAGGTCACTTTTTTTTCGATAAGCTGTTCAAGGAAGGAACGGGCATGCTGCAATTCCTTTCCCCATCCGATTCCTGTCGTCATGACACATTCGCTGCCATGCAGCAGGTGTTTCACTTTCGTCAATTCAAGAATGTGCGCCCAGGAAACGGCCTTCTGGAGCCCGCCGCGGCCGGCCAGGATGGACGCATGCTTGAACTGGGGGCGCTTCAGCATATCGTGAACCGTAAACATCATCGTGGACATAGAAAGAATCAGCCTCCTGTATGTTTTTACATCATGTACATGGGTTGATGCTGAGAATTGCCCTGATGTCTAATGTGTTCCTTACTATTCCATGCTAGGATTAATAATAATCTTCCAATTCAAATATATCTGAAAATTATGGATCGGAAAAGGGTTATATGGCGAAATAGGTTGTAGGTAATAGATAAAGGAGGATCTATATGAAACAAAAAAAACCGTTTGAGGAGGACCCTCGGTACCGGGTGGCGGACAGGGAAGCGCTGATCGGCGTTGGTCTTGTCATCCTCAACTTTCTCATGTGGTTCGGCTCAGCGTACGGACTGGGATCAAAGCCGGTATCCGAGTACAATTACATTTTCGGTCTTCCGGACTGGTTCTTTTACAGCTGTGTTGTAACCACTGTGGTTATCACTCTTCTCGTTATTCTGGCTGTGAAATATTTTTATAAGGAAGTTCCGCTGGATGAGGAGGATGAATCATGAACTGGGCTGTTGTCGTACCTCTTTTAGTTTTTCTCGTTATTATTTTCTGTATCGGTTTTTACGCTTCGAATCATTTGAAGACGACATCCAATTTCCTGCAGGAATATTTCCTTGGCAGCCGGCAGCTGGGCGGTTTTATCCTTGCGATGACAATGATTGCTACATACGGCAGCGCGAGCAGCTTTATCGGCGGACCTGGAGTTGCCTATACGATGGGACTCGGCTGGGTGCTTCTGTCCATGACACAGCTTGCTACAGGATATTTCGTCTTATCGGTGCTTGGTAAGAAATTCGCCATTATGGCAAGGAAGATCAAAGCTGTCACCCTGATCGATTTCCTGAAGGAACGCTATCAGAATAAGTGGGTCGTCATTTTGTCAGCGATCAGCATTATCCTGTTTCTGTTTTCAGCTATGGCGGCCCAGTGGGTGGGCGGTGCCCGGCTGATTGAATCGCTGACGGGGCTTTCCTATACAGCAGCCTTATTCATTTTTGCGGTATCGGTCCTTGTCTACGTCATTATCGGAGGCTTCCGCGCCGTAGCGATTACCGATACCGTCCAGGGCGTTGTCATGTTCTTCGGGACGCTGGTCATTCTGATAGGGACCATCATTGCAGGAGGCGGAATCGGTCCGATTATATCTGACCTGGCAGCAGAGAATCCGAATCTGATTTCGCCGTATGGTGCTGATCAGTCTCTCACACCGCTCTATGTATCATCCTTCTGGATTTTAGTAGGTGTTGGTGTCGTCGGTCTGCCCCAGGTGGCTGTCCGTGCCATGTCTTATAAAAGTTCAAAAGGGATGCACAGGGCCCTGTTGATCGGAACCGTTGTCGTAGGGTTCATTATGCTCGGCATGCACTTGACGGGGGTATTTGCCCGGTCCGTGCTTCCAGGCATAGAAGTGGGAGATACGGTCATGCCGAGAATTGCGATGGAAGTGCTGCCGGCCTGGCTTGCCGGAATCGTTCTGGCCGCACCGATGGCCGCGATCATGTCAACGGTCGACTCCCTGCTGCTGCTGGTCAGCTCCGCTGTCGTTAAGGATGTGTACTTGAATTATGTGAAGCCGGAGGCAGACGACCGCACGATTAAGAAAATCAGTATCGGTGTCACGACCGTCATCGGTCTGCTCGTATTTGCCATGGCCGTTAACCCGCCCGAACTGCTGATCTGGTTGAATTTATTCTCCTTCGGTGGATTGGAGGCGGCCTTTATCTGGCCGGTGATTATGGGCCTGTATTGGAAAAAAGGCAATGCAGGCGGAGCGATGGCCTCGATTATTACCGGGGTCGGAAGCTATATTATATTCCATTCATTCATGCCGAATGCTTTTGGAATGCATACGGTTGCTATGCCGGTGCTGTTGTCGTTCGCTGCCTATGTCCTTGTCAGTCTCATCACGATGAAACATCATGCCAAGGTTCAGGATGAAGTCATTACCAAACTATGGAGTGCATAGAGGAGTGGATGAAATGATCTTGATTGATGAAAAAGCACGTGTGGAGCGCGATACAAAAGAAGTGGTCGATTTGACGCAGGCGCTTGTAAGGATACCAAGTGTCTACCGTCCGGGGGTAAAGGATGGGAACGAAGAAAAAACCGCTCACTTTGCTGCTGCGTATCTGGAGCGGATGGGACTTGAAGTCCATGTAGAGGAGGCAGCGCCGGGGCGTCCGAATGTCATCGGAATTTATGATACCGGAAAGCCGGGGAAAACCTTGTTGTTTGAGGGTCATACCGACGTCGTTACAGAAGGGGATCCTGCTCGCTGGTCATATGATCCGTTCGGGGCTGAAATCGTCGAAGGCCGGATGTATGGCAGAGGCACCAATGACACAAAAGGCAACCTGGCCTGCGCTATCACCGCAGTTCACTCTTTGATTAAGGACAAAGAATCGCTGACTGGAAAAATCATTCTCTGTATTCCATGTGATGAAGAAGGCATGATGATCGGCATCAAGCATTTTATTGAAAATGGGTGGGCGAGCGGTGTGGATGGCGCTGTCATTTGTGAACCGGAGGAAAACCAGCTTTGTACCGCTCAAAAAGGAGCGATGAGGATCCAGATTGATGCTTACGGCCGGCAGGCGCATGGAGCGATGCCGCTCTCAGGCTTAAATCCGAATACAAGAATGGCACAAATCATTGTCGCTCTGGACCAGCTTGAGCAGAGAGAAAAGGAGAGAACCGGCAGACATGAACTGCTGGGATGGCCGAGCATTACGCCGACGATCCTGCAGGCACCGGTATCCGGGGAGCCTCAGATCAATGTTGTGCCTGAACAGTGCAGAACAACGCTGGATATCCGCACGATTCCAGGACAGGATCATGAGGCGTTAAAGCAGGATATTCAGCAGATTCTCGACCGGACGATGGAAGGGGATGCCGGGTTTCATGCAGAAATGGAAGTGCTGGAGGAACGTCCGTGGACGAAGACCGACCGGCAGGATCCTGTCGTGACCGCAGTGGCGGAAGCTTACAAAAAAGTAACAGGAAAAGAGCCGGTGTACAACGGCGTGCCCGGGGCCACCGACGGAACGTTTCTACACCTTGCCGGCATCCCGATTTTGACCACGGGTGGAGGAGACCGGGAAGTTCCACACCAAGTGGATGAATACATTGACATCTGTGACCTTGTTGAAACGACCCAGTTGTACCGTCAGACGGCGCTTGAATTTCTTGAGGAGCCGAAAGAGTCATGAAGCTTGCAGTCATGGCGGGGGACGGCATAGGTCCGGAAGTGATGAATGAAGCGCTTAAAGTGTTGAATACCCTGTCTTCTCTGGATTCGGGGTTTCAACTGGAAATGGAAGAGCTGCCATGGAGCAGTGCCTACTATATGGAAACCGGTCGGATGATGCCTGAAGGGGCCCTTGATTATTTACAGCATTTCGATGCGATCTTATTTGGAGCCATCGGAGACGCCCGGGTACCAGATGAAGTGACCATCTGGGATTTGATCATGCCGATCCGTAAGCAGTTTCAGCAGTACGTCAACGTACGGCCGGTGAAACAATTGAAAGGGGTTGCTTCTCCGCTGTACAGGAGAGACCCGATTGATTTCGTCGTCTTCCGCGAGAATGCGGAAGGAGAATACTCCCACATGGGCGGCCGTATGTATGATCGGACGGATCAGGAGATGGCGGTACAGACGACGGTCATGACGAAGGCCGGGATTCGGAGACTGAGCGACTATGGTTTTGCCTACGCGAGAAAGCACGGAAAGAAGACCGTTACAAGCGCCACGAAATCCAATGCCATCATTCATACGATGAAGCTGTGGGACGATGTCGTCCGCGAAGTTGGACAGCAGTACCCGGATATTCAGCTCTCCTCTGTTTATATTGATGCGCTGGCGGCCTACTTTATTAACCGTCCGGAATCTTTTGAAGTTGTTATTGCATCCAATCTATTCGGGGATATATTAACAGATCTCGGGGCAGGACTTGTGGGCGGCCTCGGCTTATCACCTTCAGCAAACTTGAATCCGGAAGGCCGTTTCCCATCCATGTTTGAACCCATCCACGGGTCAGCCCCGGATATATCAGGAAAAGGCATGGCCAACCCTGTTGCCCAGATCTGGTCGGCGGCATTAATGCTGGAACATAACGGACGGCCTGATTTAAGCGACATGGTGATGAATGGGATGGAGTCTGTTCTTGCGGAACAGGACATACGTACACCCGACCTTGGTGGAAAATCAAGTACGGCAGATATGGGGGACGCCATCATTCGTGCCATCCATGCCCAGACCTAAAGGAGGAATGTTGAGGTGAGAGTCAAAGATAGACATTTCATTGTAACCGGTGCTTCCGGAGGAATGGGACAGGCGGTCATTTCCAGATTGATGGACGAAGGGGCGTCTGTAACCGCTGTGGACCTCCGCTGTCGGGACATGGAAGATTTGAAGGATAGGGCCTTTCAGTTTGTTGAGGCGGATTTGACGAAGGAAGAAGACGTGAAGCGTGTGGTGGATTCGGCAGCTGCATATTCTGAGCGGATTGATGGCATCGTCAACGCTGCCGGGATGGCCCAGGCTGCAGCTCCTCTTGAGGAAGTCACGACGGAATTCTGGGATGCCATTATGAATGTCAATGCCAAAGCGGCCTTTCTCATGTGCCGGGCCGCTGTTCCTTATCTGAAAAAACAGCAGGGCGGAGTTATTGTGAATGTTGCCTCCATTGCCGTTGAACGGGTGAGACCCGGCCTCAGTGCCTACATTGCTTCCAAAGGAGCTGTGACGGCTTTTTCGAAAGCCCTTGCTATTGAGCTTGCTCCTCACAGCATCCGGGTCAACGTCATTCACCCCGGTCCGTCTGATACCGGTATGCTCGGGGAATTTGTCCAGCCCGGAGAGAATATGGATGATACAAAGAGGGAGGTGTTTCAGCAGTCTGTCCCACTCGGGAAGCTGATCGACCCTGATGATATTGCCCATGCCGTCGTATACCTCGTTTCTGATGAAGCACGTATGACGACCGGCGGTGTTTTTTCCATTGATGGCGGCCGCGGATTATAAAGGGGGAAATGAATGTGCGCATACTTAAGAACTTAATCAATGGTGTCTGGTCAGAACCTTCTGCCGGTGCACGGATGGATATACATAATCCTTCGACTGGAGAAGTGATCGCCGATGCTCCCGCAAGCAGCAAAGAGGATATTGATCTGGCCGTATCGGCAGCAAGAAATGCTTTTAGTGCAGGAGACTGGCCGTTGGTCAAGCCCTATGAACGTGGACAGATGCTTATGAGAGTGGCTGAAGTAATCAGGGAGAATAAAGAGTCGCTCGCCCGTCTAGAGACGATTGATACGGGAAAGCCGATTTCACAGGGAAGGGCGGATGTGGAGGCAGCGGCCCGTTATTTTGAGTTTTATGGGGGAGCCGCCGATAAAATCCACGGGGAAACGATTCCGATTGAACCGGGGGTGCTTGACTACACCCTTCGTGAGCCTGTGGGCGTTACGGCTCACATCATTCCTTGGAACTATCCGCTTCAAGTGGCCTCGAGAAGCTGCGCAGCCGCTTTAGCTGCAGGCAATACGGTCGTCATGAAGCCGGCGGAACAGACGCCTCTGACTGCTGTAGAGCTTGGGATGATTCTCCAGCAGGCAGGCTTTCCTGAAGGAGTCGTGAATATCGTCCTTGGAGAAGGACACACCGCAGGGGCGTCCCTTGCTTCTCATAATGATATCAACCACGTCACTTTCACAGGATCGGTGCCGACCGGGACGAAGGTGATGAAAGCTGCCGCAGAAAATATCGTCCCTGTGACCCTTGAGCTTGGAGGGAAATCTCCGAACATCGTATTTCCGGATGCCCCGCTGGACGAAGCGGTCGAATGGGTGGTCAAATCGATCATTCAAAATGCCGGCCAGACATGCTCCGCAGGTTCCCGCCTGCTCGTTCATGCGGACTGCAGAGCTTCGTTCGTAGAGAAGGTGATCCATCGAATGAACCATTTGAGCTTGGGACCTGGAGAAAGCGACCCGGATATCGGTCCGATTTTATCCGAGCAGCAGTGCCGGCGGATTGAGGATTTTATGAAGAAGGTGGAGGCAGATGGGGGGACGTTTCTGCTTGGTGGTACACGTGCGCACGTCTCAGAGGCACCTGGAGGCTGTTATTTCAAGCCGACGATTATCGACGGTCTGCGGCCTGAAAGTGAGATAGCCCAAGAGGAAGTGTTCGGCCCGGTCCTCTCTGTGTTCACCTTTGAAACGGATGAGGAAGCGGCTGATCTTGCCAACAGCACCGAGTATGGACTTGTCACGGGTATTTGGACGAAGGATGTATCCCGTGCCCATAAGCTGGCGGAAAAAGTGAAGGCTGGGCAGATTTTCATTAATAATTACGGTGCCGGCGGTGGGATACAGATGCCTTTTGGCGGTTACGGCAAGAGTGGTTTTGGCAGAGAGAAGGGGCTGGAAGCTTTAAGAAACTATACACAACTGAAAAACATCGCCTTGAAAATGTAAGGGCTCTGTATAGCCCGCTCTTCAAGCACGCATGCTAACAGAAATGCAGAGGAGGCGTGCCGCATGAAGGATGCACCTTATCATTACGATGGAAGTGTTCAATCAAAGGAAAAGTATGAGCAGCCGGAGGAAGTTGTGATTCCAAAGGACGTCAGCCGTCATCTTTCCGGTAATCCATATGTGAATCAAGAGGACGAATCGTTGTAAGAAGAAACTTCATAAAGTTGGCCCCAGCCTGTAGAAAGCTTCTGTTTTCCTACAGGCTGTTTTTTATGCCTTGGAGTGATCATTCCGCTCTTCTTTCCATAATTTATTGCTTCTCGGTTGTAGTAAGTTTCCTTCTTTGCTGCACACTAATGAGCATCAGAGAATGGAAAGGAACGATGAACCATGGCTGAAGTGCTGTATATAACCGCCCACCCTCATGATGAAACTGCTTCTTACAGCATGAGTGTCGGCAAGGCATTTATCGAGCAGTATAAAACCGCAAACCCAGAAGATACGGTTACGCCGATTGATTTGTACAAGGAGTCCATCCCTCACATCGATGCGGATATTTTCAGTGGCTGGGGGAAGCTGCAGTCCGGAGGTGAACTCACCCCGGATGAGAAGAGAAAAGTGTCCCGCCTGAAGGAATTAAGTGATCAGTTTACGAGCGCTGATAAATATGTCTTTGTAACACCGATGTGGAATTTCTTTTTTCCACCGGTTATGAAAGCTTATATTGATTCCGTAGCAGTGGCAGGAAAAGCTTTCCAATACACAGAGGAAGGTCCTGTTGGTCTGCTGACGGATAAGAAAGCCTTCCATATCCAGGCGTGCGGTGGTATTTATTCTGAAGGCCCGGCTGCAGGAATGGAAATGGGGCATCGGTACCTCAAGACTGTCATGCAGTTTTTCGGTATTCCCTCGATTGAAGGGTTGTTCGTTGAAGGGCATGCGGCTATGCCTGACAAAGCCGGGGAAATAAAGTCGACAGCTGAAGCGAAAGCCAAGGATGCCGCAGAAATGTTCTAAACCTTCAAGATCCGCTGGACAGGCGGGTCTTTTTTTGTGAAAAAATGACAGAATATTGTTTTAATTATGGGTGAAATGGGAAAATAATACATGTTATATCTTTAAATCATGTCACGAAGCTCAGCAGTCGACGCTTAAGGGAGTTTATTATTTTGAGGAGGAACGCAATGGCTACAAACAACCGGGCGGTAGCGTACACAGGAAATGGCGGCGTAACGGTCAAGGAAATCGAATTCCCCGAACTTGTCCTGAAAGATGGACCGGGTGTGAATCCGAAGAATGTCGGGCGCAAGTGTGAACATGGAGTCATTTTAAAAGTCGTCTCCACCAACATCTGTGGAAGTGACCAGCATATGGTCCGCGGACGGACGACGGCACCGGAAGGACTCGTGCTCGGCCACGAAATTACAGGAGAAGTCATTGAAACAGGAAGAGATGTCGAGTTTGTCAAAAAAGGGGATCTGGTATCTGTACCTTTTAACATTGCGTGCGGGAGGTGCCGCAATTGTATTGAAGGGAAAACCCACATCTGCCTGCATGTGAATCCCGACCGACCTGGCTCGGCGTACGGTTATGTCGACATGGGGGGATGGGTAGGCGGCCAGGCGGAATATGTGATGGTGCCTTACGCAGATTTTCAGGTTCTCAAGTTTCCGGATAAAGACGAAGCGATGGAGAAAATCCTTGATTTAACGATGCTCTCGGACATTTTTCCGACGGGATTTCACGGCGCCTATAAAGCGGGTGTGAAAATGGGTTCCACTGTATATATCGCCGGCGCGGGTCCTGTCGGCCTGGCTGCTGCTCACTCCGCCCAGCTTCTCGGTGCGTCCGTTGTCATCGTCGGTGACTTGATTGACGAACGGCTGGCGCAGGCGGAGAGCTTCGGCTGTGAAACGATCAACGTTGGTAATCATGACAATATCTCTGAACAAATCGAACAGATCCTCGGTGTCCCTGAAGTGGATGCGGCTGTAGACTGTGTCGGTTTTGAAGCTCACGGCCACAACCATCAGGAAGCACCGGCAGCGGTCTTGAACTCCATTATGGACGCAACAAAAGCAGGGGGCGGACTCGGGATTCCTGGTCTTTATGTAACAGAGGATCCCGGGGCCTCTGAGGAAGATGCACGGCGTGGACTGCTTAAGCTCGATTTCGGGCTAGGCTGGGCCAAAGCGCAGTCGTTTGCGACCGGGCAGACGCCTGTCATGCAGTATCATCACGGATTGATGATGTCGATATTGAAAGGAAAAGCCGACATTGCGAAAGCGGTCAATGCCACCGTCATTGGTCTGGATGAAGCCCCGCGCGGCTATGAGGAGTTTGATGGGGGAGCCGCTAAGAAATTCGTACTGGATCCCCATAATCTGATCCGTACGTAAAAATGAAAACGCATCCCTCAGTGGAGAGGGATGCGTTTTTTATGAGATAAAAAAGCTGGACATCTGTTCTGCAGCTGTCAGGATCCGACTTTGCGGTACTCTTCCGCCATCGGAAGCTCCTTTCCTTGTGTGAATCCGCTGATGATGACGACAAGACCGATGTTGCAGATCAGGCCGAGGATGCCTGGGTTAATATCCAGCGGTGTAGTCGGTGCGACGAGCTGGAAATAATAGTTCACGACTGTACCGGTGATCAACCCTGTAATGACCGCGGGTTCTGTGACTTTTTTCGAATAGAGCGCTCCGTATACGCCCGGGGCGAACTGGACGATCGATCCGTATGCACCGAGCAGGAGGGCAATCAATCCTTGGCCTCCAAAAACAGTAATTACATAGGCGAGTCCACCAATGACAAACACACCGATCCGCATGATTAAAAGGGTGGTTTTGGAGGAAAGATCACGCTTGATATTCTTTACAAACCCGTCGGTAAATTCGAGGGAAGCGCTGTGAGTGATGGCATCGGCTGTACTCATGGCTGCTGCCAGGGCACCGGCTCCGACAAGGCCGTACACCCAGCCTGGCAGGGTAAGGACCGTCGTGATCAAATAAGGGAGAATTTCGTCGGGTGATCCGATTTGGGACGGATCAATGACATTGACAGCTGAAAATCCGACAAACAACAAAGGAATCAAGAACAGGGCGAATACAGGATAGACGAGTACCGTCTTCTTTATCGTCCGCGCTTTTGTGGCATAGGATTTAGAAAATAAATGCGGCCACATAAGAAAGCCGATGGTGGAAACGAGAATCGTCGTCGTATAAGCCATCGCACTCATCGTCGATCCTTCGGCACCGATCTGAAGGAAGCCCGGAGCGGTCTCTGTTAAATTCCTGAACATATCAGGAACACTGCTGTGCAGCTGATTCACAATCGTCAATCCGACCGTCCAGGAAATGACGATCATGAGAATGCCCTGGAAAACATCTGACCAGGCGGCAGCCCGCAGACCGCCGGTCGCCACATAGACGACGACAATGCCGTAGGACAGCAAGGCACCGAGCCAGAAAGGAATACGGCCCTCAGTCATAATGCTGAAGATATAGGCCATGCCTTTCATCTGAGTCGCCAGATACTGGATCGAAGCGAGCAGAGCGATGATTCCGATCATCATGGCCAGTATGCGGCTGGAATAACGCAGCTGCATGAAGCCGGCGACGGTATAAATGTTATGTTTCCGTCCGATCCGGCCGATTTTCGGACCGATAATATACCACGGTAAAATAGCAAAAGCGGTGTAGGTGATGATATAAAGCGCTGGAGCCCCCCGGGAGAAAGCCCACCCTGGAGCCCCGAGAAAGGAGAAGGCACTGAAGACGGCTCCTCCCATTAAGAACCACATGACGAAAAGACCGAGATTTCCTTTAGCTGTCGTGAATTCTTCCAGAGACTGCTTATCCTGATTGCGGCCGGCAAGCACACCGATCAATAAAGCGATCACGAGATAAGCAATCATCATAATCATTGCAATCTGCCACTGAGCCATTTACTGGACCCCCTTTTCGTCTTTGTCCGGATCCAGACGGTAAAGGAATAGTACAATGACAAAGGTGATCAAGATCCAGAAAATCACCCAGAATACCGAGAAGGGGAGGCCCATAATGAAGGGGGTCTCCCGGTTCCCGATGGTGAAAAGCGGGAAAACCATCAACAGGAAAGGAATGCTTAATGAAAGGCAGTAAATTTTTATAAAACGTTGTTTACTCAATAGACGTCCTCCTTTTGCAATGTATATACGGTTTTTCCATTCAGGGTGGTGTTTTCCACCTGTATGCCGGGAAGCTCGGAAACAGGACAATTCATAATGGAACGATCGAGGATAATAAGGTCGGCCGCTTTGCCTGGTTCCAGCGTTCCTTTCCTGTGTTCTTCATGCGAGGCGTAAGCGCCGCCCCACGTATAAGCCCGGATCACTTCCTCAAGTGGAGAGGCCTGGTTTTCTCCTATGATCCGGCCGCTTTTACTGCGCCTGGTAACCGCTGCATACAGACCGTAAAAAGGATTTGGAGTGGTAATCGGACTGTCGGAACCAACGGCGTATGGAATGTGTTGATCCGTATAGCTTTTTAATGGGAACATATGGTTGATGCGTTCTCCGTAATCATGCTCATAGCCGTCGCCGAATTCATAGAGGAACGATGGATTCGGAATTGGAACCGCTCTGGTATTTCGAATCCGTCTGACGAGGTCGGAAGGTGCAATTCCTGCATGCTCAATCCGGTGGCGCGGGGAGGATGCTGGTGCATGATCGAGCGCTCGCTCAATGGTGTGCAGCATCATATCCACGGCTTCATCGCCCATCGCATGAGCGGTGATCTGCCAGCCACGATGGTGGGCCTCCAGAAGTGGTCCGTCCAGTTGATCCTGGGAGAGGTATAACATTCCTCTGTCTTCGGGGTCGCTGTTATAGGGGTCTCTTGTTCGGCAGGTAGGACCGCTGCTGCTCCCATCGATAAACAGTTTCGCGGGTCCAATTTTGAACCATTCATCCCCAAGGCCTGTTGAAATGCCGCTTTCCAGTCCTGCGCGGACCATTTCCGGAGCGTTGGACAGGGAACCGTACAGTGCATAGATGCGCTGCTTCACGATGCCTTTCTGGACAGCCTGCTGTAAATAGCGGATATGCTTCGTCCCATAACCGCCGGCGTCATGAACACTTGTAATGCCGTAGGATAAAAAGTCCTGAGAAGCAAGCGCCAGTCCGTGAAGTACCTCTTCTTCGCTGTAATCGGCGTGCTGAAAGACAGTCATATGAGCGGCTTCCAGCAGCAGGCCGCTCAACTGTCCGTCGATTTTGTGGTAAGACCCGCCCGCCGGATCTGGAGTGGAATCCTCGATTCCTGCCATCTCCAGGGCTTTGCTGTTTACGCAGGAGATATGCCCGCACGTCCGCACGACTATGATCGGATGGGAGGTGGACACTTTGTCCAAGTCCCACCTCGTTAGATGCCGGTTCTCAGCCAGTTCGTTTTGATTGTAGCCCCATCCCCGCACCCAGTGACCATCCGGGGTGTTTCCAGCCCTTTCTTTCAGTGCCTTCAGAACGTCAGGAATCGTCGGGGGTTTTTTACAATTGACACCGAGGGCATTTGTTCCGTAAAGCTCGAGGTGGGCATGAGCGTCAATGAATCCGGGCATGAGCGTTCTGCCCTTCAGGTCGACAACCTCTGTATGGGCGCCGGCGGTTTTCATGATTTCGTCGTTCGTTCCCGTTGTGAGGATGCTATCCCCCTGGACGGCCAGGGCCTCATACACATGGAAATGTTCGTCCGCTGTGACAATTTCTCCGTTCATAAAAATTTTGTCTGCCTGCATACGTGCCACCTTTCTAAGCTCCGGAAATTTCCACCGCTGTATGATAAAGCAGCTCCACACCTTTTTGTAAATCTTCCATTTCTGCGTATTCCAGCGGGTTGTGGCTGATCCCTTTTTCACAGCGGACGAAGATCATGCCGTAATCACTGATATAGGACATAAACAAGGCGTCGTGAAACGGACCGCTCATGAGGGTTGGAGATTGATAACCAAGCTCATCATCGTGTTTTTTCATAATCTCTTTAATCCAGTCCGCGCAGTAACGGGGATCACTCTTGGTATCTTCTGTAATGGAGTACTCGAGGTTGTGTTCTTTACTCGTTTTCTCAATTAATTGATAGAGTTTTTCTTCCAGGCGGTTTCTCGCGTCCAGGTCGATGTCCCTCAAATCAATGGTGAACTCGACCTTTTCGGCAATGATGTTTCTTGAATTCGGGAAATTCTGGATGCTTCCGACCGTTCCTACGGTATTTGGTGTTCCTTCCCTGCGGACAAGTTCATTGAATTCTTTTGTAATGATGGCAGCCCCGAGCATGGCATCCTGTCGTAAATGCATCGGTACAGATCCGGCATGGCCGGCGAAGCCTTCCAGAGTCACCGTAAGCCAGATCGGCCCGGAGATGGCTGACACGATGCCTACAGGCTTATCCTTTGATTCAAGGACAGGCCCCTGTTCAATATGAAGCTCTAAAAAGGCTTCAATATCGCCCGGCTTGTAGACGGGACTTTCCGATACATCCGGTTCGACACCGAATTCCCTTAAAGCTTCGAGCCGGGTCATCCCGGTTTTATCTTTCCGGAGTATCTCCCCTTCCTCGAGCTGGCCGATGAGGCCGCGTACACCAAATACACCTTTGTTGAATCGGGAACCTTCTTCATCAGCAAAGCAGATCACTTCTATCGTGCGAACCGGCTTTATGTTTTGCTCTTTCATTGTATGTACAACTTCAATCGCTCCAAGAGCTCCGGCGGTCCCGTCAAAACGGCCCCCGTACGGCTGGGAATCAATGTGGGACCCCATCATGAGAATAGGCTGATCAGGCTCGGTGCCCTCCATACGACCGATCAGATTGCCGAAACCATCAATCCTTGTCGTCAGCCCGGCTTCTTCCATCCATCCTTGTACGACATCAACCGCTTTCCGGTCATCCTTGGAATGGGCGAGCCGGTTGACGCCCGTTTCTCCAATTTTTCCGATCTCCGCAAGTGTCATGAGATGGTCTTTATACCTGTCCTGATTGATCTGCAACAATCATCGCCTCCTTTGTTTTTATCACTATATCAACATCTGAATTGTCTGACAATTAACATAACGTAAAACGATGTTGGATAATGGTGGAAGTTGTGGCTGTTCTTTTTGTCAGGCATAAAAAAACCCTCCGGCAGGTCCGGAGGGGAAAGGATCAAAAGGTGAGCGTCTCGCCATCCTCAGGGATGTGAATAGACGGATAACCGCTCGTATAAGACTTCAACTCTTCTCTCGTTAACAGGCAGTGGTTCAGGGATTCCATGTGCACAGCGAGAATCTCAGACTCCGGTGCCGCCTGGGCGGCAGCTGTGACATCTTCTTTCGTCATCGTTATCGGCCCGCCCTCTAAAAATTGAGCGGCACCCGCGTTCACGACGATCACATCAGGACGGCGGGAGGACAGCGTCTGTTCGACTTCTTCATACCAGACCGTGTCCCCGGCAATATAAAGACTTTTTTCACCTTCTGCTTCAAAAAGGAGACCGGACACCTTTCCTGTCATAGCTGTCATTTCTTCCGACCCGTGCCGTCCCGGGGTACGGGTAATGCGGATCCCTTCCATATCCACGCCATTTTGGAAGGAGTGGACGTGGGTGAATCCGGCGTCCTGCACCGCACTCACATCTTCTTCATTTTGAGCGAACAGGGGCGTTTGCTTGGGGAGAACGTCCTTTGCTTCCTCATCAAAATGATCAGGATGAAGATGAGTGATGAAGACAGCGTCCACATCGGTCAGACTTTGGGCATCGACAGGCAGGGGGGCGGTCGGGTTCCTTAAATCCTGATGGGGCGTATCCGGGAAAGCCGGCATGGCTCCCTGTGAGGAAAGGAATGGATCGATTAAAAAGGTTTTTCCTCCATAGCTCACCAGTAATGTTGCATTTCGAATCAGCTTGATTTTCATAAAGGCTTCCTCCTTTTATCTCTGTTGACAATAGCGTACTATGAAGGGAAATAGGAGTACACCATATTAATCAAGTGTTTGGCTGAAAAGAGTTGAAATATGAAAGGAAGGCAGAAGTCATGGACAAAACGGATGAGAAAATTATAGAAGAGCTGAAGAAAGATGGCCGGATGACGATGAAGGAGCTGGGTGCACATGTCCATCTCACAGGACAGGCCGCAGCATCAAGAGTCTTGAAATTAGAAGACGAAGGGCTGATTGAATCCTATACCGTCCGCGTGAACGAAAAGAAGATGGGCTATCCTGTCCACTGCTTTTTGAATATCTACACAGACAGCCTGAATCATCAGCCTTATTTTACATTTCTCGAGAACCATCCATCATTCGTAAGGAATAATTATAAAATCAGCGGGGAGGGGTGCTATTTATTGGAATGCCGTTTTCCTTCCAATGAGGTCCTGGATGAATGGCTGGTAGAACTCAATCAACGGGTGAGCTATAAATTATCCATTGTCATCCGTAGCTAGAGGAGCATTCAATGGAGAACCCCCTGTCTTTCAACTCCCTGCAGATAAGGGAAAGGAAGTCTTGATCCAGTCCCATCTCAGCAGCCTGACGGTAGGTCAGAAGGAGAAGGGGGTCCGACAAGGTCTTGATCGACGAAGCGTTCAGGTGAACGAAGTGGTTTTTGTTATCGTCGCTGCTTTCCATAGGACGCGGGGGTGTTTTACTCATGGTTATGCCTCCTGAGCGGAGCCGGTTGCACTACTCACTCCCTGTGATTCAAGTGCCCACATTAGAAATCACAGTTCATCGTGTCTCGTTTATTTTATTTTGATACGTATACCCTTCCTTTCACAAAAGGAAACGACCTGAACCGCAGAATCTGTTTCTTATAATCGTCGTTGTTTATACTCTATTATTACCACAAAATGACTGATTTTGTAATAGGAAGAAAGACCATAATGTACAGGTTTGTACATGTTTTGTACATCTTCTTTTACATAGGGGGGACAATTTTCATAGACAAATCTGTTAGGAAATGTCGATAATAGAACAAAGGGATGCAAAAAGGAAAAGAGGGATAAGAGTGTTTGTGATCATTCAGGAATTTTTTATTAATATCTGCATCGTCATTGCCCTCGTTTTTATGTATCTGCAGTTTCGATGGACGAAGCTGCTGCCTGCGGTTTCAAAACAGAACAGTCAGTGGATCGACGGGGTGGCAGGCGGATTGCTTGGCATGCTGCTGATGTACTTTTCCATACAAGTGACTGAGCAGACGATTATCGATCTTCGTCACCTCCCGGTCATCCTTCTGATTTTATACATAGGCATCCGCCCGGCTTTGTTGAGTGCTGTCATTATTGCTTCCGGACGTTTGTTATACGGGGTCAATCTTTCTTCAATGGCCGCTGTCATCTTAATGATTTTCTTGTTCATCGGTTATATGTGGCTGTACCGGAAGCTTCATCACAGGGAGAGCCCGCTCGAATCCTCCTTTCAAATGCTGCTCTGGTCGAACATCGTCTTTTCGATTGTCATTTCCTTGGTGGTCAGAGACTGGGGCACACTGCAGTTTCTCATTCCCATCTACTGGCTGATTTCATTTATCGGTGGGATGCTGGCTTCCTACCTCGTCCATTACCTGCGGAGGTCTCATTATCTTTTTAAAACGTATGAAGAGCAGTCATCCGTCGATTATTTGACGGGATTATATAATGTAAGGGAGTTTGACCGCCTCTGGAACGATAGTGTGAGGAACGCCGTGGAAAAAGAGGAAGCGTTGACCCTGCTTGCCATCGACATTGATTTCTTTAAGCGCGTGAACGACACCTATGGGCACGCGGCGGGTGATGAAGTGCTGCGCCAGCTGGGGAGCACCTTGAATGAAATAACCCGATCCTTTGATATCGTATCCAGAAACGGTGGAGAAGAGTTCACCGTTATCCTTTTGGACTGCAGCAACGAAGCCGGCAGGGCGAAAGCAGAGAAAATTCGGCGAACGGTAGAACATCAAGCGTTTCTCCTGCCTGATGGAGAAAAGATTTCCATTACGGTCTCTATTGGGGTGAGTACATATCCTGACCATGTGTCGACAGCGAAGGAACTATTGGAAAAAGCGGATGAGTCGTTATATGAGGCGAAACACTCGGGGAGAAATAAAGTCATATCTGCATGAAAAAGGATGCCTGTGTCAACCTGTTAGAGTTGACCATTTGCCATGTAAAGGGTCACCGCTTATCGGTGGATGAATGCCGCGGGCACGCCCTCAGCTGACTTGGTCAGGAAGGTCGCCTCCCCAAGTGGATCTTCGGCCCGTGCTGTTCCCGCAGGCATCACCACTGAACGCTCCTCGTTCCGACGCTAGAATAGAGAGAAGAGAGACTGTGCCCTATGCAGGTTCGCAGATTCAAAAGAACGGCATGGGCTGCGCTATGGCCGCTTGCGTGGAAAACAAAAAGGGAAAGAACAGGCGCCGATGATGGCTGCCTGCTGGAATATGAAAAAGATTGTCCTCCATCCAACAAGGGTGAGCGGGGTAAAGGAGAGTCTTTATCGATGTTAAAGAACTCCCAAGGAGCGGTGCCCCTTCCACTCCTGCGGAAGAACGAGTGGTCCGAGATCGCCGAGCGTGGGTGTTGCGAGGAAGCTCGGGCCCTCGTCCGCGGAAAGGGAAGGGGCTTTCGCTCCTGGCGGTAAGAAAGAAAAAAGCTTGTAAAGAAACAGGGGTTTCTCTACAAGCTGAGGATGCCTGTGAGTCAGGCATCCTTTTTATTTTGTTATTTGTTCTAAACGATTTAACAGGTCATCAAGCTCCTGGGAGATTTTGAGGAGTTCTTCATAGCTGCGTCCATCTTCATAGGCTTCATACATTTCAGCCCGGACGCCTTCGATCTTTTCATTCAGGTTTGACAAAAACGTTGTATTCAGCATAAGAGACCTTCCACTATAGTGGAAGGTCTGATTCATAGTGATAGATTATACAGAAGGTTACAAACTTCTACAAATTTTATGTCCCTTTGATCTGTTTTTTATCGGCTTTATACATCAGCCAAAGGGCGGCGGTTAGAAGGGCGAATGTTGTGATACGCTCTCCGTCCAGGGGAATTCGAAGCCCGCCGAACCATCCGAAGTGATCGATCAGCATTCCGGTGCCGAGCTGTCCGATGATGGTGGCAATGTTGGTGGCCATGACACCGATCTGTGGAACAGCGAGGACGGTCAGAAACATGTAACCGACACCGAACCACACGGCGCTCAGCTGCCAGGCGGGAGCCTCCAGAATTTTCATAACGTCGCCGCCGCCAAAGAAAAGGACGAGCAGAGCAAGCATGAGAGCCCCTGTTATAAAAGTGAAAAAGGTCGTTTCATACGTGCCGGATTTTCTGCTTAATGCTCCATTGATGGAGCTTTGTGAACTGAGTAGTGTGCCTCCCGCCACGGAGGCTGCGAGAATGAACAGGCCCATAAGAACCCTCCTTTAATAAATGAGAAACAGTGAAATGGTCATCAGGACGACAGCAAAGATTTTTTCTTTAGGAACAGGAGCAGCCCGGCTTCCGAGCCATCCTCTCGATTCAATCAGCAGACTCATAAGCAGCTGTCCGACAATGACGCTGATCATGGCCGCGCCGACACCTACAACGGGGATGGCAAAAATTAAAACCGTCAGATAGATGATACCCAGCAGTCCACCGGTCATCTGCCACCGGGGTGCTTCGGCTGCGGCAGAAAGTCTTCCTTTACCAAAAAAGAGTACAATAAGTCCAAGTATGATGGATCCGGCTGCGAAATTATAAAAGCTGCTTTCAAGTTTTCCAATGGTCTTTCCGAGTTCTCCATAAACAGCTCCTTCGATACTGAGGGAAATGCCTGCCATCAGAGCAATGAAATAAATCCAGATTTTCATAGGAAAAGTTCCTCCTTTGAACTCATATCTACATATCTAAAATTATCGATATATAGGTGGTAAAAAAAGAGCTTACAGCTCTCTTTTTATAAATTCCGCGACTTCCTCAATTTTTTCCTCACGTCTCCGGTAATAGGTCCATTTGCCATGGCGTTCGGATTCCAGCAGGCCGGCATGCTGCATCATCGCCAGGTAGTGGGAGACGGTTGACTGCGAAAGGGCGGCTTTTTCCTGAATATCTCCGACGCAGACGCCGCCTTTTTCATTGATGTTCTTAGATAGATGAGCGGTCGGCTTATCGAAGTGTTTTTCAGGATTTTTCAACCACATAAGCATATCCAATCTTGTCTGGTTGGCTAATACTTTAAAGATATCGATGTAATTTTTCATAGGCCTATATTAATCGAGGATTATCGATATGTCAACGACCGTGCCTTTCAACGGTTCTCTTATCATAGAGAAGTGGCATGTTTCTATTTCTTCTACATACCCTACTAGTAACAAGACTAGACGAGGAGTGATCACAAATGGGTTTCACATATGGGAAAACAGAACTGATCCACGAGCTGCAGGCGCTTTTTGCAAGGCATAACGTTCGTTCCGTTGAGGTGAAAGAACCGGGAACCTTATTTTTAGTAGAGGCCGATGGCTCCCTTTCCATCGGTGTGAGGGCCGCCATCACGTCATTTGAAGAGAAACCAGGCGCCAAAGGCAGTCGGTTTAAAGTGATCCAGGGGAAGAAAAAAACCTGAACCCAGTTATGAAAGGGGTTCAGGTTTCTTTTTATTTGGCTTTTTTCCAATAGGCTGCTTCCTTACTTGAACGGAGAGGTGGGAATGTATCACCGCTGCTGAGTTCGATATGTTTTTCATCTTCTGTAACGTTATTGTTCTTGCGGCCATCGGCTAAACCATCAAATTCATACGTACCTGATTCCGGAGCTTTTTCGCCTGTCTTATAACGATCTGCCATGTGTATACATCCTTTCCATTTAATGATTTCCTGTGCGCACATTAGCTCTATAGCCGGGTTTTCTTCCTGTTAAACCAACTTGGATAAAAATGGGTATTATGTCGTATGTGCATCCCTGAGTGCGTGATGATTGACATATTCAACGAAGACGATTAATATGATGATTGTTATATAGTATGTATAGCAACATTATGAATTCAAATTAAATAGGCAGAAGGCCTGAATAGATGCTGGAGGGATTTTTAATGACAAAAGTATTGTTTGTTAAAGCGAATTCTAGACCAATTGAACAATCCGTGAGTGTGAAGCTGTATCACACGTTCCTGGACCATTATAAAGAGAATCATCCGGATCACGAAATTGAAGAGCTGGATCTGTTTGAAGAAAATCTCGGGTACTACAATACCGATAAAATCAACGGTATGTTCAAACTGTCCCAAGGGATGGAACTGACTCCGAACGAAGAAGCCGCCACGAAGACGGTCAATGGGTATTTAAACCAGTTCCTGGAAGCGGACAAAGTCGTTTTCGCTTTCCCATTGTGGAACTTTACGATACCGGCTGTTCTTCACACGTACTTTGATTATCTGGCTCAGGCAGGTAAAACGTTCCGTTATACAGCGGAAGGACCTGTTGGGCTGCTTCCTGATAAAAAAGTGGCTGTGTTGAACGCCCGAGGCGGTGTTTATTCTGAAGGACCGGCGCAATCGGCAGAGATGGCGGTCAATTACGTGGAAAACATTCTTGGTTTCTGGGGCATTTCAGACATTACGACGCTCGTCATTGAAGGGCATAACCAATTCCCGGACAAGGCGGAAAGCATCATTGAAGAAGGGCTGGAGAAAGCAGAAAAAGTGGCTGTCTCCTTTTAATTCTCCCACGCATCCCATAAATTGGGGTGCGTTTTTTTAAGCATAATGGTTGCTAAAGATGAGGATAACCTCTAATCTTAGCGTAGACTTTTTAAAAGGGAGGGTACACCATGAATATCCAGAAAGGAATTCATATCAGCGGCATTCTTCAGTTGAATGAATTTAAGCAGTGCCACGCTTTTCATTTTAAACGGATGAAGATATGGACGCTGTTCAGCACATTGGTACTGTTTACCGTTTTGTTTTATGGATCCGTAGAAGGAGCTTGGTGGCAGAAGGGACTGGTCTCTATGGGATATGCTTTGATCCCGGCTGCTTTTGTCTTCCTGATCATGATGTTTGTCCTCCATCTCCGCTCTACAGGTGTTTACAAAGCTGATTATTATGCCAAAAATGCATGGACCTATACCATTGATGATAGAGGGATTACCGAAAAGATTAAAAAACAGAGCCACTGCTATTTATGGAAAGAAATTGTGACGTTGAATGAAGTGTCCACAATGTTTGTTCTTTATACAAAGGATAAGCAGACCATCATTCTGCCGAAGCGCTATTTCGCTTCCGAAGAACAGCAGCAGGAATTTAAGGAACTCGCAGCTCATCATCTCAACAAACAGCCCTATAAACGCTGGATTCCAGCTTTTACGTAAACGCAGAGCCTTTGCTCTGCGTTTTTTTTATAGTAATGGATGGCCTGCTTGTTGAAAAACGTGTAGAGGGTGGAAAATCTGTCTACATTCAAGGGATATTCCGTAAGCGCTCCCGGTTCCTGTGCTAAACTGGAGAAAGCAGGAAAACAGGGAGGAGTTGAAAGAAGATGGAGGAAATCCGCAACATTTATTGTGTAGGGCGCAATTATAAAAAGCATGCAGAAGAGCTTGGCAATCAGGTGCCGTCCGAGCCGCTCATTTTCATGAAGCCGACCCACGCGTTACATACAACGGAGGGAGAAATTCACCTTCCATTTGAGCAGGGGGAGATCCACTTTGAAGGAGAGCTGGTCGTAAAAATGAGAGAGGACTACCATCCGGATAAACCGCTCGATGCTATGCTCGACGGCATCGCCCTCGGCATTGATTTCACAGCGAGGGATGTACAGTCGAAACTGAAGGAAAAAGGGCATCCGTGGACAATGGCGAAAGGCTTTCCTGGATCAGCTGTAGTCAGCCGGTTTGTGCCTTTCCCAGGGGAAGAGGCGTTTCGTAAGGCGGCCTTCTCCCTTTTTAAAAACGGAAGAATCGTTCAGAATGGGGAGCCGGAACGAATGATTTTTTCCCTGCGGGAGCTTATTGACGTGATCGGAGGTCGTCTCGGGCTCGGCAGGGGAGATATCATTTTCACGGGTACACCGGAAGGAGTGGGGCCTGCTGCGCGTGGGGATGTTTTCACATTTGAGATGGAGTCCGGCAGTCAATCGTATGCCTTTGGACCTCTTCATATCCAGTAAAGAACAGAGAAAAGTATAGGTCTTTTCTGGGAGCGACCCCCTTTTATATGAAAAGAATCTCTTGGACATGTTCTTACATACATGGGAAACAAGAAGAAAAAGAAACGATCAAAAAAGCTGCCGATAAATTTCTCGACAGCCTGGAAAGCGGAGCCATCAGGCTCCGCTTATTTTTATTCGTTCATTGAATCTGCTTTCCTGTCCAATCCCTCAGTCGCATTGGATTTGGTTTAGTTTTTCCGTCAACTTCATATTTTCACCGTAATCGACAGGACAGTCAATCAGTACAGGCTTGTTTAAAGAAATGGCCTGCTGAAGGGTTTCTGTAAGAGCATCACCTTTCTCTACTGTTAGAGACTCAAAACCGAATGCTTCTGCCAGTTTGGAGAAATCCGGGTTTCCGAAACCGATATGGGAAGAGCGGTCGAATTTCTTCTTCTGATGCCATTCAATCAATCCGTAGCCTTCATCACGCCATAACAGAATGATGATAGGGAGCTGGAGTCTAACTGCCGTTTCCATTTCTGCTTCTGTCATCAAAAGAGAGCCATCCCCGCACACGGCCACTACTGTTTTGTCCGGGTGAGCCAGCTTCGCACCGACAGCACCGGGAACAGCTACCCCCATGGAAGCAAGTCCGTTGGAGATGAGACACGTGTTCGGAAGGGCGGCCGGATAGAGGCGGGACATCCACATTTTATGGGCGCCCACGTCGGAAATAACGATGTCCTCATCGTTCAAAGTCCGGCGCAGATCGGAGATGATTTTCTGCGGTTTCAAGGGATAGGAGTCATCATCTTTATGAGCGTTCATATCTTCAAGCATCTGACTGCGCACATGTTCGGCCCATGAAAGGTCCCGTTCCTGACTTGAGAGGGATGTATTCAGCTGAGCCAGGTTTTTACGGATGTCCCCAACGACATTCACCTTGACCGGATAGTGGGAATCGATTTCAGCCGTTGCCGTATCGATATGGAGGACGGGAGTACGGCCGGAAGGGTTCCAGCTTTCCGGAGGAGTCTCTGCCATATCAAAGCCGATCGTGATGATTAAATCAGCTTTGCTGAATCCGCAGGTAATGTAATCTGTTCCGCTACCTGCTGCAAAGAGGTTGTGTTCATGCTTCCAAGAGAGTGCTCCTTTGCCCATAAAGGAATGGACAACAGGAATAGAGGCTTTTTCGGCCAACTTTTGGAGTTCTTCAGATGCTCCTGCCCTGGTCACTCCATTTCCGGCTAAGATGAGTGGAAACCGTGCTTCTTTTATGATTTCCGCTGCTTCCTGGATCACGGACGTTTCTGCTACCGGCAGAGTGGAGCGGCTGATTGACAGGGGAGCTCCCTCTACTTCGGTTTCGGCAATATCTTCGGGAAGATCGATGTGGGTCGCGCCCGGTTTTTCCTCCGCTGCCACTTTGTACGCTTTCCGTACGGCCTCCGGAATCATTTCACCTGTTTTGATCTGGGCATTCCATTTGGTCACAGGTTCATAAATATCGACAAGGTCATAGTACTGATGGGACTCTTTATGCTGACGATCAAGGCCCGCCTGACCGGTAATCGCAATCAGTGGGCAGCGGTCCATGTTTGCGTTGGCCACTCCTGTTAATAGATTGGCAGCACCTGGCCCGAGCGTGGCGAGGCAGACACCAGGTTTTCCAGTCAAACGTCCATACGTACTTGCCATAAAAGCGGCACTCGTTTCGTGTCTTGCTGTGACGAATTGAATGGATGAGTCTAAAACAGCATCCATCACATCAATATTTTCTTCCCCCGGGACGCCGAACATGTACTCGACGCCTTCCTTTTCCAAGCATTGAATCAGTAGTTGAGCTGCATTCATCGTCCTATTCCTCCTGTCCTTATTATCTTGTGTAAACGTTCCCTGTGAGCAGAAACTCAAACAAGAACTGGAATCACATTCCAGTTTTGATGAACATGGGGGACTCTTAAACCGCGCCATGACAGGTTTTTTAATCCTGTCATGACATCTGTGACAAACATGCGTTTAGATTGTCTTGAGATATGGGTTGTAACCGCTTTATCATAAGGTTACAGAAGAAACACACGAAAGAGACGAGGAGGAAACAAAATGAGTGAAAAGCAGCAAGCTGGTTTCCGTGCCCGGGTACAGAAATTTGGCAGCTTTCTAAGTAGTATGATCATGCCGAACATCGGCGCATTTATTGCATGGGGACTTATTACCGCTTTATTTATACCAGATGGATGGTTTCCAAACGAAGATTTAGCCGAAATGGTCGGCCCGATGATTACGTATCTCCTTCCATTATTGATCGGTTTCACAGGTGGACGTCTTGTCCACGGTCTGCGCGGAGGAGTGGTCGGTGCGACAGCGACGATGGGGGTTATCGTCGGAGCAGACATTCCGATGTTCCTTGGTGCCATGGTGATTGGTCCATTCAGTGGCCTTGTCATCAAATATGTAGACAAACTGTTTGAAGGAAAAGTGAAATCCGGTTTTGAAATGTTGATCAACAACTTTACGGCCGGTATTGCCGCAGGTATTCTTGCTATCATTGGTTATTATGTGGTCGGTCCGGTAATGGCAGGACTGACAAATATTCTCGGAAGTGCGGTAGAGTTCCTGATTGGTGCCGGACTGCTTCCACTGGTCAACGTCTTTATTGAACCAGCGAAGATTTTGTTCCTGAACAACGCCATCAACCACGGCATCCTGAGTCCGATTGCAGTGGATCAAACGCAGGATCTTGGAAAATCGATTCTCTTCCTGCTTGAGTCCAACCCAGGACCTGGACTTGGTGTCTTGTTAGCCTTTACGATCTTTGGAAAAGGGGTTTCCCGCCAGACAGCACCTGGTGCTGCGATCATCCACTTCTTCGGTGGGATCCATGAAATCTACTTCCCGTACATTCTGTCCAAGCCGGCTCTGCTTCTAGCCGTTATTGCTGGTGGTGTATCAGGGACAGCAACCTTTGCCGCTCTTGGTGTCGGACTGACAGCTACACCGTCCCCGGGTAGTATCATCGCCATCGGGACGTTGACAGCACGTGGAGATCTGCTGGGAGTAATCGCTGGTGTGTTGATTGCCGCTCTTGCTTCCTTCCTTGTCGCTTCCTTGATTCTGAAGCTGAGCAAAAAAGAGGAGGAAGACGATTTGAACCAGGCGACTGCGCAGATGGAACAGATGAAAGGGAAGAAGAGTTCTGTTTCCGGCCAGTTGACGAAGGACGAAGAAGCGAATGAAGCTTCTACAGAGGAAGCTCCTTCTGGAAATACAGAAGAAGTTCCATCTGTACGTGAAGGGGATATTGACCGGATCATCTTTGCCTGTGACGCCGGCATGGGATCCAGTGCAATGGGAGCTTCCCTTCTTAAGAACAAATTCAAAAAAGCAGGAATCAGCATCGATGTGACAAACATGGCAATCAATGACCTGCCATCGGATGTGGACATCGTCATCACGCACAAAGATTTGACAGAACGCGCCATGCAGCGTGTACCAGGAGCGCACCACATTTCCGTGGACAACTTCCTGAACAGCCCGCGCTATGATGAGCTTGTCAATGAACTGCAAGATGATGAGAAGCCTGAAGAATCCCAGGAAAAAGCGCAGCCTGCGCCATCTGGAAATACCGGAGAAGTTCCAGCCGTAGATGAAAAGGAAATTGACCGGATCATCTTCGCCTGTGACGCCGGTATGGGGTCCAGTGCAATGGGAGCTTCCCTTCTTAAGAACAAATTCAAAAAAGCAGGGATTAACATTGATGTGACAAACATGGCGATCAATGATCTGCCATCGGATGTGGATATCGTCATCACACACAAAGATTTGACGGAGCGTGCGATGCAGCGTGTACCAGGAGCCCACCACATTTCCGTGGACAACTTCCTGAACAGCCCGCGCTATGATGAATTGGTCAATGAATTGAAAGAAGACGAATAAGCACGAAAAAAAGGAAGCCCATGAGGCTTCCTTTTTTGTTTGGTCAAAATATATTATATCTCGTGCCTTCACGTGATAAGACCATTTCCGTTCTACCGCAGGCATTCACCGATAAGCGGCAAGCGCCTGATCCAACTGTCGGAGTTCTGTTGGAGAATGTTTTCTTTTTTAATTTTGTCACAGCCATCGTGACGAGAGTGGGTTTACTTTCTGTTGAAAACCCTTACGAACCGGGCTAAGATGGAAATATAGCAAATAAACTAATTAAATGTTGTCAATGAGGGAGGTGAGGCAGATGTATGTGACAGCCCGCGAAAGAAAGATTTTAGAGCAGCTTTTTTCAGAGCAAGAGACCGTGACGATCAAACAGGTGGCTGAGGATCTCGGTATAAGCACCAGAACCGTCCATCGTGACTTAAAGGGAATTGAAAGTGTTCTTGAGGAGTACGGGCTCCGTTTATCCAAACAATCTGGAGGATTACTTATTCTTGAAGGCCCATTTGAAAACAGGCAGCAGTTTAAACGGGAACTGCATCAGCAGGAAACGGTCGACTATACGCCTGAAGAACGTCAGGTGCTCATTTTATCCAAACTGCTGGAATCAAGAGAGCCTGTAAAATTGTCCGCGCTGGCCACTGACCTTGGAGTGACGGTGGCAACCGCCAGTCATGATTTAGATAAGGTGGAAAGCTATTTAGCGGATTTTGAATTGACGCTCGTCCGCAGGCGGGGCTATGGAGTGGAAGTGAGCGGCCCTGAATCGGGTATCCGTAAAGCCATCAGTTCGCTGCTTATGAAGCATTTGAATGAACTGGATTTGTTTTCGCTCCTTCAGCAGAATATGCAGGCCGATAAAAAGCCGGTATCCTCTATATCCGGTCAGCTGCTGGATTTTGTGCAGCCGGACAAGCTGACTCGAATTGAAACCCATGTGGAACAATTGAGGAGTAACCTGCATTACCCGCTGGCAGACAGCGCTTATATCGCTCTCGTTATCCACCTTGGTCTTGCGATCGAGCGGATTCAATACGGGGAAATGATTCATATGGAAGAAGAACAGCTGGATAAGCTTCGTCATTCCAAAGAGTTCGAATTTGCGAGGGAGCTGACACGGTTGCTGGCGGATGCGTTTCAACTGGACATCCCGGAAGCGGAGACAGGTTTCATTACGATGCACTTGATGGGAGCCAAAGCGCGTTACGACCGTCATTCTGTACTTGAGGAGTCAAGTATGAGCATTGCTGTACAAACGAAACAGCTGATTACAGAAGTAACAAATCGAACCGGCATCCATTTTCACGAGTCCGACCGCCTGCTGCATGACCTTGTAGCTCACTTGAAGCCGAGCTTATACAGGCTGAAGCACCAAATGGGGATTGAGAATACGTTTACCGATCAGATGGTGGAAGATTACCCGGAGCTTTTCGTCCATATCGAAGAAAGTCTTGCTGAAGTTTTTCCTGATCTTTACTTTCCGAAAGAAGAAGTGGCCTTTGTTGTCATGCATTTCGCCTCCGCTCTCTTAAAGCTGGAAGGCAGAAGGGGACTGGATGTCCTTGTTGTCTGCTCAAGCGGAATCGGGACGGCTAAGATCCTCGCCGCTAAGCTTCAAAAGCGGTTCAATGAAATCGAATCCGTTGAGCATCGCTCGCTTTTTGAATTGAAGGATATGATGAAGGAAGATTATGACCTGATCGTTTCTACGATTGAGCTTCCGGATATAGACGATTATGTAAGGGTAAGTCCTGTTCTGCCGCAGAAGGATGTTCATAAGCTGGAGCACACCATCCGCCGTATCCAGGTGTTTCGTCATTTGAAAGAAGCGAAAAAGGATCCGAAACCCTCAGTGACCCGGGTGGACTTCCGACAGGTGAAAGACAGGCTGAAAAGCTGGAGAAGCTTTGCCGATGTGATTGATCATCTGCTGAACAGGCTCCGCGTCCTGGAGGCAGATGGTTATGATATGCCCCGTGTATTGACAGCGATGACGGAACGCCTGGCCGCAGACGGTTTCATTCCAAACGGTCCTGATGTTCTTGAAGCCTTGCTGGATCGGGAGCAGAAAGGCGGGCTCGCCATCCCCGGCACAGCTCTTGCGTTGTACCATACACGCAGTGAGTCGGTAAAAGAGCCTTCCTTTACAGTCCACTTCACTCATGAGCCGGTGAAGGCTGTCGATATGGGTGGGGAACCCGCTGACGTACACACCATTCTGCTTATGCTCGCACCGGCGGATATGAGCAGAGAGGGTCTCGAAACATTGAGTTACTTAAGTTCGCTGATTGTTGAGGAAGAAGAATGTGTGGCTGTTCTGGAATCCAGAGAGGAAGACACCATCGTCAATTACCTCAGCACAAAGCTTTATGAATATTTACAAACTAAACAATAAGAGGAGAATGAATCATGTCTAACAACATTTTGACAAAAGAAAACATTGAACTGAACCAAACACTGGCGACAAAGGAAGAAGCGATCCGTTATGTAGGCGGTATTTTAAATGGCCAGGGGTATGTAGAGGAGTCCTATATTGATGAAATGCTGAAACGTGAAGAGCTGACTTCCACTTACATGGGTAACTTTGTAGCGATTCCCCATGGTACGGAGGATGCGAAGAAAGTGGTACTTGAAACAGGCATCAGTGTGGTGACGGTACCAGAAGGGGTGGATTTCGGAGGCGGAAACATCGTGAAGCTGTTGATCGGTATTGCTGGTAAAGGCGATGAGCACCTTGAAATTCTTTCTCAAATTGCGATTGTATGTTCGGAAGAAGAAAACGTACAAAAGTTAATTGAAGCGGAAAGCAAGGAAGAAGTCATTCAAATGTTCAGCGAGGTGGAATAACATGAAGGCCGTTCATTTTGGAGCAGGAAACATCGGCAGAGGATTTATCGGAGCTCTGCTGGACCAGTCAGGATTTGAAACGATTTTCGTCGATGTCAATGAAACGCTGATCAATCAGTTGAATGAACGCCGGAGTTACACGGTGGAGCTTGCCGGATCAGCTGAATCCCTGGAAGTGCAACACGTTTCCGGGTTGAACAGTATCCAGCAGGAAGCGGCCGTTATTGAAGCGATTGCTGAAGCGGATCTGGTTACGACAGCGGTCGGCCCCCACATTCTCTCTGTCATCGCAGGCCTCTTAGCTAAAGGCTTGAAGCACCGCAGCCAGAACAACGGTGGTCCCGTAAATGTGATCGCCTGTGAGAACATGATTGGTGGTAGTGAATCATTAAAAGCCTCGGTTCTGGAGCATCTAGAGGGGGATGAAGCGGACGCTGTTCTTGCGGAAACAGGTTTCCCGAACGCAGCGGTCGACCGTATCGTTCCTGATCAGGCCAACGAAGATCCGCTTGCCGTCAAGGTAGAACCCTACTATGAGTGGGTGGTGGAAACGCCGGCAATCAAAGGAGATCGTCCAGCTGTCGAAGGCATTACGTATGTGAGTGATCTAACGCCGTATATTGAGCGGAAATTGTTCACCGTTAACACGGGGCATGCGGTTCCTGCTTATCTCGGCTATTATTATGGTCATAAGACGATTATGGAAGCGATGAATGATCCAAAAGTGAAGGATGTTCTTCGTGGTACGCTTGCTGAAACAGGGGCCGTTCTTGTAGAGAAGTACGGCTTTGACAAAGAAACACATCAAGCGTATGCCGATAAAATCATCGAGCGCTTTGAAAACCCGGATCTATCTGATGAAGTGACCCGTGTCGGGCGTGCGCCGAAAAGGAAGCTTGGACCGAAAGACCGTTTGATTCGTCCAGCCTTTGAGTATGCTGAACGTATGAACGAAGAGCCGTCCCACCTGGCAGAAGTCATTGCTGCTGCCCTCTTGTATGATTATAAGGAGGATCCGGAAGCAGCTGAAATCCAGGAAGAATTGAAAAACGAAGGACTTCAAGCCACATTGGTCCGCGTTTCAGGTCTGGACGCCGGTCATCCGCTCGTCCAGCTCGTAGAACAGAAATACAATCAAATGAAAGCATAAAAACAACCCCCGTCTAGTGCGTAAACCTGACGGGGGTTTTCCTTATATCCGGTCCCTGCGCTCCTCATCAGTAATGAGCGGGCAGGTCGGACAGCATTTGCTTTTATCCGCATCATGGAGCATATATTTCATGCAGCAGTGCCGGCGGACATAAGTTTGTTTTCCCTCTTCAGAGGTGTACCAGCGGAATTTGAAGTAGAGCGGATTGCGTTCATTTTCATGAAAAAGCTCGTTTGATGTGAACCATCGGAATACTTTTTCCAGCTGATCCGGATCCACCCCTTCTTTTTCAAGCGCACACATGCGTTGATGCAGGTTGTGGGAAACGATGGAACGCATATGGGCAGCCTTGCATTTGGAGACGTGGGCGGCTGTCTGGAACAACGGCTGGAGATGATGTACGATGAACGTACGAATCTGTGCTTTTACATATTCCTCGGATACATCTTCGACTTTATGGGCGCAACCTTCCGCAAGGATGTAATTCATGACGTTCTTTTCTTTCTGTTGAATCCCATAATGCTCCGGGTGTCCGTCAAACAAAATGCCATGACGGACGATGGATTCAAACAGGCCCATCGTAAGAACCGAGTACATTTTTCCAAATAACAGCCCGGCAATAGACAGATTCGGGGCTGCAAGATTGTCCGCCTGGGCGGTCAACAGACGTTCAAGGTTTTCTTTGTTTTCAATCAGGTCTGTGACGTTGTGTGAGACATGTCCGGCATGCCGGCTCCCGATATAGATGCGATGGTTTTTTTGAATATTTTGGAATGCAGTCTTCATAAATATGACTCCTACATGTGATTTTATAGTGATAATCATTATCAAGTATAAAATATTTTCTGTCTTTGGACAACAGGTAGAGCATAACCAGAGGGGGAAGTAGAGTATTCTAACGTTACAGGCAGTATGGGGAGATTATTCCCTATTGTTTGAGGGAATAGACCCCGGTACATAAAATGAACCCCGGCAAGAGGTGACAGAAATGAAAGAAATGCGTAAAATTCAACATCAAGAAAAAGCGTCGTTGTCTGTGCTCCATCAGCTTCTTCAAGCCATCATACGTGAGCATGTTTTTGCTTGTGAATGGAAGAATGGGGACAGAGAAATCCGCTTGAAAGCCAACAGAGGAATGATCCATGTGATCGTGGAAAAAACATACATGCTCGGCCAAATAGACATCAGCCGTGTCTTTCATTTAGACGAAAAGGGGGCGGAGTCTGCGGTCACAACGCCGGAACAGCTGCTGGATTTCCTGTATGCCCCTGATGAAAAAGAGTCCGTCCAGCGGTTTTATGATGAAATGGTCAACAGTGCTTCCAACTATGCCCTGGCCCTTGAGGCGGCATCTGTCAGGAAAGCGACAGCCGTTAAAGAAGCCCGCAGAAGGGGAGCGGAAACGATGCTTTCCTATGTGCAACATAAAAAACGGGCGGATGCTTCTTTCAGTCCACTCGTCTATTTTGAACAGTGGGTCATTCAGGGGCATACGATTCATCCCGGATCACGCACACGAATGGGTTTGAGTACGGAGGACATCCGCACGTTTGCGCCGGAATGGGCGGGGAAGCCAGGGGTCATTCCGGCAGCGGTACATAAAGACGTCGTGCAGCAGACGACGATGGGAGGGGAAACAGTTTCATCCATTTTATTCAAAGAATATCAAGGACTGGAGCATGCTTTTGAAGCGGCCTGCAGACAGAAGGAAGTCAACAGGGAGGACTATGAACTTCTTCCTGTCCATCCGTGGCAGTGGGAGCATACGATAGAACCGGACTATAAGGAAGAACTGGACAGCGGTCTGGTGTTTCCGGTCCCGGCGTACACCCTGCCTATGACAGCCTTGATTTCTTTTCGTACCCTTGCTCCCGAAGGAAGCGTCACCCGTCATCATATAAAAACGGCTGTGAACGTACAAATGACGAGTGCAGTCAGGACCGTGTCCGCCGCTTCAACAAAGAACGGTCCTGCCTTATCCCGTCTTTTTGAAACCCTGTTAAGTCAAGACCGTGATTTGGCCGGACGTCTGTCTGCGATGAAGGAATCCGCCGGTCTACACTACGAACCCAAAGGTCTGTTATCTGCTGATGTCAGACATGAAAAGCAGAAGAATCTGGCAGCCATTCTTCGGGAAAATCCGGAACAGAATCTGAATGAAGACGAAGTCGCTGTCCCGGCGGCTGCTCTTGTGGCTGACTCCCCGATCAGCGGTATGTTAATTGCCCGGGAAATGATGGAGTCGATGGAACATTCAACGGCAGCGTCGTTTATCAAAGCCTATGCAGAGGCTGTCCTCCCTCCCATTGTTACGCTTTTGACGAAATATGGTATTGGAATGGAAGCCCATCTGCAGAATTGTGTGGTCGTCTTCTCAAAAGGACGGCCTGAGCGTATCATTTTGAGAGATTATGGCGGCATCCGGATAATGAGCGGGCGGCTCGAACGCTTCTTTGATCAACTGCCGATTGATCCGGCTACGAACCTGCTGACCGAGCAGCCAGATGATCTCCTGCATGTCTTTTCTCATGCACTGCTTCATAATCACTTCGGCGAAATCATTACGGCTCTCGCAAGATCTCTTGGCTGTGGAGAGGATGAGATGTGGGAGGAAGTCCGAAGGGTTATTCATGATCAATATGAAGAGTTGAGGAAGCTTCCTTCCATTCAACAAGATGCGGAAGAAGACGAGAAGGCCTTATGTTCCGGCCCGTCTAAGATGAAAGCCCTCGTTCAAATGAGACTCACAGATCAATATACAGACTATCGTTATGTGGATGCTCCAAATCCACTGACAAAGGAGGTGACGAAGAAATGATTCCTACAGAACTTCACACGATGCCCCGACCGATTTTTGAAGAGGAGAAGTGTCTGGAGTTCCTGACCACCTCGTATCCGGAACTCGTACCCTATTTCCATAAACATAGAGACAACGGGAGAAAGGGAATTCTGCATAAACTGGCCGATTCGATTCTTCGCGAGAACATTCAGGGGATGTATCAAACCGCCCGGAAGATTGAAGTGGAGCGTGGGACGCTGCTGGCAGATGGAGTCCCCGTCTCGGAAGAGCCTCTGTATAAGGGGCTGAAAAACCATCCTCTCGAAGAAGGCAGGGACTATCTATTCATCTGCCGGGGTGACTATGGTGTCTTATTTCCGATCCGCCGGGTTTCGGCCTTCCAAATGATTGAAACAGCAGAAGGGATCCTGTTTGTCTCCAGCGAAGGCTGCCGGCGTGTGGAATCAGCGGCTGACCTTCTTCATCTATTATTTTCCGTGGAGGATTTTCCGAACCTCTTCCCATTTACACGGGAACTGAATAATGGAACGGCGAATTTAACAATGGCTCTTGCTTTTGATGAGGTATGGAAAGATGGAGTGAAGAAGGAAGCCCATAATCTTGGAGCGGATACACTGTTTTCTTATCTGGCCTTTAAAAAAAGAGAGTCCGGATTTTCAGCAGGATTGTTTTTCGAACAACTTGTCGTCGAGGGGCATCATTTACATCCGGGAGCTAAGACGAAACTCGGTCTTTCCTATCCGGATGTGCTCCGGTTTTCACCTGAATTTCATCAGCCGTTTATCATCCGGTTTGCAGCTGTGAAGCGGAGTGCGCTTGTTATGACAGAGACCGGTCTGGAGAAGTATTTTACGGATCAGACATCGGCTGCCCGCCGGGAGCTTTCAGATAAAGGGTATGACGCGGAGGAGTATGAGATGATCCCTGTCCATCCGTGGCAGATGGAAAACGCTCTACCTATTATTTATGAAGAGGAGATAAAAAGCGGGATGGTTGTTCTATTAGATCAGCCATACTTGGATGCAGAAGCTACCTCATCCTTTCGAACTGTGGCCCCGAAAGGGAATCAACCGGTCATAAAATTGGCGGTCAACAGTCAGATGACATCCACAATCCGGTCGATTTCGATGCAGACGGCTATGAATTCCACGGTCTTCTCCCGTCTGATCAAGGACATTTACGAAAAAGAATCAGATATGGAGAGCTTCGTTCCTCTGATGGAGCTTTCCGGTGCGGCCTTCCAATCGGACGACCGCCTTAAAAGCAGGAATTTAACAATGCTGCTGCGGGAAGACATCGACCATCATTTGGAGGATGGGGAATGGGCGGTGGCTGGAATGGCCCTCTATGCCGAATCTCCGATCAGCGGCCGGACCGTTTTGAGAGATATAATCGAAGAACTGAGCCGCTGTGAAAACCTTACGATAGCAGAAGCATCGGAAAGCTTTTTCAAGACCTATGTTGAGAAAGTTCTTCCTGGATATTTGAAACTGATGGTGAAATACGGCATCGCCCTGGAGGGGCATTTGCAGAACAGTATTCCCGTCTTTAAAAACGGCCGTCTTTCCCGTTTCTTCTTTCGTGACTGGGGCGGATCGCGTATTTATACAGACCGTCTCCGCAGTCGCGGTCATACCCCGGCGTTTGCCGCTGATTCTGTCAGTGTAACGAACAACTTGTCCGACATGCACCATAAGCTGTATTACACGGTCTTCCAAAATCACCTCGGGGAAATCATCCGCCAGCTGAGTGAGTGGACAAATGCCGGAGAGCCGTGGTTCTGGGACGTTGTGAAACAGCAGTGTGAACAGATATTGGACAATTTGGCAGTTGATGAAGCATCGGAGAAGGCTGTGAAGGAAGATCGTGATTTCCTCTATCAGCCTGTGGTCATGCACAAATCATTGACAAAAATGCGTCTTACGAACAGTCAAGGGTATGGATACAATGAAGTGCCGAATCCGTTGGGGCGTCAGGTTGTGGAGGAATAAGATATGGATATCGAGAAGATCATCAATGAAAAGCATCAAGAAAAAGATCCCATCTGTGCGTATGTCTATGACTTACAGCAGCTGAAAAGCCATGCGGAATCACTGAAGTCGAGCCTGCCGGATTTTTGTGACCTGTATTATGCTGTAAAAGCCAACCCGGACCCTCACATTTTAGCAGCGCTTACTCCTATCGTAGACGGTTTTGACACGGCATCAGAGGAGGAGATGAATAAAGCAGGGGGAGAACGGCCGCTTCTTTTCGGTGCGCCTGCAAAGAAAGACAGGGAAATCGCAGCCGCTGTAGAAAAAGGGGTGCGTTACATCAATGTAGAAAGCCTCCATGATCTATACCGGATCAATGAAGCGGCAGGAAAAGCTGGGAAAGTCATGCCTGTCCTGCTGCGTGTCAACCTTCGGAAGGATGTGCCGGAAAGTCATCATATGATGTCTGGAACACCCACCCAGTTCGGTATCGATGAATATCAAATGCCGGACATCCTGAATGCCGCAGCCGCACTGGATCATATTCATGTGAAGGGGTTTCATTTTCATGCTATGTCCAACAACCTCGATGCGGACAAGCACGTCGCTTTTACCGGTCTCTGCATCCAGAAAGCTAAGGACTGGGCCGGCGCGTTCCACCTGGATCTGGAAACTGTCGATGTCGGGGGAGGCATCGGTATCAATTACTGGGACCCGGACACACCTTTTGACTGGATGACGTTCGTTGAAGGTATTCAACAATTGGAGAAAGAAGTCGGGGACATGACAGTGATTTTGGAACTGGGACGCTATATGACAGCCGGATGTGGTTATTATGTAACAGAGGTTCTGGACGTGAAGGAAAACCATGAGCAGGCCTTTGCCCTTGTCCGCGGCGGCTCTCATCATCTACGTCTGCCGGCGGCGTGGAAAATGAGTCATCCGTTCCAGGTCATTCCTGTAGATAGGTGGGAGAAAAACTGGCCGCGTCCGGGTGTTTTAAATCAGGATGTAACAATTACTGGAGAACTATGTACGCCGAATGATGTGCTCGTCCGCGGGGAGAAGGTGGATGCTCTTCGTGTGGGTGACCTTGTCGTTTTTGAATTTGCCGGAGCGTATGCCTGGACGATTTCACATCATGACTTTTTAAGTCATCCTAAACCTCAGATGATTTATTTGAATGAATAATGTAAGCCGTCCATAATAGGAGGCTTCAAGGCTGTCGAGAAAGCTTTCGACAGCTTTTTTAAGTTTGGATACTATTAAAGCTTGTTGATGATATCCGAAGAAGGCGAATGAGCGTTCTATTATAATAACTTTAGATTTTCTACTTTCATGATGTAACCAGTGTATCTTGTTCCCTGATTTGGATATATACCTTGAAACTGAGTCTTCAAGAAACGGGCAGGTTAGTTGAAGACTCAGTTTCGAGATAATTGGCAGTTTTGAAACTAAAATCGTTTTATCTCGTACATAAGTTATATCGGATTTATACATACATTTGAAGGGGGCGGTATCATTAGATTTTTTGTACTATTTATTCTAGTTTCATTATTATTTTCTGGCTGTTCTGGTGAGAAAAGAGACGAGACGCAAATAATACGAGGTGAATCCTCATCTTGGGATGCGAATGTTGAAGTAGTTTTTTCAAATTCAGAAGAACAAGATACATACCATATTGGAGGAAACCTAAAATTCAAGAAAGACTATACTCCAAAAGAGATTGAATATAATATATCCTATCCATCTGGAGAAAGTCAGGGTACTTTGGAAGCTTTGGAAGGAAAAAGTATTACGATACCTAATGGTGGTGGTACTCGTCTTAGTTCAATAGGTGATATTGAGGAATTTGCTAGTGCCATTACATTAAATGTAAGATGGAAAAATAATGACGGAGCGATGTTGAAGGAAAACATACAATTAAATCATCAGTTAGGTGATGATTTGATTTATTAGAATATCTTGAATTCAATTCTTCCCGTAAAGGGGGCGATTGTTGTACAATGACTATCGGTTATTAAATGATAGAAAAATTTTTAGGAGGAATATTCAATGGATGTACTTGTGCCAACTTTATTAATGTTTTTCCCTATTATAGTATTGGCTTTCCTAATAAGGTGGGTACGCTTAATAAAAAATAATAGTGACATTCAGGTTGAACAAAATAAAAAGATCATATCTCTTTTAGATAAAGCAGAAAATGAAAAGTAATTGTTGCTTCACGAACGCATGCGGAAGGATTTACTCTACGGCTTTAAGATTATCTCGAAATCAAGTCTTATTAGAGAAGGGGGCGATTGTTTAATAAAAGCAGTCGCTTTTTAACTGACGCAATAGAATAATTCAGCAAGATAAAGGACAGATAATACGAAAAGGAAGGGTTTACAATGCGAAGAATTTTTGATGTCACACAACTAGTTCTTCTCCGTTTTTTAACGAGACTCATGTTAAAAAGGAAGATGTACAAAGAACCAATTAAAGTAATAAGGAAATTCCAAGAACGTTTTGTTAGTAAAGGGTACTTGAATGCTGACTTGTCAAAAGGGCCAGAAACACCCAAATATTCAATTATTGATGGTTTGGTTTCTGCATTTGAGTTCCTACGTCATCATCGTAATGAAGATGATTATTATCTTCAGGTCGCTAAAAAGTGGGTTGGTGATTTATATAGCAGCAATCACATAATATCTTTATTATTCGTTATATTCTATGGGTTGATTTTATTAAATGTTTTCATAGACCAATCTTTCATTACACTACCAGGGGAGCTAATGTTCGTAGGGCTCTTTGTATTACCTTTATTAGGATTCATTAGCGCCATAGGAGGGAGAGGGTGGAAAAGGTTAATGCTAATGTTAATCAACATTTTTGTTTTTGCATATTCCATAATAATTTTAGCTTAGCGGTTTAAAAGGAAATTCTCGAAATCAAGTCTTAAAGAAACGGGGGCGCGCGACAAGTTCTGCTATAAGCGTATTTTAGCGTGAAAAGCAGGAAGTTTATTTAACTAAATTTTAACTGTACAACGGAGGATGGGAATGAAGGATCCATGTTTCCCGAAACCATCCCGTCAACACTCCTGCATG
>NZ_JBSWZA010000005.1:0-179243 GCF_056161385.1 Halobacillus sp. ABD4_316
GAGTATGAAACGATTATTTTCCTAACGTGAATGGCACCGATCGGGTAGGAACGTGGGAACATCACTCCAAAGGAGGGATGCCACAGTGTCAACGCTGCGAAACTGGGATTACTATAATATGACGGGGACCTTTACGGATCTTTATGAAAAAGCGAGCCAGGGAAGTACATTCTCTCATCTATATGAAACCATCATATCGAGAGAAAACATCCTGCTCGCTTTTCGCATGATTAAAACCAATAAAGGTTCTAAAACACCAGGAACTGATGGAAGAACCATCGATGACATGAAAGAGCTAACTGAAAAAGATCTGGTAAATGAAGTCCGAGATAAACTTCAAAACTATCGCCCGAAGAAAGTTCGAAGAGAATGGATTGAAAAAGAGAACGGAAAATGGAGACCTCTTGGGATTCCATGCATCTTGGATCGAGTGATCCAACAATGCTTTAAACAAGTTCTCGAACCGATTGTAGAATCTCAATTCTTCAAACATAGCTACGGATTCAGACCCTTGCGGTCTGCTCATCATGCTATGGCAAGGATACAGTTTTTGATTAACCATAGTCAACTTCATTACGTCGTTGATGTAGACATTAAAAGTTTCTTTGATAATGTGAATCATCGTCTACTGAAGAAGCAACTTTGGAATATCGGCATCCAAGACCGCAAGGTACTAGCTTGTATTTCTAAAATGATTACATCGGAAATTGATGGTGAAGGTGTGCCAGAAAAAGGTTCGCCTCAGGGTGGTATCTTGTCACCATTACTCTCCAATATCGTCTTAAATGATCTAGACCAATGGGTTGCCGACCAGTGGGAAGTATTTCCCCTGACGAAATCCTACAGTTCAGATGATGCAAGAAGGCGAGCGAGAAAACAAACGAACCTGAAAAAGGGGTACTTAGTCCGATATGCGGATGATTTTAAAATTCTATGTCGGGATGGAAAGACAGCGCAAAGGTGGTACCATGCGGTACGTCTTTACCTCAAAGAGCGTTTGAAGCTGGACATCTCTCCAGAGAAATCTCAAATTGTGAACTTAAGAAAACGAGAATCTGAGTTCTTAGGGTTTACCATTCGTGCGAATAAAAAGGGGAAGAAACGAGTGGCCCATACTGGGGTCATTCCTTCAAAAAGCGAGAAAATCAAACAGGAAGCGAAGAAACTCATTCGAAGAATGAAAGCTTCACCTTCTGCTGAGAACATTCATCGTTACAATAGTTTTGTTCTAGGACTTCACCAATACTACAAGCGAGCGACTCATGTAAATCTTGTGTTTTCACGTCTTGCTTACGATCTTAAACCATTTTTAGTGAACCGCCTTCGACCGGTTGGAACGCTAAAACATCCTTTTCAACCACCGCCTTTTTATAAGAGAACCTTTAGTTTAGGAACAAAAACGATCTATATCAATGGTACGTATCTATTTCCCATCGGAAATGTGAAAACATTTCATGCGATGAGCTTCAGTCCAAAACTTTCGCTTTACACGAAGAAAGGCAGAGAACAGATACACAAAAATCTTCGCCCTGATATCCAGAAAGAGATTGGACATTTAATGAAGTCTTCTTTACCGAATCGAAGTGTTGAATACCTGGATAATCGTATTAGTCGGTATAGTATGAAGATGGGTAAATGCGAAATTACAGGCGAATATCTTCACGCTTCAGATGTTCATTGTCACCACTATGTGCCAAAGAATCTTGGAGGAAGTGATCAATTTCAAAACCTGCGTATTCTTCATAAGGATATTCATCGACTGATTCATGTAAAAGATATAGAGAAGATAAAGGTTTATCTCAACCAATTACCACAGAATCGATTGATCTTAGATAAAATCAATCAATACCGAAAGGTATGTGGGGTGGAAGGGATCGTTGCGTCCAGTCTTGAAGAGTAACATAGGAACTTATAATGTAGTACATACCTTTAGATGGAGCGCCGAATGCTGGGAAACTAGCACGTTCGGTGTGGAGCAGGGGAAAAGCTGGAGATAATCTCAAACGCTTACCTATTGCTAACTTTAGTTTAATAAGCAAAATATAAAAAAAGAGGTGGAAAGTCCCGCTCCTCGCATGGATGTAAGTATTTAACTCACCCAAGAAGAGGTAAAATATTGAGAGATGAAAAAAGACTTAGGCTTTTTAAAGCCCCAAGTCTTTTTATAATCTACGTATTATTTTTTATCTAAATTCTTGTACTTAACTCTTGAGTATATTACCAAGATTAAACTTATAAAAAAAACAATGGTGGTAATAACTGCAGTTACGTTATCTTCAAATAAGAATAGCGAAGCCAGTATTACACCCAGGAGTAAAATAAATATCCAGTCCAGCTTTGCTAGGAAGCTCTTTTGTTCGTTATTCATTCGAATATCCAACCACATGCACCAGCAACTGTGCTTAGACCGAATAAGCTAGCAAGTGCTACTCTAGCGTCAGGGCCTGCTTCTTTAGCGGCTCTTGCAACAGCTTGGTTTACGGCTGTAGTAAATGGTTTGCCTTCAACATTTTTGAATGTTTTGTAAGCAGAAGCGAATTTTGTTACGAATTTCTTTGCTCCACCTGCTGCTTTTAGAGCTGCTTTTACTTTAAATACCTTAGCGGGAGTAAGGCTTACAACGGCTGCTGTTCCGGCAGCACCTGCACAAGTCGCAACTTGAGACCAACTAGCCTGGATACTATATGTAGGAGTTTCAGACGGAGCGGTCTGAATATTCAATCCTGTATAATCCTCAATCCATTGTTGGCGTTCCTCTTGTCCAGCGAAAATAATTTTGTCTGGCATATTTTCAATTGCGCTTAATACCTTTACAGTATCCTCATCAACTGGTACTTCTTCGTCCACCTGTGCATTTGCCCCTTGTGGGAAAACGAAAGCGACTACTAGTGCAGCCATAAGTAGGGAACTTAAAAACTTTCTCATCATTACATTCACACCTTCCAAATTTAGAAATATTTTACTTGAAAAATCTATCATTCTATCAAATAGCTGTCAACCTCAACTATAGGGAAATATTTCATATATTCGTGAAGGAATAAGTTGGGGGTTTAGACTATCCCCTACACCTGAATAAATTAGTCGAACATGGGCGGGAAGATTTGATTTAATTACAGCGGATATGAAATACGTAGAGGTACAAGTGAGACTCTCTAATATCAAAACCAAAAAGTTAGGTCCAATTGTATTAAAGAGTAATATCGATCAGTGCAAATAGGGTAATTAGAGTTATATAACTTTTCAAAATATCTTGAAACTGAGTCTTAAACAAACGGGGGCTTATCTGCAGAAAGATAAGCCTCTTTTTTGTGAAAAAGTATTGAGTTCCTACTCTCGTTTTGAAATAATTGGTATTTGTACTGGTGCATTTTATAGGATGAGTAAAGTAAAAAGATTCTTGTGGGTTCTTTCATGGTTGGATCTCAAATATGTTTAGTTTTCTTTGTTTTACTATTTATGTTTATTATTGGATTATTTTAATGCATTGTTCTTCGGAAAAATAAAGGTTCTCTTGATATCTAGATTTAAATAAACGTGGGGATTGTATGACAAAGTTAAGGGTGACTTATATAATAAATTCTATTATTACAGGTTTTTTGGCATACCTTACTGCTTCCTTTTTCGCTAATGGGACCATTGCTGAAAACTATAGTGGAGAAGAAATTCATTATACTGAATATTATTTAACGATGCCCATTTGGGGATTGGGAGTATTAGTAGGTCTGTTGATTTACTCTAAAAAAATCCCAGGATTGTTTTTAGCTATTTCGCTCATTATTACTTGGGCGGCTATCCCGCTCGGTATAAACTTAGCTGAGACACTGGCATTCTCATAAACCAGAATATTCGGATTATACTTTAAATCTAATTCTTTAAAAGTCTCACAAGTTTCAGTTGTACAGCCATTAATAATAAGACGAGCTGAAACACACCTCGCAAAGTTCTTGAAGTAAATCCTTGTATGTATACGCATCCGCACATGCCAAAATACATTTTGATGACCCAGATGGGAACAGTTTAGAGCTAATCACTTCTCTCAATTTATAGAGTAACATGATGCATAAAATACAAATTATCTTGAAATCAGGTCTTCCTGTATCGGGGGCGTTTCTTCAATTGAAGGATCGCCTTTTTTTTGCATTGGTATAGTTTGGAAATGTGCTTCATTGGTAACAGAGTTTGGTAGGACAGCGAATGGAGTGATTCTCATGAGTGACATCATTATGTCACTCATGAATTTAATTCTTTAAGAAAGGAGCTGTTCAGAATTAAATATAAGTAGAAGGAGGAGAATTGCAATATAAATAAAAGAATTAAGGATCGCATTATCTCTGCACTTGTTTATGCAGTCGCTGCTTTTCTCTTCGGATACTTCATATTCGATGAAATAAACTGGTCACTTGTACTAGGATTAACGCTAGGCGGCTTTACTTTTCCTATAACAGGCAAGTTTGGGAGTAAAGACAAATCGTGAAAACCTCTCGAACTCGAGTCTTACGTAAACGAGCTTTATTTTTAATATAAGCGGGGGAAGAGTGAAAAGGGCGTGGTTAAGTATATGCTATGTTTTAGGACCAGGTGTAGGAATGGTTTTAGCTCATAAAACAATTTCCTTGTTTAATGGTGAGGATTTGACTATACAAAATACTTTTAAATTCTTTGTTTATGGGATTATTGCTGGATTAACTCTTATAATTCTTCGCCTTATGATTAAGGGTAAAACCTTAGAAGGTTAAAATTATCCACAAATATCTTGGGATCGAGTTTTCGTATTGGTGGCTTATATTTAATAAGAATAGCCATTAGATAACTTCGTGAAAGGAAGATTAAATGTACTTAGCAATAACAATAATATCTCTTGTTCTATTGATACTTCTAGTGATTCTGAACCGTAAACAGCTATTTTCTGATGCAAACAATGCCAAGCTCCTCATAGTAATTTTCGTATTTCTTCCTTTGATGGTTATTGGAATAGTGATAGCAGTATTTATATGATTACAATAATGGTGTTTATATATATCTCGATATCAAGTTTTCTGTTAACGGAGGTCTTTAGTTGAATAAATCAAATACAAAAAGGACCTTTCATTAAATTGGATTCCTTTTTGTAATAAAATCAACAGTGAACGTTAACAGTTCCTTCGTTAAAAAGTTAGAGAACATTCTGTTAGTCTGTATGGCTGTATAGGGGAGAAGAACAGGACTTTTGGAATACTTTACAAGCTCTTCAGTGTACGGTTTCATGAGCATTTATTCTATCAATCTCTTCATCCTATTGTATGATAAAGAGAGAAGAAAAGGAGGAAAGGCAATGGCATCCAGTAAACGTAACGCATCCGGCCCGTGGAGACCTTTTCTTTTTCTCCTTTTAGCGGCCGGTCTTGTTTATCTCATCGTACAGGAAGCTGGTGGTGGTGGAGTGATGAGCAGTATCGTCGAGGAGGAGACGGACCCGCTCTCAGACAGTGTCCGGCAGTATGAAGAGGAAGTGGAGAACTACGCAGCTGAAGAGGGGATTGCAGACCAGTCGGATGTGCTGCTTGCCCTTATGATGCAGGAATCCGGCGGCCGAGGAGATGATCCGATGCAGGCGTCTGAGTCCTACTGCGGGGAAGTCGGGTGTATTGAGGATCCGGAAGTATCGATCCGGCAGGGCGTTTCCTACTTTGCCACAACGTTGGAAAAGGCAGATGGGGATGTCAAGCTTGCCCTGCAGGCCTACAACTTCGGGGCTGGTTTCATCGATTATGTTATGAACCGTGGCGGTGAATATACACAGGAACTGGCCATTTCTTTTTCAGCGGAAAAATATGAAGAGTTGAAGGATACGGGGGAATACAGCTGTATCCGGGAAGAAGCGGAGCAGTATGATGCCTGTTATGGGGATATCTATTATGTAGATGCTGTTCTCGATTATTATGAAGAAGAAGGTGGCGTATCATGAGTGCTTTTACAGCGATCACCTATGATGTCTGTCCGCACGAATCATTATTTGAAGCTATGAACCGTTATGAAATTGAAAAGGAGGAGGATATAGAGGCTGCTGCAGCCAGAGCGGCCGCGCAGGATGTGGCTCCTCTTGTCGAAGTCTATCAGACGCCGGCGGAAAAGGGAGCCGTTCCGCTGCTTTATCAGACATATACCTTCGAAGCCTACACATGCCGCTGTGGAGAACCCCGGGAATGAGAACGCATCCCGGGGTTTTTTGTGTGGAATATGATTGAAAATATTCAATTATTTTGAAATAATAAACGAAGTTTCATAGAAAGGGTGACGGTGGATGAAGGCAGCCGGATTGAACCATCTTCTTTATTCAGTCTCCGACCTGGAGCGCTCCATCCATTTTTATCAGGACATTTTCGGAGCGCGTCTGCTTGCGAAGGGGAGAACGACCGCTTACTTTGATCTTGCAGGGATATGGCTGGCCCTTAACGAAGAAAAGGATATACCGAGGCCTGAGCAGGCGTCCTACACCCATACCGCTTTTTCCATAGAGGAAAACGAACTCCCATCAATGGTCTTGAAGCTGGAGGACCGGGGTGTAAACATTTTGAGCGGCAGGGAACGGGAAGACGGCGATCGGTCATCGGTCTATTTTACAGATCCTGATGGGTATAAATTCGAGTTTCATACCGGGACATTGGCGGACAGGATGGATCATTACAAAAAGACGAAGCCGCATATGGAATTTTATGATGACTGATCAGGAGGGGCAGGATGGGATACAACGGTTCATCTATTTATGACGAAAATGAATTTTTTGATGCTTTTTTACACCGGCGCAACCGCCATGATAGTCCGAATAATGCGATGGAAAAGCCGGCTTTTCTAAACATGGTGGGAGAGGTTCATGACCAGCGGGTGCTGGACCTCGGCTGTGGAGATGGATCCTTTGGCTTGGACCTTTGCAGGGCCGGCTGCCGGATCTATGAGGGAGTAGAAGGATCAGCAAACATGTTTAAGGCCGCACAGGAAAACTTGAAAGCCGCCCGTGCCCGTCTTCACCATACAATAGTGGAAGACTTTAGAATGGGACCGGAAGCCTATGATCTGATTACTTCAAGGATGGTGCTCCATTATATAGAAGAGGTGTCCGTTGTCTTCCGAAGCGTCTATCAAGGCCTGAAGCCCGGCGGCCGCTTTGTATTCAGTGTGCAGCATCCGCTTCTGACATCGACTACAGCGCCGTCTGATCAGCCTGGGGGGCGTACGAACTGGGTGGTGGATGATTATTTTCATAGAGGAGAGCGGAAGGAACATTGGATCGATCATGAGGTCATCAAATATCACCGTCCTGTAGAAGCATACGTTCAGGAACTTCTGCAGGCGGGGTTCCGGATAACAGGACTGAAAGAAGGCTGCCCGGAGCCGGACGCTTTTCTTGAGAAAAAGGAATATGAACGGCGCATGAGGATTCCTCTGTTTCTTATTTTAGGTGGTGAAAAAGGGTGGATGTAACCTTTGTCCGACATGCGGAAGCTTGGCATACGGTGAATCCGCCGGAAAGTCTGCACCGCCGGCATCCCGCTTTAACTGGAGAAGGAAAGCAGCAGGCAGCAGAACTGCATAAGACACTTCCCCTCAGGAGCGGGGACTTTGTTTACATCAGTCCGACGGTCCGTACACTTGAGACGTTTCATTACTGGAATCACTCAGGAGAGGCAGAGGGAATGGTCACTCCTTGGGCAGGGCCACGGATTTTTCCGCAGAGACCGGGATGTAAAACGCTCCCTTGTGACGAAATAATATCTATCGAAGAAGTATCCGCTTCCTGTCTCCATGTGGATGAGATATGTGAGCCTGAATTATGGGACCACGGCATCAATCATATGAATGATGAGGTATTCTTCGATCATGGTCGGCGGTTTCTCCATCGGTGCCGAAAATGGAAAAAAGGGAGAGTGTTTTTATTGTCCCATGATGGAACAATCACCTCGTACAGGGAGATCCTGGAATCCCGTTCCCTTACAAGGAAAGATTTTTTGTTGGATGCTGGCTGGGTACATGTGCATGGATAAGGAGAATCTGCATGCTGATTAAATTAATCAAATGTAAAGTGAGTCCTGAAAAGAAACAGGCCTTTTCCGAAGCGCAGGCTTCATGGAGCCGGCTCAGGGATATACCCGGATTTTTAGGGCAGGCCGGCGGCTGGAGCAAAAAGCATCCCTGCCGTGCTTTTATTCTTGCTTTCTGGGAGGACCGTCACTTTTACGACACCTTTATGAAGAACAACCATGATGAGGTATTTCATCAGTCAGGGCAGGATCAGATGTACGAGAAGCTGGACGTACAATTGTATGAACCGCTGTTTAACATCAAGGGCTCTGAGCCTGCCGGAATTTTTGGAGAGGGAGCCTTTCTGCGTCTGGCATTCACTCATGTGAAAAAGGAAAGAGTTCAAAGTTTCCTTGAGGTGCAGGAAAATGTTTGGAATCCTGGAATGGCTTCATCTCCGGGAATGACCGGCGGATTTTTCGCCGGGCATACAGAGAGTGAGAGCTGTTACCTTATTTTATCGAGCTGGGCGGATGAATCGTTTCATAGACGTTATCAATCGGATGTGTTTCCGAAACTTCTGACAAACGCTAAACCTGGAGATCTTGTGTCTACACTGACAGGAGACGGATGTGTCATCGAGGAAAGCTGGCGGGTGATGCCGGCTTTAATGGGGCGGCATTCTTGAATGGAGGAGAATGAGGATGACTGATAGAAAAGGAAAAGTCGTAGGGTTTGAACTAAGCAGTCAACAGCCGGAAAAAGCGGCAGCCTTTTATAAGGGAGTGTTCGGCTGGGATGTCGGAGAGTCTTCCTGGGGGTATGCCCCGGTGTCAACCGGTCAGCAAAACGGGGTCTATGGCGGCATTTCAAAAGGAGGCGCTGATTTCCCGCACGGCGCCCGCATCCAGGTCGAAGTGGCCTCCATTGATGAAACGATGGCCGAGGCGGAGCAGAGAGGCGCTCTCGTCGTAAAGGAGAAAATGGAATACGAGGATTTTTACCTCGCCTATCTCGTCGATCCGACTGGTATCGGCTTCGGACTTATTGAACAAAAGGTGCGCTCATCATGAGCCTGCATGCCCATCTGTATCAGCAGGAAACAGAGCTGTTAACGGCCGGGGTGAGGTCTTCGAGAGAAGAACTCGACCGGCGGCTCGCCGATGACTTCCAGGAAATCTCCAGTACTGGTGCTGTCTTTGGAAAAGACCATGTGCTCGAACGTCTGCCGCAGGAAGAGGACCGCGGTCTGTCATGTGAACAGTTTCAAGTACAGCAGCTCGCCGAAGATGCTGCACTGACCACCTTCCTGCTTCATATCAAAGAGACAGGGAAAACGTCATGGCGGAGCTCCATTTGGAAAAAGTACGGAGACACGTGGAAGATGGTTCATCACCAAGGGACCCCGACTCCGAAATGAACGCACGCACAGGACTTGTTCCTGTGCTTTTTTTGTGCGGTTTTCCATGAACATATGGTCTGATCAATGATTTTCTGGAGGCAGCCAATCGTTTAGGAGTATCTCAACGAAATGGCAGATCTATCAACGAACAGGCTGATCCAGACATTTTCAGTTGTTTGCGCAGGGTGTGGGGAGGGGTAAGAGAAGAGTAGTTGAACTTGGGTGAAAGGAGATCATCATTATGCTATTCCGTGGTATTCATCCTTCCGAGCCCTCCAAAGCCTCTGTCGTTACAGTCATCATCGGCTTCTTTTTGATGGGTGCGGCGTTTTACGGCTTTATTGAGCTGGCGGAAGATGTGATGGAAGACGAAAAATTTGCGGTCGATCAGGCCGTGTCGAATATAACAGCATCGCTGTCCACCCCTGGACTTGATCAGTTCATGGGAACGGTGACGGAGCTTGGATCTGTCTGGTGGATCACGGCCGCTTCTGCTGTGACGCTGATTTATCTGGCTTTCTTTTCCAAAACGAGCCGGTGGCTGTGGGTGTTCTTCCTCGTCAATATGATCGGCATCAGTGCGTTAACAAAGGGCCTCAAACTGCTGTTTGAACGGCAGCGTCCGGAAGTGCTGGAGCAGTATGACGGTGTGGGCTACAGTTTTCCTAGTGGTCATTCGTCCGGAGCGATGGCTTTTTATGGGTTTTTGATTTATCTGGTCGTCATCAGCCCCCTTCATAAAAAATGGAAATGGACGATCAATGTTTTTTTATCAGCGGTCATCGTTCTTATCGCTGTAAGCCGGACGTTTATCGGGGTGCACTATTTCACCGATATCGCTGCAGGTCTCGCGCTTGGTCTCGGCTGGCTGCTGATCTGTATGGCCGCGCTGGAAATGATGATGTGGCGCCGGCGCAGAAACCATCAAGCCTCTGAAAAACAAACGATGTCGTCCTGATGGAAACGTCCGGCTCTTCAAAAGAAGGGGCGGACGTTTTTTTATTCGCGCCCCAAATATTGCCAACCTGGTGTTACAATGGATGGGATAGGAGGGAGAGCGATGGGGAAATATGCCGATCAGCTGAAAGATGAATACTTCCACGAGAGGCTGAATCGATTGCGAAGCGAAGGCTACATCGATGAAGCGACTTATACATATGTGAAAAAACAAGATCAACACTATAAGGAAGCCGTGGCCGCAAGGATCGAGCGTCAGGAAGCTTCCGAACCCGTTAATAAGGAAAGTCCTATGCCGGCTGAACCGGTAAAGAAGGTGAAAAAGCAGAAGTCACCGGAAGAGGTAAGGGAGCGGAACATTACGTGGTCCTTGATCCTCGGAGTAGCCCTGCTGCTTATGACAGGGGTGATTCTTGCAACGAGTCAATGGGATCAAATGGGGCCCGGGGCGAAGCTCACGGCGATCATTGGAGTATCCCTCTTCTTCTTTGCGCTCAGTTACGGGACGAAAAGGGTGCTTGGCATTGAAAAAACGGCTTTCGCCTTTTTGACACTCGGCAGTTTATTGATTCCGGTAGCCATTCTTGCAGCCGGTTATTTTGAACTGTTTGGCAGCTATTTTTCGTTGGACGGAGAAGGGCGCTACATCCTGGGGGTGTCAGGAACGCTGATCCCACTGCCTTTGTATATCCGCCATGCCATGGTTTACCGCTCGCGGCTGTATGTATGGATATCGTTGGTTTTCATGAGCATGACCACGGCGTTTGCGGCCGGGGCGCTGCCTGTCGGTACAGACGGGTTTTACCTCATCGTTATGGTCTACAACGCTGCTCTGCTTGGAGGGTATATCCGTTTTAGAAAACAAAAGCGCTGGCAGCTGTTTACGAAAGAACTGCCGTTATATACCCAGCTGCATCTCGTCTTATCGACTCTGTTCATGCTCTTCTTTTTTGAAGAGGAGGTCTTTTACAGCTTTAACCTGCTGCTTACAGCGGCCATGTATATGGCGATGGTATTTATCTACGGGACGAAGGAATATCAATTCGTCTTTTCCGCAATGCTCGCCTATGCTGTCTATCAGCTCGTTGAACACTCGCCGCTGCAGCACATCGAAGAGGTGATATTTCCTGCGGCAGGTCTGCTTTATGTAGGTTTTGCCTATGCCGTGAAGCAGCAGGGCTTTGTCAAAAAGATGTTCCACTATACGAGTGGTGTCGTTTCTATTTGTGCTTTTATCTATATTACGTTCCAGAGTCTGCAGCTCCGTGCTGAACAGGATTCCTGGCTGCTTCTGGCTGCGTATCTGATCATCATGATCAACTACCTGCTGCTTGCTGTTGTTTCAGGACGGTCCATTTTCAAGTATATGGCTCCGGTTTTTTATATAATCAGTGCCGCTCAGCTCTGGTCACTGATTGGCAGTGGACCGATGTATCTGTTTGTCTATACCGCCGCTGCGCTTCTCTGCCTGTATCCGGGCCTTTGGGGAGAAAGCCGCTGGCTGCAGCCGGTTAAGTTCAGCAGCTTTTACATAAGCCTGCTGGCCATGGCTGCTTGTATTACGCTGGCTTGGACGATGGAGGCCTATGGTCATCTATCGCTTCAGTTTCTCGTGAGCTCAGCGCTCGCCGTGGCCGTCTATAAAAAGGGAGCTGAACAGGATTGGCGATGGACGGCCCAGTGGTTTCATCCCGCAGCCCTCTTGACTTCCATGATTCTTATCTACCAGCCGATGACAGACCAGCTTCCGGCATATGGAGAAGGGTTTGGCTATTCGTTTCATTTGGCGTGTTCCGGGCTGCTTCTGTTAGCCGGAGCAGGCGGTTGGCGGTTCTTGAAGGAAAAACCATTGGAGATCAAGATGTTTTACATCGGGCAGGGCACCTATATCGCAGCCATGGCTCTGCTGCTTGTCGATCCGCTCGTGGATCAGATATTTGTCCGCCCGCTGCTATTGTTCATCGGTTTATTCGTCACGTACGGTTTGACAGTTTATGGATCCAAAGCATCCCTTTGGATATTTCCGGCCTTAACGACAGCGGGTTTTTACTTGTCGCTCATCAAACCCCTGCCGCTTCCCGGATTTGAAGGAGCGCTCGTCTACAGTCTGTTTGCACCGGTATGGCTGCTTGTCCTTGCAGAAAAAGGGAAAGCGCTCGGGCTCCGTCCGTCCTTTTACGTGCTGGCTCATGGTATGCTTCCGGTCATCATCGGGTTGATGTGGCTGACGACGCTTGGAACAGAGGGCGTTCATCCCCTGTTTTTCCTTGTCCCTCTTGGTGTGTACAGCTGGAGCTCCTGGCGGGAAGAACGAGAGATTGGCCGGCGGTTGATGCTTTATGCCGCTGCCTTCCTTGTCTATGTTTTGATTTACACGCTTTCAGAGCAGTGGGGTCTTTGGACGCTGATCCCGGGCGAATATGCATTTATGATGACCACGGTTATTCTCGGGTTCGTCTGGACCTTTTTGTCTCAGCCTTGGAAAAAACGCCTGGACTGGTTTTTGATTCCATTTTCCATTCTTGGTCTTGCGCTGATCATGAGCCGGAGCGGCCTTATGGCTTCCTGGGAAATTGCACCTATGTGCGCATACGTCATCATCACGCTTGTGTTGATTCATCTCCGCCGCTGGTGGTATGTCCTGTTCCTGCCGCTGCTTCTCACGCTGTTGATGTGGGAGAACATCGGACAGATTTGGGGCAGGGACGTATGGATTCCAGTTCTTGCATCTGCGGCTGTGCTCGTGTACGGGGCAGGTTGGTACCTGTTCCGTTCTCTCATCGCTTCCAGACAGAAAGTCGATGCCTATGCGTTCACCGCGCTGGTTTATATCGGTTTTCTTACAATCTACACGGCAGCCTACGGGAACGCATGGGTGGAAGTCCTGCCGCTGCTCCTCACAGGCTCATGGATGATGGTATCCGCTTCAAGATGGAACCGTCCCTTGTTTGATAAGGTGTCCTACACAATCGGGAGCGTCTGTTTTTACATGGCGTATCTTTGGATCCTTGTTAATTATGATGCCTACGTTCCTGATCTATTGGAAGCTGAACTGTATACCCTGCCGCTGCTGTTCGTCCTTTATCTGTTACGAAAACGAACGTGGCACGAGTACAGGGTGGCCATGAGTCACGTGCAGTCCGCGCTCCTTCTTTTCATTGCGGCCTATCTTGTGAGCGATGCGATCATCAGTCATACGCTCTGGGATGCGTGGATCATTGGCGGTTTATCCGTCGTGTCCATGTTGGCGGGGATGCAGCTGAAGATTAAATCGTACTTTTTTACAGGAATGGGTGTGCTCATTTTCAATGTCATCTACCAGACGAAGCCCTACTGGGGCCGGGCACCGTGGTGGGTGTACCTGTTGACGGCAGGGGTGTTATTGATCGCGACGGCCAGTTACAACGAATGGCAGAAGCAGCAGTCCGGTAAAGGAAAGCCTGTGGAACGGAAACTGAAAAAATTGTGGCTCTCGCTTAAACAATGGGATTAGCACGCTTTTAGGCTTCTGTCATACGATGGGGAGAAAAAGGAGGGTCTCGATGATGCATCATCCGTCTCATAGGTCTCCCCGAACCGGAGGACAGAAGCAGGGAGCGAAGGATTTCTGCCATCAGCACCTTTATCAAATGATCCAGATCGAAAATCATGATGGTTCCGTTCATGCCGGCATTCTGCACAGCTTCGACGACGAACAGCTGTATTTGCTCAAGCCTGCCGGTCAGCAGCAGATGCCGCAGAGCCAGGGCAGTGCTGACAGCCGTTTGTTCTTCCCGTTTTTCGGTCCTTTCGGTTTATTCGGCTTTCCGTTCTGGGGCATCCGCCGTTTCGGTCCCTTTTACCCTTACTACTGGTATTGAACGGGCCGCCTCGTTTACGTATATCATTTAACCCGTCCCAGGATAAGAGGAGAGGACGGGTTTTTGTGTGAGTGCTTCTGGATGCACATCCATCATCCGGCCATCCTGTCTGGTTCATCCCTGGAATAGCTGGTCAGGCGGTTTGTCTGCATGAATGCACCGATGATCAGGAGGATTCCAAGCGTGGAAAACAACCATCCTCCACCGAAAAAGGAAAGCATGAGGCCGCCTGTGAATGGACCAGCGGACCGGGAGAAATCCCAGTGCAGGCCGAACAAGGCGAAATATCTTCCTTTATGAGCCTGCGGGGCGATTGTGCTGATGAACGTCTGCATCGGATTGAGCACCAGAACAGCCCCAATACACAACAACAGCTGTGATACAATAAGTCCAACGAAATGAGTGGAAAACGCAAAACCAAAAGCAGCCGCTGTATAAAACAGCCATCCGGTCTGGATGACCCGTATCCGCGGCCATTTTTCCGCCCAATGGACAAGCAGGACTTCAAAGCAGATAAAGAAGAGCGTGCCGGACATCTGCAGGACTGAAAACGTCCAGAGATAATGTTCCATATTCTCTTTCAAGTAAATCGGCCAGTTCGTTTCCATCTGGGCATGAAACAGACTGATCGGCAGCATGCTGCAGGCAAGGAAGGCTGGTTTTTTATAGGGGACAGGCTTCCGCTCTGAAACTTCTGTAAGGACACCGGTCCATGACTCCGGCAGCCACAGCCAGACGATCAAGGCATAGATGGAGGTGAGCACGGCCAGCAGAGCGAACAATAACGGTGGATGCCAGCTGAAAAGCACCGCTCCAACAGCAGGTCCGGCCAGGGCGCCGATATTTGAACCTGTCTCCAGCAGCGCAAACGTCCGTGTTTGTTTCTCCAAAGGAACCGTTTCTGATATCTGCGCCCTGGCCGCAGGGATGTAGACAAACCGCCCAAGGCCATTCAAAAAAGCACAGACGGCAAACGTCCATACATCTGCAGCCACGATAAATCCAACCATCGCCGCTAGTTGAAACACCAGAGAACCTAAAAGCACTGGTCTTCGGCCGAAGCGGTCGATCCACCTGCTGAAAAGCAGTGTGAAAAGAATTTCCGTGAAGGGCTGGATGCCAATGACCAAAGCAGTCAGACTGAGGTTTTCGTCGAATCGGTCATACATATACAGAGTTAAAAACGGAAGTAAAAGGATGGAGATAAAGGATAGGAGCGCATGCCCGCCGGTCTGAATCATTATCGTCCGTGTTTCCATTACTAAGACCCCTTTCCTTAGGAAGTAAACCTATTGTATTGGAAAGAAGGAAGGGCGGACGTGGCGGTTCTTGCGGTTATATCAGCAAATCTTGCTCAATAAAGGAAGATGCAGCATGGAAATGAGGCTCGATCTCGAGCATACCGGAGTGTTACTATTCGATTTACAGCAGGGGGAGGCGGATGAAGCGCACCCTCACGACCATTACCAGATCAGTATTCCCATGTCCCGGAGCATCGCCGTCCGCCATAACGGTACGCATCTGCATCTGGATGCGGAAAAAGCACTGATTGTGCCTCCTGGTGATGTCCATCAGCATGAAGCTTCAGGGGGAGGGATGATTATGCTGATCAGCTTTAACGAGACTGTTGTCCGGAAGGTCCTGGAGGGGCGGCTTGGACAAAGTGTCTCCCCCGTAGATTTTTCAGCACTCCAGACCGTTCCCGCTGCAGTCGTGAAGGAAGCAGAAAAACAGATGCAGACAGCGGCTTTTCAAGGAATCGATCAGGTACTGTCCAACGAGGAAGCTTTTACAGAAACCATCCTCACCCATATAGAGGGCTCTCACACAAACTTATGGCAGCAGGCAGCAGCCGATCATCTTCACAGTCCAGAAGGGATTGCTGCCCAGGTACAGGCCTTTGTAAATGAACATTTCAGGGAGGATCTGACGCTGGATGTGATCGCCTTTCAAATGAATATGAGCAAATACCATCTTCACCGGGTGTTCGTGAAACAGACGGGTCGGACGCCAAGAGCGTACATTCATGAGATCCGGCTGGAGGAAGCGGCAAGACAGCTGATGAATCCGGGACGTGATATTATGACAACGGCCTTTGATGTGGGGTATCAGTCCCTCAGTACGTTTTCCAGGGCCTTTAAAGCCCGTTTTGGTGTAACGGCAAAGGTGTATGCCGATCAACATCGATGAGAGAAAGCTGTCTCGATTTTTCAATCACGAACGAACGTTTTCCGTCCAAAGTTGTAGAAAAAGTTCCGTCATTTCCCGGAGTCCGGTTTTTCCTTTCAGAGATAGGATAAGAGCAAGGAGGAATCGAAATGAACATAACAGTGATTAGTGGAACACCAAGAAAGCAGGGACGGACAAGGCAGGCAGCCACAAAGGTGGCGGAGAAGCTTCAGGCTTCGCTGATTGATTTGAGTGAAGAGCAGCTGCCTTTATTTGATGGTACAAAACAGCAGGAGCATCACCCGGCTGTCATGAAATTCAAAAAAACCGCAGCGGAAACGGACGCGTTTGTCTGGGTATCTCCGGAATATCATAACGGGATGAGCGGAGCCTTGAAAAATGCGCTCGAATTTCTGGATGGGTCCTATTTCAAAGGGAAACCAACCCTTCTGTTTTCTGTCTGTGGCGGAGGAAAAGGCGGTATAAATGCGGTCAACCAGATGAGGACGGTCGGCCGGGGCCTGTATGCCATGATACTTCCGCAGCAGATGGTCTTCGACCCGGAGGATTTCGATGCGGAGGGCGGATTAAAGAAAGGAACGGAGGACCGGCTGGACAGCGTCCTTGCTGAGTTTCACCAATACCTTCCCGTAACAAACTGATGGAAACGGAGGAAAAGGATGCGTACGTTTGACCGTGTGGAAGAATTAACAATCATGAAAGGGATCGCGGAAACTTTGAATCTTTGTAACGACATGCATGAAATGCTCCAGGCTGTCCTTGAGAAGCTGTTGGAGCTGACCCATTTGGAAGCGGGCTGGATCTTTCTCGTTGATGAGGAGCCGCATTATACGCTGATCGCCGATTACGGTCTGCCGCCGGCGCTTTCCAGAGAGGAAAAAGCGCCGATGTGTTCGGGTGACTGCCACTGCCTGCACCGCTATTGGAACAACAAACTGACAGAGCCGGTCAATATCATTGAATGCAAGCGGATTACAGAAGCTGTGAAAAACAAACGTGGAGACACGGAGGGAATCTCCCACCATTCAACGATTCCCCTTGGCGACGGGACGGAATTCTTCGGGATATTGAATATCGCAGCCCCTTATAAGGAACATTTTTCAGAGGAAGAACTGACCTTGATGCAGTCCGTCGCCTATCAGATCGGAACCGCCATCAAGCGGACGAGGCTGTATCATGAGGAACAGAAAAGAGCAGAGCTTTATGAAAAGCTGAATAAGGTGGTTCGTTCCATCAACAAGGAAGAAGACATCCCTGGCATATGTCAGACCACAGTCACGAAAGGAATGGCTCATTTTGGCTGGCAGGCGGCAGCCATGTACGTGAAGAACAACCATGTGTACATAAAACAAGCGTCAAGCGGCGGGGAATTTTCGGAAGAGATTAAGCAGGTTCCAGAAAAAAACGGAGAATCAGAGGCCATCCATCCCATCACCATAAAGGACGAGACCGTTGGGCTGCTTCATACGGTCTCAGGCAGCAGACAGCCTTTTCAGCGCAGAGATACTGAAGTCCAACAGGCCCTCGTCCGGAACATGGCTCTTGCAGCTGAGAGCCTGAACCTTCAGAAAGAACGCCGGGAGCTTTTGCTGCATGAAGAAAGGAAGCGCCTTGCCAGAGATCTGCACGATTCAGTCAATCAAAAGCTTTTTTCCCTTTCTTTAACTGCCCGTGGAGTAAAAGAAATGATTCCAGATGACCGGCAGGACCTCCGGGAGATGCTGGAGGACATGCTGCTGCTTTCTCAGGAGTCCCAGAAGGAAATGCGGTCGCTGATCTGGCAGCTCCGTCCGGTCGGGATTGAAGAAGGGTTGAGTGCAGCTTTGAAAAAATATGCCGTCCATCTCGGCATCACGCTGGATATCGATATGGAGCAGGTCCCGGACTGGTCGGGGAATGCGGAGGAGACATTATGGCGGATCGGCCAGGAAGCCCTTAATAATATCAAGAAACACACCAACGAGACGAGCGCTGCCGTCCACTTTTATGAAACAAAAACAGGGGCAGGTATGGTGCTATCCGATTGTGGTCCTGGAATCGATGATCATGAAGATGCTGAGGCCCGCACCCTTGGATTGACAAGTATGAAAGAGCGGGCCGAACTGGCCGGCGGTTCGTTTTCCATTCAAAGTGTGAAGGGACGGGGGACAGAAGTACGAGTATTTCTCCCTCATAAGGGAAACCGAAAGGAGCGGATGGAATGAGTATACGGGTGATGCTCGTCGATGATCATTTAATCGTTCTGCGCGGACTGAAGTTCTTTTTGAATACCCAGCAGGATATCGAAGTGGTGGGAGAAGCGGAAAATGGCCGGACGGCATTGGAAAAAATGGAGGAGTGTTCTCCTGATGTCATCCTGATGGATTTGATGATGCCGGTGATGGATGGGGTAGAGGCGTCTAAGGAGATTCTTCAACGGTATCCAGAATCGAAAATCGTCGTTCTGACCAGTTATTCCGATCAGGACCACGTTATCCCCGCCCTTCAGGCAGGTGCGTCCGGATATCAGCTGAAGGACGTAGACCCGGATGAGCTCGTCCGGACCATCCGCGCCGCTCACCGAGGTGAAAAACTGCTCCACCCGAAAGCGACCCAGCTGCTTTTAACGGAAATGAACCAGAATCAAACAGGACGGGCTCCTGATGCTCCGTTCAAGCTGACGAAACGGGAAAAAGATGTACTCTATCAAATTACCCTTGGAAAGAGTAATAAGGAAATAGCTGCTGCTTTGTTCATCACAGAGAAAACGGTGAAAACGCATGTGAGTCATCTATTAAGCAAGCTCGACGTCCATGACCGCACCCAGGCGGCCATCTATGCGATGAAGGAAAAAATGTTCGAAGAATCCAGCAGCTGATTCAACGGTTCTCGTTGGAAAGGAGGAATCTTCTTTTTGGAGTCGAATGTAAATAAATAGCATATCCAAAAGGAGGAGAAGCCTGTGAGCCGTCTGGTACATTTTGAAATTCATGTGGATGATATGGAAAGGGCGAAGGAATTTTACAGCCGTGTCTTTGGCTGGACGTACGAGGATTACAGTGAATATGCAGGAATGCCTTATTTCGGAGCTGTGACCGGGGATGCTTCTACTCCGGGCATCAACGGGGCACTTATGCAGCGTCAGGGACCGGCTCCGGAAAAAGGACAGGCAGTCAACAGCTTTGTCTGTACGATGAGTGTCGAGAATTTCGACCGCACCGAAGCTTTGATCAAAGAGCGGGGGGGCACCGTAGCTATGCCGAAATATGCACTGCCTGGTATGGCCTGGCAGGGATATTTCCATGACACGGAGGGCAACCTTATCGGCATTCACGAACCGGACGAACAAGCGCAGTGAAAAAAGCCCGCCCTTATGTACCAATAAGGGCGGGCTTTCTTCCTGCATTATTTCCGCCGTTTTAGGATTAAAACGAAGGCGGTAAGGATGGGGATCCCGAATTGGAAGGGAATATGAAGGGCATAAGGGACGACCTTCAGTCCGATCTGCAAGTGCTGGATCAGGTTTTCAGAAGCAATCATCGACATGACGCCAATCAGGAAGATGAGAACAAAGCTGTGCCAGAGCTTTGTTTTTTTCATAGGAAACGATTCCTTGAAAAGGCTGAAGGCTGCATAGGCAAAGATAAATACTTTGATAAATACGCCGCTCAGAAGTAAAAGAGTGGTGAAAATCTCAAGGTGTTCAATAAAGGAAAAATAAGTGACAAGCTCCATCGCCTTAGCAAAAGGAAAGAAATACTGTTCTGCCATCGGTGCATGCAGGATGCCGATGACAAGCTCCATCGTGATGATAATGATAAAGCCTGCTGCTGAAATAGGGACCCAGGCGTAGCGTTTCACTGTTTCTTTATTTTTTACCAAGGAAAACAGAACGGTGAATACGATCAACTCTCCATAGGGAAAGCTGATACCCGTAGGGAAAATCATGGAGAGCAGGACAGACCAATCCTGATCGAATAACGGAAGCAGGTAGATGGGATCGAATTCTTCGGATAAGAACCCAAGGCCCCATAACATAACCAAAAGCATTATCGTAAAGAAAACAAGAATTTCTGCACTACGGGCGACAGCTTCGATCCCTAAGACCGCCGAGTAACCGATGACCATCAGAAACGGGATCATAATGACCCACGGGGGAGTGTCCTGAAAAATAATGTGCGTCACGAAAAAGGAAAAGTCTGTGGTTACGCGGCCGGCAATATAGAGAAAGTACAAGCTGTAGAACAGAATGATTACTTTGGCTGTTGTTTTTCCGTACGCTTGGGTTAAGATTCCACCGAGATTCTGCCACCCTCTTTTTTCAGAGAGGTACATATAAAAATAGAACATGAAAGTACCGGCGGCCATCTCGAAGAGTACAGCAAATCCACTATCCTGCAGCGCTGTGAAGTTCAAGCCTACAATAATGGTGGTTCCTGTCAGGAATAAAAGCATGAGTGAGAAAAACTGAGTGGGGGTAATGATTGTCCGTTCCATGTTATCGTCCTCATCATAAAGGTAATTTAGAGGTTTTCCCTATTTTAGTAAGCGAAACCTGAACATCGATCGTTACAGGGACCTTTGAAAGGTCTTCGTTTTTCTCCTTCTTCATCTTTTTCCAATAGGCAGGTGAATGGCGGTACAAGTGATCTTTTAAACCGAGAAAGTCTGCCCCCTCTTCCTCTTGTTTTTGAACCATGACTGTCAGTTCTTTTTTTATCGTTTCTTCCAGCCATTCCTCAAGCTTTTGAATACCCCGCTGCCCATTCATTTCCTCTTTACACCCGTATTCCTCTACATAAGCTTTCACGTGAACCTGTATGTTGAAGGACAATGGATCTACAGATGCTTTCGTTGAAGCATTGGTGTTTGTAGTTCTGATGGTCATATAATGATTGTCTTCCCTGCACGGGAAGGTGAGGCTTTCTTTTTGATTCACCCCCCTCAGTAAGGCCAGCAGGCGGCTCTCTTCAGAGGTGAAGTAGGTTTTCAGCCTCCCGTTCGATAATAAGGCCAGCCCGGTCAGCGAAAAGTAGGCCGCCGGCGTGAATCTCTCCGTGCTGGCTTTTGAGAGCCCTTCCATTCTATCGCCTTTCAGTTCCAAGTAGGGGATAACGATGTCACTTGTTTTGTCCTCCAAGAGGCTTTTGATACGTTCAGCAGATATGTCTTGAAACGTACCCCACCGCTGTTCTGAATGACTCAGCAATTTTCTTATATGGCTGCTGGTTACTTTATCGTCCGCCGGGAACATTTGAAACACGAATTCGGGCGATGATTCCCTGGCAATCACCATTTGGATGTTTCCCGGAATTTCAGGAGCGCGGACCAAATAGTCAAGAACAGGATCCACCCCTTCCTCTTTGACCATCTGCTCTCCCAGGACAACGATTTGAAGCGTTTCCGTGAAGATGCGTTTGGAAATATCGTTTTTTAAGGCTGCTATGGCATCAGCAATGGTCACACCAGTGGCTGTATAGGTTTTCCCGCCAATTTCACCGGAGGATTCTTTAGCATTGGCTTCCGGGTTATATAATTGGAGGGTAACTGAATAAATGCCTTGTTCTTTTTCGATGCCCATTCCAGTGACAAGCGAAAGCGTGTGCAGCCGTGTGGTTTGAATAGAACTGATGAAAAGGGCTCCCATGAAAATAAGAAGGATCAGTAGAAGCCTCAAACGGATTTCTTTCATGCGTACGTCCCTCCACCATCAACGTTTTGAGGATGGATCCTCTTCTTTCGTAAAATTCACTTCTGTCGGGTTAAGTTCAGGCATGGCTTCCCTGATGATGGTATCTTTTTGATCTTTCCACGTAAAAGGGGCGATCGGTGAAAGATAAGGAACTTGGAAACTTTTCAGGGAACATAAATGGATAAGCAGCATTAAAGTAGCCAGAGCCAATCCATACAGCCCGAGAAGGGCGCTGATTAAGATTAGGCTGAGACGTAAAAAACGTGTCGCATAGTTCAGTGCGGCTACCGGGACGATACTCGATAATATAAACGATCCACTTAAAACGACGAGGGTGATCGGCTGAATCAATTGGGCTTCAACGGCCGACTGTCCGAATACAATCGCTCCAAATATTGAAATCGTAAGGACAACACTCTGCGGCAGCCGGTTGGAGCCTTCATAAATGGCATCTATCAGCCAGTTGACAATCACCACTTCCAAAAACGTAGGCAGAGGGACCACCTGCCTCTGAGCCATGAATCCGACAAGGAGGTTATCCGGCAGTATTCCTGCATGAAATGTAGTAAAGGCAACATAAAGAGCAGGAATATAAAGCGACAGCCAAAAAAACAAGATACGGAGCGGCCGGAGGAGGGGATTGAAGCGGCTTTGAATATAATAATCCTCGGCTGTATGAAAAAACTGCACCAATTCTGCAGGGGCAATCAGTGCATAGGGAGAACCATCCACGAGGATGCACACTCTTCCCCCAATGATCTGCGCTGCGGCTGCGTCAGGTCTTTCGGTGTTGATGATTAATGGGAAAATTGATTTGGATTCTTTTGTCAGGTACTCTGATATGAAGTTCGAGTCCAAGATATAATCCATGGATACGTGGGAGAGTTTTTCCCTGACGTCCTTCAGAATCGCTTCATCCACCTTGGATTCAATGTACACAAGGGAAACAGACGTTTGAGTGATGCTTCCATACGTTTCAGTTTCGACACGCAGCATCGGATTTTTCACAATGCTTCTCACCAGTGCCACATTACTTTTTCTACTCTCGTTAAATCCGATATCCGGCCCCTCGACCGCCCGCTGCCCTTTAGGAGTAGTAAGAGCGCGTTCTTTCCACTTAGCAGTATCTGCCGCAATCACCTGGTCACGATCCTTAAGCAGAATAAGGGTCCATCCATTGATCAGCTTGTCCTTATAGGAGGAAAAGGGGACAACTTCCACACCTGCCGTTTCCAATGCTTTTTCTATATCCAAATCCCCTGTTTTCCTGTTTCGATTTCGTTCATCCAACAGAGGATGCAGGATATGTTTTTCAATCACCGACGTATCTACAATCCCGTCTATGTATACCAGCACTCCACTGATCGAAAAACGTGGATGTTGAAAAGGTCGGATATTAATATCTGAGCTGTTCCCAAACGACTGTTGTATTTCAGATAGGCGTCCATCTTCTGTATAATCTTTCATAAGCATCCCCTTCATCCGTAACCTGCCCATAAGTGGAAAATTCATGAATGGAAAAACTGTAATAGTGAATATAAGAGGAGGGGTTTCATGTGGTCTACAAAGCGTATTCAATTTCGATCCTATAGAAAAGAGGATTTCTCTTTCCTGTTTGGAATGCTGTCAGATTCTGAAATGATGAATTATATCGGTGATGGGGGAGTGAAAACAAAACAGGAAGCCCGTGAATTCCTGCATTGGATTCATACACATGAGGAATCAGATCCTGATCTCGGACTAAAGGTTCTGATCGAAAAGGAGAGCGGAGAGCGTATCGGGCATGCCGGCTTGGTACCCCAACAGGTTGACGGAAAAGAAGAGGTGGAAATCGGTTATTGGATCATCAACGAGTTCCAAGGACGGGGATATGCAAAGGAAGCGGCTGGATTATTGCTGAGCTATGGCAGGAAGCACAGGAGTGAGAAAAGGTATATCTCCCTTATACAGCCGGGCAATACAGCATCCGCACATATCGCCCGTTCGATCGGCATGCATAAGTCTAAAGAGATGTTTATGAAAGAGGGAGAGGTAGACGTGTATATGATCACTATAAAATAAAGGAGAGAACCAGTCTCCTTTTTATAATGTCAATACTCGCTCTACTTAGATATAGTATAACTACACTGTCAAAAGTATTTGACATTATGATTGGGTTTTATTACCATTTAAGTGTAAAATACTTTTGACAGTCAGCTGAAGAAAAAAGGTGGGAACGATTTGAAAAACAAGATTAAGCCGTTAAGAGAAAAGCTTGGGGTTTCCCAGGGAAGACTTGCCGATCTGTGTAATGTCAGCCGTCAAACGATCAATGCGATAGAAAATAACAAGTATGACCCCACCTTGAAACTGGCATTTAATATCGCAAAACAGCTAGGAACCACTGTTGATCAGGTATTTAAACCATAACCGTAGAAGGGGACGTGTAAGATGAGTGTATTTTTAACAAACTTAGTTATTCCGTTTATCTGGCTTGGTATTGTTGGGGTGTTGTCCGGCAGTCGAGAATTTATCTTCAAGCCTAAAGAAGATGAACGAAAACAGTGGATTAAACAAAAAGCAGTGATACAAAGCTGGTCAACAATCATTCTGTTCATGCTTGCAAATTTTCTCTTTGAATTCTTTAATGTGGGAGATCCCCGCTTGGAGGGCATAAAAACAAATTATCCTGAGTTGTTTTATTTAACGATATTATTCCTGAGTTATTGTGTATTTTATTTTATCAACAGCAGGAAGGTAAGTGCATAGAAGTCTGCCGGCAACGAACGATGTATTTAAATGAGGTGATTTTATAAAAAACATCATTGAATTTTTGTCCAGCTTTTTATTTGTTACAGGATGGTTCATCACAGCTGCTGCTGTCTGTTACCTCATTCCAGCCCTGATTCTAGGAGGATCTTTCCTGCTCCTCTCTATTTCGACTATTTTATTGGGAATGCTCTTCGTTTGGGCTTCTAAACAGGTATAGATAATGATCGACACTTACATAAGGTTGAGGAACAAAAGGCTGATGCCGAACAAACCATTTACCGCAAATCCATCAATCCCACCCGATAATCTCACTCCAGAAAAAAATGACTGGCGACAGATACATCAAGGATTGATCACGGTGACTATGCTGGATTTTTATCCGCTGATCTATCAGTGGAAATAACAGCAATAAGAGGAAAGAGCCCACATTGGTTTAGTAATTCAAATACATAGGTTTGACTCAAAGGGGGGGCGTTTCGTGAAGGGAATCGTTAGAGCAATAGATGGGAATATCGAGCAAGTGGATAAAAGAATGGACAACCTCTTAACTTTTATCGGGATCTTTGTAGTATTTATCGTTTCTAAAGTGTTTGATACGTCACTGATTTTCTTCATGTTCCTTATTATGGGTTTACTCTTCCTAAGGCTGGTCTGGGATATCATTCACTTAAATTTAAGAGAACAAAAGCGTTACAGGCAGACGTTGAGTATCGCTGTGATGTTCCTGTTTTTGGCCGTTATTATATGGTTTGTTGTAAGGATACTACTGCCTTACCCATTGGGAATTCTTTATTTATGAACAAAAAAGGGTATCAGCTCGGTCCGTGTTTAACGACTCTCATCATAACGATGACGCTTATTCAATAATTGATGTGATAGAGGAGAGATGTTGTTCCAGATGCTGTTATATCCTTCCCATTAGATGAAAACGACAAAGAAGGGCGCCTGGTTAAGGCTGCCCTTCTTTGTCGTTGAATAGTCCAGCTGCGTTCGATTTAATATGTAAATCGCGCTGGGGAAATGGAATTTCAATATCTTCACGGCTGAACGCTGCGTAAATGCTGAAGTTCAGCTCACTTTTGATCGGGATCAAATCCTCCGGTTTAGATATCCAGACGAACAGCTCAAAGTCGAGCGAGGAATCGCCAAAGCCTTTAAAGTTTACGAAAGGCTTCGGATCCTCGAGGACGTAGGTATTCGCTTCATGCGCGGCCGCTGCTACCTGAAGAAGAGCGGCCTTCACTTTTTCTACATCTGAACCATAGGCGACACCAACTGGAATGGTTAACCGAAGGCGTGGGTCGGAAAAGGAACGGTTGACTACTTTTTCTTCTAGAAAATACGAGTTCGGAATGATGATGTGCTCATTTTCTAACGTGCGTACGATCGTCGCCCGCATGCTGATCCGCTGAACATCACCAACCACATCATCAATGAGGACCCGGTCTCCTACTTTGATCGGCCGTTCGAAAAGAAGAATCAGTCCGGAAATAAAGTTGGAGGCAATGTTCTGCATCCCGAAACCAATCCCGACGCCGAGCACCCCGGCAAAAACGGCAAGGGCGCTGAGATCAATACCGACCGTTGTCAAACTGATATAAAACGCAATCACCATGATGACATAATGGATGACACGTTCCATAGTGAAACGGGTGCCTTTATCCAGTTGATGCCGGTCATAAAAGAACGGAAAGATGTACCTGTTCAAAATCCGGGAAATCCGGAAGGCGAACGTCAGAATCAGAAGCGCTACGATAATGAGAAAAAGGGTGACATCCACACTTTCTATAGGGATGAGCTCGTAGAACAGCCATTTGGAATCTGCAAAATAAAAAATGATAAAGACGAGAATCCCGTTGTAGGAAAACCAGTTGATTAAAGATAGAAAAGCTTTTTCTGCCCGTGGACGGCTTGAAAACAGACGTTTCACAAGTCCTGTTAATATCCATCGAAGCAGGATAACGGCGGTTAGGAAAAGGATGACGGCTAAAATATCCTCCCACGACCAACTTCTCCAAGAGTCCAAAAAACCACCTCACTTGTCACGTGTGTTTGTTCATCCTACTATGTCTTTTACCCTCCGTCAAAAAAGCTAAGCTCAGGCGTGATTCTTTTCCAGAATTCTCTCTAATTTGACATCCGGCCGCCGATATAAGAAAGAGATAAAAAGAAGAGAGGGAAAAGACGAGTGGAAATGACAGGTTCCTATCATACATGGTTTGTAATTTTATCGATTGTTGCAGCTGTGGCGGCATCATTTGCTTCGTTGACGATGGTGGAACGGTTGAAGAAAGCTTCCGGCCTGACGAAGTGGAAATGGATAGCAGCTGGAGCGCTTACGCTGGGCGGCGGCATCTGGTCGATGCACTTTGTAGCGATGCTCGCCTATGACATGGGCATGCCGGTCCGGTATGATTCATGGCTTTTGACGTTGAGCATCCTTTCCTCAGCGGGAGCCAGTTTTCTAGCTTTTTATTTAATGAGCCGTGGATTGAAAAAGCGGATCGACGCAGCGGTCGGTTCGATTGTAATCGGCCTCGGCATCATTTCGATGCATTATATCGGCATGGAAGCGATGATCATGGAAGCCGCGATCCAGTATGATGCGCAGCTTGTTGCCGCTTCGGCAGCCATTGCTTTCGCGGCTTCTTTTACCGCTTTGATTGTATTGAAGAGTTTTATGAATTATCCAAGAAGGTTGAAGCGTTTTAAAATAGGAGCCTCCTTGGTGCTCGGGGCCGGGATCAGCGGAATGCATTATACCGGAATGGCATCAGCAAGCTTTTATCATGTGGAAACGTCCGCTCATACCGATCCTTTTATAGACCCGACGCCGCTCGGATACATCGTGACGTTCGGAGTGTTTGTGTTAATCGGACTGTTTATTTTAGTGAACCGGTACGATACGAAAATGGAAGAGCACAGCGATCATATCCTTTTCATGGATACCCTGTACCAGACCATTGTGGAATCGGCGAATGATGCCGTGATCACCATGAACCAGGAAGGAAAGATTCTCGCCTGGAACCAGGCAGCTGTCGATACCTTCGGGTTCAGCCAGAAGGAGGCGGTCGGTCAGCTGATCAATATCGTCGTTCCGCCTTCGTTTTATGAAGCACACCCTGAAGGGGCGGCTCTGTTTTTGAAAAAAGGAGCAGCGCGTGTGATTGGACAGACGGTGGAACTCGAGGGAATGCATGCCACAGGAAGGGTATTCCCCTTGGAGTTATCCTTATCCTCGACCTCCAACGACGAGCAGACGTATTATACCGGAATCATCCGTGATATATCGGAGCGGGTTCAGCAACAGGAGCGGATCAATGAGCTCGTGTATAAAGATGAACTGACCCATCTTCCGAACCGGAGAATGCTGAACGATCACTTGGAGACCGTGCTCATGCAGGCGCACAAAAACAACGAGGAAGCCGGCGTCTTGTTCTTGGATCTGGATCGATTTAAACAAATCAATGATGTGTATGGACACAAGACAGGGGATGCCTTGCTGAAGCAGGTAACAGAGAGGCTGCAGGCTGGATTGGGGGACAACGATTTTGCTGCCCGGCAGAGCGGGGATGAGTTTATTCTGGTGTTGAGAGAAACAAGTTCCTATAAAGCCGGCATGGCTGCCAGTCAGCTGCTTGATGCTCTGCGTGAGCCTTTTTTCATTGATGAGGTGGAACTGTTCGTAACGCCGTCGATCGGAATCAGTCTTTATCCGCAGGACGGCCTGGAAGCGGATGACCTTATTAAATTTGCCGATACAGCGATGTATCAGGCGAAACAAGAGGGCGGCAACCAGTATCAATTCTTTACGATGGAGATTAATGAAGTGATTTCCAGGAAAATGATGCTGGAAACCGGTCTGAGAAAAGCGGCCGGACGCGGGGAAATCGAGATTTATTATCAACCTCAGGTCGTTATTGGTACGGGGGATGTAAAGAGCTTCGAAGCGCTCGTTCGTTGGAATCACCGTGAACTGGGACTTGTCTCTCCTCTGGATTTCATTCCACTTGCTGAGGAGACAAAGCTGATCATTCCACTAGGGAAATGGATCCTCAAAAAAGCCTGTACTCAGTTCAAAACATGGCTTGATGAAGGTCATGACCTTTTTCATATCTCTGTCAACATTTCAGCCGTCCAGTTCAATGATCCGGGATTTGTGGATTCCGTTAAAGAGATCCTGGACGAAACCGGTCTGGATCCGAAGTACCTTGATCTCGAGTTGACGGAGAGTGTCGTACAAAATCCGCAAACAGCGATTCCTTTTATGCATGAGCTGAAAGCGATGGGGATCAAAATTTCCCTCGATGATTTCGGGACCGGGTATTCCTCCTTGAATTATTTGAAGGACTTCCCGCTTGATACCCTTAAAATTGATAAATCGTTCATCCAGACGATCCACAAAAGTTCCAAAGACAGGGCTGTTGTAGATACGATTATCCATATGGCTCTCAATTTGAACTTGAACGTCATCGCAGAAGGTGTAGAAACGCCGTCCCAGCTGGATTACTTGATTTCAAGGAAATGCCACCAGTACCAGGGATACCTGTGCAGTGCTCCGGTGCCGCATGACCAGATTTCCACCCGGTTTTTTCAGCCGATGAAAGGAGCACCCCTGACATAAAATAAGGCTGTCGAGAACGTTCCCGACAGCCTGGAACTCTCTTTCCTTTTGGAAAGGGAGTTTTTAGTTTTCTTTTAAAGCTTCAACCATTTTCTCTGCAGCTTTTTCACTGGACATCGGGTTCTGGCCGGTTACCAGATTACCATCGCGGACCGCGTAGGCGCTCCAGTCATCCCCTTTGGAAAATTCGCCGCCTTTGTTACGCAGTTCTGTTTCCAGCATGAATGGCATATGCACATCCAGCCCCATGCCGATTTCTTCGGAGTCCGTGAATCCGGTCACTTTTTTGCCGCTTACAATCGGAGTGCCGTTTTCATACGTCGCATGGACGAGACCACTTGGTCCGTGACAGACCGAACCGATAACGTTGTTCTGCTCCGCGTGCTGCTGCAGGACATACTGAAGCGTTTCGTTTTCCGGGAAGTCGAACATTGTCCCGTGTCCGCCTGGAAGGAAAATACCGTCAAATCCATTGGCATCTTCTTTGGAAAGCTTGGCTGTATCCTTCAGCTGTGCTTGAGCTTCCGCCCATTCTTTCACTTCTTCTTCAGGAATACTGTTGGGATCCAGTGGAACTTCGCCACCCTGGATGCTTGTTACTTTTACCTCATAGCCCTGCTCTTTGAAGGCATTATAAGGAACAGCATACTCCTCAAGCCACAGGCCTGTTTTATGATCATCTGTGATTTTAGTGTGATTGGTTACGACCATTAGAACTTTTTTGCTCATGATGGTACCTCCTAAATAAGTGATGTTACACGATAAGTTATACACGATGAAGGACAGGAACGAAAATAGTTTGCTCAAACGGGACACATTTACTCATCTGCTATACTTGAATGTGGATAATGAGGAAAATAAAGGGGGGGTCGGATGAGGAAGGTGGAGGTTGTCCCTAATGACACGGGCTGGTCATTTTTATTTCAACAGGAAAAGCGGATATTGGAAAAGATCTTTGGATCAGCGCTCGTCGATGTTCATCACATCGGCAGTACAGCAGTTCCCGGACTTGCGGCCAAGCCGGTGATTGATATACTTCCTGTCGTCAGTGATTTGAAAGCGGTCGATGAAGCGGTCGCTGCAATGGAGAAGGCAGAGTATGAAGCGAAAGGTGAAAACGGATTGCCTGGCCGCCGTTTTTTTCAAAAAGGGGGACAGGTTAGAACCCATCACGTGCACGTATTTGAAGAAGGAAGTCCTGAAATAGAGCGTCATCTCGTGTTCCGTGATTATCTTCGGACGCATGACGCGGAGCGGAACGCTTATGCGCGGTTGAAAAAGCAGCTGGCGCAGGCCCACCGTTTTAATATCGACGCGTACATCGAGGGAAAGGGCGGGTTTGTCCAACAACTTCAACAAGCGGCATGGGACTGGTCACGCAGCTGAGAGGATAGATAGGTTGATACTCTATCCAAAGAACTGCTTCCTTGGGGCTGTTTTGTGGAAAATATCTGTTAATTATTATAATATTCTGTAATTTTTGGTAAGGTGTAGAAGACCCCATATTGGAGGAGGAAGACGTATACATATGCGGAAATTATCCAATGCTGCAGTCCTGACGTTGACGAGTCTTGTTTTGTTTTTTCCTTTTCAGCCTGTCCAGACAGAAGTAACGGCTTCTTTGGAACATGAAGAATTGGTTGATCAACTCAACCTTTTACTAAGTGATGAGAAGCTGGACGGAGCGTTGAGCGGTGTGAGTGTCCGCTCAGCCGACACGGGGGAGGTCTTATATGAACATGATGCCCATGACCGGTTGAAGCCGGCCTCCAACATGAAACTTCTGACGGGAGCGGCTGCGATGGATACGCTTGGCCCCCGCTACACGTTTGATACGGAAGTGTATTCAGAAGGGAAAATAAGAGGAGGTAAGCTTCACGGGGACCTTTACCTAAAGGGGAAAGGAGACCCAACCCTTCTCTATGAGGATTTTCAGGAGCTTGCCCAACAAGTGAAGGACCAAGGGATCAGGGCAGTCAAAGGAAGCCTGGTTGCGGATGACACATGGTACGATGATATCCGTTTGTCTGAGGACATTTCCTGGAATGATGAATCCCGTTATTATGCTTCTCAGATTTCTGCCCTTACAGCTGCGCCTAATGAAGATTACGATGCAGGAACGGTGATCGTCGCTGCCTATCCAGCGGCGGAGGAAGGGGAAGAGGCCGTTGTCGAAGTGACACCGGAAACAGACCACGTAAAAATCATCAATCAAACGAAGACGGTTGCTGAAGATGGAGAGAAAGATGTCACGATTGAACGGAAACACGGAACAAACGAGATTATTGTGGAAGGGACTCTTCCACTTGAAGGCAGCCGGTCCCGCTCCTGGGTGGCGGTCGATGAGCCGTCTGGACTTGCGCTCGACCTTTTCCAAAGGGCGTTGGAGGAAGCCGGCATAAAGGTGAAAGGAAAGATGACGTACGCGGAAACGCCGGAGAAATCCGACCTTGTTGCATCTCATACATCGATGCCGCTTGAAGACTTGTTCATCCCATTCATGAAGCTGAGTAATAACGGACACGCTGAGGTGTTAATCAAGGAAATGGGGCGGACCGTTTACGATGAGGGCAGCTGGGATAAAGGGTTGGATGTCGTAGAAGAGTATGTGCAGACGATTGATGTGGATGCAGATACGATGCGCCTGCGGGACGGGTCAGGCATGTCGCATGTCAATATGGTTCCGGCCGATGAAATCTCAGAACTCTTATATAAAGTTCGCCAGGAACCGTGGTATGACGCGTTCTACACATCCCTTCCCGTGGCAGGAAAGGAAGAACGTTTTGTTGGGGGTACATTGAGGAATCGGATGCAGGACACAGCGGCTGAAGGGAATGTCCATGCCAAGACAGGTTCCTTGACTGGTGTGACCTCGCTTTCCGGCTATGTTACGACGAAAGACGGGGAGGAGTTGATTTTCTCCATCCTTTTGAATAACTATTTAGGTTCCGTTCAGGAGATTGAGGATGAGCTCGCAGTAACTCTTGCTGAATATGAGGGATAAGATACCAAAAAGGCGGCCGGGAAAGTTTCCGGCCGCCTTTTTGATTGTTGTGGCAGACAGAAAATGATTGCAGCGGGTCTTGATCTCCATCGAAAGACGTAGAAAACATCGGTCTGTCCCCTGATGTGATTCCTTTCCCCTCTCTTTACCATGAAGGTACCGCTGTGAAGGAGGAATGAGAAATGTTTATTGAAAAAGTCATGCTGGATACACGGCCGCTCAAGGATATGAAACATTTTTACGAAGAGGTCCTCGGTTTTAAGGAGAGAGAATCGGGAGAAGGTCAGCTGACCATTGAAGCTGGGAGAAGCACCATCACTTTTCTAAAAGTAGAGGAAGGACATCCTTTTTATCTTTTCGCCTTTGATATCCCGGCAGACCAGTTTCAGGAGGCGAAAGAGTGGGTGAAGGCCCGTACCCCGCTCCTAAAAGAAGAGGATCAGGATGAGGCGGCCTTCAAGCATCTTCAGGCCCGTGCCTTTTCCTTTCAGGATCCCGCCGGTAATATTGTCGAGTGTATCGCAAGGCGTACGGCTCCAAAGAGTGATGGACAGCCGTTCTCCATAGAGAGCCTGCAGAAGGTCAATGAAATGAGCTTTGTGGCGGTGGACGCCGGGCAGGGGGCTGAAGTTCTTGAACGGTTGAATCTCATCGAAAGAGAAAAGCGCCCAATCCGGCCGCACCTCCTGAATTTTATAGGGGAAAAGGAAGACGAAAGCTTTCTTTTGCTCCTCGAACCGGGTAGAAAGTGGCTGTTTTCTGATCAGATGGCGGAGGTTTATCCTGTAACGGTTCTCCTAAAGGGGAGAGGGACCGCGTACGTGGGTGAGGGCGGTCTCGTTTCTGTCGAAGAGTGGGAGGGGGGTGTGTAAATGGAGAAGATGCTGGGTTTGTGGCTGGATGAAAAGGGCAGGTACGGGATTGCTAAAATGACTCATCCGGTCTTTGGTGTTTCCTACCATCCGCTCCGCTTTGCAGGTCATGGAACGTATACCATTATCAACCAGCTGTGGTATACGACGTATAACGGAGCGAGGCAGTATTTCCGTCAATTCACAAACAATGATTTTGCATCCGGACGGATGAGGAAAGCAGGTCATGGGAATGTGCAGGTGAATAATGGAAGCATCCGATTTCCTGCCTGATTTTTGAAACGTTTCTCCTTGTTGACCGTACTAGAGGTGAACGGCTCAGCAGAGAGAGGGAGGAATGACTTGTTTACAGCTGAACGCATACGTCTGCGGAAAGTAGAGGGAAAAGCCCCACCCATCTACCATCAATGGAGAAATGATATGGAAGTAATGAAGACGACCCAGCCCCACCTCGATGTCCACACCTATGAAAGCACCGAACAATTCATCAAGAGGATCACCACCTCAGACACATCGAATAGTTACAGGATTGAAGAACTAGAAACATCAGAGGAAAGTCTGTGCGTTTAATGAACGCGCCGTCCGATTGTATGAGCATACAGGTTTTACAACAGAGGGGCGTCTGAAGGAGGAGCTTTTCCGAAACGGTTCGTGGCACGACCTGCTTGTCATGGCCCCTTTTCAAACCGATCACCTAAAAAGGAGTGGAACCCAGTGCCCAAAACATGGATTCATCTGGAAGGATTACTCGTCCTCATTATGTCGTCTTATTTTTACACAACGACCGGCTATTCGCTCTGGCTGTTTCTTCTTCTCCTTCTTGCACCTGATGTATTCATGCTCGGCTATATCATAAATGCCAAGGCGGGAGCCGTCCTATACAATATCGGCCACACCTATGTAGTGCCGGGACTTGTTCTCCTCACTGGTCTATATTACCAGTGGGGGCTTGTAACCGCGCTGGCGCTGATCTGGACGGCTCATATCGGGATGGATCGGACCATCGGCTACGGTTTAAAGTATGGCACAGATTTCAAACATACCCACCAGCAGAGAATATAGGAGGGAAACGATGATTATAGTCAGAAATGCTGTTATGAGTGATGCTCCCGGCATCCGGGAGGTCTGTATCAAAGGGAATCAGGACACGTACGCAGCGATTTACAGCAAAGAATACTTACAGACCGTCATCGATGAATTTTATAACCTGGCCCGCATCCAAAAAGAGATTGTTCCTGCAGGGAGAGACTGGAGCGGCTACATAACCGCTCTTGAACAGGACAGGATTGTTGGTGCAATTGGCGGCGGGATGATCGATCAGAAGGCCGGCGAAATCTATGTCCTTTATCTAGATCCGGATTACAGAGGCCGGGGGATCGGTACGAAGCTGCTGGAAGCCTTGACGAAGCAGCAGAAGGATCTTTATGGAGCGGAAGAACAATGGGCTTCGGTTCAGAAAAGCAATGATAAGGGCATTCCTTTTTACGAAGCCAGAGGTTTTGTTTTTCAAAAGGAACAGCCGGGTTATGGGGAGAGTAAGGAAGCATCATCTTACACTTCTCTCCGTTACAGGCGGAGACTGCTGCCTTGAATAAAAGGCTTCGTTTAAGTTCGGTGTTGATATTTATCTCGATACTGAGTCTTTAGCTAATGGGCAGGTTAGTTGAAGACTCAGTTTCGAGATAATTGGCAGTTTTGAAACTAAAATCGTTTTATCTCGTACATAAGTTATATCGGATTTATACATACATTTGAAGGGGGCGGTATCATTAGATTTTTTGTACTATTTATTCTAGTTTCATTATTATTTTCTGGCTGTTCTGGTGAGAAAAGAGACGAGACGCAAATAATACGAGGTGAATCCTCATCTTGGGATGCGAATGTTGAAGTAGTTTTTTCAAATTCAGAAGAACAAGATACATACCATATTGGAGGAAACCTAAAATTTAAGAAAGACTATACTCCAAAAGAGATTGAATATAATATATCCTATCCATCTGGAGAAAGTCAGGGTACTTTGGAAGCTTTGGAAGGAAAAAGTATTACGATACCTAATGGTGGTGGTACTCGTCTTAGTTCAATAGGTGATATTGAGGAATTTGCTAGTGCCATTACATTAAATGTAAGATGGAAAAATAATGACGGAGCGATGTTGAAGGAAAACATACAATTAAATTAAATCATCAGTTAGGTGATGATTTGATTTATTAGAATATCTTGAATTCAATTCTTCCCGTAAAGGGGGCGATTATTCAATATCATGCTTGCTTTCAACATTAATGATGTTTAATAAAATCGAAGCTAAGATAAAGGGGAATCGTTTTGGAAAGGAAAACTATGAACTTCGTAAAACTTTTATTAGGGGTAGTAGTAGGAATTGCAATTTATGAAGTGGTAAAAGGGTTATTTTTTTAAGTGATATTTATGGTGTGTAGTTAAATAATAGGTGTGTTACTTATAGTGTGTTTCAATTTACCTCGAATTCGTGTCTTACGTTAACGGGGGCGTTTGCTTAATAGCGTGCCCCCTTGTTACATAATGAAAACAGGTCCTATTTCAAGACCAGCCAATCGAAATGACGAGAGTTATGTATAAGTACGTCATAAAGGAGAGATGAAACTAATGAAGCATTTAATAGGTTTGTATGTTGTTATGGCAACGATGGTATTTGTTACTTTAACAAGTGAATATATTTTCAAAGGTGATTTTTCAGCTATCGCAAGTTGGTTCATAACTATGTTATTTCTTCTTGGAACCATATTTTTTGTGAATGCAAGGTATTTTTTATCTGAAAAGTAAAGCGGTGAGTAAGTTAAATGCTTACTAAAAGATATCTTGAAACCAAGTCTTTCGCTAATGGGGGACGATTCTATAAGAGAGAATTGCCCCTTTGTTTGGTTTGGGTATGATACTAGAAGATTTAGATTCGCGGTAATAATATTTGAAACTTTAATAATTCTGAATCGTATGTGAAATATGAGACCTTTTGCATGTATTTGCTGTAGACTACACTTTTAACATGCAATCAACAACATGTTCTTAGAAGGGGAGATAGTATGAAAAAATTATTACTAATAATAACTTTACCATTGATTTTAGTGGCATGTAGTTCGACAAGTGGATTACATAAATTCAATAATGATGAGCTGAGCAAAAAAACGGAAGATTTGGTTTTTAACCCCCAACTTCCCACAGAACTTCCATTTGAAGTAGAACGAGCTGACTTTAGTCATCCTCCTAAGGTGCAGCAACCATATAAAACTTTAACTTTTGATTTCTATGGAGAAAATAAGGAGCACCTTAGTTTATTAACTGTAAACGGAGGTGACGTTTCTTCTACTTCTCAAGAAGAATATCAAGATGTACAAGTAGGGGATGAATCTGGAAAATATTTTGTCGATAGTTCAGGAACTAAGACTTTGAGATGGGCAGAAGGAAAGATTCATTATGTTTTAAAATATTTTGCTAAACAGTCGGAAACTAAAGTTGAAAAAAATGATTTAATTGAGGCAGCAGAGTCTTTTCAATAATATCAAGAAGGAAATTATTTTACCTGGGCCTACAAATTATATCTTAAAAAATTAATTCTTGAAGAATTGGGGGCGATTGCTTAATAAGAGCAATCGCTTTTCTACTAGTGGGTAGGATTTTGTAAGACTCAGTTTCAAAATACTCACTGCCTTGAAACTAAAGAGACCTAATTTCGTATGTAATATACAAGGCGACATTATTGAGGCATTATTGGGTGCTATATTAACGTTAACTATTATTTAAAGAAAGTTGTGTTTTTGAATGAAGTTTTTACAAAAACAGACTTTAATTCGATCCTTGATTTGGAGATCAAACAGTGGATTTATTCGTCTTGAAATCAAGTCTTCCACAATAGGGGGCAATTGCATAAAAGACTACTCCCCTCAATTTCACTTGCATAGTGGTTATGATGAATGTAAATTTTAAATTTAAAAAGCAAATAAAGTTTAATCAGGGAGGGGTTTTGTGCAGAGGTTAAACTGGAAATATATGAGATGGAGTTTGCTCCTATGTATTTTTATACCATATTTCATACCTAGTAATTATTTTAATGAAGGAATAGGCAACCATACTTTTGGATTTCCATTAAAGTATATAACGATATACCAGAGAGTAGAACCTTACAGTGTCTGGCTTTTTGATAACTTATTTAGCGGTAATGATGGAATGCACATTAATCCTGCGACTTTTCTGTTAAATGTACTTATCATTTATTTAATAATTAGATTCGCGGTAAATAAAATGAAGAAGAGAAAAGACGTTAATTTAAATGTCCAATAACAAACACTATATTATTGAATATTGTTTTTGGTGTGATTTTACACTACATAATCTGGGAGTTATCTCAGTATCAAGTCTTATAAAAACGGGTGCGATTGTTCAATTAACGATCGCTTATTTTAACTAATCGAGATACATGGATCAAAGCCTAGCTTTAAACAATTAAATTTACTCATAAGGAGGTTTCTTTTGAAAAAAAAGACATTAGCGCAAATATTAATATTCATTATAGCTGGATTACTATTTATTTTTTCAATTGACTTACCAGTGTTAGGTTTTAAAAAATTAGAGTATATAAAGGAATCCTCCACTTATCGAATTATTAGTTATAACTGGTATGGTAAGGAAATCAATGAACAACCTTTTAAAGGTGCCCCTTCAGAAATGGTTGACATTGTTCAGAAGCAGGATAGATTACAAAAATTACAGGGTTCCATAGTTGTTTTTGCACTTTTAACCTTAGCTGCTTGGATATTCAAGGAAAAAAAGGTTTATCTATATGGGAGCGCTCTAACCTTCTTAATATTAATTCTTATCGATGTAACCCTGGTCCATATGTATAATTAGGCATCAAACTTAAATATGTGGTTAAAAAAGTATCTAAATATGTCTCAATATCGAGTCTTCCTGAAAATGGCACAGTTATTTATGAAGAATCATCGTTTGTCTGAGCATTCAGGTATTATTTAATAAACACTAGTGTATGATAATGGAATTTTATAAATCTGCACTTATTACTAGATTAGTAGTCCAATCTATTTCTCTACTTCATCATAAATTATAATAATGCACTATATCTTTTATGAGAGGAAGAGTTATTTTGGCTGAATGTCTTTCAAGTAATATCCCGCGTACGGTTAAAGTTAACAAACAGCAAGCATTCAATGTTTGTGCTTTAACTACAGGCGACCCCGAATTAGAATCCAGAGTTATTGTTACTTTAGGGAACCCGTCACAAAAAGAAGGTTTTGATTTAGTTATTTTTATTGGGGGAGCCTTTTTACCAGTAGAGTTTAATGAATATGGAGTTTTTATTTTCGAAGAACCTATGTTAAACAGCTGTGCCTTGTTATTCATCACGTTTAAAGAAAAAGGAGAGTATCTTTTTGAACTAGATTTAGTTCAAGACGAAGGGAATTTACCTCTTGCTAATCTATCTCTGGAAGTTACAGCTGTTAAGGGAGAGTAATATTCTTAGATAAATTCAATGATTTATTTCCAAGCTTTTCAATATCGTGATAAGCAATAGGCATCTTGAATGCGAGTTTAAACGGGAGCGATTATTCATCATGAATAATCGCTCTTTTTCAGTTGCTGTGTTATTTTATTTTGAGGCAAACGTCCTTATCAAAGAAGAGGATTTGAATACTCCTTCGATCAATCGACAGTACCACCCAAGCTAATGAATACACCAAGTGGGGAGCACAGAGACCTCCGAAAAGATGATGCCATCACAGATTACCGTTGGGAATAATGGAATACCTGGTTTCTCTAACAATCTAATGACCGTATGATGACTCATTTGAATTAAATCCTGTACAGTTGACGGACATCATTGGTATCGAAGTTTTCAAAAGCTGAATTTGACTTCTAAACATTATCAATCATTTAACCATAGTCACTGGACATGAAGCTACATGTAAGACGTTAAAACTTACACTTCCCAGTATTTTACTCTTTATAGCACCTAAACCTCGTGAACCCATTACGATACTATATACTTTCGATTCTTTTGCTTCTTTCGCAATTTCATAGTCTGGTGAACCAATTCTTATTTTTGTGTGTACAGTTACCTCTTGATTCTCAATGACATTTAGTGCTTCATCCATTACTTCTTTCGCATTTTCTTGCTGGTACCTACGCACTTGTTCTTTGCTTACAAAGCGGTTAATGTTAGGAGAATGGTAATTATATTGAACATTTAAAAGAAGAAGTTCAGCATCAATTGCTTTAGCTATCTCAATTGCATGTTTCAAAGCTCTTAACGAAAAATCTGAACCATCAATTGGAACTAAATTTTTTTTGACATTAACATTCGCTCCTTTAGAGGAATTTATTAACAATATCATTTACCAACCTGGAGAAAGCGCTTTCAGTTATTCTAATGAAATAGCTTCATCCATACGGCTATTCATTGAACCTTTGACTAATTCGATTTGCTAATGTATCCCTTAAGTTTATTTTATCAGATTTTTTCTTACATAATAACTTTTATATTGGAGGGAGCAGGAAACAAAACTAAGCTAAAAGGTGCGATAATAGAAGGTCTACTGAGCTGCCGAATTAGGCTGATCCAATTCATGATTTTCACAGCTTTCTCTTCAATATCTCGATTTTAAGTCTACGGAAATGGGGACAACTCCTTAACAAAAGAATTGTCCCTTTATTACGTGAAAGATTCTTTCCTAAAAGCATAGAGCTACATGCAATATTTTCAAATCATTCACGTCATGAGGAGGGGGAAGTGTGAGAAGGAAGTTAGGAATAATTTCTCCTGTTTTATTTTTGGTAAGCCTAGCTGCATACATAACGACGCTGTCAGGGAATGACGCTTTTCTTTTTGCTGGTGTAGTGATTGCTGTATTAGGGTTGGTATTTGCCATGTTCTCTGAAAAAGGAACATACAGAAAGATCGGAATCTTTGGCAATGGATTAATTATCTTAGCGACAATAATTATCCCCTTTATAGTTACTACATTTTTTTGGAACACGCCCTGAATCTGAATGGAGAAGGAAACTATCTTGAAATCAAGTCTACCATAATGGGGGGGGCATTTCTTTAATAGAAGAATTGCCTCTTTCTTAATGTTTTGGGCAGGTTTGTGTAAGGGTCAGTTTCTAAATAGTTTCGTTGTGTTTGATTGAAACTTCTAATAAAAAGAATCGTATAGATATGTAAATGAGCACTGTTTAGTAGTTTTATTATTAGGAGGACAAAGAATGAAGCAATTTGTGTATAGAGTGGAAGATATCAAAGTGCAGTTAAAAGCAAATAAGGAATTCAGTGAAGTGATGGAAGAAAAGTTGAATTCCCTGGGGGAGGATGGTTGGGAACTAGCTGGAGTCAATGGAACAGTTTTTTATTTTAAGAAAGAAAAGTGAGTGTATAAACATTTTATGGCGATTGTTGTATGATAACTAGCGGTTTTTAAATGAAAAATTTTCAGGAGGAATATTTAATGGATGTACTTATGCCAACATTATTGCTGTTTTTCCCTATTATAGTACTGGCGTTATTAATTAGGTGGGTACGTTTAATAAAGGAAAATAGTGATATGCTGGTTGAACAAAATAAAAGGATCATATCACTCTTAGATAAAGCAGAAAATGAAAAGTGATTGTGGCTTCACGAATGAATGAGGAAGGATTTGCATTTAGTGAGATCTTAAGAATTGAAGGTACGCCAAATTTTTTAATCTGCATCCATCCCAATGTTAGGAATAGGATTATTGATGTTAATCATATCAAATTCCTTTATTGAGGAACGTTTAGATATATATAAATTCAGGATAGCAAAAGACGGCAGATCTCGAAAATGAGTGTTCAAGTATGAGGGAGTTGCTGAGTAACGTGCCCTCCTTATTACATAATGCGTAATTTATTGAGTTCATGTTTCTCGTTAATGGGGTCAATTTTGAAAGAAAGGAGTTATTCGAAATGTCTTTTATAGTGCCTGGAGCTATATCCGCAATCATTATTGCAGTCTTATCTTCTCGGTATAAAAATAAAGACAAACAAGACAAAGGCTTTAAACTGAATTATTTTGCACTTTCTTACCGAAGGAAATTGATAAGAACCGTCATTATTACTCCAGTGGTCATTTTCTCAGCCTTTATTCTTTATTACTCTTCAACATTTACGACAATGGCGAAAATGCTGTTTATCTTAATGTTGCTTATGGTTTTGGTTCTTCAACTGATCTATAACTTTTATATGTGGAAGAAAAAAGAAGCGTGAAGATTTATAATTGATCAATAGGCTCTGGAAAAGCTTATTCGTAGTATTTGGGTATTTAACTGGCATTTGGAGGTGAATGATGGACTTTTTTGGTTGGAAGATAGAGGTGAAAGAAAGTTTTAAAACGTACGTAGACCTTGAGAACAAAAAGAATTGCTATTCTTACAGCTGAAGATGATGACATTCATATGGCTTTGAAATTTGATGATAATGATTATTTAGTTTTGAACCCAAGGTGGAATATCAGCATTACTATCTTAGGGGAAAAGCATTTAAAAATAACTACAAATTCATAATGAAATATTTCATGTATCGGGTGTGTTCATTGCAAGATGCCAGATTTCTCCCGAACTTGAGTCTTAAACAATTCATAAAGAAAGCACGCCCCGTGAATTCCGGGCGTGCTTTCTTTTATAAGAACATGGACACAAATACAGCTGTGATGAAGCTGGCAAGCGTTCCGCCTATGATCGCTTTCAAGCCTAGGCGGGCAACCTGAGACTGCTTCTCCGGAGCCAGCGACCCGAGCCCGACAATCAGTTGGCCGATCGAAGATAAATTGGCAAAGTTACAGAGAGCCACAGACATGACGGCCATCGTCATCGGAGAAAGATCCCCGGACATCTGCTTCAGGTTGGAGTAGGCGAGAAACTCATTGGCCGCAAGCTTCGTTCCAATCAGGGAAGCCGCCTGGAAGGCATCGGAAAAAGGGATGCCGATAATGACTGCGAATGGATAAAAGAGATAGCCGAAAATGGTGGATAAATCTGTTCCGATCAATCCTAACCCACCATTGACCAACGCAATGACACTGATAAAAGCGATCATCAATCCTCCGATGCTGGCTGCAAGCTTTACTCCATTGACGGCACCGTCTGAGATCGCTTCAAAGACGTTCGCCTGTCCAGACTTTTCGAGTGACACGGTTTCGTTCAGCTCAGAGGTTTCTGTTTCCGGCTCCAACAGCTTGGCCATGACAAGAGAAACGAAGGGAACGCTGAAAATGGCAATCAATAGATACGTTAAATCAATGCCCATTTCGACATAACCGACGAGGATTGCCCCGCTGGCAGAGGCCGTTCCGCCGACCATAATCGCAAACGTTTCAGACTTTGTCATGCGGCTCAAGTACGGCTTCACCAGGAGAGGTGCCTCCGCTACTCCTAAAAAAGTATTCCCAACCGCGCTGAACGATTCCACCTTTGAGGTTTTCAACAGTTTTCCAACGATCGTGCCGAGGAACTTCACAATGACCGGCAGGATGCGGAGGTAATATAAACCGGAAATCAGGGCGGAAATAAAGATCAGCGCCCCTAAGACATGGATGGCAAACACGAAGGTAACGCCTGTTTCCACAAGCAGTGGTCCAAAGACGAAATCAATGCCTGCCGAGCTGTAATCAATGATGTGCTGGATGAAAAGAGCGGCCTTTTTCAAAGCGGTTTGACCGAAAGAAATGTTCAGCATCGTGTAAACGAACAGCCCTTCGATTAATAAGCCGGTCAGGATAGTGCGCCACTTAATGTTTTTTCTGCTGCTGCTCAACAGCCACCCGAGTCCAATAAGGGCAGCGAGCGAGAGCAGTCCGGTGATGATCTGCATGATGAAATCCTCCCTGAAAATGACGGATCCCTTAAGGAGATTAGACGTCAGACAACAAAAAAGGCCTCTTTCCTATATAAAGAAGGAAAGAGGCCTGGGAATCCAGCTGTGCATAGATGATCCCCGTCTGTTCTTTCCTTATAGTCCGGCTCTTTACGGCAGCCGGGTAGAAACTTGCGGACCATATTTCCGCATGTATATAAGGAATCCGTTTGAAATGATATGTCTCGCATTCTAGCAGAATCAGGGAATGCGAACAATGGATATCCGGGAAGTTGTAAAATTGAAAACTTTCAATCCGTCGTCCTAAAGCAAGAGTGCAGCTACAGGTGCAGCCGCGGCTGCTAGGACAGGGATGACGGATGTCAAAGAAAAGCTCGGGCGGGCCGGGGCGAGAAAATCAACCGGGTTATCCGCTGGTGAGGCGAGGTAGTGGACGAGCCGGCTCCAGCGGCTCTTTTTTCGTGGGATATTTGGAACATCGACGTCGTATTCGGCCAGCTTTCGGGCAAGTTCTGTGTGATCATGCGTGTTATTTTTCACAGGTCTTCCACCTCCAGATGCGTTTTTAGAGTTTGAATGGCTTGGTGAAGTCTTGATTTTACCGTCCCTAAGGGGAGGTGAAGGATGGCGGCGATCTCTTTTTGAGGAAGGTCATGGTAGTAGTAAAGGAGAATCACAGCCCTCTGCAGATCTGGAAGTTCGCTGACTGCCTGCTGGACCGTAAGCTTTTCGGCAGGGTGCAGTGAACTTTCCTGTGAGGGAACTAAAAAGGGCAGCAGGCTCCGCCACTTTTTTCTCCGGTTCAATTTATTAACCATCAAACGGTAGGCAATCTGAAACAAGTAGGACTTCAAGGCTCCCTTGGAAGAATCATACTGGTGCTTATGTGTCTGCAGGCGGAGAAATGTATCCTGGACGATATCGACGCTGAATGGTTCATCTCTCGTATAACGGTAAATAAACGAATACAATGGCCCGTGAAAGGCGGTATAAATCTGTTCGAAGGCTTCTTCATTCCCACGCTGCCAGGCTTCCATGACGGCTTCCACCTGGTTCACGAAGCTTCACCCATCCGGGCACGGACAGACTTCAACGTCCGGCTGAGGCGGCTGAATAAATAAAGGAAAACGACAATCGTCCACGCCTGTGCCTGATTCGTAAAAAACTGCACATAAGGATTTTCAACGGTCGCGCCTGAACTGATCATCACGTTGAGAACCTGTACACAGATGATCGTATAAACCGCCAAAACGACAGTTAAGGTATCAAAAACATTCCAGCGTAAAAAGAGCTCCGTTTTTTTGTAATCAATTTTCCCGTTGCTGCGGACGATGTACTTCTTTTCCATCGGAATCGTGACAGACAGTATGACCACCAACCAGACAAACATGATACCCATCGAAATGATAAAACCGATGCCCATTCCAAATCCTCCTTTGATCTCTTCTAACAACTATACCAATGAGGAAGGAGAAAAGTTCGCGCGAAAAGGAAAAAATTGTTTTATTTTTCGCCTTCTGAAATAATGGAAGAAATATCGAGAGGGGGGAAGGAAATGAGAGAATGCAGACAGGCTTTTTTCAAGCAGGACTTTGTGATGTCCTATGAAACAACCAAATCCATGGAATTTGAAAAACGAAGCACAGGTGAAGTCATCTATTTATTGATGAATAAGGAGATCACGATTGTGAGGGACCCGGACAGGGTGGAGGAAAGGGCCGATTGGCTGCCCGTCCATAATACATCGCTCCGCCGGTTCCGGAAAAAAACGAACCAGGGAGAGACACCGATATCCTATGGATACCCGGTCACATTCAGCAGTGCAGAGGATTTGAGTACATACTTGGAAACAGAGATTCATCAGCCGGTGCGGTAAAAATCCTGCGATTTAATACTTCCGTAAACCACAAAGGGCCTTCATCCATGTATAATAGAGGAAGAGAGAAAACGGGAACAGTGCCTTTGTTTCCGGTCGTTCTTGGACAATACTGGAGAAGAAAAGGAGGCCCTGCATGCGACACGATATACAACCGAATGAGCGCGCTTTTTCAACGAAAGAAGTGGCTGAAGAAGTAGGGATCGCAACTACTACTGTTCGTCGTTATGGGCAGATTCTTGAACGGAACGGATACGAGTTCTTTAAAGATGGTGACAGGCGGATCTTCGTCGCCTCGGATATAGAAGCCTTAAAGGAAATCCGCGATACGGACCTGCCACAGGATGAACAGGCAAGAATCGTCGTGGAGGAACAGAAGGAGAAATTGAAGGGATACACAGAAACGGCGCTGACTGTATCGGATACATATTCCTCTGCTCTTGGAAATCCCGGTCAAACTGAGGAGCTCCTCAAACTGCTGGCAGGAGAGCTTGCCGCCTCAAGGGAAATGAATGTCCAATTGAAGCAGGACATGGCCGAGCTGAAAAACACGGTCTCCCGTCTGCAGCAGGATCACCACGTCATCAGTTCAGGTGTCGGTAACTTTTCACAGAAAACCCATACGAAGCTTGACCGGATGATGGAGGATCAGAAGCAGCAGTATGAAGAGATGCTGGAGAGAGAAAAGGAAAAAAGCGATCTGTTGAAAGAAGAGCTTCAGACGATGCGTGCGGAACAAAAGCAGGAATGGCAGGCGCAGAATGATTTCAACCGTCGTCTGGAAGTCACCGTAAAAAATACCAAAGGTCCTTGGGAAAAGCTGTTTTCCCTGTTTCGAAAATAAATCGAGCGGGAACGCTCTTTAACGTAAAGAAGGCGCAGCAGTTTTTTGTAAAGGATAGCAATGCCGGGCTGCACGTAACAGGTTTTGGACAATAAAAGGGGGATCTCATTGATTGAAAATCTTCTTTGGGGCGGTACGCTGCTCCTCGTCGTGATGTTGATGGTGTTTGTGGACATTAAAAGGGAAGGGCACCACAGAAGCCATCCCAGCCGCCTGCAGATTCCCGAAGACCCGCCGGAACAGAGTCCGATTAGAAAAGGAAGGACCCGGAACTGACAAGAAAACCTGTTGAAAAAAGATGCATCTCCAGCTGAGGTGTTTCTTTTTTTATGGTCAAGCCCGTTCGAAAGGTTCGCATGTCAACAAAAAGGATGGTTGTCGAATGGAAGTGTTCACGGAGAAAGTGCTCTACATAGCTTTGTTCATTTTAGTCATCCATACCATTGAAACGCTGGCCTACGCAGTGCGGATGTCAGGGGCAAGAGTGGGGCGGATCGCCTCGGCTCTTGCCTTGTTTAATTTGATGGTCATCGTTTCCAGGATGGCCAACATGATGCAGCAGCCGTTTACCGGCAGTTTGATTGATGCTGCGCCGGTTGAGAATACGCTGGCTTTTGTTGAAGATCAATATCGAATCATCATCGGAGCGTCGACGGTGGGGACACTGGCCGGCATTGTGCTGTTACCTACGTTTATTGCTTTATTTTCACGGGCCATCGTCCATTTATCCAACAATGGCGGATCTGTTCCGGTGCTGTTAAAGACGTTTACAACGAAGGATTATTTCAAGCGGGGCCTGCATCTGTTCGCGCTTCCAAAGCGGAGTTACTTAAAGGGCTTTTCGTTATCCAACATTCCGAAGCGCTTGTTTTTCGTCAATATGCTGGTGACCTCCATTTATACGATTGGAGTCCTTTCTGCGCTTTATGCCGCGCTTCTGGCTCCGGACAGAGCTTCAACAGCAATCATGGCATCCGGTTTGATCAACGGTGTGGCGACCATTCTGCTTGTCGTGTTTGTGGATCCGAAAATTTCAGTGATGGCGGATGATGTCATCCAAAAGCGCGGAAGCTACAGCCAGCTGAAGAACGTATCTCTGCTTATGATTACATCCCGGCTGCTTGGAACACTGCTTGCCCAGCTGCTGTTTATTCCGGGAGCTCATTACATTGCCTGGTTTACGAAGTTTATCGTTTAATATAAAGGAGAGAATGGAATGATGTTTACATTTGTCCCTCTGACTATGGACCTGGTGGATGAGATTGACACCTGGGATTACGAAGGGTTCGTCGAGCAAGTAATGATGATCCCGTATTATGAATCGTACAACAGAGACGGAATACTGAAGGGCCCTGGCGGCTGTGATGGTTATGCCGCTCTTTTCGATGGAAAAACGGTGGGGTTGTTCGAGTTTACTCAAAAGAAAGAGTTCCTGGAAATCGGACTCGCCCTGAAGCCTGAGTGGATCGGGCGGGGATTTGGAGAGACCTTTGTCCGTGAAGGCATCGCTTTTGGTGTTCGACAGTATGAGGGGATTCGTTCAATTATCCTCACTGTTTCCGTGGAAAATGAACCCGCAGTGACGGTCTATAAGAAAGCGGGTTTTTCCATTGTACGTGAACAGGCCGGGGAAGTGGAGATGGAGAAGGTCAGGAATTAAACACCCACCCTTATGTACTGGTTGTACCTTCAGGTGCTCCGACGATTCCCTTTCCGCGGACGAACGTCCGAGCCTCCTCGGGAAAACCACCCTGTGGGGTCTCGTCCGTCCGTTTTTCCGCAGGAGTGGAATCGTCTGCGCACCTTCTGGAATACAAATAGACTCCCTTGCACTCACTCTCAGCCGTAAGAACCTTGAGGAATGCCCCTTTGTTTAATAGATGTCATCCCTCAAGGTCTCTTTATATGGCGGTCACGGGGAGTGTTCGGTGGTGACGCCTGCGGGAACAGCACGAGCTGAAGATCCACTTGGACAGGTGCTTTTCCTGACCAAGTTAGCTGAAGCCGTGCCCGCGGCACGCATCCACCGATAAGCGGAACGTGACCACTTCAACAACCTGATGGCAGCTGCAGCTATTGATATGACATTGCGTTTAGTATGTCGTTAGCATTTTCCTTTGTTAACACTGTTTTCTTAACTTTTCAACATCAAACGCTTTCATGTGAATAGTGGGTATAACCTTATGCTAAGATAGTATAAAAGAGTGAAAACGTAGAGAGGAGAATGTCTGTGTCATCCATGTCTGAACGTTTCTATCAGTTTGCTGAGGAGGAGTGTGACGGGTCAAGTCCACTGTACCAGCACCTGGCTGAACAGATTGCTGAAGACAAAGAAATCCTTCAGCTGGCAGCACAGGCTCCCGCTGGACAGCCTGTGCCAAACCTGCTGCTGGGGGCTGTACATTACCTTTTAATGATAAGGAATGAGCATCCGCTGCACTCCTTTTATCCGACTTTTACAAATGTTCCCAAGCCGAAAGAGCAGGCGTATCCGGTTTTTCGGGAATTTGTTTTTTTATATGAACATGACATACAAAAGCTCATTCGGGAGAAGCGTGTGCAGACGAATGAAGTACGCCGGTGTGCCTACCTTTACCCTGTCTTCTGCCACATCGCAGCCCGTACGAACCGTCCGCTCGGCCTGATCGAAATCGGCACGAGTGCTGGACTGCAGCTGCTTATTGACCGCTATTCGTACAGCTACGGCAGGGATACGATCTATGGTTCGGCCCGTTCCCAGCTGCATCTGAAGTCCGAGGTCCGTCATGGTAAGCTGCCGGGCTTTATGCAGCAGCCGCCGGTCATGAAGGAAAGAATCGGTGTGGATCTTCACATCTGTGATGTGACCCATGAGGAGACGATGCTGTGGTTGAAGGCGCTCATCTGGCCGGAACATAAAGAAAGGCGTGAAAATCTGGAACAAGCCGTGCAGGAGCTGCGGCTGAACCCACCGGATTTCTACAAGGGAGATGGGGTAGAGGTACTTCCTGAACTGGCTCAACGTATACCACAAAATCGGGTGCTCTGCATCTTCCACACCCATGTGGCCAATCAGATGACGGGTGAAGTCAAAGCACGACTTCATGAGCATCTTGTGGACATCAGCCGTACCCGCCCTGTGTTTCATATCTATAACCATATGAAGGACGAAAATCTTCATATGGATGTTTATGAGAACGGGAGAATTGAAACCCATACCATTGGAGCGACAGACGGCCACGGCCGCTGGTTCGACTGGCTTCTTGAAGAACCCGTTCCAGAAAGGACAAAACAATGACGACGACTTTTGATAGGTTAACGGTTCCCACCGAGGAGCACGTCGCGGCCTTCAACCGCTGGAACAATGATGAGAAGCTGATCCCGCTGATCCGTCCCAACAAAAATGCCGAAGAGCTGTCCGGCCGAAGCTCTATGACACTGGCGGACTTGGAAAAACGCCTGAGCGACCATACGATTTTTCTGATCTATGAGGATGGAAAGCTTGTCGGCGAGGTGAATTACATGATTGACCCTCCACACCTTTTCAAAAAAACACCCCGGTCGGCGTGGATCGGCATTACAATCGGTGAACCTGAAGGGCGTGGAAAGGGGATTGGTGTTCTCGCCATGGCTCATATAGAGGAAAAAATCAAGGAAGCTGGGTTGAAGAGGATTGAACTTGGCGTATTTGAATACAATACAAGAGCCCGGCGGCTGTACGAAAAAATGGGCTACAATGAACTGACGCAGCAGGCTGATTTCACGTACTGGCAGGGCCGGATGTGGGCAGACGTGCGGATGGAGAAGCAGATCATTCATATATAGGAGAGATTGAGAAAGGAGCAGCCTGTGGACAGCTCCTTTTCTATATCTCACTCTTCTGTTTCTTTGAAAAAAACGTGTACACAACATAAGCGATAACAGCCACGACCCCGATGTTTTTGAACGTCGTATATCCAATGTCACCTTGAACGATCTCAAACACAATAAACCCAAGCATAACCAATCCTCCGAGCGCTATAAGGATGGCTTTCGTTTTCTTTTTCATAACATCCTCCCCTTCCTTTTCTTCTCATCTACCCTTTCTGGTGAGTGGTAAACAGAAATTGGAAAGCGGGGAATATCTGTTCTTATGGGATCCTTTTCTAATAATTTGCGATTTTTCTGAAAAAAAGGATTGCCAGGATGTGAAGAATTTGGCATAATTATTCTCGTCATTACATTTCAGGGGGTGGAAGGGTGGAACAGATAGTAGCCATTTGGAAAGATGAGAAGAATGGGCTCGGCATTATTGAGGTGAAAGATCAAGTGTTTGGTTCATCATTTCACCCGGTCTGTTATCAGAAAGAAAGCGAAGGAAAGTATTCCATTATCAATGGTTTGTGGTATACGACCTATCACGGTGCCCGCCAGTATTTCCGTGCGAAAACAAACCCTTATAGTGGGTACGGACGTATGCGCAAAATCCAGTAGCTCTTCCTTTAGGGAAGCAAAGCTGTAAAGGGAAACATAGATGAGGAAGCACGTCCGGAAGAATAGCTGGACGCAGCCGGTGCACGCTTGGGATTACATAGGTAAGTCCGGCTGAAAGAGCTTCTTTTTCTTCCTGAAAGCTGGAACACGTCATGTGCAGCTCAAATCATCCGCTTCATCAGCAGTCCTTGATCATCCGTGAAAACGAAGGGCTGAGACGAAGGCTGATGACCTCTGCTTTTTTGTCAGACCTATGGAAGGAACCTGGCCTTATAGGATTGTATTTTAGTTATGAACGAACCCCGGTGGATGCACCGGGGTATTTTTTATGCATCAAAAGAATTAGTTCGTTTGTTCTAAATACGTGAAATTAGTTAAAAATGGGAGGGAAATTGAAAAAAACATTGGTTTTTTGTTCGTTATAAAGGAATACCCGTGAATATAGAACTTTTCTATTTGAAAAAAGCATTTTATAATGAACACAATCATTCGTTAAAACGAACGAAAAAGAACGAGACGTTCTGCTGAGAGTGTCCTACAGGACTGCGGAGCGAACCAATGGAGGTAATCGAATGGAAAATGTGGTATCCATCCCGTCTGTTCAGGATGACCGGCCGACGCTGAATATCCACGGCGTCAAACATACGTACATGAAACCGAGAATTACAGCATTCATTCCCGCCCACAATGAAGAAAAGTCCATCCGCGACTGCCTGGCCGGCCTCGGTGATCAGACGCTGCCAAAGGACGTGGAGCTTGATGTTATTGTCATCGCCGACAACTGTACAGACCGGACAGAGGAAGTTGCGCTCGCTGCAGGGGAAGAATTCAACCTGAACTTGAAAGTGTTGACGACCGTCAATAACAAGCAGCGCAAAGTAGGCGCCTTAAACGCTGCCTGGAAGAGCATCTACGGTGATCCTCTGGACCTCTACGATAAGAAACCAAGCGTTTATGAGGAGTTTTACAAAACCTCGGTCAAGGCGATCCTCGGGATGGATGCCGACAGCCGCCTTGCCCCGGATGCTTTGACGCAGCTCTGGGAAGGCTTGATGAGCGCCCGGAACATCGGCGGGGTGATGGCGAAGTATACGATGCGGATGCCGAAAAAGAAAAGCCTGATTTCTAAAGATGATGTTCATTATGAAGAAATGATTGCAAGCGGCCAATATGGCGGTCCGATCACGCGTTGGTGGACCCATCAGCAGAAGCAGGATATGGCGAGCTGGCTGCTCGATCTTCAGTACCGTGGTGGGAGCACCTATGTTCTCGGAGGACAGGCGACACTGTTCCGCCCGGAAGCTCTCCAGGATATTATTGAGGAAAACAAACTCGATGGCCCGTGGCAGGATGAAAGTGATGTGGAGGATATGCTGTTAACCTGGCAGATCCAGAAAAAATGGAAAACACTTATCAGCCCCAAAGCCCGCTGCTTCGTAGACTCGATGCGTTCCTACCACACCTTCCGTCAGCAGCGGAACAAATGGCAGGGGGGGACGGTCGAACTTCTGACCAACAGCGACATCGGCGTGAAATCGAAACACCGTTCGAAAATCTGGCGTTCCCAGATTAAAACCTTCATCGATTTGATGATCCGTCTGTTGTTCATCAGCCTTCTGACCGTATCGGTGGCAACCGATCAATTCTTCTGGGCGTGGATCTGGCTGACCCCGATCATCCTTGCTTCTGTCCTGAATACGATTCTTGCCTTGAAAACACCGATGCACCGACCCATTGACGTGATTCTCGCCGGGTTATTGATCAGTCCTGAGATGTATTTGTGGGTCAACTTTGTGACCTTTTCCCATGTCTGGCTCGGCAAGCTTTCCGCCCATAAAAAAGATGGGTGGGCGATCCAGTACAGTGCGGAAAGAGGAACAACACGGAGTAAACTGGCGGAAGGTCTGGTCGGCATCGCAGCCGCTGTCGGAGTGCTCGTTTATCTCGCCTTCCATTACCGTGACTTCCTGACAAGTACCCCTGTACAGGAAGCGGTATACCCTTATCTCGACACAGGCTGGGTGATCTTAACCGTACTTACCATCTATACCTCATTGTTGATGGCGTACCAAATCTGGACGCTTCGTGGAAGACATACAGCATAACCACTTGAAATAAAGGAGGACATTAGGATGAAAGTGAAAAAAGCGATTATTCCAGCAGCGGGTTTTGGAACGAGGTTTCTTCCAGCTACGAAAGCGCAGCCGAAGGAAATGCTGCCGATTGTCGACAAGCCGACCATCCAATACATTGTAGAAGAAGCCATTCAAGCGGGTATCGAAGAAATCATTATTGTGACAGGAAAAGGGAAGCGGTCGATCGAGGATCATTTTGACACGGCCTTCGAATTGGAAAAAACGCTGCTGGATAAAGGCAAGCAGAAACTGCTGGATCAAGTCCGTTACACGACCAACCTCGCTGATATCCATTACATTCGGCAGAAAGAGCAGAAGGGACTGGGTCATGCGGTCTGGTGTGCCCGCCACTTCATCGGGGACGAGCCGTTCGCTGTGCTTCTCGGTGACGATATTATGCGCAGTGCAAGACCGGGCATCCGCCAGCTGATGGATATTTATGAAGAAACACAGTCCCCTGTTATCGGTGTGAAAGCTGTACCTATGGAAGAGACCCATAAATACGGGATCATCCAGCCGGCTGCCCAGCAAGGACGGTGGTATGACGTGGAAGGCTTTGTTGAAAAGCCGAAACCGGGAACGGCTCCGTCCAATATGGCGATCATCGGCCGCTACGTCCTGACACCTGAAATATTCGCCTTCCTGGACCGCCACGAAATCGGAGCGGGTGGGGAAATCCAACTGACGGACGCCATTGACCGGCTGAATACCATCCACTCTGTCCATGCCTGGGAGATGGAAGGGCGCCGCTATGATGTAGGGGAGAAACTGGGGTTTGTCCAGACCACGATTGATCTTGCTCTTGAACGTGAGGAGCTTCAAGAAGACCTGTATGAGTATATGAAAAAAGTGGTCGAAAACTATGAAACCATGCGGATGAAAACACAGATTTCGTAAATAAGAACCGTTTCTGTCTGTTCACAGACAGAGACGGTTTTTTAGATGGTCGCTTAACATGCGTATGGAAATGACGCCCCGGACCATGGCTGATCCATGTTACGATGGAAACAGGCTGGAAAATGTAGATGATTCTTATAAGGAGAGAGGGAACATGGACAACTCATACGCCGTCGGGTGGGGAACACTCGCCTTGATCAACGCCGGCCTCGCTCAGGGGAAAAATCGGACAGGATTGAACTGGTTTTTGTTATCGCTCCTCTTAGGTCCGCTGGCGACATTGGTTCTTTTATTCGTGGAAAAAAGGGGCGGGTGATCTTAAAAAGGCAGGTCGGCTTCTGTTCGGAATGGACGACATACATACAAAGAAAGATAACCTGATGATGAAAAGAAAGATGGAGGGACATATGTTGTGATTGTCGGACGGATTGTATTTGTTTTAGGATTGTTTTTTGTGTTTTTTAGTGCGGTCGCTGCGATTGTGATGCTTTTTTCAGGCGGGGGAGGATCCGTCCTTCCATGGTTTGGTCTGTTGAATGGATTCACGGCCATGGGCGTCGGCGACCTTGTGATCAAAGCGAATCAGACGGTGGAGTAGGTGATGATGATGGGTGGATTTTTGGTCCTTGCAGGCTTAGTTTTGTTGTTATATGTCGTCTTTACGGTAAGTTATATGGATAAAAAGATGAGCAAGCAGGAGAGGGATATAGAGGAAGTGAAATCTCTTTTAAAAGTAGTGATAAAGGAGCAGCAGAGTAAGGAGAATACAGGAAAGGAATGAATGCTGTGAATCTATGGATTTTTATCGTTAGCGGGATTGTACTCGTCATTGCCATGGATTTTGTGTTGAAAAAGCTGTTGGGGTTAAAGAAGACCCGGTATGTGCATGAAACATCAGGAAAAAAAGCTTATCAATGGGTGAGAGGTGGGGCGGCCGTTGTTTTTGTAAGTCTGCTCTGGCTTGTGCTCTCCTTGGATTCCACCTTTTATCTAAGGGTATTCTGGGTCAGCTTTCTTGTTATCATGACAGCGATTGAGGTCTGGTTTGAATACCGATACATCAAAGCATCCAGGCAGTTTATCAAAACACTCGCCCTCGGGTCGGTGTTGATCTCTTTTGCCCTGTTCATCCATTAAATAGGAAAGGCGGGAAAGAAGATGAAGCTTGAAAATGCTGTTTTTTTGAATGCGGAAGGGTATTTAGAAAGGGGCGGTTTTCGCATTGTGAACGGGAAAATCACCTTTCAACCTGACGCTCAGGAGGAAGAAGTAATGGATTGTGAGGAGTATATCATTGTGCCTGGATTAGTGAATGCCCACTTTCACAGCTATTCCCCTTTAGCAGCCGGGTTAATGAAAGAGATGGCTATTCAGGACTGGGCTGGGGATTCTGACCAGGGCCGCATCCAGCAGCTGTTTTTTGATTATCTGGATCATTATATGTCCCGGGAGCTTTTCTATAAGGTGGCGCAGAAGAGTTACATCGAAATGGTGAAAAGCGGGATAACCTTCGTGAGCGACTCGGATCCAGGCCCATCTCCGTGGCAGCTGAGTGAAGCGGTGAACGGCCTCGGGATCAGGGGAATCGTAGATACATATGAAGAAATCGGGGAGTATCATAACAACATCAACGGACGAGTGATGTTCGGAACGCACTTGCTGGAAGAGGAAGACCTGACCCAAGAGGAACTGCTGAAGCTGCAAGATGAGAACGAAGCGTACAAGGCGGTCCGGATGACCCACTGCATGGAAAACAAGTGGCGCCACAACCTTGTTTACGAGGCGTTCGGCCGGTCCAGCGTCGAGCTCTATCAGGAGCGCGGCCTGTTGGATGAGGAGACCGTCCTTTTTCACGGCGTCTATCTATCAGAAAAAGATATTGAAATCATTGCAGATCAGGAAAGTTCCGTTGTGCACTGTCCGTTATCCAACCTCGACACCGGGGCAGGGGTGGCGGATGTTCCTCTTATGATTGAAAAAGGGGTGAACGTCTCTCTCGGCACCGATTTCGTCCACACGAATATGTGGGATCTTATGAAGATGGTGTATTACGGATTGAAAATCCACCAGCCGGTCGACCGCTTTTCCGCCGTAGACGTGTGGAAGATGGCAACAGAGAACGGCGCGGCCGCGTATGGAATGCAAGACAGGCTGGGCCGGATCGAAGAAGGCTTTGAAGCGGATCTTGTGTTCATCAGAAAAAATGAATATACAAACACTTTTTTTGAGAACGAACAATTTTCCACTGCTCTGCACAACCTGCTGTTCCAAGTGAGGGACGAGGATGTGGCGCACGTCATGGTCGAGGGGGACTGGGTGATGAAAAATAGAAGGATGATGAACATCGATGAAAAGGAAATCAACGAGGCGTTCTCCAAAGCGTTGAAGGGGTTTCAGGAATATGTGAACGAGCGGAGGGATGGCTGATGCAGGCAGTCCTGTTTGATCTGGATGGCACGCTGCTTGACCGGGACGCTTCTGTACGGACGTTTATCACTGGGCAGTATGAGAGATGGCAGGAGGCGCTCAGCATCATTCCTAAAGAAACCTACGTGCAGCGGTTTATCGAACTGGATGACCACGGATACGTTTGGAAAGATGTTGTCTATCAGCAGCTGATCGAGGAATTTGATATCAAAGGTGCAGCGTGGGAAGAACTGCTGGACGACTATTTGAAACATTTTCAAGATTCTTGTGTACCCTTTCCTTTTCTCATCGAACTGTTAGATGGGCTGCAAGGCAATGGGTGGAAGCTCGGAATCCTGACAAATGGACGCCATCCCTTTCAAATGGACAACATCCAGGCACTCGGAATCGATACTTATATAAAGGACATTCTTATCTCCGAATCTGAAGGCGTAAAAAAGCCTGATGCAGCCATTTTTCAAAGGGCAGCCCGCCGTCTGGGAGTGCCGGTGGAAGCCTGTGTATTTGTTGGCGATCATCCGGAAAAAGATGTCCAGGCAGCAGCAAAAGCCGGCATGAAAACCGTTTGGAAGAAGAACCCGCTTTGGAAAACAGCAGAAGCTGATGCTGTGATTACCGGATTAGAGGAAATTCCTGTAGTGCTGCGTAACTTACAGAAAAAAGAGAAAGCGGACATCATTCAAGGGCACTGTCCCGGTCTGTCTGTGCATGTTATGGAAAGATATGAGCAGGGTCAGAACAATGATGTCTACGTCATCAATGGGAAGTATGTGTTCCGCTTTCCGAAATACAAGGAAGGGGTTCAGAAGCTCATTCGGGAAACGCGTGTCCTTGATCATATCCAAGGGAAGCTCCCTCTTCCTATTCCTGAACCTGCATACAGGTTTTTGGATAATCAGGCGCCGGAGAATGTTTTTTCGGGCGTTCGGTGTATCGAAGGAGAGCCGTTGTGGCCTGCGGATATGGAAAGACTGGAGGAGTCGTTGCAGAAACACATCGCAGCACAGTTGTCCTCGTTCCTCTATAGACTTCACAATATACCGACCGATCGTAGGACAGTGGAGAAGACGACAGCGGAACAGATAAAAGCTGGCCTTGAAACGTTATATGCAGACATCCAGCACCGATTGTTTCCTTTCATGTGCGGCTCTTCCAGGATAGAGGTGAAAGATACGTTCGAAACTTTTTTTGAGCAGGAACGGTTTACGTTTTCCACGACGCTTATTCACGGAGATTTCGGTCCGTCCAACCTGCTCTGGGATAAAGAGGGCAGGCAGGTCACAGGTGTGATAGACTTCGGCGAAACAGGCATCGGCGATCCTGCCTATGATTTTGCAGGTCTTCTGGCCGGCTACGGCGAATCTTTTGTTAAAGAGGCATGGTCTCTGTATCCAGGCGGGGCGCAGATGTTTGAGCGTGCCCATTTCTATAAACAGACATTTGCTTTGCAGGAGGCGCTCTACGGTCTGAACTATGGGGACAGGGCGGCTTTTGAAAGCGGAATGAGCAGGTATCAGTGATGGGAAAAGGAGGGGAATGCATTGGTCAACTATCATAACCGTACGTTTGTATCCGTTGAAAACAGCCCAGGTGGAGAAGTTTCGTCCAAAACGCAGTTTACGTATTACCAGGAGGGCCGCATCCTTTATGCGGATTATGCAGGTGGAGATATTATCAAAGGGCGCCTGATTGGCCTTGTCCATGACGATGATACGCTTGAATTCAGATACAACCATATCAACACCGATCATGAAATCAGGGGAGGAAAGTGCCGGTCTGTGCCGCACATCAACGAAGACGGACAGCTGGAGCTGCATGAACAATGGCAGTGGATGGACGAGGAACAGACAACGGGCTCGTCCATCATTAAAGAGGTCGAGTCACGGGAACTGCACCGCACATTTAAAGAGAAGAACCTGTAAATGCACCATCCAGAGTAAGAAAGAAGGCACGATCACCGACAGATCGGGATCGTGCCTTTTTTTATTCCTTTACATACTTTTCAAAGTGCCGGCCCCAGTGCGGCTGAGTGCCGTCCGCATCCTTAAATCCATAAACGTCCGTGAGGCCCCATGTACTCAGTGCCTGTCCGTTAAACCGGGCGGCATCCGGATCGAGTACGAGATGTTTCAACGCTTCTCCAATGTAAGCCGGCGATTCTGAGGCGATGAAGTGGGGGTCGACCTCGGCGCCCTCCTTCCAGTTTTCCTCTGTCACACCAAAGTGTTCCAGCATCGCTTCGGAACGGAGGAATCCCGGTGTCAACGAAACAGCGGTAATGCCAAAGCCTTTCAAGTCCTCCGCCATCGCTGCGGCCATGTGGATGTTCGAGACTTTGGCAAGGCTGTAATAGAAACTGCCGCGGTAATTGTAGTCGGTGCCATCCGTTATTTCTACAATCAAACCGGAGCGGTTCTTTTTCATCAGCGGTACAGCATGATGTGCCGTAATGATGTGAGCCTTCACAGCCTGATTCAGGAGCTGCAGCCCTTTGGTCATATCATGTTCCGCGATATCTTTGCCCCATTCAGTCAGCGGGTCACCGCCCCAGATATCATTGACGAGGATGTCGAGTTTTCCGTCTTGTTCCTCTTCAATCTTTTGAAAAAGTTTTTGAACATCTTCTTCTTTCGTGTGGTCGACTTTGACCGGGATGCCTGTCCCGCCGGCTTTTGTAACAAGTTCCGCAGTTTCTTCAATCGTTTCCTTCCGTTCCATCGGGGACTGTTCTTCTCTTGTCGTCCGTCCGGTGACGTAAACGACAGCCCCGGTTTCTCCGAGCTTGACGGCCATGGCTCTGCCAGCGCCTCTTGTGGCTCCTGCGACAACTGCGATTGTATTGTTCAGGGTCATGGAATCATCCTTTCTTTTGCGTTATCTTTATCCTATCTTTAAAGTATGACAAAGAGTGTCATATTTAAAAAAAGGGAGGGATTTTTTTATGAGAGCAGAACGTTTGATGAAAATCCTTCTGCTTCTCCAACATGGACAGACGGTGACGACGCGACGGATGGCTGAGGAGTTGGAAGTATCAGAACGGACCATCCACCGTGATATGGAATCCTTGAGTGCTGCCGGACTTCCGGTGTATGCAGAGAAAGGAAGAGCGGGGGGATGGAGACTCGTCGATCATTGGAAACAGAAGCTCAGCTGGCTGAAGGAGCAGGAGATGCTGGCTTTATTTCTTCCACCAGCAGATAAAATCATACAGGATCTCCACATGGATGATGGCGGGGACGACCGGATGCAGAAGCTGCTTTTATCACTGCCGGAACATTCCAGAGAGATGGCGCGGAATGTATGGTCCCGGATATATGTAGATATGGGAACATGGAAAGAACGGGGCGAGGAGACAGGTCCTTCTCTGGATATGTTGAAAAAAGCGGTCATGGAGGAGAAAAGGGTTCAAATGATTTACGAAAAAGCTGATGGAACGGTGACAGAGGGAACCATCTGCCCGCTCGGTCTGATTGCCAAGGCGAACCAATGGTACGTGGCTGCGCTGAATGATCAGGGAGAGTACCGGAACTATAAACACGCGCGGATCCGAACGGTAACTGAAATAGAAGAAACGTTCGAAAGACCTGTGGACTTTCATCTGGCTTCCTATTGGGAAGCGTCTAAAAAACAGTTCACACGCAACCTTCCCAAGTATCCTGTTATACTCCGCGTTTCACCGGAGGCCTACCGCCGCATCTTTTTTACTCCGCGTTTTGTCACACCGGATGGAGAAGGACGTTTAGAGGCTGATGGCTGGGTGGAGCAGTCCCTGCTGTTCAACACAGAAGAAGAAGCGGTCGGTTTTGTCACAGGCTTCGGCAGTCAAGTGAAGGTGATAGATCCTGAAGCGCTCATTGAAAAGATTAAAGCAAGAGCACAGGGGCTTCTGGACCTTTATCAATGAATCTCAGGAAAGTCATGAACCCTCCCGTTTTTTTGATATGATAAAGAAGAAGGAAATGTCAGGAAAAGGGAGGACGAAAATCATGGGAAAAATAAAAGTAGGCCTGTTGTTCGGCGGGAAATCCTCGGAGCATGAAGTGTCGCTTCAGTCTGCGAAAAACATCATGGAAGCCGTGGACCATGAACGGTATGAAGTGACGTTGATCGGTATTGATAAGCAGGGGGGCTGGCATTTAAGCAGCCCGGATAATTACATAATCAATGAAGACCATCCGGACAAGATTGAGCTCTATATATCCAACAATAATGTTGCAGTGGTCCCGGGCCGGGAAAAGGATCAAATGATTTCCCTCACAGGATCAGAAGCATTGGAGCAGCTGGATGTCATCTTTCCGATCCTCCACGGTCCTCTTGGAGAAGACGGGAGTGTGCAGGGGATGATCCGTATGGCCAATCTTCCTTACGTCGGCCCCAATGTACTAAGCTCCGCGGTGTGCATGGATAAAGACATTACAAAAAAGCTGCTGCAATCGGCCGGATTTCTAGTCGCTGACTGGTTTACCGTGAAGCGGTCGGCATCAAGCGCCCCATCCTTTGAAGAAGTCGAGAACAACCTTGGTGTTCCTTTCTTCATTAAACCGGCGAATCAAGGATCATCCGTGGGCGTCAGCAAAATCAGGACAGAAGCAGAGTATAAAGAAGGCCTGGACAAAGCGCTCCAGTATGACCACAAGGTGATGATCGAAGCGTGTATCGAAGGCAGGGAAATCGAGTGTGCTGTGCTCGGAAATGAGCAGCCCGCCGCTTCTACAGCCGGGGAAGTGCTGCCCAACAGCGACTTCTACTCCTATGAGACGAAGTATATAGATGAAAACGGGGCATCACTGAAAATCCCGGCCGACTTGGATGAGACCGTTATGGAAGATATCCGGATCCAGTCCATCCAGGCATTTGAAGCTCTGGAATGTCAGGGGCTTGCACGGGTGGACTTCTTCCTGAAAGAGAATGGTGAGCTGATCATCAATGAGGTGAACACGCTGCCCGGTTTTACTAAAATCAGTATGTATCCAAAACTGTGGGAAGCGAGCGGTATTTCTTATTCGAAGCTGATCGAGAAGCTGCTGGATCTCGCCATCGAACGCCATCATCAGGATCAAGCATTGAAGAATACCGTTGACTAATCGACGGCAGAACGCTTCATAAGCGAGGCTTCCCGTGTAAGCAGAATCGCTGCGATAAGATGGAAGAACCAGTCCCATGGTGTGTAGAAAATCATAAGTGAAGCGGCTATCCCGACAAGGTTTCCTGCGATAGGGAGGCCGCTTTTTTTTGCGAGTAGAAGGACAAGCAAATGAACGGCTGCCATTACCGTGAACGAATAAGGAATAAGGATTAAAACCAATCCGTAAACGGGGACAATGGCCATAAACTCTATACTGCCGGTGATCCATTTTAGGACCTTGATCGTATTCATAGTCGTGCTCCCCCTTTCTCTTTCATTTAAAGGGTGGGAGGAAAAATCGTCAAGGGAATGGACTGATATATTGGGGGTTTCATCGATATATTTGGATTTTGATTGATATATCTCAGAAAAAATTGATATATCTCAAAAAAAATTGATATATCTCAGAAAAAATTGATACATCCACTATTTAATTGATATCCTTCCATAACGCCGTAAAAAAGAAAGCCGTCTTTCAACCGCTTTCTCAGACAAACCTGCTTTCCTTTACCTTCCACTGCTTATCTGAATCGATGACCCGGTTCAGTTTAGTACAGAACGTTTCCGCTTCCAAGAGGGTCGCGAAGGTCTTAGTCAGATGGCTGCTTGAATCTTTTAATGTTTCTACTTTCCCATTCCGTGTGCGTTCTATAAGGAACATCTTTGCTCAGCCTTTCAATATCAACAGGTTTATTTACTATATTTATATAACATTGTCTCATGGATCTGGATAGAAAGGAACAGCTCGATGTGTTTTGAAATATTCCTTTAATATTGTAAAGGATTCTGTAATAAAAGACATAAGAAAACCCTCCAGTCAAATCTGGAGGGTTTTCTTATGGTTTACTTGGCTTTCTTCCAATAAGCAGCGTCCTTATTGGAGCGCGTTGGTGGGAATGTATCTCCGTTGCTCAGTTCAATATGTTTTTCATCTTCCGTTACATCCGCATCGTTCCCGCCGTTTACCAATCCGTCGAATTCGTATGTGCCGTTTTCAGGTGCTTTTTCTCCAGTCTTATAACGATCTGCCATTTCAAAAAACCCCTTTTCATTTATTTTTGTTACATAGAGAATATACCCATCTCGATTTCCTATAAACGTAAAAAGCACATAGAAATGGAAGTTATTTATTATTTAGGAAAAATGATCGGTGTAATAAAATGGAAGGTGTGTATAAAGGGGGAGGAATAAAGATTCCGCTCTCCTGGTTTAGTTATATGGTGGTGGTCGGTATGATTCAGCTTCTATGTGATCGTTTTCACTAATTTCCAAGGTATAAAAAAGGGTACCATGCCACAAAAATGTGCATACTTACGTGGCCTTGAGTGCTGTGCTATGCTAGGTCTGCATCACCGAAACCAACCAGATTCAAGGAGGGAAGCGTGCGGGTGAAACCATCATAGGGACGATCGAAAGTTCGGAGGGAACGGACAGCGGGACGCCTGTGAAGCCTTGGTATTGGAATGGGCCTCGGAAAGAGAGAAAGCAGAGACCCTCTGTATCCAATGGGCGGATGTTCATGACAGCTCTACTTTGAATGAGCTCTATAGGCGGAAGCCGTTTTACCTTTTCAGCCGGATTTATTGTGAACGATAGAGACCGGCTGTAACAAATCCCGGTCTGCATGAAATTTTCAGGTGCTTTAAACAAACCATAGAGAGAGTAATAAAATCATTATATTCAAAGGAGACGATTGGAATGGAACCGATTCAAGCATTAAATCAAAGATACTCAACAAAGGAATTCGATCAGTCGAAAAAAATCTCAACTGAAGATATAGAAAAAATCAAAGGGATGCTGCAGCTGGCCCCATCTTCTACAAATGTCCAGCCGTGGCATTTCATCCTGGCAGCGACAGAAGAAGGAAAAAAGCGTGTAGCTAAAGGGGCAGAAGGAATGTTCAGCTTCAACGAACCAAAAGTACTGGACGCTTCAGCTGTTGTCGTTTTCGCAACAAGAACAGAGATTACCGATGAATTCCTGCATCATATCAGTGAAAAAGAGGACCAGGACGGCCGATTTGCTGAACAGAAATTCAAAGAGATGAACCATAACGTAAGAAAAATGTTTGTGGATACCCACAAATATGATGTGAAGGATCTTTATCACTGGTCTGAAAAGCAAACCTATTTGAATGTAGGAAGCTTCCTGCTTGGTGTGGCTGAGCTTGGCATCGATGCTGTTCCGATGGAAGGCATGGATATGAAGGCATTGGATGAGGAGTTCAATCTCCGTGAAAAAGGATTCACGTCCAGCGTAGTTGTATCTCTCGGCTACCGTACATCCACAGACTTTAACGCGGATCTGCCGAAATCAAGACTGGATCAGGCGGAAATCATTGAGGAAGTGTAACGGTATAGAGGAACAACGAAAACAGGTGAGGCTGCAGCCTCACCTGTTTTTTATTTACCGCTGTTTTTAATGGCTTTTTCCATCAAGAACTGTACGCCGTATATGATGATGGATAGATGAACGCAGATGACATACCAGATCGTATGATTGATTTTTTTCAATTTGAATAACCCGAGCCGCTCCCAGATCTCTGCTAATGCATAAGCATTGATGATATTTAAAAGCGCATTCAGCAGTACATACTTTTTGAATGTCCCATAGGTGAATTTGAAAATCCAAATGGTTGCCAGGAAGAACGGACCGATTTTATACGTGTAATCCACAGGTCCGGGGGAGAGGGGGTTTTTGTTCTCCCACCATTTCCTCTGATTCGACACGACGCTGAGGACGCTGATGATCAAACTCGTAAAGCTGGCGATCGGTAAATACCTGAAAAAGGTACGTCTGCCAAGCAGGAAAGCCGACAGCCAGGAAAGGATGAACAGAGTAACGGGGAAGATGGTCTTCCATTTAGATTTAGCCATTGTTCCGCTCCTTACATACAATCATTGCGGTTAGGATACCCTTACTTTCATATATCCATGCTGATTATGTATGCACGCAGCTTAAATGAAAGTAACCAGAGCCTTTTCAAAACAGGTGCTGTATAAGTGGTGGCCTTACCCATCCCCTTTCACCATGAGATTTCGGAATATATAATCTGTTATAAAGGGGGGGAGACACGGAAACACCCGCGGGAATGGTTATTCCATAAAAAAAGCCCTTGGTTGAAGTCCAAAGGGCTTTTACTATATAGGAAACGGTTGTAAAAACAGGATAACGATGTTTCTGATAAAATCATCAAATGTTCAGGAGTGAATTTTTTGTAATAAAGTCTCTTCCAGTCTGGAGTAATTTTCCGAATGCTGGGTCTGAGCAGCTAGAGCTTTAAGATTTTTTAAAATGAAATGGGCATCGGCTTCATACAGGGGGTGTGGATACCCTTTTATCGTTTGTTCAGCAAATGACCAGATTTCTTTCTGAACATTCGGTTCCATCGATTGGGCCAGAAGATGAAGCATTTCCAATATTGTGATGATTACGGTTGAATTTTGGCCTGCATATTCTCGTATATATCCAAAACTTTTAAATAAGAAATAGTCGAATCCGTCGTATTTTAACTTTAATCGAACATGCTGGGTATCATCCACAAGAATAGGGGAAAAGCTTGTCGCGTTTCCAATCTCTTTTAGCAGGTCTGTGATTTGGTACAGCGTATTATTCACAGTTAGTGGATCGTTGTTTCCCAATCCTTTCACTGATACCTCTACTAATTTCTCCAAACCGAATTCCAAGTCCTGGATCTCGGTTTTTTTCTCCTCCACACGAACAAGCTCCTTATACTTTTCTACATCCAAGTGCTCTCCGTGGTGCCAATACTCTAGTAAAGGGGTGTTCTCTAAAATGTATTGACCTATAGAGGCTCTTAGTGCAATGACTGCATCATCTTTCCGGGCCTCTTCGATTATTTTTGGGAAGTTGGCGGATTGTAAATGACCGGACTTCGCAGCAAGTACGACAGTGGGTTCGGATGTGTCGGTGATTTCATCCCGATAATTATCTCCTTTAATTCTGTGTTCACCAATCTCTTCCACTAAGGATGTTCGAATGGTAGAGGTTGTGGTCTGTTTCATATTCGACGTTATGTTATGTACCTGAAGCCACGTAGACGTATGGTTGACAAAGTATATAAATGTAACGGCCGCCATGAAGGTTACGAGTACGGAAAGGAATGGAATGACAAAGTATGCTTCATTGCTGCTGTTGCTTAAATACATAATATTCAATAAAACATAAATGAAGCTGCCATTGAAAATACCAAGGACATGCTGAGTGGCGGAATCACTAATGAAGTTCAAAATCATACGGGAAGAGAACTGCCCGCTGAGAGTGGTCAAAGCCACAAGCAAGGAGTTAATGGTGAAGGCACTCAGAGTAAGCACACCGCCTATGAGTGTTGTGACCAGAAGCCTGACGGTGGTCCCGTTAAACGTCATGGCGTGTGGAAGGTATTGATGAACATCTAAAAATGTATCCAAAAACACACTGACCGCTGATAGAACAATGGCTATTCCTATGTAACGGGCCGGCATCAGCCATAATGTTTGATTCAATTCGTTTCTTCTTTCCCTTTTCGTCATCGAAAAGTATGTGAAAATGTTTCTTTTAGACATCGATTCAACCCCTTTTTATTTAATGAATTCTTGACTTAACCTTCTGCTGTTTTCCATCCCCTTTTTCAGGTTGAAGTAATCGTAATAAAGGACAGTATGGGGATGAAAAAGAAAGGGGTATGCAGTAAACGCCTTTCTTCAGAGTGGTCTGAGCTATTACTTGAATAAATTCAAATCGGATAATGCCTGATGAAGACTGTTCTTGACCGCTGTGTGATCCAGCTTTATCCCTAGTTCCACGAGCGAGAGGGATATCGATGGGCTCAAACCGGTCAAAATCACTTGAACACCCATCAGTTTCAAGGATTCAATTGTATGATTCAACTGCTGAGCTACAAATGTATTGATGGATGTGACTCCTGATAAATCGATAATAAGATGTGTAAGGTCTTTATTCTTTGTTTCAGCCAGGGAGGTTTCCCTCATGAGGTGCGCTCTTTCTTCATCTATTTCCCCGATAATGGGAGAGACACCTATGTGTTCATATACTTGTATGATAGGGATGGAAAGCTCATTTAATTTGTTATTGATCGTTTCCCTTTGTTCTTCATTCTGTTCTACATACGTCGAAACGAAGTTATAAATGAAGGAACCGATTAATGGATTTAACGATTGGTTCAACTGAATGACTTCGGATGCGGTGAAATTTAATTGGTTGCATTCATCATCCAGGAATGTCCATAACGTTCTCTCGAAATACGGGAGGGAGCTTAATACGGTAGTAATCAGCTGGTGATTCTCTACAGCTGCACCGGCTTCAATTTCACTTAAAAATTTTAATTCTTTACGCTCGTCCTTCTCCGCTAAATGGATTCCGATTTGCTGGATCAAAGAAGAAACGGTCTTTATAGATACTTGAAATTGTTCTTCTCTTCCTTTTAAATCATAAGTATCTTCGAAGTTTTGAGAGGATAGAGACACCTGAGCGATTTTTGTGCTGTTCTCAGATAAAAATATCCCTATGCGTTTGATTTTATCGTTCGTGTTTTTCATTTGGCTATTCATCTTCCTGCCCCCTGATCATCAACATTAGGCCGTACTTGGAATTACGACGTTCTTTTTACGGCATCCTATATTATAGTAGTAAAAAGAACAGGGTTTCAATGAGGATGGCTGAAAGGTAAGGGTCAGACGAGGGGCTTCCTTATGGTGGAGGGCTTCTATTGGATTTACAAGTGGAGATTCATGGGAGGATGAAATGAACAGGGGCTGCCGTCATGTCCTCATGAGTGATGGGACTTATTTTGAATATATAAAAAAAGAAGCTTCCAGATGGAAGCTTCTTTTTATGAAATCGCGATTACTTTTGAACGTTAGCCGCTTGTGGTCCGCGGTCGCCTTCAACGATTTCGAATGTTACTGTTTGGTTTTCTTCTAGTGTTTTGAAACCTTCGCCTTGAATAGCAGAGAAGTGTACGAATACATCGTCTTGTCCTTCTACTTCAATAAAACCGAAACCTTTGCTTTCGTTAAACCATTTCACATTACCTTGTAACATAAATTGTTACCTCCTGCGTGGAACTGATCCACAATGTATTACTATAATTGCTCTGCATATTCATTCCAGACGAAAGTCACTCAATAGTTCCTTCTGCTTTCATTCCTAAACGAACAAGAATAATTAATTACTACTATATCAGCGTAAAGACGAAACGTCAACCTTCCGTGAAAAAAAATTCACTTTCCTGACTTTGCACGAATCATCACTAGGAAAATCACTAATTATTTTCAGAATAGAGCTAATATTGATTATTATTGGAAGCGTCTTCATTTTTAAAATCATTGCATATATACTGAAAGCGGCAGGAATATATAAAAGCGGCGGAAAGGTTTCTCAGCCGTTTTTTTATTTTGCAACAAGAGAGGAGAAATGTGTTTTGGAAAACAAACGTAAAGGATTGTTTCAAAAAGGGTTGGATGTCATTGAGCGTGTCGGGAATAAACTTCCGCATCCAATCACATTGTTTGCTGTCCTGGCTCTGTTGGTTGTTCTTATATCGGCTGTCGTCTCAAGCTTTGGAGTCAGTGTGGAGCATCCCGGGGAAGAAGGGGAAAGGGTTGAAGTTAAGAACCTGCTCAGCGCCGATGGGATCGAGTACATTTTTTCCAGTATGACAGAAAACTTTATCGGGTTCGCTCCGCTTGGAGTTGTACTCGTGACGATGATCGGAATCGGGCTCGCAGAACGGACAGGGCTGATCAGCGCGTGTCTCCGCGGTTTCGTCTTATCTGTTCCTCGAGCATTGATTACATATGGACTCGTATTCGCTGGTGTCATGTCCAGTGTAGCGTCTGACGCCGGGTATGTAGTGCTTCCGCCACTGGGAGCCGTGATTTTTGCTGCTCTCGGACGCCACCCGCTTGCAGGTCTGGCTGCGGCTTTTGCCGGTGTTTCCGCCGGGTTCAGTGCCAACTTGTTTTTATCAGCGACCGATCCCCTGCTGGGAGAGCTGACGATTGACGCGGCAGCGATCATTGATCCTGCTTATGCAGATGGCATGAACATTGCGATGAACTATTACTTTATCATCGTATCCGTGTTTCTTCTGACCTTCGTAGGCGGGCTTGTAACTGAAAAAGTTGTGGAGCCGCGTCTTGGTGAGTACAAGGGGCAGTTCCGCGAAGAGTTGAAAGGTCTTGAGGCTGTTGAAAAGAAAGGGTTGAAATGGGCAGGTATTTCCATTGCCATTGCTGCTGTATTGACGGCTCTGTTGATTCTTCCGCCGGGCGCACCGCTGAGAGGGGAAGATGGAGCGATTATCCAGTCGCCGTTCATGAGCTCTCTTGTACCAATCATAACGATTCTGTTCTTTATTCCAGGGTTGTTTTACGGCATCGCCACGAAGGAAATTAAAAATGACAAGGATGTAGCCGAACAGCTTTCAGATACGATGGCATCAATGGGGATGTTCATTGTGCTCGCTTTCACAGCTGGTCAGTTTGTCGCGTACTTTTCAGAGACCAATATGGGGCTTGTGATCGGCGTGTACGGAGCTGAACTGCTCGAATCCGCCAATCTTTCAGGCATCCCATTGATATTAGGGTTCATCCTTGTGGCTGCTGTGATTAACTTATTCATCGGCAGCGCCTCTGCAAAATGGGCGATGATGGCCCCGGTGTTCGTACCGATCATGATGCAGCTCGGCTATTCCCCGGAGCTGACACAAATGGCGTACCGGGTAGCCGATTCAACGACGAACATCATTACACCACTGATGACTTATTTTGCGATCATCATCGCCTTCGCTCAGAAGTACGATAAGAAAATGGGAATTGGAACACTCATATCCGTCATGTTCCCGTACACCGTCTTCTTCCTGATTTCCTGGACGATCATGCTGATCATCTGGATGATGACAGGAGCGGATTTAGGGCCGGGATCACCGATTCATTATTAAAAAATCCAAAGGACGTCCGCTGTTACGGCGGGCGTCCTTTTGTATTCTTCTTTAAAAAAATAATTGTGTTACAATACAGATAATTACAAAAAATAGGAGGTTCCATACTTGGAGAAAGGTCGAAAGAAACGGTTGTATGGGATAGAAGAGCACCGGAGTGCCAACCTGAAAAAAGCTGACAGATCACGGGCTTTATGAGCCGGTGGAAAGGGGAAGGGTTCTGATCGATTCGGAGCATCCCCATCAGCGTAAAATATGGGATATCGGTAACGAATACATCTGTATTATGAAAGCGAACAAACACCGCAGGCAGCAGAATGACACCCTTCATCCACGAGTTTGCTACCTACATAACACCTCTTTAAAACTTCAAAGCTGTACACGAGAGATCTTTCCCACCAGGCTGCGGTCGTCCGTTCCAAGTTTTGTGATTAAAAAATCAAAAGGTGGGGTTGTCGTGAAGCACTATGCCGTCTTTCAAATGCCTGAAACGATCCACTATGGGCGTGGAGCCTTTCAAACGATCGGAAAAGAAGCCGCTCTCAGGGGAAGGAGAGCGTTGATGATCAGCGATCCTGTCATGGACGAGCTGGGATATGTCAACGAAGGCCGGAAGTACTTAACTGAATCGAATATGGAAAGCGTGGTTTATTCAGGAGTTGAATCTGAACCGACAGATGTTTATGTAGCCGAAGCCCTCGAATTGTTCCGGACGAAGCAGTGTGATGTAGTGATTTCTCTGGGAGGCGGAAGCTGTATAGATACAGCTAAAGCCGTTGCTGTCCTTGCATCGAATGAAGGGTATATCGGTGATTACCGGGGCGGGAAGAAAACAGTGGGTGTAAGGCCGGCACCTCATCTGGCGGTGCCGACGACAGCGGGAACCGGTTCAGAAGCAACCGATGTAACCGTCATTACGAACACCACGGATGACGTGAAAATGATGATCAAACAGCCGGCCTTTTTGCCGGATGTGGCGATTGTTGATCCGACCCTCACTCTTTCTTCACCGAAACATGTGACAGCGGCTACAGGAATTGATGCCTTAAGTCATGCGATTGAAGCCTATGTATCGAAAAAGTCCCATCCAATGGCCGATGTTATGGCTCTTTCCGCAATGAATTTAATTGTCCAGCATTTGAAAACGGCTTATCATGATGGAGATAACATGGATGCGAGAGAAGCGATGTCCCTGGCTGCGATGCAGGCAGGGGTTGCATTTTCCAATGCCTCTGTCTGCCTGGTTCACGGCATGTCGAGACCGGTTGGTGCATTATTTCATGTTCCCCACGGTTACTCAAACGCGATGCTGCTTCCCGCTGTTCTGGAGTTCAGCAGAAAGGAGGCGGTTGATCGACTGGCCGATGTAGGAAGGATTTTTTCTCCGGACGGGCTGTCTTCCAATGAACAAGCAGCGGATCATGCGGTGTCTTCCGTCAAAGAATTATGCCGGGAGCTGAACATCCCTAATTTAAACGAATGGGGCATCGATAGACAGGAATTTGAAAGCGTTATCAGTAAAATGTCTGCGGATGCATGGGACAGTGGAAGTCCAGCCAGCAATCCGAGAGTACCGACGCTTTATGAAATCGAAGAGCTTTACCGTGTCTGCTTTGATTATGATTTTTCCAAGGCGTCTCTTGTGGAAGGAAACAACATTCCGTAATAATCAAGGAAAATCCCTCACAGGTTGTGGGGGATTTTTTTGTGAGTTTGGATCCGGCAAGATAGGGAGAAGCTTCCTATAATACGGAAAAGTTGGGATTGGTGAAGTGGTGCGCCCGAATCGATTACCTGCCTGCGACTGCTCCGCGTTTTTCAGGAGCCGCGGCTTTGTACCAGTGCAGGCAGAGGATGAAAATAATCGCAGCGTCGATCACATCCCCGCCGTAATACATAAGCTTGGCTCCTTCTTCAGCCTGAAGCTGTGGGACGCCATCCGGAGGAGAAGCATAAATGTATTTGGAAAGGATCCCGTGTCCGGCAAGGGCGATGATGAATACCACCGTCCTGTACAAAAAGCTGAAGCGGTGGGCTGCAGGGTCGATATAAATCATAGCGCTGGTAAAAAGGACGCCTGCTAGAAAAACATGCAGGTGAACAGCGGCATGGATCCAGGAATTTTCATGCATCATGGTGTAAAGGGGGGTCGTGTAAAGCAGCCATAACCCGCCGATATTTAATAGAGAGGCGGTAACCGGGTGGCTGATGAACCCCGCATAAGAGCTCCTGAGTAGACGGGAAACGTTCCGTGCAGCTGCAACGGGCAGTGTTCGAAGAAGAAGAGTCACAGGGGCGGCAAGGACAAGCAGGAGAGGTCCGAGCATTCCTAAAAGGAGGTGGCCCAGCATATGGGCACGGAAGTCATGGTGCGCCTGGTCGGCGATGGGGCTGCCTGTGGCTGCCCACACGCAGAAAATCCCTGCCGCCCAGCAGACATAACGAAACCAAGGCCAGCGGTGAAGGTGGCGGATCCGGCTGGAATGGATACCGCCTCCTATGTATAAGCCGATGAGAAGAAGAGAAAGAACGATAATCCCCACATCCATCAGTCCTCCTCCCATCCCTCCATGATAGTCAGGCATGGAAAATGTCCCCCCTTTCCACTGCTGCGTTTGAGGAGAAACACCCCTGTCAGGATCATGAGGACCGCCGATATATTCCATACGAGGTCATAGGGAAGAATATTTTCCACATAACGGATTTGATGCAGTCTCATCAGCTTGTGCTGGATGATCCCATCATACAATTGAAAAGCTCCTGCGCCTGTCAGTACACCACCCCACCAGCGGGTGAGGGATAATCCGTTTCTGCGCCGGACATCCGCAAATAAAAACAAACCTCCAATCGTGGCAAACCAGCTGAAGGCATGAAACAATCCGTCAGAGATCAGCCCCACGTCTGTGGTGGATTGATCGTAAAAGTGATGCCATCTTAACAACTGGTGAAAGATGGTTTCATCTATAAAAGCGGCCAGCCCGATTCCAAATAGCAGGCCGGACCATAACGTCCGCTTTGTATAATGGTGGCGGTTGGGCTGGATATGTTTGGCGCTCATCTATAAACCTCCTGTTCTCCTAAATCCTTCCTATTTTGTACCCAGACCACTGGTGATACAAACGTATTTGCGTAAAAATCTGCTGGTCTGAGCGGGATGGGTTTGGATGTCCTGGTTTGTGAAAGATAAATAGAGAAGGGAAAGGATTGTCCTGCAGTTTTGAAAAAGGAGGGGGGAACGTATGAGGCGCCGGACAGAAGCGCGAACGAGGAAGGAAAAGAATAGAGACATCGCGGGCTTTGTTTTTATGATTTTATTAATTGCGGCTCTTCCGTATCTGTATGAAACCTTCCGTATTCTTGTAATTTTCATTCTTGTATCGTTTGCTTATGGACTGCTGATGCTGCTGGTTTCTTTTTTTACACGGGATTAATCTATCGTTTTAAAAATATAACCATGTCTACCCCAGATAGGAGGGAGGACGTTGAAACAGCTTCCATCATATGGAATGATAGAAAGGTCTTTTTGTAAAGCGTGAAGGGGATACCATGAGTCCATTCTTCTACCTCCTTTTCGCTGGGCAGCAATTGAAGAGGTGCCGGTAACACCGGTTGAGCACAATGGTGCTGATGCCGCTGTACCCTCCGATATGCCGCTTTCGAAGAGGGGAGGGGGAAACTTGAAGCCTTTATTGGTGGTCGGCTTCCTGGCTCTGTCTTCGTCCACGTTTATGAAAAGGATGAATAAAGTGAGTGAAGGAGTTTTTTAAGTGAGGCGTACATACAGTGTATGGTCAGCAGGTTTGAGTGCATCCGCGGTTCTGCTGATCGTCATGTCCTATGGGGCGGCTCCGGCTGACCCTGAGGGATTTGGCAAAATCATGATCCAAATCTGCTTTTTCAGTGCGCTGGGTACAGCAGTGGGAAGTCTCGTGCTGGCTTTTCTCGCATGGAAGAACAAAGAGAGAGGTTTCTTGAAATGGACAGCTCCATGTATCGTTTTAGGTACTCTTCTGTTTTTTCTCGCTCTATTTGTTTTCATGGTTATCAGTTTTTTGTAGTCGGAAGGAGAGGGGAAAATGGAAAAAGAAAAATTATACAGGAGGACAGCTGCGTCCAGTCTGGTCATCAGCCTGCTCATGTGGGTGCCGAATCTCGTTTTTCAGACTGCCAGCCCATTATGGATGCTGATTTTTATTATCGCCCCCATCGGGACTGTCTTTGCTGTGCTTGCGAAAAATTACTGGCTCGTAGCTGCGAATACGGTGATGTTTTTCAGCTTTTTCATTCTTATGGCGGGTGGCTACTGGATTCAGTCCATCACAAACGGGCACCCATGAGCCTGCAAACATAGGCTTGCTGAACGACTTGTTTCCATACACGCAGCAGTGTAACAGCAGGGATAAGGGGTGGAATACCATAATGGGGAGGTCGTACCTTTCTTGTAAATATCATCTATCCATCTGAAATGAAGGTTCCTGCTGGATTGTAAAAGGAAGGATCTCTGAGCAGTACATAAAGAATACAGGGAGGTGAGTGGATGTTGATGCAGTTGTTTTTCATATGTGCTGCGTTCTCCATACCTGTCTCGATTTTGTTCGATCAGGAGGCATTAGGCGTGCTGGCGTCGTTGTTTTTCATGCTGGTGGCTGCTTTTTTTAGTAAGCCCGAGGTTCAATAAGTAAAGAGAGTCCGGTCTTGAAATGCAGAAATAGTTATTGATGAGAAAAGCATCTTTTGATTCGTAAGGATGCTTTTTTTGGTAGAATGACTTAGTCTGAAAGTATGAGAGGGGGTGGAAGATATCTTGGGTCTTCTATAAAAGATGGTTTTCGAATTCTTGATGGGAACTGGCTTCGGATTATCGGGGTCGTGTTTCTCTGTTACATGATTATAGTAATTGCAGGCACCCTGCCTGTTCAGGGAACGGTCATTATCAATTTTGACCCATTGGCTGTGTTGAACTCAGAGACGTTGTTATCTATAGTCTTAGCTTCTGTGCTGAACAGCTTTCTCTTTTTTATCATGGTTGATTACATAACAAATACCGCTTATACGATGCGGCGTCGTTTTGCTAAGGCATGTGCTTATCCTTTTCAAAATTGGCAGCTGCTTTATAAAGGGGCTGTTGTCTTTTTCTTATTTAATCTGCTTTTGACAATGATTGGGATGATGACGATCTATGCAGCGCTTGGAGGCTTGGTTTCCATAGCAGGTGGAAGTCTCACGGTACTGGCTTTGTATGTAGCACTGCTTCTTCTGTTTGCCGGCATCGTCTGGCTGTTTTTAAGTATTTCCCAAGTCGCCTATATTCTGTACGATGACCCCGATATAGGAATGATGGCCGGTTTGAAGCAGAGCTTTTCAATGATGAAAGGCTCCAGATGGCCGCTGCTCGGGCTGTTCCTGCTCATGATGGTCGCAACAATGTTTGGAGCGTTGCTTATAGGGCTCGGTGCTTTCGTGAGTATCGCTATTTTCGAAGTCGTGCGGCTGGCTTTTTACAAAGAACTTCTGCAGAAAAGGCGCCGGGATGAATGGCACGCAAAAGTGAATGGATAACCGATTTTATGCCTGCCCGTTTCGAGCAGGCATTTTTTTATGAAACGGTTGATTGACTGTAGGAGGAGCGGTGGCGTGTTATCTGCCGGCAGGTCCAGCGCCCTCTTCCTTTTTCTTCCTGCTGAATTTTTTAAGAAGAGAATCACTTGTATATTCCAATAGTAACTCGTGATTGAAGATGGGATAATTATCCATGAAAACCTTTGTAGTTAAGCTGTTTGATTTATGTGGAACCCGGGTAATGCTATTCCAGAAAACTAAATGGAATACAAAGGATGGTTTTATGGCAGAACGAATGGAAATACCTAAGATATCAATCATTGGTTTACTGGCTTTATCTATTATATTTGGTTGGTTCAGGTATGGCTACGGCTTATTGTTCACTGAATTCAGGAGTTCCTTCGATCTTTCGGCATCATTGCTCGGAGTGATTTCGAGCCTAACGTTTATTACGTTTTTGGCCGGGGCTCTTATGGTGATTCTTCTTGTATCAAAATTCGGAGCCCGGCCGATGATTCTGGGAGGGATCTTCGCGGCCTCCACGGGTCTTTTAACTGCAGCGCTGACGGACAGCTGGCTCATTTTTGCGGCTTCCTGTCTGCTGGCCGGCTTCAGTCCCGGGTTGACCTGGTCGTCCTTTTCAAAGAGTGTGACCCAGCACGTTGAAGAAAGGGTGCAGGAGCGGACACTTGCGATTATCAGTACAGGTTCTTCTGTTGGCTTGATTTTCATATCCCTTTTATATTTACTTCTGAACGGGGATTGGCGGATCATCTGGGGCGGGGGCGCCGTGTTCGGTTATTTCATTCTTCTATGGGCCTGGCGTTCTGTTCCCGAAAAAAATGCGGAGACGATTGGGGCTCCGATTAAGATGGCGGACCTGCGTCCTCTTTTTACAAAAGAGGCCAATCCCTTTTATATCGCTTCTTTTCTGTTTGGAGTAACAGAAGCAACCTACTGGACGTATGCGGCAGATTTCGTCCAGGAAAACTTCTCGATCACGAATGCCAATGCCGTCTTCTTTTTGATTACAGGAATCGCCGGTCTTGCCGGTTTGTGTGCAGGAGACATGATCAGCAGACTGGGCATGAGGATGAGCTTTATCGTGACCATCCTTGTTTATTCGCTGAGTATTGCCATCCTGTATCTATTCCAGAGCTGGATTCTGGTATGCATTTCCGGTGCTTTGTTCGGAGCTTCCTTTATGCTGTATGCGGCTTACCTGCCGATATGGAGCGCGAAAGTTTTTCCGAAGATACCAGCTCAAGGTTTCAGTATCTGTATTGTCATTTTGAATGTCGGAGCGATTATCGGTCCGGCGGTCTTCGGCTGGATGCTGGCCTATTCCCCGTATGAGCTCATTTTTCTGTTGCTTGGAATCATCGGCTGCCTGAAAGTTTTTGCTCTTCCTGTCACAGAAAAAGCATAGAAGAAGCCCGCCCGGGAGGCTGGCGTTCAGTCTGTAGAAAACGTTCGTCCTATCCAGTTAGAGTAGTCCGCATGTCGTGTTGAGACGGTACGTTCCGCTTTTCGGCGGATGCCTGCCGCGGGCACGGCCTCAGCTAACTTGGTCAAGAAACCATTGGACCAAGTGGATCTTCGGCTCGTGCTGTTGCCGCAGGCGTCACCACCGAACGCTCCTCGTGCCGGTGCCTGTGGAAAACAACTTTACGCTATATGATAAAAGGGAAAGGTGAGCATAGATCCTTCGCCGTTTCAATAGAACAGTACAGGCTGCGTTACTGCTGCTTGCGTGGGAAAGATCCTACCATGACCAAGTATGGATGCCCGTTCCTTTGGAGTCGCTAGAAAAAAAGTTTTTTCCAAGCAGGAAGCCCGCCCGGGAGGCGGGCTTTTTTTCGTGAAAAACGTACCTGCTGACCATACATAGACGACCTCCTTCGTGATACAATTAAATTCCAGTTATTGGAGGGAGGTAGGGTCATGGATTGGATCGATATCATAGGGTTGTCTGTCTTTACGGTTTTCTTTTTATCCATCTATAATTACTTGTTCGAGTCAGGGAAGTGAAACGAATAGATACATATGCAAAGGCTCCAGACCATCGGCCCGGAGCCTTCCTTTTATGCTTCTGCTTTTATAAGTTCATAGTATTTGTATAACGCCTGTGTTCCGTTATTTTCACCACCGGCCTCTGCCAGTTGATCATACAGCTGCTTGGCAAGCTTCAGACCCGGAACGGGGATGTCCAGTTTTTCTGCGGACTCGATGGCAATCTGCATATCTTTAATGAAGTGTTTGACGTAAAACCCGGGGTCGAAGTTCCCATCAATCATCCGCGGACCGAGGTTGGAAAGGGACCAGCTGCCGGCTGCACCGAATTCGATGCTTTTCAAAACGGTTTTCGGGTCGAGCCCGGCTTTTTCAGCGTACAGGATCGCTTCTGTTACACCCATCATCCCGGAAGCAATGGCAATCTGGTTGGACATTTTTGTATGCTGACCGGCACCGGCTTCTCCTTGAAGGACGATGTTCTCACCCATGGCTTCGAACACGGGCTTTATTTCGTCAAAAGACTCTTGTCCGCCGCCGACCATAATCGTCAGCTTTCCGTTACGCGCACCAACATCCCCGCCGGAAACAGGGGCGTCAAAAGCGTGAATATCCTTTTCCTTCGCTTTGTTGGCAATCGTCTTTGCTAAGTCAGGAGAGGAAGTCGTCATATCGATGACGGTTGAACCCGGGTCAGCATTATGTAGAATCCCGGCTTCCCCGAAGTATACCTCTTCGACATCCTTGGGATAGCCGACAATCGTAATGATGATGTCGGATGCTGCTGCGAGGGAAGGGATATCCTCATACCAGTGGGCACCGTCCTCGATAAGTTCGACTGCTTTTTCTTTTGTGCGGGTGAAAAGCTGCAGCGGGTATCCGGCCTGCATCAGATTGCGGGCCATGCTTTTTCCCATCACTCCGGTACCGATAAATCCAATCGTCGGTTTGTTCATGAATAACCACCCTTTCCAATAGATTTACATGTAGTATAACAATTCTGAAAACGAAGAGATAGGTAAAGGCTTGGAAGGTTTTCTAAAAAAGGAGGGGGAGAAACAATGAAGAAAATATTCTTTATCAGTTCAGCGATCATTATTTTGGCAGCGACGGCTTTTCTATTGATATACCAAAGTCATGCAGAAGTGATGGAGAAGACGAATGACTGCTATGATAACGGAGGACTGCCTGAAATGGAGAAGTCCGGGATCGTGTTGGAGCATTTTGAGTGTCATATGGAAAAGCAATAAACGTCAAGCAGGAATTCCTGCAGGGGAACGGGAAGTTAAATAGGGTAGACCATTATGAATGGAGGCTGACCATGAACTCTACTGTCAAAGGGAATATGCTTGTCTTGGAACGTGTCTTTCAGGCGCCTGTGGAACTTGTTTTTCAAGCCTATTCGGAACCGGAACGTCTGGAAAAATGGTGGGGTCCGGAAGGCTGGGACACGAAAGTGAAAACCTTCGAGTTTATGCCGAACGGAGTCTGGCATTATGGAATGACGTGTGTGGATGAAGGCATGGGTGAGTTTTATGGGATGCAGTCCTGGGGGCTTGGAATCTTCCAGTCCATCGAACCGATGAAAAGGATTCAGTATAAAGATATGTTTTCAGACGCGGAAGGCATGGTGAATGAACAGCTTCCGATGATTGATATTGACCTGCGTTTTATTCCAGAGGGTAAGGAGACGAAGCTGATCATTGAGAGTGAATTTGAATCTGAAGCAGAGCTCCAGAAATTACTGGAGATGCAGGTCATTGACGGGATGACGTCCCAGTTCAACTGTCTGGATCAGTATTTGGCAAAAGTGAAGATGCATTAAATGAAAAAGCTTAGAGGGAAACGGCACGTTTTCCTCTAAGCTTTTTCTTTGTTCTGTGAATCTATTAAAATTCCTGATAAACGGCTGGATCCTGATTCTGGATCCGGCCATCTTCCTTGGTGAGGGAGGCGATATCGTTCATTTGATTTTCACTCAGGGAAAAATCAAAAATGGAAAGGTTCTCTTTCTGACGCACCGGATTGGCCGATTTTGGAATCGATACCGCACCGATTTGATAATGCCAGCGTAGGATCACCTGGGAAACCGTACGATTCTGTTCATCTGCGATTTTCTGGATCACATCGTTATTGAGAATATCCTGTACGCGGGCGAGAGGACTCCACGATTCCGTTGCGATGTTGTGCTCTTCATGGAAGCGTCGCTGTTCTTCCTGATGAAAGTAGGGATGAAGTTCAATCTGGTTGATGCTCGGCAGGACGCCGGTCTCATTTTTCAAACGCTCCAAGTGTTCAGGAAGGAAGTTACAGACACCGATCGAGCGGATGAGTCCCCATTTCTTCGCGTCGATCAAAGCCTGCCAAGCTTCCACAAAGCGATCTTCTTCCGGATTCGGCCAGTGGATTAAGTATAGGTCATAGTAATCAAGACCGCCTCTATACAAGGATTCCTGAATGGCTGCCACCGCTTTATCATACTCGTGGTAGCGCCCGGGCAGCTTGGATGTTATCAATAATTCTTCTCTGGAAACAGCGCTGCGCTTGACCGCTTCGCCGATGGTTCCTTCATTTTCATAGTTGTAGGCACTGTCGATCAAACGATAACCTGTCCGAATGGCACTCTCGACAGCTGCAGCCCCTTCATTTCCTTTCAATCCGGATGTTCCGAATCCCATAACAGGGAGGCGCAGTCCGTCATTCAATACAATTTCCGGGATGGATGATTCCATAAATCGTCACTCCTTGATCAAAGTATAGGTCTTCCTCTATCTTCCACTTCCTTTTTATAATAAACTGAATTTTTCAGAAAATAAAAGATTCTGTTTGAAAGACGCTTGTCTGAGGACATGTTAGAATAAAAGAAGAAGCAGCATCATAGAGACCTCCCATTTTCATCTGGTTGGATCGACAGACAGGACCCTGTCTGACTGCAAGGAGGACGAAACATGATTGAAAGCATCGTTGACGTGGATTACAAAGAAGTGATGGAGTATTCGCTCGATCCATTGATCATTCACACAGATTACAAGATTATCTACATAAACAAGGCAGCTGAAAAGCTGTTTCAAACAACGAAAGAAGAGGTGACGGGGAGCAGTCCGCTGGATATTTTCCAGGAAACGTCCAAAGGGGCCATCCAGAACCGGATTCTTTCGGCTTATGAGAAACCGGCCGATGTGATTGAGGAGACAGTGTACCGGATGGACGGAACGCCTGTACCTGTCGAATTATACTGCCACCCTGTCAAAATGGGAGAGCGCAGAGCCATTCAATCCTATATCCGTGATATTACCGAAAGAAAGGCTATCGAGGAGAAGCATCAGGCAGTCGTGAAGGAAATTAACGAATTATCCGCCACCATCGTACCGATAATGAATGAGACAGCTGTGCTTCCCCTGACAGGGAAAATCGATCAGGAAAAAGCCGGACAGATTCTGGCTGTCATTCCTGAGAAGGTGCAGATGCAGAAACTGAATCATTTAATCATTGATTTTTCCGGAATATATACGTTCGATCGTGTTGTCATCGATTCATTGTTTAAAATCAACCGCGTGCTTTCGCTTCTCGGTGTCAAAACGATTGTTACAGGACTGCGTCCCGAAATGGCCATAGAAGCCGCTCGCATGCACATGGATTTATCGGAAATTCCGGCCATGGCGGATGTGAAAGGAGCCCTTTCCCATCTCGGTATCCATTCCACACAGTCATCATGAATGTGGGTGAAAAGTGAAGGACCTTGGTACCATCGGGGTCCTTTTTTTATTGTAATGTGGAAGGAGGACATACAGTGGAAAACCGAAAACGAACGAACCAACCACCTAAAGGAGTTGTGCGTGGCGTTCTTCTGTTAGGCACCGCTCTCCTATTATCCATAATTCGTGGAGTGACAGGGCTGGATTCAGCTGGACTTGGAGAGGGTTACATGCCTTTGCTGATCGGGGGATTCCTTCTGTTTCTATCATTCAGCCTGTTTCTGCTTTGGAAGATCTACCAAGGGAGGGAATGGGCCAGAATCACTCATCTCGGATTGTTTACCTTCAGTCTAATCAGCAGCATGGGAGAGACCGTTACGTGGTTCGATTCCGCTCCTTCCTTCTTCTGGCTGTACGTTATGGAGACGCTTCTCGTCATTGGGGGCTTTGTGCTGTTGTTTCAGCGGAGGTCGTCCCATTGGTTTATGAAGGAATAAGGTGAGTCCATCGGCTCATGTTTACCGGTCTCAAAACGTATCGCTTTTGTTTGTCCTTTTCCTCTGCAATAATAACTAGCAGAGAAAAAGGAGGAGGAAAGATAATGACAAACAATGTTCCAACATCTGTCCAACCATTATTCGAAAAATTCAATAGTGATCAGCTTGAACTTGCAAACCGGACCGTAATGGCGCCAATGACACGCGGGTTTTCCCCGGGTGGTGTACCGAATGAGGAAGTCGCCGCCTATTACCGCCGTCGTGCGGAAAACCATGTCGGTTTGATTGTCACAGAAGGTACAGGGATCGGTCATCCGGCCTCTGTATCCGGAGAAAACATTCCTCTTTTCTACGGCGAAGAAGCGCTGGAAGGCTGGGAAAATGTCGTGAAGGAAGTGCACGAAGCCGGCGGTAAAATCGCCCCGCAGCTCTGGCATGTGGGCATGACCCGTAATGAAGGCGACCTTCCGAATCCGGAAGCCGCTGCTGTCGGCCCGTCCGGTCTGAATCTGGATGGGGAGAAAATCAACGAACCCCTCACAACGGAAGAAGTGGAAGATCTTGTAGAAGCCTATGCGGCCGCTGCCGGCCATGCGAAACGTATCGGCTTTGATGCGATTGAAATCCACGGCGCCCACGGCTATTTAATTGACCAGTTTTTCTGGGAACAGACCAATAAGCGTTCAGACCGCTTCGGTGGAGATCTTGTGGGACGCACCCAGTTCGCGGTGGAAATCGTAGAAGCCTGCCGACGTGAAGTCGGTCCGGATTTCCCGATCATTTTCCGCTTCTCCCAATGGAAGATGAATGATTTCCAAGCGAAACTTGTAGAAACACCGGAGGAGCTGGAGCAGTTCCTGAACCCGCTTGTCGACGCCGGTGTGGATATTTTCCACTGCTCCACCCGCCGTTTCTGGGAGCCGGAATTTGAAGGCTCTGACTTGAACCTTGCTGGATGGACGAAGAAAATCACAGGCAAACCGGTCATTTCCGTCGGTTCTGTCGGACTTGATGGTGTGTTCACATCCTTCACCAGCACAGAGACTTCAAGCCTTGATGGATTGATGGAGAAACTGAAGAACGATGAATTCGATCTTGTAGCGATCGGCCGTTCCCTGCTTCATGACCCGGCATGGGTGAAGAAGGTGGAAGAAGGTCGTTCCGATGAACTGAAGCCGTTCGATAAAGAAGCTCTTGGTAAACTCTATTAATATCGTAGAAAAGCAGGCATGGAATTTCCGTGCCTGCTTTTTTTGATGGTCTAAATAGGAATGATCATCCAGTGGAACAGCCCGGATGGCTGATCACGTGCCCCTTATCGATTCCCTCGTGACTTCATCCAAATGAGGCGTTTAAGAAAAAGGATTATTTATTAAATAAGGCCCTGATTTTTCTCTTGCAAAATTATAGGCTCATCCATTGTTATCCTCCCTGCCCCCCTGGGTAGAGAAGGATAATAGAGGTGGAGAGGCGAATGGTTTGTATAGGCGTTTTCTATACTTTCCCTTTGAAGGAGGAAGATCAATGGAAGTGAAGACAGCAGATTTATGTGATGACTATCCGGACAAGCTTCGCATAGCCTCCCCCGGATTAAAAAGCTTTGGCAGGAAGAAAAGCTTTCATGGCCCAATTTCCACAGTTCAGGTGAAGGATGACAATGTGCTCGTGAGAAAGGCGCTTGAAACCATCCCTTCAGGAAATGTATTGGTCGTCGACGGCATGGGCTCGCAGAACTGCGCCCTTATGGGAGGGAATCTAGCCGCTATCGCTGAGAAGAGGAACCTTGCTGGTGTCATTATTCACGGGTACATAAGGGATTCTCTCGAAGTGGCAGACACAGATGTCGGCGTTCTTGCTCTCGGAACTTTTCCGTTGAAAAGTAAAAAGGAAGGCAAGGGAGAGGAGAATATTCCATTAACTTTTGGGAACGTCGTCTGGCATCCGGGGGAGTATGCGTACGTGGATGAAGACGGAGTCGTTCTTGCAGAAGAAAAGCTCCATGATTGATTCATAGGGTTGTCCATGTATAAAAAGCTATCATTCTGTCTAACCTTCTAGTAGAAAGGGTGATGGTGATGCAGTATATGGAGAAAACGAATCAAGTAATGCTCGAGCTGATTTCCGGCGAACGCCTGTCATTTGGAAACTTTTCCTACGAAGAAGGCGGATTTACAGACGGAAGAAATACAATTCCTGAATGGGAAGTCCGTCAATTTGTTCTTAACTATTTTCTGACACTGGAAAACTTAAAAATTAACGCGTAAAGCTGCTGATGAGACGAAGAGACGAAGAGTTTCCATTTGGAGAGATACTCCGTGTTATTCCTGGAAAAAGTAGTCTGAGTCCGTATCCGCAGCATACATTCTCGTATGAGCGGAATGTGACCATGAATACAATGATACTTTTGAAAAAAACTTCTGACAGGGTTAGAAGTTTTTTGTTTTCTAAGAGTTTCCATGTTTGGAAAAGAGAGAGATGGGTTAATGGTTCCCATAAAAAGGAAGGGGGCTCACTTATGAAAAAAGTGAAGCTTGGCCGCAGTGAAGTGGAAGCTACCCGCATCGCTCTTGGAACATGGGCCATCGGCGGCACCGGATGGGGCGGTACGAACGAGGACGAATCCATCCAGACGATCCAGGCCGCTTTGAGTAAGGGCATTACGACGATAGATACGGCACCGGCTTATGGGAAAGGGTTGGCGGAAGAGCTTGTAGGAAAAGCCATCGCCTGTTCACACGTTCCGAGAGATGAACTGGTCCTTGCTACAAAAGGCGGGGTGGATTGGACGAGGGAAGGCAGCTGGCGGGACAGCCGTCCGGATCAACTGGAGCAGGAACTTGAAAACAGCATGAAGCGGCTGCAGACGGATTATCTTGATATCTATCAGGTCCACTGGCCGGATCCGGATTTTCCTATCAAGGAAACAGCGGAAAAGATGCGGTCGTTTTATGAATCCGGCTTGATCAGAGCGATTGGTGTGAGCAATTTCAGTCCGGAGCAGATGGACGAGTGGCAGAATTACGCTCCCATCCATACCGCCCAGATGCATTTGAATCTGCTGCAGCGCTATCTTATCGACTGGTTCGAATACAGTCACAATCATGAAATTGCCACCCTTTCCTGGGGATCGCTTGCTCATGGAATGTTGACAGGAAAGTTTGGCGAAAATGCTTCTTTTCCGCGAAGTGACCTAAGGAGTCATATTGAGCTCTTTCAAGGGGACCGTTTTCCAAAGCTGATTGAAGCTGTAGAGTCCTTAGGGGCATTTGCATCCAAACGCGGGCACAGCCTCATTGCATTAGCGGTCCGCTGGCTGCTGGATCATAAGCCTGGTGCCGATGTAGTCTTGTGGGGAGCGCGGAAACCCTCCCAGCTGGAAAGAGTAGAAGAGGTGGATGACTTCCAGCTTTCCCGGGAGGAATTGTTGATGATAGACGAAATGTTGTCCAGCTATACGAATGATCTGCGAAATGGATCACTGAAAGAGTATGGTCCGCCTGTACGGTCTGAAATATAAGTGGCAATGGATAGAGCAGGGAATTTTATAGTTCTTCCTGCTCTTATTTATGTATACCGAACGGTTTAACTGGATAATTTTTTTCAGATTGCTTATCCTGTACATAGAGAACAAAAGAGTTGAAGGAGGTCATTCATAGATGAAAGCCATGCAGGTCACAGGTTATGGTGGTATCGAAATGCTTGAAGAAAAAGAGGTGCCTGTTCCAGAACCGAAATCTGGTGAAGTTCTTATAAAGGTGAAAGCGTGTGCCATTAACAATACGGAAATCTGGATGAGGGAAGGGGCATACGGACAGGGCAGCCAATCCGGCTGGCGCCCGGAAGGTGTTCAGTTCCCGAGGACTCCAGGATCGGACATTACGGGTACGGTCGTAAAAACGGGAGATGGGGTGGAAGCTTCCCTTGAAGGAGAGAATGTCGTATTATTCCCGTTTACATCCAGCGGAAAAGAAGGACTGGAGCACATCTCAGAGGATATGTCCTTTATCGGCTCTGAATATGACGGGGGATATGCGGAGTATGTCGCCTGGCCGGCTGAACTTTGTATGCCGATGCCGTTGGAGGATTTCACGGAGAGTGCGGTCTTCTCCGTCAGTGGATTAACGGCTTGGCATATGGTTGAACAGATTCAAATCAAGCCCGGTGAAAAAGTGATGGTGACGGGAGCCAATGGCGGCGTTGGATCTTTGAATGTCCAGATTGCTTCCCAGGTATTTGGAGCAGAGGTGATCGCTGTTGTGGGAAACCTTGATAAAGCAGACCAATTGAAAGAACTGGGTGCTTCTCATGTCGTTTCCTATAAATCTGCTAACCTTGATGAGGATATCCTTGAAGCCGCCGGCGGTCCGATCGATGCTGTTCTTGATGTGGTCGGAGATGCCTTATTCTCGACTTCGCTCCAAGTGTTGAAAAAAGGCGGACGCTTTTGCACATCCGGTTCTGCAGGCGGTCAAAAGACAGAGCTCGATTTCCGTACGCTTTATTTGAAACACATTACAATGTATGGCTCTGTGCTCGGAACAAGAGAGGAATTCAAGAAGATGCTGAAAGCGATATCGGAAGGTAAATTAAAACCCGTGATCGAGCGCACCTTCCCGCTTACAGAGGCGAAGGAAGCCCAGCAATTCTTTAAGGAAGCTGGAAAGCTCGGAAAAATCGTCCTGCTGCCGGAAGATAAATAAGCGTAGAAAGCCGGAACCTTAAGTGGTCCGGCTTTTTCTTTTGTTATACAGGGAATTTCACCCATATATGATAAAATGAGTCATAAACATGGCAAGGAGGAGAGCGGATTGAAACAGGTGTCTACGATCATGCTCCTCGTTCTGCTCTTCAGTATTTCAGCAGGATGCAGCAAAGGGGAGCACGTCCAGGAGGGGAAAGAAAAGTCTTTTTCGTCTGAGAAAGAAGCGGTTGAACATTTTCTTGATGAACACCCTGGAAGTGATGTGGAATCCATTGTGACGACGGTCGGTGAAAAATTGTGGGTCACACGTTCAGCTAATCACGCGTACAGCATCTTCGGTATGAAAGAAGAAAGGGGAAACTATGCAGTCGTACGGATTTCCGCCCAATTATCCCTTCATAATACAATCGGTGGAAAAGCGGAAGTCACGTCTCCTCAAGGAACAGATTATACGGTGTCGTTCGTGAAAAAAGGAAAAAGGGATGAACTCGCAGGAGCGGTGACAGCTTCATATTTTACCATCTTTAATGGCGGGGCAGAGGCCGCTGTACATGAGGGACACGTTCTGGATACGCAGGATCCTCATAGAGGAGAGAGTGCGGTGCAGTCGTCTGTGGCCATACAAATGAAGGAATCTGCAAAATGAGTGAGGGAAACGGCTTCCGGTGAGGAGGCTTTTTTTTATGACTCCTAAAACCGATTCAGATACGTGGGCTGCCGATAAATAGTAGAGAATTGTCGAAAGATGTGATTAGATGATAGGTAGAAGGATGCAAAGTTGCTTTAAGGACATGTTCAGGAGTTTGAGAAGCAGACAGAAAGGCAATAGATTCCCAGACCGTTAATGGGCAAGTTCAGCACTTAGAGGAAAGGAGGCATCATGAACGGTTTCTGCTGATTACTCTATACATCATGACGGACCCCTGTCCAAGTGAGTCGGCACATCTTTAACAGCAGTTTACAAAATCTGCTTCTCTTCAAGGGGGATGCAGGTTTTTTGTATGTAAATATGACTAGTAATTCCTTTTATTTCCTTGAAAGCGTATAACTTGTGTCGATTTATTAACAATGTCTTGACTCTTCTTTGACAAAATCGTGAACGGTTGTTTGCATTTTTGTAATTTCTGATATAATTTATCAAGCGTTATGATCTATAAGAACAATATAGATTCTTAGTTTCATACTTATATAGGTTGGTTGATAGGAGGGTGAAAACTAATGAAAGCTAAGCATCTTCGCAAAAGATGGTTAGGGCTGCTTCCACTTGGATTGATTTTGTTCCTTAGTGGGTGTGGGCAGCTTGAGATGACAGTGCTCGATCCCAAGGGGCCTGCAGCAGAAAGTCAATATGAACTGATTAAATATTCTCTTTGGTTTATGTTAGGCATCATCGTTGTCGTATTCGCTCTTTTTGCGTTCATGGTCATTAAATATCGTGAGAATCGTCCCGGACGTAAAGAAAGCGATTATGCTCCGAATCTGCACGGCAATACCACGATTGAGATTATCTGGACTGTCATTCCGTTAATCATCGTTATTCTACTGTCGATTCCGACAGTGACAACATTGTTTGACCTGGAGAAACCTGCAGAGCCTGCAGAAGGGGAAGAGGCTAAAGAGCCGCTTGTCATTCATGCAACCACAGCCGACTGGAAATGGTTCTTCAGCTACCCTGAAGAAGACATTGAGACAGTCAACTATCTGCACATTCCAGTGGATCGTCCGATCGAATTCCATTTGACATCCGCGGATTCCATGACAGCCTTGTGGATTCCTGCTCTAGGCGGGCAGAAATACAACATGGCGGGCATGATGAACATTCTTTATCTGGAAGCTGACGAAGAAGGCGTCTATGACGGACGTAACTCCAACTTCAACGGCGAAGGGTTCGCTGCTCAGACGTTCAAAGTCCACGCAGAACCTGAAGAAGACTTTAATACCTGGGTCAGTGGCATCCAGAATGAAGCCCCTGAGCTGTCCAAAGAACAGTATGAGGAGCTTCTGAAGCCGGGCTTGACGGAAAAAGATGCTTATTCATCCACTCACCTGGAGTACTATGATCATGGTACTCATGAGGGAATGGGCTTTGTAGCCGAAAACTATGCAGAACTCTTTAAAGAGAAACTGCACCTGGATGAAATTGAAAAACAGGAAGAATTTCAATAGAACGTTAAGAAAGCAGGTGAAAACATGGGCATTACAGATATATTAGTCACCGGTGAGCCGATTATATATGCCGCCATGGTCTCCATAGCGCTTGTATCCATCGCCATTCCTGTCCTATTAACTTACTTTAAGAAGTGGGGCTGGCTCTGGCGTGAATGGCTGACGACCGTTGACCACAAAAAAATCGGTGTCATGTACATTCTCAGTGCATTGCTGATGTTATTCCGCGGCGGTATGGACGCCCTGATGATGCGTGTCCAGCTCGCTTTTCCAGACTTGGGATTCCTCGATTCCCAGCACTATAACGAAATTTTCACAACGCACGGAACGGTCATGATCATTTTCATGGCGATGCCGTTCCTGATCGGTTTGATGAACATTGTTGTTCCATTGCAGATCGGAGCCCGTGACTTCGCGTTTCCTTGGTTGAACGCCATGAGTTTCTGGTCCTTCTTCATTGGAGCGATGCTCTTTAACATTTCCTTCGTCATCGGTGGATCACCAGATGCCGGTTGGACAAGCTACACACCACTTTCCGGTGCGGCATTAAGCCCGGGACCGGGTCAGAACTTCTACCTGATGGGACTACAGCTATCCGGTATTGGTACACTGGCAACGGGAATTAACTTGATGGTAACCATCCTTAAGATGCGTGCTCCTGGAATGAAGCTGTTCCATATGCCGATCTTTACATGGTCCACTCTTGTCACATGTTTCATTATCGTATTTGCGTTTCCGATCCTGACCGTTGCGCTTGCACTTCTTACGATCGATCGTATCTTCGGAGCTCACTTCTTCACGCTGACAGCGGAAGGACTTCCGATGATGTGGGCCAACTTGTTCTGGATGTGGGGCCACCCTGAGGTTTATATCGTTATCCTTCCGGCTTTCGGTATCTTCTCAGAAATCATTGCCACATTCGCGAAGAAGCGTTTGTTCGGTTATCACGCGATGGTCTGGTCGATGATCATCATTGCTCTGTTAAGTTTCCTTGTATGGGTGCACCACTTCTTTACAATGGGAGCCGGAGCCTTTGTTAACTCTGTATTCTCTGTATCTACGATGCTGATCGCAGTGCCGACAGGGGTTAAAATCTTTAACTGGCTTGCGACGCTGTATAAATCGAAAATCGAGTTTACGGTTCCGATGCTTTGGTCTCTGGCCTTTATTCCGAGTTTCATTCTCGGCGGGGTTACAGGGGTTATGCTCGGAATGGCCGCAGCGGACTATCAGTTCCATAACTCGTACTTCCTTGTGGCGCACTTCCACTATGTACTGATCGCGGGTACAGTCTTTGCCTGCTTCGCGGGTCTTGTATTCTGGTATCCGAAGATGTTCGGTCACAAGATGAACGAACGACTTGGAAAATGGGCATTCTGGATCTTCTTCTTCGGGTTCCACGTCTGCTTCTTCCCGCAGTACTTCCTTGGTCTTGACGGAATGCCGCGCCGCCTGTTCATTACGAACGTCGTCGAGTGGCTGCCATTGAACGTCATTTCCACCGTCGGAGCATTCGGAATGGGACTTGGGTTCATCGTCTTTGTCTACAACGTTTACTACAGCTTCCGTCATGCGGAACGCGAAAAAACAGGAGATTCCTGGAACGGGAACGGCCGTACGCTCGAATGGGCGACAACGACGCCGGTACCATTCTACAACTTCGCTACCGTGCCTTACGTGGATGAAATCGATCCTTACGTACGCATGAAAGAAGAAGGTAAGACAACATTTGACGAATCACAGCTGAAGCCGATTCACATGCCGAGCTACAAAGCAACGCCGATCATTATGATGGCGTTCCTCGGACTTGCAAGCTTTGGTCTTGTATTCGAATGGATGCCAGTAGCCATCTTTGGTCTGATCGGTGGAGTCGCTGTTATGATTCTCCGCTCCTTCGACTATGATGACGGCTATTACGTATCTGTAGAAGAAATCAAACGCATTGAGCGAAAAGCAAGGGGGTTATGATATGGCTGCTGAAGAACTGAAAACCGGACCATTGGAATACCGGACTCAGGAAGGACGCATGACCATTCTTGGCTTCTGGATATTCCTTGCCGCAGAAGTTGTCCTGTTTGCGACACTTTTTGCGACGTATGCCGTGTTGTTCGGCCGTACAGGTGATGCGCCGACACCCATGGAACTATTTGAGCCGGGCATTGTCCTTGTCATGACCTTCCTGCTTCTAACGAGTAGTTTTACCTGCGGTCTGGCCATTCACCAGATGCGCAGAGGGAATGTCAAAGGCCTGATGACGTGGATGATCGTCACACTCGCACTTGGCTTTGGATTCCTCGGCTTTGAAATATACGAGTTTGTACACTATGTGCATGAAGGAGCCAGCTTAACGTCCAGTGCTTACTGGTCTGGATTCTTCGTCCTTGCCGGAACACACGGGCTTCACGTAACGCTTGGTACCGGCTGGGCCATCCTGCTGCTCATACAGATTGCAAGACGCGGTCTGACGAATGTAACGAGCCGCAAATTCTTTATCATCAGTCTTTACTGGCACTTCCTTGATGTTATCTGGATCTTCATTTTCACATGCGTATACCTCATAGGGATGGTGATCTAAGATGGCAAAAACAGATAAGAAAGTACCTATGAATCACGTTATCGGTTTTGCATTGTCCCTCATTATGACACTGCTTGCTGCCTGGGCGGTCATTCAATCCGACCTGCCTGTCACTTGGGTGATCGTGTTCATCATGGTTCTCGCGTTACTACAGGCGGGCGTCCAGTTGTTCATGTTCATGCACATGACTGAAAAGGAAAGCGGCGGTGGGGCGGTTCCATGGAACATGATGTTCCACGGATTCGCTCTTGCGGCTATCCTTGTAGCCGGCTCCCTCTTTACGATGTCATTCGGGTTTGACCACGGCGATCATGGCGATCACGGGGGAGAGCACGAAGAACACATGGAGATGGATGATAGTGAAGGAGACCACAGCGGTCACTAAAATACACATACGGGGGTGAGAAGGAATGGAAAAGAGAGATGAGATCAATCAGGAAGAAGCCAGGGTCAGCCATTGGCCCTGGAAGGACCTGGTTGGGTTTATCCTATGTATTGCATTAACAGCATTTTCGCTGACAGCGGTCTTGTATTCCTCTTACCAGCCCACGTATGTATTTATGATTCTGACCGGACTGGCGTTTACACAGGCGATGATTCAGCTTGTGAAACTCCAGCCCGGGCATTAAAAAAAAGACACGCCTCTTCCTGACGTATCAGGAAGGGAGCGTGTCTTTTTCTTTGGCGAGATTTGCCTGATATCCGGGGCTTTGTTCAACCGTAGCAATGATGAACAGGATCCAGGCGATTTGTGATCCGATCAGACCCGCGTAAAACATGGACCACGTAACGGAAAAGGCTGCGGGAGCCGTGTATAGGATGATTTGGAAGTAGTACACCCACATCCCGACGAGCAGGACGGATTGGGCAACTGCAAGAGCCGGCTTTTTCAACTGTAAGAATAAAAATGGCGTAACGGTAGACAATAGAAGGAACATGACTAATACACCCACGATATTCATCTCCTTTTCATTCTGTAGATGTTGAAAACGTTTTCTTTATATTTATATTGTAACAGAAAGTTCTCATTTTGGACACAAAATGTTCGAATTTATTTCAAAAAAAGGCTTGCGCCCTTATTATACGGCGGTTGGGGAGGATTTATACATGGAGAATCCGTGACAAAAAGCAGAAAAGCCGCCGGGGATATCCACGGCAGCCTTGTTATCCGGTGGCATCCACCGAAAAGATTTTAGTCAAACAGATCCCAAATATCGTCTTCCACATGTGCACTGACAGCACCTGTACCCCCGAGAATGGTGAACATCAATGTATCATTCTGCTTCACATAAGCTTTGACGGTGGGATCCAGCTTCGTTTTTGGAGTAAGCAGAAGAGGAGTGCCATAAGAAAGGACAGAGCCCGATAACGCATCAGCGAAGTGGTCCCCTGTAGCGATCGTCACTTGGAACGGATCAAGGTCAAAATAGTCAGCAATGGCGACGGAAGTATCGTAGCGGTTTTTACCGGATATACGATCTGGATCAGGAAGCTGCTTGAACACGTTTGAACCGACTGCACCTGTGCCACCGACGACAAAAGAAGTGTCATAAGACTTCAGCGCCTCAGCCGTCGCCTTCGGAAGACGGTCTTTTTCCGTTAATAGAATCGGCATCATGTACATGGAAGCGACAGGACCCATGGCTAAAGCATCCGGGAAGTTGCGTCCATAGGCAACAATGACTTCATCTGTTGGAGGAAGTTCATCAGCGATAGCCGCCGCTGTCGCATACCGGTCTTTACCCGCGATACGGTCGACGTCCATACCAAGCTGCTTCAAGGATTTTTCTACTTGTTTAGAAACCGCTCCCGTTCCTCCAAGAATGGTCACAGATTTCGTATTCAGTAATTGGAGCGTGGATTTCGTAATGTCAGGAAGGCTGTTCTGCTTTGTTAACAGAATCGGAGCCGCATACATGGAAGCCAGAGGCGATCCGGCCAAAGCGTCCGGGAAATTCTGTCCAGTCGCAAGGATAACGTGTTCGACCGGGTAGCCGCCGCTGCTTCGGGCTGCGATGAACGCAGAGGTTTCATATCGGTCCTTTCCGGAAATGCGATCGATGTAAGGCTCTTCTTCATACACGTAAGAGTAAAGGCAATACATGTCCCCGCTGTTCACATTTTTCAGGTCGGAAGCCTCCAGATAATAGGTGCCTGGCTGCAGGTAATAATCTCCGAAGTATCCGAATTCATCCGTCCATTCATCGAAAGCGTCCATTTTCTTTTGTTTTTCATCGTAAACAGTGATGTTCAAGTCCATCTTTGTTTTTTCCTCTGTATGAATAGAAAGGCCGATGTTTACTTCTTCATCGCCGTCAATGGTCAGCTTATAAAGGTCTTTGTCTTTGTTTGTGAATGTCCCGGTGACAAGATCATCTGTGGAGATCTTATTGGCCTGGGTAAAGGTATTATTGGGTTCCTTTTCTTCGATAAAACCCCAATCCTCATCATTTGTACCCAGAAGCCGGATTTCATTAAGGTTCGGTTTTTCAACCTCCGTCCCCTTTTTCGATGTATCCACCGCTGCCTCTGCGGAAGGTGCGAATAGCGTGGCTGCAAGTAATAGTGCTGCTGTCAATCCCCATGTTTTTTTCAATTCGTTCGTTTCTCCTCTGCCCCATTTTATTCGTGCTTTTTGTACAGGTCACTCAAGGTCCATCGTTCCAGGCTTCACCTTCCATTTCTTAACACTAAGAGGATTATATAGGAATAGATAAGAAAAGGGTATCTATTTTATCTGCCAGAATTCGACAAGGACATGAACTTGACAGATCTTTTATTGAACAATACGGTTTAGTTTGAAATAATAAGGAAGAAGACAATCCTAAGTAAAACACTGGTACGGACATGGAAAGGAAGCGTAATTTTTTGACACAGACAAACGAAGAAACCCTGTATCTCGCTAAAGCAACGAAACAAGATATAGCTGACTTATACTACTGGTCATTCATTGAGGAGCGGCAGGAAGCGAAGGAATGGAATGCTCCCTATATAGAGGAGAAGAAAATGAACCTGGATGAATATGAAGTGCTCTGGCAGAAAGAGCTTGCTCCAGGAATACCGGACGGCCTCGTTCTAAGAATGGACGACCACGTCATCGGCTATGTGGGGTCCTACTGGCTGGACCGCCAGTCCGGCTGGCTGGAGACAGGTATCGTTATCTTTGACTCGCGGTATTGGAACGGAGGGTACGGTTCCTTCGCCTATGAGAAGTGGATCGAATACATCTTTGAAAATACATCCATCCACCGCCTCGGCATGTCGACATGGTCGGGGAACACACGGATGATCCGGGTGGCTGAGAAAACCGGGATGATTGAGGAAGCCAGAGTGAGACAGGCCCGTCTCGTTGATGGAGAATATTACGATGCAGTGAAAATGGGGATGCTCCGCTCGGAATGGGAAGCCTTCCGCCGTAAGCCGTAAATAATAAAGGGGGAGACCAATGAAACATCGTATCCATACATGCTTTATTCATCTGGTATATTTTGATCGGACGAAGGAATGGTATAAACGTGTGCTGCCTTTTGACATTCAGGAAGAAGGAGATGGGTACTTGACGTTTGATTTGGAAGGAATCGGCCTTGTCCTGCTCCAGGCACAGACAGACGCAATACGGCCGCTGCCTTATGCTCCTTTTTTTCTGGAAACGGAAAATATTGAAGAGACGTACCGGGAGTTAAAAGCAAAAGGAGTCAAAGTCGATGAAGTGGAGTCCTTCGGAGGTTCCATCTATGGATGTCACTTTTACGATCCGGAAGGGAATCAGCTTTTAACCTGTTCGGTCGAATAAAAAAGAACCGGGACTGAGGACAGTCCCGGTTTATTGTTATCCCTTATCCTCAGCTTTCTGCAGGCATTAGGGAATGGTCGTTGTTTCCGCATTCCGGACATTGTGTCCAGACGACGTAGGTTACTTTTTCGTCAAAGTTTTTCTGTACGACTTTAATAACTTTCAGCTGGTGATGGAAGCAGCTTGTGCAGCGATCTTTAACCAACTGTCCGACTTTCGTTTTCATCATGTGTATTCACTCCTGAACTCTTAAAGATTAGTACCGAAGCTTCAAGAGTTTTTCCAGTATAACGTATCAGAAGGAGCAGCGTCAAAGAAAGTTCGGCTTATGCTGTCTATTTCCGTTTACCTGCTTATGTTCACTGGTTTGTACTACACGATCCATGGTCAGCAGTGGAGGCTGTCTCGCATTTTTTAAACCATAAAAAGACCGCCCCGGTACAGGGGCGGTCCTTTACGTTTGGACTCGGGTCTGTGCGTTTAACCCTTTTTTCAAGGCTTGGATATATTCGTCTTTCGCCCGGACGGCCAGATCTGCATCCGGGTTAACTCCTTCAAAACCGTGATAGGCTCCTGGGAACAGGTGGAATTCTACATCTACACCAGCTTCGGCGAGCTTTGTCACATAGGCCATCGTCTCACTTCGGAATGGATCGAGCTGACCGACGCAGGTATACGTATAAGGCAGGCGGCTGTAATCCGTTTCTCTTGCAGGGGCGGCGTTGTCCCATGCAGGTTATGTAACAGCACAGGGTGGAAGATATGGAGGTTATCAAATGGCCAAGTCTCCCGGTGAAATTACAGTGAAGGAAGTCTATCAAGCGCTGGGAGATAACCGGATCACACCGTTTTACACCGTGCCGTCGACAGGCGTCGAGTATTTCATTGCTCAGATGATCAGTCATGCAGAAGCACGCTTTCAGGAAGAGTTGGAACAGTTTACGATCCAGCACCTTCTCGATCAGAAAGATGGACGGAGGAAATCTTAAGGTTTTCTCCATTTTTTTGTGGAAATTTCAAAAAGATAGACACCAACTCCCATCCTGGTTTCGATTATCGTGTATACCGGATTTTTTGGGAGGCGGAACAAATGATTGGGATAAACATAAAGGAACAGCAGCGTTTCCAGACAAAGCAGGAGCTCGACCGGCATGTACGGAGTTACTTATACCAGCGAAAAGCCTTTTTATCGGAAGGAACGATGGAAGTCCTCCGCTATGTATGGCGGCACGCTGTCAAATTTCCAGGCGTCGCTTTCCCGAAACGGTCGACCATCGTTTCGGCCGTCTCCTGTAGTGAAAGCACGGTCGTCCGCGTTCTCCGTACTCTCGAAAAAGAAGGCCTGATAGAGAGAGTGAAAACAAAGAAGCCGAACGGCCGGCAGGGAGTGAATTTGATCGTATTTCTTCCACAGCCGGATGTTTTTTTACCTTCCGATGACACCCCTGATGATCCCCTTCGTGACACCCCTCTACCCTCTACTGAGTCAAGCGGCTCTAAGTCCCATCCCTCCAAAACCCTTCAGGAAACAGAGACGAACCTGAGAAAAGCTTCTTTTAGTAAGGTTGACCCCCTCGATCATTCCCACCTGCCATCGTTCATTGCCATTCCATTTATTGAAGCCGCGCGCCCTTTTCTATCTCCGTCTGATGTTCTTAAAGTCTGGCGTACGGTTGAACGTGCGTGCCGCCGGTTGGACGTCGAGGTGATGGATTACATATCAGAAGTTGTATTAACATTTAAGCAGGCGGTTTTCGCCTGGAAGCATGGATGGGTGAAAAAAGGATTATTCCCTTATTTTTATGGAGGACTCGTCAAACAACTACATGCAGCAGTGAAGAAAGAAACAAGGAAAAGATTGGTGGGATATGACTGGGTGGATAGCTGAGAAGTTTTTGTCGAAGGAAAGGAGGTATAGAACCCAAGAGTCTGAAAAATTCCAACAACCGGCATTGACAGGTGCGGGGGAGTGGGGTAGCATATGAAATGTAATGAGATTGAGAATCTTTATCATTTAGTTGATTTAAGGGTATAAAGAGAACTGGATGATGGATTCCGAATTGAATAAAAGAGAGGATGCTACATATGAAGAAATTTTGGCTGTTTGCACTTATACTCGGCCTCGTTCTGCTGGCTGCCTGCGGCGGAGGAGAGGAAGAATCAGCGGAGGAGTCCTCCGGAGAGGAAAGCACAGAAGAATCCTCTTCTGATGAGAGCCGCTCTGTAACGATTGAGGACGCTTCAGGAGAAAAGACGATTGAAGGCACTCCTGAGAAAGTGGTCGTATTAGAGTGGACCTATGCAGAGGATCTACAGGCGCTTGGCATGGAACCTGTTGGTGTTGCTGAACTGGACGCCTACGGGGACTGGGTGAACGTCGGGATTCCATTCAGCGACTCTGTTGAGAATGTAGGGACACGTCAGGAGCCGAATCTGGAAGCGATTTCCCGTTTGGAGCCTGATTTGATCATCGGTGTCCAGTTCCGTCACGAAGCGATTAAAGAAGAACTTGAGAAAATCGCTCCAACGGTCATGTTCGCTCCTTATTCTGAGGAAGCGGCTCAGGATCAATTTGCCAACATGAAGGAAGAATTCAATACGGTTGCAGAAATCGTTGGTAAACAGGATAAGGCTGAAGAAGTCCTCACTAATATGGAGGATACGTTCTCCGAGCAGCAGTCCCGTTTAGAAGAAGCTGGTAAAGAGGGCATGAACTACGTGCTCAGCCAGTCCTTCACCCTGCAGGATACGCCGACACTGCGTTTGTTTACAGACAATTCCATGGCCGCCCAAGTGATGAACAATATGGGCATGACGAATGATCATGAATCAGAAGAACTGGAAGTGTACGGGTACACGGAAACAACGGTGGAAACCCTGCAGAACTATCAGGACACGAACTTCTTCTACATCGTGCAGGAAGAAGACAACATCTTCGAAAACCAGCTGGCCGGCAACCCGGTATGGGAAGAACTGGCCTTCGTAAAAGAAGACCGCACCTATCAAATGCCGGGGGATGCCTGGACATTCGGTGGACCGCTGTCTGCGGAAGTGCTGGCTGAACAGGTCGTGAATGCGGCACTGGAAGAAGAATAAAGTGAGTGTGTGCACATGAACACAACGATGAAGAACACAATAATGGCGGTCTCCACCTTCGGGGGTGGAGCCGCATTGTTGTGTCTTTTAACTTTTATACATATCAATCAAGGAAACGTGGATCTTCCGTTTGCGACGGTGATGGATGCACTTTTCCGCCCGGAAAATACGTTGGAGCACCATACGGTAAGGACGCTTCGATTACCCCGGGCCGTTATGGGGATTCTTGCCGGTGGAGCTCTTGCTGTATCCGGTGTCATCCTGCAGACGGTCACGAAAAATCCGCTTTCTTCATCAAGTACGCTCGGCATCCACTCCGGTACGTACTTTGCTGTAGTCGTCACAACGATTTTTCTGCCGGCTGCATTGGTCGGTAATGGCATTCTCACGGCCTTTCTGGGCGGGATATTGACATTCGGTTTTGTCTACGTTCTATCCGGAGGTGGAGATGCGACTCCGGTGCGTATGGTACTGGCGGGGATGATTGTCACCTTCTTGTTTTCCTCCCTGACATCGGTCCTTCAAATCTTTTATGAGAATGAAACGCGTGGTCTCTTCTTGTGGGGATCAGGGACTCTCGTTCAGAACGACTGGGGCGGAGTGGTCTTTTCGCTTCCGCTTATAGCCGTGTGTGTGCTGATTGTTCTCGCTTTTTCAGGGAAATTAGACACACTGACTCTCGGAGATGACGTGGCGACGGCGTTAGGGCAGAATGTGAGAAACGTGAAGCTCATCACCATCCTGGCTGCGGTGCTGCTGACGAGTGTGACCGTCAGCATTGTCGGGCCGATTGGATTTGTCGGTCTGATCGCCCCCCATTTAATGAAGCTGATCGGCTACAGGTCACATCTGCTGCTTATTCTCGGCTCCTTTTTGTGGGGAGGAAATGTGCTGCTGCTTGCAGATGTTCTCGCCCGTATCATCGATCCCTCTTTTTCTGAGCTTCCTGTTGGGGCGATCACGGCGCTTGTCGGTTCGCCATGGCTCATCTGGCTTGTCCTGCGGATGAAGCGCAGCAACTCTCAGGACAGCGGAGCGGTGATGGCCGGCCGGAACTCGATCAGCATGCCTCTTGGAAAAGTGCTTCCCGTTCTGGCAGCCATTATCCTGGTGACTGTCGGTGTCAGTCTCGTATCAGGGAACTACGGATTTGAGCCGCTCGTCGGTTTTCAGGCTTTCTTTGGGGAAGGCAGCACGTTTATGCAGGACATGATCGTGAACTTGAGGCTGCCGCGGGCCCTCGTGGCCTTGTTCAGTGGAGCAGTCCTTGCATTGAGCGGACTCATTTTTCAAGGGGTGCTGAGAAATCCACTCGCCGACCCGTCCGTCATCGGTATAACCTCTGGTGCCGGAGTAGGGGCGCTTATGACGATGTATTGGTTCAGTGTATCTGCCATCTGGATCCCTGTCGGAGCTATGGCCGGAGCGGTGGTCTTTTTCATCATCGTGATGGTTCTCGGCGCCAAAGCTGAGTTCCAACCGACGGTGCTCGCCCTGCTCGGCATCGGTATTTCTGCTTTCGGGTCTGCGCTTATCCAGATCATGGTCGTGCAGGCTGATCTTGGTGTGGCCTCTGCGCTTACGTGGCTGTCCGGGACAACCTATGCAAAAGGGTGGGACGAGCTTATCCAGTATTTGATCTGGCCGATGCTGCTCCTTGTCCCTGTTCTTGCCTTTTCCATTAAAACACTTGATGTTTTAGGTCTTGGGGATGATACAGCCAAGGGGCTGGGGCTGCGCGTAGTGAATGTGAGGTTCCAAATGGCACTGATGGCTACGCTTCTCGCAGCTTCCAGTGTGGCGGCTGTTGGTTCAATAGGTTTCGTAGGATTGATTGCCCCGCATCTGGCCCGGCTGCTGGTGGGTAGTGCCAATCAGAAGCTGCTGCCGGTCACCATGCTGATTGGCGGCGTACTCCTGGTGACGGCGGACTTATTCAGCCGGACGCTTTTGGCACCTAACGAAATTCCATCAGGAATCCTGGTGGCCATCATCGGGGCCCCATACTTTCTTTGGTTGATGAAAAGAAGGTCTGCATGAGGGTATCATGCCTTTAATCAATCGTGAAGGATGGGTGGTTGAACAGCAGGAAGACAGGGGATCAGCGCCCCTGTTTTCTTTGTTACGTCCACCTCGGACTTTTTACAAAATTCAAACGCTCACGCTTCATTTCCGAATGAAATATGCTAAGATAGGGAGAAAAAAGAACGTGAAAGGGAGAGGTTTATGAAGCTGCCATACATCAAATGCCACGGGTCAGGGAACGATTTCATCCTCATCGATGAAATCGAGCATGACTTTACATTTACCGAGGAAGAAAGAAGAGAGCTGTCGCTTTTGTTATGTGATCGAACGAATGGCATCGGCTCCGATGGCATTTTATTTGTCATGCCGAGTGAGAAAGCGGAAGGCCGGATGCGGATGTTCAACTCCGACGGATCGGAAGCGGAAATGTGCGGCAACGGTCTCCGTTGTGTAGCCCGCCATATGATCGAAAAGCTCGGACATACATCGATTGCGATCGAAACGCAGGAAGCGGTCCTGCCTGTCAGCCAGGTCGCTGAAATTTTCCCGGATATCGATACGTTTTCGGTTCAGATCGAGCCGGTATCGTTTGCCCCTGCTTCCCTTCCTATGATTCATGATGGAGAGCAGGCGGTGGACAGTGCTATCCCTGAACTTTCTGATAAGCGGACATTCACTGCCCTCAGTGTGCCGAATCCCCATATCGTCAGCCTGATGGATAACGTGGATCAGGTTGAGCTTGAACGAATCGGCCGCCGCGCCAACGAACTGCCTGAGGTTTTTCCGAAAGGGGTGAACGTCAGCTTTGTCCAGGTGCTGGAGAAAAATAAAATCTTCGTCCGCACGTATGAACGAGGCGTAGGACTGACGAATGCCTGCGGTACAGCCATGTCCGCCTCGTCGCTCGTATCCACCATCCTGGGTCCGAACGATCTTGATACACCGATTGTCGTCATTAATAAAGGTGGTCTCGTCAACTGTGTTGTTGAAAAGAACGACGGACGTTTCTCTATCCAGCTGCGCGGGAATGGAACAAATGTATACGAAGCTGTGGCTGATGTTGATCTTGAAAACAGCCGCTTCGGGGTAACAGGACAAACGTTTTTTGATAAGGAAAACGAAACGTATGAAAAACTGGAAGCTTATGCTGCTTCCGAAATTGGAGGGTAACCGATGTTGAAGACGTTTCATGTACGCACGGATCATCATGACCAAATGATTGATGTGACCAGCCAGGTGCAGGACTGGATCCGTGAAGAAGGTGTGAAGGACGGCGTCGTCATCGTCTCTTCCATGCATACCACCGCCGGGCTCACGGTAAATGAAAATGCCGATCCTGATGTGAAAACCGATATGCTCCGCCGTTTCCGCAAAGTGTACCCGTGGGATCAGGCCGAAGATAAACATGCAGAAGGCAACACAGCTGCGCATATGAAAACGAGCACCGTCGGTCATGCACAGACGTTGATTGTAGAAGACGGCCACCTTGTACTCGGCACGTGGCAGGGGCTGTACTTCTGTGAGTTTGACGGCCCGCGCAGCCGTAAATTCGTAGCTAAAGTGTTATAAGTGAAAGAGCAGGCACTGCGCCTGCTCTTTTTTTAGGTAGAAAAGCCTGTCACATTCGAGCAGCAGGCCATGCTATAATTTAGAAAGGATAGTGGTTCCTGCCAGTTGAATAGGGTGTCGGCTGATCCCCATGTCTCAAAGATGGAGGGGGTGATGCCTCTGAGTATGTATGAATCGCTGATGGTGATGATCGCGTTCAGTTCCCTGATCGTGTCTTTGCTTGGTTTGATTGTAGCGATTTTACGCATAAAAAAATAGACTCCCTATTCTGACGTGAATGCGGGTGAGTCTATTTTTCATGTAGGCTGCGCCCTTTGGCAGACCAGCTATCCGTAGAGGGGATCACAGTGCCAGCTGTGGTCCCTTTTCTTATGTGTATCCTTTATCTGCTTTTATCATACCACATTTTCCTGAAAAAGAAACCTGAACGAGCGTTCCTGTCCTTTGCCAGACTGCGGGATATCGGTCTTTTTTCGGTTATATCAGTCGAAACGGCCCTGATATCGGTCTTTTTGTGGATATATCGGTCACATCCGCAGCATATCAGTCAAACCGCGGATATATCGATTTCACCTCTGACGCAGCCATATAAAAATATCCAGCACGCCTGAACAAAGGCATGCTGGATAGTAATCAGCAGATCGAATCTTTCGGGTTCGGGTTTTTCAATCCGAACAATGGCCGCAGGAAGAGGGCGAGATACGTTCCAATCAGCGCCATAATCATCCACACCCAGCCGTGCAGGCTGAAGGAGGCAATACCGCCGAAATACGCACCGATGTTACAGCCGAAGGCCAGGCGGGCGCCGTATCCCATGAGGATTCCACCGATGATGGAAGCGAAACCGATCCCCGGTTTGATTTTACCCGGCTTGAAGTTCCCCTGCGTACTGGCAGCGATAAAGGCACCAAGGATGATGCCGAAGTTCATGACACTTGTAGAGTCTGCAAGCACCGTCTGATTAAGGGGCGCTGGGTTCTCAGACCAATACTGCCAGCTCGCCACATCGACACCGAACATCTGGATGAACTGGGATCCCCAAAGCGCAAACGCAGATGTAATGCCCCACGGGTTTCCGCGGACAGCAAGGGTGATGGCGTTCAATACACCGAGGGCGACAGCGGCGGCGAGAAGCGGCCACGCGCCACGCCATAGACGTTTAAGCCCGGTGGTCGTTTTCAATGGTTCCATCCGCGGCGGGTTCTTTTTCCTGGCGAACTTCACCGTTACACCGTAAATGCCGAGGAAGATGAGAAGCTGGAGAATCCACCCTCCGAAGTAGCCGAGTCCTGTGGATTCAGCAAGAGAAATCGCAGGAAGGGCCGGAGTTTCCCGCCAGAATCCGATGTGATAGGCACCGAGGACAGACCCTGCGATAAAGCCGAGCAGAGTCAGAACCATGGAAGACTTTCCGCCACCGACCGTGTAAAGAGTACCAGATGCACAGCCGGAACCCAGCTGCATCCCGATACCGAAGATGAAGGAACCGAATACAACACTCACGCCGACAGGGAAAACGTACCCTTGCGGAGTGGTTCCGGTGAAGCTGAAGCCTGTACCTAAAATGATGGCAAAGCCTGTCGTTGCGACAGCGAGCATCAGCATGTGTGACTGCAGTCCCTGGACGTTACCGACAGAAAGCAGCCGCCGGAAGGCTGATGTAAAGCCGAATCGTGCGTGAAGCAGCACGAGACCGAAGGCGAGTCCGATGATAAACAGAACCCCCTGCGTAACATTGGTCATGCTGATAATTGTTATGAATAAAAGCAGGGAAGCGATGATGCCAGCCCACATGAACGGCTTTTGGACCGGATCAAGCTGGGCAGGAATCGTAGACCGGCTGGACGCCGTCTGATGAACTGCTTGTTGCTGCATGTGCTATTCCTCCTAATTCCGATTTGTTTAATGAGCTTTAAACATTCTAACCGACCAGTCTTCTATTTGTAAACCAGTTTGCATACAATGGTTGTACAAAGAGAACACAGATCATTCTTTACGGAGATTTAACACTATATGGCAGATACAAGTGGTACACTCAAAGTGTGGACAGGAAGGTTGAATACAATTATTGGAGGGATGTCTTATACCTGTCGTTCGCTCATATGTCACTCGCTGGTTTTTCTTTGTTTGTATCAACTCAAACCGAAGAACTTCTTGGCGTACATCAGGCGCACCTCCCCCTACATAAAATATAATGAAAAGCGGCGCGTTACGCGTGGCTTTTTTTGCTTGATCTGCATAATTTTCATGCAGGAAAGGGAATTCTACGATTAGCAGACAAAAAAGCCGGGTATGGGTACATTAATAAGCCTACATAGGAAGGAATGAATGCAATGCCGAAGAAGAAGGAATGGCACGTAATTTTCCTGTTGGACAGCAAGAGGGTCGTCACCCACGATCTTGAATTGAGTGAGGAAATGGACGAAAAAGAAACCTCCGAATTTATTGTCAAACAGCTGGACCGTGGCACATGGTGGTTCCTTGAGGATGGCGTAGCGCTTCACACAAGCGGAGTGGAAAGCTTCTATCTTGACCGCTGTGCCCGACGCACACGTTTCAGCAGAGATTGACGCCCACCTTTCTAAATTATGGGGAACGATTGAGAAGTATGATAAAAAGACCGGATGATGTTCATCCGGTCTTTTTTATGTTTCCAGAAAAGGCTGGGAATAATGGACAGTGCCGTTGATGTCTTTCAGGACGCCGGGCTGCAGTTCAAGAGCCATGAACGACTCTCCCGGTACTTCAAATGGCGCTTCAATACCCCAGTGGGAGGCGGGTTGGAAACCGAACTTCGGATAGTAATCCGGGTGGCCGAGGACGATGACAGAAGAAAAGCCGAGCGCTCCGGCTTTTTTCAGGCCGTGTTGAATGAGCGATGAACCGATTCCCTCGCGCTGCCTCTCCGGGTCCACGGCTGCCGGTGCAAGGGCGAGGGATACGTTATCTCCAATCGTGATTTTGGTGAGCAGGAGATAACCGATGATTTCACCGTCATCAACGGCTGTTAAGGCCAGTTCAGGAATAAAAGCTTCAGAGGTGCGCAGTCTTTCGACCAGCAGGTGCTCGGTATGATCGCTGTGCTCTTCCAGCGCAAATGCACGTTGAATAAGTTTTCCGACGGACGTTACGTCAGACGGCTGTTCCTGTTGAATGAGTACAGGCATAAAAAAACTCCCTTCGTTATCTAAAAGGGAGTTTCTCACAATCGGTGCCTATTTAAAAGGATTATTCCAGAATTTCCACTTCGATCTGACGTCGCCCGTAATCAAAGGCATCTCTTTCCTCTGCCATAAATAAGTCGATCCGGTGACCTTCGATATCTCCCCCGATGTCTCCGGCTGTGGCTGTTCCGTAGCCGGGAACCCGGACGGTCGAGCCGAGCGGGATGACGGAAGGATCGACAGCAATGACTTTCTTGTCAGGATTGGCGCGAAGATCGATGCCGGTGTAGGTCGTTCCACTGCAGCCTTCACAGAAAGCGGTATAGGCTGTCGCTTCAACGGCTACCGTCCGTTTCACATCATCCTTTTTGTTTTGCGAAGCAAAGGAGGCTTCTTTTTCTTCTTTATCTTCAAAGCGGTTGTGCTGGTCTTCTTTTTCATCGAGGATGGTTGCTTTTTTATCAACAGGCTGGGCCGTCTTATCGGTTTCCTCAGCACTTGAAATATGGTCGATTCCGGAAAACAGGGTAAGCATGACAGCAAAGGATAGGAAAAATTTCATCATGTCATCCACCTCTTTCGCATTAGATCTGAGAGCAGTATAACAGGTGTGTCTGTAGATAAACAAATACAAAATACCTACAGATTGATTACAGTTCCATGACATTCGACGGACGCGGGTTTTCTTTTGGAAGACGGGACCGGGACGCAGGGAGCATTCGTGAAAAAAACGAAAAAAGGGACGATAGACGTTTACGAATCTATCAATGGTCATGCTATAATAGTTGAGGATTATGTACGATTCTGGATCACAAGAAAGCTGTGAAAAAAGGAGGACCAGACCATGATCACATGTCCTCAATGTAACCATGAAAACGCCGAGGGATCGCGTTACTGTTCCCAGTGTGGAGCATCCTTATCAGAAGAATCCCCGGCTGATGCGGAGAAGAAACGATCGTGGCTGCCCATTCTTACACCTGCGATAGTCCTTGTTGTGGTGGGGGCGGCCCTTTATTTTGTCTATGACCAGGAAACAGGGATAAATGAAGATGCAGCCTCGTGGAAGACGGAAGCGGAGGAAGCAGCCCTTGCCGGAGATTACCGGGAAGCAGAGAAGCTGCTTACGCGTGCCATCCAGGAACGTCCGGATGCAGAGGCGCTGCAGGAGGAGTTGACCCACGTACAAAGTGTGCTCCGTATGGAAAAGGAACTGGAAGAAGTGTCCAAGCTGCTCGAAGAAGGCAGCCTTTCAAAAGCGGATGACCAGCTGTCTGAAGTCCAAACAGCCTTAAGACAGGAAAACGGACGGATCTATCAGACACTTGTACCAACAGTGAATGAGATGGATTCCAGATTCACTCTACAGGAAGTGAATGAGGAACTTTCCAAAATTACAGATGTGGATGAGCTGGCTGCCAAACTGAATACCCTTTCGGATTTGAATTTGGAAGAAGCAGCCAAGGTCCGGGAAAAGATTTATGAAAAAATCGTCAACCGTTCCACGAAAACGGCAGAGGCAGCGGCTGAGAACAAACGATACACTGAAGCCATCGCTCTGATTGATGAAGGTCTTCAGTACGTCTCGAACGATGAAAAGCTGATCCAGCTGAAAGAACGGGTGCAGCAGGAGAAGCAGGCGTTTGAACAGGCCGCTCAGGAACGTTTGGAAAGTGCGATGCAGCAGGCCGCCAAGGATGAGCTTCGTAATGAAACCGAAGCCTTGGAAGTAGTGGATATCCAAATGGAAAAAGATGAATTCGGTGATTATAAAATCAGTGGCGAATTGAAAAGTCTGGCCACCCAGGTGATCAGCACAATCAGTGTGAAATATGACATTAAAACACAGGACGGAGAAGTCGTCCGGTCAGAATCCGCCAAGGTGTACCCCAACTACTTAAATCCAGGCAGTACAGGCAAGTTTGAGAAAATGTACTACAACCTGGAAGAAGGGGAATACATGGTGGAAATGACAGAGCTGGAATGGCTAGTAGAATAGGAGGATGCGGCAATGAAACGCTCCTGGATGATCAGCCTGATCGTCTCTTTACTTATCGTCGGAGGCGGTACGGCGGGCGTTTTCTATATTCTGGACACGGTGCCGGAACAATTGGCGGTGTCGGCTGTACTCAATCAGCCTCCTGAAGAAGATGAGAAAAACGCAGAAGTGCCAAAAGAAACACAGGACATTATCTATGAATCTCAAAAGCTTGTCGTCCAGATTGAACTTCCGGACGGCACGATCGGCTCGGGGTTTTTATACAATGACAAGGGCGATGTGGTTACGAATGCCCACGTTGTCGCCAACGCCGAAGAAGTCTCTGTTATTACGACGGACAGTAAAAAGATGCCGGGGGATGTTATCGGGGTGAGCCGCGATACAGATGTTGCGGTTGTCCGTGTACCCGGCCTTGAGGGGCGCGATCCGCTCCCGATCCGGACAGAGGGCTATGCCGAGCTGCTGGACGAAGTGCTGGCGCTTGGAAGTCCACTCGGTCTGCAGAATACGGTGACACGCGGTGAAATCAGCGGCGTGGACCGGACGCTGGATATCGAGCCGTTCCATTACGAAAACACGTATCAGATTTCCGCGCCGATTTCCCCGGGGAACAGCGGTGGTCCGCTGCTTGACCGGGACACGGGTGAAGTAGTCGGAATCAATTCAGCCAAGCTGGATGAGGAAACGATCGGTTTCAGTATCCCGATTGCCGATGTGCTGCCGATGGTGGAGCGCTGGAGCGAAACGCCGATGGAATCGCTGCCTGAATTCCCTGAGCTGAATGAACAGGTGCAGTCTCCGGTTACCGGTACAGATGCAGAACAGGCGACGTACATGGTGCAGTATTTTTATGACAGCATCAACCAAGGCGACTTTGTGACGGCCTATTCCTTGATCAGTTCAAGCTGGCAGGAGAAGACGTCGTTTGAAGAGTTCCGTTCAGGCTATTACAATACGCTGAGTGTATCCGTCGATAACCTTGTCGCTGATCCGAAGGACGATCAGGTTGTCGTGACCGCCTTCATCACCGCTGAAGAAACCGTGGATGGAGAAGTCAAGGTTAAGAAATATAAAGTGGTGTATCCGATTCAGAAGGAAAACCAGTCGGTGAAGATCATGCAGGGATCCGGCGAGGAAATCAGTAACGAATCCAAAGAAGAAGAATGACGAAACCACCGCTCATGATAAGAGCGGTGGTTTTTTTATCGGTTATGGATTTCTACAGCGCCCCGGATGCCTGATTCAATGGCCCCTTCAATCCATCCGTGGTAGGAGGAGGTGTGTTCGCCGGCGAAATGGATGCGGCCTTCCGGCAGAGGGATGATGTCCTCCAAGTCCCTGCTCTGACCCGGAGTGAAAAGGGTGAAACAGCCCGCAGAGTATGGGTTTCGGCTCCAGTTGTAGACGATGCTGGTCATATACGTATCATAGACGACCCGTCCGTATACCTTGGCAAGGTCGCTCATCACTTCCTCTACGGCCTGCTTTTTACTGAGGCTGTTGAATAACAGCGCATTCTGTCCCCACGTGTAGCTGGCAAGCAGAATTCCCGGCCCCGGTTTTCCACCGTCATGGCTGGGCTGGTAAATGAAGCGGGAGGGATAATCGGTGATGATGTTCCCGACCGGATACTGCTCCCAGAATTTATATGAAAATTCTATGCCTATTTTTACAGCTGGAACATTGATGATTTCGTGGATCGCTGCCCATTTTTTTATGGAAATCGTGTCATACGGACGGACGTCGATCCATTGGAAAGTCGTAAAAGGGATGGTCGTCAGGACATAATCTCCGGTCCAGGTGGAATAGCCTCCGGTTTTTTCATTCTTTGACACGACCTGTACGCCATCTTTGTAATGATTGATTGCAACGGCCCGTTCGCAGAAGTAGATGGCGGAGGAGAGCTCCGGGTAAAAGGCCCATGGCAGCCGGTCATTCCCGCCTTTGATTTCCCTGAATTTCGTATCCCCTTGGAAGATTGGAAACGTAATGTCAGTGAGGATGTTCAGAAATGCGAATTCCGGGAAACCTTCAATTCCAAGCAGGACCTTGATTTTCCTCACAGCATTTAAAGACATGGAGGGGCCGTAGGGGTTGTTCCTTAAATATTCACTCATGGAAAGGTCCGAATAGCGGTCTCTGAGGTGTTCTTTTTCAGCATCACTGCTGTGGTTATAAACATCAAGAAACGGCTGGACGGCTGACAGAAACAGTTCTTTGGCCGTTTTGCCCTGCTCCTCCGAATCTACAGGAAAATCAAGAATGGCAGGGTTTTGTTCATAAATGCGGTGATACACTTTTTTTCCATTAATCAACAAGAGGTCATTTTTCCGCGTGTTTTGAAAAGGATTGGTTTCCAGTCCGAATTTGTCGACATACGCATATACAAGCTTATGATTGGTCGGTATCCGCATCGCTCCGACATCGAGGTAATTGCCATTCGTGAACGGGGCACGGACCGTATAGACTCTTCCACCCAGACGGCTGTCAGCTTCAAGGATGGTCACCTTATGACCGGCATCCTTTAATAAACCAGCTGCCGACAGTCCGGCCATGCCGGCACCGATAATGATCACCCGCTTCTTTTGAGCAGACGGCGAAAGACCCTTATGGATGATACGGAGAAAATCATCTGGATATGTAAAGCCCTCGGATTGATAATTCGTCATGGAAAACACCCCCTTTTATGGTTATTCAGTCCATTTAATGAACAGTACGGTTCTATGGATGTAATTTCCAACGTGCATATTCATAGTGAGCCGCACATGAATTAGTAAAGGGGGGAATGGCCGATGTATCAATTATTCCGACAGGACGGATCTGACAGGCAGATCCGAGTCCAGGGATCAGGAAGTGTTAAAGTGAAGCCGGATACAGCCGTTGTTCAGCTCGGTGTTGTGACGGAAGGGACCGATCTCACCTCGGTTCAGAATGAAAATGCAGCGGTCACCAGCATGGTGAAAAATCAGCTGATGGCTGCAGGTGTGGACGAGACGAATATTCAAACATCCGATTATTCCGTGTTTCCGCAGTACGATTATGTGGATGGGAAACAGGTGTTCCGAGGATATCAGGTTTCCCATATGTTGACCGTGACCGTAGATGATATTGAACAGACAGGCGCAGTCATTGATGCTGCCGTCCAAAGTGGTGCCAACCGGGTGACGAACATCGAGTTTACGGTGAGTCAGTCTTATTACTATTATCAAAAGGCCCTTCAAATCGCCCTCGGGCAGGCTCTTGCCACAGCACAGACGATCGCGAATACGATGAATGTGAGGCTTGACCAGCAGCCGGTCCGTATTGTCGAGGAAAAAAGTCCGGACGTTTCTCCTCTTCAGCCTTATGCCAAAACACAGGCGCTAAGTGAGAGTGCTGTACCGATCGAGCCGGGGATGATGGAGATTACAGCCCGGGTGGATGTCTGGTTTCCATTTTATCCTTAAAACACAGGGACTTTGACTGTGTTTTTTTATATGGAGAAAAAGGTCTTGGTTTAAAATGTTGTGCCGAGGAAAAACATCCATTACAATGGGCAGTAACAGATGTTCGCAGGTAAGGAGAGGTCACATGGAAAACTTACTGCTCGCTTTCGGTCTCACCCTGTTTGCAGGGCTTGCTACCGGAGTAGGGAGCATACTCGCATTTTTCACATCAACAACAAACACACGATTTTTATCTTTGTCACTCGGTTTTTCGGCCGGAGTGATGATTTACGTATCCATGATCGAAATTTTCTTCAAGGCCCAGGACTCCCTCATAAGTGCGCTCGGAAATGAAATGGGCCAGTGGATTACAGTGGTGTCCTTTTTCGGAGGCATGCTGCTTATTGCTCTCATCGATAAAGTGATCCCGAAAGCAGGCAACCCTCACGAAGTGAAAAAGGTCGAGGATATGACACAGGACAAGCAGAAGGACCGCGATCTTTTGAAGATGGGAACGTTCACAGCCCTCGCCATTGCGATCCACAACTTTCCGGAAGGGATTGCCACCTTCACAGCGGCATTGAATGACCCGGCACTTGGCATTGCCATTGCCACCGCTATTGCGATCCATAACATCCCGGAGGGAATTGCGGTCTCAGTACCGATTTATTTCGCCACAGGGGATAAGAAAAAGGCGTTCAACCTGTCCTTTTTAAGCGGGTTATCCGAGCCGATCGGGGCCATTCTTGCCTATCTTGTGCTTATGCCGTTTTTGAATGATATGGTTTTCGGAATCCTCTTCGCCGGAGTTGCCGGCATTATGGTATTTATATCCCTTGATGAACTGCTTCCGGCCTCAAGAAGGTACGGGGAGCCGCACTTATCTATTTACGGCGTTGTCGCCGGAATGGCAGTCATGGCCCTGAGCCTGCTGTTGTTTATTTAATGCCTTTCTGTCATGGGATTTGTAGGAGGCGGCCTTGGGAATGACTCCCTTTCCGTGCCATCCCTTGCTCTGAATAAATAGCAGACCGGACCCCTGATTCCAGACGGAAACGATTTAGTAAGCGTATGAAATATCAACAACAGACTTTAACAGAGCTTATTTAATAAAAATCCCCCGGCTGCCTGATGGCGTCCGGGGGATTTTTTAATACGTCTTTCCTGTATAAAGATCTTCGATGACGCTTTGGATAGCCGCTTTTTTCCGCTGGATCAGCCGCCAGTTGATGGTGATGGATTCCTCCTGTCTGCTTCCAAGACGGGTAAGGTCATCCTCGACTTCGACCGTATGCATGCTCAGTGCCTTGAATTTTTCAGCGGCTTTATCCTTGAGCCAGGCGGTCATGTGCTCATTCAATTGATCAGTCTGCTCATCTTTGGAAGTGAAGGAGGTGCGGAATTTAAACTTTCCCTGCTGGAATGAAAGGGTCGTCTTTTCTGAGTCTGTCTGCTCAAATAACAGCTTATAGGAGCGGCCGAGATAGGTGATTTTCTGTCCTTCTTCCAATAAGAAAGGTCCAAGGTAGAGGTCTTCGTGCGTTTTCTGCCAATGATTGATGATCCAGTCGGCTTTCTTTTCTACAAACGCATGGACTTTCTCATCCGATTTCTCCTCAGGCGCCGTCACCTGGACCCCGTTCAGATCATCCAGGTAAATTTTCGTGAACTGCAGCTGCGGCTGTTTATGGACGGTATATTGGATCGTTGTCTGATTATGCTGTAGGAGCGGCATATCAAGACCTCCTTTACATGTCGGTGATGTTGTAAAAAAACAGTGCCCCTGAATAGAGGAGCACTGCTTGGAGATTACAGGGTGATTTTCGCTTCCCGCTTCTGAAAATCGACGTCCTGGTAATACGAGTTCTTCACAAGAACGTTTGGACCGAGGCATTCCACCGCCGGGCAGTGACAGTTGAGGCTTTTCGCCGTGTCGGTCTGCATCCACTGTTGGTATGCGTGTTCCAGGGAAGTGTCCTGAATGTTGCCAAGACCAGGCTCGTCCCCGAAGTCGGTGACGATAATGTCGCCGCTGAATATGTTGACATTCAAGCGGGAGCGCCCATCCGGGTCGTTCCTTACCGTCACATTTTTCGCGCTGTACAGGCGCTTCAGCATGTCCAGATCCTCATCATTGGTGCTGCATGGATAATAAGGCAGGGTGCCGAACAGCATCCACGTATCTTCATCGCGGTGATCAAGCAGACGGTTGATTCCTGTACGCATATCCTCAAGGCTCAGCGTTTCAAGAGCACTGGCGAAGTCCACCGGGTACATGGGATGTTGGGAATCTTGCAACTCTTTAACCCTTGATTCATCAGCGAATCCAGAAGGGTACATAGGGTGAATCTCATGGCGACCACAGCCCATCTCCTCTACAATCTGAGTGTGGATTTTTTCAATGTGAGGGAGGGTGTTTTTGTTCAGCATTGTCTCAGCAGAAACCAGTACTCCCATCTCAGAAAGAGCCTTAGAGTTAGCTTTCATTCTCTCAAATAATGCTTTCCTTTTCTCCCTGTCAGGTTTCTTCTCCATCATGGCAAAACCAATATCAGCAAATTCATCTGCTGTTCCCCAGTTATGTGAAATATGTAGTACATCAAGATAAGGGGCAATCTCCTTGTACCTGTCCAGAGGGAGTGTAAGGTTTGAGTTGATCTGAGTGTACAAACCTCTCTCATGAGCATATTTCAGTAATGGAAGCACATAATTCCTAACTGACTTCTTAGACATCATAGGCTCTCCACCTGTAATACTAATGGTCTTGAGTGTAGGCACTTCTTCTAATCTCTGTATAAGCAGCTCAATAGGCAGAGCCAAAGGGTCTATGTTAGAAAGGGTATGTCCTACAGCACAATGGGCGCACCTCATGTTACAAAGGTATGTTGTAGTAAACTCTACACTAGAAAGAGCATTCCTACCATAGTCCTTAATATTGGTGTAAGCCTCCCATGGGTCATTGTCAGGAGTAGTCTTTCTTTTAACTTGATTATCTATCATTAAAATTCTCCTATCTATGGTACTTCCTAATAATTATGAATAAGGGCTATCACTTATGTCAATGTCAGAAGAGTGCCTGTATATTATTCTGTTGCTGTATATATTGAGTTACAGTATAATGTAATACAGAGGGGAGGAAATGCTGTGGCATTGACTAAAGAGAAGGTAGCTATATATGTCAGGAAATCAAGGCTCAAGGACTCTGAAGCACTTGAAATTGACAGGCAGGTTGAGCTGCTGATTGATTACGCAGATAAAAATGGTTATGAGTATGACATCTATAAGGAAGAAGGTAGTTCAGAGGACTGGAATAGACCAGACTTTCAGCGAATGATTAGGGCTATCCAGACTCAGGCTTATGATGGTGTACTGGTAACAGATCAGGACAGATTATCAAGGGATAGGACAGACTTTGGTTTGTTCTGTAGGATTCTTAAACAAGAGGGGATTCTGCTCCATACCCTGAATAAGACATATAACTTTATGAATGATGAGGATATGTTCATGTCAGGGATGCAGTCTGAGATGGATAACCATTTCATGCGAATGACTAAAAGGAAACTCAGGAGGGGGAGAATCCAAGCAATTAAAAAAGGAGTATGGTTTGGGTCTACTCCATTTGGATACCTCAAGGACAGCAAAACTAAAAAGCTGATGCCTCATCCAGAGGAATCTGAGGTTATCAAGAAAGTGTTTCAATTGTATGTATCAGAGGGCTACAATCAGGCTGAGATTTGCAATTATCTTAACCTGAGGGGTCACAGGACTAGGGAGGGTAAACAATTCACTACAAGGGCTACATCAGTCTTTCTCAGTAATGTTGCTTATCTAGGGATTGTGCAGTATCAGATGGAGAATGAGGAGCCTGTGTACAGAGAGGACTCTCATCCTGCTCTGGTAACTAAAGAAGTGTTTGACCTGGCTCAGAAGATCAAAGCTGAGAAAAGGATTGTGCCTCAGTCATCACAGAAAGGACAGTATGCCTTGTCTAAGCTGATTGTCTGTTCTAAGTGTGGTCAAACTTTATCCTTCTGCCAAAAGTACACAGACAGAGCTGCTAAAGAGAAATTAGATAAAAGCAGTAGGGAGTTGTTTGTTCTTAATTGCCATGCCTCTAAGTCCAATAAGAAAAAAAGGGAATGGGGAGATAAGGAAAGATGCAGGAACAATGGTGTTAAGTCCAGAAGGGTAGAAGAGGCAGTCTTTGAGAAATTGGAACAGAAACTCCATCTGATTGATAAAGAAATTGATGAGATTCTAAGTGGTGCTAATGATTTTATCAATAAGGTTGCAAATGAGGAGCAAGTCCTTAAAGAAAGATTGGAACAGCTTGAGGCTCAGAAAAAGAAAGTTCATCAGGGGTACATCATGGATATCTTTTCTGATGAAGAAGCAAGGAATCAGATCAAAGAGTTAAAGGAACAGCAGTTAGAAATTGAGGAGCAGTTAAAGTCCCTTGAGGGTACTGATGTTAAGTCTGAGATTGACAGGAAGAAGCAGCTCAAGGCTAAGATTGAATACCTACTGTCCATGGAGGCAAATGAACCTCCTAAGACCAATAAATTACTGAATGAGATACTGGAATGCGTATATTACTGGAAAGAGAAATCTGATGTAGGCTCTGAGAAACCTTTTGAAATATGGCTTAAATTTAAGAAACAAATATAATTCCCATTGGAGTAAGTCTCGAAACTGAGGCTTAACTCCTTTTTTTATGGTCTTTTTGTGTCAGTAATAACCTCCTAAGGTACTCTTGTTGGTTAGGAATGTTGCCTGTTAGAATTACAGAATAAGTCATTACAATTTACTGTCTTGTGGCTTTATTGGGTTTTTTAAGTTTTATGGAAAGGATTTGGAGGAATGTCAATAGAGAAACATCAGCTAGAAAGTCATTTGGAGGTAAAATTGATGAGTCCAAGTAGGCATAATTGGAGAGAGGCAATGCCTGTTGTGATTCAAGAGTATTTGCTTTACTTAGGTTATCATCAGCATCATCCTCAAGTTGAGAAAAAAGATGCTCTTATCATTGCAGATCAGTTGCTCAACAGAATCAAGGAAGATTCCATAGATGATGAAACAGTCCAGTATTATAAAACTCAAGAACCTAATACCTACCAGAAAATATATAGAGATTGCGTATGGTATCTGAGGGAATATGGTGACAGGAAAGAATCATGATTCTCTGGGGCTTTTAAGTTTGAAAGTCATGGGGATGCAGTCTAAGTTTGATGTAGAGATTAAAAATCAAAGAACTGGCTGAGTAACTTGTTGGCGGACTTGTTACATAAGAATATTTTAATGGTACAATGTGTCACATATGTAGATAAGCCTCTAATGATAGCTGTGTAATCCAATTAAGGAGGAATTGCATGGCTGATAAAATCATTTTTAGGGGTAAACAGGAAATTAAGGGTACTGTGACTAGTGATAATGGAAAAGTTGCTGTTATCCATCTGGATGCAGGAGGTACAATGACAGTAGCTACAGAGGACATTGCGCTAGTGCCAGTTAAGACAAAGAGAAAAAGAAATGCTAAGGCTGATGAGGAGTCTAAGCAGTCAGGAGAGTCAGAGGAGTAATCCTTTGGCTCTTTTATTTTTATACATAATGGTTTGTCTCACCCTCGAATATCTTGTAAGAAAATTCATGCGCCTGTATGGATGAAATTCTTAACAAATGTCTCAAAAGTGTATTGCAGTATTCTGTAATTTGTTGTAATATAAGTACAGAGTTAAAAAACAAGGAGGAAACATAAAATGTCTCAAAACCACAAAGAATTATTCAATCAATTAATTAAAGGAATGCAGGAAATCTCAGAGGGGATCTTGAATGGTGATGAGGAGTTGAATGAGCTGCTTGCAGATGCCAATCAGGAAACTGGTCTTTTCCAAGAATCTCTGGATGAATTAGTGATGAAAATGCAAGTCTGGATGATGGATAAATAAGTAAGAGTCCTGCTGATGCAGGGCTTTTTTCTTTTTATTTAAAAAAGTCTCAAAAATGTCTCAAAAGTGTATTGCGGTATTCTGTAATGTTTAGTATAATAAGTATAGAAGGGAGGAGAGAGATGACCTACAGAGAAATCACCAAGGCATTAAAGTCGAAAGGGTGTTATTTCTACAGACAAGGGAGAGGGGCGCATGAAATTTGGCGCTCACCCATTACAGGTAAGAAATTTCCCATTAGCAACCATGGTGGAAAAGCAATTCCCAAAGGTACAGTAAAGAACATTGAAAAACAGTCAGGGGTAAGGCTCACATAGAGCTTTGCCTTTGGCATATGATATAATATAGAAAAACTGTAGGAGGTAGGTTATCTCTTGGCTATGTACAAATATTACGCATTAATTGAGAAAGATCAGGTGGATGACTCAGGTGCTTATCTTGTTAGCTTTCCTGATATTGAGGAGTGCTTTACTGATTCAGAAACTTTAATTGGTGCTGTATCAATGGCTCAGGATGTTCTGGAGAGCATGTTAAGTGTCTTTGAGGATGATGGTGATGTCATTCCAGCTCCAAGTAAACCTGAGGATATTAATGTCCCAGATGGTGCAAGTTTAGTCATGATTACAGTAGATACATCTGATATTGCAGATGAATCCCCTCAGGCTGTCTTATAAGGCAGTCTGCTTTTTTTTGTGGGGCAGTTTTTTCTGCGGGGAGCAGTTTTTTTTTGCAGGTGGTGTGCAGTTATTGAGCTGCTAAGGTGTCATTTCCAATAATCAGGGAATTTTCAGCCTCATTTTGATACTGATGTTTTAGGGCTATCAGCCTCATGGTGATACATAAGGATTTGAGGCAGGAGTCAGATCAGGAGGCGCATAAGTAAGGAAATAAAAGTCAGACAATTTTCTAAGCCTTGGGAGACAAGGGATTGAGGCTTTAAAGTATTAACAGCAAAATAATCTTAACAAAATATACTTTAATTCCTTATACATCAGCTAACATACTATATGTAAGAAACTGAATAACATGAAAAATAAACTACAATATAAAAAGTGTTAAACAGTTTAAAACAGTTAAGTAAAACAGTTAATAAACAGTATATAGAGTATATGGTAAGTAAGTAAAAGAATATAGGTAAGTTACTTTATTATGGTGAGGACAGCAGGACAAGATAGTGAGAGAGAAAGGCTCTTGGATGATACAAGCAGATCACAGTCTCCTAATCTCTCTCTCTAAGTCTGTCTCCTAAATGTCTGCTTGAAAGTACATCTGAGGGCTTTTTCAGTCTGATGGTTATTAGCAATTGGCTAGTAGCTGTCAGGCTTTTTTATTTATGTAAGGGGGATATTTGATGTACAGAGAAACAAAAGATGGTTATGCAGAAGTAGTCAGCTTGTCCCACCTTAATAATCAGGTTGTACCCTTGCTAGAGGATGAATTGATTCCTGTAGGCAGTTATGCTGAAAGTGAATGGATTAATACTGAGGGCTTTGGTACTGTGGCATTTACAATGATGTCAGATATTGAGGTGGACAGTTATATTGAGATTCATTGGAGTCATGATGGCATTCATTATCATGGTTCTACTCCTAATGTTCTGCCTAGTGGTATTGGTATTAGAAAGACTGCCATTACTCCTACTTATGCCAGATACTTTAAGTTGGCAATCAGTAATGCAGATGATAAGGATGCTACTTTTGATGGTCATGCCTATTTAAAGGTTATGTAAGGAATTAGGGGCTGTTTCAGCCTCTTTTTTTTTGCCATATATCCAAGTTATTCAGAGAGAAGGACTCCATTTTTACTGTATAGGGGTAGTTGAAAAAGCAGGGGGAGGGTACTTTGAGGACTTGGATTTTTATTGGATAGTAAATGAGCTGCTAATGACCAGTAAATGGACAGGAAATGTACTTTAAATGGACTGTGTTAAATGCCTTAATACCAGTATGTAGAGGCTGTAAATGTACAGGAAATGAACAGTTAGGAAACAGGTAGGAAATGTAGACAAAGAGAAAGCAAAATGTCCAAGAAATGAGGAGTGTAAGCAATATGAAAAATTCTAAAAAAGCACTAAAGCCTGAGCAGTATAAGGCAATAGCATTGATGATATACAAGGATGTTAATGGGCTGACTAATGACCAGATTGCTAAAGAGGTGGGGGTTAATCCTTCTACCCTGTATGAGTGGAAAAAGAAGCCTCAGTTTAATGAGGAGTTAATCAGGCAGTCTGAGGAGATACAGAAGTCCTTCCTTGCTGACACATATACACAGCTTAGAATGATAGTTAATAATGAGAATGTTAAGGTAGGTAACAAACTGAAAGCAATTGAGTTAGTCCTCAAGAATCAAGGCAGACTTAAAGATGTTCAAGAGCAGACAATTGTACAGGAAGAAAAGTCTCTTGATGATCTGCTAACTGAATTAGATAATGTTTAAAGGCAGAGCTTAGTCTCTGTCTCTTTTTTTGTTTACATTTTGATACAAACTTATGAGACTTTACAAAGCCTGATAAATCAAGGTTCAAGAATTGTCTTAAAAAGTATTTACTTTATGAGACAGCAAGCAGCTCAGCATTATGTTCTGTATGCCTCAGAATCCAAAGGGGGTACACAGGGGGGGACTAGGGGTAGGAGGAGGTGGAGGGAAGTGCCTCAGAAATTTCTACAATAAAAAATATCCCTTACTGGTAATCCCTTTCCAGTCCCTATCCAGTACCCTAACTGCTCCCTTACTTTCCCCTAAATGTTCCCTTCCAGTACCCTTCCTGATTCCCTTAGCAGCTCGCTACATTTATCTATCTGATACAAATAGTCCTTGCAGACCTGTCACAGTTTTGGGAAGGACTCTAAGCATAGTCATGAAAAATAAACCAAAGGGGTTTTAAACATGACAAAGACACTAAACAACCAACAAGTACTTGAGGCACTTAAACTTTACTATCTGGATGGAATGGAAAAGTCCAGAATTGCACAGATTTTCAATGTTACTTACACAGTCATCTACAATAAAGTTAAAGGCATCAGCAGTAAGGATGTTTACAATCAGTTTGTGGCAGACCACCCAGAGATTTTCCCTGACCAAGCTGAGTTTGAGCTGGAGGAACAACAGGAAGCACCTTCTATTGCGGACATTGAAACAAAAATATTCTCAAAACTAGAGCAATTTGTAGAAAAATACATGGATAATAGATACAATGCAATTAAAGATTTCCAAGGGGAAAAGGACAGAAGGTTTACGCACCCTGAGCTAGTTAGGGAGCATGTTCAAAGGTTAAAGACTACTGAGTTTAAAATTTATTCTTACCTAAGAACATTAGGAGATGTTGATAACAACACATTTCATTTGCACCTCCAAACTACTGGAAATTTGCTAAGCTACTCTATCACCTCTTTAAAAGGCACATTTAAGGAATTGGAGGAAAAAGGGTACATTCAAGTTGAATATCCTGATAATAATGTAGCTAAGATCACAGTACTTTAAGGAGAGGGGCTAAGGCTCCTCTCTTGATTTGTGTCAAAAATATGATGTGTTTGTAAAATTTATCTGTTATAATGGGAACAGTTGTTCGCCTTTTTAAGATTTAGGAGGTTTGCCTTGATGAAAGACTGGATGAAAGATGTGCCAGATGTTGTATGGTTCTTATTAGAGGATTGGGGTTATTTCAAAACAGACATCAACCTTACTGATGCTGTTCGAGTAGCAAAGATACTGGTGGACAGGTACTGCCAGCAATTGTTTGAAAAATTTATATATGTTGAATTGAATGAGTGTTTGCATTTCATTGCTAAGTGGGAGGAACATGCCACACAGCAGGGAGAGCTGGAGAAACTATAAGAGGGACAGGGCTTAGGCTCTGTCTCTTTTTTTGTACCTTAGATTACAGAATACTGTCACAGTTTGGCAAAGTCATCTAATCAGAGTCCTGAGAACAAATACAGACTCAGGAGGCTACAAGATGACATTTACTACTGGACAGATTGAGGCTTTACTGTCTCAACCAGAATATGCACCAATCAAAAGACTGGATAAAAAGGCATTGTCAGATGAACAAAAGCAGGAGATTCAAGTAATCGAACAGATCACCTCTTTTGGCAATGACATCATTACATTATGGGATGACATGGTAGGATTTCTGGATGAAATTCCTAGTCAGCAATCCTTTGTTAATGCAGGTGTCAACATCATGCTCAGGTACATAGCTGAGAATAGACAGGATGTAGAGGTAACTACCCTGATGGTAGAAGCATGTAAGCTGAGACTGACAAGGACATATATGAGTAAACTGATTGAGCTGCACCTTGACTGCATCATCAGAGAACATCTGCCACACCTTACTCAGAGACATTTCAAACTGGCTGACTCAGTAATGGGTGTAGACCATATTGTTGAGGATGATCTGAAAAGGTACTACATTCATGTAACATCCAATACTCCCTTTGCACATAAGATGCTCATCCAGAAGGAGAAAAGAGGAGGCTATCAGGTGGGCAGGACATATGTACAGTACTCAAGGGATTTCAGCAATGACATTATCCTAAAGTATGATACTGGTAATGAGACAGACACTACACAGATGGTTAATGGTTTCCCATTGTTCAAACCTGACTACATAGTGTGGAGGATGGCAATGGCAAGGAAGGCTAAGAAAGTTGGGGAGCCTTTAACAACCAAGTATCCTAAAATTCAACACTTTATGGATTGGGCAAGGACTCAACTAAACATAGATATATCTGAGGGGATGGCTTAAAGCCTCCTCTCTTTTGTTGTGTCATAATAACGCTTTACACTATACTGTAATACATGATATACTTTTGATACAAAGTTAATAAGACAGGGAGAGATGAGATTTGGCAAGGACATTAGGATACATGCGTGTCAGCACTATGAAAGAAACTCAAAAGTTTGACAGGCAGCTCAACCAGTTAAAGGATTGCGATAAGATATATGAGGATAGAGTGTCTGGAGCAAAGCGGGAAAGACCGCAGTTACAGCAGTTACTCAATGACCTGGAGGAAGGGGATACAGTCCTCATAGTTTCTATAGACAGACTGAGCAGATCAACAAAAGACTTACTTGAGATAGTGGAAATCATCAGAGATAAAGGTGCTTACCTCAAGTCAGCTAATGATGCATGGTTAGATACAACCAATGACAATCCAATGAATGACTTTCTCCTTACTATTATGGGAGCCTTAGGGCAGATGGAGAGGGAAATGGCTAAGCAGAGAATCAAGGAAGGGGTAGAAGTGGCAAGGAAGAAGGGTAAAAAGTTTGGCAGACCTAAGAAGAGTACACCTAAAGTCATTCATGCTCTTGATCTTTACAACAAAGGAGAGCATACAGTTAGGGAAATAGTTGAAATAACTGGAGTCAGCAAGGCTACAATCTACAGGAAAATCAAGGAGCAAGAACAGGGGAGCTAACTGCTCCTCTTTTTTTTTTGCTTTTTTACTGAAAATCTAACTGCATATCTCAAAAAAGCTCCCTGAGCCTTTAATAGCGCCTTACTCAGATGCCTAATAAATGAGCCTAACTTAATTAGGTCATCTATGTGAGGGAGATTTAAAGGAGGGACTTATGTTGTTGATTCAAGACTTGAAAAAATGGCTACAAAGGACTCCTCTTGAGGAAGTTAAAGCCTATAGTGCAAGAATTGAGGGCAAGATAGAGGAGTTTAAAGTGGATGCAAGGGCATTAGCAGCTCAGAATGATGTTGATGCTGTAGAGGGCATCCTTGAGGAAATCAAATATTACAGCAAGGTATATAGAATTGTCAGAGGGTACTATGATGTACTCTTTTTTGCTTATGAATACTTTTCAGAGGACAGGAATCCAGAGAATGAGACTAACTTAATTCCTGAGGGAGTTGGGATTGAGTCTGCTCCTGACTTTCACAGAGAGCTTACCAGTAAATTGGATGAGCTTACCACAACTAATCCTACTAAGAATATAGGATGGGGAGCGCCCAGGGGGTCAGGGAAGAGTGCTTACTTGAGTAATATCTACCCTACTCATGCCACAGTATATGGCACTAGGAAATACATTCTTATTATCTCAGAGACTGTATCAATGTCACAGGCTTTCCTGGAGTTTATCAATACTAACCTTAAATCCAACGCTAAATTAAGGGAGGACTTTGGTGAGCTGCTAAGCATTAATCCAAACAAGAATGAAATGGATAACAATGTAGCATTTATCACTCACTCTGGGACTAGGGTACAGGCATCTTCTATTGGGGGAAGATTAAGAGGCTCTAGGCATAAAAATGCCAGACCTGACTTAATTTTGTGTGATGATATCGAGTCAGCCCAAAATACTAACACAAAAGAGCTTAGAGATAAAAACCTGCATTGGTTCAACTCTGTAATTGTTCCTATTGGCGACCCTACCACCACATCCATTATCTACATGGGTACTCTTGTACATGGTCAAGGACTTCTGCCTGATGTACTCAGCAGACCAGACTATGATTCTAAGATTTATTCCAGTATCAAGTCAGAGCCTGTTAATACAGAGCTTTGGGATAAGTTAGAGGCAATGCTCAGAGATATAGATAATCCTAACAGGGTTCATGATGCTGAGGCCTTTTATTATGAACATAAGGAGCAGATGGATGAGGGAGTAGAAGTACTTTGGGCTGACAGGTTCAGCTACTTTGATTTGGTTAAGAAAAAGGTTGAGGTTGGTTCCAGAGCTTTTGCATCTGAGTACTTAAACCTTCCATCTGATTCAGAATCAGCAATCTTTAAGGAAGAGTACTTTCAGCACTTTGAGGACAAGGATTTGTATGATGCTCAGGGCAGAAGGATGCACCTTGATGTATTTGGATTCTGGGATATCGCAATGGGTAAGAACAGAAGATCAGACTACAATGCCATTGTCATTATTGGAAGGGATACAAGGACAGGGGCTGTTTATGTACTGGAAGCATGGGCTAAGAAATGCCCTCCAAGTGAGGCAATGGAGAAAGCCTTAGATTTCATTGAGGCATACAGACCTAAAACCTTTGGAGTTGAAACCATCTCTGCTCAGTTTGAATTTTACAGACAGATTCAAGCAAAGGCTGTAGAAAGAGGCTATTACTTTACAAGGATTAAGCCAGTCAATCCTACAGCTAAGAAGGAGCAAAGGATTGAGGCACTTGAGCCTCTGTTTGAACAAGGAATTATCAGGACTAGAGCAAGCCAAAGACTGCTAAATGAAATGTTGATGCAGTATCCAGCTCATCCACATGATGACCTGCCAGACTGCTTGGCATCAGCTTTAGGACTTACAAGGATAAATAGAGCAAGAGGATTCTACAGAAAGCCTGAGGGGATTTAATCCCTTTGGGCTTTTTCTATTGGATAAAAATTAGGGGGTTATATTAATGGCAATGTTCGCTAAAGGAGAATTTTACCCTCCTGTTAATCATCAGGACAGGGTTGGAAGATATAAAGAAAACAAGCAATTGTTTGAGGGTAATCACTATGACATTTTCAGAAAGTACAATATCGCAAAACAAGGCAAGCTGTACATCTCGGTAAACTTGGCAGGTATCATCAGCAAAAAGTCTGCTGACTTCCTGATTGGTGATGGGGTTACAGTTTCCGCAGGTAAAGAGGATAACTCTCCTGAGCAGATCGCATTTGACAGATTCAGAGAGCAGAATGATTTAGACATCCTTTTCTATGAGTCTGCTTTGGCAAATGCTTTCAGAGGGGATAGCTTTTTCAAGGTTAGATATGGTCAGGAGTATGCAGGACTATACCCTGCTGATTTTGATGAGCATAGGGTTCAGATTGAAACAGTATCTGCTGAATATGTGTTCCCTGAGACATCCAAACATAACAGAAAGCTAGTAACTGCATATCATGTTGCTATTCCAGTAAGGGTGGATGGCGCTGAGGATGTTAGGGCTAAGAAGAATTTCAAGCTACAGGTTGAGTCTCATTATTCTGGAAGGATTGAGTACTCTGAATATGAGTTGACTGTAATCAGGACTGAAACAGATGGTACTCCAATTGAGTACAAGATTGGTAATCAGATTGGTGAGACAGAGGTTGCTGAAACTGGAATCCCTGTTCCATTAATTGTCCATGTACCTAACTACTCTACAGATGATGGTTGGGAAGGTATTGATGATCTGACTGAATTAAAACCATTGTTTGATGAGCTTAACAATAGGTTGTCTCAGATTGCATCCATCATGGATAAGCACTCAGACCCTGCTTTAGCAATTCCACCTAATTTGCTTGTTGAGGATGAACAAGGCAGACCAATGTTTAGGGTTGCTGACAGTAAAGTGTTTGAGGTTGATAAGCAAGATATTATCCCTCAATACATCACATGGAATGGGCAGCTCCAAGAGGCATACTCAGAGATTGATAGGATTATCTCCATGATACTTACTACAGCAGAAATCCCTGAGGTTGCTTTGGGTATGGGAGATAGCGGTACATCAGGTAACTCTGGGCTTGCTATTAAATGGAGAATGAACAGCTTACTGTCTAAGATCAAAAGGAAAAGGAAATATTATGAGAAGGCTCTGAAAAGGGTATTTATGATTGCTCAGTATCTGGAGCATAACTTAGGCATTGCTGATTATGAAATCACTCAGCCAGTACTGCAATTCTCTGATGGGCTTCCTAAGGATGAAATGGAACAGACCAACATTGCTGTACAGAAAACTGGTGGCGCTGTTCTAATGTCACAGAAAACTGCAATCATGAAACTTGAGGGACTTACAGAGGAGCAAGCTGATGCTGAGATTGCCAGAATTAAAGAGGAGCAGGAGGCTGAAGCTGAAAGAGCTGCTACAGCTAATCCATCCATCTTTAATGAGGAGGACTCAGGACAGTTGGCTATGGACTTTGGAGAGAATGAGGAAACAGATGAGGAGGAGCAGGAGTAATCCTGCCTCTCCTTTTTTATTTGAGGGGGAGACTGTATGGCTTATTTAGATAGAAATGGTATGCCTGTTCCTACTTATGACAGGGATAAGAAAAGGATGGGGAAAGTTTTATCCAAGAGGTATAAGCAGATGTTTGACTACCTTCTACTGCAATTACAATTCAATCCTGATGACCCTAAGACAATTAGACAGGCTGAAATCATGAGGCAGATCAGCTATTGGTTGAGAGAGCTAGATAAGGAAATGTATAGGGAGATTGAAAAGACAATCAGGAAAGCCTTTAAGGATGGACAGGCATATCATCTCTTATCTGTTAATGAGGCTAAGAATTGGGAGGAGGCACTTGATTCTGCATCATTCAATAAAATTCAGAGAGGTAAAGTGGAGGCTTTGATTGCTGATACTTACAATGACATTCTGCTATCCACCAACAATACTGAGGAGCATGTCAGGAAAGTGGTCAGGAATACTGTCAGGAAGGTTGCTCAATATCACTCTGTCCAGAACACAAGATACACAGAACAGATCAGGGACTTAAAAAAGGAATTATCTAAACAAGGACTCTCCAAGACTATTCAAAAGGATGGTTTTGTAGGTGTAGTGGATAGAGCTGGCAAGAGGTGGAAACTTGATACTTATGCAAAGATGGTCATCACTACTAAGGTTAATGATGCTTTTATTGAGGGAGCAATCCATGAAAGTACAGAAACTGGCTTTGACTTAGCTGTGATCTCAGACCATTCAGCAGAGGATGCCTGTAGAAGATGGGAGGGAGTTGTTATCTCTCTTACAGGGGCTACTGAGGGATATCCTACTTATAAAGAGGCAAGGGCTACCAATGAGATATGGCATCCAAACTGTACTCACTATTTCAGCCCAATCAGATCCATTGACATGTTGCATAAGGATGAAATCAAGGAGAACAGCAGGAAGAAAAGAGCGCTGGGCGACTATAAGAACAGGGTTTATAAGAGAAAAAGATAAAAATGTGACATTATTTTTCATTTTTACTTTAATCCCTATATGAATAGCTAGACTATAGTATGACCTGAGTTAGATGCTTAGGTTCTATATAAGGGGATAGAAATGAGGAAGGAGAGATGCTAATGCCTGAGGAGAATGTTGTAACTCCTGAGACTACTCAAGAGGAATCAGTTGAAACTCCTGAGACAAATGCTGAGGAAACTCAGACTAACAAACAAGAGGAGCAGGTAGAAACTCCTGAGACTAAGACAGAGGCACAAGATGAAAAGCCTGAGTCCAATGAGCAGGAAACTACTGAGCAAGAAACTGAGGAAAAAGAGGAGTCCAAAGAGGAGCAACCTACTGAGGATGAAAAGCCTGAGTCTACTGATGAATCTGATGAGGATACTGTAGATGTTGATGAGCTGCTTAAAGACATTGAGGATAAAGGCAAGCAAGTTGACAAGTTGACTGAACAGTATAAGAAAGAACAGAAAAAAGTAGAACAGTACAAGGAGAAAGTTAAAGGGCTTGAGGGTGTAGTTAAATCCATCATTGATACAAAACTTGAAAGCATTCCTGAGGAATATCAGGAGTTAATGCCTGAGGGTGATTTGGTTAAGAGGTTGGAATGGATTAACAAAGCTGAGAGCAAAGGGCTTTTCAATAAGAAAGCTAATCCTAATGTAGAGATTGGTAAGCCTCTGTCACTTAATGACAAGAAGGACAAAGCAAATACAGAGAGTGTATCAGCTCAGCAAAAACTATCTAACTACTTTAGTAATTTTTATTCAAGGAATTAAGGAGGCTCATAGGGAGTCTCTTTTTTATATCATTTTTTAGGAAAAGAAAAGGGGAGAAATAAATGGCAGGTTTAACACTAGCACAGACTGCTGATCTTACAAATGATGAGCTAAGAGCAGGAGTCATTCAGACAATGGCTACAGAGTCCAAACTTCTTGCAGTACTACCATTTCTAACTGTAGAAGGACATGGCTATAGCTATAATGTAGAGAAATCTTTGGCAGGAGTAGAGTTCAGGGCTTTGAACACAGCTTACAATACTGTTGCTCCAGAAACAGAAAGAAAGACTGAGTTCCTTACTATCTTGGGTGGAGAGGCAATTGTTGACTCCTTCCAAATGGAAGTACACTCTAACATCAATGACTTGATGGCAGTAGAAGTTGCTCTTACAGCTAAGTCTATTGTACACAAGTTTGAGAAATCCTTTGTTAGCGGTGATGTTGCTCAGGATTCCAACAGCTTTGATGGAATTGTTAAGAGGATTGCAGGTACAGCACAAGAGATTGCTAATTCTGGTGATGTAGTGGCTGACATTGATGAGCTGCTTGATATGGTTCAAGGTGGAGCAGATGCTCTTATCATGAACAAGAAAACTAGAAGGGGCTTGACTGCTGTTGCTAGGGGTCACATCACTTACAGACAGAATGAGTTTGGTGTTCAAGTTGCTCAGTTTGGTGGAGTAGACATCATTGATCTTGAGTCTGAGCTTATTGGTGATGATGTAATCTTGGCTATCAAGTTTGGTGTCCATGAGGCTGTAGCAGGACTACAATCTAAGTCTGGTCTACAAGTTAAATCTCTTGGAGAGCTTGGTGAGACTCCACAAGTTAAGACTAGGATTGAGTGGTTTGTAGGTCTTGCAGTATTCAATGAGAAAACTGTAGCTTACAGAAAAGCTAGTGCTTAATTGAATAGATACCATTGAGGGCAGGGCAGGAGTTGTATCCTGTTCTGTCCTCTTTTTTATTTTTAGGAGGGAGAGATTAGATGGCAGTTAAAGTAATTGTACCAAACAAACAATATAACACTATTTTTCATGGAGTAGAGTTTAAGCAAGGTGAGGGTATCTTTGAGGATGAGGCTTTGGCAAAGAGTTTGGCAGAGTCCTTAGGGTATGAGATTGAACAGATCAAGAAAGCAGCTCCAAAGAAATCACCTGCTAAGAAATCAACTACCAGAAAGGCTCCTGCTAAGAAAACAGAAGAAAAGGAGTAATGTAGATGGTTACTGTAGCTGATGTAACTCAGTTTATTGCAGACAATATTCTACATTCTAAACTATATGATGAGGCTGATGAGACTGTAAGGACTAAGGCAGTAAATCAGTCTCTCAATACTTTAGAAAAGCATATGTCTGATGTATATAAAGATAGAGAGGCTATTCCAGTTGATGATGTAGCTGAGCAGGTTATTTGGCTATTGAAAATGGATGACTCTATGCAAAGAGCTGAGATGGGTACATTGATGATTACAGTTGATGGTATGCAGATTCAGCTCAAAGAAATGGATAGGACAGTTGCTCCAAAACTTCTTTCTCTGTATGGGAAAAGGAGTACTCAGAAGAGGAGAGTTGCCTCTTATGGAGTGCCTATCAGAGATACCTTTAGGACTAATATGGGGAGGTAATTTTTATGTTGGATTTTATTCCTATGCCTCACCAGGTCACTATTGAGAAAGCAAATACTCTGGATGATTGGGGATTGCCTGTAGCTGATGGGCAGTCCTCTTTTAATGTCAGAGCAAAGATCAGATACAACACTAACAGAGAAGCCATATCAACAGCATCAGGTGAGCAAGTGGTCTACAAGGCTACAATCCTTTTGGGAGGTTTGCCTGAGGTAAGGTATGAGGACTTTGTTACTTGGACTGATGACTTTGGATATTCTCACAGAAAGCATCCTCTGGAGATTGACTATAAACAAGACCTATCAGGGACTCCAGTTGCTGTAAAGGTTGTGGTCTAGTGAGCTTCAGAGTAAGGACAGAATTTGTAGATAGGTCAAAGCTAGTCAACAGGAATGTCAAGAGGGCAATGAAAGATGCCATGCTTGATGTAACCCTTGACTTGAAAAAGACAGCTACTGCCTCTGCTCCTAAAGAAACTGGCTTTCTGGAAAAGAATGCTCAGCATGAGGTTATTACTTCTAATTCCTATGTTGAGGGTTCTGTAGGATTCTCTGCTGTGGAGGATGGCTTTAACTATGCTGAATGGACTCATGATGCAGAGTATGAGCTTGGTGAAAAATCAGCTAAGAAGAAGGGTGGTAAATCTAAGTTTGGCTCAGGTACTGTCCCTGTTGGTACAGGATATCTAAGTAAGTCATTGTCAATGAACAGGCAAGGCTACATGGACTATCTACAGGAAAGATACACAGATGCTTTAAGGAGGGGATAAGGTGAGCATTACAGACCTAATAGTTTATATGAAAGGTCTTGGAATCAGTATTCCATTGTTTCCTTTAGCTTTTCCTGCATCCTCTCCTACAGAAGCAATCATTGTAGAGACAGGACAGGGAGCTGGGAACAGAGGTTCAGTCTATGAAATGACATGGACATTTACTGTCAGAGCAGATCATCCTAGCAAGTCTGAAAAGGCAGCTCAGGAAATTATGGACTTACTGGACAAAAAAACTAATCAAGCAGTAGGAGATGCAGATGCAATTCTCATCAAGTCTGCTCAATTCATTCCTCAATATCTAGGTAAGGATTCTGAGGACAAACACTTTCACATGGTCAATTTTAAAGTCCTAATTTCTTAGGGCTTTTTTTAATGGATAAATTTAAGGGGGAAATAGAGAATGGCGAAAAAAGTTGCAGGTGTAGATGTACTTTTAAAAATGAAAGATGAGTCAGGTACTCTACAGGTACTTGGTGGACAAACAAACTGTACTCTTAACAGAGAGGCAGACACTATTGAGACTACTGACAAAACAAGTGGTGGGTTTAAGACTTCCCTTGCAGGTCTGATTTCTTGGTCTATTGATTCAGATGGTTTTGTAGTTCTTGGAGATACAGCATTCCAAATGGTTGAGGATGCTTTCATGAACAGGAAAGAGGTAGAGGCTGAGATTAGAGTTGGTGCTAATGATGATTCTGATGGAATTACTTACACAGGTAAAGGCTACATTGTAGACCTACCTTTGGAGTTCTCTCAGGATGATGCAGTAACTTATAGCTTGTCCATTGAGGGAGCATCTGCTCTTGTTAAACAACTTGGAGTAGTAAGTCCATAAGTTACTTTAAAAAGTAAATAACAGCTAGACATAGTAGAGAGTGGGATAATACCTGCTCTCTATTATTTTTATGGAGAAAAAAGGAGAGAGTACTTATGAAAAAAGTAGAGATTATGTTGGATAAAGAGAGGACTTTGGCTTTCCCTGTGATGTCTTTGATTAGGCTCAAAAAAGAGCATGGTATTGAATTGAAAGACTTGCAGGATGAGGAAAAGGCACAAGACATGGAAGTGATTCTAGCTATTATTTGGGCTGGACTTATCCATGAGGAAAGAGACTTGGATATTGAGGATGTAGGTTACATGGTTGATATTACTGAGCTGCCAGAAGTCTCAGAGAAACTATCCTCCATCTTTAAAGGAATGAATGAGGGAAAGCAAAAAAAGTAAGCGTAGCTGATCTGACTTTAGAAAACATTTTCAAGTATGGCTATGGGTTACTTAATTTGACATATGATGAGCTTTATAATTTGGATGCTTTTATCTTCCTTGAAATGGTTGAGGGGCATCTGCTTTGGCAGGAGCAAAAGGATGATACCTTACTTAACTGGATGGCTTGGTTTACTGCTAATCAAATGGTCATTACAGGCAATATGAGAAAAGGTATTGATGCTATGGATGTTAAGAGAAATCTCTATGAATCACTTGAGGACAAGCAGGAGAAAAGTGAGGATACTCTTGAGAAAAGGAGAGCAGATGCTCAAGCAGAAAAGGCTAGACTTGCTAAAAGGTTTGGTCTTGAAAACTAAATATTATAAGTCTCATGAGAGCTGTTGGATAACTGAAAAACTAATCCAATGGCTCTCTTTATTTTTATATAAACAAGGTAGGTGTAGATAGATGGCTAATGTGGGTGAGTTAGTTGCAAGCATAAGTCTTGGAGGTATGGATGCAGTCGAAAGACAGCTAAAAACCTTCTCCAGAAAGATGGACTCTGTAGCAAGAGATGCCTCCAAGATGGGTAAGAAACTCAGAGAAGCGGGGGAGGGCTTTAATGAGTTAGGTGAGAACATTGCTCCTCTATCAGCAGGATTTGTGGCTATGGGTGGAGCTTCAGTTGTAGCATCAGACAATATCAATAGTGCAATCAATAACTTTCAAACTAAGTTAGGGGCTACAGGAGCTGACTTGGCAAAGTATGAGGGAGTCATGCAGGAGGTTGCCAGTACTGGTGTAGGTTCTTTTGATGAGGTATCTGATGCAGTAATTGATGTTGCTAAAAATATGAAAGGACTGTCAGATCAGGACTTAGCTACAGTTTCCAATGAGGCAATGCATTTGGCTGAGGTAATGGGTTCTGATGTAGGTGAGGTATCCAAAGTTGCAGGGCAGTTGATGACTCAGTTTGGCGTAGATGGTCAGGAAGCATTAGACCTCATTGCTAAGGGTTATCAGAATGGGATGGACTATGCAGGAGACTACATGGATTCACTCAATGAATACTCTGTTTACTTTGACTCCTTAGGATTCTCTGCTGAGGATATGTTCAATGTTCTAGCTGAGGGTGCTGAGAATGGAGCCTTTAACCTAGACAAAGTGGGAGATGCAGTTAAGGAATTTAACATCAGGGCTAAGGATGGATCTGATTCTACTGCTGAGGCATTTGAGTCTCTGGGATTCAATGCTGAGAAGATGTCCCAAACCTTTGCTAAGGGGGGAGAAGGGGCTAAAGGAGCTTATGCTCAGGTAGTCCAAGAATTAGCTAAAGTGGAAGATCAGACAGAGAGAAATGAGCTGGGAGTAGCCCTCTTTGGTACTCAGTATGAGGATATGGAGAAGGATGTTATTGCCTCTACTGGTGCAATTGTTGACCACATGGGAGATGTTGATGGTACTGCTCAGCAGCTCGCTGATAACAACATGACATTTGCTAAAGAGATGCAGGGTTACTGGAATGAAATACAGGTAGCAATAGAGCCTGTGGGTGAGGTAATGAGGAGTTTCATTTCTGATGTAATGCCTCCATTGGTTGCAGGAATTAAAAACGCAGCTAATGCTTTTACTGGATTGTCTCCTGCCATGCAGAAAGTAGTACTTGCTTTTGGTGCATTCATTGCATTCCTGCCTGTACTCCTAATTGGTTTTGGTTCAGTAATTTCTGTGGTCAGTTCCTTTATTACTACCTTTTCAGGAATGTCCAAGACATTTAGCTTAGTTTCTTCTGGAGGAGCAAAGCTGATTGGTGCATTTAAGAGGATAGGTAGCGCTTTTATGTGGTTAGGTAGGCTGTTCCTAACTAATCCATTCATGCTTATAGTGACTGGAATTGTAGTGGTGGCTGTACTCATCTATAAATATTGGGATGAGATTGTTGCTTTTACTAAGTCAATTTGGTCTGGATTGTCTGCATGGTTCGCTCCTTATTGGGAGTCATTCAAGCAGATGATTGCATCAGTTGTAGTATCAGCACTCGAAAAGTGGCAGAGCTTTAAATCTGGATTTATGTCAATTTTTAATTCTGTACTTTCATTCCTACAAGGTGTGTGGTCAGTAATAAAGACTATTTTCATTGTTGGAATTGCTGTGATAGTAACACTTGTCACCTCAATTTATGGTGTCTTTGTTAATATTTTCACTAAAATTTCTAACTTTGTTAGTAAAATTATTGAATTTATGAAAAAGGCATTTTCTGCTTGGGTTAATGCAATTAAGGCTTACCTAGACCTGGTTAAGAGTGTTTGGTCTAAAGTCTGGAATTTCATTTACAGCAATATCATTTCTCCAATTGTATCTAAGATTAAAGATATGATTGGCAGGATTGTTACCCATGTGCAGCTCATCATGAGCAAGATTAAATCCTTCTTTAAAGCAGGTTGGGACTTTGTTTATAACAACATTGTTAAGCCTATTATTGACAGGATTAAAAAGATAGTATCAACCATTGCTGACAATGTGAGGGAGATAACTGGGAAAGTGAAAAGTTTCTTCTCAAGCGCATTTGACAAAGTGGTTTCCAAAGTGACTGATTCTGTCAACAAAGTGAAAGACAAGATATCAGGAATCTGGGACAAGGCTAAGGAGATTGCAGGAAAGATTAAGTCTGGCTTTAGTGACATCTTTACTGGTATCAAGATACCTAAGTTTAGCATTAGCAATGCTTCACTTAACCCTAAAGATTGGGTCACTAAGGGTATGCCTAAACTTAATGTGGACTGGAATGCTTCTGGAGGTATCCTTGACTCTGCTACTTTCATTGGTGCAGGTGAGAAAGGTACTGAGTCTATTGTTCCTCTGTCATCTCAAAGGAAGATGAAACCATTTGCTCAGGCTGTATCTAGGTTCATGCCAGAGAAAGCTGATGGCAGCTCAGGTAAGACTGAGATTAACATTGCACAGATGGTTGTCAGGGAAGATGCAGACATTGAGAAAATTGCTAAAGAGCTTAACAAGCTACAAGAAAGAAAAGGGAGAGCAATAGGGGGATTGAGTTTTAATGGCTAAATTTAAAGGAATCTATCTGAATGATATAAAGATGCCTGACTTTGTGAGGGTGCTGGGGATTGAACACAGCATCCTCCCTCCAGTTAGTCAGGAGTTACTTACTATTGGAGGAAAAGCAGGTGCATATGATTATGGTAATGAGTTGGGTGTCAGAGAAATAACAGTTAATATTCAGATCATTACTCAAGAGGAAAACACATTGCCTCAGTACTTGGAGCAGTTGTCTGCTTGGTTGTACTACAAGGATGCTAAAAAATTAGTGTTAGGGGATGACCCTGATACTTACTATATGGCTAAATTCTCAGGAGACTCCAATATACAGGAGTCTTTTTTAGTTGGAGAAGGTTCTATAACTTTCATCTGTACTGAGCCTCACAAGTTTGGTCTGGAGAGGACAGTGCTTATCCCTGACTCATATGATGGGACTCCATTGATGATTAGTAATGGTGGAAATGCTGAGACATTCCCTAAGATGAAATTCAACATCACTAAGGATGTCAGTACTTTCTCAGTTGTATCTGGAGATGAGTTCATTGATCTTGGCTCCCCTTATGATGTTGAGGAGAATACCATTGTTAATCCTAATAAAAGGGTTTTCTATGACCAGTTGACTTCTAAAAATGGATGGTCAAATGCTCAGAATGTGGAGGCAGGTACAAGGTATGGAACATTTGAGGTGTATGCTTCTCATGCTTTCAGACAGGAAGGATTGGACTTTGGTGAGGGTATCTCTGGTTGGCATGGTGCTTCCATGGTTAAATCATTGACTGCTCCTACTCAGGATTTTGAAATGAAATTCAATCTGAAAATGAGTACATCTGTTGAGAAAGTAGGAAGGGTTCAGCTACAGCTACATGACTCCAATGGAAAGATGCTGTTCAGGACACAGCTAAAGGATGCCACAAGAGGCTATACCAGATTTGAGTTTGAATCATGGGCTTATGACTCTTCCGGAAAGAGGAAGAAGATCAGTCACAAACCATTTGGCAGCTCCTTAACTTCCTTTGATGGTTATATCAAGCTGAGTAGGATTGGTAAGAAACTCAAAGCAGAAATCTACAATGGTACTGAGTTGCTACACAGGGTAGAGATTGGCGATAACAAAGGGGCATATCAGTCTAGGATTGCAAAGGTTAATCTCCACATTGGAGTCCATGGCGATGAGTCACCTGCCTACATGGAGGCTAGGGATATTGTTATCTATAACAAGGATACTGAGGTGGATGCTGAAAATGGAGAGATACCTTTAATTCTACAGGCAGGAGATGTACTAGAGATTGATAACAACACAGGGGCTATCTTGAAAAATGGAGTTCCTTTCTTTGAGTACTTAAATCCTGCAAGTACTTATATCAGCTTGGAGAAAGGAAGTAATGGAGTCATTGTTGCTCCTAATGATTGCTTTACTGATGGAGAGATCACATATACAGAAAGAAGTCTATAAGGAGGCTGTTTTAGTTGGCAGACAAACAATTGAATTTGTATTTACTTGATAAAGGTAAAAAGACAGTAGGTGTCCTATCTAATAGGATGCCTTTTTCTTTGCCTTTTTATGATGATTTTCAGACTAGAGACCTGGATGAGCAGACTGATTATCTGGAGTTGAAAGTACCTGCTAATCATAAGGATGCAGTAAATGTTGTGGCTGATAATTACATTCTTTATCCAGATAAGATGTATGGTTTCAAGCTGTACAGAATCAAGGAGCTTAATGATGTTAGGGATGGTGGCACACTTTATAAGAGTGTCTATGCTGAAATCTCTGCACAAGATGATCTGATTAAGGATGTAGTTAGACCAGTAACATTTAACTCTGCTCAGATTGATGAGGTTGTAGAGTCCATTCTTGCAGGTTCTGATTGGGTTCTTGGTGAGGTAATGGATGACTTTGGACTACTGGATATTACTATTGATGACTACCCTAACAAACTTGAGGCTTTGGTTGATGTAGCAGCTCAATATGGTGCTGAGATTAACTATGAGTATGAGGTTCAAGGGACTACTGTTACTAAGCAGAAAGTGTCTCTTTACAGGGAGATAGGTCAGAAAACAGGTAAAACATTCAGGGTTGGTAAAGACCTCAAAGGAGTTGAAAGGACAGAGGATACATCTAAGCTAGTTACTGCTCTTATTGGGGTTGGTAAGGTAGTTGATGGCAAGCCTATGACTTTCCACAATCAGACTGAGGGACAGCTAGGTAACTTCTATGGTGGGTTCCCTGAGGGTTATGAAAAGCCCAACAATGCAGATTATGTAGGTTCCTTGAAAGCTGTTGAGAAATACAGCAGGGATGGAGAGCATATCATTGGTGTTTACAAGGATACTGAGGCTGAGTCCTCTTATGAGCTTTTCCAGAATACATTTGAGGCTCTACAGAAATATGAAAAGCCATTGATGACCTATAAGACTACTGTTGCTTTACTTGCTAAGGTTGCAGGATTTGGTTATGAGGAGGTAGGCATTGGAGATACCATTTTAGTAGTTGATGGTGAGATGGTTCCTGAGCTTTATGTTGAGGCAAGAATCAGAAGGATGTCTGTATCCATTACTCAACCTCAAGAGGATTCTGTAGAGCTGGGCGACTACATTGCTGTAATCCCACCTGCTACTCAGAGACTTGAGGAGCTTCAGAAAAAAGTAAGGGCTAAAGAGGAGACTTGGAATCAGGCTGAGGAAATCCCACAGATCAAGCAAGACCTATCTAACTTACCTACTATGGAGGATGTTTTCACAAGCAGCTCGCAGAGGTTACAGGTTAGATATGTCAGGGATTGGATTAATGGTTCTGATGCGAATAATGCTAACCATTGGGTAGAGTTGAAAGTACTCAAGCAGGGAGTAAACATTGCTGAGGGCATTGTACCTACATCCAATAGTCAATCCCTCCAAGATGCTGAAAGGGCTACTGATGGTACTGTAGATTCTTCTTTCTATGCAAGGACAGATGCAGGACATAACTACATCCAGATTGACCTGGGAGAAGTAGTTACAGATGTAGAGTATATCCATGCATGGCATTACTATTTTGATGGCAGGACATATCAGGGACACATGGTTGATGTTTCTGAGGATGGGGTGAATTGGACAAGAATATTTGACTCTGAGAGGAATGGCAGACAACCTGAGTCCTCTGGTGGTCACATTATCCCTGTAAACTCCTCAGCTATCATCAGACAGCAGGAACAAAAGCAGTCAGAGGTTGTAGAAGATGTAAAGAATCTTAAAGATTTCAAGCTATCTACTGAGGCTGAGCTGCCAAAGAAAGTAAACATCACAGACTATAACTCCAAGGTACAGCAGTTAGAGCAAAACCTTGCTGATAAAGCAGGTCTGGAGTATGTAAATGGTCAGTTGGTTGATAAGGCTAATAAGAATGACACCTACACTAAAACAGAGGTCAACAATGCTCTGAAAGGAAAAGTAAGTACTTCTGAGTACTCTACAGATCAGGAGGGCATAGTGGACAGGTTTGAATCTGTTGAGTCAAGTGTAGAGCAGACTGTTAATAGCCTGTCATTCAAGGTATCCAAGGATGAATATAACAGAGGTATTCAATCTACAACAATGCCTAAGCTGTTGACCTTCTATGGATATCCAATTGCAATCAATAGTGCATGGGATGTAGATGTAGCAGTACAGGAGTACATTAAATATGACTACATCATCCTTGGAGACACATACCAAGACCCTAACCATGAGGAGTATGCCAGCACCACAGCAATCATTGAGAAAATCAAGATTCTGAGTCCTGAGACAGTAATCTTTGGTTATATTCCTTTGGGTAAGACTACTCAAAACAGGACAATCAGTACTTTGTTGAAAGGTATTGATGATTGGCATAATGCAGGGGTTCATGGCATCTTTGCTGATGAGTTTGGTTATGACTACAGGGTATCCAGAGAAAGACAGAATGCTATTGTAGACCATGCTCACTCTTATGGAATGCCAGTATTCGCTAACTCATGGGTGGCAGATTATGTCTTTAAGAAAGAGAACATCTACATTGATTGGGAAGATTTTGATGGCAACCCTAACAATATCCCTACCAGTATTGGGGCAGAGGATTATGTAATGATTGAGTCCTTTATGGTCAATGACTGGTATGCAGAGAATGACAGCAGAAATGGCTTTATGGATAAGTGGGCGCATGAGGGGTACACTTCTTTCTTTAACTACAGGAAACAGTTTGGCACTAAGATTCTTGCTCAGGCAATTATGGATGATGCCAGACCTGATCTGCAGAAGAAAGTAGAGATGTCCTTTGCTACTGGTGTCCTGTACAGCTTGGATGCTGTGGGTTATGCAAGGACTGATTTTGGTGCAGGAAATCCTAACCTGTTCACATATAAACTCCCATCTATGAATGTGGGAGATGACTATTATGATGCAGCTCAAGATGTTGCTCATGCTGATTACAATGGAGTTTATTGGGGCAAGCACACAAGGGTTACAGGTAAAGGAGAGGTTACTGTCATTACTGATAGTGACAATAACTACTATGATGCTATCTATCCAAGGGTTGACCAATATGCTGAGGAAAGGGCTAATGCATATACAGATGGAGAGGTAGATGGAGTTAAGACTGTTCTCAAGGACTTAGATACTGAAATCAAGCAGACTGCTGAGGATATCAAACTAAGGGCAACTAAGGATGAGGTTAAGACAATTGCTAAGGCAGAGAATGCTATTGCTTTCAGATACATGAGGTATTTGGGCAGAGGAAATACAGTAAACTCAGGTAATCACCTTGTAGAGATACAGGCTTATAAGAATGAGGAGAATATTGCTCAAGGGGCTACTGTTACATCAGGATATGAGTCAGCTACAGGGCTGAATTATGTTACAGATGGACAGATCAACTCCAGTAACTATGCTGAGTTGGGTTCAACCTATGAAACTGGTTGGGCAATGGTTGACTTAGGAGGTGTCTATGAGGCAGTAGAATCCATCAAAGTATGGACTTACTTCCATGACAATAGGACTTACTCTTATGAGTTCCAGATTTCTGAGGATGGTATCAACTGGATTTCTCTTTATGATTCTGATAGAGATGGAGAATATGCTTCAACTGATGCAGGTTTTGAAATCTTTGTTAATCAGCAGAAAGCCATTTACTCTTATGCATCACAGATCAGGGTAAACTCTGAGGCGATTACATCTAAAGCTGATTCAGCTATTGTTGATGATCTTGGCACTAGGTTGCAATCTGCTGAGGAGAAAATTGAGGATGATGCAATTATCACCACAGTCATGAAAGTGGATTCTCCATTGATTGAGGCTCTTAATGAGAAAGCTGATTCAGAGGAATTGTCTGATTATGCTAAGGCTAAAAGACTTGAGGAAATGGAAAAGGCCTTTGCTGAAAACTATGCAACCAAGTCAGAGCTTGAGCAGTCAGATGAGGACTTTAATTTCAAGTTTAAGAGTGGTGGAGGAGTCAACCTGCTGAAAAACTCTGTAGGGTTTGCAGGTACTGATTTCTGGACTGTAACTGGTGGTGCTGAGACTGTTCAGAATGCTGAGCTGGAGGCTAAGGGTGCAGGTTCTGGATTCATGCTTTCTAGTTCCAGTATTAAGCAGAGCATCCCTGTTAATGGTGGAGACTATACCATCTCCTTGAAGGTCAAAAAGGGTTCTAGTGGTAGTGGATACTTGAAAATCAGCTATGATGATGGACAAGTAGATGAGGTATCATTTGACTCTGGTACATCCTATGATTATGACATTGTAGAAAGATACATCAATGTCTCAGGGAATCAGATTGAGGTTGAGTTGTATGGTACAGGTGCTAGTAATATCATCTTTACTAATCTCATGGTCAATACAGGTAAGCTACCTCTCCAATGGCAACACTCTACTGGAGAAGTCTATAACAGCAATGTAACTATAAATAGAAATGGAATCAAGGTGTTTTCATCTGAGTACAATGGCTTCACATCAATTACTCCTGAGGAATTTGCAGGTTACTATGAGGTTGATGGACAGCAGGAAAAAGTCTTTACCCTAAATAAAGATGTAACTGTTATGTCTAAGGCTGATATTGATAAGGAGATTACAATGTCTCCAATCAAGGTAGTGCCAATTCAAACCTCAGGACTAAATGGATGGGCATTTGTAGCGGATGAATAAGAGAGTAGGGGCTTATGCCTCTGCTCTTTTTTATTTACAAGGGGGAGATTTTAAATGGCTTTGAGTGGTTCATTTTATAAGACTATAAGAAGTGGATACACATTTAAAGTAAACTGGTCAGCTACTCAAGATGAGGCTAACAACAGGAGTACAATTACTCTTAAATCTTATTTGATAGCTAACTATTCAATTTATTCAAGTGCTAGTAAAAGTGGTAGGTCTTATGTGGATGGTAGCTACTCCAGTTGGTCATATAGTGGATTTAATGGTTCTGGTACTTACCACCTGAACACTACAACTAAAACTGTTGACCACAACTCAGATGGTACATTAACTGTTGATCTGAGAGCATGGTTTGACATCAATGTAAGGCTGTCAGGTACTTACTATGGCAGACAGGAAGCAAGCGACAGGGTAACACTTGACCCTATTCCTAGAGCCTCTAGCATCTCTAATGATAGGGACTGGAAAGCAGGTGGATTCTTTAGAATTAACATCTCCAGAGCATCATCTAGCTTTACTCATACAGCCAGAATTTATGTTAATGATAACTGGATTAAGACTGTATCAGGCATTGGATATACAAAGGATGTCATCTTTACTACTGCTGAGAACAAAGACATTTTCACTCAGTTGAATGGAGCTGCTACTGGTCAATCAAAGGTTATTCTTGAAACTTATAAAGGCAGCTCATACATTGGCTCAAAGACTTATTATGGTACTGTAACTGCTCCTGAGGCTTCAGCAACCAATAGTGCCTTTGACCATTATGTTTATACTGACCAAAAGATTGACATTGGACTAGATGTGGATTTGGATGATTTCACTCATAAGATTGTCATTACTTTGGGTAACTTTACAAAGACCATTACTGGTGTAGGTTCATCAACATCATGGACTCCAAGCAGCTCAGAGCAGAACAGTCTTAATGCTGAGATGCCTAATGATTTGTATAAGTCAGGTAACATTGCTGTCTATACCTATTATGAGGGTGTGCAGATCAGGGAAACCAGAAATGCTCTGTTGCAGTTTTATATCCCATCAGGGAGGGAGCCAGTCTTTGGAGGGTCATTCTCTTATAAAGATACTAACTCCACAACTACTGCTGTGACAGGTAACAATCAGTATATTGTCCAGAATAAATCAGATATTCAGATCACTTTGCCCTCCTCATCTAAAGCAAGTGGTAAGTATGGTGCATCCATCAAGAAATATATTGTTACTTTGAATGGTGTTCAGAAAACAGCTAACTACAGTTCTTCTGACATTGTTCTCAGCTTTGGGTCTATATCTTCTGGAAGTGATGTGACTGCATCCATTAAAGCAATTGACAGTAGGGGAGCAGAGTCCACCATCAGCAGGACTATCAGCATTCTTCCTTATAAGAATCCTAAGGTTAATGTTTCTGCTAAGAGGCTGAATAACTTTGAGAGTGACACAACAATCAGCATGTCAGGTTCTTTCTCAGCATTGACTGTTGGTAGTGTTAAGAAAAACTCTCTGGTATCCATGAAATACAGATACAGGCAGAAAGGGACAGGTAGTTATGGCTCTTGGAAGGACTTTTCTTTCAGTACTTCTGGCAGCTCATTTACAGCATCTAATGTGTCTGAGAGCCTTGATAACCTTAAATCATGGGACTTAGAGGTATATGTATCAGATAAGTTGGGAAGTGTCTCAGAGGTCATCTATGTAGCCTCAGGACAGCCTGTACTGTTCATTGATAGTAAGAAGAGAGCAGTAGGAATAAACACTTTCCCTACTTTGAATGACAGGCTTGAGGCAAGGGGTGGATTTTCCCTTATCAATGATTCATGGACTACTTTAAATATCAAGTCAGAAACTGCTGATACTGATGCTGTACTACAACTAGAGACTCCTAATGGTGATTGGGCTTTAAGGAATGATGAGAGCGACAGTAACAAGATGGATTTCAGATGGAACAATTCTACTAAATTCAGCTTTCAGACTGATGGTACTGTGGACTTGAATGGAGCCTTGAATCTGCATAATAATGCAATTATTGCAGAGGAGGCAGGGTCTACTAACATTGACCATATGTATCATGATGATGCAAGTAATGCTTGGCACTTTGTTTCTGATGGTTCTTACAAACAGGAAGGAAACAGTACTCTGGTTGCAGGTAGCATAATGTTGACCAGTACAGGAGATGTAAGTGCCTCTACAGCTTCTACTAGGGGTATAACTATTGGTAATCCTACAAGTGGCTCCTCTTTGAAAATGGATACTAATGAGGTTTCCTCTTTTGATGATGGAGGACAATCTGTGCTATACCTCAATCCAGATGGTGGAGATGTAAGGATTAATAGTGCTACCAGTAAGCCTCTCCTTATCTCAGATGGAGAACTGGTCAATGAATCTTATATCAGGGCATCCTTACTTAATGGTTGGGAGCATTATGGAGGAGGATATGGCTATGTGGAGTACATGAAAGATAAAAATGGAATTGTACATCTACATGGACTGACTTTAAGAGGAGACTCAGGTAGTGATATCTTCCATCTCCCTAGTGGATACAGACCATCTCAAACAGAAATTCATACTGTTTACACAAGTGGTGGAGGTCTAGGTAGGGTTGATATTTATGATAGTGGAATTGTGAGGCATAAAGATGGTAGCACAGGCTATGTAACCTTATCAGGCATTTCATTTAAAGCAGGTAACTAAAGGGGGATTATTATGGCAGTAAAACAATATCATCAGGTTGATCTTCAGACAGGCATCATTTTAGATGTCTGTCTTTTTAATGATGAAATTACAGATAAAGAGGGCAATGTAACTAAACTGGAAGTGCCAGGGGATTATAAAGAAGGTTGGGGAGATAGAGTGTTCTATAACCCTGTCTTTGACTTTGAGCTGCAAGATTGGGTTGAGAGCAGAGATGTAGAGGAAATCATTAAATCTGAAAGGGCTAAGAAGGATGCGGAATTGAATCAAGCCTGTAAGGAGGCTATCTTGGCAGGATTTTACCATACCATTGATGGAGTGGATTATCATTTCTCTTATGACACAGAGGCTCAGATTAACTTTGGGGACTCCAGAGAGTTGCTGTCAGAGGGACTTGTCTCAGAGATCATGTGGACTGTTAAAAAGGATGGGGAGTATACCAGAATCCCTGTTAATAAAGAAATCATGCAGGAGTTGACTGTGGCTATTATACAGCATAAGCAGGGGAATATCTCCAAGTACAGGGATGTACTGATGCCTCAGGTGGAAGCAGCTCAAACTGTAGAAGAAATACAAGCAGTTGAATGGAAATGAAAGCAGGAGACATCATCTTTGTTAGAGGCAAGACTCCAATCTCTGGGATTATTAGATATTTTGATAAAGGGGAATTTTCACATGTAGCTGTAGCTGTTTCAGATACTCATATCATTGAGGCTGAATGGTCTACTAAGTCAGTCATTACCCCTCTGACTCACAAGGATTATGAGGTATTTCCCATGGACTTGACTGAGGAACAGAGGGACAGGCTGATTAAAAAGGCTATCCAGTTGACTGGTAGGTGGTATGACTATCCTCAGCTTTTGAATTATGTGGTCAAGGAAGATAAGTGGGGCAGTCCTAAAAACCTGATCTGCTCAGAAATAGCTTATCTGTTATTGAAAGAGGTAGGTGTAGAGGTGAGTAATGCCTCTGCTACTCCTAATGAGTTGTACAGGGATTTAGTACTTTATTCTCAGTCTCTCAGAAATCCTAATAAGTAGGAGGCTCTTGGACTTTATCTGTCTGGGGGTCTCTTTTTTCAGGCTTATTTAGGGATGGAAAGGGGGATGCTGTTTGTCTTACTTGAATCAGATCAGTACATGGATAGTGGGAGTAGCAGGGAGTGTCTATGCCTTTGTAACAGGGCATTTTGATGTAGCTACTCAGATACTCATTGGACTGATGCTTATGGATATAGTGACAGGGCTGATGAAAGGTCTACAAAAGAAAAGGCTGAAATCAGCAATCATGCATATGGGAATCATGAAGAAAGGCGCAATAGCTTTATCTATTGTCTTTGCTTACATGCTTGACCTGTTGCTCAATGATGGTCAGCCAGTATTTGTAACCATGATGACATGGCTATCTATTGGTAATGAGGGCTTGTCAGTAATTGAAAATCTGACTGCTCTTGGAGTAGGTATTCCTAAACAGATTACAGACAGATTGGCTCAGTTTGCAGATCATTCTGAGCAAGTGCATGAGGAAAAAGACAGTAAGTAGTTGGCAGAGGCTCAGGGTTTTTTCCTTGAGTCTCTTTTTTATGACTAAATTTAAAGGAGAGATATAAATGGGAGGTTCATTGCCTTTTTACTATGACTATGTACAGGTGAACAAATATTCAAGACCTGGTAGTAAGCTGGTTGCTCACAGAGGTATTGTCATTCACTACACAGCGAATAGAGGAGCAACAGCAGAAGGGCATCAGGATTACTTTGATGGTTCAGATGGTGGTGGAGGTAGATATGCAGGGGCGCACATCTTTGTTGATAAGGATAGTGCTGTATGTATTATTCCTCTGGATGAGGTTGGCTACCATGCTAATGAAAAGTCCTGCAAAATCAGTCACTTTAAGGCTAAGAGTGGAACATATTCAGGTAATGCTAACCTGACTACTATTGGCATTGAAATGTGTATTGAGAAAGATGGCTCATTCCATCCAGAGACAGTCAGGAGGACTCAGGAGGTTGTCAGATATCTAATGGATCTGTTCAACATTCCTCTTAAATATGTAGTAAGGCATTATGATGTGACAGGTAAAATCTGTCCTAAGCCTTATGTAGACAGTCCTTCTGCTTGGAACAGTTTCAAGAATGGTATTAGCAGCTCAAAGGTTTCTACAGCTTCTGTTTCTACAGCTTCAGGTCAGATTGGTGTAGTTGAGGTTCTGGTTTCATCTTTAAATGTCAGGGAGTCTGCATCCTTCTCATCTGAGATTGTTAAGGTCATCCATCAAGGGGAGAAATACAAAGCCTATGATAAGAAGAATGGTCTTTACAATGTAGGTGGAGATCAATGGGTTTCAGCAGGTAGTAAGTATGTCAAGTTTACTCCTGTACCAAAAGACAGGTTGGTTATTGTAGATACTCCTTCCCTTTGGACTTACAACAGTAAGGATTGGGATGATAAGGCTGAGGTTGTTCATGAGGGTGAGGCTTTCACTATTGTAGGTGAGTACACAGTTGGTGGAGGAAAGATGTATCAGATCAAGTCTGGACTCTACATTACAGCTAATCCAAAGTATGTAAAGGTTGTTGACCAGTAAGCAGCTCAATATCAGTATCATTTTGATAGCGTATCTTACTACTATTAAATAAATAAAGAGAGATATATAAGTAGTAGATAGGGTATCATTTTGATAGCGAAAAACAGGGTTATCAGTATCATTTTGATAGCGATAAGTGAATATTGTAGGAATTACTGGAAAAAGGGAGGCTTTTTAAAAGTCTCTCTTATTTTTTTATTCTTTTTTGTCACAGGTGTCACAGTTTAGAAATCTGTCTCTAATGATGACTCTGAAAGCAATACTTTAAGGAGGTCATTATAGATGACTAAACAAAATGCAGTTCTCTCAGTAGATTTCACTAAGATTTACTCTACTGCTGAGGATGGTGTTATTGACACAGCTAAAGTATGTATCTCGAAAGAGGCAATACAGTCAGGAATTATCGCAGACATCGGAGCGAACAGACTGGCAATCCTGTTAGCCATTGTTAGCTACATGGATGAGAATGGTCAGGCTTTTCCAAGTCAGGAGAAGATTGCTGAATTAACAGGACAAGGCAGAGCGACAGTACAGAGAAACATCAAGTACTTACTGGAGGCTGAGTTTAATGGACAGAAGCTCCTCAGCAGAGAGTTGCAAGGAGGCACTAAGAAAAAGTCCATTTACACAATTACTCATGGTGAGGTTACTGGTACTGATCTGACTGATGAAACAGCAAAAAAAGCTGAGAAACCTAAGCAAATGAAAAGTAAGGATTATGTATTGTATTTTGCTGAGAAATTCAGACAGCAGTATGGGCATGACATAACCATTGATTGGAGAAAAGATACAAGCCTCATGAAAAAAGTAGTTGATAACTATGGAAATGAGGAGGAAGTCATTAAGGCTCTCATTGATATCTGTTTCAGAGAGTACAAGAACAAATGGTACAAGCCACAGTATCCTACTCCAAGCATTTTCACCTTCTATAAATTCATTGCTGATGCTTGTCACAACATCTACAAGGTTGAGCTGGAGCAGTCAATGAAACAGCAGGAAAGAAAGCAAAAGGCTGTAGAGCAGGATGACACAGATAGAGCCTTAGACTTGTTTGATATTTAAGGAGGATTACAGATGACTAACCAAAGAGAATGCAGTTTCCATAAAACAGAAAGAGAGTGTGATTACACCTGCTTCCCATGTACTTTCATGCATGGGGTTGAGGGTGGTAAAGGAGGCATCTGGGCTACTACTGGTGTCCCTAAGAAATACAAAGGAACAAGGCTTGAGAATCTTCCTATTGAGGAGCAGAATCCTAAGGCTTTTGGAATCCTGAGCAAGTACATCAACAATATTCTCCATTTTGTACAGGAGAAAAATGCAGGGCTGTTCCTTTACAGTCTGCCAGATGATGAAAATCCATTTGGTACTGGTACTGGTAAGACAACATCAGCTACTACAGTCCTTAACCATTATGTCATTGAGAGATCAAGAGCCTATCTGAAAGGGCAACAGGAGATGAAAGACAATCCTGCAATCTTTGTAAAGGCTACTGAGTTACAGAATGCTTTTAATGCACAGTTTAGAGGGACTATGGAGATGAAAGATGAAGCCTCTCAAAGATACTACAACCTCAAAAGAGCAGTTAAGAATACTGAGCTGGTTGTACTGGATGATATTGCAACAAGAGGCTCCAGAATCTCTGAGCCATATGAGGATGAGCTTTATGAAATCTTAGATTACAGAGATACACAAGGGACAGGGGCTACCATCTTTACCTCTAATGTGAACATGGAAGAAATGAAAAACTCACTAGGAGATAGGATTGCATCAAGAATTGCAGGTATGACAGTCAAGATTGGCTTTAAAGGCTCAGACAACAGATTAGATAGCTTGTTTAAGTGATTACTAGGAGGCAGACATAATGAGCATGATTGAACATCAGTTACTAAGTAAAGTCCTTGAGGAGAATAACTTTTATGTCCTCAATAAATTCAACATCAAAGATACAGATTTCTATACAATCCCTGAGGTCTATGAGTTCATCAGAGACTACAGCAAAGAGCATGGGGATACTCCAGACTACAGAACAGTAGTATCCAAGTTTAAAGCATTTGAGTACATGCCTGAGACTGCTGATAACTTTGCCTACCTATGTAAAGGTCTTAAACATGCTACAGCCAGAAGATCATCTGTAGAGCTACTGCAAAAGAAAGCAGGTAAGAAATATGATGAGCTGCAAGGCACAGACTTCATTAATTGGTTAGCTGATGAGGTTAATGGAATCAAAGAGATGGCATCTGCTGATAGTTATGCAGGAGTCAACTTTGCTACCTCTGGTCATGAAAGATGGGAAACCTATGAGGAATCCAAGGAGCAAAGAACATTCAAATTTATCCCTACTCCATATGAAAGCCTGACCAGATATTTAGGTGGAGGATTTGAGCTGGGGGACTATGTTTTGCTACAAGCCTACACTAACAGAGGTAAATCATGGATTGGTTCCCATATTGGAGTAACAGCATGGCTGAATAACTTTGGAGTACTGCACTACTCTCCAGAGCTTTCAAAGGAGCAACAGTCTCAAAGGAATGATACTCTGATTGGTCACTTTAACAATGTGCATCTTAAAACTGGTCAGCTAGATAATGAGGGGACTTACAAGAATTATCTTAGTGAGTTTAATGAGGAGAATGAAATTCCATACATCATCAAGACTATGGAGCATCTTCCTCAAGGATTGTCTACAGATATTATTTCTGCTGATCTGCAATCCAATCCAGACATTAAGATGGTCATTATTGATGGATTCAACCTTATGAGTCACAAAGGTAAAGATGGCAACAGGAACAACATGAGTAACACATCAAGGCAGCTCAGACAGTTGTTTGCCAGACATGGAGTTGTAGGCTTGGTCATTCACCAGACTCCTACTTCTGCCGAAAAGGAAAACCAATCAGATGATGAAACAGGAGTCAGAATTGTAAAGCCCCCTGAGCTGCATCAGTACTCTGAAACAATTGCAGTTATTCAGGATGCTTGTACTATCCTCAGCTATGATGCACATGATGGAATAGGTAAGATCAAGATTGCAAAGACAAGGACTCCCTCAGTAAATAAGGAGATTACTCTCCACACAGATTACAACCATGGTTACATCAGGGAGGCTACAGTTGTTGACTACATCTAGGAGAAGTATGCCCAAAGGGTTACAGTATAGCGAAAAACATTTTAAAGGATTACAAGTGGTGAGAAGGAAAGGAGGTGTCACAATGCCCTACAGCATTTATAACAATAGCTTAGTTGGCAGGAGAGTACTGGTTAAGGATTTCAGCAGACTTGCATCAGTAGTACAGGATGGCTCAATGGAAGTCTCTCCTTTTGTCGCAGTCAGATTGGATAATGAGCCTAATTTCATCAAGGTTTGCAAGTTGGATGAGGTTGTAATTTTAGGAGGTAATTCTAATGGGATTTCACAAGGATAGTCAGTCAGTAGGAGTAGGGTTCTGTGATGAATGTTATATCAGAATCTTTGCAGATGAGACTCAGGTGGTCATGGATGGAAAGCTGATCTGTGAGGACTGTGTAGAGGAGATGGATGAATAATGGCTGTAATCATAAGAGAACAAGAGGTTGATGTGGAAATTGAGGAGGAGCTTGAGCCTTATATAGAGGAGTTTCCTAAAGCCAGAGTCAGGGGGAACAAGTTACAATCCTGCTCTCCATTCAGACATGAGAAAACTCCATCATTCGCTGTAAATCTGGAAAATGGAACATGGATTGACTCAGGAGCAGATGATGAAAGTTGGTACAAAGGTAATTTCATTCAGCTACTGGCTTTCCTTATGGGTGTCACTTATGAGGAAGCTGAGCTGCTACTGTGGGAAAAGTACAGGACTATCTATGCTGATGTAGACAACCTTACTCTTAACATTCAGTTGGAAAAAGAGGAGGAGCAGTACAAGATCATCACTAAAGAGGAGATGGCTCCTTACCTATACAGACATCAATACTTAGGTAACAGAGGGATTAAGGAAAATGTACAGAGAGCATTCAAGGTGGGCTACTGGAGGGATAAGAAAGCAGTAGTTCTGCCTTGGACTGATAAAGAGGGCAATATCATTAATCTCAAATTCAGATCAGTTAAGGATAAGAGGTTTTGGTATCTGCCAGATGGTCAGCCAATCAAGCATCACATTTATGGACTGCATTTCTTCTTTAAGAAGGATTTTAAGACAGCCTTTGCTGTTGAGTCAGAAACAGATGCTATGTACTTGTGGAGCTGTGGCTATCCTGCTATAGCTTTTGGTTCAGCATCAATGAGCAAGCAACAAGAGAAGCTGTTGATTAACAGTCCTATTGAGAGGCTTGTGATTGCTACTGATAAGGATAGTGCTGGGAATAGGTTCAAGGGGAATTTAATTGAGAGGTTACAGGGGGTCTTAGAGGTGTGGGACATGCCTATCCCCCATGGTTGTAAGGATGTTAATGATATAAAGGCAGAGGACATGCATTGGGCTACAGGACAAGCTGAGAGGGTTACAGTCAGCTTTCTGTAGTCCTTTCTTTATATTGAATTACAGAATACTGAAAGATAGTGCCTAAGACCTATGGGCAGAATTACAGTATCCTGATATTATATTCATTGTAGCAAGTGCATTACAGAATACTGAAATTCAAATAAGTGACTTACATCAGGAGCAAGCAATAGCAGAGGACAAGTATGGGTACTCTCCAAGGCTTTCTTTGAGTACCTTTTTTTTGCCCTCCTGATTACAGGATACTGAAATTCAAATAAGTGAAAGTAGCTGATCTGCTCTTTTGAGGAGAAGCCAAGTCCTGCCACAAGTATGTCCTTTTGATTACAGAATACTGTAATTCACTTCGCAAATAAAAATCTAACTTTCAAAGGAGTTTTTACTATGTCTAACATCATCATCAAAACAAATGAGGAAATCAACGCAATCGCTATGGAGTACAAAGCAGCTCAATCTGAGGATGTGTTCATGGAGCTTTACAGCGCATGTCTGCCATTGGCTCAGAAAGTGGGCTACAAAATGTACCACCAGTCTAAAGGTCTTGGTAAACCTGCTGAGGATTTTCTGAATGTGGCTGAGTATGCAATCTTTACTGCTACTAAGAATTATGAGGCTGAAAAGGGTGGGTCTTTTACTGCTTTCTTGAAGAGGTCTATTCAATGGGCGATTAATGATGAAATCATCAAAAAGGCATCTACTAAGACTGAGCAGTTTCATTCTAAGGCTCTTTCTTTGGACAAGCCTCTTTCAAGTGGGGAAGGTACTTTTCTTGATGCTGTTGAGTACCAGGTCGCTACAGAGGCAGATGAAGTCTTTAACCAAGTAGCTGAATCTTTGGAGTCTCCTCAGGATTCCTATATGTCTATTGTCAATGATCTGATTGCTGAGTTCTCTCAGTCTGCGTCTGATGTAGATGGTGACATTATCAAGCATGTTTTCTCTACCATTTTATCTGTAGAAGATGCTACTGCAAGAGTGGTAAACAAGGCTCTTGAGTCAGCTATGCCTGATTTCAAGTCAGCTACTCTTAGAAAGAAAAAATCCAGAGCTTTGACTAGATTTACAGACTTTGCGAAAGAAAAAGGATTTTCTCAGTTAGACCTGTCACAGTTTTAAGTGGCAGTCTAACTATAGTAATGAGGCAGGGGGCTAAGCCTGAGGGCTGATGCTCCTTAACTGCCTTGAGTAAGATTGCAATACATTTGGTTAATGTATTACATTATACAGTTATCCAATATATCGACATCTTAAACCTGTTTTTAAGGATTTTTAGAGAAAAAGTTAAATAATTATTTTTGATACTTAATCTCTGAACCAATAGAGGCTCTATAAGTGTGGATATAAAGTTACATTATTCTGGTAAACAGTAGTCTGAAAGTCTCTAATTAAACTATAGGTATTACTATATTACAGTTTACTGGAAAAGTAAAGGCGATTAACCAATCTTTTTAACTATATTTACCTGCTAGTAGCTCAGTTGGATAGAGCGACTGCCTCCTAAGCAGTAGGTCACAGGTTCAAGTCCTGTCTAGCAGACCATATCTCCCTATAGCTCAATTGGATAGAGCATCAGCCTTCTAAGCTGAGTGTTACAGGTTCGAGTCCTGTTAGGGAGGCTTTATATTATGGGCAATTTGCTCACCTAAATTACAGCTCAATGTAGCTAAAGGAAAGGGAAATGTTAATGTCAGTAATTACAGCAAAAGGCAGTCAAGCTAAAGAGAATGCTAACAAAAAAGCTAAGGTGGATACTTCCAAAATCTATCTAAGACTTAAAGAGAATCAATCTCATAAAGTTAGGGTTCTGGGAGTAGAGGATTATGTTGAGTATGAGTCCAGAGGAGAATACAATCTAGGAATTTACAATCAACCTGTAACTCCTGACAGTCCTTTGAAAGTGGCTCATGAAAAAGGTGGAGAAAAGTTTAAGCCTTTGTTTGCTAAGAAAAGATATGTCTTTGTATTTGGTTCACTAGAAACAGGTGAGCTGGTAGCATGGGATGCTTCTAAGAATCAAGCCAAGAAAATGATTGCTGATATTGAGGACTATCATGAGCAGGAGGTACTGGATGAGATTGCATTCAACCTTAAAAGGACTGGTGATAAGACTGATACTGTCTACAGCCTAACTCCTATCATGAAAATGAAAGAAGAGGACAAAGAAAAGTTTGAGGCTTTCAATGGTACTGAGGTTGAGATGGAGTTCTTTGAGCAGATCATTCAGCCTAAGGATGATAAATTCCTTGCTAAGTTGCTGAAAGATGCAGGTTTTGATGTAGCGACACACCTTCCACATATCCAGTTGGATGATGAGGAGCAAGGCAATGACTCTGATGAGGGAGAGCCTATTACAGATGATGGGCAATCTGATGAAAGTCTGCTAGAAACAATTTAATTACTGAAAAAGGAGATGAGGTTTTTCCTCTCTCCTCTTTTTTTATTACTACTCAGGAGGGAATATATTGAAAAAACTATTAGCTGTACTGGTGTTTGGAATGACAATGTTTTCTGGTTCTACTGCCTTTGCTCACACAGTTGAGGAAGGAGATACAATGTCTGATATTGCTAAGGAAAATGACATGAGCCTACATGCTCTAAGTAAACTGAATCCACAGGTTAAAGACATTGATCTGATTATTGTTGGACAGGAGATTAAGACTGAGGCGAATGTATCTAAAACAGAGGTTAGAGAACAGCCAGAAGTCAAACAGGTGAAAGCAGCTCAAGCTAGTGAGGTTGCTGTAACCCAACATGAAAAGGACTTAATGGCAAGACTGGTAAGGGCTGAAGCTCAAGGAGAATCTTATCAAGGTAAGGTAGCTGTAGCTGAGGTTATTGTAAACAGGGTGGAGTCAGATCAGTTCCCTGATACAGTATCTGGAGTTATCTACCAGAGTGGTCAGTTTAGTCCAGCAACAAATGGCTCAATCAATAGAGCTGCTACTGAGGATTCTAAAAAAGCAGTTAATGAGGCTCTTGCATCAGAGTCCAGTATTGTAGGAAACAGTCTGTTTTTCTATAATCCTCAAACAGCATCTAGCAGATGGCTAGACAGTAAATCAACTAAGGCTGTCATTGGAAATCACACATTTAAGTAACTGAGTGGAGCAGAGGCTCCTCTCTTTTTTTTATGCTTACTGTCACAGTTTGAATAACTCCTCTAAGGATAGTTTTGAAAGTTAATCCAAGGAGGCAGATATAGTGGAGTTTTTTGAATTGCTAAAAGGTATTGCAGAGGGTAATTATGGTGAGGGTGATATGTTTGAATCCACATCAGGCTCTAAGCTCATTTACAAAGAGGGAGTATTGCATTGGGTAACATCTGGAGGGTATGTTGGGACTCCTCTTATTCTGAATGGTGAGGTCATTAGTGAGCAATGGACTAAGAAAACAGACAGTACCATCATTACATTCCTTGAGGCTTTACCTCTAATTCATAAAGGTATTGAGGTTAAGATTAAGGTAGGTACAGAAGATGCAATCAGATACTATCCAGTAGACAGTTTAGATGAGCTGGACAGAATAATTTCCAAAAAGGAATACTTAGATGATCTGTATGTAGCTGATGTATTTGTAGAAAAGAGTGACTTACCTATTGATATCACTAATAACATTAGTCAGCATTTTGTGATAGATGATTCAAGAGCAGTAGTTTCTCCTGCTCTTAACATTAAAGAGGCATTTATTTTACCTAAGGTGAGGAAAGGTAGAAAACTGGAGTACAATGAGGCTTATGAGATTCATCACAAATATCACTTTGCTAAGAAGGGTGTTCCTCAGTTAGCCAAAGAATATGATGTATCAGAAAGAATGATTTACTATGTCTTGGATGGTACTCATTGGGAAGCAGCTCACACAGCATTTCATGAGGAGTACTGTGTAGTAAAAGATGATTATATGATGTAAGCAGGGTAGGGGCTTAGCCTCTATCCTATTTCTGTATGCAGAAGTGTCACACTTTGTCACTCTCCTCTAATTATAGCTATGCAAGTCACTAATAAGGGGGATATGCATGGTTAAGATTAGTAAGGCAGGTGCAAAGAAATTAAGGGCTGAGGCTCTGGGATTGGATACAAGTACAAAAGGAGAGAAAATGGCAAAGCAGTTGATTGACCAATTTAATCAGCTACATGCTTTGGACAGAGTAAATGATGATAAGGACATTGAGGGGATCTTGCTCAGACAGAAAGAATATGAGTTTGAGAGGATTGACTCTACACCTGATTATCCTACAGATATTCCAAAGTTTAATCCATCAGGAGCCAGTAAGCCTATCATGGATTTATACCTAAAAGGAATTGGTACTCCTGAGGTCAATACAGACAAGTACCCTTATCATAAGAGATGGACTAGAAATGGCAGTTTCATTCATGATGCAGTCCAGAGGGATTTATTGTACTCAGAGAAACTACTCCCTAATCCACATTTCACAGTAGATTTCACAGAAGATGGACTTCCTGCATGGGAGAGAAACATCCTGACCTGGAAACAGTTTGAGCATAAAGGGTACAAATTTATCCTCAATGGGATGATGGATGGAATCCTAACTTATGAGCCTACAGGAGATAAACTTGGTTTTGAGTTTAAGACTAAGAGTACAACAATAGGACAAGTTGGGCATTACAAAATGAAAGATGCTCAAGAGGGACACAAAGAGCAATGTATTGCTTATAGCTTACTGTTTGGCATGGATGATTTCATTATCATGTATGAGTCACTTGCTAAAGATGGTTGGACTAAGGGAGCAGAGGCAAAGCCAGATATCAGAGCCTTTCATGTCCATGTAACTGAGGAAATGAGGACTGAGCTGCTAGATAAATTTGCTGATGCTTGTCATCACATAGCTAATGGTATTGAACCAGAGGACAAGTCTTTAGGATTCTTCTCAGGTTATAAATATCTGTTTGAGGGGGATGAGAGCTAATGGCTAGTACAGTCATTCTTGCTCTTGATCTGTCCCTTACTTCCACAGGATTTGCTGTAGGGAAAGTAACAGATGGAAACCTTGAGCTGCTAGAAATTGGTCACATCAATAACAAGAGATATGCAAAGAAATCCCAAGCCTATAGACTTAATGAAATTGCTAAGAGGCTAAAGAAAATCTATGAGGATTACAAAATAGATGTTGTGGTCAAAGAAAGAGGATTTGTAAATAGTAGAGCAGTTGCTACTCAAGCACTCTTTAAAGTGGCAGGAGTTGCTGACTTAGTTAGCTTTCTAAATGGGCTGGAGATAGAGAATGAGCTGCCTCCAAGTACAATAAAAAAGCAGATCACAGGAAATGGCAGAGCAACAAAAGATGAGGTTATGTCTGCTGTAGAGGATTACTTAGGCAGAGATACTAAAGGGTTGAGTCTTATCAAATTTGCAAATGATGATGAGTCAGATGCTGTTGCTGTTCTAATTTCATACTGTATCAAGGCAGGGCTAATTTAAGCTCTGTCTTTTTTTATGTCTAGGTGTCACAGAAATAGACCTGTCTCTAACTATAGGAATGAAGAACAAAACAGAATAGGAGAGGATAAGATGCCAAAGTTACAACCTAAGCTAGTGGTCAATGCAGGAGGCATGTTTGCAGGAAAGTCTACTACATTGATGGCTCAGGGAGAAAGACACATGTTGGCAGGGCATAAGGTTGTCTACATCAAGCCTGATTATGACAGCAGGTATTCTGAGGATGAAATTGTTACTCATGATGGTCAGAAAGTTAAAGCAATGGTCATCAAGGCAGACACTAAGGTTTCATTCACTCAGTTTATCAAGATGGCTACTGCTGATGTAATCCTGATTGATGAGGTTCAATTCTTTACTGAGAAAATCATCACCTTGGTCAATGATCTTCTAGCAGATAGCAAAGTAGTCTACTGCTCAGGACTGGACATGGACTACAAAGGAGAGGCCTTTTCCAATACAGCAACCCTTCTGGGGATGGCTGAGGATGTAAATAAGCTAAAGGCAGTCTGTTCTGACTGTGGCAATGATAGCTATGTCACAGCTAAGACCTCTGGCTCTAATAATAGAGTAGAGCTTGGAAGTAAGGACAAATACAAACCTGTATGTAGAGAGTGCTACAGAAATAAAAAGGGAGAGATTGAGTAATGAGCAAACACATGACTAAAGCACAAGCAAAGGTAACTAAAGCAGTAAATGTATTCAGTCAAGCAATCAAGGAAGTTGAACAGGCGCAAGAGCTGCTAAAGCAGGGTGTGCAAGATGATGTCTTTAAAGTAGCTAGTCTTGAAAAGCAAATTGACAGCATCAATGAGCAGATTAAGCAGATCAATAAAGATAAGGCTGAAAAAGGCAAGCAAATGAAATCTAATACTGAGCTGCTTGAAAAACTTAAAGAGTTCCAATCCTGAGGAGGTTGCTGAGATGAATCTTATTAAAAAGGTGAAAGACCTCATCACTCCTAAGGAAATCAAGCAGGAGCTGGAGAGTTACAAAAGGCTTACACAGGCTCAGAAGAAGAAAATCTATGACTATGAATGTGAGATAGATGGTCTGGAAAATGAGTTGGATAGATACAAGAGCAGAGTAGAGGATTTGGAGGATAGTGTAGATGACCTTCAATGGGAGTTGAGAGAGGCTGAGGATAAAGTGTTTGATCTTGAGGTAGATGTGGATGACCTCAACCATCAAGTACAGGAATTAGAAATGCAAGTAGAACAGGAATCTTTTTAGAAGAGAGGGGAGGCAATGTCTGTGATTGTAGTAGGTGGAATGATTGGGTTAGGAAAGAGTAGCACAGCTAAGGTACTTGGTGAGGCACTTAATTCTGAGGTTTTCTATGAGAATGTAGATGACAATGAAATCTTACCTCTGTTCTATACAGCCTCTGAGGAGGAGGCACAGATCAAGAGGTATCCTTTCTTGTTACAGCTAGAGTTTCTGCATAGCAGATTTAAGGATATAAAAAAGGCTTTATCACATCAGCATAATGTCCTTGATAGGTCTATCTATGAGGACTGGTACTTTGCAAAAGTTAATAATGATCTTGGAAGAATATCAGATACAGAGTTTAGCATCTATGAAAAACTTCTCTACAGCATGATGGAGGAGCTGGATGAGCTGCCAAAGAAATCTCCTGACTTGATGGTATATCTGAGAGCCTCCTTTGAGACTACCCTCTACAGGATTGGGCTGAGGGGGAGAGAGTTTGAGCAGGATGAGGGTCTGGTGGAATATTACAGGACTCTATGGCAGGGATATGATGAATGGCTGTTTAATCACTATGATGCTTCTGAGGTTATTGTCATTGATATGGATTCTACTGATGTTGTGAATAATCCTGAGGATGCTCAAAGAGTGATTGCAGAGGTTAAAGAAAAACTATCAGAAATGGGGATTTCATAATGACTACTCTAATAACTATTGCAGGTATTATTACAATGCTTGGGCTACTTTATCTACTATCAGATAACAAGAAATCCATCAATATCAGGACTGTAGGAACAGCCTTAGGGTTGCAGATCATCCTAGCTTTCTTCTTAGTTAAGTTTCCAGTAGGAAAGTACATTGTTGAAAAGGTATCAGCTTTTGTAACAAAGGTTCTGGGATATGCGAATGATGGTATCAGTTTTGTCTTTGGTGGGTCAGCAGGTCAAGGTATCTTTTTCATTGATGTGTTACTGGTCATCATCTTCCTGTCAGCATTAACCTCTATCCTACATTATCTAGGAGTCATTGGTTTTGTAATCAAGATTGTTGGTGGTTTAGTAGGTAAGGTTCTTGGAACAGAAAAAGCTGAGAGCTTTGTAGCTACAGCAAATATCTTCCTTGGTCAAACTGAGTCTCCATTCTTGGTCAGTAAGTTCATGCCAAAGATGACAAAGAGTGAGCTGATGGTTGTCCTTGTAGCAGGAATGGGAAGTATTGCAGGTTCAGTACTGGTTGGTTACAGCATGATGGGTATTCCAATGGAGTACTTGCTGATTGGTTCAGCTTTAGTACCTATGGGAAGTCTGTTGGTTGCTAAGATTCTTACACCAGAAACTGAGGTTAGCCAGATCACAGAGGTTTCCATTGATAGAAAGGGAGACAATACATCAGTATTTTCAGCAATGTCAGAGGGAATTAACAATGGCTTGCAGTTGGCTTTAGGTGTAGCAGGTTCATTGATTGCAGGGATCTCAATTATTGCAATGCTGAATGGTGGATTAGATTTAGTTGGTACATCTTTTGAACAGATTTTATCATACATTTTCTTACCTATTGGGTATCTGATGGGACTGCCTACATCTGAGGCATTGGTTGCAGGTCAGATGTTAGGAGTCAAAATGACTGTCAATGAGTTTGTGGCTTATTCGCAGCTCACACCAATGGTAGCTGATCTGTCAGAAAGAGCATACATGATGATTTCCATTGCTTTGGCAGGTTTTGCATCATTTACATCTATCGCAATTTGCACAACAGGCTTAGCAGTATTTGCTCCAGAGAGAAAGAATGACATTGCAAAGTTAGCCTTTAGAGGAATGCTTGGAGGAATGTCAGTAAGTATCCTGTCAGCAATGATTGTAGGATTGTTCATCTAATGAGACATGGGGGATTGAGAAATATGAATAAAAATGTAGGTATCCTTGCAGGGCTGGCAGTAATTGCTATCATTCTGTTTGGACTAGCAGTAAACTTTGTCCTGATGCCTTACCTGTTAATGGTAGTGCTTGGAGCATTGGGTCATCAGTTCAGCTTCTGGATTTGCTTAGCATTCTGGGTAGTGTTCTCAGCAATTGCAAGGAGACTGGTTCCTAAAGTTAATAAGACAGTAAATCATAGTTAAGAGAGTGAGGCTCATGCCTCCTCTTTTTTTTATGTCTTAATGTCACAGTTTGATCTGCCTCTCTAACTATAGCTTTGAAAAACAGTTAGGGAGGCTTTTTAATGGAGAAGTTAAAAGTATTTGAGGTATTTGCAGGAGTAGGTACGCAACATATGGCATTAAAGAGAATGGGTATTCCCTTTGAGATTGTGGGTATCTCTGAAATCAAGGATGCTACCATTGCATCTTATGAGGCTATCCATGGTGAGGCTAACAATTTAGGAGACATCAGCAAGTTAAATGTTGATGAGCTGCCTGAGTTTGATTTTATGACTTACTCATTTCCATGTCAGGATATCACTAAAGCAGGTAAGAATCTGGGACTGTCCCAAGATAGTGGAACCAGGTCAAGTATGCTGTGGGAATGTAAGAGGGTTATTGAGGGTAAGAAACCTAAGTTTCTACTTCTGGAGAATGTGAAAAACCTTATCTCCAAAAAGCACAAAGACAACTTTGATTTATGGTTGGAATGGTTAGAGGAACAGGGATACACTAACTACACTAAAGTAATCAATGCTAAAGACCATAACATTCCACAGAAAAGAGAAAGAGTATTTACAGTATCATTCAGAGATGACCATACATTTACTTTCCCTGAGGCTAAACCATTAGAAAGAAAGGTTATGGACTTCTTAGATGAGAACAGCTTGGACAACATTGTTGATTCTTACTATACTGATCTGCTTGTAATGGAGTATCTGGAGGATGGTATTAAGATCACTAATAACACTAAAAAGGGATATGACATTGCTAAGATTGGGGATACCATCAATTACAGCTATCCTACCAGTAAAACAAAGAGAGGTAGGATTGGTAAGGATGGGACAGTAGTTACTCTTATGACAGGAGTTGAGATTGGTATTGTAATGCCTGACCTGTCTTTAAAAAGATTAAGTCCTCTTGAATGTTGGAGGTTGATGGGAATGTCAGATGAGGATTACTACAAGTCAGCATCTACAGGAGCATCCAAGTCCCTACTGTATGAGCAAGCAGGAAATGCAATTGTTGTAGATGTACTGGTGGATTTATTTAAAAACATGTTCACAAATAATATGTAACTGTCACAGTTCAGACAGCCTCTCTAACTAGAGTAATGAAAACAGTTAGGGAGGCTTTTTATATGAATTTTTTCACTAACATTAATGGTGAGACAGCAGATCAGAGTTCAATGGAAAGAGTTAAGGAGGCAGAAAGGAAGAAAACAGCTAAAAACTATGAGCCTTTATGGGAAGAGGTGTGGGTTACTGGATACCCCACCACAACAGGCAAGCACAAGAAAGGTATCTTTCAAACTAAGATTGCAGGTAAGGACATGGAAAGATTACAAGCTGTTAAGACTGCAATTGAAAATAATGAGATTGGTACTGGTGTAGAGTCGCTAAAGAAATTCTCCAAGTCACATGCTCTTAACTTGTACAAAGAGTTAAAGTTACTCAGGAGAGAGGGCATTGTTAAGAAGATGATTGCTGACAAGCCTGATAACTACCACCTGATTAACACTCATGAAGGATTGGAGCAGGTAGTTGAGCTGCTAAAGCATGAGGATGTTGTAGCATTGGATACAGAGACTACAGGTGTAGAACATGTAGATAGAACAGTTGGGATTTCCCTCAGTTTGCCTGTAGCTGATCTGCATGTGTACATCCCATATGGTCATGTTACAGATGTACCTCAATTGACCAGAGGCTATGTGATGAAAAAGCTAAAGCCCCAGCTCGAAAGAAAAGACATCAAGTTAGTTCTCCATAACAGTAAATTTGATGCTCACATGCTACTGAAAGATGGCATCAGAATCAGAGAGAATATCTACTTTGATACTATGATTGCTATGTCTGTTCTTAATGAGAATGAGGACAGTTATGCATTGAAAAAGTTAGCTAATAAATATGGTCAATTCTTTGGCTACAAAGATGACAGCTACACATTTGAGGAGTTGTTTGGGAAAGACCCTCAAGCATTCATTGAGGCTGACATTATGTTGGCGACAATTTATGCATCAAAAGATACTCACCTGACTCTCCTTTTTTACCAATGGCAGATGAGCATGATGGAGAAACAGCCAAAGCTAAAGTCTGTGTACTTTGACATTGAGCAGAAAAATACACATGTTGCCTTAGAGATGGAGGGCAATGGATTTGCGATTGATTTTGATTTTGCCGAACAGTACAAGCATGAGCTAAGACATCAGGTAGATGAGCTGGAGGCTAAGATCAGAAGAATGTGGGGAGATGTAAACCTTAACTCACCTAAGCAGTTACAAGTACTTTTCTATGACAAGTTAGGTTTTGAGGATGTATCTAAAAAGCAGTCAGTTGATGCTAAGACCCTCAAGATTCTGGCTAAGAAACATCCTGAGGTACAGAATCTACTGGACTACAGGGAGTTAAATAAATTGCTGTCTACCTATGTAATTCCTCTGCCTGAGAAGGTGAGACAGGATACTAAGAGATTACATGGTCAGTTTAACCAGACAGCTACAGTTACAGGGAGATGGGCAAGTAAATCCCCTAACCTACAGAACCTACCTCCAAGGGCTAGAAAGTTAATTGTTGCTCCTAAAGGTAAGATTATTCTAGGTATTGACTATTCTCAGATTGAGCCAAGGACTCTGGCAAGTATGTCAGGGGATGAGGGACTTATGCATCCATACTTAACAGGTATTGATTTGTATGCATCCCTAGCCTCCAAGATATTTGAGCTGCCTTATGATGCTTGTCTTGAATCTGATGATGAGACATGGAGAAACACAGGACTACCTAAACATCCAAGGAAGATGATGAAAGTTGGGCTACTGGCTGTAATGTATGGAATTGCTGTTCCAAGTCTGGCTGAATCCCTTGGTATTTCAATGGATGAGGCTCAGAAATTCATGGATGATTTCTATGCAAGTTATCCAGTCATGACTAAATGGATGGAGAAGCAGGTTGCTCATGCAGATGCTAATGGTTATGTAGAGACAATGCATGGCAGAAAGAGAAGGTTTATAGGACATAAGGAAGTAGCTAAGCAGTACCATGCTGTAATGAAAAGGATTAAGTACATCTTAGGCAGAGAGCCAGAGAACATTTTTCATGAGCAGTTGCCTAGAGAGTTGAAACAGTCCTACTGGAAAGTTAAAAAGCAGTATGCAAGGGTTGAAAGGATGTCAGTCAATGCTGTTATCCAAGGCTCTGCATCTGAAATTCTAAAGAAAGCCATGATTAATGTTTATGAGCATTTAGCTACTATGGGCATTGAGGCTAAGATTATTGCAACAATTCATGATGAGCTGCTGTTTGAGGTTGATGAGAACATTACTCCAGAGCAGATCAATGAGATTGAGACAATCATGAAAAACACAGTTGAGCTGCAAGTGCCAATCAAGGTAGATACAGAGGTAATGGTCAGATGGGGAGAGGGTATCCCTAAAGCTGAATGGATTGAAAAAGGCATGGGCAGAAAAGCATTTGCGGAGGCAGTCTAATGCAGACATTACTGGAGCATATCAACCAGAGGGAAAGGCAAGTATTAGTACATTCCTTTCTCTACTACCAGTTAAATTCAAGTATTGTATCTGACCATGATTTTGACAGGTGGAGTATGGATATTGTCAGATTTAAAGAGAATCATCCTGATGTATTTAAACAGTCTGCTTACTATGAGGCATTCAAGGACTTTGATGGTTCATCAGGTTATGATCTGCCATACTCCCATCCTGAGATACAGTCTACTGGATACAGGTTATTACAATATGAGAAGAAGATGAGGCAGTCCAAGTGACTGTCTTTTTTATTTATTTTTAATCAGGGTGTCACAGAAAAAGTCATGCCTCTAACTATAGGAGTGAGCAAGGCAAGATGAAAAATTAGGAGGCAGAAATTATGCAAAAAACTTATCAGCTATGGGAAATCATGAAAGATGGTAAACATGGTGAGATTTATGAAATCACAAAGGCAGCTCTTGCTGGTTATATAGGTAAGCAGGTACAAGTTTACTGTGAAGATGATTTTGGCAAGGAGTACAAAGCTCTAGTTAAGCCTAACTCTACAGGTAATGAGGAAGCTAATCTAGTTAGACTTTATGGAGTATATGGCACAGCAACTTATATTAAGAAAAATGTATATACACCAATATCTGCTGAAAAAGCCTTAGAGAAACTTAATGATTTCAAAGAGGTCTTTGTAAAGAAAGATGGGCAGTATGTAGAGTTTAGCAGATACAGTTCTTTTTCTTACTATGACATTCATGATGTTAGCGACCTAATGGGAACAACCTTCTATTTGGAGGGTAAGTAAGATGCCAGGGATTACAAGTAGACCTGCACCAGTAGTCACACCAAAAGTGAGTACACCTAAGAGTACACCAAAGGTAAGTACTCCTAAGTCCAGTAGCAGCTCAAAGTCTACAAGTAGTAAAACAACTACTAAGACAAAGACAGCTAAGTTACAGAAAACAGATACACCAAAGACAACTACAGTTAATAACTATCACCAATCATCATCTGCCATGGACTGGCTACCCTTTGTATTCCTTTGGGACATGATGGATGAGGATGATACTGAGACAGTAATCATTGAGGATGGCAAGGTAATTGAACAGCCTGAGCAAGACATTAATGGATGGAGTATTGCTACAAGTATCCTTTCCATTACTTTGGTTGTAGCAGTTTTAGCTTTGATTGTAAGGAAGATGTTTAAGTGAGCAGATTACAAACCATGAGCAGGTATCAAGAGCCTGATGATATAGAGCCTGATGTAATGTCTCAATGTGAGGAATGTGGGGAGCCATTACTGGAAGGTGAGGAAGTATTAAAGATGGAGGATGACTACTTTTGTGATGATTTTTGCTGTCATCAATTCCATGAAATCAAAACAGTTATTCTAGGGGAGGACAATTAATTATGAAAGTACAATTTGCAGGAAAACTAACAGTAGAGAAAGTTACAGAAAAACTAACTGAGGTGATTGAACATACAGCAAGTAAAGTAATGGAGGAGAATCCTGATGTAAAGATTACTGGTCATGGGCTGGCAGAGGCTGACTTTACAGTTAAATTTAATGTAGAGGGTATTAAGGAGCCTCAGATTCTAACAGTTGAGCATCATACAGGACAACCTGAGACATTTACATGGATTGTTGATGTTGATAAAGGTGAGTTATCTAATAATGAAAAAGAGTCCATGTTTGATGAGTGGACAGTAGCTAAGGCTAAAGGACAAGATGCTAAGTTTAAGGAGATCGAATCCTATTACAACCCTCTTGATCTGACTGAGCTGCCAGAGCTAACTGAGGATTATGGTGATATGGCTAAGAAAGTTTATCAGCATAAAGAAGGTTTCCAAGTGGCTAAGATTTTCCAAGATGAGAAGTTAGTGCAAGAGGTTAAATTAATTCCTAAAGAAGAAGTTTAAAAAAGGAGCAGGCTTAATTGCCTGACTCCTCTTTTTTTACTGTAATGCATTAACATTTTAAATTGGTTGTCTAAAATTAGTTAAGTATTAAGTATTTAAATGATTATTTATTACTTTAGGTTAGCTTTTAAAAGGTTCTCTTTATACATGTCTCTTACTTCTATAGGCATATGTTTAGATTCTTCCCAATCATCTCTTTGCTCTTTGTATTCCAGTTCTAAATCCTCTGGGAATTTTATTTCTATTAATTCACTAAGGTCAGTAATTCTTAAAGCAACCATTATAGCAAAAAATTGTACTTTATTTAATGAGATACCTTTCCCATTAACTATTTCTGATATTGTTCCAACCCTCATACCTGTCATTTGTGCTAAATCTTTTTGTGTTATTCCTCTATTCTTTAATGCGTCATCAAGTTTAATTACAAAATGAGCATCTTTCATCTCACCTGCTGTAGACATGACAACATCATTCATCAAGCTATGACCTGACTTTAAAATGTCATCCACCTTTACTTTTTTCATGCTTATATTTCCTCCTCAAAAGGGTTTCCTCATAACCAAGATGTTCCATACCTATAATATTACACTATTCTGACCTCCATTATACTTTGTATCTGTCACAGATGTAAATAACTCTCTAACTATAGGAGTGAGATAAGTAACTAATTTACTTTCTAATTCACTTCTGGGAGGCAGATACATGACAGATATTAAGCCTGTTAAATTGGGGATTTTAGGAGAAATCAGATCAGGTAAAGACACAGTATCAAATTTACTAAATGACCAATTATTAGAAATTAATAAAAATCATTATGTGCAATATTTAGCTTTCTCTACTGGTATTCATAAGGTGATTGAGCTGCTTTTCCCCCATGCATATGCTAATGGAAAACCTAGAAAATATCTACAAGATATAGGTCAGTACATGAGGAAAGTGGAGCAAGATGTATGGATTGATTATTTATTTAAGTCTATCCCATATGAGATTGCTGAAACCTACAATTTACACATGATAGTTACAGATGTAAGACAGCCCAATGAGGCTAAGAGGCTTCAAGAGGAAGGATTTAAAATTATTAAAGTAGTTGCTGACCCTAAAGTTAGGGCTGAGAGGGCTAAGAAAGCAGGAGATAACTTTAATCCTGATGCTTTCACACATGAGACAGAAATCTCTGTACATCAATGTGAATATGACTACTTAATTGATAATTCATCTACTCTCCAAGATTTAGAGCAAGAAGTTGCTTATGTTCTAAAGGAGGTAGTTGAATATGAAAAGTAAGTTGGATAGAACAATTCAAGAAAGTTATACATTGCCTGAAATTGAAAAGGCACTTAAAAATAAAGATTTGCTGTATGTCTATGCTGAGAAAGGTGATCTGGACTCTATCCATTTAATTTTAGATGCAGAGAGAGCCTTACTAGAAGCTAAACCTACAGAGATTCAACTTAGGACAGTAGAGTTAGTTTACAGGATGGGATATAGCTTGGTGGAAGCAGGAAGAGAGTTAAATGTTACTCCACAAGCTGTAAAGTTTAACCTTGAGCTGCTAAAAGTGAAAATGCAGAAAGTATTAGATGAGTGGAAGAGAAAAGACAGGGGAGATAGCTGAGATGAGACAGTATATGGAAGAGTTTACTGAGAGATGTGAGGCTTTGGCTAATACTAAATTAGCTGATTGTCCTCCTTTAGCAGAGAGGAAAAATCAAGTTGAGGAAATGATTGAAAGTTATTATTCCTATGTAGGACAGATGCCTAAGAATTATGCTCTTGAAAAACTAGGAGACTATCTGTTGATTAAGGAATTAAAAGATAAAGATGTAGATAAGGTGACTAATAATGAGTTTCCTATTTTATCTGAAATCCAGCTCAAGAGGAGAGCAAGAAAACAGATGCTTATGCAAGATCAGACCATTGACTTTCTTAATACAAAGTTTAACCAGAATATAGACAGTCTGGCTAAGAAAGCAGTTAAGAAAGTAGAGTATTAATATGATTACATTAAGGGAGCTTTTAGATAAGGCTCTCCTTTCTGTACCTGAGACTGAGGAAAGTCTGGATGTTAATCAGTTACAGAGGGGGAGGAGATTTCAACATAGGGGAGGGGTTTATGTATTTTACAGTCAATACCATGAGCCTCTGTATGTTGGAATTTCTAATGATGTAGGAAAGAGAGTGGCTGAACACATTGGCTCTGAGAAGGGCAATCCTGACATTAGACAATATGTAGAGTCAGGTAAGCATCTGTACTGTAATGTATTTTATGAGGATGAGAAAAGTCATCAAGAGATATATGAATGTTATTTAATTATTGTACTTAACCCTAGATACAATGTAGGCAAAACAGGGAGGCAAAAGGTATGACTGAACAGATCAGCTTTTTTGATATAGATGTTGAGGAAAAAGAGGATGAGCTGCTTAATGCATTTCATGAACAGGATAAAGTCAGAATTAAAAAGGTAGATGACTTAGTAAATCCTGATGTTGAAACTGAGGCTTACTTACAAATACATGGAGGTAAGAAAGGTGTAATCAAGCAGGTTCATGACAGTTCAAGTCCTTCCTATCTGGTAGAGCATGGCAAAGGTGAGGCATGGTTAAAGGCAGATGAGTTAGTTTACTTAGGTTAAGTATGTAATCAGTATTTCATTTTACTGTAAATCAGATTATAGTAATACTATATTGTGTGAAAGGGAGTTAGTGATGGGCATTATACTAGGTATTGTGATCTGGGCTATCTTACTCTGGATTGGAGTATCTTTCTTTAAATGGTCTATTAGGAAGTTTAAGAATGACATGCAAAAAGCTAAAGATAAAACTAGAGGATAAAAGGTGGGAGCTGATGCTCCTGCTTTTTTTGTTTTATGGAAAATAATTCTTTACTTTGGAGGTAATTAGGCTTATATTTCTAACAGAATACTGAAACACAGAAAAGGAGGAGAGCAAGTGGAGATAAAGTACAAAAAGTATCCAGATAAAGTAATCAAGATTGTTAAAAGAGGAAATGAGACTGAGTACATAGAAATGACTCGTGAGGAGTACAAGGAATCTCAGGAGATAAACAGCGCACTTGCAGGTTGTGCAATGATACCTTTTATCATATTTATATTATGGTTAGTGAACATTTAAGGACAGGCTTACTTCTATCTTTTTACATTTATGGAAAAAACACTTTACTTTGGATTGATATGATATTATACTGTTTTTTGTAATACTTTTGTATCAGAATACTGGAGTTTGATGCACTTTTTTTAAAACTTCATAAGGGGGAGACTTTCATTTTGAAAGCAAAAAAATTCTTTTTGTCTACTGTAGGTATGTGTTTGTTGGCAGGAGGTATACTTACAGGTTGTGGGGAAACTCAGGTGGAGGATGTTTCTAGTGACAATGAGGCGCAGGCTGAGGGTGAAAAGACTACAGAAGAAGAGACTGAGGAAAAGGTTTATTCTGTAGGAGACACTGTAAAAGTAAATGACTTGGAGATTACACTTAAAGATGCCTCATTTACTGACCCTGCTGAGTATTCTCCATCTGAGAATGGTAAAATCCTAACAATAAATATTGCTACTAATAATACAGGGGAAGAATCAACTTACATTGACTCTACTGAATTTAATATCTATGACCCTGAGGGTAATCAACTATCTGAATACTATGGGTATGATGAACTTTCAATTTCTGGGGATGTAAACTCTGAAAAGAAACTGGCAGGAAAATTATATTATGATGTGCCGGAAGCTGAGTCCTATGAGTTAATTTATAAGCCAAGTTTTTCATGGGATGATAAGGAAATCACATTTAACATAAAACCTGAATAATACTTAATCTAAGGGAGGCTGATGCCTCTCTTTTTTTTATGTCACAGTTTCAGATCAGCCTCTAACTATAGTGATGAAAGACATTACAGGAGGCGATTTAATGAAATCTGAAATGAAAAAACCTAATATCTACCTTGCTAGTCCATTCTTTAACCCTGAGCAAATTGATAGGGTGGAAAGGGTGGAGGCAGCTCTTGAGGCTAATCCTTTTGTTGGGATGTTCTTCTCTCCAATGAGACAACAGATGGACATGTTCCCCTTTGGTTCTGAAAACTGGAGGAAAGCAGTCTTTGGGAATGATATCTTTCACCTTGAATGGGCTGATGTAATTGTAGCTGTCCATGACTTTGAAGATCATCATACAGATGCAGGTACTGCCTTTGAGATAGGATATGCCTTTGCTAAAGGTAAGCCCATCATTCTAATTCATGAGAAGGATACAAAAGTAAATCTTATGTTGTCTGACAGTCTACATGCTTACATGACTGATGCTAAACAGGTTGAGGATTACAATTTCCTCAAGATGCCTAAGAGTGTTTACACAGGGGAGGTCATCTAATGGGCTTGATGAAAAAGGTTGAGAAAAAGACATATGAGAATAAAGTAGATGAGCAGATGCTAAAGGAGCTGGCAGTAGCTTTGCTGAAAGAGGACTTTACTGTACTGGAGTTTTCAGTTGAGACAGAGCCAGTACACTTAGGTAGCTTTGATGGATGGCATCATACTGTGGGAGGCATGACTACTGAGCAGGTAGTACTGAGATTGCCTCAAGGAATAGAGGTAAGTATCAAACAGGAGAGGGCTTAAAGCCTTCTCTTTTTTATTGTCTCAAAATACTGTATTAAAAAATGTCTCAAAATACTGTATTAAAAAATGTCTCAAAAAGTTACAAAAGTGTATTGCGGTATTCTGTAATTGGTGGTATATTAAATATGCGCTTGAGAAAGCAATAAAAAATTTTAAACTATCAATTACAGAATACTGTAATTCGCTTAGGAGGAAATGGAATGTTAAAGAAAGAGGATTTAAAAGGTATGTCACTTATGGAAGCTGTTTATCATATTGCTTGGATTGAGGATGAGTGGAAGAGGCTAATGCAGGAGGCTAAAGAGTTAGGTCTGAGTAAGGAAGAGGTAAGTAAGTTTCTTGATGGGGGAGCTGCTAAATGATTAGAGCATTGAATGATTACTTTTTTGGTGAGGAGCATATCAGTTGGCATGATGCTTTATGGTTTTATGGTTGCTGTAGCGTAATCATCTTAATAGGTATTTTCGTAGTAATTCCATCTTGGTTTAAGTTACTTACTTTGTAGGGGAGGGCAGTTGCCTTCCTCTTTTTTTTGTGCTGTCACAGTTTCAGATCAGCTTCTAATCAGAGTAGTGAAAGACATTACTTTGAGGAGATGGTATGAATGGAACAAACTGAGGTTAAACCTTATTCAATAATTGCGGAACATCTTGGATTGGAACAGCCTAAGGAGGAAGATATCTATATTACTAAGGGTGGAGTTATGGTGGTGTCAGAAGGAGAGCCAGACTTTAAGAACCTTGTTAAGAAAGCCTTGAGCCTGTAGTGGTTTGGGGCTTTTCTTTATATGAAAAAAGGAAAGGAAACAGTTAATCCTCTCCCCCTTTTAAAAACTTTATGTACTCCTTGAGGTTATCACTTGCCCTTAGTCCCATACTGATAAATTTTTCTGTCCTTTCTAAATTGATGGATTGAGTAGCTATATCTGTAGACAAGTTTATATAAAAGGCTTGTAACTTTCCAAGCTCAGGCAAGTCCTCAAGCATCTCAATGATATCACTGTGCTTTTCCCACTTATTCATCTTAAAAAATATATCAAAGCCACTATTTTTAAAGTTAATGTAGGTCATATCCTGAGATTGCAGTATCTCTTTTATTTGTCCTAACTTAATGGTGTTAAACACGAGTTCTTTCTGTACAGCATTTAGGGCAATTAACTCAGCCTTTCTCTCCTGCTGTTCTATTCTCTGTCTCTGCTCCTTAAACTGTCTATTAAGGTTGTACCTAGTATTCAACCAAGTAATTAATCCCCCAATGATTGTACCTACTATACCTGATATTAATGATATGTAATCCAAGCTAATTCTCCTTTATTTATAAGGGTTATGTTAGTCATGAGATTTGTTACATGGCATACATCGGATGGATTTCATGCCTTGCACACTTCATTTCCTTCACATGATCGTGGATCGCTTCCAGGTAAGGGAAGGTGCGTCGGTTCAGCATCGTTTCCGCGGATACCATCACGCCTTCATGCGAGAGACGCTGGGAGTTCTCCACCATCCGGTCGAAGAATTTCTTCCGGTTTTCCTCGGAAGGCTTGCGCTCCATGCGGGCGAATCCGGTGTGGATGAATTCTTCAAGCGTTCCCCAGTTATGCGAAATATGTAAAACATCAAGATAGGGGATGATCGGGATATAGCGCTCATAAGGAAGCGTCAAGTTGGAATTGATCTGTGTGCGTACGCCGCGTTCATGAGCGTATTTCAACAGGGGCAGCACATAGTTTTCGACGGATTTTTTCGACATCATCGGCTCCCCGCCGGTAATGCTCAAAGTCCTCAGATGAGGAATCTCGTCCAGTCGCTTCCGGATCAAATCCATCGGCAGCGCTTCGGGGTCCCTCTGCTGCAGGGTATATCCGACCGCACAGTGCTCGCAGCGCATATTGCACAGCGTCGTCGTCGTAAATTCAATATTGGATAACGTCATATGCCCGTGTTCCTTCACGTCCATGTAGGCTTCCCACGGGTCAAACTCAGGTGTAAGCTTCTGAAGCTTCATGTTGGTACTCATAAAATATGAAACTTCCTTTCTATTTAATTGATTCGGTCTTAACCTTTCCTATTCTAACATTATTCAAGCTCGAACTATACCATTCCTTCTTGACGAACGTGAAAAAGAAGCAGGAAACGCCTGCATATCGAAAAAGGAGTTTCCCCGTGTGACAACGAAAGGAAAAGGGTAGACGAATAGATAAAGGAGGACACCATCGATGCAGCCAACCGTTATGATTACCGGATCCTCCAGCGGATTCGGACAGCAGACCGCTGTGAAATGTGCAGAGAAAGGCTTCCGTGTCATTGCAACAATGCGGAATATGGAAAAAGCGTCGGTTTTCCAAAACGCAGACCTGACGGAAGACGTGAAGCAGAAGATTGAAGTGTGGCAGCTGGATGTCACGGATGATACCTCGATTGAACGTTTTAAGGAAAAAGCAGAACAACTGGAGCGGGTGGATGTGCTCGTGAACAACGCGGGCTATGCGGTAGGAGGGTTCCTGGAACAGGTCCCACTTGAGGAATACCGCCGGCAGTTCGATACGAACGTCTTTGGTGTTATAGCCGTCACGAAGGCTGTTCTGCCCGTCATGAGGCGCCAAGGGTCCGGAAAAATACTAAATGTCAGCAGTGTCAGTGGATTGATCGGTTTTCCGGGGTTATCGGCGTATGTATCGTCCAAGCATGCGCTGGAAGGACTTTCTGAAAGCCTGCGCTTTGAACTGCAGCCATTCGGCATTGATGTCGCGTTGATTGAACCAGGCTCTTTTCAGACGAATATCTGGTCGTCCGGTATGAAGCTTCCAGAGGAAGTACACAATCCTTCGTCGCCGTATGCTTCCTACATAAAAGGACTGTGGAGTGCCTTGAACGAAGAGTCACGGGCCCAGCCGGCTTCCGTCGCCGACCTCATGACAGGACTGATCCAAAAAGACAAGCTGAAAAAACTGCGTTATCCAGTCGGAGCGGGCGTCCGTACCAACGTGCTTTTGAAAAGGATTCTTCCATGGGCATGGCTCGAAAAGGCGGTATTGAAACGGATATTAGGTTCCACCAAAACAAAAGGAGGAAAACCAGATGGCCGAGTACAGCATTCTTGATGGGGCAGAGGAAATCAAATACGAGGGCAATGAGGTGGGGATACTCGTCTCCCACGGGTTCACAGGGACGACCCAGAGCATGCGTCCGCTCGCAGAAGCATACGCACGCGAAGGCTATACCGTTTACTGTCCACGGTTGAAAGGACACGGCACAGCACCGGAGGATATGGAGACGACGTCCTATAAGGACTGGATCGAATCAGTGGAGAGCGCCTATCAATGGCTGAATGAACGGTGCAGTTCTATATTCGTCGTCGGTTTATCCATGGGAGGAACGCTTGCCCTTTATATGGCCGGTGAGCATAAGGACATCCAGGGGGTTATTCCGATCAATGCAGCAATCGACATCCCGGTGATGGAGGAGAGTGCGGCGACAGACGAACGTTTTCTTGATGCCATCGGCTCCGATATTAAAGACCCCGGCCAGGATGAACTGGCCTACGACAAAACACCGGTCAAATCCATTACCGAAATCACGGTCTTAATGGATCATGTGAAAAAGCGGCTTGATACGATTCACTGCCCGATTCTGATTTTCGTCTCGGATGAGGATCACGTCGTCTCGCCCAATAATTCAGAAGTGATCTTTGATTCGGTCTTTTCGGAGCACAAGGAGCTTGTCCATTTGGAAAACAGCTACCATGTCGCAACACTGGATCATGACCAGGATTTGATTGTCGAGCGCAGTCTGGAATTCTTCCAGATGTATACGAATACAAAATAGACTCCATTGCCCGGGAAATAAGTTTTGTCATCGGAGAGAAGTTTGATATAATAGAAGCATAGCAAGAAGAGTAATCGGTACAAAGCCTACAAGGGGAGCCTAGCGGCTGAGAGTGAACCTCGTTCAGACCCTTCGAACCTGTCAGTTAGTACTGGCGCAGGGATGGCGGCTTTTTTGATGGTGCAATGCATTCGGGATCCCTCCATCAGGAAGCGTCCCTGTCTGCATTGCTTTTTTTGTGTCTTTTTTTAAAGGAGGAATGCTGGAATGAGAAACCGCAGAGTCCTATTTTTAGTAGAAATTGCGATCTTTTCCGCATTAGCACTACTACTGGATATCCTTCCGTTTTTATCATTTAAATTATGGGCCCAGGGCGGTTCCGTTTCGTTTGCAATGGTGCCGGTCTTCATTATGGCCTTCCGCTGGGGCGTGAAGGGAGGCGCGGCTACTGGACTGCTGCTCGGCATCTATCAGATTTTGACCGGTGCCTATATCATCACCCCTTTGCAGACGCTGTTGGACTACATTGTGGCGTTTGCGGTGATCGGTGCGGCAGGAATCGTGGCCAAACCGCTTTGGAATGCGATCCGCTCCAAGGAAACGAAAGCTCTCGTCGGGTGGATCATCGCGGGGTGCTTTATCGGCAGTGTACTCCGCTTCTTCGGTCACTTCGCAGCAGGGATCATCTTTTACGGTGAGTTTGCGCCGGAAGGACAGCCGGTCTGGCTGTACTCCCTCGTTTATAATGGCGGATACATGCTGCCTGCGTTTATCTTAAGCGCCATCGTAATCAGCCTTTTGTTCATACAGCGTCCAAAGCTGCTGCTTCATTAAATGAGAAAAGTCTTCTGCCCCTGCGGTAGAAGGCTTTTTTTTCCATGTTTGAAACACCCCCGGGTAGTGAAAAGACAGGCAGAGACCAGGGGGGATAAGAATGAAAAAAATAAAGGGGTTATTAAAGAAGAAATGGGTCTGGCTGCTGCTTTTGATCGTGCTGATCCTTTCGGTCATGATTGCCTATCATACCTCATGGAAAGCGCTCCCGGAAGGCGTTTCCTACGAGGGCGGTGTCCATCAGATGGAGGATATCGAGTTTTTCCGTGACCTCTCCTATGAGAATCAAGAGGGGGATACGGTTCATGATCTTCAGGTTTTTGAGGAGATGTATGCCACTATAGGGGAAGCGGATGATTTTATTGTCGCTGATATGTTTCTTTTCAACGGCTACACGAACGGGAAAAATGAATTTCCCGAAATCAGCAGTCGTCTCGTGGACGCTGTATTAGAAAGAAAAGAAGAAGTGCCTGAGCTTGAAGTCGTGTTTATTACCGACCAAATCAATACCATTTACGGCTCCTATGAATCGGAAACAATCCGCCGCCTGGAAGATGGCGGGGTGAACGTCGTCTTAACCAATCTGGACAAACTGAGAGATTCCAATCCGTTATACTCGAGTGCGTGGCGTCTGATGTTTTCCTGGATGGGTAACGGAGGAGAAGGGTGGATCGGCAATCCGATTGCCAAGGAGGCCCCTGACGTGACGCTTCGATCCTACATGAAGCTGTTGAATATTAAGGCGAACCACCGGAAGCTGCTTGTGACTGAGGATTCAGCCGTTGTATCCACGGCTAACCCTCATGATGCCAGTGGGTACCATGAGAACGTCGCTTTCAAAATGGACGGTCCGATTATAGAGGATATTTTGGAAGCAGAAGAAGCGGTGGCCCGCTATTCCGGCGGGGAATTCATCGACTACAGCAGCTATGAATGGGAAGAGCAGGAAGGACCGCTTCAGACACAGTTCGTGACCGAAGGAAAGATCTATGACGCCGTGCTGGAAGAGCTGGAGGACGCTGGTAAAGGGGATGACGTATGGATCGGGATGTATTATTTAGCGGATAAAAAGGTGACCGCCCGGATCGATGAAGCGGCCAACCGCGGGGCTGAAGTACGCATCATTATGGATCCCAATAAAACCGCGTTCGGCCATGAGAAGCCGGGGCTCCCCAATTTGCCGGTGGCTGCCGAGCTGAAGAACCTCGGAAATGAGAACATCAAGCTGCGCTGGTATGACACGAACGTCGAGCAGTATCATACGAAAATGCTGTATATAGATGGGCCGGATGATGACGCCATCGTCGCCGGTTCCGCCAACTATACGAGAAGAAACCTGTCCAACCTTAACCTGGAAGCGGATGTCGTCATCCACGGGCCCGGGGAGGAGGAGGTCTTCCAGGAGGTCAACGATTACTTCACGAGGATCTGGTCCAATGAAGACGGCCATTATACAACCGACTATGAAACCTACCAGGACAATCTGACGTCCATCCGCTATGCTACGTATTATCTGCAGAAGTGGACATGGTTTACAACTTATTAAACAGAAGCCCCTGACGCATGTTTTGCGTCAGGGGCTTTTTTATCAGGAGAGAATTGCCTGAGCTTTTGCAGGATTGGTTATGATAAGAAGTACTTTTCCTTCATCCAGGTCTTCTTCATATTGTCCAGCTTCTTCTTTGGAGAATCCGATTTCCTGCATCTTTGTGCGGAGCTCATCGCCTTTTTTACTGAAGATATTCGTGATGACGCTTTTCGCATCCTGCTCGGAAGCACCAATCGTATTCGCATTCACACTCTTCGAAATCCGTTCGGTCCGGTCATCATCATGGGACAGGATGTAAATCTCTTCGTTATCAATGCCTTCGTTCTTCAGTTTTTCTACCATATCCTTCAACTGTTCATCATTTGTGTATTCACGTACAAGTGGTTTCATTTTTTCACCGCTCCTTTTTTTATATCATGTTCTACAGTAAAATTACCCGTTATTTTCTATTGTTAATCGGAATATGGGAAGAGAAGGAAATCTGAATGTGTTGTCGAATGGTAAGGATATTGGAGGGAAAAGAGATGAACAATCAGATCATTGCTACATTTTCGATCGCCGCCTGTGACCCCGGCCGTGAGGAATGGGGCGTGGCCGTACAGTCCAAGTTTTTAGGCGTCGGCTCCGTCGTTCCATGGGCGAAAGCAGGTGTGGGAGCGGTGGCCACCCAGGCTTTTGCCAACCCTGCCTACGGTCCGGAAGGGTTGAAACTCCTTGAGGCAGGGTTGTCTGCGGAGGAAGTCATCGAAAAGTTAACGGACGAAGACCTTCAAAAGGAAGACCGTCAAGTCGGAGTTGTCGACCGTTCCGGTCAGGCAGCGACTTTTACCGGGAAAGACTGTTATGACTGGGCTGGGGGAATCACAGGGAAGCATTATGCGGCTCAAGGAAACATATTAGTAAATGAAGAAACGGTGACCCATATGGGACATGCGTTTGAACAATCGGAAGGCCCCCTGGCCGAACGTCTCATTAGAGCCATCCAAGCGGCGCAGGAAGCAGGGGGAGACAGCCGAGGAAAGCAGTCGGCGGCCGTGCTCGTCGTTCGTGATCAAGCAGGCTACGGCGGACTAAGCGATGTCGCTGTAGATCTCAGAGTGGACGATCATCCTGAGCCGATCAAGGAACTGGAGCGGATTTACCAGCTGCACCAATTGTACTTTGGTGAAACGAAGGAAGAGGATGTCCAGCTGATCGATGAAGATGTAAAAAGGGAAATGGTAGGCCATTTAGTCCGTCTTGGCTGCCTTGAAAGTAAGGAAGTTGATGACGAGGTGTTCTATGAATCCTGGACGACGTACCTGCATACCGAAAACTTCGAAGGTCGTGAGCTGGACCAGGGGAAAGTCGATCGGAAGGTGCTGGATTTTATGAAGAGTCAGCCAGGTAAAAGCGAAAGAAGATAAAGGAAGAGGGGATGGGGCATGGAGGTCGCAGCGATTACATCGGCCGTTTTATTTTGTTTCGTGGCTGTGTTTCAAGTGTTACTCGCGTCCGGTTTTCCGCTCGGGGAAGCGGCCATGGGGGGGTCCCACCGCGTCCTGCCGGCGAATTTGAGAGTCGCCAGCGCACTGAATGCCCTGCTGTTGGTTTTTATGGCCGGTATCGTTCTTCAGCATGCATTTCAATTCTCTGATCTGCTCCGATTTTTACCCACTACGATTCTCATGTGGGTAATCATCATTTTCATGGGCATCAACACATTGATGAACTTAATCTCAAGGAGTAAAAAGGAACGTCTGATCATGACTCCTGTTTCAGGCCTGTTGTTCATCCTATGTTTATGGGTGGTGTGATTTAAGGCGTCTCTTTGAGATAGGGAGAATGATCAACATAAGGGTTCCGGTTATTCTTACCAGCACCGGAACCCTTATTTTAAGAGAAAGCTACATAGCGATCCTTCGGGGGATAAAATCAGGACGTCTCTTTGCGGATGTTTACGTATTTTTTTACATAGATCAACAAACTTAAAATAAATAAGGCTTGAATCAATCTAGTCAGCAGTCCGACCGAAATATGGGTGTTTATCGAGAATAGAAGGAGTGGTTTTTCTATATGAAAGCCTAACAAAATATGGATAAAGTTGTAGATTCCTGTCAGCCATATGAATACAAGCAGTGTTTTTTTCATAGTGGTCACCTTCCATCATGGTTTTATAAAAGAAAATTTTCCCTGTTTATATGGTAACATTACCCATTTTCTGTATACTAGAGGAACGGCTGAAGGAAGCTCTGGATGATATTCATAACCTTTGGGAGGTGATTGAATGGGCTTTTATTACTTTATTTTATTTGGCGTGGGGGTCGCGCTGGGAGTTTTGGGAGGAAAGAAACTCTTCCATTCCTCCACGAATCCTGCTGCTTGGGCTCAACTGGTCATTGGAGTCGTGTTCGCCGCTTCGTCTATCGTTTTGTTTCAGCCGGGCAGCTCAGATGTTATTTCACAGATGCTGCTGAAGCTGCAGGACTTTTTCTTTTGAAATACATGAAAAAAGAGAGGTTTTTCTTTGGAACTCATTGTATTTGGAGTTATCGCACTAACCAGTGTGTTCGTTATTATCCTTGGTCTTTTAAGCCTCAAGAATGAAAAGGACACAAAGATCATCCGGACGAGAACAATGGATATGGAAAATACCCGTGTAATAAGAAGCTTCAATAAAATCTGTAAAGGATGATGATATGCCTTTCAGCCTTGATAAAGCAAGCTTCGGCATGAGGGTACTGGCTGAAGTCATCGATGTCCTGCTTATCTATATTCCAATTGGAGTCTTTATACCTTTCTTTTTTGGTATCCATAATGGTCCATATCAAGACATTTTGACAAGTGTCTTCTATATGATTTACTGCATCCTTTTACCAGTAGCGTGGCAGGGGTATGGTGTTGGCAGAAGGATGATGTTGATAAAAGTGAAAAAAGAGAACGGGAATAAGCTGAACCTTCTTGACATGGTTTTTCGAGAGCTTTTAGGGAAGTATCTGCTTGGGGTGATAACGGGAGGACTCTCGATTATCATCAGTGCTCTGATGGTTGTGTTTCGTAAGGATAAAAAAGCTGTACATGACATGATCGCAGGAACTTATGTATCGAATGAGGGGTAGAAGCTGTTCCCAAGGGAGGGGTGCTTTTGAAATACACGTGGTGGTTTGTCATGGGAATTGTAGTTGGAGGGACCATTTCTTACATAGTAGGTCTTGAAAGTTTGGAGAGCATACAGGAAGCGCTCAAATCGTGGTGAATAGAGCAAAGAAGAAAAGCAGCGTCCTTCCGACGCTGCTTGGATTTTATTTTTTTATATGAACTTCTTAATTTCTGCACTGAATTCTTTCGGTGCTTCCTGAGGAACCCAGTGAGCGGACTCGTCAAATCTTACGAGTGTGCTGTCAGGCAGATCTTTAATGAGTTTTTCTGCTGTTTCCACCGGCTGCCACTCATCTTTTGTTCCCCATAGTAAAAGAACGGGCTGCTTGATGGTGGAAAGCTTCGACGTAATCGCAGTCGTTTCATTTGTATTCAATGCTGCGGCGTTACGTACGAGACTCAGTTTGCCTTCCTCGTGCAGGTAAGGGGCCATGATGCCCTGTAAAAAGGTTTCAGTCAGCTGTTCCGGATGAGCGAACACTTCTTTGTACGCTTTGGATAGAAAGGCTTCGAATTCCTGCGTGGACTCGTTCTTCTTGGAAGGGTGTCCCATCACGAGCATATCTTGAATCGGCCAGGAATCATAAGCGACGGAATTAGAAAGCACGAGCTTGTTAATACGTTCCGGTGCTTGAAGAGCAAGAAGCAAACCAACGCCTCCACCAATATCATGGGCAACAAGATTCACTTGTTCTAATTCCAATTCATCCATAAGCTTGAGTACCATATCCGCCTGTACATGAAGAGAGCGGTCGAACTGGTCACGCTGATCAGACTGTCCATAGCCGAGCAGGTCAGGTGCAATGACACGGTAATCCTCTTCAAGCTCCGGAATGACGCTCTGGTATAAGTAGGACCAGGTCGGGATGCCGTGTAAAAGCATTACAGGCGTACCTGAGCCCACATCCGTATAATTGACTTTAACCGGTTCCTCGACGATGCCTTCCAACATAACCGATTGTTGTCTTTGCTTAAACGTTTCTTCATTCATAGTTGCAGGTTGGTTCATTCTTATACCTCCCAGGATAATCGTATGATTGAGTTATTTATTTACGAATGTTTCTCGGCGATGCTGACAATTTCTTCTTTCGGTTTGAAACCGACTGCCTGATCGACAAGTTCTCCATCTTTGAAGAATAAGAGGGTTGGAACGCTCATCACACCATATTTCTGAGCAGTTTCCATATTTTCATCAATATCTACTTTTACAATGTTCATGTGATCTCCTTGTTCCTCATCAATTTCTTCCAGAACAGGAGCGATCATTTTACAAGGACCACACCATGGGGCGCCAAGGTCTGCGATAACGAGTCCGCTGCTTGTCTCCTGTGCAAATGTTTCATCTGTGGCGTTTCGAATAGCCATATTCCATTCCTCCTTGCATCGGTATAACCACTAAATAAATATTTAGTAGTTAGAAGGTTACATGATGCTGAAACTGACGTCAACTGATGAGGCATGGACTTTTTTAAGTATTTGATAAGATACGTCTGAATAGGGAGAATGGTTAAACGTACGATTTGTCTTCCACAGGCTTATCTGCTATTTTTTGTAAAAACAGAAATAATAAGAAAATGGCAGTTCAAATCGGTTAAGGTGGTGATTATTTGGTCGTTACAGAAGTGAATAGAAAACTTGGATTCTTGGTTATCAGCTTAAGTATTGCCTTGTTATTGCAGGGGTGCGGTATCGGTAATGGAAACTCGGCTCGTGTAGATACCGCTGTTCAAAAAGTAAGCCATTTATACGAAACAAATGATTCGGAAAAGGTCAAGCAGGGAGAAGTTAGTAAGATTAAGCCATCGACAGACCAAGAAATGATAAATGAAGCTTTAGAAGCTATTGATAAGATTGACACAGGTGAGGGTGAGACTGATAAGAATGCTATAGTCGCTTTTGCACTCCGTTCTTCTGTTCAAAATGCACAAATCCAATTGAATGAACGAGAAGGTACTTCTAAATCCCTGGATAATCATTCAGGAGGTGGAGTATTAGAAAATGAATACCAACCAAGTAAGGAAGATGTGGTGTTGAAAGACAATCAATTGAAAAATAAAAATATATTGGAAGAATTCATGAATTCTGCTGGTGGTGAAAACGAAAACAATGACAGCGAAATCAGAGTAGTAAAGGATGAGGGGTACAAAGGTGTGCTGATTTATGATTTAGAGGCGAATTATGATGAAAATGCCGGTCAGAGCTGGATTTCAGTGAAACCTGATTTAAGTTATTACAGCGCTTCTGAAAATAGAGTGCAGGATGTTTTTAATACTAGACAACAATGCGGATATATGTCCAAAGACGAACAAAAAGGTTTTTATATATTGAATAATTGTCGTACACACTTGGCCTATCGATTTCTACCCATTGCAAATGGTGATGGATAGTCATGTATCTTAACCTAAATCTATGAAGCTGCGTTTTTACTGAGTAGGAATTTCTGTTTCTGTACTCTTGTGTAACGTAAAGAAGTACGATCTCCTGCTAAACGGAAGAACGTGCTTCTTTTTAACTTAAGATCTGTCTCTGATGAAGGGGATCTACTTATACACGACCCGTGACCATTATGAAAGGTACTCCATGACCCGTACTTTTTTAAAATTGGCTCTGTTATTGCTTGGTGTTGTTATGTAACATGTGAGCTCAGATCACCCCTTTCTGTCATGGGATTTGTAGGAGGCGGCCTTGGGAATGACTCCCTTTCCGTGGGGTAC
>NZ_JBSWZA010000006.1:0-114642 GCF_056161385.1 Halobacillus sp. ABD4_316
AGCGTGGTGACACGTGGAGCTGACGGATACTAATGGATCGATGACTTATCTATATATACTTCGTGAATGATGTTTCATCAATAGTTGTTTCCTTATCCAGTTTTGAGGGTTCACCTCAAACTTTATATTGATGTGGTGGTGAAGGCGAAGAGGTCACACCTGTTCCCATGCCGAACACAGCAGTTAAGCTCTTCAGCGCCGATGGTAGTCGGGTTTACCCCCGTGAGAGTAGGACGCTGCCACGTCACACAAAACCTTCAGGATTGTCCTGGAGGTTTTTTCGTATAGAAAAATGTATGTTTCATTTCTATTGATTGGAACGTTTAGATTTGATAGAGTATAAAAATATTGGTTGTTATTTCCAAGTCGATGAGAGGAAGGAGGAGGAAGGGCGTGAAGCTGTACGGGGCATTAATGGCACTCAGCCTGATATGGGGGTTATCCTTTGTCTTTATTGAGGTCCTTATACCTGCTGCAGGAGTATGGGGGACTGTGTTTCTGAGATGTATGGCAGGCGCCGCTGTCCTTCTTCCGCTGTTTCTTTATCGCTGGTGGAAAGGGAAGCGGCCGGCTGTTCTTCCGTGGAAGCGTCTTATCGTTGTCGGTTTGTTCAATGCGGGGCTTCCGTGGGGACTGATTGCTTTAAGTCAGACATCACTGACAAGCAATATGGCTGCTGTATTGAATGCCTCTACACCCATTCTGACAGGAGTGGCAGGATTTCTGTTGTTTTCTGTGCGTCTGCACTGGAGACAGTGGGGAGGCATAGTGATCGGCTTTGCAGGTATCATCCTGTTAACCGGATTCCGCCCCGGGGAAATGACAGGGGAGGGTTTCATCGGAGTCGGTACGATGCTTTTAGCGGCTTCCTGTTACGGGTTTGTATCCCATTTCACCAAAAGATATCTTCAAGGGACAGACGTCGTCCTGCTGGCTTTAGCCGGTCTGTTGGTCGGAGCCGCTTCCGGTGCGCTCGGGTTGTTCTGGCTCGAGCCGGGCAGCTGGGGAAATGTCGTCAATCTGGACCTTCAATCCATATTGGCTGTCATCGGTCTTGGATGTCTCGGATCAGGGGCAGCTCACCTTCTCTATTATTATATGATTGATCAGGCTGGGGCCGAGTTTGCGAGTATGGTCACCTATCTTGTCCCTGTCACCGCCTTGATTTGGGGTCGTGTACTTTTGGGAGAAGCTGTTACGCCCAACCTTATATACGGTCTGTTGACAATCTTTGCAGGCGTCTACCTGTCTACGAAAAGAAAAAGTCACAGCCATCAGCTTCCATCTGTAAAAGCTGGATAAGGTGGAAAGAGCTTTCTGTGTGATAGAATAAAATCAATCATGCTGTGCTGAGGAGAAATGTTTATGAATCGCTGGGACTCCACACCGGTCATCCGTTTTTTTGGAGGCCGTAAAACATTATTTCTACTAGGTATTCTACTAATGACCGGATTGAATATCCTGGTCTTTTCAAATGTATGGTTTATATTCGAACCTGTTGCCGTATTTGTGAAAACCGTAGCGCTCCCGCTTATCTTATCTGTTGTGGTCTATTATCTGCTGCGGCCGGTGATTAACTTACTGGAGAAGTGGAAAATCAAACGCATTTGGGGCATTGTCTTAACGCTGCTCGTGCTCATCGGGTTAATTACGATGGTGATCGTTTTGATCATACCTTTCCTGGAAAAGCAGTTGATCAGTCTTTCGGAAGAACTGCCACGCTATGTCGTCGACTTAATATTATCGATGGATGAGTGGCTGAAGAATTCTTATTTCTCCGCTTACTACACTAATATGTTTCAGGATGTAGATGGGATGATCAATCAAGTACCGGATTACATATCGTCCTATGCCACACAGACAGTGGAAGGGATCACGAGTATCATTTCTACTGTCACCAGTGTCGTTGTAGCCATTGTCACTCTTCCCTTCATCTTGTTTTACTTATTAAAAGACGGTCATAAGCTGCCCGGGGTCATAATCCGTCTGTTTCCTCCTAAAGCGCGCCCGGAGGTATCGAGTGTTTTCAAAGGCATTGATCACCAGTTAAGCGCCTATATTCAAGGACAGATCATTGTAAGTTTCTGTATCGGTGTCATGATGTATATCGGGTTTTTGATCATCGGACTGGATTACGCCCTGCTGTTGGCAGCAATCGCCAGTGTCACGAGTGTCGTCCCTTATTTAGGGCCGGTGATCGCCATCACGCCGGCGCTGATCATATCTATTGTGACTTCCCCGTTCATGGTGCTGAAGCTTGTCTTCGTCTGGACGGTTGTGCAGCTGTTGGAAGGAAAATTCATTTCTCCCCAGATCATGGGGAAAAGCCTGCACATCCATCCAGTCACGATTATCTTCGTCCTGCTTACGGCCGGTCACCTTTTTGGAATCATTGGAATCATCCTGGCCATCCCAGGCTATGCCATTTTAAAGGTGTTTGTTTCTCACTTTTTCCACTGGTTTCAGCGCCGGTACAACCGTTTTGTTGAAGAAAAAGATCAATACGAAATGGATTAAAAGAGGAAGCGGTGCACCGCTTCCTCTTTTTTTGCTGATCGTCCGTGGTCTTCCGGTGCCTGCAGGAGTTCCCGGTACCGGCTCAACTCTTCTTCAATTGTATTTCCTTAAGCCGCTGCCGCTGTTCTTCCGGCCACCAGGCACCACAGTCTGCGGAAACGACACAAGCAGCGCAGGTGTCCAGGTCATAGACTTTCATCCCCCGAATCGGCGGGGAGTATAAATGAAGGGTGACAAGAGCATTTTCTCCGCTGCGTCCCATTTTATGAATCCCCTTTTTGGGAGCGAACATTGTCCGCCCTTTTTCCTTGTATTCTGTAAAAAGGGGTTCAGGGAGCTTTTCACTTCCTCCTTTATAGACGGTTTGTTTCGTTTCCCCGTTCATAATGAGTATCCAGCCGGATGATTCTCCATGATCGTGAGGGGCACATTCGATGTCTGCCCAATTCATCACAATCATCTCCACATGTTCATCCTCATATATCATCTGGCGGTAGTACGGTTTACCCTCAGGATCCTTCAGGTAGGGATCCAACTCCTCAAGTGTAATGTCACATTCAAGCAGTCTTTTTTTTAAGGATGCCGGAGAGTGATCTGTCAGCGTACGAAAAGCGTTTTGCACCCGTTCTTCCATGCGCATCACGGTTTCCTCCTTTATTTTCTTTTTTGATGCTGAGCAAGCAGAACCCCCATTAGAATGAATAGGTCGCCAATAACTGATGTGGCTGCCAGTTTTTCATGAAGGAGAAGCATGGCGGCGGACAATGTGGCCAAGGGTTCCAAGTACATAAACACGGACACTTGGGAGGCGGGCAGAATTTCATGTGCTTTCGCCCAGTACCAGTAAGCCACAGCGGAAACGAAAATACCTAAAAACAACAGGTGGGCCCAATGACTCAATTCCAGTGCAGCCAGCTGAGTGAGCCCTTGATTTCTAATGAAAAAAGGCAGGGTCAGCAGACAGCCGATGATGCTCATATAAAAGGTTAGGACGATGGAAGGGAGAGGGACAGCCAGCTTCTTCAAAAGTACCGAATAGACCGCCCAGTTCAGAGTGCTTAAAATCATAAGCAGATAGCCCATGCTTAAAGAAAGCTTAATAAAAGATCCTTCCCCTCCGGAGGTGATGAGAAGCACACCGAGCACAGCTGTAATGATGCCGGCTGTTTTTTTCAGACTTAGAGGTTCGTGTAGAAAGATGAATGATAAAGCAATGGTGAAAATGGGTGAAAAAGAAATGAGCCATCCGGCATCGGAGGCCTGGATGGATAAAAGGGCGGTCGCCTGGATCACCTGGTGGATGTAAACCCCTAGAATGCCGAGAACGAGGAGGTGGGGCAGATGGGTTATGCGTACTTTTAAGGGATAGCGGAAAACGATAATCATACAAAATAAAAATAGAGCCCCGATTCCAAAGCGTAGAACAAGCAGGGAATACGGGTCTATTTTTTCGAGCACCGCCTTGGTCGAAACAAAAGATATTCCCCAGAAAGTGATGGACAACAGGGCATACAGGGATGCACTCATTTTAACTGGAGCATTCATATACCTGAATCCTTTCTATAAGTCCGCTGCTTTTACTATATGCATAGAAAGGACAGGCATGTCAGACACCCTGATCCTCCTTTATTTTACCAAAAGACTCTGGGAGCTTAAGTCCTTCGACAAAGAGTGCAGGAAAAAGACAAAAAAACTCCTCGTGAGCGAGGAGTTAAAAGATCCAGTAGGTGAAAAAAGCCAGCAGGATGGAGACGAAAATCAATATCACCGTCGGTTTTAATGCTCTGTCCCGAACATCTCTGAGACTGACACTCAGCCCTAAGCCGACCATCGACATCGTCAGCAGGAAGGATGTAAGGGTGAGCAGGTTGTTCATGACAGGGTCGGGAATGGTGATATATGTCCCTTCGACATAGCTTCCGAACAGACTCATAACGATAAAGCCCAGCAGAAACCAGGGGAACGTGATGGATCCCTGGTTTTCTCCTTTGCTCCGGATCTTCATGACCCAGAGAAGCAGAAGACTAACAGGGACAAGGAGAAACACGCGTGCGAGCTTTGCGAGAAAGGCCATGCCCAGCCCATCAGCTCCTGCAGGCTCACCGGCCAGGGCAACATTGGCGATTTCATGCAGGCTGAGGCCGGCCCACATGCCATAGGCGTCTGCATCCAGAGGAAGGATCGGCCGGATAATGGTGAAGCCGATCGCAAAGAGCGTACCGACAATCGATATAATTCCGGCACTTACGGCTGTGTCCTCTTCCTTAGCATGAATGATCGGCGACACGGCGGCGATTGCTGAGGCCCCACAGATACCGGTGCCGATTCCGAGCAGGGTCATAAGTGAGAGGTCGGCTTTAAACATCTTAGCTGCAAGGACCATGAGTCCGACAGCAAAAATGATGACGAGGACACTCTTCCACAAGAGGGGAAGTCCTTCATTGACGATCATGTTCATATTCAGACGGAGGCCGAATAAGATGATGGCCAGCCGAAGCAGTTTTTTCGCTGCGAATTGGATTCCGCTTTTCATTTGTTCGGGATAACCAAAATAATGGCGGTAGAGGACAGCCAGCAGAATGGCGGCAGCAAGAGGTCCGATCTGACTGACTCCAGGAAGCTGGGCAGCCAGAAAACCGACCGCTGATAGTAAGGATGTAAATGCAATACCAGAAAGAAGAGGCTGTTTATATATCGTTGATGTAATGATGTTCATGATGGTTCTCCTTTCTATTCCTTCCTTATCATAAGCGCCCATTGATTATTAGTAAAATAAAACTTTATAATAGTTATAATAGGATTTAATAATAATAGGAGGGTCATCATGGATTTTGAATCATTGAAAACGCTCATTACGGTGATTGATGAGAAAAGCTTTACAAAAGCTTCTCACCTGCTCCGGCTTTCACAGCCCACAGTAAGCTCCCATATCCGGCACCTGGAAGAAGAATTCAATACCGTGCTGATTAACCGATCACCGAAACGCTTTGATGTCACACCGACAGGCGAGATGGTGTATAAGAGAGCCAGACAGGTTCTCGGCGTTATGGATAAAGCCAGAAAAGAAGTGCTGCAGTACCATGACCAGATGAAAGGGACGGTGAAAATAGGAGCGAGTTATACAGTAGGGGAATACATTCTTCCTTCCCTTCTCCGGGCGTATGACCAGGAGTTTCCTGAAGTGGATCTTCAGGTGACCATTGCCAATTCTGAGAGAATCAACAGAGAGGTTCAGCTTCATTCCCTGGACATAGGGCTTGTTGAAGGCCGTGTGGCTGATCAGGGGTTGTCTTCCTTCCCTTTTATGAAGGATAAGATGGTGGTCATCGTGCCGGATGACCACCCGATCCGCACATGTGAAACGCTGACGTTCGAGGATCTGCAGGATCACACGTGGATGATCAGGGAGGAAGGCTCCGGTACAAGGGCGATGATGGAATCGATGCTGGAGTCGTACAATATACGACCGCGAAAGACGATTACGATCGGGAGCAATCATGGAGTCGTCCAAGGTGTAAAAGAAGGGCTGGGGCTATCCTTTATTTCAGAAACGGTGGTGACCCACACAGCTGCCGAACACCTGATTATGCCCCTTCCTTATATTCAGCCGACCACCCGTTATTTTTCAGTCGTCACCCCGATGAGTGAAGAGGAAATCACAGAACAGGTGCAGGCATTTATCGGAAAGGTGAAGGAGTTATTTCAATTGTCATAAAACCTTAACGTCACAGCATGACCATTTTGTTATGATGGAAGGGAGAGAGATTTGGTGCAGATAAGAAAGATGGGGAACAACGATACAGATGAAGTCATCCGCTTGATGGTTGGTGCGATTATGGACATTCCGCTGGACGTGTATACGGATGAACAGAAAAAAGCATGGGCCGGGGCTGTTTCATTGAATGAAAGCTTGTCTGGAAGGCTGCTGAACGGGTTCACCCTGCTTGCCTTGGAACAGGATCAGGTTATTGGAATGGCCTCCTTAACCGATGAGGAATGTATCGATTTCCTATATGTAAGCTCGGATTACCAGCGGACAGGAACAGCATCCATCCTTTTGGAACAGTTGGAAAGAAAGGCTGAATCCATGGGAGCGGTGCGCCTCCATACGGAAGCCAGTTTTGCTGCTGTCCCTTTCTTCATGAAGCACGGGTATGAGAAGATCCGTCATCAAGAGAAGACACTGAACGGAACGGTTATAAAAAATGTTCGAATGTGTAAAAAGGTGCATAACTGATTTAAGACAAGGGTATGGTTCATTGTAAGTCAAGTGAAACGTTTTGCGATGGGAGACGTATATAGAGTAATAAGTAGATTGTCGTCAGATTTCCTGCCAATTCTATTTCATACTGAGGTGAAAACATGCAGAGACTGGACCAGATCGTCGATTACTTGAAGACACTGGGGATCGAGGTTGAAAAAGTGTACCGTACACCGAAGGAAGAGACAAGATAACCGTACTTAACTTATACATGACCAAAGGTATGCTTTTGAAAAGCATGCCTTTTTTTATGATCAGGCGGTTCTCCGGTTTGTTACCGCTTGAAAATCTGGATGGCGGGACTGGATATGTGCCCACAAAATACCGGCACCAGCTGGAAGAAGCAGCCATAGGAAGACAAAGGAGACACCGGAAGTAGAAGCAATGGCTCCAAATACCGGCCCACTGATGACGACAGAAGACTGATTGGCGAGCATACGCAGACTGGAGAGTCTTCCGTGGAAAGCCGGATCCGACGCCATCTGCTGAACCGATTGAAGTAAAGCGCGAATGGATGATGTGCCGAAACCGATAAAGAAAAAACCTATAAAAGCGGGCCATACGTTGGTAGTCAGGCTGACGAGGAGCAGACCACATGAAGTAACGGCAAAGGCCCATACCGCCAGGCTGTTTTTGAATAGTTTCCACCACCACGTCCCCAGCAGCCCGGCTGCCATGCCTCCAATCGAAAACACCGCATCGAGCAGTCCGTAGAGGAAAGCCCCCTGCAGCAGGTGGGCACTGGTATAAACGCTTAAAAAGCCGAGAGAAGTATGAAAGGTCAGCTGCCCGATCATCAAGAGAAAGAACAAACCGTAAAACAGCGGGTGGTGATGGACATAACGGAAGCCTTCCTTCATATCCAGAAAAAATGAAAGGCGTTTCCGCTTTTCTTTTCTAAAGGGAGCTTCATTCAGCTGCATCACGGACAGGGTAGCTGCTGTAAACAGGAGAAGAACGACTGCTAAGGGGATTTCCGCAGGAAGGGTCCCTGCCAGAACCCCGCCTGTGCCTGCACCGATCAGGCTGCCTGTGATCGTCGAGGAATTGGACCAGGAGAAGATTTTCGGAAGCTCGTCTTTCGGAATGATCGCCGCTGTCAGAGCCTGCAGGGCAGGACGGAATAAGGAGCCGGCTGTCTGAAGGAGCATATGGACGAGAATAATCAGCCAGGGGGCTTCTGTATCCACGGCAGATGTCGTCCATAAAAATAAGAGGATGAGCACACTGGATGCTCCGGCAGCTACAGCGAGTTTCTTCCGGCTGTACCGGTCTACAAGTACTCCGAAGAACAGGTTGGAGACCATCCCGGGCAGAAAGCCGAAGCTGACAAATAACCCTGTATACAAAGGGTCGTTCGTCCATTGGAACAAGATCCAGGTGGTCAGCACAAAATACATGGCCCGCCCGCATTCGTATAGAAAGTAACTTCCGAGCAGACGTCCGGTTTTCAAATGAAGCATGTGATCCCTCCTTTTTCCCTTTTATCTTACTGGAAGGATAGAGATTTGAATAATATTTAATTATAATAAAGGGTGATAAGAAAAATGGATAGGGGGAACGTTCGGTGAGAATGGAAGATTATGATCTGTTAATCCAGCTTCATGAATGTGGTACCATCCGTTCGACAGCAAAAAAAATTCTTCTTTCCCAGCCGGCGATCACTCAGAGATTGAAATACATAGAAGAAGAACTGGGAGGAGCCATTTTCGTCCGCACCTCGAAAAAGCTTTGGATCACTCCTTTCGGTGAGCTGACGCTTGCTTCAGCCAGGGAAATCCTGCAAAAGGAAAAAGAGCTCAAAGATAAACTGGCGATGGCAGGAGGGAGGGTGTCGGGCACCCTTTCCATAGGAGCGTCGTCGCTGTACAGCCAGTATTTTCTTCCGGAAATACTCCAGTCATTTACAAAGATGTATCCTGAGGTAACGGTTGATCTTATCACAGGTATCAGCAGTGAAGTCCGCTCATCAGCGCTCGATAATCATCTATCCATCGTGAGAGGGGAGCCGATTTCCGGATTCAACTCGACCCATTTATTGAATGACCCGCTTTATTTATTCGATTTGTTACCTCTCCCCCCTGTAACGGAGAGGCCGTTCATCGAATTCAGAACAGATCCGGACTTTACACGTCTTCTTGAGGAGTGGCGGGAAAATCAGAAGGAACTCACTTACAGGCCGACGATGAAGGTCGATCATTTCGAGACCGCTAAACAAATGATGAAACACGGACTCGGAATGACGGTCCTTCCAGGAAGTATTGCGTACGAGGAAAAGGAAGAGTATGCCTGCCTGCCTCTTGTAGATCAAGAGGGGAATGCTGTAACCAGGGAGACATGGGCATGCGTGAAGCCGGATGTCCGTTCCCTTCCACAGGTAGAGGCCTTTCTTCAACACCTGAAAAAAAGGAGTGGAAATCATGAATGCTCTGGAAAGCGAGCTGATCGAAATCATCCAGGAGAAAACCCCTCACCTCCTTCCGATCTTTGACCAAGCCGATCATTATTTTTCGAGTTATTACATAGGAGCGGGGGCACTTGTGCAGAGTGTATGGAATGAGAAGCATGGGTTTGACCCCGCGTATGGGATAGGAGATGCGGATTTGATCTATTTTGATCCAGAAGGAACATTGGAAGAGGAGCGGCAGTTGGAAAGGGACATGAGAAAGCAGCTTTCCCGCCACCCTTTTGAAGTGGATGTAACGAACGAGGCGCTCGTTCACTTATGGTATGAAGAAAATTTCGACATTCCGCTTGATCCCTATCCGTCCCTCGAAGCAGCCGTGGATACATGGCCGACGACAGCCTCCTCACTCGCTGTCCAAAGAAGAGCACCAGGCACCTTCGATATGTATGCCCCTTTCGGTCTGGAGGATTTATTCAGCTTAATTGTCCGGCCGAACAAGCGGCTGATTCCGGAGGAAGTCTATTTGAAAAAGGCAGCGAAATGGAAAAAACGCTGGCCGAAACTTACTATTTTACCTTGGGAATAGATGGAAGTGGATGGATTAACTTGCAAGGGGTTTGTCATTCATTTTATTATAATAGTATTCATTCCATTTTAAAGGGAGCTGGATGACCGTGAATGAACTTTCGTTTGCTAGATTAGAAGAAATTCAACAAAATGAATTCATAAAAGCTGCGATCGACCGCGTGGGTGCAGGTGTCGTAATTTCAGATCCGGAGCAGGAAGATAATCCGATGATTTACTGTAATAAAGGATTTGAGGAACTGACTGGTTATAAAGCTGAGGAAATTCTCGGACGCAACTGCCGTTTTCTTCAAGGGGAAGACACGAGCGAAAGTCAGGTTGAACGCATCAGAGAAGGATTGAAGAGCAAAGAGCCGGTTCTGCTGGAGATTAAGAACTACCGGAAGGACGGGACACCGTTCTGGAATGAGCTGCAAATCTTCCCGGTCTATATCTCGCAGATGGATCAGACTTATTTTGTAGGGGTTCAGAAAGACGTGACCCAGCGCAGGGAGCAGGAGGAATTGATTGGCCATTACCTTTCTGAAGTGAAGCGGCTTTCCACGCCGATTGTACCTGTGGAAGACAACATTTCTGTACTGCCACTTGTTGGAACAGTGGATGATGAACGGCTGCAGCAGATGTTGGAAGCGGTCAGTCATCACGTTAAAGAAACAAAGGAAGATTATCTTATCATGGATATGTCAGCGGTTCATTCCTACAATGAAGCGGTACATATGGGGATTTATCAAATGAATCAGCTGTTGGACTTGATGGGGACGACGCTGGTCATTACGGGCATTAAGCCGACCTTTGCGATTCAAAGTGCTCCATACGCGGACTTCAGTGAACTTTCGCTGCAGACGTATGCCTCTGTAAAACAGGCGTTGAAACAAATTCCCAGAAGGAAATGATCAAAGCACCGATCTGATGCATTCAGACGGTGCTTTTTTAGGTGGAGGAAGAGCGCTTGGTGAGCGAATCACTTCCTGCCCGGCGGTTTATCCATTACGATGTAGAGGAGAATCCGGCTCGAGGTACCTGGATGTCTGCTGATAAAGAGCACGATTCCGGGTGACTCTATTGGAGTACGAATTCACAAATGCGATACGAAGAGAGGGAAGATGGTATGTATATTATTCATGCTGTATTTGAAGTGGCTCCTGATAAGGAACATGGCTTTCTGGAGGAAATCCGTCCACTGATCCAGGCATCCAGAGAGGAAGAGGGAAATGTCTCTTATGATCTGGTCAAGGATATGGACAAAGCATACACCTACAAAATGGTGGAAGTGTGGCAGAACGGGGAAGCCGTAGAGAAGCATAATCAAAGTGAGCATTTCCAGGCGTTTGTCGGAAAAGCTTCTGAATTTCTAGCTGCTCCTCTTTCTATTAAGATATACGAAGGTGAAGAAGTAAAACAAGGATAAAACAGGAACCCGGCTGAAGGCAGCCGGGTTTTTTACATACAAAGAGGAGACGGGAATGATTTATGAAGAGGCAGGGTATGTTGAAAAGAGAATCAAAAGAAGCACCGCGTTGGCTTCATTCCGAGTTGTCAGGTATGATTTAATTATAGATTACGAACCGGGAGTGGATAGGAATGACAGGTATGATTGAAACGTGGATTAAAAACGAACGTCAGGAACGTCTTTTTCAAAAAGCCGGAGCGATTGCGGATGAAGCAAAAAAACACATCCAGGAAACCGATCAGCACGCAGCCTTTTCTCCGCAAACGCTGCAGGTCATGAAGGAAGTGGGGTACCCATCCCTCGCTCTCCCCCCTCAAGACGGCGGAGAAGGCCTTTCCCTGTATGAGCTGCTGCTGCTTCAGGAAAAAATTGCAGAAGGTGATGGTTCCGTCGCTTTGTCCATCGGTTGGCATATGGGCACAATGATGGAACTATCGCAGGAGAAGTTATGGGAACCCGCTTCCTACAACAGACTCGTCCAGGAAGTCGTCTCCAGCCAGAAAGTCGTCAACCGTGCAGCTACAGAACCGGCAACCGGGAGCCCGACCCGCGGAGGAATCCCTGAGACGACCGCAGTGAAAAGGGACGACCGCTATGTCCTCAGCGGACGAAAGTCTTTCACGTCAATGGCTGAGCATCTGGATTATTATATTGTATCCGCCTATGTGGAAGATAAAGACAGTGTCGGATGGTTTATGATCGACCGCCACCAGCCCGGACTTTCGGTGGAACAGACGTGGGATACCCTCGGAATGAGAGGGACGGCCAGTCATGATTTGGTTATGAACGATGTGGAGTTTGACGAAGAGGACCTCGTCGAATTAAAGCAGGAGGGAAAGCCGTCTCCAAAAGGATGGCTGCTTCATATCCCTGCGTGTTACTTAGGCATTGCTGTCGCTGCACGCAATGATGCCGTGGCTTTTGCGAAGGAATTTCAGCCGAACAGTCTCGATCAACCGATCGCAGAAGTCCCTCACATCCAGGATAAAATCGGGGAAATGGAATGGAAGCTGATGCAGGCGCATGCCTACCTTTACAGTGTGGCACGTAAATGGGATGAAGAACCGGAAAAGAGGAAACATATGGGTCCTGACTTGGGCGCTGTGAAGCTTGCGGTTACCAACACAGCGAATGAAGTGGTGGATCTTGCCATGCGGATTGCAGGCGGCCGCGGACTGTCAAAGACTTATCCGTTTGAGAAATACTACCGTGATGTACGTGCCGGGCTGCATAATCCGCCGATGGATGATGCGGTTGTGTCCATGCTTGCCAAGCACGCCATTTCCGATGATCAATAAAAAATCCCAAAGCGGTTCGCCGCTTTGGGATTTTTCTCTTATTGTTCAGCGAGCAGGTCGGCGAAAGCTTTCGCATAAGGGGGAAGATCCGGCGGACGTCTTGCGGACACGATGTGGGCGTCCTGGACGACCGCTTCGTCCACCCAGGTGGCTCCTGCATTTGTCATGTCATCTTTAATACCTGGTGTACTGGTTACCGTTCGTCCTTCCAGAATACCTGCAGAAATCAGTACCCAGCCGGCGTGGCAGATCTGACCGATCGGCTTTTCATGTTCATTCATATGCCGGACCATATCGAGAACTTTGTCATATCTGCGGAGCTTGTCTGGAGACCAGCCGCCGGGGACGAGAATTCCGTCATAGTCAGAAGGATCGATTTCATCAAAAGCGAAATCAGATACGGCAGGAACACCGTATTTCCCTGGGTACTCCTCGCCGGCTTTTTCACCGACAAGATGAACCTCAGCTCCTTCCTCCTGCAGACGGAGAAGCGGGTACCATAATTCCAAGTCTTCAAAATCCTTGCTCACAAGAGCGATGATTTTCTTATCTGCTAAACGCATAGACTACCTCCTCCGATTTAATTCCTCTTCATTTTATCAAACCGCTGCGCTGGTTTCGAATCCTGCGAACAGGCCAGTACCCACCAGATGAGCACAGGCTGGAAAAGCGGGCGGATCCAGAGAGCAGCCGGACTTGCTTCCTCCGACCATGGAGCCGGTATAGAATAGATGGCTGCGTAGATATTGGCAGGGAGCACAGCAATCAAGAAGACGGCTGTAGCGAGGCCGGCGGCTTTTCTCGTCTGCGGGAAAACCAAGAGCAGCGACAGCAGCCATTCGGTGATGCCGGACATGTAAACAATTTCAAGCTTCAGCGGCACCCATTGCGGAAGCATCCTGGCAAATCCGTGGTCGTAGATGAAATGAGTGATTCCTGCGTAGAACAAAGCGGCAGCAAAAATATAAAGGCCGATTTTTCGTATCATGTCATGGTCACGCTCCTTTAAAAATATCAGTGCTTTTGAAACCTTTTTTCCCTCCCGGACGTCTATGTAAAAGACCCGTTTGAGAATGCGGGTATACTAGTAAGGTGATTCCGCCTCGTTGTATGAGAAGGAATCAACCACGATTAAGGGGTCGACGTTATGAAAAAACTGACAAGTATCTGGATGATGGCTCTGCTTCTCTTTTCTGTTTGGGCGGTGCCTCTGGAAAGTTACGCCTCTACAGGAGACCAGGGCATCAATGAAAAGCTGGGACTGCCGATTGTTGTCTACGGTGAAGCCCTTTCAGAAGCGCAGAAATCTGAGGTGGCGGACTTACTCAAGGTGGACCAGCATGAACAGGTCGACGAGTTTTCGGTCAACGGACAGGATCTGAATGAGTACATCGGTGGTAATCCAAATTCGAATATGTATTCTTCTGTGAAAATTCTTCATAAAGACAACGGAGAAGGACTGTCCATTGAAATCGTTACACCAGATAACATAACACAGGTGACTAAAGAAATGTATACGAATGCTCTCCTTACTGCCGGCGTCGAAAACGCTGAAGTGCTGGTGGCTTCCTCTGTGAAAGTGAGTGGACATTCCGCTCTTACCGGGATCTACAAAGCGTATGATGCCAAAGGGGTGAAACTGGATGAGAGCCGTATGAAAGTCGCGAGCGATGAACTGGATATTGCGACAGATATTGCAGAAGAAGAAGGGATCGACCAGGATAAAGTCAGCGAACTGCTGACGGAAATCAAGAAAGCCATCGCTGAGCAGGATCCAGCAACGAAGGAAGAGGTCGAGCAGATTGTTCAGGAGCAGCTGCAGACGCTGAACATCGAACTCAGTGAAGAAGACCGCCAGCGATTGACGGATTTGTTTGATCAAATGAGAAATTTGAATATCAATTTCGATCAAGTGAAAAACCAACTGGATGATCTGACAGGCAGCATCCAGGATATCATCAATGATGATGGGTTCTGGAACAGCTTCCGTAATGCCGTTCAAAGCTTCTTCCAGTCTTTGAAAAACTTCATAAGCTCCTTGTTCAATTAAGCCGGTTCTCCGGCTTTTATATCGGTGGATGTCTGCCGTGGGCAGGTATTCAACTGACTTGGTCAGGAAGGACGCCTGCCGAAAGAAAAGCCGCTCTCCCTATAAGGAGAGCGGCTTTTGGCTGTAGAAAAAGACTGTGTTAACCAGTTAGAGTTGTCCATTAGTCGTGTAAAGGGTCACATTCCGCTTATTGGTGGATGAATGCCGCGGGCACGCCCTCAGCTAACTTGGTCAGGAAGGCCGCCTGCCCAAGTGGATCTTCGGCCTGTGCTGTTCCCGCAGGCATCACCACCGAACGCTCCTCATCGACGGTAGAATATAGAGGAGAGAGATTGTGCACGAAGCAGGTTCGCGGATTCAAAAGAACGGCACGAGCTGCGCTATGGCCGCTTGCGTGGAAAAGAAAAAGGGAAAGAACAGGCGCTGATGACGGCTGCCTGCCGGAATATGAAAAAGATTGTCCTCCATCCAGCAAGGGTGAGCGGGGTGGAGGAGAGTCTTTTTCAATTTTAAAGAACTTCCAAGGAGCGGTGCCCCTTCCACTCCTGCGGAAGAACGAGTGGTCCGAGATCACCGAGCGTGGGTTTTGCGAGGAAGCTCGGGCGCTCGTCCGCGGAAAGGGGAAGGGGCTTTCGCTCCTGGCGGTAAGAAACAAAAAAAGCTTGTAAAGAAACAGAGGTTTCTCTACAAGCTGAAGCCGCTCTCTATGAGGAGAGCGGCTTCTTGTTTATGAATCCACGGCGGTTTTCGTATCTTCGACAATCTGTTCGAAAGGAACGTCGGTGTCCCCTCTATATTTTTTCAGGACTTTCCCGTCTTCTCCTACTAAGTAAAAGGATGTGCCGTGGGTGACCTGGTCATTGCCCTCCGTTTTTAAAACAGAGGCTTTGAAGCTTTCCCGTGCAAAGTCTTGAATCTCTTCCTGTGTATATTCCGTCAAAAATGTCCAGTTGGATTCATCCATGCCGTATTTGCTTCCGAACTCCTTCAGCTTGTCTGGTGTGTCGACGGTCGGGTCTACACTGAATGAGACACTATGTACATCCACGCCTTCTTCTTTCAACATTTCTTTCACTTTCACCATGTTTCTTGTCATAGGCGGGCAGACCGTGTTGCAGTTGGTGAAAATGAAGTCCGCCAGCCATACTTCGCCTTCCAGTTCATCAGTGGAAAAAGATTCCCCATTCTGGGTGGTCCCTTCGAATGATTGGATCTCCCAGTCCAATGTATCTTCCAGTTCGCTGGATCCACAGGCCGCTAGTATAAGGGCGAGGCTGAGCAATCCGCCTAAGAGTAACAAGCGCTTCATAGGTTTCTCCTTCCAGGTTATAAAGTCTCTTCTAGTTTACGACCGCCTTAAACAACGTGTCAATCGGCTGAGGGACTGTTCTTAAATTGGACAAATATACCTGCTTGTATAACCCTTTCAGTCCAGGGAATCCTAAGGGTCCATGATATTCGATCAGGGAGTGACAGGGTATGCCTTATTATACGGACAGCCATTCCGGAAAAGCATTGTTTTATGAGGATTCAGGGGAAGGGCAGCCGGTCGTTTTCATCCATCCGCCGGGAATGGGACGGATGGTGTTTAAAATGCAGCACGAGCTGGCAGCAAAGTACCGCATCCTTCTACCGGATTTGAGTGGGAACGGAGATTCTGATGTGGTAACACACTCCCCTGACATTACCTGGTATGCAAGGGAAGTGATCAGTCTGCTGGATCATCTCCAGCTGGAATCTGCTGTCATCGCCGGCTATTCATGCGGAGGGATGGTGGCTCAGGAGACGGCTTTGACCTACCCTGAACGAGCCAGAGCAGTCATTCTTGCAGGAGGATTTCCAAAAGTTGAAACCGGCGGGCTCCGTTTTGAGTTCCACGGGGGGATGTACTGGGTGGAGAAGAGCCCTGAAACCCTCGCTAAGCTGTTAAGTCATTCTCATTTCAGGGATGAAAAACTGAAGCGGGAGCTGAATGAACATATGGCGAAGTCGGATCCGGAAGCATGGCATGCCTTTTATGACCGGGCACTTCATTATGACTGCAGCCACCGGCTGGAGAACTTAAGGCAGCCGCTGCTTCTGGTTTATGGGAGCAAGGAGTTCTGGATCAGTGAACACAGTCATTTTTATCAGGCGTGTCCGCAGGCGAAGATGGTCGTCATCGAGGACGCCTATCATCAGACACCTGCGACTCACTATGACCGTTTCAATGAAGCCGCATCTCAATTCATAGACGCATTATAAAAGCAGAGGCTGTGCCTCTGCTTTCAGCTTGCTGGAAAGATACTTTTTTCATCCCGGGGTCATGCTCCTACAGCGTGTAGGTGGTCACGTTCCGCTTATCGGTGGGTGCCTGCCGCAGGCGTCACCACCGATAAGCTCTACGTCACCTCTTTCATCATCTCAATCATGGGAACAAAGTACTTTCTTCTTATGGACGTTAGTGCGCAAAGAGAAGGTTCAGAGTTCCTGTAAAGCTGTGCCTCTGCTTTCTTATTGGGGTTTCAAATCAAATGTCGTGTCGACTTCTTTTCCATACACCATCTGGTTGACGGTAATAGTGAGCGTCGAGGCTTCCTGAAAGTTGTTGGTCGGGAAAGATATCGTGGCCATCCCATCGGTACCTGCATAATCGGCCTGGACTTCCTGGCCGTTATCTCCCAGAACAGAAACGAAAGAAGAAGGTTCTTCTTGTCCTTGTTCTGATGCAGGAAGGGGATGAAAGGATTCTCCGACCAGCTTTTCGTTTTGGTGGTAGTCGTGCGGGCTGTAGCTCAATTCCAAGCTCATGTGCTGGTCACTTGTTGTTTCCACGCTGTCCAGGTAAATATCCGTTTGGCGCGCTTCTCCGATTTTTTCGCTGATCCGTTTAGAAGTAGACGCGTTCAAGTCCATATGGTCTATATCTACAGTAAACGAATAAGAGGCATCTTCCTTAAGGTGGATATCTTCTACAACAAGCGTAAGCTCTTCAGGAATCTCTCCTAATGGTTGAAACCGCCCTTCATAAGTGCCGGCGTTCTCTTCCTGATCATAACCGAGAAATACCGGGATCTTCTCGCCTGTGTCCATCTTAAAGTAGGAATTCATCGTATGATTGAACACATCATCTTCATCTTCAATGGCCATTCTCACTTTTCCATAGGATGCTCGGACTTGGACTTCTTCGGGTTCAATGACAAGACCATCTTTTTCGTAGGTCCCGGTGGTGGTGAATGTTTTCAAGATATTCGCTTCCTCATTGTATACATAAGAAACAGGTGCGGCTTCTGTTTCATAGGTCTCGCCGTCCATTTGAAAGGTCAGGGATGTGGGAACCGTCCGGTTAACCTCTTCAACCTTCGTCTCAAAATCATTTAGTTCCCAAGGGTCATTGACCGGAGGGGTGGAGACTGCTCCATACAGGCGGTTTTCGTAGATCACAGCTTCCTGGTTACCAACCCCATCCTGCCTGAGGTCCAATGTCTGGGCACCGTTATCCTCTGTCGCTTTCATATGGATGGAATGCAGCGACGGCATATTCCCGATCCCCTCCGTTTCCTCCGTCTCAGAAACGAGGGCAGATAAATCAATACGGTACAAGAAGTGGATGAATTGTTCCCCATGCCACACTTCGTAAATCTGAGCCCTGCCGTCGCGTCCCGGCAGCGAAGCCGAAGCTTCGGTTGTTGTGGTCAGCCCTTCTTCCCGTGCAAGGGCCAGGCCCGGAATGCGCTCTTCAAAAAACTCGTGAAGACGCTCCTCTGACTCGATTTCCTTCCAGCTGCCAGGAACGTCTTCCATATCGACAGGCTTGGCTTTTCTATGTAAGGAACCGTCTTCTTCGTGAACCAATTTGGAGGAGTCTTGAGAACCTGTATAAATGTATGTACCTCCTGCAAAAAGGGTCAGGACAGCGCCAATGATGAGCCACTTCCATTTTCCTATGTTTTCCCCCATGGTGAATTCACCCTTTCATCATGCTTGTCACGCTCCCTTCTATACTAACAGAATTTTCTATATTTTTGAGAGGTCATAAAAATAACCCGCGGATAAACGCAGGTCATTTTTCGTCATCGGAGTAATGATGGAGCAGGGAGTCTCCTTCCGAATGGTTATGATCTTCCTGTAAGGCTTGCGGGGGCTCGTGGGAGAAAGCCTGATTGAATTTTGCTGACCGGTTAAAAGCTTCTGCCGCCTCATTCGATCGTTCGACACGGCCGCGGCGTGTTTTCTTTTCGCTCATCGTTCCACCTCCTTTTGTTTAAGGTTTCCTCCTTGCTGTTAAATTAAACTTCTGGATATCATAGATCGTAATCACAGAAAGATCCGTATATAGGGAGAGGGGCTTAAGAGATGGAGGAAATGCTGGATATTTTTAATGAAAAGGAAGAAAAAACGGGTGTTAAGGCACGCGGGGAGGTTCACAGAGATGGAGACTGGCACGAAACGTTTCACTGCTGGTTTGTAAATAAAATCGATACAAAGTGGCATGTGCTGATGCAGAAAAGGGCCTTTGATAAAGAAGATTATCCCGGCTTATATGATATAACGGCCGCCGGACACATCGAAGCAGGAGAGGGATTGATGAAAGGGGGACTGCGCGAAATTCAGGAAGAATTGGGGCTGTCACTGGAACGTTCTGCTTTAACACCGGCAGGATATGTGAAGGAGGAATTGATTGGGAAAGACAAGGTGGACCGGGAAATCTGCCGGTTGTTTTTCTATCATTGGCCTGGCGGGGATATGCCGGTGGGAGTTGAAGTGGCTGACGTTCTTGCCATCCCTCTGGATCAGTTATCCTTCTTAATGACGGGAGAGAGGGAAGTGGCTGCAGGTGTTTCGATTTGCACCGGGGAATCAGAAACTATGAAGGCGGAATCATTTGTTCCTCATACCCCTGCCTATCAAAGCCAGTTGCTGAAGGCTTTGTCTGAATATGTCGAAAAACTTTGACAATAACACCTCTCCATCGATATAATTTTTGATTAAGTGATCAGAAAGGAGTCGACGAATGACACACCCAAGCTTTGAAACAAAAATTGTCCACCATAAACAGGATCAATCACAGGTGCATAACAGCAAGACGACACCGATTTATCAGACATCCGCCTTTACCTTCAAGGACCTGGACCATCTGGAAAGTTACTATGAAGGGGAAAGTCCATACTTATATACAAGAGAAAAAAATCCGAATACCGATGAACTTGCGGGAACGGTTGCTGAGCTCGAAGGTGCTCCATCTGGAGTCGCTTCCTCCTCAGGAATGTCAGCCATCCTTGCAGGCATTCTGGCGGCTGTTGAACCCGGAGGCCATATTGTAGCCGCAGAAGATGTGTATGGAGGTACGCACAAACTCCTGACTAAAGAACTGCCATCCTTCGGAATCGACGTCACCATGGTATCCTTTAACAATTTGGACGAGGTGGAGAAATCCATCCAGCCTCATACCCATCTGCTTTATACGGAATCGATTTCCAACCCGTTCCTACGCGTGGAAGACTTGAAAGGTCTGAGCAGTCTCGCTCAAAAACACGGCATAAAGACGATGGTGGATAATACATTCGCCACCCCCTATCTTGTCCAGCCCTATCAGTATGGAGTGGACCTTGTTGTGCACAGTGCAACGAAATACATAGGCGGTCATAGTGATGTCACGTGCGGCGTCCTTGCCGGTTCGGAAGCATTGATTTCCAAAGCAGCCCAGAAAATCGTGACTCTTGGAGCAAATTTAAGTCCGTTTGAAGCTTGGTTGACCCAGAGAGGAGCCAAAACCCTTGCACTCCGGATGAAACAACAGTCTGCGAATGCAAAAAGTGTTGCAGAGGCACTTCGGGAGCATATTGGGGTTAAAAAGGTGTTTTATCCTGAATACGTATCTGAACGTGGTCATGGAGCGATTGTTACCATCGAGCTCAATGAGAGCGTGGATGTGGAAGCCTTTTTCAAATCTCTTGGATGGATCAAAATTGCACCGACACTCGCTGGTGTCCAGACAACTGTGTCCTACCCTGTCCGTACGTCGCACAGGGCTCTGTCAGAAACTGAACGTGAAAAAATCGGAGTGAACGATTACGTCATCCGCTTATCCATAGGAATTGAGAGCGATGAAGATATCATTCATCAGCTGAAAAGAACCATTGACGCTTCAATAAAATAAAAATTCAGAATGTTATTGACATTGATGCAGATGGTCAGCTATAATTCACAACATAATCAAAATTAAATAACTAGTACTCTTATTAAGAGCGGCTGAGGGAATAGGCCCTGTGAAGCCCGGCAACCTTCAAACATCGGTTTGAAAAGGTGCCAAGTCCTACAGATCATGGATCTGGTAGATAAGAGGAGGATATCAGCACGTTCAGCCCTCTTCTTATATGGAAGAGGGCTTTTTGCATGGATAAAGACGCTGTAAGGACCAGTTTCTTTTTAAAACTGATTAAAATGATGAGAATAATAAACTTTAGGAGGCCATACAATGACCAACTCTTTTGAAGGCTACGATATTGATACCATTTCTCTGCACGGTGGACAGTCACCAGATCCTACGACCGGTTCAAGGGCCGTTCCGATTTACCAGACCACATCCTATGTGTTTCATGATACCGATCACGCCCAGAGCCTTTTTGCCCTCGATGAACCGGGGAATATTTACTCCCGGCTCGGAAATCCGACGGTGGACGTATTCGAAAAACGCATGGCTCTTCTGGAAGGCGGAGTAGCCTCGGTAGCGACGGCTTCAGGCATGTCCGCCATTGCACTGGCCATTTTGAATGTAGCTGGTGCAGGAGATGAAGTCGTGGCAGCATCCAATTTATACGGCGGAACTTATAATTTATTCGCCAACACTTTACCGCGGTATGGCATTAATGTTCATTTTGTTGACCCGGTCGATCCGGACAATTTCAGACAGGCCATCAATGAGAATACGAAGGCCGTCTTCGCTGAGACCATCGGCAACCCGAGTCTTCACGTGCTTGATTTTGAGAAGGTGTCCGCCATTGCCCATGAACATCAGGTTCCATTGATCGTCGATAACACGTTTGCCACACCTTACACGTGCCGTCCGATTGAACACGGAGCTGACATTGTCGTCCATTCGGCCACGAAATGGATTGGTGGCCATGGAACAGCTATCGGCGGCGTCGTTGTCGACGGCGGGCAGTTTGACTGGGGCAATGGAAAGTTCCCTGTTTTCACAGAGCCGGATCCGAGCTACAACGGGATCGTTTATACAGCCGATTTCGGCACGCTCGCCTACATTACAAAACTCAGGGTTCAGCTGCTTCGTGACTTTGGCTCCTGCCTCAGTCCGCAGAACGCTTTCCTTCTGCTCCAGGGACTTGAAACGCTACATTTGCGGGTGGAACGTCATTCAGATAATGCCCGGGAAGTGGCTGAATACTTGGCGGAACACCCCGATGTGGAGTGGGTTTCCTACCCCGGCTTGAAAAACCATCCGGCCCATGAACTGGCCAATCAATATTTAGAGGGCGGCTACGGTTCCATTGTCGTATTTGGAATCAAAGGAGGCAGAGAAGCTGGGAGTCAGGTGATCAACAACATCTCGTTGTGGTCCCATGTCGCCAATGTCGGCGATGCGAAATCTCTGATCATCCACCCGGCGTCTACGACCCACCAGCAGCTTTCTGTTGAAGAGCTTGCGGCGACCGGAGTGACGGAAGAGCTGATTCGTCTTTCCATCGGACTCGAATCCAGCAAGGATTTAATCAATGACCTGGATCGGGCCATTGCCAAGGCAACAGGCAATGATTCCGGAAAGCGGGCAATCACAGAGAATGATGAAGGTGTCATCAAGTGGGCGCTCAGCTCTGCGAAGATTACAGAAGGAGGAGAAACACGTCCGAAACGCCTGGCTGTCGTCGGTCTCAGTGGAAAGCCTTCCCGTCCGAGTCACCGACTCGCAAGAAAAATGCAGCGGCTCGGGTATCAGATCGTCCCGGTGAACCCTCGGGAGGAGGAGGTGCTTGGCGAGAAAGCTTACCCGGATTTGAGATCGATCCCATTCAGCATCGACGTCGTCCAGGTGTTCCGCAGCCCTGAGGCCGCCATTGAGATTGCCCGGGAAGCAGCGGACATCCAGCCTGGTGTGTTCTGGCTCCAGGAAGGTGTCATTTCTCCAAAAGCAGCGGAAATTGCCAGTGAAGCAGGTCTGGAAGTTGTCCATAACCGTTGTACCTACAAAGAAGCACAGCGGCTGCGCGGAAGCATAGATACGTACGCATGCGAAATTTAAATAGGGGAAGGGGTAAAAAGATGAATTGGAAAAAAGCCATAGCTGTCCTCAGTGCAGCGGCCGCCATCGGGCTTGCCGGTTGTTCAAGTAATGCCGAAGGTCAGGAGGATCAGCCGGATAAGGTAACCCTTGATTATGCCTACTACTCTCCAACCAGTCTGGTCTTGAAAGAAAAGGGATGGGCCGAGGAAGCGTTTGAAGAACAGGGCATCGAAGTGGAATGGGTGCTCAGCCAGGGAAGCAACAAGGCGCTTGAGTTTTTGAATTCAAGCAGCGTTGATTTTGGTTCTACAGCCGGAGCAGCCGCGTTGATGGCTAAAGCGAATAATGCTCCTGTAGAATCCGTCTATCTCTATTCCAAGCCGGAATGGACGGCTTTAGTCACGAATCCGGATTCTGGCATATCTACTGTAGAGGATTTAAAAGGGAAGAAAGTCGCCGCCACGCTTGGAACCGACCCTTATATTTTTCTTGTTCGTGCTTTAAAGGACCACGGACTGAGTGTGGATGATATTGAGCTTGTCAATCTGCAGCATCCCGAAGGGGCTTCTGCCTTGAACTCCGGCAATGTCGATGCATGGGCAGGGCTTGATCCCCACATGGCACGTAATGAACTGGAAGCAGGGGCAGAGTTGTTTTACCGTAAGCCTGAATTCAATACGTACGGAACGTTGAACGTCCGCTCTGCGTTTGCGGATGACCATCCTGACGTCGTCAAAGATGTGATTAAAGCCTACGAAAAAGCGCGGGAGTGGACGATAGAACACCCGGATGAAGCCGCTGAAATTCTGGCCGAGGAAGCCAATCTCGATCTTGAGGTAGCGAAGAAAAGCCTGGATCGCAACGACCTGTCGGATCCTGTTCCGGGAGCTGCTTTAAAAGAAACGATTCAAGGAGCCGGCACGGTCCTTCAGGAAGAAGAAGTGATCAAACCGGATGTGGATATTGATCAGTTGACGGAAGATCTTGTCCGGCCGGAATTTGCAGAAGAAGTGATTGAATAAGGAGGTCCAACGATGTCCAGTCGTACAGAAGCTGCTGTTTCATCACCAGCTGTGCAGCGAACGAAAATCAAACCGGCTCCTAAAAGGAAGTGGGGAGGGGCGTTGTTAGGGCTGGTCCTCCCGGTGCTCATCCTTATTCTGTGGGAAACAGCTTCCCGGGCGGGATGGGTGGCTCCTTACCTGCTTCCTTCTCCAACAGCTGTCGTTGAAGAAATGACCGGCATGGCACAGGAAGGGGAATTGTGGGGGCACATCAGCATCACCCTCTACCGTGTTTTTGCAGGATTTCTTGCTGGTCTGGCCGCGGCTGTTGTACTGGGAGCGGCTACAGGGTACAGCCGGATCGCCCGTCAGCTGCTTGATCCGATGCTCCAGGCCCTTAGAGCGATCCCATCGCTTGCCTGGGTGCCTTTGTTCGTCCTTTGGATCGGCATCGGTGAAGCGTCGAAAATTACGCTTGTTGCTGTAGGGGTATTTTTCCCTGTGTATTTAAATTTAACGTCAGGCATTCAGGGAGTCGATCGTAAACTGATCGAAGTCGGGCGTATCTATCACTTTACGAGTCTGCAGCAGATTAAAAAAATCATTCTTCCTGCCGCGCTTCCATCTTTCATCGTTGGTCTCAGGAGCGGTCTCAGCCTCGGCTGGATGTTCGTAGTGGCCGCTGAGCTGCTGGGTGCCAGCCAGGGACTTGGTTATTTGATGGTGTACGGTCAGAATACGTCTGCCCCTGCCCTTGTTATAGGAAGCATCCTGCTCTTTGCTGTTTTCGGCAAGGTTACGGATGAAATATTGAAGAGAATACAGACGAGAGCATTGAAGTGGCAGGATAATTTAGAAAATGCCTGACAGAAAGGAACGATCCATGTGCTGGCAGTCAATCAAGTGTCACGAACGTTCCAATCCGGAACGACAGGATTTGAAAATATAGATTTACAGGTAAAAAGAGGAGAAGTTGTCGGAGTGCTCGGCACGAGTGGATGTGGGAAGAGTACGCTTCTTCGTGTTCTTTCCGGTCTGGATCAGGAGTACGAAGGGAGCATCCAGACAAAGTCTGAAAACCGTGAGAGTGCCTTTGGGATGATGTTTCAAGAACCGCGTCTGATGCCGTGGCTGGATGTCCTTGACAACGTCACGTTCGGTTTTTCCAGGCCGTCCAAAAAGGAGCCCGCCTTGGAACTGATAGAAACTGTAGGATTAAAGGGGTTTGAGCATCATTATCCAAAGGACTTATCCGGTGGTATGGCACAGCGGGCTGCTATCGCAAGGTCGCTGCTCAGCCAGCCTGACATCCTTCTCCTTGATGAACCCTTCAGTGCCCTGGATGCTTTTACGAAAATGCAGCTGCAGGACCTTCTGCTTTCTATATGGGAGAAACACCATACGACAACACTCCTTGTGACTCACGATATTGATGAAGCTCTATATCTGTGTGACCGCATTGTCATCATGAGAGGGCAGCCGGGACAGATCGAGTCGGAACTGTTCATCCAGAGGCCGAAGCCGAGAAAGCGTGGCGATGCCGTTCTAGGTGAATTGAAAGAGCAGATCCTCAAGGAACTGGACTTTACGAAACGATAAGGAGGTACATCTATGACAAACGCGACAATCCCTCCGGAGAAGGGAGACTACCAAGTCGGACGCGAATGGAGGGAAGGCGCTCCATTTCATTGGAAGGATATTCATTCCAACTTTACCTGGCACGAGACCGGAAAGGTGAATATGGCCTATGAGTGTGTCGACCGGCACGTGGCGGAAGGCAGAGGGAACAAAACCGCGCTGCATTATTTGTCGGATGAAGAAGAAATCACCTATACGTATGCCGAGCTTCAGCGTGAAGTGAACCGATGGGCGCGTGTGCTTCAGAGGCATGGGGTGAAGAAGGGGGATTTTGTTTTTGTTTTCCTCCCAAAGCATCCTTCCTGTCATATTGCCATGCTGGCCGCCATCAAGCTGGGAGCTGTCGTCGGGCCATTGTTTGAAGCCTTTATGGAAGAAGCCGTAAAGGATAGGATCAACGACTGTGAAGGGGAATATTTAATAACCGACCACTCTTTTCTGGATCGTGTCCTTCGGGAGGACATCCCAAGCCTGAAAAGTATTTTTGTTACCGACAGGCAGGGCGGGGACTACATTTCCATTATAAAAGAAGCGGAAAAGGAAGATCCGGAGCTCGAAACGGTATGGGTCGATCTGGAAGACGGTTTAAACATTCATTACACAAGCGGCTCTACCGGGAAGCCGAAAGGCATCATCCATGCCCACCGTAATATGATCCAGCAGTACCAGACAGGACGCTGGGTACTGGACCTCCATGAATCGGATATATATTGGTGTACCGCCCACCCTGGCTGGGTGACAGGTACGGTATACGGCGTGTTTGCTCCTCTGTTGAACGGGGTGACCACAGTCATTCACGGAGGGCGCTTTTCTGCTGAAGCGTGGTATGAGGTGCTGGAACGCGCGGGTGTAACCGTCTGGTACAGCGCACCGACCGCTTTCCGTATGCTGAAATCCCAGCCGGAACGTCTGCATAAAGACTATGACTTATCTAAACTACGACATGTCCTGAGTGTCGGAGAGCCGTTGAACCCGGAAGTTATTCACTGGGCTTACGAAACGTGGAGCCTGAGAATCCACGATACTTGGTGGATGACGGAAACAGGCGCCCAGCTTGTAGCCAATCTGCCGACGAGAACCATCAAACCTGGATCCATGGGCCGGCCGATACCGGGAATAAAGGCAGCGGTGCTGGATGATGATGGAAATGAGCTTCCCTCCAATAAAACAGGCCATCTTGCCATACAGGCATCCTGGCCGTCCATGATGAAGGAAGTTTGGAAAAATCCCGAAAAGTATCAGACGTATTTCCCGTTCGGAGGAGACTGGTATCTCGCTGGTGACCTTGCGTATATGGATGAAGACGGCTATATTTTCTTCCAGGGCCGGAGTGATGATATGATCAACTCTTCTGGAGAGAGGATCGGACCTTTTGAAATTGAAAGCAAGCTGATGGAGCATCCTGCTGTAAAAGAGTCCGGAGTCATCGGAAAACCGGATGATGTACGCGGAGAAATCGTCAAAGCCTATATCGTTTTAAATGAGAAGTATGAAGGAACGGAAGAGTTAGCGCAAGAAATCCGGATCTTCGTGAAGAGTGGGCTCGCGGCACACGCTGCGCCAAGGGAAATAGCATTTATAGAAGAGCTTCCTAAAACACAGATTAGTGGTAAGGTTCTGCGGAGGGAACTTAAGAAGTGGTAAAAGTGAAGGGGTTCTTTAATAAGAACGGCCGCTTGAGAGGCGGCTGTTTTTTTATGCATGGATTGTATATAATATACAACGCCTTTTATATTTTTATAAAATTGTAATATATTCTAAAATTTCTCATAATCCTGTAAAGACTGTCCTACAGCGGTTCTTCCGGCCGGTGAATCGCAGCAATCTCTCCAGTATGCGGATGCATAAAAAACTGCCAGCAAATTCTATTCAAAATTTAGTCATTCTGTGCTATAATCTATAAAGCACGATCCATCCACATGGTTGCAGCCAATAGTTAATGTCCGAAACTACGCCTACACACTCACACCCAAAGAGGTACAAACGCCCCATTGCGTACGTCTTTTTTTAATGGTTCAAGACTGTTTTTTTCACTTTTTTTAAGAAATCAAGCTTGAAGGAAATAATAAGAAAGCGCTATCATATCTGTTTTCAGGAGGTTACGTCATGAAGTTAACAACCAAGATTTTTATTGGTTTAATCCTTGGTGCTGCGGTAGGTCTGGGTCTCCATTTAGCTGCACCCGATCTATTTACAACTTTGGATGCCTATATTTTCAGTCCATTGGGGACCGTCTTCTTAAATCTTATTAAGATGCTCGTCGTCCCGATTGTCTTCTTCTCCATCACTTTGGGAACGGCTTCCCTGGGTGATCCGAAGAAACTGGGGAGAATCGGCGGGAAAACCATCGGCTTCTTTCTAGCTACAACAACGATCGCCATTTCCATTGCGATCGGGCTTGCCTACCTCTTCCAGCCGGGCGACATTAATATCAGTACGGCTAATGCGGAGTATGAAGCCCAGGAGGCACCTGGTGTTGTAGAAACCTTTACGAACATTATTCCGACCAACCCGATCCAGTCTATGACGGATGGAAATATGCTGCAAATCATTGCCTTTGCGATCTTTATCGGTTTTGCTCTTGCTATGCTCGGCAAGAAAACAGAAGGGATCTATAAACTGGTGGAGCAGGGGAACGAAATTATGATGTTCCTCGTTAATCTGATTATGCGTTTTGCGCCGTATGGTGCTTTTGGTCTTCTTGCTTCCGCTATCGGAACAATGGGCATTGACGGTATGCGTGCGATGGGTATGTATATGTTTGTCGTCCTTCTCGGGCTGTTCATCCATGCCATTGTCACGTACGGTTCTGCTGTATCCTTCCTGGGTAAGATGAATCCGATTACGTTCTTCAAAGGGTTTTTCCCTGCTATGACGGTTGGATTCAGTACATCCAGTTCAAGTTCCACGCTGCCGATCTCTATGAAAACGGCACAGGAAAACTTAAATGTCCCTAAACCTGTCAGTAGTTTCGTTCAGCCTCTCGGGGCCACCATCAACATGGACGGGACAGCAATTATGCAGGGTGTGGCGACGATTTTCATCGCCCAGGTTTATGGATCTGATTTATCTTTCACTTCATTAATTATGGTCGTGTTAACTGCCGTACTTGCGAGTATCGGTACGGCCGGAGTGCCGGGTGTCGGTCTGATCATGCTTGCCATGGTACTGAATCAGGTATCCCTGCCGGTCGAAGGTATTGCGTTGATTATCGGTATTGACCGTCTTCTTGATATGACAAGAACAGCTCTTAACATTACTGGAGATGCTGCGTGTGCAGTTGTTGTCGCTGAATCCGAGAAAAAGCACGGTGGATTGGATGAGGAAACACAACGTATGCAAGCATAAACGGAACACTGAAAAAGTGCAACCTTTTGGTTGCGCTTTTTTTATTTTCTAAAAGTCTGCTGTGCCGGGCTTCATTCTGTTTCAAATGGAAGGAGGGAGCGCTGGGGATCATCCACGTCTCGACGTGTAAGGAAAGTCCTGCAGGGGTATAGTAGAAGATAGATATAAAAGTAGGAAGAGGTGAGTGTTCCCATGTTTTATTCTGTAACATTTCAAAAAATTATCTACTTAACCGCCATCGGGGTGATTATCGGGGCAGTTGTCGGTTTTTCCGCTGTTCTCGGGTTCGATCTCGGTGGAACATCCTTTATCCTTTCCATGTTTCTGAGTATTCTGCTCGTTTATGTAACGGCTATGTATGCAGAGCTCTATCACATCAGGGAGGCTATCAATAAACAGCGCAGAGAAGACCGGCGTTAACGAGGGCCGTTAAGCAGGCTGTAGGAAAGGACGACCAGATAGATGAGAGCGAGAATTGCGACTGTCCAGTAGGTTCCTCTTGATAACTTTTTGAAAATCACGAAAAAAGTAGCGGTTACAGCGGAGAGGATGAAGATCCAATAAAATGCTTCCATCTTGATGCTCCTTTCTTTCTTTATATACTAAAGCCCTTCTTTGGGATGGGCAAGACCTGTTTACGGATGAAGGAACAGGGGAAAAAGGAGTTTAGTAGCAGCTATGCATGTGGAAAGGAGGGGCTGCTTTGTCTGTCTTTGAACTGCTTTTTATGGTGGTGACCGTTTTCTGGATTGCGGAGTTTTTTATTTTCCGAAACGACAGATCTGACGGTGGTGACCAGGAACGCCGCTCCTTTCCGCTGATTTTTATCATTGTTGTCCTGACCGTCGGTTCTTCTCTTGGATTAAGAGAAGGCGCGGTGGGAATCACCACTGCCCAATGGGTATGGTGGACAGGACTGATCTTGTATGCTTCAGGGACGGCTCTCCGGTATTGGGGGATTCTCCATTTGAAGGAGCAGTTTACAAGGAATGTGGCGGTACGGAAAGGGGACAGACTCGTGAGTTCAGGACCTTATCGGCTGCTGCGTCATCCTTTGTATACAGGGTTGTTTTTCATTGTTGTCGGCTTTTGTCTCGGAACCGGCAATGTCTATCCCGCTGTTCTATTTGGCATACTGATAACGATCGCTTTACTACATAGAATCCGGCTCGAAGAAGCGATGTTGACGAAAGAACACGGCGAGATGTACAGGGAATGGTGTGGAAAAAGGTACCGCTTCATTCCTTTTGTTTATTAATTTTGGAGGTGGATGGGTTTGAATAAGAAAACAGCGATTGTTGTAGGTGCAGGACTGGGCGGGATGTCCGCTGCAATCCGGTTGTCCGCAGATGGATATAATGTAAAGGTCATTGAAAAGAACAGCAACATCGGCGGAAAGTTGAACCGCCGCGAGGGAAAAGGCTTTACGTTTGATACAGGACCATCCATATTGACGATGCCGTGGGTGCTGGAGCAGCTCTTCGCCAGTGTTCACCGACGTCTGGAAGACTATATTACAGTGGAGCGGGTGGAGCCGCAGTGGCGCACCTTCTTTGAAGACGGTACACAGGTGGATGTAACGAGTGACCTTCCGAATATGTTGGAGGAAATGTCCAAAGTGACGAACCGTCCGAACCGAAAGCTGACGGATTTCCTTTCCTACAGCCAGGATATGTATGAATTGTGCATGAAGAGCTTTTATAAGTACAGCATCCAGGACTTGAAAGACTTGAAGAAACATCATAAGCTGAACGAATTGATGCAGATGGATCCGCTCAGTACGGTTGCGAAGTCCACGCATAAACAATTCAACAATCCTTATTTAGAGCAGCTTTTCAACTATTTCGTCATGTATGTGGGATCCAACCCATATTCAGCCCCTGCCATCTTGAATCAGCTCGTTTACGTCCAGCTGGGTCTTGGCATTCATTATGTCAAAGGCGGCATGTATAAGATTGCGGAGGGGATGGGCCGGTTGATGGACGAACTCCGCGTCGATGTTCATCTGAATACACCTGTGCAGCGCCTTGTTGTCGAAAATGACCGCGTGACAGGTGTGGAAACGGAAGATGGCACGCTGCACGAGGCTGATATTGTCGTTTCCAACCTCGAAGCGATTCCAGCTTACAGAAAGCTGGCACCGAAGACTTCCAAAGTGAAGAAGGAAACGAAATCTCTGGAGAAGAAGTTCGATCCGACGGTTTCCGGTCTTGTTCTGCTTCTTGGTACAGACCGCAAGTTCGATCACTTGAAGCACCATAACTTCCTGTTCTCTGAAGATCCTGAAAAAGAATTCAAGCAGATTTTTGAAGAAGGAAAGCCTGCGGACGACCCGACCATCTACATCGGTATTTCTGCTCGTTCGGACGAAACCCAGGCGCCGGAAGGCAAGGACAACTTGTTTGTCCTGACCCACGTGCCGCCGATGACAGGTAAAAAACAGAAACCTGTGGACTGGGACGCCTACAGGGAAGTAGTTCTGGATAAGCTGGAACGTATGGGAATTGAAGGACTGCGTGATTCCATCGAGTTTGAATACCGGTTCACCCCGGAAGACTTGGAAGCTCTCTATGGTCCGAACGGCGGTTCTATTTATGGCATTGCAGCGGATAAGAAATCCAACGGTGGATTTAAAATTCCTTCCAAGAGTCAGGTGTTTGAAGGCTTGTACTTTGTCGGCGGGTCCACCCACCCGGGAGGCGGTGTCCCTATGGTGACACTTTCCGGCCAGCTGACCGCTGATTTGATTAAAGAGTATGAAAATGAAGCCGTACCTCAATCCTGAATACGTCTATATCCAGAAAAGACCAGCAAAAAGCGCTGGTCTTTTCGTTTATACACGGTTTACCGGGGGTATGGGGTAGGAGTTGCGAGAATTGAGTCTGGAGTGATTATATGAGCAGCTGGATCATTTTTGCGCTCTTTATATTATCAGGAGTCAGCACCTTTTTTGTGGCTTCCCGATTATCGATATATGGAGATGCGGTAAAAGAAAAAACGAAAGCGTCCTCTGCATTTATGGGAGCGATCATCGGAATCGCCATATCCCTGCCGGAGTTGACATCAAGTGTTACGGCAATCATCATTGACAGTCCTGATCTGGCTGTTGGTAATTTAATTGGGAGTAACTTGTTTAATATTATGGGTCTGGCTATTTTTGACATCGTTTATCGAAGGTACCAAATCCTTACCCATGCCACGGCGGAAAGCAAGATGTACGGCTGGCTGGTTATTTATATGACGATCATCGTCATAGCTGGATTGAGTCTGACGCTGCCGACGCATATATTCCATATCAGTTATACATCCATCGCTGTCATTATGCTGTATTTCATCGGGTCTAAATTCATCAATAACCGGACGTCCTATCAAGGGAGGAAAGTTAAGAAGCAGAATGAGCGGTATAAGGACTTTACGTACAAGCAGGTATTGTTCAGGTTTATTATGTATGCTTTGTTGATTATGGTGATAGGGAGTGTGCTGACGATTACAGCCGAACGGATATCTGTAATTACTGGTATCGGAGCTTCGTTTATCGGAGCCTTCCTAGTAGCGATCAGTACATCGCTTCCTGATGCCGTCAGTGTAGGAACGGCTTTGAAGCTGAGGAATTTCAACCTCGGCATCAGTTCGCTCCTGGGCAGTAACGCCTTCAATTTGATGATCCTGGCAATTACCGATTTGATTTACATCAAAGGGAATCTGCTTCAGCAGTCCTCTCCTGCGAACCTTTTTACAGGAGCGGCTTCGATTTTATTTATCCTGCTGATTATTTACAGCATTACCAGGAAAAAGGTGCAGCCTTGGAGCTACATGCTTCCTTCCGTTTTAATCATCATCAGTTATTTTGTGACGACGTATCTCGTTTTTCAGATCAAATAATAAAGCAGGGGGGAGCTTTCCTCCTGCTTTTTTTATTCAGATAGGCGTGGGCGGTCCGGAGCAAGCGGAGGCTGCTCGATCCAGCCTTTTTTAATTCCGATATGAAAACCTTCTGCGGAAAAGCGGGCGCTTTCCAAAAGGAGCCGGGCGGTGGCCAGAGACAGATCTTTGCGTGCTGTTTGAGCCAGGGCCGTTCCGTAGTTGGCCATTCCGTTCGATGCAGCAAGTCCAGCGTGGTAAAACATCAGTTTGTCAGAAAACAAAGGAACATCAGATTCCGTCACTTCAGGGTCCCACAGCTGGGGAGCGGGCAGGTCTTCCGCCATCAATTGATTGATGAAAAAATGGATATGCTTATGGGCGGTTTTTCGTCCCTTCACCATATACTTTCGCAATTCATCGGAGTCAGCGGATTGACTGAAGGCGATCATCAATGACTTCCCAAGCATATTCGTATCAAGGTTGATGTACAATTCTTTGATTTCCAAAGCAGAAATCGCCCGCTGTGACCCTTTGATGTGGCCCAGAAACGACCGGTCCTCCACCATTTTGACGTCGGTAGGTATAGGAATGGCTGGTGTGCGGATGACAATCCCCTTTTCAAGGAGAGCTTCGATGGCTGCATTAAAAATGTCGGCATATTCCTGTAGACTTTTAAGGAAAAACATCCGGATATCACGGCGGTGAGAGGCGAACATCGCGTTGGAATAATTCAGAATCGATGAGCGGCTCATTTCTTTTAGATAGAAAATATAAAACTTATCCGAAAACATTCGTGGAGCATCGAGAAACACATCCTGTTCACCGAAGCCCTCCGGCGTTTTCATGCCTTCCTGATCGAAAATCTGCCGATAGTGCTTGATCCGCTTCTTTACTAAAGAGGCATTGAGTTCCAGAAGTCTATGGGCATCTCTGTCTTTGACGTTTTGGAGGAAGCTGTCCATCACGCAGTTGATCATTGTTTCTCCTAGATACCCGGACCATAGCACTCCGATTTCGCCTGAAGTTAATGGAACAATACGTCCATCCTGGCTCATATGACACACCTTCCTGTTTTATGAATGATTATTTTGAGAGGCTGCATAATACTGAATCCAAAAGCGGAATTCATCAAAAAACAACTCAGGAGAGAGCTCCATATGCTCGAAAAAGTCCTCCAAGAGCGCTGGTTCCATGTCATCCAGCAGTCCTGTTACATACAGGGGTGTTTTAAATCGATGGTAGACACTGCTATACCCGTAATCGCTGAAAATGTCAGCCATATCCTGCTCTGTCACAAATACCGCCTCCTTTTTTATAGCGTGTCATCCTCCTGCTGAATTATACGACAGAAGAAGGAAATCCGGAGGTCCGCGTGTAACAGCGGGGTCCTGGTGGAACATAAATAAAAAAGAAAAGGGGGAGATGGCTGTGAAATGGCCCGAAGAGCTGGTTAATGAGGCGGAAAAGAATATGGAACCTTACGATGTGGAGGGATTTGTTCTTGGGTCCGGGGATGAGAAAGCGGACATTATGATTGTCGGAGAGGCACCGGGGGAGAATGAAGCGGTTAAAGGCCGGCCGTTCATCGGCCGTGCCGGAGACGAGCTGAACAAGCACCTGGATTATGCGGGCCTCTCACGGGAAGAGGTTTATATTACAAGCGTTGTGAGGAGCCGTCCTTACAAGTGGGTGGATACAAATAAAAAAGGGAGTGGAGGGAGGCGGAAGGCGAACCGGAAGCCCAATCAAAAAGAAATCGATGCCCACGCCCACCTGCTGGACTACCAGATTGCCGAAATGGATCCGAAAATCATTATTGCCCTCGGAGGTGTGGCTTATCAACGGCTGACCGGGAGAAAAGATAAGATGACAGACGTGATTGGGCAATCCTTTCAGGTTCCTGTTCAGAAAAAAGGGGACACTGGCTACGAGCTGACTCAAAAAACATACACAATCATTCCGTTGTATCACCCGGCTGCGGTTTTTTACAATCCGGGGATTAAAGATACCATCTGGGAGTCTTTGGATCATCTGAAGAACGAGATAGAAAAGAACAGCCGCGGGGAAGGGTGACTGTTCTTGTGTGGAAGATTCAGGTCAGGAAGAGGTTTCGAATTTGATGCTAATCATTTATTCAGCTGTCCGAACTGTTTGAAGGGAGTTTTTCAAATACAAAATACCCTTGTGTGCTGACTATGGGCGATCCGATTCCTGTGCTGCGCCAGCTTTGGATGGCTACTTTGTCTGTTTGTTTTTCTCCTTTGATTGTATAAATCTTCGCTTCCGGCTGGAAGCTGTTCACCTGGGCCAAAGGTTCGGCTTCTTCGCCGGGAGACTGGTGGCCGATCACGCCTACGACTTCACCAAGCTGTTCTTTGGAAACAAGAGTGTTGGTCTGGTAAAATTCCTCATCTTCATAAATGATATATGTTTCCCGAACCATCGTTGAAGAGGTATGAGCAATATCGGCTCCTGCTGGGGGGGCGGGTGCTTTCACATGGATTGGAGTGGATTGGTAGGCCATTGAACCAGCTTCTTCTGTAGAGGGGCCGTTTGTATTCCACGTGACTGTAAAAGCAGCAGCTGTAACGAAAGCCGGGACCCACACCCTTGTTTTCATCAAGAAGCTGGACTTGTGCCGGGTCTTTCTCTGCTTCATCGTGTGAATCACGTTTTTCTTCATATAACGCTCATCAAATGGAACATGGCCGTACTTGACGCGGTGGTTCATTTTCTTTAATTTTCTGTCCGTCAAATCATTCACTCTGTGAACTCCCTTCCGTTGTCATCCGTTCCTGAAGAAGCTGGCGGGCCCGTCTCAACCTTGTCTTAACTGTATTCGGACTGGTATTCAAGACGTCTGCCATGCTTTTGATATCAAATTCTTCAAAGTAGTATAAGATGATGATTTCCCGGTATTTATCCTCTAGAGTTAATACGTGGGCAAGAAGTGCTTCGTCTTCATCCCGGCGAATCACCAATTCCTCCGGGTTTTCTCTCGGGGAAGGAATCGACCTGAACAGTTCGGTTCCTTTTTTAACGACACGCTTCATATAGGAGCTTTTTAAATGGTCTTTACATAAGTTGACGTTAATTTTGTACAGCCATGTTTTAATAGAAGATTCTTGTTTGAAGGCATGGTAGCTTTGGTAGGCTTTGATGAAGGTTTCCTGTGTAATGTCCTCGGCTGCTGCATAATCTTTTACATAAGAGTAAGCGAGCCACTTGAGATCATGGCCGTATTGACGTATCCATTCTTCAATCCGTTGTTCATCCAGTTCATCGGGTTCATAAGCAGGCTGCGGCCGCTGTCTGCGTATCAATTTGTCCCACCTCATCTGTTTAGACGACACTCCCCGGAAAAAAGTTTTCATCCGTTGTCTTTTACTCTTATATTCGTCGTAATGACTGTTTTATCCTTGTCTGTTATCAGGATCATAAAAGCTGTTCCACGTGAAACCTGGCGGATGATAAAGAATGATAGGTGCAGACCGTGTAGAAATAAGGAAGCTGATGGAGGAATAACGGCGTGTGAGCGGTAAACTTTTTTCTTATGTTCTCTCCTATTTATGCTATAATAAAAGAGAATCGGCGGCAGATGCAGCTGCCGCCGCGATACCGTTCGCACAGGAAGACAGGATAGACCTTCACGTTCGTGAAGGTCTATTTTTTATTGTTCATTTTTATGATGAGCGCAAGGAGGGTAATGATGAATGTTCCAAACGCAAACATGATCATGAGGGCTTCATATGTGCTCATTTCAGGCCTCACACCCTTTCTAGTACAAAGTTCTGTTTATGATAGGGAACGGTATCTATCTACAAGGATACCATAATTTTCGAAAAATAAGAACGTGTGTTCGTAAAATAGACGAAAGGAACTAAAAAGGGATAGATTCACGGTGAAGTGAATCTATCCCTTATAGCAGGGGCAGGGTACTGCTTTTTCTCTTATTGTGCGGTTTTTTCCTTCGGTTTTTCCGGGGCCTGTTCAGACTGCAGGTCATTTAAACGGTGCAGCAATCCGACTCCGAAATCTTTAGAACCGTAATCAAGGTTTTCGTTGAAGATTCCTCTGGAGCTTTCATACGCCTGAGAACCATGTTCGGCGAAGTCCAGTCCGGCAATTTCTTCCTGACGGGAAACGCGGATGCCCACAACTGCTTTAATGACAGCCACCGTAGCAGCAGTTGTTACCATTGTCCAGGCAATGACAGCAAGTATGCCGACGGCCTGGATGCCAAGAAGGGATGCTCCGTCTCCGTATAGTAAACCGCCTTCGACAGCGAACAATCCGACGGCCAATGTCCCCCAGATTCCACAGATGCCGTGCACTGCGATCGCACCTACAGGGTCATCGATACGTACGACGCGGTCCAGGAACTGTACGGCCTCCACGAGAATGACACCGGCAATCAACCCGATCACAATGGCTCCGGCCAGGGAAACGTTTGCTGTGCCGGCTGTGATCCCGACAAGGCCGGCAAGGGCGCCGTTTAATGTCAGGGAGGCGTCGATACGTTTGAACTTCGCATACGAGTAGAAACCTGACCCGAGTACACCGGCAGAAGCGGACAGCAGTGTAGTTGCAATGACAGAAGGGACGAGGGAAGGGTCGGCAGCCAGTGTGCTTCCGCCGTTGAACCCGAACCAGCCGAACCATAGAATGAAAACACCGAGAGCGCCGAGAGGAATGTTATGTCCAGGAATGACATTCACGGTTTTTCCACTGTACTTTCCGATACGCGGTCCGAGGAATAGAACGGCCGTGACGGCACCCAGGGCACCCGTGAGGTGGACGACGGTGGACCCGGCAAAGTCTACGAACCCAAGTTCAGCGAGCCAGCCTCCACCCCATACCCAGTGGCCGACAACAGGATATATGAAACCAGTCATGACAATCGTAAGTAAAAGGTAGGATCCCAGTTTAATACGTTCCGCTACAGCACCTGAAATGATGGTTGCACAGGTAGCGGCAAAGACAGCCTGGAAGACGAAGAATCCGATTTGATCTTCCTGTCCGGATAATAGGAAGCCGTCTAGACCGATGAGGCCGCCTCCGGATGATCCGAACATGATGCCGTAACCAACAATGAAATAGAGAACAGCGGCGATCGACATCGTCATGAAATTTTTCATGAGGATATTCAAGGCGTTCTTCGAGCGTGTGAATCCGGATTCGACCATCGCAAAGCCTGCGTGCATAAAGAATACTAAAAAGGCGGCAATCATTACCCAGGCCATATCAACGGATTGAAGTACAGATTCAGCGGTTACGGTCGTCTGAGCGCTGGCGGCGACAGGAAAGCTGAAAAGAGCCAGCAGTGATAAAGGAATAACTTTCTTCATAAATGGATCGTCCTCTCCTATAAATTAAATAAGTGCCTGTTTGCCAGTTTCCCCTGTCCGGATCCGGAAGACCTCATCGATGGTGGATACGAATATTTTCCCATCCCCGACTTCATCAGTAGCGCAGGCTTCCAGGATGACATCAACGACAGAGCCGAGCTCGTGGTTCTCAATGACCATTTCAACCTTGACCTTCGGGTACAATTTAATTTCAAAACGGTTCCCACGGAAGATTCCTTCCTGACCTTTCTGTTGACCGCATCCAGCTACTTCTGAAACGGTAAGCCCCTTGACTCCGAGGGCGTCCAGCTGCTGCCGGAGCTCTTGGAAAGCTTCGGGACGGATGATGGCTTCGACCTTTTTCATAAGCTCATTTCCTCCTCATATTCATGTCAGGAAATATGACATGCGTAGTAGTTGTTATTTACTATATAAGAAATATTCTGAAAAATCAACACCTTTATTGTAAATATGTAAGGAAAGTTGACATGTTCGTGAGGGGAGAAAAAAGCCTGCCGGAACGCAAGGGTCCCCGGCAGGCTTTTCGGCAGGCTTATAAGTCATCAAATCCGTTCGTATCGGATACTTTTGTATATTGCCTGGATTTCTGTTCGAAGAAATCCGATTTTCCTTCATCCACGTCCTGATAGGCACGGATCCACTTGAATGGATTTGTATCCTGTTCAGGGTAAGGCTTATCCGTGCCAAGCATCCGGCACCGTTTGTTTGCGATATAGCGGATATAATCTTCAAGATCATCCATCGGTATGCCCGGAAACTGATCTCCGATAAGGTGGCGTCCCCATTTGATCTCAAGCTCTGTCGCAGTTTTGAACGTTTCTTTCGCGAATTCACGGTAAGCATCGGCATCAAGCTGAGGGTTTTCATTCAACGTCTCATTGAATATCCGCGTGAACAAGCTCACGTGAATCTGTTCATCGCGATTAATGTAGTTGATCATCGTACTGGTGGAGACCATTTTCTGATTACGGGCAAGGTTATAGAAAAAGGCGAACCCGGCATAGAAAAACAGTCCTTCCAGGACGACGTCATAGACGATGGATTTCAAAAAGGAATCCAGGGAGGGGTCATCAATGAAATCCTGATAGCCGTCGGTAATGAACTGATTGCGCTCCATCAGGACGTCATCGTGCTTCCAGTATTCAAAAATCTTTTCCTGTTCCTGCTGGTCTACGAGGGAGGACAGGACATAAGAGTAGGACTGGTTATGGACAACTTCCTGGAACGCCAGCACCTGCATGAGAGCGGACAAACTGGAATCGGTTAGATAATCCGAGATTTTTCCTGAGTAATCAGTCTGGACCGAATCCAGAAAAGCGAGCAGGCCGATAATCTTCTTGAACGATTCCTGTTCCTGGGCGCTCAGCTCCGGCCACTGCTTCAGGTCGTTGCTCATGTTGATTTCACTCGGAATCCAGAAGTTGGCGAGCATCGTTTTATACATCGGGTAGGCCCACGGATAGCGGGTGTCATCCCAGTTCAATATATTGGAGCTGCGTCCGTTGACGATTCCGGTGGACGCATTAGGTGCTTCGTGGTCGACTAACTTTCGTTTGTTTAATGTTTCCATAAGTCTTGGTCTCCTTTTTACGATGAGCAGCTTTCACAAGCATCAAAGTCTCCGGAACTTGAAGTGGAGCGGGTATAGTAAGTGGTTTTCAGACCGTTTTTCCATGCATCCATATGCAGCGCAAGCAGTTCCTTGGCCTGAATAGTATTTCTGACATACAGGTTGAAGGAAATGGACTGATCGATATATTTCTGGCGGATGCCGTTCTGGCGGATGCTTGCGTGCTGATCCACATCATAAGCGGATGGATAGTACCCGTAGGTTTCATGGTTCAGTTCGGGAGCTGTCACCGGGATTTTATAATTTTTCTTTTCTTCGGAGTAGAATTTCTTGAATACCGGATCAATACTTGCTGTACTGCCGGCAATTAAGGAGGTACTGGAGTTTGGCGCCACAGCCATCAAATAACCGTTTCTCATGCCTTGCTGGGAGACTTTCTTCTGCAGGGCTTTCCAGTTCCACGTGCCTTCCTGGTCAAACGACCGTTTAACAAAAAATTCTCCGGTTTCCCAGTCGGATCCCTCGAAATATGGATAGCTTCCTTTTTCAGCGGCCAGCTCACTGCTTGCTTCAATGGCGTGATAGGCAAGCGCTTCATATACCTCCGATGTATATCCGAGAGCCTCATCTGATTCCCAGTCCAGCTGCTTCTTGGCGAGAAGGTGTGCCCAGCCGAAGGTACCGAGACCGACGCCGCGGTAGGAATGGTTTGTTAACTGCGCTTGAAGGACAGGAATCGTATTTTGTTCAATGACATTATCCAGCATACGAACCTGGATGCTTACGAGGCGCTTCATAACGCCCGCAGGAACGGCACGGCCTAAGTTGACACTGGACAGGTTACAGACGACAAAATCCCCCGGGGTTTTTACCGAAATGATTTTTCCGTCCTCGACATACTGTTCCTCCTGCACAGTCGCTTTTTGATTCTGGGCAATTTCTGTACAGAGGTTACTGCAGTAAACCATGCCCTGATGGCTGTTGGGGTTCATACGGTTCACTTCATCCCGATAGAACATGTAAGGGGTCCCGGTTTCCAGCTGACCGATCATGATCCGCTTCATAATTTCAATGGCGGGTACTTTTTCCCTGGACAAATCAGGGTTTTCGATACAGGCCTGGTATTTTTCCCGGAAAGAACCGGCTCCTTTATGTTCATCAAAGTGGTCTTCCAGAGAAAAGCCCATAACCGTACGAACTTCGTGAGGATCGAATAAATACCAGTCCTCCCGGTTTTCCACCGCTTCCATAAATAAGTCGGGGATGGATACCCCTGTAAACAAATCGTGGGTGCGCTGACGTTCATCTCCGTTGTTCAGCCGGCTGTCCAGAAACGGGAAGATATCCTTATGCCATACGTCCAGATACACGGCGACCGCTCCCTGACGCTGGCCGAGCTGATCCACGCTGACCGCGGTGTTGTTCAACTGTTTCATCCATGGAAGGACCCCTGAGGAAACGCCTTTGAATCCACGGATATCGCTGCCGCGGCTGCGGATTTTACCTAAGTACACACCGATGCCCCCGCCATGCTTGCTCAAATTGGCAATGTCTGTGTTGCTGTCATAGATGGACTGGAGAGAATCATCGATGGTATCAATGAAACAGGAGCTTAACTGTCCATATCTCTTTCCGGCGTTGGAAAGGGTCGGGGTAGCAACGGTCATGTACAGGTGACTGAGAGCCCAGTACGCTTCCTTCACAAGAGAGAGACGCTTGTTTTCATCTTCCTGAGCCATTAAAACCATGGCAATAATCATAAAACGCTCTTGAGGGAGCTCGAAAATCTCCCCGGACTTACTTTTTGCCAAATAACGGTCCGACAGCGTTTTCAGACCGATATACGTAAATAAGTGATCCCGTTCCGGCGTGATAACCTGTTCCAGTTCATCCAGTTCTTCTTTTTTGTAATAAGTGAGCAGCTTGTGTGTGTAAATCTGTTTCTCGATCAACGTCTCAATCAAGCCATGAAAATTTTGATAGGCCTTCGTTGTGCTGCGGTTCCCTGCAGATGATTCGTACATACGGGTGAGCAGGATCCGGCTGGCCGCATAAGTCCAGTCCGGTGCCGCTTCATCTATTTCGGCGAGGCACTCGAGGATAAGGGCATCTGCCTGTTCATCATAGGGTTTGTCTGCGATCTGTGAAGACTGCTTTTCTAAAAAATCGTCCAGGGGAAGCTGAGGAAAGTCGTCCTTCCATTGTTGAATCTTGTTCGTCCAGCTTGTCGTCGTTAATGTGGCAGCCATAGTGTCACTCCTTTTTTTTCATAAAAAAAACCGCTCTTTGGGGGTGAGCGGATGAAACCATGAAACGAAAAAAAGGAAGAGACAAGGCTCTTTCATTTCATCGCTTCATCTTCTCAATCCCCGAAGAAGTTGAAACTGCGACGAATGAAGACAGGTCTCCTGGCTGACACTCGTTCTTACTCCGGTCCTTCCCGTGCGTGGCACAGTGGTTTTACCGTTTCGCGAGTGCTGACAGTTGCGGGGGCAGCTCCGGTTTTTCACCGGATTCCCTATTAAGCCTTGTGGCATCTTCGATTCGTTCATACTATATATAGTGTTTTTGTTGTTATTTAATAGCTTATCTAGTGTTTTTATCATAACGTGGGTGGATGAATCATGCAACTCTTTTCTTTTGGATGGTTGGTAGGATTCCCCTTTTTTCGATAAGGGAAACCAGTGAGTGGCGCGGTTTTATATACTATAATGAAAGTGGGAGAAAAATTTTTCAGGAGGGTTCAGAATGAGTGAAACATTTAACTGGCATAAGGAAGCAGAACGCCAATGGGACAGCCGTTCAGATATGTGGGGAGAAAAGAGCCGCACCATGTGGGAAGAGGGAAGCAGGAAGAGCATTGTCCCTTTTGTGAAAAAATATCTGCCGGCCGGCACAATTGCGGACCTTGGCTGTGGAGATGGATACGGTTCCTATATGTTATCCAAGGAAGGGTATGACGTGACAGGCGTGGACCTTTCCAAAGATATGGTGAACAAGGCCAATCAACGGGTGGACGATCATGCGCAGCTGAGGTTTGTGCAGGGCGATTTGGCGGATCTGCCTTTTGAAGATGAACAGTTCGATGGCGGAATGGCTGTTAATTCACTGGAATGGACAGAAGTACCTGCAGCGGGGCTGGAGGAAATGAAGCGGGTGCTGAAGCCGGGTGGACGCCTCTGTATAGGGCTTCTTGGCCCGACAGCAATGCCGAGAGTGAACAGCTACCGGAGGCTGTATGGGGAAAAGGTGATCTGCAATACGATGATGCCATGGGAATTACAGCAGCTGGCTGTTGAAAATGGCTGGGAAGTAATCGATGGAGAAGGCGTTTATAAAAGAGGGGTGGAACCTCACCTGCTTGCCGATCTTGATGAGGATTTGAAGCAGGCGCTGACATTTATGTGGCTGTTCATTTTGGAGAAAAAATAAACCGGCACCTATGAACAGGTGCCGGGAGTGTGGACTATAAATGCTCGTCAAAAGAGTTAAGGTTATCTTCGTCCGTTTCATCCCAAAGGAAAACGGCAAGCATCCGGTCCACTTCTGCAAGCTCATGCAGACCGGAATGTGTGGCCAGATTGTTGAAAATCAGCTCCTCTTTGTACTGACCGAAGGGAACAATCTTCTCCAGTCTGCTGACACTGGAAGAGTGGACGAGTCCATCCCAATGGTCTTCTTCCGGTTCCGTTCCGTTGATGACGCCCGCAATGGCAAGCACTTCAATTTCGGGCGGGAAGTTTTCCTTGTTTTCTTCCATCTGTCGGAGAGCTTCTGACCCGGGCTGGAGATCTGTGGTCGCCTCCCCGTAGTTGGACGCAAAGTAGCCTTCCTTTTTAATGCCATTGAACGGACTTGCAATGACGGCCAGTTTTTCGACCTTAGGCGCCGGCAGGTCGGACTCTGACATGAGGTACCCGGCAGAAGCCAGGCCGCCCATCGAATGACCGACTAGATTCACCTGCTGGATCTTATGTTCCGTCCGCAGCTTCTTCATCACCTGCTGAAGCCAGTACGTCTGGTCCTGGATGCTTGCCCGGTTGTTTTCGAAAAGTACCTGGACAAATGGGCGGGGTGTACTGGAGAAGTTTCCTTGAATCGATACCATACCGGATGCAGAAACATAAATGGTCATATGTTTTTTCCCCCATTGAAGGTTTTCCATCCGGTCTATCATCGACTGAAAGCTGCGCGGGCCGCCTTTATATCCATGTACAAACAATGTCGGTGTCAGCTCAGAGCGTTCCACCGGTTCAGAGCTGCTTGATTTTGCGCTTATAAAAAATATGAGAAGACCGATAAAAACCGAGCCTATGAAAATGAGGCTCCATTTTTTTGTAAACAGCTGCCGATTCAACACACTTCCTCCTGTTCCTTCTGTTAGATGATCGTTTCTTTTTATTTTAGCACAGACCCGGGTGGGCGCTGCGCATAGATGTACTATACCCCGGTGGTGTGAACTTCATGTCAATGATTTATCCCGGCACACTTTTTGGTTTACTTCCAATATTTCGGGGAAAACTGACTGTGAAATCAAAGAAATGAAAAGTGGAAAGGAGCATGACATTGAATCAGGAAGAATTGAAGCAGCAGATCCATCAACTGATGGATAATCATAAAGTTGGAACACTGGCTACGGTAAAGGACAGCAAACCGCACACCCGTTACATGACTTTTTTCAACGACGAGAATTTCACGTTTTTCACCCCGACGAGCAAAGAAACACATAAAGCGGAGGAGATCGAGGGAAATCCACACGTTCATATCCTTCTGGGATATGAAGGAGAAGGCTACGGCGATACCTACCTGGAAGTACAAGGGCAGGCGAAAATCCGCAGTGATCAGGAGATTAAAGAGTGGATTTGGAATGATGAGATGACACGATGGTTCGATGGCAAGGATGATCCTGAATTTGTCGTTCTTGAAATCCTCCCGGAAACAATCCGTTACATGAACAAAGGTTCCCATACACCGGAAACCCTGGAATTATAAGAACAACAAACAGCAGGCTGTCGAGCCTGCTGTTTTTAGGTTTCCAGCCCACATGGATCGTCTTCGTATTCAACTTCAATTGTTATGTGCTCCAGCTGGATGGATGTCAGTGTGTTTTTTACCCCTTCCTTAATGGAACAGATCTCCTGTTTCCCCGCATTTCCTGCCACGACTACGTGGGTGGAAAAAGCATGGTTTTCCCCATCAAGAGACCACAGGTGGGTATGATGGCTGGATAACACCCCTGGAAGGTCATCGATTTTTTTGATGATTTGTTTAAGGTCCACATCAGATGGAACAGCTTCCAGAAACAGCTTCATCGTTTGGACAAGATTTTTGACGACATTATACAAAATAAACAGAGTGATTCCAATGGAAGCCACAGGGTCCAGGATCGGTACGTCAAAGAACATCATGATAACACTGGCGATGAGAACAGCGATCCACCCGAGGACATCCTCAAGAAGGTGCCATGTCAGAACTTTCTGGTTCATGGAATCCCCGCCGCGCAGACGGAAAACGGCAGCTCCGTTAATGACGATGCCGAGAATGGCCACGGCCAGCATCCCCCCGGCATGGGGTTCAGGGGGATCAAAAAGCCGGGGAACGGCTTCGACGAATATGAAAATGGATCCTACGATCAGGACGATACTATTGATAAGAGCGGCCAGAAGGGAGAAGCGACGGTAGCCGAAGGAAAAGCTTTCGGATGTTCTTTTTTTGGAGAACTTCTGTAAAAACCATGCAAGGCCTAGAGAGAGCGAGTCTCCGAGGTCATGCAGCGCATCGGATAATATCGCCATACTATTCGTTAACAATCCGCCGATGATTTCAATTATGGTAAAAGCGAAATTCAGAAAAAAAGCGGTTTTGATTTTTCCGGTTGTCGAGTCTGCGTGATGATGATGGTGATGACCCATCCTTAAACCTCCCTTTATATGAATATATGTTCATATATTAAAAATAAGCAAAGAAGAAGAGGTTGTCAAACGATTTTCCATCGTTCCCCCTGAGGGGGGAGACTCCTCTTCTCCTGCCATGCCTTTCAGCCATCGACTGGGTAAAAACGTCGGTAGATATGGTAATAGTCAAGCTTATGCCCTGTCGTCATGGCGAGCCTCTCCATCTCTTGAAGCAGGAAGGTTTTGTCGAGTTCATAAATGACTTTCTCTTCAATGTGATCAATGGTATTGCAGGCAAATTCCCAAAGCATTTCGTGTTTGGATTCATCAATGGATTCAGCAATAGATGCGATTGAACCGACAAGGTCGGTAATAATCAGATGGTTGTCCCGGGCATAATGCCGGATATAGCCGAAACCCCGGTAGATGTAGTACTCAAAGGATTCGGAAAGCAGGATGACACGAACCTGCCCGTCCTTATCCATCAAGTAAGGGGTGAAGGTAATATAATCTTCGACGGTGAGCATCAGTTCTGACATGCGGTAAATGGTATTGGAAGCCGTTTTGGGATCATCATTGCTGATGGATTTGATCGCAATTTCGGCAAGCTTATGCATCCCCATCTGCAGGTCCTGCAGCTCCGTCTCCTTATAGCCGATGCTGATCATCCGGATGTATTTCTCCTTTTCGATATGATCAGCTCCAGGCCCCCAGTAGCTGATCAGTTCATTTCCCCGCAGGATATAATCACCGACCTGTGCTTTGAATTGAACGATAATGTTATCTTTCCGAGCTTCTTCGATCATCGTCTGGTAATCGACAAGCTGGACATATCCGGATTGAACAGCACTGATAGGGAACGTCTTTTCCTGATAATCCTCCAGCAGATTGTCCGGGTTTTCACAGCGGTGAGCTTCAAGGTCTTTTCGGAGTGTCTGATTGATGATTTTCTCCGATGACTGCTTCATGGAGTCCGTGATGTTATGTACCTGCATCCATGTTGTCGCATGGTTGATGAAGTAAATAAACGTCACAGATGAAGTAAAGGCCATGAGAATCGTAATGGTCGGGACGGCCACAAAATACTCATATTCGGTATTCCCGATGAAAAGGAATACAAGAAGCACGTAAACAAAGTTCCCATTAAAAATACCCAGAGCATGCTGGGTCCGTTTATCAGAAACAAAGTTAATAAGCATCCTTGGAGAGAATTGTCCGCTGAAAGTTGTAAGCACAACAAGCAGGGAGTTCAATGTAAAGGCACTCAATGTAAGAATTCCGCCGATCAGAGTACTGACGAGCATTCGTGTGATGTCGGCATTAATCCGGAAGAACTCATGTGTATATTGTTCCAGCTGAAAAGACAAGTCCAGATACAGGGTGGCTATGACGAAAAGAATCGAAGCGGCAATATAAATGAGCGGCATATACCAAATGGTCATTTGGATTTCATGTTTCCGCTGACGCTTCGACATCTCAAAATATTTACGTAAAGATATCGGGAGTATCTTCAAAAGCATGGGTGTTCCCTCCTTTTTTTGAGTGGAATCGTTATGAAAGAGACCATTTTATAATTCCCTTTCCTTCTTTTGTTAAAACCGTCATAATTGTAGGAAAATAGAGGGAGAGTGATCAGGAATGGACTTGAACTGGATGGAAAAAACGTATGAGCAGCTGACAAAGGAGGAACTGTACAGCATCTTGAAATTACGCGTCGAGGTATTCGTCGTAGAGCAGGAATGTCCGTATCCGGAAATTGACGGACGTGACCCCGAATGCCTGCACATCTGGATGGAGGATGAAGGAAGAGTGGCTGCTTACTGCCGGATCGTCCCCCCGGTTGAGGGTAATAACTCCTACAGCATCGGCCGTGTCATTGTACATAAGGATTATCGTGGAAAAGGAACGGCACGGAAGTTGATGGATAAGGCCATTCAAGCTGTCGAAACGAATTACCATACCGATCACATCTGGCTTTCAGGACAGGAACATTTAAGAGGGTTTTACGCTTCTTTCGGATTTGAGGAAATGACCGGCGTCTATCTTGAAGACGGCATTCCCCACGTGGATATGAAGAAGAATTTGTAAAGTGTCCAAATGTTTGAAAGGCATCCAGGCGGGAATGATAGCCCTGTATAGTTCCTGAATGGAGGTAATTGAGAAATGAGTCCACAAACATTTACGAAACAATATATCAATGGCCAATGGAAAAATGGCTCCAGTGAGAAATTTGTAGAGAATGTCAATCCATATACAGAGCAGTCCATCGCATCGATCCCGTCCGCCAACCAAGACGATTTGAATGAGGCATATGACGCGGCTGTCCAGGCGCAGGAAGGCTGGATGACAACGCTGCCTGCCGAGAAGCAGACGTATTTTGATCAGCTGCTTCACGTCGTGCAGGAGCGGAAAGAAGAAATCGTCGACTGGCTTGTGAAGGAATCCGGAAGTACGATCGTCAAAGCTGAAGTAGAATATCAGGCGGCTGTGTCCATCATCCGTGAATCCGCCAGTTTCCCGACGAGAATGTCCGGCTCAATTCTTCCGTCCAACACGCCGGGTAAGGAAAACCGGGTCTACCGTTCTCCTAAAGGGGTAATCGGCATTATCGGCCCATGGAACTTCCCATTCCACCTTGCTTTGAGATCCATTGCGCCGGCTGTTGCGACAGGAAATACGGTCGTCGTTAAACCAGCTTCTGATGCACCGGTAACGTCCGGCCTGCTCATTGCTGATTTATTTGAAGAAGCCGGCTTTCCGGAAGGTGTGATCAACGTTGTTGTCGGCCGTGGATCTGAAATCGGCGACGCTTTTGTTACTCACCCAGCCGCTAAGCTGATTTCCTTTACCGGTTCAACAGAAGTGGGCAGCCATATTGGAGAGCTGGCCGGTAAACACATTAAAGACACAGCGCTTGAACTTGGCGGGAACAACGCCATGATCGTCCTTGATGATGCAGATGTGGAGAAAGCCGTGCAGGCCGCTGCTTTCGGTAAATTCCTGCACCAGGGCCAGATCTGCATGTCTCTGAACAGAATCATCGTTCATGAAAGTGTTCATGATGCGTTCGTCGAGCAGTTCAAACAAAAAGTGGAAAGCCTGAAAGTCGGTGACCCTTCTGAAAAAGATACGGCGGTCGGACCATTGATCAACCGCGATGCTGTCGAGCGTATACAGGAAGATCTGCAAAAGACCCTTGATCAAGGGGCGGAAGTACTTACAGGTGGAGAAGCAGACGGAAATGTTCTGCAGCCGACGGTGCTGACCGGTGTCACCAACGATATGCCGATTGCCAATAATGAAGTGTTCGGCCCTGTAGCTTCTGTCATCAAAGTGTCTTCGGAGGAAGAAGCGATTACAGTCGCGAATGGTTCTCCTTACGGTTTAAGTGGGTCTGTTTTCACCCGTGACGTCCATCGCGGCGTTGAAGTAGCGAAGCGTGTGGAAACGGGTATGATTCACATCAATGACCAGTCTGTGAACGATGAAGCGCATGTCGCTTTCGGAGGAGAAAAAGAGTCAGGCCTTGGTCGTTTCGGTGGCGAGTGGGCCCTCGACAAATTTACAACCGTAAAATGGATCGGAGTCATGAATGGCTATCGTGAATATCCATTTTAATCAAATGAAAAGCCCGGACCTTTTTAACAAGGTCCGGGCTTTTTTTGGAATGATATCGTTGTGGGTTCTCCAGAACTCTTCTGCCGTCAGGAAGGCTGCAAAAGGATAAATAGTAGTGGAAAGGGAGGAGTGATGTTACAAATACTTCTCTATTTCCCATTTAGGGCCATGGGCAATTAACACGTTGAGTTTATCGGCATATTCTTTTGCATCTTCTTTGCGAGTAAATATCCGCTCTCTCCGGTCGATGGGATCCCTGAGGATTTCAATTACACTGCTGTCTTTTCGTATGAGCGCGTACATTCAAACCCCTCCTATAAGATATGTGTAATCTTTGTATAATATATATTTAAATCGATTTACAGTGAAAGTGCAACTTTTATTTTACGATAAAATCGAAATGATTAAGAAGAATTTCAACAAAAAACGCCTGTTCCTTGTAGAACAGGCGTTTTTGAGGTTTATTTTTCCGCGAATTTTTTGAAGCGTACAACAGCTTCCTTCAGTGTTTCTTCTGAATTATTCAAGCCGATACGCACATATCCTTCTCCACTCGCTCCAAACCCGATGCCGGGGGCCACAAACAATCCGGTTTCCTCAAGCAGGGCATCCGCAAAGGACTGGGAGGTATAGCCTTCCGGCACGCGCAGCCAGGCGAAAAATGAACCTTTGCACGGCTCTACATGGTATCCAGCCTCTTCCAGGCCGGATAAAAGGAGATCGCGGCGCTGCTCATACGTAGCTGCCAGTTCTTCTACACCAGTCTGGGAACTTAGGAGGGCTGTAGCAGACGCTTTCTGGAGGCCGCCGAAAATACTGCAGAAATAGTGGTCCTGGATGGTTTCGATGGCTTTAATAACGCTGGGGTTCCCAACGGCGAAGGCCACGCGCCAACCGGCCATGTTAAAGGTTTTGGACATCGTGTAAACTTCTACACCCACATTTTTGGCACCTTCCACCTGCATGAAACTAAGCGGTTTGACGCCGTCAAAACCGATGGCTCCATAGGCGAAATCATGAATCACGCAGACATCATGATTTTCGGCTTCTTTGATCGTTTCTTCGTAAAAAGCCTTGTCCGCTGTTGCCCCGGTCGGATTGTTCGGATAATTGAGGAACATAAGCCTGGCTTTTTCCCAGCTTTCGGCATCAATGGCTTCATAGTCCGGGAGGAAGTGGTTTTCAGCCAGCAGCGGCATCGGCTTCATTTCCGCTCCGACCATTTCGATTCCTGACCAATAATCCGGGTACCCGGGATCAGGCACGAGCGCGACATCTCCAGGATCAAGGAAGCACTGGCTTAACTCCACCAGGCCGGTTTTACTGCCGGGCATGATGGCGATCTCTGTTTCAGGGTCCAGGTCTACATCATACTCGCGCTTGTAAAACTCAGCGATCGCTTCCTTAAAGAACGGATATCCGTGGAAAGGAGGGTACTGATGAAATTCAGGGTTGTCGGCAGCTTCCTTCAAGGATTCAACAATGTGATCAGGAGTCGGCTGATCCGGGTTCCCCTGACCGAGGTTAATAGTGTCCCAGCCTTTATTTTCATAGGCATTTAATTTATCAATCAGCGTTGCGAAAAATTGATCCGGCAGACGCTGGATGGCTTTGGATGTTTGGAATTCTTTCATGGATGGTCACCTCAGACATATGTTTTTGGAAAAGTCGAACAAAAAGATAATATAGACAGTGTAACATGACGGAAGTTTGAGTGGGAACATTAATGGTAAAGAAGTAAAGATAGAAGGAACGTCTGCAAACAGGAAAAGGAGTGGGAAGAATGGATTATGTGATCATTGGCGGCGATGCGGCCGGTATGAGTGCGGCGATGCAGATCGTCCGTAACACAGAAGGCAGTACCATTACAGTACTGGAGAAAGGGGAGATTACTTCATACGGCCAGTGTGGTCTGCCCTATGTACTGAAAGGTGTGGTGGATTCAACGGAAGACCTCATTGCAAGAAAACCGGAAACCTTCCGTGAGAAATACGGCATTGATGTACGCATCCGTCACGAAGTGGAACAGGTGGATTGTGACCGGAAAAAAATCTACGCCAGAAACCTTGACGGTGACGAGCAGGTGGAAATCACGTACGATAAGCTCTTGATTGCTTCCGGTGCATCCCCCATCGTCCCACCGTGGAATGGACGGCATCTGGACGGGATTTATACGTTGAAGACCATTCCTGATATTGAGGAAATCATGGCAGGAACGACGGAAGAGACAGAACATGTAACGATTATCGGGGGAGGGTATATCGGTCTTGAAATGGCGGAAAGCTACCGCGCCCTTGGAAAACAGGTGAGAATCATTGACCGTGGTGCTCAGCTTGCGAAAATTTTTGATGAAGACATGGGAGAACTGGTGCATGAGGAGGCCCGCACAAATGGTCTGGAACTCCATCTCAATGAATCTGTCGAAGGATTCAGGGGGGATGAACAGGTGGAAACCGTTGTCACGGACAAAGGAACGTATGCAACGGATCTCGTTCTTGTGGCTGCTGGTGTGACACCCAATACATCATTTCTTGAAGGGACAGGCATATACAAAGGGATCAAAGACGCTGTAGCCGTGAATGCTTTTATGGAAACCAGCATTCTGGACATTTATGCCGCGGGTGACTGTGCCGTTCAATATCACCGGGTCAAGGAAAAGATGGATTACATCCCGCTGGGGACCCATGCCAACAAACAGGGGCAGATCGCAGGATTGAATATGGCAGGCGTCCGTACACCTTTCCGTGGAATTACAGGCACATCCATTTTGAAATTTTTCGACTTGACGCTCGGGCGCACCGGCCTGTCCGTAAGGGAAGCCGAACAGGAGCAATTTTCAGTGAAGACGAAGACTGTCCAATCCACACATGAAGCGGGTTACTACTCCAAGGATAACCCGATGACTGTAAAAGTGATTTACGATGCGGAAACCCGCCAGCTTCTGGGTGGTCAAATCATTGGAAAGGACGGGGTGGATAAACGGATCGACGTCCTTGCCACCGCCTTGTTCCACAAAATGAAGGTGGATGATCTGCAGGATCTGGATCTCAGCTATGCGCCTCCTTATAACAGCGTATGGGATCCGATCCAGCAGGCGGCACGTAAAGCAGACTGATTGATAGGGGATTCTATGGGAATATGGTAGGATGGGGGATGAGCAACCTACAGGAGGATGTCATGCTGTGAATACAGATCTCTATACAAAGGCGGAGGAATTCATCCGCCTGTTCTACTATGAGCAACAACTTTCCGGAGTGGAGGACCGACTGGATGAAGTCCGGCAGTCCATCGACGAGGAAGGTACTTATACCCATACCTCTACGGAATTGGAATTCGGTGCCAAGGTGGCATGGCGGAACAGCAACCGTTGTATCGGCCGCCTGTTCTGGGATACGCTGCGCGTCTTTGATGCCCGCCATCTTGATACAGCCGAAGCTATGCGGGATGCCTTGTATGACCATATCGATTACGCTACAAATGGAGGACGCATCCGTTCAACAATCACCATTTTCAAACCGGAAACGGAAGAGCACCAGATCCGGCTTTGGAATCACCAGCTGATCCGGTACGCCGGCTATGAAGAAAATGGGAAGGTGACCGGGGATCCAGCTTCCGTGGAATTCACTAAACGCTGTCAGGAACTTGGATGGCAGGGGGAAGGAACGGCTTATGATGTTCTTCCTTTAGTCATTGAAGCGGATCATGGGCAGCCGCAGTGGTTTGAAATTCCTAAGGAGAAAATTTTAGAAGTCCCGCTGAGACATCCGGATTTTGACTGGTTTAAGGATTTGGAGTTGAAATGGTATGCTGTCCCCATTATTTCCGATATGCGTCTTGAAATCGGCGGGTTGAATTATACTGCAGCCCCGTTCAACGGGTGGTATATGGAAACGGAAATCGGAGCCCGTAACCTGGCTGATGAATTCCGTTATAATCTGCTCCCGGCAGTCGCTGAAGCGATGGGGCTGAATACGCGCCGCAATACATCGTTATGGAAGGACCGGGCCTTGATCGAATTGAATCAGGCCGTTCTTCATTCCTACCAGATGGATGGTGTGAATATCGTCGATCATCATACAGCTGCCAAGCAGTTTCAACGGTTTGAACAGAAAGAAAATAAATGTGGACGTCAGGCGACAGGTGATTGGACATGGTTGATTCCGCCTGTATCGCCCGCCGCGACGCACATTTTCCATTCTTCCTATGAAAACCGGATGGATTCACCGAATTATTTCTATCAAACGCCAGCCTATGAATAAGAAAACCGTCGGACCTATGAAGGCCCGGCGGTTTTTTAATGGATCAGGTGGATATCGATTTAATTTTCCGTATATCCATGATTTTATGCCGGTCACCATTTTTTTTGGTAGATATCAACGAAATCATTGATAGAGGTCAGGACGTCGGTCCTGGAAAATCGGAATCTGCTTCCGGATCGCCTCCACCTCGGAAAAATCGACTTCTCCGTATACGATTTCTTCGTCCAGCCCTCCTTCGGCTGCAATCGTCCCCCATGGATCAATGATGAGCGAGTGACCTCCGAATGTATTATTCGGGTCGGAACCGGAGCGGTTGCAGGCCATGACGAAGCATTGGTTTTCAATTGCGCGGCTGATCAACAAACTGCGCCAGTGATCGACGCGGGGCTTCGGCCATTCTGCGACAACCAACAGGCCGCGGGCTCCGCCGAGCATTTTCGTACGCATCCATTCAGGGAAGCGGATGTCGTAGCAGATGGCCCCTGCCAGCGGGATGTTATGTAAGTGGAAGTTTCCCTGCGAGTCTCCGGACTCCAGATATTTTTCTTCGTCCATCAGACGGAATAAGTGGACTTTACGATAGTTCAGCACACGTTCTCCGTTTTCATTGTAAGCGACCATCGTATTATAAAAGGCCTCCTTGTCCCGTTCAGCAATGGAACCTGCAATGGTTACCCTGTGGTCGCGGGCAAGCTTCTTCAGCAGCTGGTGGGTCGGCCCTTCCAGGTCTTCAGCGATTTCTTCAAGGCGTGTCAGGTCATACCCGGTTGTCCAAAGCTCTGGAAGCAGGATCAAAGTACTTCCCTGGTCGGCCGCTTCTTTTATTTTGGCCTGCGCCGTATTCCGGTTGGCAGACGGATCACCGAAGGCAATATCCATTTGAATCATAGCGATCTTCGTTTTCATTATCATCACCTCATTTTTTCCTAGTGTATCAAATAATTCTGACGTTTTCCTGCATTCCGTGTCTTTTTAGGAAGCGTGCTACAATAGAAAAAAAGATAGAAAGAGGAATGTGCGATGTTTGAACTTTTTCTTCCTATGCTGGAACGGCTTGGAATCATCGTCACGGCTGCCTTTATCTTTACCCGGTTCCACTTTTTCCGTGAACTGGCCGACCAGAAGATATTAACAGGGAAACAGCAGATGACTGCGATCGGATTTTTCGGCCTGTTCGGAATGATCGGCACATATACAGGCATTACGTATGATACAAGTTCCCTGGAATTCGGTCGTTGGGCGTATCAACTGGTGGATACAGAAGCACTGGCGAACTCCAGGGTTATCGGTATCGTGGCCGCTGGTCTGTTCGGTGGTTGGCGTATCGGCCTGGGAGCAGGATTGATTGCAGGGTTTCACCGGTATTTCCTCGGAGGATTTACAGGTCTGGCCTGTGGTGTTTCCGCTGTCGTTGCTGGTTTGATTGCCGGATTTTTTCATAAAAAAGGGAAGCCTTTGAAACTGAAAACGGCGTTGTTCGTCGGTGCCCTGGCAGAGACGATCCAAATGGGAATCATCCTCCTGATGGCACAGCCGTTTACAAGAGCGTGGGAGCTGGTTCAGGAAATCGGTCTTCCGATGATTGCTGCCAATGGTGTCGGGTCTGCCCTTTTTCTGCTCATTATCCGTAATGTGTTAAATGAGGAGGAGAAGGCTGGTGCTGTTCAGGCGCAAAAGGCCCTGAAACTGGCTGAATTGACGGTTGCCCACCTGCGTAAAGGCTTGACGAAGGAATCGGCAGCAAGAGCATGCCGGATCATTTATGATAAAGTTGATGTAAGCGCTATATCCATGACGGATAAGCAGACGATACTGGCTCATGTCGGCCTGGCTGATGATCATCATCATTACGGGGAAGCGATTCAAACCGATGCGACAAGGGAGGTTATCCGCTCCGGCCGCCGCGTGATTGCCGGACATGAGGACATTCAGTGTCAGCACAAAGACTGCCCGCTGGGAGCGGCTGTCATCGTACCTCTGAAAAAACGGGAGGAAGTGGTGGGGACATTGAAATTTTATGTAAGAACAGAGAAAGAAATATCAACGGTCCTTCTGGAACTGATTCAGGGGCTGAGCGCCCTCCTCAGCCAGCAGCTTGAACTGGCAGATGCCGACCAGGCGGAAGAGATGGCAAGAAAAGCCGAAGTGAAGGCGCTGCAGGCACAGGTGAATCCCCACTTTTTGTTCAATTCGTTGAACGTTATCGTTTCTTTGACACGTACAGAGCCGGATAAAGCCCGTTCCCTGCTCATCGCACTCTCTAAATTTTTCCGTCAGAATCTGGGGGCGACAACGAAGACCCGGGTCAGCCTGGCGGAGGAGTTGAAGCATGTGCGTGCCTACCTCTTAATAGAAGAAACACGATTTGTAGACCGATTGAAGATTGATTATGACATCGATGAGTCCGCTTTATCCGCTGAAATAGCCCCGCTTACGCTGCAGCCTCTCGTGGAGAACAGTATGAAACATGGGGTTAAGGATCAGGATGAAGAAGCACGGATTACTCTGGCCATACAGAAGGAGGGGGCCCGTGTGCACGTATCGATTGCTGATAACGGCAGAGGGATAGACCCGGACCGTCTTGAACAGCTTGGGGACGGAGTCGTAGATTCAGATAAAGGGGCGGGATTTGGTTTGTATAATGTCAATAAACGCTTGGAATATATGCATGGGGAAGAAGCGAAACTGCACATCGAAAGCAGGCCCGGAAAGGGAACGCGGATCAGCTTCACTCTTCCTCTGGTGGAACAGGAGGAAACGGCATGACTGACATGAAAGTACTGATTGTCGATGATGAACGCTTCAGCCGTGAAGAATTGAAATTCCTGCTTCAAGATTTTGAACAGATCAAGGTTGTTGGAGAAGCGGCTTCCGGTGATGAAGCCATTGTGGCAGCTTTAAAATACCAGCCGGACGTTATGTTTCTGGATGTTGAGATGCCGAAAATGGATGGACTGGCTGCAGCCTCTGCCGTGAAGGACTTGAAGAAGGTGCCCGAAATCGTGTTCGCTACAGCGTATCCGGATTTTGCCGTAGAAGCGTTCCGCCATCAGGCGCTCGATTATCTGCTTAAGCCGTTTGATGAGAAACAGCTGGCTGAAACGATCAGACGGATTGAAAAGAAGCTGCAGCCTCAGACAGATCACAGTCCGGGTTCGGTTCCAACCAAGTTTGCAGTTGAGGTGGACGACACCATTGAATACCTCAACCCTTCAGATATTATGTACGTGTACAGAGAGGACAGGGCAACGAAAATCGTCGGCCGGACAGCTGTCTATGAGACAAATGATGCATTGAAAGATGTGGAGGAGCGGCTTCAGCCGTTCTCCTTTTTCAGGATCCATAAGAGCTATCTCGTCAACCTTGATTATATCTACCGGCTCACTCCATGGTTTAATGGAGCCTGGCAGCTCGAACTCCGGGGAGCGGAAGAAAAGCTTTCGGTGAGCAGGAACTATGTAAAGGATTTACGGAAAAAGCTGGAGCTTTAAAAGACGCATTCTTTTTCGATGCGTCTTTTCTGCATGTTGAACACGAGTAACGACATGATAAACAGAACCCCCTCTTTTGTAAGCGTTACCATGATAAACTTTATGCAACCGATTACAAAGAAGAGGGGAGAACAGCTGATGATTACATTTCTAGTCAGTATTGCACTTTTAATCGTCGGATACTTTACTTATGGGAAATATGTAGAAAAGCAGTTCGGAGTTCAAACGGGCCGTGAGACTCCTGCATATACACATGGGGACGGCGTGGATTATCTGCCGATGGGGGAAAAACGGAACTCGTTGATCCAGCTTTTGAACATTGCCGGAGTCGGACCGATTTTTGGTCCTATTCTTGGGGCACTTTATGGTCCTGTCGCGTTTTTGTGGATCGTATTTGGCTGCATCTTCGCTGGTGCTGTGCATGATTATTTAACTGGAATGATATCGATTCGAAACCGTGGGGCTCATCTGCCTGAACTGGCGGGCAGGTTTCTTGGAAAAGTGATGAAGCATGTAGTAAACGCCTTTGCTATCCTGCTTCTCGTTCTCGTCGGAACTGTGTTTGTAACAGCTCCAGCTGATCTTCTGCACAATATGACGAACAGCTGGCTGTCCCTTCCTGTTATTCTGGCAGCAATATTTGTTTATTATCTACTTGCTACGATGCTTCCAATCGATAAAATAATCGGCCGTTTCTATCCGGTCTTCGGAGCGTTGTTATTAATCAGTGCCATTGGAGTCGGCGTATCTCTTGTAGCTACAGGCGCACCGATTCCAGAGTTGTCCATGACGAACATGCACCCTGACAACGCACCGATCTTCCCGCTGTTATTTCTAACGATATCCTGTGGGGCGTTGTCCGGATTTCATGCCACCCAGACGCCGATTATTTCAAGAACGACTCAGAAAGAGAAGCAGGGACGCCGCATTTTTTACGGCATGATGATTGCGGAAGGGATTATTGCCATGATCTGGGCAGCTGCTGCGATGAGCCTGTTCGGCGGATCCGGAGGCTTGAATGAAGTCCTTGCCAGTGGCGGCCCTGCTGCGGTCGTCAGTGAAGTATCGATTGCTATGCTTGGAGCGTTTGGCGGGACGCTTGCTGTTCTTGGTGTCATTATTCTGCCGATCACTTCGGGGGACACAGCTTTCCGTAGTGCCCGGATGATTATCGCCGACTACTTGAACATCTCCCAGAAAAAGCTGACCAGCCGTATCTGGATTGCGCTGCCGTTGTTTGTCATTTCTTTTGCTTTGACACGCATTGACTTCACTCTGCTTTGGAGATACTTCTCCTGGGCGAACCAATCCACGGCTGTCATTGCGCTGTGGGTGGGTGCGATGTATCTGTTCCTCGCCCGAAAAAACTATTGGATCGCCGCTGTTCCGGCCGCATTCATGACGATGGCTACATTCACGTATATCATCAATGCGCCAATCGGATTCGGCCTTCCGTTGAATGTAGCTTATGGGCTGGCTGCGGTCATTACAGTGGGGGTTGTAACAGCTTTCTTTATAGCGGCCAAGCGCGGCCTGCAGCGGAACATCCCGCTGGAAGAAGATTTGAAGCCGACAGCCTGAAGCATCTTCCTTTATATTTCTTAACATCCATGGGTCTTCCATGGATGTTTTTCTTATCGGAAGGAGGGAATGCTTTTTATATGAAAGGGGAGTTGAACATGGAACGAATGATTCATGAAGAAAAAGGAAGACTTTATATGGGAGAAAAACAGGATCCAGCCGCCGAACTGGTTTTTGATGTGGAAGATGATACAATGATCATTCTGAGCACTCATGTGGATCCGGCCGAGCGTGAACAAGGGCTTGGCAGGGAGCTCGTAGATGAAGCTGTGAATTATGCGAGAAAACATAAATTAATGATCGACCCTGTGTGCTCTTTTGCGCATAATGTAATAGAAGAAACCCCGGAATATCAGGTGGTTCGCAAGAAGTAGAGGAGGCGTTTGATTTGGCAGTGATCAGGGAAGTAGAGGACAGGGATTTAATGCACTTTACAAGATATGCCGTGGATTTTCTCCATGCCGTGAAAGATGAACAGGAAGGACAACTCTCAGGAGATGTACTCCGGGAGCGGAAATTCTGGGCTGCTGATCAGTTTACGAATACCGCGCCGGAACAGAAACTGATCGCCGCCGAAGTGGAAGGCCGGCTGATCGGCTACGGACTTGCTGTGATCAATTCGATTGCCGCTGAGGAAAGAAAGGGACGGATCGAAGAACTGTATGTCGATGAATTTTACCGCAGGGAAGGCATCGGTACACAGTTGTGCCGCTCCTTACTGGATTGGATGCAAGCGCAGGACGTCGAAGACATCCAAGTGGAATGGCAGGGAGCGGGACATGGAGGACAGGAGTTCTTCCAATCGTTCGGATTCATTCCTGTGCGGACGGTGTATCAATATCCTGAACATTTACTCGGCAGGGGTTCGGAAGAATAAGGCCCCGGCTGCAGGGAGGCTGAATCATGAAAAGCGCAATGCTGATCGTCAATCCTTCTTCTGGTAAAGAGGAAGCCCTTACGTATGTGGCTGAAATTCAGGAGATACTTGAAGATAAGGGATATGCTGTGAAAGAGGTGCAGACCGAAAAAGAATTGGATGCTACCAAATACTGCCGGAATGCCTGTAAAGAAGCGTATGATCTGGTCGTTTCTCTTGGAGGAGATGGAACACTTCATGAAACCATTAACGGCATGGTCGACCAGGAACACCGGCCTCTTCTGGCTGTTATTCCACTGGGTACCGTCAATGATTTCGCCAGAGCTTTGAATATACCGCTTCATCCAGATGAAGCGGTCCAGCTGCTGCGTAATGACCATTCCCGGAAAGTGGATATAGGAAAAGTGAACGACCGGTATTTTGTGAATATTACAGCTGTCGGAGCTCTCGCAGAAGCGACGTATGAAGTCAGTCCGGAGCAGAAGACGCGTTTCGGTCCGCTTGCCTATGTGATGGAAGGAATCAAAACGCTCTCTTCAGACGGAACAAGTCCGCTGACCATTCAGTTCGATGACCATAAAACGTGGGAAGGGGACGCGTTCCTTTTTCTGGCCGCTCTAACAAATTCTACAGGTGGATTTGAGCGCCTTGCGCCTGACGCAGAAGTGGATGACGGGATGCTGCACTGTTTCATTCTTCCGCGTATGAACATGATGCGCCTTGCCTCTATCGTTACATCCATTTTAAGAGGCGAATTGCAGGAAGATTCCTCGGTTGAGTATTTCAAATCCCGCCGGGTGGAGATCTCTTCCGGGGAAACGGTGAAAACCAATGTGGATGGGGAGGAGGGAGATCCTCTTCCGGTCGTTCTTGATGTTCTTCCTTCTCATATAGAAGTAATCTCTGTACCTTAGGACGGTGTCGCAGGACCCGTCCTTTTTTCCTGGGCTTTTTGAATGGATGTCCGTTGTTTGAACGTTCATAATAGAAGGGTGAGGTGATGGAAAAATGAAAAAACCGGATCTGGAGGATTACCTGCAGGAAGGGATATACGGAAGCAGAGAAACCAACCCGGGTGAACGCAGACAATTTTTAGGTACGCTGCGGGAACGGATTCTCCTTGCGCTGACAAACGGACAAGTGATGCAGGAGGAAGGTTTTGGGGAGCTGGAAAAGGAAATGAGCCGCAACCCCGACGCGACGCTGTTATTGAACGGGGAGATCAGCTACCGCTTTTTATCGCCGTTAAAGGATACAGCGGAAAAGCATAACATTCATCATACAACCATCTCCAACCAGGATACCGAAACGGAGTACGGGGCAGTGTTAACGCTCGATTATGCTGTGGAAAAAGAAGAGATTCATTATCATCCCCCCGCAGTAAAGGAAGAAGCTCCCGAGCGTAAAAGTTTCTTAAAACGATGGTTTGGAATATGAAAAGGACTGCCGGGAGCAGTCCTTTTTTTATTATTGATATTGTTTGAGGAACCGTGCTAAGCCAGTAAATATAAGTACAAATGAGAACAGAATCATCGCAATGTAGCCTGCATAGTACAAGAACTGATCAAAGAAATTTCCACCCGTATCACCTAAGCTGAACAGGGCGTAACCAGCGAGCAGAGCAGCCAGGAAATAAAATGCATTGTTGTTGAATTCCATGATGGTTTCCCACCTCCTTTGTACTTTCAATATATGAGGAGCAGGCAGGCAATATTTATCTTTTGGAAAATATTTTGTCCTTCATGAAAAACAAAAAAAAAACTCCCTTTTGAAAACAAAAGGGAGATGGTGCTCGTCTTTCGATGAGGGAAGACGTACCATGAAATCTACAGGTTATTTTTCCTGGCGGGGAAAAATAATAGGGTCATTCGACGTAAGAGACAAAAGAGTGTACCTATGTAAGAACAGTTACGATGTAACAATCGCTGAAGACGTGGACAACCTGCACGCCATCCCACTTACGGTGATGAGGAAACTCTTTTGCTTCTTTTATTGTACCACTGCTCCGGTGGGTTCTGCTTTGGGAAAAAGAGAGCGTGAAACGGTACTTAAATGAGTGATTCAGGAAAGTTTTTTCTCAAGTTTTGTCTAAGTCTGGAAACTTGTAAAAATGATCCAACAAGTGATTGTCGGAAGTTGACGCATCCTGTACACTTTACATATCAATGAGACGAGGTGGAAGCAATGGATGTCAACAAGCTTCAATGGATGATGCAGATGCAGAGCTTTTCTTTTTTGGGCAGCGCTCAGCAGGGGAATGGTGGACAGGATCTGCAGGGTTTGTCCTTTCAGGATTTGTTTCAAGCGGCAGTCAGTCAGGCGTTTGCGGCAGGGGTTTCTCCCGTGTCGATGAATACAGAGTCCCTTTATTTAAACGGGGCAGATCGACCTTTGGCTTCTCCGGTGACAACAGCACCGAAGCAGCAGCCGGCTCCTGCTGGACAAACAAAAGAATCAGGAAGCCTGGATGATTGGATATTGAAGGCATCTTCCCAATACGGGGTGGATGAAAGTCTGATTCGTTCTGTCATTCAGACCGAATCCAATTTTGATGCAGATGTTGTGAGTCATGCCGGAGCCCAGGGACTTATGCAGTTGATGCCCGCGACAGCAAGGGGTCTGGGAGTGGAGAACCCTTTGGATCCGGAACAGAACATTATGGGAGGGACCAAGTATCTGAAACAAATGCTTGACCGCTACAATGATGATCCGTCCCTGGCTCTTGCCGCGTATAATGCCGGGCCGGGTAATGTTGATAAGTACGGAGGTATTCCTCCTTTCCGTGAAACAGAAAATTATGTGAGCAAGGTTCTCGGACGCGTATGAAAAAAATCCCTGACAGGTTACTGTCAGGGATTTTTTCATTGATGCCTATATTCCATGCGCTGAACAGGGCGCCTCCGCATTTCTTTTTTTGTAATCCGGTTCCGAGGAGCAGTCCTTCGCGATATAAGCCGTTCATTTCCGTGAAGAAAGTTCCCTTCACTGCAATGCTCGGCTTATACGTGTCAGGCCTCCCCGCTCCTCTCCACACCCTGATCATGTCCAGCTCCAGCGCCCAGCCCCTCGAGGTCTTAAGCAGATCTTTTTACCGGCACAACCCGCCGGAAAAAGATCTGCTTAAGCTTGTCGGGGCTGAACAGGGCGCCTCCGCATTTCTTTTTTTGTAATCCGGTTCCGAGGAGCAGTCCTTCGCGATATAAGCCGTTCATTTTCGTGAAGAAAGTTCCCTTCACTGCAATGCCCGGCTTATACGTGTCAGGCCTCCCCGCTCCTCTCCACACCCTATTTTACTTATCGGGTTCTAAATGGCGGCTCATTTGCAGGTATTGGTTGAAGACGATGGTCATTTCTTTGAGGCGGCTGCGGACGTCTTCGTCGATGAGCTCGCCGTCGGTGGAGAAATGATTGGTATGGGTATAGACGTAGTTCGGTGTGACCATGCAGCGGAAGTAGTTCAGAATGGGTTTCAGTTGATTTTCGATAACCAGGTGGTGCTGAAGTGTTCCGCCGTTGGCGATGATGGTGACGGGTTTATAGCGCATAGCCAGTGGTGATACGGCATCAAATACGTTTTTCAATGTTCCTGGAATGGAGCCCTGGAAAATAGGGGTCGCGATCACATAGGCATCGGCTTCCTCAATTTCCTGGATCAGGCGCTGCATATCCTGGTTGTATTCCTCGGCCGGACGTCCGTCGACGAATTGAAGTTCGTAATTTTCCAGGTCGATGATTTTCGTTTCGTGATCATCTGGCAGCAGTTGAATGTATTTATCTATTTCATTTAGCAGGGTCCGTGTTTTTTTTCCGACAATTGTTCCGTTGAGCAGCAAGATCTTCATGACATCCTTCTCCCCTTTTGGTCTTTGTTTATAGTATATGCCAATGGTGTTGTCTGGGCTATTCTCTCTCTGTGATTCCGGGTTGTTCTCCTTTTTATGGTAAAGTATACGCACAGTGAAAGCAATGGAAAGCAGTGGCTGTACCAGCGCTCAAACAGGGAATGAATAAAAGGGGAGGGATGAGGAATGATACGTTTCTGGAGAAGAATCAAGTTTCTTTTTAATGTGCGGAAGTCTGTCCCGTTTATCATCCGCTTTTTTCAGTCCAGGCAGGTAAGTATGAAAAAGAAATGGATTTCCGTTCTTCTTCTGGCCGCTTATCTTGTTTTTCCATGGGACCTGATTCCGGACGTGCTCGTTTTCTTTGGCATTGTCGATGATCTGGCTGTTTTTACGTACATTCTCCAGTGGATGGTCAAGATGGCACCAGAATCGCTGCAGGACGAATTTCGGGTGTACAAGGAATAGAAAGGTTTACCATCAGGAAAGATGAGGTATGTAATGGATGGAGTCTCTATACTAGTCAAGGAGTGATAATGATGAGTAAAGTTATGTTTACAGCGCACGCAACAGCCCAAGGTGGACGTAATGGACACGTAAAATCTGATGACGGTCTTATTGATCTGAACCTGACCATGCCGGGTGAAGGTTCAGAAAAAGGTTCAAACCCTGAACAGCTGTTTGCTGCAGGATATTCTGCCTGCTATGATGGTGCCCTGAACCTCGTGGCAAGCAATCAGAAAAAGGATATCGATTCTGAAATCACTGCTGACGTAAGTCTCATGAAAGATGAAGCAGACAATGGCTTTAAAGTCGGTGTTGTCCTTAATGTAAAAATTAAAGGTGTATCTCAGGAAGAAGCGGAAGAGCTTGCAGAAGAAGCTCATAAAGTATGCCCTTATTCCAAAGCTACACGCGGCAACATTGATGTAGAGATCAATGCTCAGGCGGTATAATCGATAAGAAGGAAAAAATCCCGGGGTTTTCCCCCGGGATTTTTTTATGGGCGTTTAGGCGGATGATTTCTATTTCCATCAGGCGTGTGGTATTTTATAATGGAAGGGGTGAAGAGCTGTGCAAATCACCGATGAAGCGCGCGACTTACTGCAGCAGATATTAGAAGAGGAAGAGGCACCGGGCCTCCGGTTGTTTTTTGCCGGATATGGCTGCGGTGAGCCTGATATCGGTATGACACTCGGCGAACCTGAAGCCGACGACGAACTGCATTATATCAATTCGATTCCGGTCGCCGTTGACCAGAGAATTGCTCATTTAATTGAACCGTTGACTATAGAAGGAAAACAGACGATGGAAGGGCCGAAGTTTCAAATGACCGGTCTTCCTGAGAAAGACTGTTAACCGAAAGCCCACTTTAGTGTGGGTTTATTTTTTTAGTTTGAAAAAGAAGAAAGGGGAGCGGCATACTCCATGATGGCACCAGGACACCAGGTTGTCGGCTTCACCTTCGGGGTAGGCGCGTTGACGTTGATTCCTGCTTTTGAAGTTGTTTCCGAGCGGCCGTTTCAAATGGTTTTATTTTTAGTTTTTGTTTTAATTGGTTCGCTGCTTCCAGACATTGATACGCCGACCTCTACGTTCGGACAGAAATTCTGGCGCGGCTTACTGACGATTTTTACGCTCGCATTTTTGTGTTACTTGTTTTTCCCATCCTATTTGAATACATATCGAGACGAATTGAAGATTTTTGTCATGATGCTCCTTCCGGTTCTTATTATGATCCGTGGGCACAGAAAAATGACACACTCCCTGTTGTTTGTAGGTCTGTTGATTGTCTACAGTGCAATTCTTGAACAGGCCTTCCAAGTTCCACGTGTTCTTGCTGCCGGGCTGGTGGTCGGCGTCATTTCTCACTTGTTCGGTGACTACTTGACGAAAAAAGGCATTCCGCTTTTTTATCCGTTTTCTAAGAAGCATCAGCAGTTCCTCCTTACATTCCGTACGGGATCGCCCAGTGAGAAAATGATTGTCTACAGTCTTGTTCTATGGAACGTCTGGTTCCTTACCTCAACCATTTTTTAATCTGCATCATCGATGGTTAAAGATTGAACAGTGCTTCAACTTTATATAGACAAATGGCAGAATTTTCAATAAAATGGTAATAGATATAGGAGAGGAGTCCTTGGACTGATGAAGGATCACCAATTAATAGAGCCGAGACCGTTGGCCAGCCTGCATATGCGGCATACATCCTCGTTGTACATGATTTACCTGGAAAATCTTAAAATCCACTCTCAAAAAGAAGCGCTGCTTCGTACAAGAGATGTTATTCTTGGTGATTTTCCGACTCACATCGATGATCAGCTGGCCTGCCTTGAATTCTTTTATATGAATGATTTCTTCGAGGACTTAGCTGTCGTGCTCCATTCTCCTTACATACATCAGGAAGTCCTTCCGCTTTTCAACCTTCTGCTCCAACGCGTGGAAACCCCCGTGTCAAGGGAGCAGTTGACCCTGCTGCAGCAGTATCAATGCAGTCATCCTTCCCTGCACTGCCTTCATCTCTTTCTCATGATTTATGCTTATTATGATCTGAAAGTTTTTACAGCCCTGGACAAATACATCGACGATTGTGACCGTGCTTTGGCCAGCGTGGATGAGCCATTGATGTACTACTATCTCAATCAGCGGTATCAGGAGCTTTTATTTCACCATTATTGGAAAACAGACAACCCGATTCTAGCCAGCCGGCATGCCTACAAAATGATCAATACGGAGCTTTCGCCGCGCCGGAAAAGCCGTATGTATTTCATTCTTGCTCTTTGTCAGCTGTTCAACGGCTACGATTCGGCTATGGATCCACTGACGAAAGCACTGGCGATTGCTGATCAGTACGAATTATCTTCTTTTGCGGATATGATCCGTGTTCACACCATCCCGTTCATTTCCGCCTTTCATCATCGTACAGCCGGCGTATCAACGACGGATGTCGTGGAACAGGCTCACCTGGATCTGGCGGAAGGCCGCTTGGAAAAGGCCCGTCAGGCATTGGAATCCCTCCCATCCCCTACGCCTTTTCAGGAAAGCTACCTCGGTTATGTGAACGAGGATATGGACATGCTTTATCGTTCCTATACGCGCTTTATTAAGGAAAGGGGCGATCACTTTTTCGCTCGTGTCCCGTTGGAGTATATGAAACGTTTAAAAACCTGTTAGGAGGCTTTGAAAATGAAAAAAGCATTTCAAACGTCAATGGTTGGTTTCGTTCTCAAGTTTTCTCTTTTTTCATCCTCGTCCGCCCTTATGAATGAAATTCAGGACAGCAGAGCTGGAAACGCAGAAGTGATGTATGATCCTGGTGATCCAGGAATCGGTTGAATAAGAAAAACAGCTGTCCTTTGCAGGGCAGCTGTTTTTTTGATCTATGCATTCTTTTTATGACTGTTGTCTTCGTTGGAATCATACTTCCGCTGCGGGAGCGGTTCCTTTCGTATGATCTTCAGGAAGGCGTAGATAAAGAGAATAATAATCACCGTGAACGGCAGGGCCGATACGAGAGAGGCTGTCTGCAGCGCATCGAGACCTCCAGCTACCAATAGAACACCAGCGATGGCCGCCATCAGTACTCCCCAGACAATCTTAATGAAAAGGGCAGGAGTGAGACTGCCGTTCGTCGTCATGCTGGCAAGGATGTAGGTTGCTGAGTCTGCCGATGTTATTAGAAACGTAGCAATCAGGAAGATGGACAGCAGCGACAGGATTCCGGTCAGCGGAAGAAACTCATAGGTTTCAAAAAGAGCCACGGTGACGTCATTGCTGACGGCCTGTGCAATTTGTGTTCCATTATTCAGATCGCTGTTTAAAGCGGTTCCTCCGAAGGTTGCAATCCACAAACAGGCAATGAGTGGAGGGACAACGAGAACACCGAAGATGAATTCCCGGATCGTTCTCCCACGCGAAACACGGGCTACAAAGGCACCGACGAAGGGGGACCAGGCAATGACCCAAGCCCAGTAGAAGATCGTCCACTCTCTCAGCCATGTTCCTCCCTCATAAGGGGTGAGACGCAGGCTGTAGGTCACAAAGTTCGTAATATAATCTCCGAGACCAAGGGTGAAGCTGTTTAAAATGAAAACCGTAGGACCGGCAATGAAAACGAACAAAAGCAGCAGCAGACAGAGGCCGAGATTCAAATTACTGAGCCACTTGATTCCTTTATCAAGCCCTGTACTGGAGGAGGTTAAGTATAAGATCAAAAGCACGCCTGTGATGACAAGCTGTATCGTGGTGTTATTAGGTACGCCGAAGACGGCATTCAATCCTCCATTCATCTGCAGGATGCCGAGTCCGAGGGAAGTCGCTATGCCCATGACTGTAGCAATCACGGCAAGGGAGTCGATGGTGTATTTGACAGGCTTTGACTTCCCGAGAACAGGTTCAAGGGCTGTAGATACCAAACCGTCTTTTTCTTTACGGAACTGCAGGAAAGCAATCAGCAGCCCGACGATAGTGAATACGGACCATTGGTTGACTCCCCAGTGGAAGAAGGAGTAGCCCATTGCGACACGCGCCGCTTCCTCTGTCTGAGCTTCCATTTCAGAAAACGGTGTTTCAAAGAAATGGCTCATCGGTTCAGCAACGCCCCAGAAAACGAGGCCTACACCAAAACCGGCGGAAAAAAGCATGCCGATCCAAGTAAAGAATGGGAATTCCGGCTTGGAATCGGGCGGACCGATTTTAATTTTTCCGTATTTGCTTAAGCCAAGTCCAACAAGGAAAATGACGAAGCCGAATACAGAAATTAAGTAAAACCAGCCAAAATTGATGGTTGTGAATTCGAATAAGGTTCCGGCTACAGCACCAAAACCTTCCGGGTTGACCGCTCCAATTACGACAAGAACGAGAATGACAGAAGCGGAAATGAGGAATACAGGGTTTTTCAGGTGATCTTTCATCGTCGTCTCCTTTCATAAGAATGACGTGAGAAAAAAAGGGGCAGGGTCTGAGGTGTTGTGTATATAATTCCCTACATTTTCCTTGGGAAACCTTTGTCTCTCTTTATGCTTCAAATTCATTTCTAAGCATACCGAGAAGGACCGTATCATAATAAGAGCCCTGGACGAATTCATTCTTCCTCAAACGTCCTTCTTCGACGAAGCCCGCTTTCTCATAAAGCCGCAGGGCCTGGGTGTTGCCGCTCCACGTATCCATCTGCACACGCTCGAGGTTCAACGTATAGAACAGGTGCTTTAAAAGGGTGGATAAGACATCCTGTCCATAGCCCTGTCCCCAGTAGGCACGCTCGCCGATGCTGATCCCCACCTCCGCTGCACGTGTGACCGGGTTTAGTTCTCTGTAATCGCATTTTCCAATCGGAACGTTCGTGCCGATGGTGTACACAATAAAGACACGGCCTTTTTCCCATAACGCCTGATGGGTCAGGTTTTTTTCGTAAAACGCTTCGATATCTTCCTTCGGGTTGTTGTTTTGATAGGCGGAAGAGCTGCCGTGACCCAGGTCGGCCAGCTGTTCGTCATTCGCCCATCTGTATAAATGGTCCAAGTCATGTCTTCCGACTGGACGCAGTTCGACTAACTGTCCTTTTAACATCATCCACCTCCTTATTTTTGTTCATTGTAGCAGATGATTAATGGAAAAATAAGGGTAGTCATAAGGGCTCACATGTGCATAGTTCTTCAAGAACCCAACTTTGAAGGTTGACCTGGACCGTATGGATTTGTCGGCTTTTGACGTTTTTTTGAGTTTACGGGAAAATCTGGTACACTTTGATCCGAGGAGTCCTTATTCATCTTAAGGGCTGTTTTTTTATGCAGGAAATGACGACAATTGTTTATTTTTTCTAGGTTTGGGTATTCGATAATTATGCAGGACCCAACTTTTTCCCCGCATTTCATATCCTCTATGACCATTATTTAGGAAGAAAGGAGCAAATTATGCAAAAAGTTACCTCGGTATTCTGGGTTACACTGGCCATCGCATTATTTTCCGTCATCTGGGGGGCATGGGCCCCGGGAAGTCTGGAATCCATTACAGGTGAAATCCAGTCTTACATCTCTGTTCACTTTGGATGGTATTACTTATTAATCGTTACAGGATTCGTCGTTTTTTGTCTTTATATGATATTCAGCCCGTACGGTAAAATGAAGCTCGGAAAGGAAAGCGACACCCCGGATTATAATTATGCTACTTGGTTTGCCATGCTTTTCAGTGCAGGCATGGGGATCGGTCTTGTCTTCTGGGGGGCTGCGGAACCGATATTTTTCTACGCTAACAATGCACCCACAGCGGAAACCGGTACAGCAGCGGCGTTGAATGAATCCATGCGTTTTGTCTATTTCCACTGGGGCGTGCATGCGTGGGGCATTTACGCGATCGTCGCCTTGGTCCTTGCGTATTTTAAATTCAGACGCGGAGCTCCCGCTTTGATCAGCTCCACACTCGAGCCGATATTTGGAGATAAAATGAAGGGGCCGCTCGGCAAGCTGGTCGACATCATTGCCGTCTTCGCCACTATTGTAGGTGTAGCGACAACCCTTGGTTTCGGTGCCGCTCAGATTAATGGCGGCCTGACCTACCTGACTTCCATTGAGGATTCCTTTGGAGTGCAGCTGATCATTATCGGGATTGTTACCGTTCTGTTCATGATGTCAGCCTATACAGGGTTGAGCAAAGGGATTAAATACTTAAGTAATACGAACATGTTCCTTGCGCTGGCTCTTCTTGTCATTATGCTGATTGTCGGGCCGACGCTCTTCATTATGAACATGTTTACGGATACGATCGGGGCGTACTTGCAGAATCTGCCGACGATGAGTTTCCGTCTGGCTCCGAATAATGAGGAAAACCGTGCATGGATCAACGACTGGACCGTCTTCTACTGGGCCTGGTGGATCGCCTGGTCTCCGTTTGTCGGAATTTTTATTGCCCGTGTGTCCAAAGGACGTACCATCCGGGAATTCTTGTCCGGTGTCCTTCTGGTCCCGTCGGTTGTCGGATTCCTTTGGTTTTCCACCTTCGGTTCCTCGGCGATTAAAGTGCAGCAGTCAGGCGATGCCGACCTGGCCGGACTGGCTACCGAACAGGCGATGTTTGGAATGTTTGATAACTATCCATTAGGTTTGATTCTTTCTATTATTGCTATGACACTGATTGGAACGTTCTTTATTACATCTGCAGACTCTGCAACCTTTGTGCTGGGCATGCAGACGACGAACGGGTCGCTCACTCCCCCGACAATGGTGAAGTTCGCATGGGGGATCGTCCAGTCTTCCATGGCGGCTGTGCTGTTGTATTCCGGAGGATTGCAGGCGCTCCAGAATGCTCTGATTTCTGCCGCCTTCCCGTTTTCCTTCATCATGATTCTCATGGTTGTTTCCCTTTACAAGGCACTGCGTGCTGATAAGGCCGCTCTTGAAAAAGGGAAGAGAGAGAAGGAAAAAACATCTGCCTGATGCATGAAAAAAGGTCCGGGAAACCGGGCCTTTTGCTTTTTGTATTTTTCTTCAAGACAAGGTATGATGGAAGCTTAAAGAATGACTATAAAATATCTGCCTGTGAAAAAGGAGTAAAGAAACATGTGGGAATGGAGAAATATTTACCGTGGTCTTCTCATGGGAGCCAGCGATGTTGTTCCCGGCGTCAGTGGAGGCACGATTGCTGTAGTTCTGGGGATTTATGATCGTTTGATTGAGGCCATCAACGGATTTTTCAGTAAGGAATGGAAAAAACATTTGAAGTTTCTGCTGCCGCTCGGTATTGGGATCGTCACTTCCATCGCGCTGCTGGCCAGCGTCATTGAATGGCTGTTTGAACATTACCCGGGTCCGACGCAGTTTTTCTTTCTTGGATTGATTATCGGGGTGCTTCCCTATTTGACCCATAAAGCAGACATGAAAAATAAATTTCAAGCGAAGCACTATATTCTGCTGTTGATGGGCGCCGCTGTGGTGGCTTCCATGGCCATCTTCCAGACATCGGAAACGACGGCAATGGAGGAAATCACACTGTCGGGATACCTGCTGCTGTTCTTTTCCGGATGGATTGCCAGCAGTGCCATGATTCTTCCCGGCATCAGTGGATCGTTCATCCTTCTGATTATCGGTGTGTACACAACCGTGACTTCAGGCATTTCGGATTTCCGCATCGATATCATCGCCGTGGTCGGATTAGGTATTCTGATTGGCTTGGTTTCTATGAGTAAAATCGTGAAGTTTTTCCTGGAAAATTACACGTCCGGAACCTTTGCTGTCATTATCGGGCTTGTGATCGGTTCCGTGTTTGTCATCTTTCCCGGGGTTCCTGAATCGACAGGACTTCTCATCGTCAGTATCGTCACTTTCCTTGCAGGACTGCTTGCTGCCTGGCTGCTCGGTCGTGTGGAATACAAGGACTAGCAGCCGTGAGCGGAAAGTAAGACAAATGAGCGTGATTTGATTATCATGAGGGTAGAGCTTGCTTAAAGGAGATTGATAGGAATGGAATCTATTCAAAGCGTGGATCAATTTAACGAAACGATTGCCAGTGAACAGCCGGTCATCGTGAAATTCCAGGCGGACTGGTGTCCGGACTGCCGCCGCATGGACATGTTTATCGGAGGGATTATCGAGGAATATAATGGTTACCACTGGTACGATGTGAACCGTGACCAGCTTCCTGAACTGGCTGAAAAGTACGAAGTTATGGGCATTCCTAGTCTGTTGGTTTTCCAAAATGGTCAAAAGACCGCTCATCTGCACAGTGCGGATGCTAAAACGCCGGAAGAAGTGCAGGAATTCCTACAGGCAAGCCTATAATGGGTGAGCGTCCACATGGCTGGTTCCATGTGGGCGTTTTTTATAAGGAGGTGGAAGGATGTCCAAACGATTGCTGCTTGTCGGCGCCGGTCATGCGCATTTGGAAGTGCTCAAGCAGATGGCTGAACACGGCCTGCCTGATGTGGATGTGTGCCTCATCACACCATCCCCCTATCAATATTATTCCGGTATGTTTTCCGGCTTTACCGAAGGGATCTATACAGAAGAAGACACGAGAGTCGACCTTCGTCCACTCACGAAAAGAGCTCGAGTGCAGCTGATTCAGAAGACAGCTGTGATGATCAGACCGGAACAAAAGAAGATCATCTGCCATGATGGGAGCGTGTACCCTTTTGATGCCGCCAGTTTTGATATCGGCTCACGCAGCCTGCCGGAGTCCGTCGAGCATACGGCCGCCCAGTCCATTAAACCGAACTACCTTTTCACTGAACGCATGAAGGATTTACGGGGAACCCCTCAGCCTTTGATTGTCGGAGGGGGAGCGGCCGGAACGGAACTGGCCCTTTCCATCCAGTCTTATAAAAATATGCATCAGCGGCCGGGGCAGGTACGTCTCGTTACTTCAGGACCTCTTCTGCCGGATACTCCTAAATGGGTCCGGGCGCGGATGAAGCATATCCTGAAGAAAAAAGGTGTCCGGGTGTGGGAAAATGAAGAGGTGGAAGCCGTCACGGATTCCAGCATTGAGACGAGCAGAGGGAACAAGATCCGTCACACCGGTGTCCTCTGGCTGGGCGGAGCTGTCGGGGATGCCATATTTACGCGGGCAGGGCTGGATGTGGATGATCGTGGTTTTGCTTTTGTGTCACGAACACTGCAGTTCAAGAACTATGACTATTTGTTCGGGGCGGGAGATTGTGTCACGCTGGAAACCGATCCTGACCTCCCGAAAAGCGGCGTTTATGCCGTGCGCCAGGGACCGGTTTTATGGGAAAACGTAAAGAATTTCTTCCATCACGAGCCGTTGGAAGCCTTCGTGCCTCAAAAGAAAGCTTTGTATATTCTTTCCACTGGAGATCGGAAAGGTTTTTTGATTTATGGACTTGTGCATGCACATAATCACAAAGCATGGCAGTTGAAGCAGAAGATCGATCGTGAATTTATGGCGAAATACAAATAAAAAAGCCTTTGAACCGTATGCCGAGGAGGGATGGTTCAAAGGCTTTTCTTATGGTTAAATCTTCAACCAGGAACGTACTTTATTCCGGAAAAGGTATGTCGTTACTAGAATAAGGGCAAAAACGCTCAGCGCGGCGAAAATCAATGTCCTGTCCCCGCTGGCAAGACTGGTACCGACAAGACTGTAGGCGAATGTGCCGGGCAGCATGCCGAGGACTGTGGCCAGGATAAAGGATGGCAGTTTCACCCGCGTCATCCCTGATAAATAACTGAGGATATCAAATCCGACAAGCGGGATGAGCCTGAGGACAAATACATATAAAAATCCTTGTCCTTTCATACGCTCATAGATGGAAGAAGCCCACTTGGACTGATGGAACTTCAACACGGAATCCCCGAAGAAGCGCCCCATCACCCATCCGGTGATTCCTGCCCCGGTCGCTCCGATGACAATGTACAGCATACCCGGCCACAGGCCGTAGGCAAAGGCTGCTGCCAAGGAAAGCACGGAGGTTGGAAAGACGACAATGGGGCCGATGGCATACAATCCCATAAAAATGAGCGGGCCGATACTGCCGAACGACAGGATGTAGGCACGGATGTTTTGTGGATCGACGTTAAACCGGCTTCGGGCAAACCAGGCCGCCGCAATGAAAATCGTCAGGAACAAAAGCGAACGGAGCAGAGTTTTTTTATTCATGATGGTTCACCTCAAATCGTTGAATGCGGGAATTCGGGATGTGCAGAGTGACTTCTTCTGTATCCGCTGTAACCTGTTGAACGGGTAACGCCACTCTGGAGCCCAGGGCGGGAACGTTGATATGAGCCACTGGACGTCCGTGCTGGTAGGTCAGGTGCTCCATCCGCCCTTGGAAGGTGCGTGTCTCTCCGTCTTCATAGCCCGGGGAAAGCTGTATGTCCCCCAGTGGGACAAATTCGTTTTCATTCAGGATCAGGTGGCCGCCCATGAAGGAAGCGACTTTTTGATTGGCAGGATGATGATGAAGGACAGATGCTTCTCCAATCTGTTGAAACTCTCCATCCTGAAAGACGGCAATCTGGTCTCCCATGATCATAGCTTCTTCCATATCATGAGTGACGAACAAGGCTGTCGTTTTCTGTTCCACGAGGAAATCTCTGACCCAGTAGCGCAGGTCCTGCCTAAGCGATGGATCCAGGCTGCTGAACGGTTCATCAAAAAGTATCACTTCCGGTTCAGTCGCCATGGCGCGGGCAAGCGCTGTCCGCTGCTGCTGACCGCCGGAGATTTCCGAAGGGAAATAATTTCTATACCGGCTCATTCCAATCGCTTCAAGCAGTCTCTCTACTTTCTGTTTGTCATATTTCTTAGATACTTTCGCTCCATAGACAATATTTTCTTCTACTGTCATATGGGGAAACAGAAGCGGCTGCTGGAATACGAGACTGATATCCCGCCGGTTGGCTTTTGTAGCTGTAATGTCCTTACCGTTCATCCAGAGGGACCCGTGTGTAGGGGTTTCGAGGCCGGCAAGGACACGAAGAAGCGTTGTTTTTCCGCTTCCAGAAGGACCGACAACGCTGAGGATTTCCCCTTTCTTTAATTGAAAGGAAAGACCGTTCAAAATCAGGTCTTCTTGAAAGCTTTTTTTCAATTGCTTCACTTCTAATGTAGTCGGGCTCATCTTTTATTCCTCCAAGGCAGGCGAGAGTAGGGAAGCAGAAGGATGACAGCTTCCACCAGGAAATACATCCCAACGGGTATGACAGCAAACCAGAGGGAAAACGCAGACATGACGGAAGCATCCGCATTTTCCAGGAATGGAAAGAATACGAGAGGCAGCGTCAGCACACGTCCTCCGCCAATAACGGCTGTGATTGCGTACTGGCTCAGACTGATGACAATGGTTAAAAAAGTGACACTTCGAAGCGCCGGTTTCAAGAGAGGCAGCTCAACCGTGAACAGCTGCCTGAAAAATCCGGCACCGAGGATGTGAGGCTGCTCAAGCATCGCCCGTCCAATCTGCTGGTAACTGTTGTGAAATACTTTAATGCTGTAAGGGACGGTCGGTACAAGGTGGATGATGATGACACCAAGTGCTGTATCCGCCAATCCGGCACGGATCATAAAGATGTGGAGCCCCATGGCGATCGCAAGGACCGGGATAAGAATCGGTGACAGCAGTAAAGCCTCCACCCAGGGTTTTCCTTTCAATGGGACGGTGGCGAGCGCTTTGCCGGTGGACACACCGATCAATACATTCAGGAGCAGGACGATGAATCCGATCCATATCGATGTGAATGTAGCTTTCCAGAGCATCGGGTTCTGCAGCAGCTGTTCATAGCTGCGAAGCTCCCAGTCCAGTCCGGCGCCTGTTTGAAACCGCCACGGCGCACTGAAGCTCTGAGCGGCCAGTATGAGGAGCGGTATAAGGAAAAACAGGAGCGTAAGCACTAAAAATAAACGTGAATTCTGCTTCATGAACGACTTCCTCTCATAGCTCTCCATCTGGCTTTGTTTAAGTACCCGTATCCGATAAAGGACAGAACCAGCAGGACGAGGCTGATGCTGACCATAGCGGCAAACGCCAGTGGACGTTTCTGCCAGGAGCTTCCGTAAAACCAGTCATAGCTGAGTACGGAGACCATCTCCGGAAACGTGGTTCCCAACAGAGCAGGTACTTCATAAGCCGATAAGGTGAATGAGAAAATGATCAGGCTTGTCTCCATCAGAACCGGAAGCAGGTGAGGCAGTTCAACCGCTGTGATTCTGTTCCAAACCGACCCCCCAAGTGTATCGATGAGTGCATAGTATTCCGGCCGGATCGAGGCATAGACCGGCAGCAGCATCAAGATGACAAGGGGAACCTCTTTCCATACATAGGTTAAGATGATGCCGATTCCGTTCGGGTCCCTTGTGAGTATCGGAAATTGCTGCGGGTCAGAAATCCATCCGGCAGCCGTGAACAGCTGAGCGGCCACTCCGGTTTCTGAAAGAAGGAGAATGACCATGTAGCCCCAGACAAAGTGCGGGAACAGCATCGGAATCCATACACTCACCCTTGGTGCCATTTTTTCCAGGATGGGATAAAAACTGCGTGTGAAAGCGATCCCGATAAGAATGGACAACAGGGTGGCGATCAAGGCTGTCTGCAGGCTGAAAACAAGAGACGTGACAAAACGGTTGGATTCAAAGATCTGCCGGTAATAGTCCAGTGTCCATCCTCTGTGCCGGCCAAAGCTGTTCAAGACAGCTGTCAGGAGCCCGTAAAGAGGAAGGAGCATAAACAGGACAGCCGGCAGGAAAAGGAGAGAATGTTTAAGGTTGAACGACTTCATCAAACCACTGCTCTTTCATCCATTCGACGTAGGCGGCTTCTGATTCAGGAAGAAAGCTTTCCTCCAGCTTTTCTGTGGAAAGAACGCTGTCTCCTCTATCCACCGCTTCAAATTGCTGTTTCATATCTTCGGGTAGTTGATCTATGCTGATCGTGGTGTTTTCCCCCCAGTAATCCGGCTTGAATTTGGCCAGCTGGGCTTCCGGTGAAAGCAGGAAGTTAATGGCAGCCAGCGCTCCGGGCGGATTGGAACTATTGAAGGGAATGCTCAAAAAGTGTGTATTTCCAATAGAACCTGGTTCCAGGACGAACGAACGGGTGGATTCCGGGAACACCCCATCAGCGACCAAGGATTCCGCACGGGACTCATTGTAGCCCATCGTCATCAAGACTTCTCCTTGACTATATAAACGATCCAGCTCTGTTAAGTCATTCGGGTAGTGATCACCGGAACGCCATAAATCCGGCTGAATATCCTTGAGATAAGCCCATGTGCGATCCGCCGCCGGCTGAATATCAGCTTCATTCAAGGGATTCTCATAAATATCTGATGGCTCTTCCGCCTTGGCATATAAGACGTGGCGTAAGAAAGCATTCCCGGAAAAGTCCTCCGCTCGCGGATAAGTGAACTTTCCTGGATTGTCATGAATCCAGTTCTGCAGTTCCTCAAAAGAGGAAGGAGGCTCACTGATCCGGTCGGCGTCATAGTGAAAGACGAACTGGACTTTGCCCCACGGGGCTTCCATGCCTTCTACAGATGTTCCGAAATCGGTCTGGAAAGCTGGATCATCTGTGTCGTAATATTCATTGAAAGCAGGCAGCTTGTCTGTAAACGATCCTGCCAGCAGTTCGTTTTCTTTGGCATTTTTAAAGTTCTCCCCATTGATCCAGATCACATCGATCGGGCCGTCTTGTTTTCCGGCCTGTTTCTCTGTCTGAAGTTTTTGGAGTATTTCCGCCGCATCCATAGGAACACGCTCCAGAGTTATGTTGTGTGCTTCTTTCAGGCGGGGAGCCGCCCATTCATCAATGTAGCGGTTGATCCCTTCATCGCCGCCCCACATATAGAGACGCACCTCCGTGCCGTCGGCCTCTTCTTCAATGGTTTCCCAGGACATATCCTTCCATGCTTCTTCCTGGGACCCGCCGCCACTGCAGGCAGCCAGTACTAGTGTGATCAGCAGCATAAGAATGCTCCACTTTTTCATGATTTTCCCCCTTAGGATCATTTTATAAAAAAATAAGTACAGGTCTCTGTCATCTATCATACAAACAAACGCCCGGGAAGGAAACTAAACCCTTTTCACCAATAGGCATACCTGTTCTTGAAGACGGGTACAAGAAGCGGGAAAGGAAGGAGAGGGAACCGATGCTGTATCAACATTTCGCAAGGCCTTCCGGCTGGATGGGGAAGCTTGCCGGACGTTTTATGGAAAAAGAAAATGAAAAGCTGAACGCGTGGACACTATCGTTTCTGGATCTGCAGAAAGGAGAGGAAGTTCTTGAAATCGGATGTGGAGCAGGAGAAGCGTTAGAGCAGGCATCCAGAATCCAGGGACTCCACCTTTACGCCTTGGATCCATCCGAGGTGATGGTCGAAACGGTGCTGCATAAATGGCGGAGCTTCAATAATGCTGCGCAGGTGGGTGTCATTCACGGGCAGGCTGAAGACCTGGTCCATTTCCACCGTGCGATGGATAAAGTCTATGCCGTTAACAATGTCACCTTCTGGGAAGATCCGGAAGAGATACTCGCCCATTTGTATACAAACATGAACCAAAACGGAAGAATAGCCTTAACGCTCCGTCCTCACGAAGAGGGGGCGGGAGATGATACCACACATATCCTCGGAGGCCAGATGAAGGCGATGCTGGTGCAGGCAGGGTTCCGGGACGTCTGCATCCATATCCGTCCTGAGAAGCCGAATAAAGCGGTCTGTGTCACCGGGATGGTGTGATAGGATAGAGGGAAAAGGGGGGATGGTTGTGAAGTTGAAGAAAGAACAACAGGAATACATGGCTGAACGTATTAAAGAGTGGTTTGAGCTTGAACGTGGGGAGGTCATTGGCGATTTGGCGGCCGATCAATGGGTTCATCAGATGGCAGAGGAAATGGGGCCTTTCTTTTATAACAAAGGAGTGGAGGATGCCCGACGGATGGTGGAACAGAAGGTCATGAATGTAGATGAAGACCTGCGCTCCCTTGAGCGTCCTGCCGGCCGTCCGAAGCGGCGGTAAAAAAACACCGCTTCAGGAAGCTGAAGCGGTGATGTTTTCCTCATCGGCATGTGGGGGAGTCGTTTCCGGTTCCTTCTGCCATTGAAACTGCTGGATTTGTTCATTCAATTGGCCGATCATCGTTTCCAACTGTTCACTTTCCAATAGCAGCTGCTGGAAGGCGGACTGCTGCTCCACCGTAGAAGCCGAGATTTCCTCGGTTCCTGCTGCGGTCTGCTGGATGACACTGCTTACGTTTTCAAAAGCCGCATGAACATCTGTGCTCTGGTGACGGGACTGATCGAGTCCCTGTACGAGGGCTTCGAGGTGCTGGTCGATCGTATGGACATACGTACTGATCTGGTCAAAGGCGGCTTTTGATGCAGACACAGACGTGTTCTGCTGCTCTGTCACCTGGACAGTTTCTGTCATTTCCCGGCGGATCGTATCCACGCCGCTCCGGATTTGTGACACCATATCGGAGATGTCTGCTGTTGCAGCGGTGGATTGATCGGCCAATTTGCGCACTTCCTCTGCGACAACGGCAAATCCTTTTCCATGCTCTCCTGCACGTGCAGCTTCAATGGCTGCATTCAGGGCAAGCAGGTTGGTCTGGCTGGCGATATCGTTCACAAGGTGTACGGTCGATTCAATTTGATCAGTGTACTGGATGAATTGGTGCACCGATGTTTCGACTTTTGCTAAAGAAGCCGTATTTTGATCCATCAAGGTCCGCTGATTCATCAGACTGTTCTGTCCTTCCTCAACAGAATGAAGGGCTTGTGTACTGATTTCCCTGGATTCTTGTCCGTCATGACGGTTCTTCGCAAAGCGGTCGTCCAGATCCTCCATCAATACAGCGGCATCCTGAACGTCGTTGGAGATCGACTGGCTACCCTGAGCCAGTTCATCCGTTGAATGAGCCACCTGGCTGGATATTTCCGAAAGGCCGTTCATTTCCTGATTCAACCTGGAACTGAACGTTTTGACGCTCTGTCCGATTTCGTCTACGGACTGAACCGTTTCCTGAAGATTCTCCACCATGACACGGAAGGATTGGGTCAGTTGTCCGATTTCATCGTTTTTCTTCGGATCGTCTTCGATGTTCACTGTCAAGTTCCCTCCGGCCACATCAGCAGCCTGGGCGGCCAGCTGGCGGACGGGGCGGGCGATATGTGCGGTCAGGCGGAAGGTGGAGTACAAGGTGCCGATAATTAAGATAACGGCCGCAATGATGGTGAACAGAATCAACTGACCGATCGTCTGTTGCTGTGCCTCCATTTTGTTTTCATACCATGCCTGTGATTCCCGCTGAAGCATGTACACATCATTGATTAACCCGGCTGTCCGTGATGCCTGCCGCTGAATCTCATTCGTGTCATCGGTATTCAATGCTTCCGTGGCCAGGCTCTCCCAATCGTTGAATTTCGCCTGGGCCTTGTCAAACCACTGCCGCTGTGTATCGGTGACAATGAGCGGCTCCACCGTCTGAAACAGCTGCCTCGTCTGCTCCACCTGGGTGAAGGCTTCCTGCTTGGAAGCTTCGGAAGGGTTGTAGCCATATGTCGTCAAGGCCTGTTCTACACGAACGAGCTGTCCGTGAAGCTCCTTACCATCAAGGAGCACCTGAATATCTTCATTCGTAGAGCGCTGCAATCCGATCATTTGAAACACAATCACACCGATTAAAATAATACACAACACCAGAGGCAGCAAAGTCATGACAAATAGTCTGCGGCTGATACTCATTTGTTTTCCTCCTCGTTCTACTGCCCCATAGCTTTTTGGAGCGTTTTCTCTTCCTGATCGTTTAAATCGATCAGGCGGATAGGGGCAAGTCCCACACCGTTTTCCTCAAGCCCGAGTGTACGGGCGCTGCCGTCCAGCTTTTCTCCTTCAGACAACTGTTCCATCACACCATATAAGGCGACATTGACGTTTTTAAGCATGGACGTCACGACGGATTCTTCCGCCGTATAAAATTGATCACTATCCACTCCGAAAGCGTAGATGTCCTGTTTTTCAGCTTCCTTCAGCACACCAATACCTGTAAAGCCGGCAGCTGGAAAAATATAATCGGCGTCCTGATCGATCATCTCCGCCGCAAGAGAAGCGCCTTTGTGGTCATCATCAAAGGTATCCGCATAGCTGACCAATATTTCGGCGTCGGGAGCGGCTTCCAGAACTCCTTTTGTGAATCCCTCTTCAAACCGGTTTACGACAGGAATGTTTTCTCCACCAATGAATCCTACGACACCACTTTTGGATTTCATGCCGGCAATGAAACCGATCAGGTAGCTTCCTTCATCTTCCTTAAAAGTGATGGATGATACATTGGGCTGATCAGAAATGGCATCAATCAAAACGAAATCCTGGTCAGGGAATTCGGCGGCCAGCTGATCGACGGCCGGCTGTGAGTTATACCCGAGACCGATAATGACATCGTGCCCCTGTTCAATCAGATCGCGGGCATGAGCTTCATAATTCTGGTCAAAAGGTTCACGGTAATCAAACGTTATATTCAACTCATCGCGGGCCTGCTCAAGGCCCTGAAAAGCGGAGTCACTGAAAGAATCATCTCCGAGACCGCTTTCAGTGACAAGCAGACCTGCACTGATTCCAGACTCCTCCGTTCCTTCAGCAGAACCACTGCTGCAGCCGGATATAAGAAAACTAAACAGAAATAGGACGATAAATAAGGTCGAACGCTTCAACTATTTCACTCCTCTGTATAAAATCCGCTGACATCATTTCCTTCGTTATGAAAGAGATGTCTGACAACTATATACATCGGCACATGCAGAGTGGAAATCAATAGGAATTGGAGAAAAGCATAAAAAAAACCACTACGACCTCAGGTCATAGTGGTGGACGTGGACAGTTCAAAAGCGCCGGCCAGCAGTTCGTAGGATTTCAGCCGCTCCTCAAATGGAGTGACAATCGTATTGACGATGATTTCATCTACCTGGTAAAGGGAAGCCAGTTCCTCAATTTCTTCCTTCACCCGCTCGATCGATCCGACAATCATCCTTTTACGGTTATCGGCGATGCGCTCCTCTTCAAAGACCGTGTAGGAGTGGGAAAGAGCTTCTTCCGGTGTAGGGAAGTGGGTGCGCCTTCCGCCTTTTTCAATTTGAAGAAGGGCAAGATCCAGGCTTGATGCTAAATACTCGGCGCGCTGATCCGTTTCTGCACATACGACGAAAACAGAAACATTGGCGTCCGGTTCGGTCTGCTGCAGCGAAGGGGTGAAATGGTTGAAATAACGCTCCATCGCTCTTGTGCCGCCCCGGCCATTAATGAAGTGGGCAAAGGAATACGAAGCTCCCAGCTCTCCGGCCACCCGCGCGCTCGTCCCGCTGGAACCGAGCATCCATACCGGTGGTGCAGTTTCGCCTGTCGGTGTCGCCTGTATCCCCATTCCGTGCGGGTCGTGCCCATGCAGATAAGCGATCAGTTCTTCAACCTGTGCAGGATAGCCTTCCACATTGGGGACGTTCCCTTTATTCAAGGCAAGGTTGATGTTCGGCAGGCCTCCGGGTGCCCGGCCGACCCCCAGATCAATCCGGTCCGGATGAAGGGTCTCAAGAACACGGAAGGATTCAGCTACTTTAAACGGGCTGTAATGCGGCAGAAGCACGCCTCCGCTGCCGATTCGTATGGTGTCTGTATGAGCAGCCAGGTGAGCGGCGAGGATTTCCGGTGAAGACCCCGCAAGGCTGCCGGTGCTGTGATGTTCGGATACCCAGAACCTGTGATACCCGAGCTGGTCGGTCCATTTTGCTAATTCGGTTGTTTGTCTTAATGCTTCCTGTGGGTCTGTCCCAGCTAAAACAGGGGACTGATCCAATACACTTAATTTCATTGTGGGCCCCCTTTAAAGTCAACGGTTTATTTATCTTTTATCGTCCCATGGACACGTAAAAGATGCAATACATATGGCTTGGAATGTGTGGGATATGGACCGGCTGCCAAAGCGTCTTGACCGGTTCCTTGAAGCAGTAAAAAACACGGGGATTTTCTACAAGCAGAAGACGGCCGCGGGCGGCCGTCTTCTTTGTATGACTACCTCGATAAAAGTCCGAGAAGTCCGTAATTGAGCATCGTTGACTGATCCAGTTCCATCAGGTCTTTGACAGGAAGGTCCTCCGCCTGCATAGAGGTCAGAAAAACAGAGGCGTTACGGAATTCGTCCTTCGGTGCAACGGCCATCCACTCCCCGTCCTCGAGGCCGGATACGACTTGGACAAGTCCGTCCTCCTTCATGCCGGTTGTCACTTCCCGGCGTTCCAGGATGCCCTCTTCATTCATGATCCAGGCGTACAGATTTTCTTCCGTCGTCAAGGCAGCGTCCAGGGCAGCGACGGCTTGCGGTGCTTCCGCTGTGATCACCTGCATCTCCGCATGGTAGCCGGGAAGAAGCTGTTCATCCGCATCTTCCAGTGTCACGATGAATGGATACCGGCTCTTCCCGCCGAGGTCTGTCTGTTCCGGGAATTCGTCCACCCGGGTTACCGTTCCGGTCGTTTCCAGTTCAAGCTCGGGTACAAAGATCTCAACGGTTAAGTTTTCTTCCACCTGTGTCCGGTCTTCTTCCTGGATTTCGCCTTCCAATACGAGATTGGCAGACTTCATCGTAAGGATAGGAGCGTTGAGTTCTTCATCGATATCGGTGACGGTTCCTGAAAACTGGCTGGTGACTGTAATCTGTTCTCCCGTTTCCTGGAGCTGGTCCAGCTGGTCTTCCGCCATTTCAAGCAGCCCCTGCTGTTTGGAAAGTTCGGCCTGCTGTCTGGCAAGTTCCTCCTCTTTGAGATACTCCGCTTCTATAGAGGAATCCGGGGAAGAAGAGCTTTCTTCCCCGGAGGCATCCCTGTCTTCTCCGAAAAAGGAAGAAGTGGAACGGTTTGTTGGAGATGAGGGATCAGGGATATCATAGGCATCCAGTTGATCGATATAGTCCTCGACGGCTGTTATTTCTTCCTGAATGCGCTGCACTTCTCCTTGGAGACGGGATTCCTCTGCAGCGTAGTCTTCAACCTGATAGGTATAAAGGTCATCGCCTTCCTGCACCTTGTCCCCCTCGCTTACGAGGAACTGCTGGAAGGAACCATCTGCGCCGTCAAAGTAAACCGGGACAGATTCCTGCGATGTGAAGACGCCTTTGGTTTCCACTCTTTCAAAGAGGTCATATGTAACCGCCTGTGACCATGTATGGAGATAGGATTTCCGGTCCACTCTGTCATCTTCGTCCAAATAAATCAACAGGGCATTCGTCGTAATGAAAGCGATGATCAACAATCCGGTCATTCTTCCTTTAATGTTAATTTTCTTCATAATATGTCCACCTGCGGCTTTCCTACCTTATTAAATAAAGAAGATACAAATCGTAATAGGCAAGGGCGGAGGTTCCAGCCCACAGCAATAGATGCCAGAAAATGACGCCGGTCCAGATCCAGCCGATTTTTGTTCTGGACAGCCGGGAAAGGCATTTGACCTGGTACCAGATGATAAACAGCTGGAAAAGGGATATGGAACCGAAAAAATAAATGACCCACTCCAGGGAAGTGAAGTAGGAGGCTGCAACACCAAAGGAAAGAGGTGATACATACCAGTCGATTCCTGCATAGACCATCAACGGCACCCAGGTTACACGCTCAAGAAGCATAACGAGCAGGACGTTCATTTGTAGAATGATCAGCTTTTTGTAGGATACATGATTGAATAACCAGTAAAAAAACGAAGAGATAAATAAAAGGAATAAAAAAAACAGCAGCCCGTAAACAGCTCTGCCGATCAGGAACCATGCTTTTCTCAGTTCATAATCAGTCCGGGTCAATTCTGTCATATTAGCGGAAATCGCATCGGTACCCAGGCCGAGCCAGGCCGTCCAGACAAAGGTGAGTAAAGTGAGAGCGAGTAAAAAGAATAATAGATTCCAGACGTTTTTCAATTTTTCTGCTTCATTCAGCTTGAACAAATGATCATCACGGCGGATAAACAGTTTGATCAAGTGGACCGAGTAAGTCATACACTTCATCCTTTACCAGTGAAAAATAGCATTCTCTGTATCATTTTAACGGAAAATGTCATGGGTTGCTATCCATTGCTGAGAATCTTTGGGAAAAGATGGAGAACAAAGCAGTACTCATTCAAATTTTTCTGCAGAAAAATAAAAAACCCGGCGTCAAGCCGCCGGGCTGTTGATCAAGACGGGGCCGTTTCGTAATTGGATGCCCCGCGTTTCGGTTTGAAGAAAAGGGATCGGTCTCTGTAAAGAAAGATTATGGATAAAATAAACGCCAGAAGATCGGCCGCCGGGAAGGCAAGCCATACACCAGTGACACCGAAGAAATTCGGGAGGATCAGTACCAGCGGAATCAGGAACAGCACCTGGCGGGCCATAGACAGGATCATCGCCGGTTTGGCCATGCCGAGCGCCTGGTAAAGACCACCGCTGACGACTTGTGCGCCGATCAGGACAGCAAAGGCAAACATAATCCGGATGGCGTGAGCCCCGGTTTCGATCGTTGCCTGATCTCCTGTGAAAATCATCATCAATGCATTCGGGAAAGCCATCATGAGAACGAAAATACCGGCAGAAATGATGGTGACGACTTTCATTCCGAGCTTGACGGTTTCCTTTAGACGTTCATAGTTCTGGGCCCCGTAGTTGTAGCCGATGATCGGCTGCATACCTTGGAGGACACCGATCATCGGCATGATGGTGAACATGGCCAGCTTCTGGACGATTCCGAAGACCCCGACTTCGAATTCGCCTCCGAACTTGATAAGCATCAAGTTGATAGCGATCATCATTGCGCTCCCAGCCACCTGACGGATAAACGCCGGCATACCGATGGTGATGATTTCCTTGATGATCTTCGTCTGAAGCTTCAAGGCGGCTCTCCTGACTGTCAGGGAAGATTTTCCTTTAAGGAAATAGTTCAGAACAACAATCGATACCGTCGCCTGTGAAATGACCGTCGCTATGGAAGCCCCTTGTACGCCCATGTCGAGTCCGAAGATGAAGATGGGGTCAAGAATGATGTTCAGAACCGCAGGTATGATCATCGTGATCATGGCAAACCTGGAATTCCCCTCAGAACGGATGATGTTGTTTGTCGCGAAGGCGAAGGAGAAGAACAGGGAACCGACCATGATCGGGAATAAATAATCCTTCGCATACGGCATGATGTTATCTGTAGCTCCGAAAATGGTAAGGAGCGGCTCTAAAAAGGTGAAAGCGCCGATGAAGCCGACGCTGCTTATTAAGACAATCATAATCAGGACGTTTCCGAAAACAAGATCCGCTTCGTCTTTTTTATCTGCTCCGAGCCTTCGTGATATAACGGAAGCACCACCAATACCGACGGCTGCTGCAATGGCCATAATGATCATCATAACCGGGAAACCGATGCTTACACCCGATACTCCGAGAATTCCGACACCGCGTGCGATGAACAATGTATCAATGACGTTGTACAGCGCCATAACAAACATTCCGATCATCGCCGGAATGGACAAATTGGCCAACAGCTTTGGTATAGGCTGGGTACCTAAACGCTGACTTTGTTCTTTCATTCGTTTTCTCTCCCTGCTGTTTGTGACTTTATGCGTTCCTGGGTTCTTTTCAACCAGGATGTCATGATCTGCTGTTCCTCTTGAGAGAGGTCAGCGAAAGCTTCTGTTTCAATTGCCTTAATGGTTGTGACGATCATTTCGTGGAGTTCCATGCCGGCTTCTGTCAGAGTGATCAGTTTTGTGCGCTTATCCTCTTCACTCGGCCGTTTTGATATTCGTTCATATTTAAGGAGAGACTCCACAACGCCGTTCATAGAGGAAGGCTTGATATGCAGCCGCTTCTGGAGTTCCACCTGTGGCTGCTCGCCTTCTCTGGCTAAAATGTGGATGACTTTGCCTTGGGCATGGGTCAATCCATATTCCCCGAGCCGTTCGTTATATACGTTTCTTAGAAAATGGGAAACCATATGAATCTGATATCCCAGTGATTCATCCAATTGTTTCTTCATAATTACTTAGCCCCCTAAACAAAATATAGTATAAAACAAAGAAGGCTATTCGTAAACCCATCTGCTTTGGTGGATGGGTGCGGCTTGTTCTAACAGAGAAGCCGCCAGGTGCAAGACGAAGTGGTGTACAATGGAAGATATGGAGGAATAAAGAGTAACACAGCAGGGTTGCCGATGAGGTTTTCCTGAATTCCTCTATGGAAAAAACAGCTTCATCATTTTTTCTGATCCTTGCCCAAAAGAGGAACCCAGTGGTTTTCCCGAATAGAGAATGTCCCGCCTATTTACTTAGATGCCGAAAGGATTTGCTTGGAGGTCGTAGGATGAAAATAGAGGAAATCGTTTCAAAGGTCCGCTTTTCGTCAATTATGTAAGGAGGAAGGAAGGGATACTATGCCGCGATTTGAAACCGGGATACTTCTATATAACGGAAATAAAGAAGAAAATGAAATCACACCTGCACTCAGCCAGGTGCTTCCTGAGGTCAGTAAAGAGGTCAAAGATCTGCGTGTAATTCAGACGGCTTCGCTGGAAGAACTTCGGGACGTCTGCAGGACGTACGGTCCAGAAACCGATGTCTTCCTAATCCTTGGGGGAGACGGGACAATTCATGAATGCATCAACAGCATGGCGGAACTGGAAAAGCGGCCGGTGATCGGGGTGCTTCCCGCCGGAACGTGCAATGATTTCAGCCGTGTCCTTGATATTCCGCAGCGGCTGGATCAGGCGGCTGCCTCCATTATGAAGGGGGAGGCACTGCAGGTGGATGCCGGCAAAACAGAAGATACGTATTTCATCAACTTCTGGGGCATCGGCCTCGTCGCCCAGACATCGTTCAACATCGATGAAAACCAGAAAAACCGTTTAGGGGTGCTCAGTTATTTCATCAGTGCATTGAAAACAGTGAACCGATCCGAACCTTTTCGTTTTTCATTGACCGTCGATGGGGAAAAACTGGAGGGGGAAGCGGTGATGATCCTTGTTATGAACGGGCAGTTCATCGGTACCCGGAAAGTTCCGATGTCATCGCTCGACCTGCAGGACGGGAAGTTTGATGTGCTGATTGTCAAAAATTCCAGCCTGGCTGTATTCAGAGAGTGGCTGGCAATGGGAAGGGAACGCTCTGTCGATCAAAAGTTCCAGGACCTCAGCTATCGTCAGGGACAGCATATTACCATTGAGACGGAAACGGATGAAGAAGTAGATATGGACGGCGAAATTAAAACAGAGACACCTGCACAAATCGATGTGCTGCCGGCCCATTTCACTTTTTTAGGAGGCGGCCCGAACGCCCTTCGAACGACAACTGATCTATAAAAGTCTTCAAGCTTATCCGTCCGTGCCTGATTGACAGTGCGAAAATGTTAAACTTATACTATCTTTATCTTTTAAAAAGGATGGGCGAACCGGATGAACGAACATGAATTGTACTTGAAAAAGAAACAAGATCCATCATTGAAGCTGTTTGTCGTCTTATCTAAGGCGCAGCGGGCCATCGGTGATTTAGTGAAGGACGATATTCAGCGTTATGAATTAAACCCGACGGAATTCGGTGTACTGGAGCTGCTATACCATCAGGGGGATCAGCCGCTGCAGAAAATCGGCGAGAAGATCCTTCTTGCCAGTGGCAGCATTACGTATGTGGTAGACAAGCTTGAAAAGAAAGGGTTTTTGAAGCGTGTCCCATGCCCGACAGACCGCCGGATTACGTATGCGTCGATTACGGAAGAGGGCAGGAAACTGCTTCACGGCATCTTTCCGGATCACTGGCAGCAGATTGAATCTATTATGAGCGGCCTGACAGATGAGGAGAAAACAACGGCGATTGACCTGCTGAAGAAACTCGGGAAAAATGCCGGTCATCAAAAAGAGTAGCCAATTTTCAGACAATCCGTTATGATAGACGTAAGACTAAAGACAAAGGGGGTATAAAGATGTTACAGATGCATGCGCTTGATTATCAACTGAACTATCTGCGTCGTGCAATTATTCACATTTCACCTGTCAACGGGACACGTATGTCCAAAAATGACATCTGAATAGGAATCTGTAATGTCTCATACCTGATTGAATATGCATGAACAAAAGTCAGAGGCAACGGGACCTCTGGCTTTTTTTGTGCTTTTAAAATGTCTTTAGGAGGAACGGAAATTGATCATAACCCTTAAACATATCTATAAAATTATGGGCGGCGAAGTGTTATTCGAAGACTTGAACATGGAAATCAAAGAACACCAGCGTGTTGGTCTTGTCGGAAGGAACGGAAGCGGGAAGTCAACATTGTTCCGGATCTTAACGAAGGAAGAGCCGATTGATGGAGGCGATGTGTTTATCCAGAAAAGAAAAACCATCGGATATTTGACTCAGATGCCGTCCCATTGGACGGGAACCGGCCGGGAATATCTACGCTCGGCCTTTCAAGAGCTTCAGGACATGGAAGCAGAGATGCAAGAGCTGGAACAGAAGATGAGGATTCCGCAACATATGGAGAAAGCTGTAGAACGATACGGATTCCTGCAGGAGCGGTTTGCAGACCGAGGGGGCTACGAAATGGAGTCATCCATCCGTCAGGTCGCCCACGGATTAAAGGTCCACCACCTGCTCGATCAGTCCTTTACCACGTTGAGCGGTGGGGAAAGGACGAAGCTTGGTCTGGCGAAGCTGCTGTTGGAAAAGCCGGATGTGCTGCTGCTGGATGAGCCGACCAACCACCTGGATGTCAAAGGGGTCGAGTGGCTGGAAGAGTTTCTCCAGCAATATCCCGGCACACTCTGCATCATTTCTCACGACCGCTTTTTTCTCGACCGGGTCGTTACGGATATGTATGACCTTGATGCTGGTAATATAGAAGCCTATAAAGGAAATTACACAACCTTTGAAAAGAAGAAGGAAGAAAAGCTGCTGGTCGAGTTTCACCATTATGAAGAACAGCAGAAGAAGATCAAGAAAATGAGGGATGCCATCCGCCGGTTGAGGCAGTGGGCCAACGAGGCCTCTCCTCCCAGTGAGAAGTTATTTAAAAAAGCGAAAAGCATGGAGCGGGCGCTGGAACGTATGGAGAAAATCAATAAACCGGTCATGGATCCAAAACGGATGAAGCTTTCCCTTGATTCAGAAGACCGGACAGGGAAGGATGTCTTCATCGTGGAAAACGGCGGGAAGTCCTATGGGAATTCCACGATTCTTCAGGGCTTCAACTTGCACGTCCGTTATCAGGACCGTCTGGCTCTCGTCGGGACGAATGGGAGTGGCAAGTCGACACTTCTTCGTCTGCTTCTTGAGGAAGAACAGCTGGATGAGGGTACGATGAAACGTGCACCTGGGATGAAGGTGGGCTATCTTCCTCAACATCCGCTGCAGGAGGCTGATCAAGAGCAGAGGCTGATTGATTATTACCGCGCATCTATTCGTGTAACCGAAGGAGAGGCAAGGCGTCAGCTGGCAGGGTTTCTTTTTTACGGCTATGATGTCTTCCGGAAGATCCGCCATTTGAGCGGCGGGGAACAAATGCGCCTGAAACTGGCCATCTTCATGCAGCAGGACCTGCACGTGCTGCTCCTGGATGAACCGACCAACCACTTGGATATTGAATCCCAGGAGGTTTTGGAAGAAGCGCTGGACCGCTTCTCCGGAACGGTGATCGGTGTGTCCCATGACCGCCATTTTCTGAACCGGTGCTTTCCGGAAACCATGTATCTGGCAAATGGAAAAGGGTATCGATGTTCAGGATCGTATGAAGATACGAAGCACCACTGGCCGGAGGAAAGAAAAGAGGAAGCGGAAAAGAAGGCGGCCCTTGAACCTGTGGAAGAACCCGCATCCCTGGAAGACCGGATTACGGATCTCGAAGAAGAGGCCGCTCGTTTGGAAGAAGAATGGGCGGTGGCTTCGCTTTCAGAGTCGCGCAGGCTGGAACAGGAAAAACAAGAGCTTGATGAAAGACTGGAAGCATTGTATGAGAGCTGGCTGGCCGAAGCAGGAGAATGAGAAAAACGGGAGGGCAGATAACCCCTCCCGTTTCTTTTTGTGGAATTTTCCATTGAAACATCCTTACAGAATGGAGACATGCTTAGCTGGGTTGTTTTTATGCTCTTCATAATAATGAATGAGCGGCTGTGTATAGTAGAAGAGGTCCGGACAGTAGAGACCGGAAGACGCCAGGTCGTTTTCTGCCTGGGCTGAATCATAATCGGCGGCGGTTTCAAAGTAGTCGAGCGCCTCTTTTTGAATGCCCAGCTTTCGGCGGATGTGTTTCAGTTTTAACGGTGGACGGGCAGCCGGGAGCGGCACCGTCAGATGAGGCTGTTTATCGGCATACAGATACGCGAAATGATGATAAATGTCCTTTGCTGTATAGGGGTGGGGATCTGTCAGGTGGTAGGTCTTACCTTCCGCGTCCGGCAGGTGGGTGAGAACGTTGGCTGCCTGGACCACATAATCGTGGGGGACGAGGTTCACCCGGGCCTGACCTTTTCCAAAATAAGGGACAACAGGGAGGGACTTCAGTGCATGCAGGAGATTCAAGATAAAGTAAGGGCCGTCGAATTTCGCTGTCGATCCTGTCCGCGTATGACCGACGACGATGCCGGGCCGGACAATGGTGAGGGGCAGACGATGCTGATACTCCTGTACCAGCTTTTCTGCTTCGTATTTCGTATATTCGTAATGGTTTTTGAAGCCGTCTCCATGCTTCAGCTCATGCTCGTAGACGGTTCCCTGCCTTTTTCCGGATACATAAGCCGTACTGAAATAAAGACAGCGGTTCAATCGCTGGCAGCCTTGCAGAAAACGGAGCACTTCGCGTGTTCCCTGAACGTTTACTTGAAGGGCAGGCGCCAGCGGAACGGCCAGATCATATAAGGCAGCCAGATGATAAAAGTGGGTGAGGTTCTGTTTCAGCTCCTCGGCTGTCGAAATGTCGAGCCCGAGATCTTTCTTTGTAATGTCTCCGGTTATCAGTGTAATACGGCCGCCCTCCACAGCAGGGTCCTCCAGACAGTCATGCAGCCGCATTCGTGCTTCCTTTTCCATATGAGGAAGGTGAAGAAGATAAACATGATCCACCTTCCGTGTGCGGAACAGATCTTTCAGCAGCTCAGCCGCCAGAAACCCGGGAAAGCCAGTACATACATACGTAAAAGCCATAAAACTGCCTCCTCCATCTTGTTTTTACCTCCATTCGGGATGGTGGAGGTGAATTCCTTTTTTCCTATGTAAAAAGGGGGATTAATAAGTGGGAATACGTGGTAAACATAGATGAGGAATAGACGTTTAAACTAAAATGATCAGGGAAAAATCTGTAGAACGTTTATTGAACCGGCATGAGGAGGGGAGTCATGGGAAACCAGAATGTTGTTGTGTACACCAGTCGCGATTGTGCCTCTTGTAACCAGGTCATGGATTTATTAGATGAGTGGAATGTAGATTTTGAGGAACGGAACGTATCGGAAAACCGCACCTATTTTAAGGAGCTTCAGGGGAAGGGTGTCTACGGGACCCCGGCCACCTTTGTCGATGATCACCGTGTTTTAGGGTTTCAGAAACGCAAGCTCCAGCAGGTGCTGGGGTTGAGGGAAGACCTATATGCTCAAACGGACTCATTCAACTTTTCATAAATAAAGGAAACAAGTGATGAGAGTCACTTGTTTTTTTATCGTGTCGGGTACTGGATGATTGCGTCTCACTCTTTTCCTGCCTCTGTCATAGGCTGAAGTAAATACGTTAAAGGTGGCACAGTCATGTACCCATATTATTCCTACCCTTATTACGAAAACTGGTACCGGTATCCGGCTCCTCCTGTGTACAGCCAGGATACCTACCCGCAGACCTATTATCAGGGGAACGCCTTCTACCCATATCAGGGAGGTGCATCCTACGGCTTTCCTTATTACCAGGTGAATAGTACCCCTTACTCCGGTTATACTGAAACCGGGAATGAAGGCGGCTCCACCTCTTTCCAACCCGCAGCAGCAGGGAAGAGTGTGATCGGCTATTTTCAAAATGAGGAAGGTCAATTTGACTTTGATAAAATGATGAATACGACCGGTCAGGTGATGAAGACCGTTCAACAAGTCAGTCCGATTGTCAAAGGCATCGGTACTTTTGTGAAAGGGATCAAATAGACGCGCTGCTGATGTCAGCGCGTTTTCTTTCTTCCATATTGGAAAAACTGCAGGATGCGGAGGAAAAAGTTATGAGTATTGGATGTTTGTGCATTCACGGATATACAGGAAGCCCGGAGGAAGTGCAGCCGCTCGTGGATTTTCTTGAAGCGAGAACCGAATGGGAAATCGCCAACCCGACCCTGCCCGGCCATGGGGAGGATCTGGATCTTGAAGGGCATTATTATCAGGAGTGGATTGCAGCAGCTGAACTGGCGCTGTTGGATTTGATGAAACGTCACGATGAAGTGTATATCGTCGGATTCTCCATGGGTGGCATGATTGCAGCTTATTTGACGGCCAAATACCGGATCGACCGGCTTGTGCTTCTCTCAGCCGCCGGCAAATATGTGAGCCTTCCGCAGATGGCGAAGGATGTTCTGGAGATGGCTGGAGATGCGTGGAATGGTGCGCTGGCCGACAATGATCTGTTCCGCCGCTATCAGAAAAAAATGCGCGATACGTATGTATTTTCAACCATTGAATTTATGAAATGTGTTCAATTTACCCGCCCTTATTTAAGGGAAGTGACGTGCCCTGTCCTGATTATCCAGGGAGAGCTGGACGGCATGGTTCCCAAAGCCGCAGCGGTTTATTTAGAGGAGGAAATTCCGTCTACAGAAAAAGAAGTGGTCTTTTTGAAGCAGTCGAAGCATCTTATCTGCCACGGAGATGATAAAGACGAACTGTTTGACAGAGTGCTCGAGTTCATCGGCAGCGCTCAGCAGGAGGGGGTAACTTGAATAACCGAACAGACGGATCACCCTTTTATTATGGATGGGTGATCGTTTTTATTGCCGGTCTGAGTGTGTTTTTCTCCGGGCCCGGGCAGACGTATTCCATTTCTATTTTCATTGATTATTACATAGATGATTTTGATTATACCCGCTCGCTTGTCTCTGGCATTTATTCCGGTGCTACGCTTGCGGCCGGATTCCTATTGTTTATGATGGGGCGGCTGATTGACCGTTTCGGACAGCGGGCGATGATGGTCGCCGTCGGAATGTGCCTCGCCCTTGCGCTGTTCTGGAATGCCTTTTTAGCGGGTCCTGTCATGATGTTCATCGGTTTTTTCCTGATCCGCCTCTTTGGACAGGGGTCGATGACATTGATCCCGAATACCCTTGTTCCGCAGTGGTTCATCCGGAAAAGGGGGCGGGCGCTCAGTGTGATGGCCATCGGGGGTTTCGCAAGCTCTGCACTACTGCCGCCATTGAACACGTGGCTGATTGAAGCGTTCGGCTGGCGAATGACCTGGGGAATCTGGGGAACCGCTCTGCTGGTGATATTCGTGCCGCTTGCTTTTTACCTCGTGAGAAACCGTCCGGAAGATATAGGGGAAGTGCCTGATGGGGGCCGTAAACCGGCAGACGGGCACGAGATCAACAATCTGAATGCCGAAGTGAATGAAAAAAGCTGGACATTAAAAGAAGCAATGGCTGCGAGAGCTTTCTGGTTCATTTTGTTTTGTGTGACGGTTCCTGCTCTCGTCAACACAGCGATCACGTTCCATATGGTTTCCATTATGGAACTGCGCAGCCTTGACGCTGGAGTAGCAGCAATGGTGTTGACGCTTATGGCCGTTGTCGGGTTTCCGGTTACTTTTATTAGTGGCTGGCTTGTCGACCGCTTCCAAGTGCATTACATATTGGCTGTTACATTTTTCGGACATATCTGTACGCTGCTGCTGCTTCTTGTGACGGATTCCTGGGCTGCCGCTGTCGGTTTTGGCTGTTTATGGGGAGTGGTGAATGGATTTGAGCGGATTGTATTGAACATCGTATGGCCGAATTATTTCGGGCGTGCCCACCTCGGGAGCATTAAGGGGCTTGCCCAAACGGTGATGGTCGTTGGATCTGCTCTCGGGCCGCTTCCTTTCGGTATTTTTTATGACTGGCTCGGGGGCTATCAGGAAATCATCGTGCTTACCGTTTTGTTTCCAGTCACCGCGACAGTTCTGGCACTGCTTTCCCCGCAGCCTGATTATGAAACCTATCATGGATAAACAAACTCCTTAGGCTAAGGCCTAAGGAGTTTGTTGGCTGTAGAAAAAGCCTGTGTTAACCAGTGAGAGTTGTCCATTTGTCGTGGGAAGGGTCACTTTCCGCTTATCGGTGGATGAATGCCGCGGGCATGCAGGCATCACCACCGAACGCTCCTCATGCCGACGTTAGAATATAGAGGAGAGAAATTGTGCACGAAGCAGATTCAAAAGAACAGCATGGGATGCGCTGGTGCGCACTTGCGTGGAAAAGAAAAAGGGAAAGCACAGGCGCCGATGACGGCTGCCTTCCGGAATATGAAAAAGACTCTCCTCCATCCAGCAAGGGCGAGCTGGGTGAAGGAGAGTCTTTGTCGATGTTAAAGAATTCCCAATGAGCGGCGCCCCTTCCACTCCTGCGGAAGAACGAGTGGTCCGAGATCGCCGAGCGTGGGTTCTGCGAGGAAGCTCGGGCGCTCGTCCGCGGAAAGGGAAGGGGCTTTCGCTCCTGGCGGTAAGAAAGAAAAAAGCTTGTAAAGAAACGGAGTTTTCAGCTTTTAATCTTTGAAAAAGGCAATGGCGAGGCCGCCTTCCCCCGCATAGGTGGCAATCAAAGGACCCATTTCCATAAACAGGCTTTCCTTAAATGGATAGCGGTCTTTGATCATATCAAGCACCTGACTGCCGCGTTCCTCATCATTGGAATGGGACAGAGCAATGACGCGGTCTTCGAAGGAATGAGCGTATTCCCCGATTTGATCGACAAAGCGGCGGATCGATTTTTTGTTTCCCCGCACCTTTTCCGTTACTTCGACGGCACCGATTTCACTTGCTTTCATAAGCAGCTTGATGTTCAAGGTCTTGGCCAGAGCGCCTTTGACTTTATCCAGGCGTCCGCCTTTAATGACGTTCTCCAGCGTTTTCAAAATGAACAGCGTAATCGTGTTCTCGATACGGTCTTCCATATGGGCGACAAGTTCGTCAAAGGAGACGCCTTCGTCCATTTTCTTTCCTGCTTCGTCGACAAGAAGAGCGATACCACAGGAGGCCGTTTTGGTGTTCATAACTGCGATCCGGCGGTCGGGCTCTTCTTCAAGCAGCATGTTTTTGCCGATTTCAGCACTTTCGTAGGTGCTGCTCAACCCGTGACTGATGGCAAGGACGAGGATATTCGCAGACGGGTCCACGCGTTTGTACATTTCATAAAAATCATTCGGGCTCGGGGAAGAGGAGCCGGGGAGCTCTTCTGACTGTCTCATCTTCGTATAGAAGGTATCCAGATCAATGGTTTCTTCCGTTTTATAATGTTCGTCCCCGAAATGGATGTTTAACGGGACGGAGAGGATGTTATGCTTCTCCATCATTCCCGGCGCGACATCTCCGCCGCCGTCGATGATTAGTTGTGTAGTCATTCGTTCACCTGCTCTCAAAATATCGTCTTTCCAGTATACCAGACTCGTTTCAGTGATCTTTTTTCAATTCGTGGGTCAGTTTCGGCTCGACTTTTTTCGTGGTGCTCAAAATAAACATCATCAAGCCGAATAAAACGATGGACCCGCCAAGCCACTGCACCCAAGTGATGGATTCCTTAAGGATCCAGTAAGCTAACAGAGAGGCTCCAATCGGCTCCAGGAGGGCCGCCATCGATATGGAGGCCGCGCTCAGCCAGCGCAGTGTCCAGTTGAACAGTGAATGTCCGAAGAACGTCGGAATCACGGCAAGGGCCAGGAAAATAAACCACTGCTCTCCAGAGTAGCCTGTGAAGGCCGTCCCGGCGGCCACGTTGTAGAGGCCGAGGGTGACAGCTGCCATTCCATAGGCAATCAGTGTATAGGTGAGAAGCGACAGCCGCTGGCGCAGACTCTGGCCCAGCAGGAAGTACCCGGTTACGGTAACCGCTCCGAGGAGCGCAAGAATATCACCGGCCAGTGCTGTTCCACTCAGCTGAAGATCTCCCCATCCAATGATGACACTGCCGATCAACGTAATGAAAAGGCTGAGAATGGCTCCGACGGTAAATCGTTCCCGGAAAAACAGATAGGCGCCCGTAAAGGCAAAGACGGGCTGGAGGGAAACGAGAAGAACGGAGCTTGCCACGGATGTATATTTTAAGGATTGAAACCAGAAGATAAAATGGAAGGCGAGAAAAATTCCTGAAATCGTGGCAAGGAGCCAATCTTTTTTATGAATGTGTTTGAATTCACCGGAATGTTTCCATAATACATAAGGGGCCATCAGTCCGGCGGCAAGCAGCAGCCGGTAGAACGCGGTCATCGAAGCAGGGGCGCCGCCCGCAAGCTTGACGAAAATGGCCGAGGTGGATATGGAAACCACTCCGATAAACAGGATGAAATAAGGATGCACCGGAGGCTTTTCCAATCTAGCCCTCCTCTGGTATAGGTCGGTTTTTACTCATTTTATCATTATTGGGTTTGAAAAGCATAGCGGAAATGTGTAGAATATAATATGTTAAATATGTTATGATGAATAAATCTATCAGGCAGATACCAGAGAAGCCTCTCCCGTTTCCTGTGGCAGAAGGCTTTTTTTACATGGATATAGGTAGAAGATTTAAACATAAAGGAGTAGGAATTAAGTGACAACATTCGAATCACTAGGATTATCAAAGCCGATTTTAAAATCATTAGACGTAATGGGCTTTGAAGAAACCACACCAATTCAAGAACAGACCATCCCTCTAGGACTAGAAGGGAAAGACGTGATTGGGCAGGCTCAGACAGGTACGGGTAAGACGGCGGCATTCGGTATTCCGATGCTTGAAAAAATCAACAAACAGGTGAAAGGCGTTCAAGGTCTTGTCATCGCCCCGACAAGAGAACTGGCTATTCAGGTAGCTGAAGAAATGAACCGTCTTGGTAAAGGGAAAGGCGCACGCGTCCTTCCAATTTACGGTGGATCCAATATGGAGCGCCAGATCCGTGCGTTGAAAAACAACCACATCGTGGTAGCGACACCTGGACGTTTACTTGACCACATTCGTCGTAAAACGATCAAATTGGAGAACGTGCACACAGCTGTCCTTGATGAAGCGGACGAAATGCTGAACATGGGCTTCATCGATGATATCCGCGACATTCTGAAGGCTCTTCCAGAAGAACGTCAGACACTCTTGTTCTCTGCGACCATGCCGAAAGAGATCCGCGATATTGCAACAACTCTTATGAACAATCCGGAAGAAGTTAAAGTGAAAGCGAAGGAAATGACGGTGGAAAACATCGAGCAGTTCTTCGTAGAAGTTCCGGAAAAACACAAGTTCGATACACTGACGCGCCTGCTTGATATTCATGATCCAGCCTTGGCGATCGTCTTCGGTCGTACGAAGCGTCGTGTAGACGAAGTAGCTGACGGTCTTCAAGCCCGTGGATTCAGCGCGGAAGGGATTCACGGAGACCTGACTCAAGGAAAGCGTATGTCTACGTTGAACAAGTTCAAGCGTGGCCGTATCGAAATCCTTGTCGCTACAGACGTAGCTGCCCGTGGACTGGATATCTCTGAAGTGTCCCATGTGTACAACTTCGATATTCCACAGGACCCGGAAAGCTATGTACACCGTATCGGCCGTACTGGTCGTGCCGGACGTAAAGGAGAGTCCATCTCCTTCGTTACACCACGTGAAAAAGATCAGCTTAACTTGATTGAAAAGCTGACGAAGAAGAAAGTGGATCGTCTGAAAGTGCCTTCTTCTGAAGAAGCTGCACGCGGTCAGCAGAAAGTGGCTGTCGAAAAGATTGCTGAAACTGTGAACAACAATGACTTGAACAACTACAAAAATGCAGCAGAAGAACTGCTTGAGCGCTATGAGTCTTCAGACCTTATCGCAGCAGCTCTGAAGTTGATGACTAAAGAACGCAGTGAAGTTCCTGTTAACTTGTCCTACGTTGCACCAATCAGCGTGAAAAACGCCCAGCGTGACAAAGGCAAGAAAAAAGGCGGCTACCGCAAAGGCGGAGGCGGCCGTAACTTCAACAACAAAAACAAATCCCGCAACCGCAACTTCAGCGGTAAAGGCGGTAAGCGCGGCAGCTACCAAAACAAAGGCCGCAGCTAATATATAAAAAAGATCCGCTTCCTATCTGTCAGGAAGCGGATCTTTTTTTGTTTCAAGGGAGCGGTCCGGCGCACGAATTAAAGGGATCGGTTCACAAGCGCAAACAAGGCGAGGAAAATGATAATGCCCCACAATACATATTTTCCGATCCCTCCACGGCCGAACCGTCGTTTTTTCCACCGGTTGGGGTCGAAGGAAATCTCATCACTGTCCCGGCGGGAATGACGGGTGCGGATCTGCCATAGGGAAAAGGGACGGGCGTTTTTTAAGATGGCAGGGGCGATGGCGAAGCCGCCGATCAAACCGAACAGATGGCCGAGCACGTTGATGTTCGGACGGGTGAACGTCATGAAAAGCCCGAGAGCGAAGATGACGATGATGATCTGTGCATTGGCCTGATCGATGAAGTGCTTCCGAAACAGCACCATAAACAGATACACCCCGAAAATACCGAAGATGGCTCCGGATGCACCGAGGTGCGCGTAGTAAGCATCGGGGTTTACGATAAATGTCCCGATGTTCCCGGCAATACCGGCGGCCAGGTACATGACGATAAACCGGACGCGGCCGAGCATCTGTTCAAGCGCAGGTCCGAACAGGACGAGGGAGAAGGAATTGAATACGGCGTGCATGAAGCCGGCATGCAGAAAGATGGGGGTGATCAGCCTCCAGTACTCTCCATTTAATACGAGTACGTTCACGCCGATGCCCCACTGCTTCAAGTCGACAGCAAAACCAAGCTGAAGGAAATCCGCAAGCAGCCATAACGCAAAATGGATTCCGACAAGCGCAGAAACCACTGGATAAAATCTCAGAAACTCTTTGAAGCTTTCTGTTCGTAAAAACATGACATTCGTCTCCTTTGTGATGTCTTGTTATCTAAAAGTGTAGTCCCACCACCGTCTGCGTATTCTTTTTTTAACAAAGGTACGTTCGGGTATACTGGTGGTAGATGAATAAGGAAAAGGGAGATGCTGTGTGATCAGAGGAATCGGAATCGATATGGTTGAAATCGATCGTATTAAACAAAGTATAAAGCGTCAGCCGCGCTTTGTTCAAAGAATATTAACGGAAAATGAATATCAGCGCTGTCATAACCTTAAAGAACAGCGTCAGGCGGAGTTTGCCGCCGGGCGCTTCGCTGCCAAAGAAGCCTTCTCAAAGGCGGCTGGGACCGGCATCGGAGCTCTCGGTTTTCAGGATATGGAAATCCTGCCATCGGAAAAAGGCGCCCCGCAGATGACCGTCAAGGGCTTTGAATCCTTCCACATCTGGGTATCGATCACCCACAGCCGGACTCATGCGGTCGCCCAGGTGGTTTTGGAAGAGAGCGGCCGGGAATAGACAGGCAAGACATAATTGAACCGCTTGTCTCATAACATGTAATGCGGGTAGGAGGGAACGAGTTGGATATTGTAACCGCACAAGAGATGTACGAACGGGATCAGGCTGCAGCGGAAGCCGGACTGGCAGGATCCATGCTCATGGAGAATGCCGGACGTGCGGCCGCCTATGATCTGGTTAAACACATTCAGAAATCGGACCGCATCATCGTATGGATCGGTGCGGGAAGCAATGGCGGAGACGGATTTGTGATTGCGCGTACCCTTTTGAACCTTGGGTACACGGCTGAGGCTGTGCAAATCGTTCCGGACGAAAAAATTAAGGGAGACGCCGCCGTGCACAAGCAGATCTTCCAAGCTTCCGGTCACACAGTGAAAAAATGGACGGATGTGGAAGACGCGGAAGGATACCTGCTGCGCGCGGATGTTTCCATTGATGCCATGCTCGGCATCGGCGTCCAGGGTGATCTGCGTGACCCTTATAAACAAATCGTCCAGCACTGTAACGAAGCTTCTCTACTTCGTCTTGCCGTCGACCTCCCAACCGGCGTTCCTGCGGATGAAGGAGTAGAGGAATTCACAGCATACAAAGCTGATTACACCTCTGTGATTGAAGCTCCGAAACTGAGTGCGTTTCTCCAGCATACACAGCCCTGGTACGGGCAGTGGTCCGTCGTTGAAATCGGTATTCCGCCACAGGCTGCTCCTGCCGTGCGCCGGAGCATGTGGACGGTGGAGGATGTGAAACGGACGCTCCCTTCCCGTGATGATCATTCGCATAAAGGTTCCCATGGCAGAGGTCTGGTCATCGGAGGGTCTATGTTGATGCCTGGGTCTGCAGCGATGACGTCGCGGGCGGCCCTTAGAAGTGGGGCCGGGCTGATCGCCATCGCCACGGAGGAAGGAGCGGTTCCGTCCATATCCCCTTATGTCCAGGAGGCCACTTTTGTGGAAAGGGAGACAATGGACCTCTCCACCTATGATGGTGTAGCGGCCGGTATGGGCATCGGCAGGGGAGCAGAGGCCCAGGCGTTGATCCGTCGTGTGGTCACTCATACTAAAGGGCCGCTGCTGATTGATGCGGACGGGTTGTATGTGCTGAAAGACTTTCTTGGGGAAGTGGAAAAGAGGCAGGAACCGACCATCCTCACTCCACATCCGGGAGAGTTTGCTCATCTGACCGGGCGATCGATCAAGGACGTGCTGCTTTCTCCGTTCTCCCTGGCTGAAGCTTTCGCCCGCCGGCATGGGGTTTACCTCGTCTTGAAAGGGCCGGCAACGATCATTACCGCCCCTGACGGCCGGCAGCGTGTCGATACCACGGGGAATGCGGGCCTTGCCAAGGGTGGAAGTGGGGACGCCCTGGCCGGTATCCTGCTGGCGATGCTGATGCAGTCACAATCCATGTTGGACGGACTCAGCAGCGGCTGTGTCCTGCACGGCCATACCGCCGATCAGCTCGTGCAGCAGGGACGGTCGAAAGTGGATCTGCTGGCCACCGATGTAATAGAAGGCCTGCCCGGAACCTTTCGTACACTCTCTTCATCCATAACTTAACGTTCCCTTTGTCCATAAGTAGAGACAAAGGAGTGGAGTCTGATGCAAAGACGTTTTCTGATCCTTTTATTCAGCCTGTTCATCCTGGGGGCTCTGACCGCGTGCGGCTCCCAGTCAAAAGAGGACGTAGTCAAGAAGCTTGAGAAGCAGACAGAAGAGATGGCGGGTTATAAAACGGAAGCAAACATGAAGATGCGCACAGGCAAGGAAGAGCAGAAGTACCACATTCAAGTATGGCACAAGAAAGATGATTACTACCGCGTGAAACTTCAGAATGATCAGGACGAAAAGGGAAGTCAGGTCATTCTGAAAAACGATACCGGCGTCTATGTCCTCACTCCGGCTTTGAATAAGAGTTTCAAATTCCAGAGTGACTGGCCGCAGAATACAAGTCAGCCTTATTTATTCGCTTCTCTTTTAAATGATATCAAGGCCGACCCGGAAGCCGAATTCACCGCAACCGAAAACTATTTTAAATTCAAGACGAAAACCAACTATCAAAACAACAAAACACTCCCTTATCAGGAAATTTATTTCGATAAAAAATCCTACCAGCCGGTTATGGTCAAAGTTTTCGATCAGGATATGAATGCGCTCGTCGAGGTCTCTTTTGCGAATTTCACAAAAGATGACTCGCTGAAAAAAGAAGATTTCGATGTAGACAAGAATATGGCGATGTCTCCGGCTGAGGCTCCAGTAGCGAATATGGATGGGGCGGAGGAAGAGCTTGAGGAAGTGCTGTACCCACAGGAAACCTTCGGTGCAGAGCTTGCGGAAGAACGCGAAGTAAAGACAGATGACGGCAAACGCATGATCATGACATATGCCGGAGAGAAAAACTTCACACTCGTTCAGGAAAAGGCAGAAGTGCAGCCGGCCAGTGCCGGGTATTCTGTCCACGTGAACGGAGATCCGGTGCAGCTGGATGACGGTGTCATTGCTGCGCTAGAGCACAACCGTCTGGAGTGGAGTCATAACGGAACGACCTACCAGCTTGCAAGTAATGAGCTGACCCAGGAAGAAATGGTCTCCGTTGCCAGTTCGATCAACCATGGGGCTATGGTGAAATAGTTGAAAGTGGAGCAGGCGTCCTCGTCTGCTTTTATTTTCTTTCTTACACATCCGCAGAAAGCGCTCTGCGGATGTTTGGTATGGGAAAGGAGGTGTCCATTTGACAGGGAGGAATGTTCCGCTCAATAATAATAGGATAGCTAAAGGAGAGGAGCGGGCAAGGTGCAGCAGGATAGATACTACAGAGATTCGATAGCAGAAATTGATTTATCCGCCATTGAAGCAAACATTCAGCAGTTGAGACAGAGGCTTCACCCTGGGACGGGGATCTACGCGGTCGTTAAAGCGGACGCTTACGGGCACGGCGACGTACAGGTCGCTGCCGAGGCCCTGCGTGCGGGAGCAGGTGGACTGGCGGTTGCGATTATGGATGAAGCGCTCAAACTTCGGGACGCGGGCATTGAGGCTCCCCTTCTCGTAATGGGATGGACGCGTCCGGAAGACGCTCCGCTGGCGGCAGCGAACGACATTACCGTCACGGTTTTCCAGAAGGAATGGCTGCATCACGTGCAGACGGACGCATGCCCGAAGCCGCTGTCGATTCATTTGAAGCTGGATACAGGTATGGGAAGGATCGGAGTCCGTGACACGGAAGAAATGGACGCCGTCCTTGAAGCCGTTAAAGCAGAAGATATGTTCCGGCTGAAAGGAATCTTCACCCATTTTGCCACGGCAGATGATGAGGATACGAGCTATTATCAGCGGCAGGCGGACGAATTTCAGCGATTGATGGACCATTTTAAGAGGGTTTGGCCGGAAGATGTCGAAATACATACGAGTAACAGTGCGACAAGCATGCGTTTTCCAGAGCGGATGGACCACTTTGTCCGTTTCGGGATCAGCATGTACGGACTATATCCATCCGCAGATGTGAAAGAGGAACGCCCGATAGAATTGACACCTGCCTTTTCCCTGACCAGCTGTCTGGTTCACGTGAAGCAGGTGGGACCGGGGGAATCGATCAGCTACGGAGCGACGTATACAACAGATAAAGAGGAATGGATCGGAACCGTTCCATTGGGTTATGCCGATGGCTGGATCCGCCGGCTGCAGGGCATGGAAGTCCTTGTCGACGGGAAACGTCATCCGATTGTCGGAAGAATCTGCATGGATCAATTCATGATTCGGCTGGATCAGGAATATCCTATAGGGACAAAGGTTACCTTAATTGGTAAACAGGGGAATGGCGAAGTAACGACAGATGAAGTGGCTGACTATCTGGATACCATCAATTACGAAATTCCCTGCATCATCAGCCGCAGGGTCCCCCGTGTATACCGGAAGGACGGGAAGACCATCGAAGTAAGAAATACGTTGTGACAGGAAGGAACAGGTGCAAGACAAATCTCCCGATGTAAGGATAGAAAGCTGCACAAAACACAAAAAAATTCCAACACGCCTTTGCAATGGACACTCCCGTTTGATAAGATTAGAGTGGACTATTTGACTGGTTTCTTTTGAGAGAAGATGGTGGAGGTGTATGGTTTTGTCCGACAGCATGCAGGAGATTGTCATCCGGATTCCGGATAACCTACTCAATGAAGTGGATGGCTTCATTCAACTCGATAACAGTGATCGGAGCGATTTCATGTGTCAAGCTACTAAAATGTATTTGCGTGAGAAAAAACAACGTCATATTCGGGAATCGATGCGAAGAGGTTATATGGAAATGGCGAAAATTAATTTAAACATCGCTTCAGAAGCGTTTCAAGCTGAAGAGGAGGCCGAACACACCCTGGAGCAATTAGTGAGCGGGGTGTGAAGCCTGTGATAGTCAAACGAGGTGACGTTTATTTCGCTGATTTGTCCCCGGTTGTGGGATCCGAACAAGGCGGCGTTCGTCCTGTACTCATCCTTCAGAATGACATTGGTAATCGCTTCAGCCCGACCGTAATTATTGCTGCGATTACAGCGCAAATACAAAAAGCCAAACTTCCTACTCACGTTGAAATCAATGCAGAAAAATATGGGTTCGAGCGAAATTCTGTGATCCTATTGGAGCAAATCAGAACGATTGACAAGCAGCGTTTGACCGACAAGATCACCCAATTGGACGAACCGATGATGCAGCAGGTGAATAAATCCCTGCAGGTCAGCCTCGGTTTGATCGACTTCTAACTTATCTTTTTTCTTTTTGTTAAAATAAAGTTGCCTCGTATGCAGGCGGCTTTATTTTTTTTGTCGAATGTAGTTTATAATAGAAATACAAAGGGTATTGTTGTTGGCATGTTTTTTTTACAAACGGATTGGTGTAATTACCCGGCCTTTTTTGTTAACATTATACCCAGATAGCAAAAACAGCAGTTGGAAAATATGAAATGGTATCAATGGCGGAGGGTTCGATAATGGATGAACGATTAAAAAACGTAGTGCTGGAACACAGTGACGATATTGTCAATATGTGGTTGAAGGAAGTTGACGCTCATAAAAAGAATGATTATACATCAACGATTTCTGAGGAAATGTTTGAGAATACGAACCGGGAGTTTGTGAATGTCATTTTCTCAAGCATTGAAAAACAGGGATTGTCCTCGGATCTGGATGATTTCTCTGAACGCCTCATTAATCTAGGCTGGCCTTTGAGCTACCTGACGGACGGCATGCAGGTATTCCGCCGCGTTGTAACCGATTTTATACTCAAGCAGTCGGAAAAGGTCAATTCTGACCATTTCTCTGAAATTCTGCGGGAGGTGGATGGATGGGTGGATCCGATCATCAACCGCCTCGTCAATGAGTACTCGGGCAGCTGGGAGCACATCGTATCCCTGCAGCGGGTCGCTCTGCAGGAATTGTCAGCACCGCTGATACCGGTGATGGATAACATTACGATCATGCCTCTGATCGGTACGATTGATACGGAAAGAGCCAAGCTGATCATGGAAAACCTGCTTGATGGAGTGATTAAACACAATGCAGAGGTCGTGCTGATCGATATCACGGGTGTGCCGGTTGTCGATACAATGGTCGCGCATCACATCATCCAGGCGGCAGAAGCGGTTCGTCTAATCGGTTCACGCTGTATCCTTGTCGGTATCCGTCCCGAAATTGCGCAGACGATCGTCAACCTCGGTATCGACCTTGGAAAGTTCCCGACGAAGAGTTCCCTTCGTAAAGGCTTCCAATCAGCTCTTGAGCTGACAAACCGCCGGATTGAGGACACGCGTTCCAATGACCAGGATATTGAAAAACTGATTGATTCGCTAGATGGGGAGTGAAACAAATGAGGATACCTATATTAAAGCTTCATAATTACCTGCTTATTTCCATCCAGATCGATCTTGATGATCAAACGGCTATCCAGTTCCAGGAAGACCTGTTGAAAAAAATCCATGAAAGTGGAGCTACAGGTGTCGTCATTGACCTGACCTCTGTCGACATTATTGATTCGTTTATTGCTAAAGTACTCGGCGATGTCGTGACGATGTCAGATTTGATGGGGGCAAAAGTAGTGCTGACGGGAATTCAGCCTGCGGTAGCCATGACGCTGATTGATTTGGGCATTCATATGCAGGATGTTCCTACAGCATTAGATCTAGAACAAGGATTGATTAAACTTCGCCAGGAATTGGAGGAGTGAGTATGGATTTTCAATCCTGTGTAAACATACAAAAGGAGTGGGACATTGTCGGAGCAAGGCAGCTGGGCCGTGACATCTCTAGAAAAATCGGCTTCGGCACCGTTGACCAGGCAAGAATCGCCACTGCCATCTCGGAATTAGCGAGAAACATTTATTTATATGCAGGGACCGGAAAAGTCTGTTTTGAAACGGTTGAGGATATGAACAAAAAAGGCATCCGGATCGTTGCCATGGACGAAGGACCTGGGATTCAGGACATCAGTCAGGTCATGGAGGACGGCTTTACGACTTCCGGGGGACTTGGTGCAGGACTTCCAGGTGTAAAGCGGCTGATGGACGAGTTCGATATTATCTCCCACGTAGGGGAAGGTACGGAAATCAAGGTTGTGAAATGGCTCCGTTAGAGGAGGTATAAACGATGAGTACATTGAAACTCGACTTGGAGAATTACAAAGAGCTGCTGCAGGAGTATATTACTACGAAAGATGAGCAGGCTCTGTATCAGGCAGAGCAGTTCAGTAAATACTCGATGCAGCAGAATATATCACCAGAAGAAATTATTAACGTGCATATTCAATCATTACAGGAAATATACCCGGATATGCCGGAATATATACAGACATCGATGAATTTCCTTTTGGAAACCATGATTTCCTATGGTCTCGCCTATCAGGAGTATCAAACGCTGCGTGAAAAGCAGCTGGAGCTGAAATCCGAAATTTCGGTTGCGGCCAATATGCAGAAAACACTGTTGTCTACGGTGAAGCCGGACATTGATGAGCTGGACGTCGGGGCGCTCAGTGTACCGGCGAAACAGATGAACGGTGACTATCACCACTTTGTCCACGACAACAAAGGCGGCCTGGGTATTGCGGTGGCTGACGTCATCGGAAAAGGCGTGCCGGCCGCTTTATGCATGTCCATGATCAAATATTCCATGGACAGCTTCTCTGAGATGCAGACTGATCCAAGTGTCATTCTGGGCAGCTTGAACCGGGTTGTGGAACGCAATGTGGATGCAAGCATGTTCATTACGATGTTCTATGGCTTGTATAATAACAACAATCATACGTTTACTTATGCTTCTGCCGGTCATGAGCCGGGCTTTTATTATCATAAGGATAAGGACGAATTTGAAGAAATCGATGCTCCGGGCCTTGTTCTCGGTGTATCTCCTGAAATCACCTACACCCAGTATGAGAAACAGGTGGAAAAAGGCGATATGATCGTCCTTTTGACCGATGGTGTGACAGAATGCCGGACGGGGGACCGTTTTATCGAGCAGGAAGAAGTGCTGCACGTTATCAAGCAGTATTCTCATCTGCCGGCACAGGGCATCGTCGACCAGGTGTACAAGCACTTTGAACGCCTGCAGGACTTCCACCTGCGTGATGATTTCACGTTGATCATTCTCAGAAGGAATGTTTAACGTTTTATCGATCCGGGTATTGGCTATTTAGGTTACTTTTCAGCAACACGGGAGGGATATTTATGAATTTATCGATAGATGTAACAAAGAATGACGGCGTGGCGAACGTGATGCTCGGCGGTGAAGTCGATGCATTCACGGCACCTCAGCTTAAAGAGACGCTTCTTCCATTGACGAAGGAACAGGATGTCGTTGAAGTGAACCTTCAAGACGTGAATTATATGGATTCCACAGGACTGGGTGTCTTTATCAGTGCCTTGAAAGCGACGAAAGAACATGACAGCACGCTCCGTCTCGTTCATATGCAGGACCGTGTCTACCGTCTGTTCAAGATTACCGGCCTGACTGAAATTATGAACATCGATTCTACAGTGCAAGGTGGAATGTAATGATGGAACCATTTGATTTTGTTGAAGTGAAGGTGCCTGCAAAAGCGGAATATATCGGAGTCGTGCGTTTGAGCACGTCCGGGATTGCCAACCGCATGGGCTTTTCCTATGAAGATATTGAAGATTTGAAAGTGGCGATTTCAGAAGCGATCACCAACGCCGTCAAACATGCCTACAAAGAAACGGGTGAAGGAGAAATCACCATCGGTTTCGGCGTGTATCAGGACAGACTCGAGGTGATGGTGGCCGATCACGGCGGAAGCTTCAATCTTGGTGAAGTGAAAGAAGACATCGGACCTTATAAGCAGGACGGTGATATTGAAGAGCTCCGCGAAGGCGGATTTGGCCTGTTTTTGATTGATGCCTTAATGGATAAAGTCGAAATCAACAGTAAATATGGAGTGATTGTATTAATGACGAAATACCTCCATGAAACCGGGGTGGGTCATAATGGCGACCAGATCACAACACCACAATGAGGAAATTTACGAATGGATTGCCTACTTACAGGAGAATCCAAAAGATGAGGCTGTACAGGAGAAAGTGGTCCTTGTTTATAAGGACCTTGTAGAGTCCATCGCCCGTAAATATTCGAAGAACAGTACGATCCATGAAGATCTCGTTCAGGTCGGAATGCTCGGCCTGCTGGCAGCGATCCGCAGGTATGATAAGGATTTCGGAAAATCATTCGAATCGTTCGCGATCCCGACCATCATCGGTGAGATTAAACGCTTCATCCGGGATAAGACATGGAGTGTGCACGTACCACGCCGGATTAAGGAACTTGGGCCGAAGATAAAGAAAGCGGCTGAAGAGCTGACGAATATCCAGCAGCGTTCCCCGTCTGTCCTCGAGATTGCTGAATACCTGGAAGTCTCTGAAGAGGATGTACTGGAAACGATGGAAATGGGTAAAAGCTACAAAGCCCTGTCCGTGGACCGTAAAATCGAAGCGGATTCAGATGGAAGTACTGTAACCATTCTCGATCTTATCGGGAATCAGGATGAAGGATACTCCAATATCGATCAGCGGATGCTGCTCGAAAAGGTGCTGCCGATCTTGAGTGAACGGGAACAGGAGATTCTTCAATGCACGTATTTTGAAAACATGAGTCAGAAAGATACAGGTGAGCGGCTGGGCATTTCCCAGATGCACGTATCCCGGCTGCAAAGGCGGGCGCTGCGTAAATTGAGGGAAGCTCTCCAGTCGGAATCGGTTGAGGTGTTCTAGTGGAAAAGGGGAACGAACAGGTGGAGTTATCTGTCTTCCAGAAAGCTAAAAAAGGAAATTATTACTGTGGCGACAGTTATTTTTACCGTGAAACAGATGATGCGTTCCTTTGTGCACTGGCTGATGGCCTCGGCAGTGGAGAGATGGCCAGGGAGTCTTCGAAAGCTGTGATGGAAATCATAGAAGATCATCCTTCTCTTTCTGTAGAGGCGCTTGTAAAAAAATGCAATGAAGTACTGGTCGGCAAACGCGGGGTGGTGCTCGGTATTTTGAAAATCGATTACCATGCGATGACTTATTCGTATTCCTCCATCGGGAATATTGGAGTCATTACTGTAGACCCTGACGGTACACGCCACCGGAATATCCCGCTGGCGGGTTATTTATCCGGGTATTCGAAGTCACTGCGGGTTACTCACGGAAATATCCAGAAAGGGATGATTTTTTTGATGTTCTCTGATGGAGTGAACGACCGCCGCCTGTCTTCAAAGCTCACACATGTACGAAACGCGGAAGAGATTACGTCCTTGTACAAAAATCTGTACGGACAGAACCGCGATGATGATACAACGCTGATTGCGATAGTTTACCATTAAAAATCCTTATTCTTCGGTGTGAATCCGGGAATAAGGATTTTTTATTTCGTTGAACCATCCTGGAACAACGAGGTAAACGCTTCGTTGTTTTGTTACAATAAGAGGGACGTCATTGAAGGAGGTCTTTTTTTGAGTGATTGGAAAAACAGTCCGGAGCTGATTCAGTCAGTAGCCGGACAGATGAAGCTGAAAGAAGGAATTATCCAGCAGGTGATTCAACTGCTGAACGAAGGGAACACCGTCCCGTTCATCGCCCGTTATCGTAAGGAGATGACCGGTGGTCTTGATGAAGTCCAAATTAAAACCATTGAAGATCAGTGGAATTATGCCGTCAACCTTGCTGAGCGTAAAGAGGAAGTCGTTCGCTTGATCGATGAGCAGGGGAAACTAACGGATGAATTGAAAGCCGACATAGAAAAAGCAGAAAAACTCCAAAAGGTGGAGGATCTTTACCGTCCTTACAAGCAGAAAAGGAGGACGCGTGCCACAGTGGCGAAAGAAAAGGGGCTTGAACCTCTGGCCCTTAAAGTATGGGCGCAGGAATCTTTCGGCTTTGAAGCAGAGGCGCAGACGTACATTTCCGAAGAACAGGAGCTGCCGGCTGTTGAAGACGTGCGTGCAGGTGTGAATGACATTCTGGCGGAATGGATATCAGAGGACGCAGCATTCAGGGAAAGAATTCGTAAGCAGACGCATGAGAAAGGCACCATCGCTTCTTCAGAGAAGGACAAGGCCAAGGATGAAAAAGGTGTCTTTGAGATGTACTACGACTACCAGGAGCCCGTCCGTTCCATCGCCTCCCACCGTGTGCTGGCCATGAACCGTGGGGAGAAGGAAGGGATCATCAAGGTTTCTGTCCAACCGCCTGAGGACAGTATTACGCAGTATCTGGAAAAAGAAGTCGTGAAGCGGGGAACAGGCGGAGAACTCAGAGGAATCCTGACAGACGCGATCCAGGACAGCTACAAACGACTCATTCAACCTTCTGTGGAAAGAGAGATCCGCAATTCTCTTTCCGAAGTGGCTGAGGAGCAGGCGATTGATGTGTTTTCGAGCAACCTGCGAAGCCTCCTGCTACAGCCTCCGCTTAAAGGCAAGGTTGTACTTGGAGTTGATCCGGCATACCGTACGGGCTGTAAGCTTGCGGTTATCGATGAAACAGGAAAAGTGCTCGATATCGGAGTCATTTATCCAACCGCACCTAAAAAAGATACCAAAGGCGCAGAAAAGAAACTCCTGTCATTGATGGAACAGTACAACATGGAGCTCATCGCCATTGGAAATGGAACCGCCTCTCGAGAAACAGAGCAGTTCATTAGTGATATGATCCAGAAGCACAGTTGGAAAGCTTCCTATATGATTGTGAACGAAGCGGGAGCCAGTGTGTATTCAGCATCCAAGCTGGCCAGGGAAGAGTTCCCGGATTTTCAAGTCGAAGAAAGAAGCGCGGTATCGATTGCCCGCCGAATCCAGGATCCACTCGCGGAACTGGTGAAAATAGATCCTAAATCTATCGGCGTCGGGCAGTATCAGCATGATGTTACCCAGAAGAAATTGAACGAGTCCCTGACGTTTGTTGTAGAAACGGCCGTCAACCAAGTCGGAGTAAACGTGAATACAGCCTCTGCTTCCCTGCTTCAATATGTATCCGGCTTGAGTAAAACGGTGGCTAATAACATCGTGAAGAAGCGGGAGGAACTCGGGAAGTTTACGAAACGCAGAGAATTGAAGGACATTCCAAGGCTCGGAGCGAAAACGTTCGAACAGAGTATCGGATTTCTCCGGGTACTGGACGGAGAAGAACCGCTCGACCGTACGTCGATCCACCCGGAAAGTTATCAGGCGACAAGGAAGCTGCTTCAGAATCTTGGATTTACAAGTAAGGACCTCGGGGATAGACAATTGGGTGAAAAGCTGAAGCAGATGGACTTGAATGCCGCTTCGGAAGAATTCGGCATTGGTACGCTGACGCTGACAGATATTCAAAAGGCATTGATCCAGCCGGGCCGTGACCCACGTGACGATCTTCCTAAGCCACTGCTCAAGACGAACGTCCTTTCCATGGAGGATTTGGAAGAGGGAATGGAACTGGAAGGAACCGTTCGTAACGTGGTTGATTTCGGTGCGTTCGTCGATATCGGAGTAAAACAGGACGGGCTTGTCCATATATCCAAACTGGCTGACAAATTCGTCAAACATCCGATGGACATGGTCTCTGTTGGAGATGTTGTAACAGTATGGGTGGACAAGGTGGATGTCCAGAAGCAGAGGATTGCTTTGACCATGATTCCTCAATCGTAAAGGGATACCTGGGAGCTGCGGCTTCCGGGTATTTCTATTTATAGAGGTGCTGATAATAGTACCAGCACTGATTAAGCAGCTTGATCTGATACTTATCTTTATTGAAGAAAGCACGCTCCATCTGTACTTGCAGCCAGGAAGGCATGACGGACAGCTCCTTTCTGTTCCTCTTTTTAAATACGTATGATACAGTATGCACAGAACAGGGGAGGTGTGCTTGTGCAGTCTTTGACACAACAACAGCTGGAAGCATGGACGGACCAATTATCCAAAAAACATTTTGACAAACCATTTGTGGATGATGTATACTTCAATTCTCGTCTTCGAACGACAGGCGGGCGGTACATTCCTTCAAAAAGAACCATTGAAATCAATCCGAAGTATGTTGTAGAATTGGATGGTGCTGAATTAGAAGGGATTATCAAACATGAACTCTGCCACTATCACCTTCATATAGAAGGGAAAGGCTTTGGACATGGTGATCCTGAATTCAAAGATCTTTTACATAAAACAGACTCTCCGAGATTCTGCGCGCAGCTGCCTTCTGAAAAGAAGAAAGGGTTCCACCATTATGAGTGTGTCCAGTGCGGTCAGACTTATCAGCGGAAGAGGAAGGTGGATACGAAAAAGTATCACTGCGGAAAATGTAAAGGCCGTTTAAAAAAGAAGTAAAAATTGTGTTGACGAACGACTTCTCACATGTTAAATTAAATAAGCCTTAACAAAACAACCCAAAAAAACGTAAGAAACTACAATTTTTCACGAAAAAGGGTTTGACATTGCAGGCAGGATGTTATAAGATATTAAACGTCGCCGATAAACGAGCGGCACGAAATGATACATTATTCCAACGTAGCTCAGTGGTAGAGCAATCGGCTGTTAACCGATCGGTCGTAGGTTCGAATCCTACCGTTGGAGCCATTACGGAGAAGTACTCAAGTGGCTGAAGAGGCGCCCCTGCTAAGGGTGTAGGTCGCGTAAGCGGCGCGAGGGTTCAAATCCCTCCTTCTCCGCCATTTTCTTAATGGCCCGTTGGTCAAGTGGTTAAGACACCGCCCTTTCACGGCGGTATCACGGGTTCGAATCCCGTACGGGTCACTTTGCATCACCCTTTAAAGGGTCCGGTAGTTCAGTTGGTTAGAATGCCTGCCTGTCACGCAGGAGGTCGCGGGTTCGAGTCCCGTCCGGACCGCCATTATCTTTGGGCCATAGCCAAGCGGTAAGGCAACGGTTTTTGGTACCGTCATGCGCTGGTTCGAATCCAGCTGGCCCAGCCATTTTTTCTTCGGAAAAAGGGTTGACAACATTATCAATAAGATGTATGATGGTTCTTGTGCTTTTAAAAAGAACAAATCATTTTCAAGTGTAATAGATTCCTTTCTTTAGAGCCATTAGCTCAGCTGGTAGAGCATCTGACTTTTAATCAGAGGGTCGAAGGTTCGAATCCTTCATGGCTCACCATTTATTTGCGGGTGTGGTGGAATTGGCAGACACGCTAGATTTAGGATCTAGTGCTTCACGGCGTGGGGGTTCAAGTCCCTCCACCCGCACTTTAATTACCATGATCAGCATTCCATTATAATAATGCTGCGGTCGTGGCGGAATCGGCAGACGCGCTAGGTTGAGGGCCTAGTGGGAGTTAATCCCGTGGAGGTTCAAGTCCTCTCGACCGCACCAACTAATTTCTTTAAAAAAGTTGTTGCAATCGACACGGAAACGTGTTAAGATAGAAAAGTCGCTTTCAACGCAAAGCTATTATAAAATGCGCCCGTAGCTCAATTGGATAGAGCGTCTGACTACGGATCAGAAGGTTAGGGGTTCGACTCCTCTCGGGCGCGCCATTTTAACGGGAAGTAGCTCAGCTTGGTAGAGCACTTGGTTTGGGACCAAGGGGTCGCAGGTTCGAATCCTGTCTTCCCGACCATCGAGAAATACAACATGATATATGCGGGTGTAGTTTAGTGGTAAAACCTCAGCCTTCCAAGCTGATGATGAGGGTTCGATTCCCTTCACCCGCTCCATTATTCAATCACCATTGGGGCCTGTAGCTCAGTTGGTTAGAGCGCACGCCTGATAAGCGTGAGGTCGGTGGTTCAAGTCCACTCAGGCCCACCATTACTTGATCTTTGAAAACTGAACGAACCAACCAGTACGTCAAAACATTTCTTCTTTAATGAAGGAATTTGAAACAAGCACATTCGGTGTGCAGATGAGCAAGTCAAACTACTTTTATGGAGAGTTTGATCCTGGCTCAGGACGAACGCTGGCGGCGTGCCTAATACATGCAAGTCGAGCGCGGGAAGCGAGCGGATCCCTTCGG
>NZ_JBSWZA010000007.1:0-85416 GCF_056161385.1 Halobacillus sp. ABD4_316
CGAATGTGCTTGTTTCAAATTTCTTCATTAAAGAAGAAATGTTTTGACGTACTGGTTGGTTCGTTCAGTTTTCAAAGATCAAATGTTGTCGGCCGTTTGAAAACAGCGACTCAATCATCTTAACATGTGTTGTTTTTCGTGTCAACAACTTTTTTCATTAAGTTGAGAAAGCGTTTGGCTGTCGTTTTCGGCGACAAATACTAATTTAACACGCATGGTCATTGAAGTCAACAACTATTTTTGTGTTTTTCACGGCGTATTTCTTTCCGTTGAGTCGCTCTTAATGCGACGTTTAATAATATACCATGGCTGTCCTTTATTACACAAGTGGTATTTTCATATTTTTTAAGATTAGGATGAAGAATACCGTATACATGGTGATCTTCCTACAAAAAAACGCGCTGGTATCAGCACGTTTTAATATCTTCCTTTTCTTTTTCTCATAAACTTCTTAATCAGTGGATAGACAATGGGTCCATACTTGGCTACTTTTCGAATCAACCGTCCCATCGAAATCACTCCTTTCCTTATAGAATAGGCGAATAGTTATCTTTTCCCTGTTTGAGTCTTTGGAAAACAAAAGAGTGGGAAACCGTTCCTTATCTCATGACCGTCCCACCTGAAACTTTCAATGATTCTCCAACAATGTTTTCTGAAGCAGAAGAGAGCAAGTAAACGATTGAACGTGCGACTTCTTCCGGGCTGCTTAACCTCCCAGACGGGATGCCCTCTTCAGCGAGTGCCCGCTGCTCCTCGTAGCTTCTTCCTTCCCTCTCTCCTTTTGTACGGATGGCTTCCTGCCCCATTGCTGTATCCACGTACCCCGGGCAGACCGCATTTACACGGATCCCATGTTCAATGGCCTCAAACGCAAAAGACTGTGTAAAGCCGGTGATCGCGAACTTCGAGGCACTGTAAGCTGTATTGCTGTGCGTTCCTCGCAGACCAGAAAGTGAAGACAAATTTACGATCGAACCTTTCCCGTGTGCCTTCATCATTTGAAAAGCTTCCTGAGTAAAAAGAACCGTGGAAAAATAGTTCAATTCCATGACCTTCCGCATCTCCTCCTCTGTGAGGTCTTCCAGCGGCCCGCCGCCAATGATCCCCGCAGAGTTGACAACTCCGGTAACGGGCCCGATGGCCTGTGCTGCATCGTGGACAATTTTCTTTCGGTCCTCCGTCTTGTTCAGATCCGCTACACTTACATAAATCTGTGCCGCCCCATTGATGCTGGCGCAATCCTCTCTCAATGAAGAAAGCTTTTCCTCGTTCCGGCCGGTAATGGTTACATGTCCTCCTGCACGGACAATTTCCTTCGCTGCTTCATATCCAATTCCACCTGTTGCTCCCGTTACGATGATATGTTCGCCCTTCAGAGCTTCTTTAGAAAAAATGGTCATCCTTGTCCGCCTCCTTGTGACTACACCATTACCGCAACGAGGACGACCTAAACCTTTGCATAAAAAAATCAGCGCCTATTGACTGATTCCGTCAAATAAGCGCTGATCCATGGGACTCTATTTTTTAAATAGTCGGCCATGTTTATTCGTCTCATATTTCTTCTCATAGCTGGCTTCACCACGTCTAAAGTTATTTACGTTTGTTATTCTGCTTACGGAAAGAGAAAAGAACCTTTCCACTCCGTGTGCGTTTTACCCCTTTACCTTTTTCCTGTGCCTGACCTTCAGGGCTGTTTTTGTAGTCCTGATCGAACAACTCACGGGCTTTTGAATAGAGCAGAGTCATCGTGGTGTCCTCCTTTTCTTTTTAGGATATGAAATGATTCCTCTTGATATTATTAGTAAAACGACGTTAATGCAAGCAAAATTTATGTTTTATAGCATTTTTTCTATTACATCCTTTTATATCAGGAATCATCCTTACTCAACGGTTTCCGCTGTGTTTGATTTTTAAACGTATTTTCGTTAATTGGAGAGCATTTCTCAAACAAATGTAAAAAAAGACGGCCCCGGATCAGGGCCGTCTTTCTTCTATATTATTCATAAACTTTTACTTCTACAGATTTACGTCCGAAATCAAGCGCGTCAGAACGGTCTTCCATATAAACATCAATACGGTTCCCTTGGATCGCACCACCAATATCGCCGGCTACAGCCTTGCCGTAACCTTCAACATAAACTTCTGTACCTAGCGGAATCACATCAGGGTCGACAGCGATCACTTTCTGGTCCGGGTTGGCTCTAAGGTCAATACCGGTTGCTGTCGTACCGGAGCAGCCTTCACAAAACGCTGTATAAGCTGTCGCTTCCATTGTCATTGTTTTAACGGCTTCGTCCCCACCGGCAGGATTTGCTGATGTCTGTTCAGCTTCTGCCTCTTGATCAGATGAATGGCTTTCAGGAGCGCTCTGCTCTGTAGACGTTTCTACAGCCGAGCCTTGAAGAGAAAGCTCTTCGCCAGGGTAGATTAAATGGGAATCAATGTTGTTCCAGGCCTGAAGCTGTTCTACACTCACGCCATTGTCTTGACCAATACTGAATAGTGTGTCGCCGGAAACGACTTTGTGGACATCGCTGGATGAGGAAGCTTGTCCATTATTGTTGCCTCCGTTTACGGTCAGCGTTTGATTCGGGAAAATTAAGTTAGAGTTTAATCCGTTGTTATTTTTTATATCTTGCACAGACACATTATGGTTTTGAGCAATGCCCCAAAGTGTGTCTCCTTTATTCACTGTTACTTCTTCTGCACTTACTGCTGTTGCTGTTACTGCCGAAACCGATGCGACCGCCGCCAAAGAAACGATAGTTTTTTTCATCATGATTCAATTTCCTCCTTGGTAAACAGTCTCGCTCAGCTCTCGGCTAAGCGCTGCTTTAAAATCACAAGACCTACTCTAACATGTACAGCGAGGATTCCAATAACAGAAGAGCAACAAATACGTTTCATACATTACAAGGACTTTACCAGTCTGTAATATATAGAAGAAAGAAGGATGCCCATATAATGAAGCGAAATATTGTAAACGTTTACAAAAATAAGTATAGTGAACCTAATAAAGGAAAAGGTGGGATCGTTGATGAAGGAAGCCGTACTCGAAAACCAGTCATCCAAACCTTACCGTGAAGAGGATGTCGGAAATACAGTTGTCCTCCCCCGGCATCGCGTTGACCTCAGGAAATATTCGGAAAAGGAATACAATAAGTTCGTCCGCGTCAATACGGTGTCCGACTGGTCACTGTTGTCCTGGAAAGACGTCGGAAAACCTTTCGAAGTAAAAAGGTACGCCAAAGAACGGAAGGAATGGGAACAATCCAACGAAGTAACGATGGATCCTCACACCTCATGGACCTATTTCAACAGAGCCTTTCATGAGTGGTTCATGAAAGATGTACCCGAGGAAAAAGACCGGACCAAACAGGAATTCCTGAGCAGTCTTCGTTCGTTTCAATCGTCTGAAGTAAATCAGGCACTCGGAAACCTTGTACGACTGCACTTATGGAACTACGTGCACCGAATCCAGGACGGCATTTGGGATCCACGGGGAAAAAGAGCCCTGTTCCAGGGACTGCTCGTCCACCGCCCCCGTATTCTTTTTCTCGGAGCTGCGGAAGGATATGAAGCCATGCAGCTCGCTGCCATGTACCCCGGTGCAGAAATTGTCATGGTTGATTACGATGAATACTGCAAAACGACACGTTTTGCTGAGTTTCCGGAAAGCTACCCTTTTCTCGGACACAACCCAAAAACTGGCCAGGATAAAATCGTCTACAAGGATGACTTGAACATTGAATATGTGGTGAACGATATCCGGAACCTTCCTTATGGGAAAGAATTCGACATCGTACTTTCGGTAGGTCTGCTGGAGCATTTCCCTGATGAGTATAAACAGGAAGCGGTAGACTGGCACAGGCGTTTTTTGAAGGACAACGGCTATGCCGTTCTTACAACTCCGAGGAACCAGCTCCGGTCCCGCCTGTATTACCATGTAATGGCTGATGTGATGAATCATACTTACAGAGAACTGATGACCGTTGAACAGATGGGTTTATATATGTATGAGAACGGCTTTGATATCCTCAGGCACGGTTATATCAAAGTTCATAACGGACTGATCTGCCGCCCGCGGTAAAAAAAGATGGAGGCCGCCCATACGGGCCGCCTCCACCTTTTTTCACGAGGACACTCGGTCACAATAAATGTCGATGGCTTCATGAAGAAAAGCGGCATACCCTTCTCCCCACTGCTCCAGATTTTTCTTGAATCGCGGATCGTGCACATACATGCTTCCCAGTCCCCTGAATATTTCCAGTGTACACGGATAAAAATGATCGGTTATATGTCTGCGCTTTTCACCAATCAACCGCTGCACCTCTGAATTAGCGGGTCCATCCTTCATTCTCGCCGAGAGGCTCCGGTCAATAGCCATGCTTTCTTCCTGGATTTTTTTCCAGTCCTCGTCTTTATACTGATCTGTTCTTCTCTTCGACTCTTTGTAGGCATAAGTATGCCCCCACCGCTCCTCTACCTCAGCAGTATACTGCTGCTGGTGCTTTTCGATTTCCTCTTTGTTAAAGGGCGTGAATCTGTCTTCATGTGTCATCTCTTTTCCTCCTTGCAGGGACTGAAGGGATTGATCGACAGACGAGATCAGTTTTTCCAGTCGTTCTTTTTTCTTCATGAGCACCGTTCTATGCTGGGACAGGGCTTCCGCTTCATTGAAATCCGGATTTTCGATAATCTGCTGAATCCTGGCAAGCGGTAAGTCCATCTCTTTGAAAAAAAGAATCTGTTGAAGTTTTTTCACTTCATCCTCTCCGTAAAACCGATAGCCTTTCTCGTTTGTCCATTTGGGCGTGAGCAGGCCGATCTCATCATAATGATGGAGCGCCCGGATACTGGTGCCGGCAAGTTCCGCCATTTCCTTCACTTTGTACATCGATCATCACCTCCTCTTTAACCATAAGCGCTCACGCAGCGTAAGGGTCAATCCTTTTTCACGAAACAGGGCATTGAAAAAAAACACTTATTTCGTCGTTCTATGTAGTTTTTCACCTCAAAAAGGAATTCAGACAGAATCCGCAGAAGTAAAACATGAAATACCATTATAAATGAGGTTGTGTTCTTATGAATATGTATTGCCAAAGTGCGTTTCATCAGTTGGAAGTAGTCATCGCCTCCCTTTCTGAAATTATTGGTCAGCTGACAGAAGAAGATATGCAGTTAAGGCCGACCCGGGGCAAATACTCCATCGGCGAACTGCTGGCCCATATGGCCACTATTCCGGCGGCCGACGGATACATAACAGAAGGGGCCTCAAAAGAAAAGATGGAGAGGTTCTATGAAACGGTCAACATGAAAACGAAAGAGGAAATTCTCGATCATCTTTTTCATAACTTTGCCCAGTTGAAAGCCCAGTTTGAATATTATACAGAAGAAGAACTCCAGGAAGAGACGACCTCCTGGTGGGACGTACGCTACACCCGGTATGAATGGCTCGTCCAGATCGTTGCTCATATGTACCATCACCGCGGGCAGCTGCAGGCTATGCTGGTGCATTCCTACAACAAAGACCTTGAAGTGCTGCTGTTTGAATGAAAATAGAGACCTGTTTTCATAGTCATCATCACCAAGCGCCTCTAAACATCGAAGTCTCCACGGAAAAAAGTCCGTGTTATCCAGGTAGAGTTGGCCGTATGTCGTATGGAGGGGCACGTTCTGCTTATCAGTGGATGCCTAAGGTACTTTCAAGAAGTGGTGCTCCTGACGGCAAGAAAAAAAGCCTGCGGGGAAACAGGGGTTTCTCCGCAGGCTTTTGTCTTATTTTTTCTTTGAACCATTGGTTCTCCCGAGTGTGGTCTGGATATCTTCCTTATAGGCGTAGGAAAACAGCAGGGAAACGAGAATCCCTCCTCCAATCAAGTTCCCGATACTGGCGGGAAGCAGATTAAGAAGGATGTATTCATACCATGTGTATTGATCTGAAATTAGAAAACCCATGCTGAAATAGCCCATATTTGCTGCACTGTGCTGGAAGTTACCAGCAACAAACAGGATAACCGGCAGCATCGTTCCCAGTATTTTCCCTGTAATATCGCGGGCAGCCGTTGTCAGGAACGCGGCCATACCAATCAGCCAGTTGGCCAGCACCCCGGAAATCAGAATCTGGAACCAACCTTTCCATCCATGATCAAGAAATTTCATTTTGTGATCCAGATACATGGATAGTTCAGTATTGAACGTAGTGGATAAAGAGCCGGACATATAAATGAGTACAGCTACCATAAAGGCACCAAGAATGTTACCTACATAAGAGGACAGCCAGAATTTATAAATATTCCTGCTCATTAATCCCTGCTTGTTAAATAAGTAGGAGGGCAGAAGAACGTTGACTTCTGTAAACAAAACCGCTCCCGAAATGAACACCATCGAATACCCGGCGGCGAATCCGAGGCCGGATAGCAGATGGTAAAGTCCTTTCGTCTCCACTCCAACAGCAAGAAGGATGGAGAACACCGCCCCGAAGGTCATAAAGGAGCCCGCTGTCAAAGCCAGCAGAAACTGGGCCCTGAACGGTTTATTTAAGTGATCTCTTCCCTTTTCCCCGAATTCGTCGACGATCTGGGATGGAATATAAAACTGCCGGCCGGGCCGGTCTATTTTTTTTCCGTTTTTTATCTCTTCATGCTCTTCCTGTTCTTCCACGTAATCCTCTTCCCTGCTCATGACTCATCCCTCCAATGATTACTGCATTCCCCGTTCTGAAAAAACATAATCCCTGCATAACAAATTCTCCCTGTGAAAAAGTAAGAGCAGGAAAGCAGGAGAAAGGAAGGATGGATCTGAGTGATGACACAGGACAAATTGTGCCTCGCCTGTAACGGCGAAGGATTATTAATGGACGATGAGGCATGGCGTTACACGTGCCGGATTTGTGGAGGGAGTGGATTCCAACCCCAGTACGGGCGTGTGTATGACCGCCAGGCTGCCGAAGTGGACGAGCAGAACCGCTACATGGATTAAAAAAAGCACAGCCGCGGCTGTGCTTTTTCCTTAATAATCGATTGTGCCTCCATCTTCTACGGTAGATTTCTTCTTACGAACAAGAGCGACGATTCCTGCAATCAGGAAGGCTGCCGCTCCGAAAAGACCCATGCCGAAGGTGGCAAAGGTGAAGATGACAGCGGTAATGATCAGAATGATACCCGCGGCTTTCGGCTTTTTATCCCCTTTAAGGAAGACGATTGCCAGTATTCCCAAGCCGATGGCAATCAGCGAAGCGATGAGGACAAACATTGCAAAAGATCCCATAGCGTCTACAATTTGATTGATGTTCATTTGACCTTCCATCTGCATTTCCGGAGAATTCATAAAGCTCTCTAGTTCCTGACGCACCTGCGGATTATCCTTTGCATTCAAAAGGACCCCGCTCAAAATAACAGGCAGTCCAAACAAGACAATACCGATAACCGTAAGTACAATTTCTGCTGTTCGTTTCATATCCAATTCCTCCTTTAATTATGATCCAGCGATGTCGCGCTTCGTGAAAAATACCCAGGATAATAGCAGGAATACTATATAATATACCGCTAAAACCGTTACAGAAAACCCAAGAGTCAGATCGGGAATGATCGGTGATCCCTCGAAAAACTGGTTCAAGTTCGTGTTAGCGAAAAGAATAAACTTCGCCCATTCCTTTTCAATAAGGAAGAAAATGATGGAACTTCCGGCCATCATCAAGAAAATGCTTAAACCGATGGCAAGCGATGTGTTCCGGAATATAGCAGCAATCATGAATGCAAAAGTCGTCATAATGGTTAATTCTATAAAGCTCAAACCATATTTCAACAATGAAAAAGAAAACAACCCTGTGTTTTGATAGTCACCATTCTGTTGATAGACGTAAGTTTCTGAAAAACCTTCGAGACCGAACAGAGCAGCGCCCGTAATCAACGAGAACACATACAAAAACACCATCATGGCCAGCGCGTATGTAAGGACTGTAACGTATTTGGACAATAGAATTTTCAGCCGAGTAATCGGACGGATCAATAACAGCTTGATCGTTCCCCAGCGAAATTCATTTGCAACAATTCCCGCACCTACAATAATAGCAAACAAGCCGACAAGTGCAGAGAGTCCCAGATTATCTCCGACAAAGTCCCAGCCGTTATATGCGGTCGGTGCAAGATCGTTATCAATCCGATACTGGTTCTCCTCCATATTCCGGTAGTTCGGATATTCTACTTCTCCTGTGGGATCCTCCATCAATTGTTCGTTCTGCTCCTGCAATTCCTGCTTCCAGTTATCCCCGCTCGGCACGTCGCCGTTCGTAAAGGCTGCATCCACTTTAAAAAGGATGCCCGCCCCTAAAACCAGCACGGCCAGGATTACCATCATAATCCAGGTGGATTTCTGATGGAGCAGCTTCATCCATTCATTTTTGACTAATTGAAAAAAATTACTCAATGGCTCCCTCTCCAATCAAATCTAAGAATTTATCCTCGAGTGTGGAGCGGTGGATATTTACTCCATAAATCCGGATCCCTTTTTGAACGAGCCCGGAAACGACGTCAGGGATCGCCTCTTTTGTCATCTGGACGGTCAATGTCTCTTCCCCGGCCTCTACGTCTTTACCCGTCAACTCTTTCAAGGCTGCGGCACTCTGACCGACCGGTGATGCCGTGAATACGACTTCGACATCCTCGCTCTGGTGTGCTTCGTGAACCATCTGGATGGAAATCAGCTCGCCATTTTTAATCACGCCCATCCGGTCACACATCATTTCCATCTCGGAAAGGATGTGACTGGATACGATGACGGCCACTCCTTCTTCTTCCGCAAGTTTTCTTATGTAGGCACGGATTTCCCTGATACCTGATGGATCCAGTCCGTTGGTCGGCTCATCCAGAATCAATACGGATGGATTATGGAGAAGGGCCTGGGCAATACCAAGACGCTGTCTCATGCCGAGGGAATACTTCCCTGCTTTTTCCTTGATCCGATTTTCAAGGCCGACAAGTTTGACCACCTCATGAATTCTCTCTTCTGTAATCCCCGGCATCATTCTTGCATAGTGAACAAGGTTTTTCCAGCCACTTAGGAACGGGTACATCTCCGGATTTTCAACGATGGCACCAACGTGGCGGACCGCCTGCTTGAATTCTCTGCTTATGCTGTGTCCCTTAATTACAACATCGCCTTCGGTCATTTCAATCAATCCGACCATCATTCGGATTGTAGTTGTTTTTCCAGCCCCGTTCGGACCAAGAAAACCGAAAACCTCTCCAGCATGGATATCAAAATCCAACCCTTTGATGATTTCTTTCCTGCCGATGGTCTTCTTAACATTCTTCAGCTGCATGACTGCTTCCGACATTTCTTTCCCCTCCTTTTTTCTTAGTCTCCAATATACATACGTCTTTATTTCACAAATGGTTTCATTTTTCGTTGTTCCCCCTTCATCCAAATGCCCGAATGGACAGAAGGAGGATTTTTGGATGCTGCTGCTTATCTTTGGTAAAATGAAAAGATAAGGAACGTTTAGGGGGAATGTTGAATGAGAATTGTTTCGATTGAACCAACACCCAGTCCGAACTCCATGAAGATTAACTTAAGTGAGACACTCCCGGACGGCGAAACGCATAACTACAAAAAAGGGGACGACCATGAACAATCCCCGAATTTCATCCAGCAGCTCTTTGCTGTGGAAGGCGTCAAGGGAGCCTATCATGTGACCGACTTCATAGCCCTCGAGAGAAATGCCCGTGTGTCCTGGGAAGCTATTCTTCCCCAAGTACGTGAAGTCTTTGGCGAGGCAGAAGCGGCAGAACAGACGGAAGAACCCGTTCAGCCGGACGAGCATTTCGGCGAAGTACGCGTCTTCATCCAAATGTTCAAAGGACTTCCGATGCAGGTGAAACTCGAAGAAGGGGACGAGGAGACGCGGGTAGGACTTCCTGAACGTTTTATGGAAGCGGCTATGAAAGCCTCTCCTGCCTCTCCAAACATGATTATGGAACGAAAGTGGGTCGAGCAGAGCCCGCGTTACGGTGATGTCCAGGAAATCGGGGAACAGGTAAAAGAAGAGATTTCCGCAAGCTATGATCAAAACCGACTGGAAACGCTCGTTAAACAAGCGTTTGATGAGGAGATTCCTGTCGAAGATAATCAGGAAAAACAAGCCTCCATTACCTTGGAGACTCTGGATCATGACGATTGGAAGGTCCGGTATGCCGCTCTGGATCAAATGGATCCGACAGCTGAGGATTACCGGATTCTCGATAAAGCGCTTGATGACGGGAAAGCTTCGATCCGCAGGCTTGCGACTGCTTATCTCGGCATGATCGAAGAGCTGGAAACCCTTCCTTATTTGTACAAAGCATTGAATGATAAGACAGTCACTGTCCGGCGCACAGCCGGCGACTGCTTATCCGACCTCGGCTTCAAGGAAGCCATGCCCAAAATGATGGAATCTCTAAGTGATTCCAACAAGCTTGTCCGCTGGCGTGCAGCCATGTTCCTTTACGAACTCGGAGATGAATCTGCTCTGCCTGCCTTAAGAAAAGCGGCGGATGACCCGGAATTCGAAGTACGCCTGCAGGTGAATATGGCTATAGAAAGAATTGAAGGCGGAGAAGAAGCCAAAGGATCTGTGTGGCATCAGATGACACAGGCCACTCAGCAAAAACAACAATAGGAGGTCCACCCCATGAACCCATATGAGCAGTATATGAAAGAAATCTCCCAGCCGATGCGTGATGAATTAACGAACGCCGGCTTTACTGAATTAACAACACCGGAAGAAGTCGATACATTCATCGGCGAAACGAAGGGAACATCCCTCGTTGTCGTCAATTCCGTCTGCGGCTGTGCTGCAGGACTTGCGCGCCCATCTGCAAGAGAATCATTGAACAACGAAAAGGCACCGGAACACCTTGTTACCGTATTTGCCGGACAGGACCGCGAAGCGACTGCGCGTATGCGTGATTACTTCGAAGGGTACGAACCCTCCTCTCCTTCCATGGCTTTATTGAAAGACGGACAGGTCGTCCACTTCATTCCAAGAGAAGACATCGAAGATTATGAGGTCGAGGAAATTACCGCGAACCTGACGAAGGCCTACAACGAATACTGCTGAAACCTTTCAGCCTGCAGAGAAAACCGCATGTTTTCCTGCAGGCTTTTTTCATCCTTCCAGAAAGGATGACTTTTAAGGGCGGGGCCGGATGATCTCTATCAAAAAAAGACGGCCGCGAACACTATCGACCGTCTGGTTTATGCTGTTTTTTGGTTGTCAGGCTGCACAAGCTTCCATACGATGATAAACAACAAAGCCCCTGCTGCCCCTGCCGCCATATAGCTGACGTTCATATATTCTTTCATCAGAAGAGACATCAGCGGAGGACCTGCGGCTACTCCGATAAACCTTGAAGAGCTGTAAAACGAGGTGATGGTCCCCCTTTCCTCCTTCTCAATCCCTTCTGTAATCAAAGCATCCAGCGTAGGCAGCATCGCCCCGATAGACGTGCCGAGGATACTTGTTACGACAAGCAGCCATACCAGCCGCTCATGCATATAGCCTGTAAATACGACACTACCAGCGGCCGTCAGCAGAGAAAAAAGGAGCACCTTTTTCATGACGTCAGTATCTCCCTTAATCTTTCTCCCTGTGATGAAAGCAGACATACACAAGGTGAATAAAGGAATGGCCAGCACAAATCCTTTTTTTACTCCTTTAATATCATGGACCTTCTCCAGCATATCCGACATAAAAAACAAGACGGCAAATAAAACGAGCATGGCATAGGCACCAATAAGAAAAACAGGATATAACCATGCCCCCTCCCGCTTAAAAATTTCTTTCGTTTTTTTAATAAACTGCTTAAAAGGCCGGGGTTTTTCTTCCCCGCCTTTTGGCACCTGAATAAAGAAAAAGACTAAAACAATTGAGATGAGGCTGAAAAAAGAGATCGAGAAAAATGGTAAAAACCATAAGACGGCTGCAAAAGCTGCTCCCAAAATAGGACTGAGCACTTTCCCGAACGTATTGGATGTTTCAATGATCCCCAGGCATGAGCTTGCCTTTGCATCATCATCCTTGTACAAATCCCCCACAAGCGGAAGGATAATGGGCGTTGCTCCCGCTGCTCCCATTCCCTGAAGGACGCGGCCGATGGTGATCCATAGAAACGGCTCCTCCAGCTTCCAGGATGCAAAACCAGCAATCAAACCCCCGATAAAAGCCAGTACGAGACTGGGCAGGATGATCATCTTCCTCCCGAAGCGGTCCGATAAATAACCGGCAATAGGGATGAGAATAATAGCAGCAATGGAATAGCTGGTAATGATCGTACTGGACTGGAAAGACGTAATGCCTACCTTCTTTTCAAAAATCGGAAGTACAGGAATCAACATGGAATTGCCAAGCGTCATCACAAGAGGTATAGAAGCCATACTGACGAGACACCAGCCGCTGACTTTGTTATCCAAAGCGGCACCTCCTACATCTTCATAGTTGTAGGATGTCCCAAATCATTGAATCTCTCCCTCCACTCCTCAGGAAATAAATCCCTCCTAAAGTCACCCGACCAATGAACCAAATCTTTTTAAATTATCAGACTTTACCATAATATAACAAGTTATTCAATTTATCTTAACAATGAGGAGGTATCTTGTGGACGTACCTCAATTTTGAAAGGGGAGTTTATTGATGTTGAAGAAATGGTTACTGGCTTTAGGTATGGTTTCTGTTTTAACACTGGCAGCATGCGGCGGAGAAAGTGAAGAGGAAGGCAACACAGAGGAAGAGCAGACAGAAGAGCAGGAATCCGGTGATACAGAATCAGAGGATTCCTCTGAAATGGAAGGCGAAGATTCCGAAGAGGGTTCTGAAGAAGAATCTGAGGAAGAATCAGCTGAATAACGCACATAACCAAAGGCGCAGTGTCATCACTGCGCCTTTTTATTTGATTCTCCACGTCGTGCCATGTGTCCGGGAGGAAATTTTCTGCTCTTCCAGCGAGGATGAACAATGCGGACAGATGACTGCCCGGGGCGGAATAGGAAGACAACAGTACGGACACTCTTTTTTTGTCAGGCCGTCCAGCGGGTGCTGGTGTGGTTTCTTCCAACGATTCATCTGCCTTACAACGAGGAAGACAGCAAATAGAATAATGACGAAACGGATGAAAGCGGTAAGAAAAAGTCCATAATTGATGGTTGCCGCTCCTGCTTCCTTCGCTGCCGCGAGGGAAGGGTAAAACAAGCCGTCCAGACTGATGAACATATTTTCGAAATTCATACTGGAATACAGAACACCGATGGGAGGAAGAAGCAGGTCGGTGACGAGGGAGTCGATAAAACCGCTGAATGCAGCTCCAAGCACCATTCCAACCCCCATATCGACAGCGCTTCCCCGGATGGTGAACTGTTTGAATTCATGAAAAATCCCCATCCTATCCCCCCTTTCCCTCATTGTATGAAAGAAAAATAGGAAGCATGTCCCTGCCTTTCAAACGTGCTCCCGAGGCAGATACTGATTCAGATGATGGGCAAGATCGAGGATATCCGTTTTTGAATGGTGATGGCTGAAGGATATCCGAATAAAAGACTTCGCGTCTTCTTCTTTCACCCCCATGGCGCTTAACGTATACGATGGCTGCTGCGTATGGGTGCGGCAGGCGCTGCCCGTCGAAAAGAAGTACCCTTTCCGGCTGCCTTCCAGCATCATCCACTGCCCCTGATGGTTATCGATCATCAGACCTATGATGGGCACAGGCTGATGTTCGGTGTCTCCGGCCAGCTGCCAATATCCAGTTGTTAACTCCTCAAGAAAAGATGTTTTTAATTGTTGATGATAAGCAGCACGTACAGGGAGGTGCTTGACTGCTTTTTCCGCAGCCGTAACGAATCCGGCGGCCCCCGGTACATCCACGGTTCCCGGGCGTACCCCTTTTTCATGGGTCACGTTTGGGGTAAGAGGCTGAAAGGAAAGATCAGGACGTATGTATACAGCCCCTGTCCCCTTGGGCCCGGACACTTTGTGGCTGGAAACCGATAAACTGTCCACAATGGATCCGATGGTGCTTAAGGAAATTTTCCCAAAGGACTGTACGCAGTCACAGTGGAGCAGAGATCCATACTTCCTTGCCGTATGGACAGCTTCTTCCACTGGCTGAATGGACCCGATTTCTCCATTGACATGGTGAAGAGCGACGACAGCAGGTTCATCATACAGGGCTTTTTCCAGTTTTGTAAGATCGACCTGCCCATTTGGATGCAGCGGGATGATCGTCACTCGGATGCCCTGTCCTTTCATCCGCTCTGCCAGATTGTGAATGGAAGAATGTTCCCCTCCGGAAATGACAAGATGCTGACTGTTAAGTGCCCTTATTAATGCCGATACAGCCAGTTCATTACTTTCTGTTCCTCCACTCGTAAAAGCAATTCCTTCATACGGGACGTGAAGGAGTTCCCCAAGCTTCTTCCGGCAGTGTTCCAATAATGAGGAAGCTTTTGTTCCTGCATCGTGGAGACTTTGCGTATTTCCATAGTAGTGAGTGGCAGCATGGACATAAGCCTCCAATGCCTCTGGATCCACCGGACTTGTGGCCGCATAATCAAAATATCGATTCATGATCGATCCCCCTGTTCAACAAACGCTTGCCTTCAGTTTAAATTTATGTGAACATTAGTGTCAATACATATGTATATATATTAACAGGAGGGAACGACATGGATGCAGATGTTTTGATCATTGGAAGCGGCGCTTCTGCTTTACAGCTTGCCAGACACCTTCGTCCGACAATGAATGTGATATTACTCACAAAGTCTACATTACAACACAGCAATTCTTTCTTGGCGCAGGGCGGAGTTGCGGCAGCACTTGGCGGGGATGACAGCCCTTCCTCCCATTACAACGACACCGTTAAAGCCGGCCGCTTTACCAATGCATCGCGGCCCCTTCACATTATGATCCGGGAAGCGAACTCCGTCATCCATGATCTGGCTTCTATCGGCTGCGCATTCGATAAAGATTCACTGGGACAGTTTCAGCTGGGACGGGAAGGCGCCCATGGACAAAGCCGCATTGTCCACGGAGGGGGAGATCAAACCGGCAGGAGGCTTGTGGAATGCTTGGCAGATGTGCTGCCGCCAAACGTAACTGTTCTGGAAAATCAGTTCGTTTTTGAATTACTTATCAACGATCAGAGAGAATGTTTTGGTGCACGAAGTAAGGATGCATACGGGAAGATCCATACCTTCCTTTCTCCCCATACCGTCCTCGCTGCAGGAGGGTGCGGCCAGGTGTATGCCTGTACTTCCAATGCAGCATCCGCTGAAGGGGACGGCATCGCTCTTGCTTTTGAGGCTGGAGCGGAGTTGATTGATATGGAGTATATCCAGTTTCACCCCACCCTTCTTTACATTAACGGGCAGGGCGCCGGGTTAATTTCCGAAGCTGTACGAGGAGAGGGAGCTGTGCTTGTCGATGAGACCGGCAGAAGAATCATGAAAGGGATCCACCCGATGGAAGATCTTGCCCCGCGCCATGTGACGGCTCAGACCATCTTTCACCACCGTCAAAAAGGCCGGCCGGTCTTTTTGGACATCCGGCACGTGCCTCGTTTTCAGGAACGGTTTCCTTCCATCACCGCCCTCTGCCTGAAGCATCAGGTCGACCTTCAGCAAGGTCTGATTCCTGTGGCACCTGGGTGTCATTTTATTATGGGAGGGGTCAAAACAGATGACAGGGGCAGGACGAACGTTCCCGGATTATATGCTGTTGGAGAAAACGCCTGTACAGGAGTCCATGGTGCCAGCCGACTGGCGAGCAATTCCCTGTTGGAAGGCCTCGTTTTCGGCAGAAGAGCCGCACGGTTTTTGAACTCCCTGTCATCCTCTCTCCCCTCGCAGCGACGGAAAAAAAGTCCGCCGCCTGCCGTTCCCCTTCATCTCCCTGAACGGCAGGTTATTCAGAAGCGGACGATGGAAGCAGCAGGAATTGTAAGAAACCATAAGGATCTGCATGCCCATAAAAAATGGCTGGACTCTTTCCCAACGGGTCATGGTTTTGATAAAGGGATGTTGACGAAGGAGCAGGTAACGGTTTTATTCCTGCTCCATACAGCCCGGTTGATTACGACCGCTGCTTTGGAACGAAAGGAAAGCCGAGGCAGTCATTTTCGTTCTGACTATCCCGAAGAACAGGCAGAGTGGAAGGACCAGACCATCCTGCTTCAATCCCACACAAAGGAGACGAATGATGAACCGCATCAAACGCTTGGATAAACTGAAGGATTTCTTAATCGAGGATATTGGAGATTACGATGTCAGTACGGATCTGCTGTTTCCTGCCGATCAGCACGGCATGCTGCGCATCACCGCTAAAGAAAAAGGAATATTCTGCGGAGGATGGGTGGTTACAGACAGCTACCATCTCCTCAACGAAAAGGTTAGAACAAAGGTGCTTGTCCAGGACGGAGACGAATTCCAGCCGGGCACCTGTCTGGCTGAGGTTTACGGACCGATGACGGATCTTCTGAAAGGGGAAAGGGTCGTCCTTAACTGCATTCAGCGGCTGAGCGGCATCGCCACTCTGACCAGGAAAGCTGTCCGGACCCTCGGGAATCCAAAGATCCGTCTTTGTGACACGAGGAAAACGACGCCGGGGCTGCGGATGTTTGAAAAGGAAGCCGTCCGCGCCGGTGGCGGATACAATCACCGCTTCGGACTATATGATGCTGTCCTGTTAAAAGACAACCACATCGCTTTTTATGGATCTCTTACAAACGCCGTCCAGCATATCAAAGCAAAAACCGGCCATATGGTGAACATCGAAGTGGAAACCGAGACAGACGAACAGGTGCTGGAAGCGGTGGATGCGGGGGTGGACGTCCTTATGTTTGATAACCGTCTTCCTGAAGACATTGAACGGATGCTTCCTTCTATTCCAGAGACCATCACGACCGAAGTTTCCGGCGGCATCCATCTGGACAACCTTTCCACTTACCGCCATTTGAACGTGGACTACATTTCCCTCGGCTTTTTAACCCACAGCGTCCGATCGCTTGATTTCAGCGCCCGGGCGGTTTTAATGAAGGAGGAGATGTTATGAACCTTTTTGAAACTTTGAATTCGACACGCCCCTCCCTGCCTGAACGGTACAAGAGGATGGCTGATGAAGAGCTTGAAGAGATGATTATACGAGTGAAACAAGAATGGGGTCCTCGGTTATTCATTCCCGGACACCACTACCAAAAAGATGAAGTCATCCAATTTGCTGATGCCCGCGGAGATTCGTTAAAGCTTGCCCAACTATCCGCCACTCAGCACGAGGCGGAAGCCATCGTTTTTTGTGGTGTTCACTTTATGGCGGAAACGGCGGACCTTTTAACAAGAGAAGATCAGCACGTCTTCCTCCCCGATATGCGGGCAGGGTGTTCCATGGCTGACATGGCTGATATCCGCCAAACGGAACGGGCATGGGAGCAGTTGACGGCTTTGTTTGGAGACACGATTCTTCCTCTCACCTATGTAAATTCCACAGCTGCGATTAAATCGTTCGTCGGGGAACATGGTGGGGCGACAGTCACGTCATCGAATGCAGCGGATATGGTGACGTGGGCGTTCAACCAAAAACCGCGCCTGTTATTCCTCCCTGATCAACATCTGGGCAGGAATACAGCCTTCGAGCTTGGAATTCCTCTAGAAAAAATGGCCGTATGGGATCCGGTTCAGGAAGAGCTGGTGGGCAGCGGCCCCATGGATGAGGTCCAGGTTATCTTATGGAAAGGACACTGCTCTGTTCATGAAAATTTCACCACCGTGAATGTGGATCACATTCGTGCGGAATATCCGGATATGAAGATCATCGTCCACCCGGAGTGCTCAAGAGAGGTTGTCGAAGCGTCTGACATTTCCGGATCCACTAATATGATTATCCAGTCTATCGAACAGTCTCCTCCGGGCAGCGCATGGGCAATCGGAACGGAAATGAACCTCGTAAACCGGATCATCCAGGAGCACCCGGACAAGCATATCCTTTCACTTAACCCAAGGATGTGTCCATGCTTGACGATGAATCGGATTGACCTCCCCCATTTGGCATGGGCTCTCGAAACGCTGGCTGAAGGCCAACCTCCGAACCGGATCAAAGTGGCCGAACAAGTGGCCGGGCCGGCACGTCTTGCCTTGAACCGGATGTTGGATCACGCTTAGATTCCGTTGCATTTCCTGCAAAAGAGCGTACACTCAAAAGGAGAGTACTTACTGTTTTGAAGGAGCTGATCCCTATGCACATGAACGAAGAAGAACAGCAGCGGATGCTGAAGGCGGCCTACAGCCTCTTTTCCACCAAAGGATTCAGTGGAACGAGCGTAAAGGAAATCGCCGGACAAGCGGAAGTTTCTGAAGTGTCAGCTGCCCGTACCTACCCATCCCTGATGGATTTGTTTATTGATTCCTTTTCTGAAAGCTTTATTCAGCAGCTGGAGACCACCTCTGTAGAGGTCCATCCATCGACGAATCAAGAGCCGGCGGAAATGATTTATATGTACTTATGGAACCGGATGAAGGAGTTCACGTCGATGGATAAATCCGTGTTCAAAGAAATGATGAACAGCCTCTTCCCCGTGATGGAAGGCGACGCCGAAAATCGCAGAAAAATGATCGGTATCGACTTCATGCTGGTGGACGAAATGATCGTTCTTTTGAATGAGATGAAGGAAAAAGAGCTGCTGCCCGCGGATTTTAACGCCAATCAGGCTGCCGAAATCATGTACAGTTCCCTGGCTTTCGAGTTTCTATTGTACGTGTATGAAGAGGAAGTTTCCCTGGAGATGTTTTTGAACGGAATCAAAAGAAAGCTCGATTTCATTATCGGGCGGTGATGCATATAAACCGTCGTGGAGGCAGACAGTAAACGTAAACGACAGGAGGTCTCCATGATGAACAAAGAACGCGCCAAAGAAATCTTTCATTCCCCTGATAGGATCCAGGTCCATCATAAGGACCGGGAAATTTATATTGAAGAAGTGATAGAACGCAGTGAAATGGCGAGGATTCACCCGACGGATCAGCCGAATATCGTTCAGAAAGTTCCGTTGTACGAACTCAAAGAACTGGATCAGTGAACGGGATGAATAACTAAATATACAAAAAGCCTGTAAAGACACGATGTCTTTACAGGCTTTTTTATAACCAGGATCATCAGAGGACGGCCCTCTTATTATACTGCGCAGAGAACTTAATTCTGGATGTACTTTTCGAAGATCTCCCTGAAATCCTTGCGTGTATGCTCGGTGTGCTTTTGAGCGAGCCAATCATAGGTGAACGTTACGGATTCCTTAAACTCAGAGGAGACTTGATTGTCATGGAACCTGTTTTCGCGCAGAAGATCACGGGCAGCCTCCAGACTTTCTCTCGCATATTCCGCATGGAGCTGATGGTCTTCCTGAATCTGAGAAATCGCTGTAAGGGATTTATAAAGATCGGCAATGGCCTCGCCTTCATCTTTAGCAATATCAATACTCATGGACTGACTGCCGATGGCAAATTTGATTTCCAGATCAAGGTCGATGGTTCCTGCGGTTTCTATGGTTACGTTTCGAATCGGATTTTTGTAATAGTCGTAGCGCAGAATATTCCGTTTGCTGCTGGAGGCTTTCTCCCCGTCCAGGTGAATGAGGGCCCGGTTGGTAAAGCAGTACTCATCACTTTTTGATTTGATCAGAAAGTGGATCTTTTCTCCATCTTCCGTCAGGACAAAATCATCCGACTGGGTCTTATCAAAATCTTCTTTAGAAATAATTCTCCCGATATCACTCAACCCGAGGGCATCACTGGCCAGCTTTTTAAACATAGGGAAACCTCCTTTAAATTCTTCTTCTACATCATTCGACAGACAACGTCCATTCCCTTCCGTGGATAGAAAATTCCCGAAAAGAAAAGCCGTCCCCATATCGGAACGGCATGCTTTATTTATTCGTAACGGTTCCACTGCACCACTTCGTCCAATGGAAGACGGGTCTTTTGAAAACCAGCTTTTGTACCTTTTCCAAGGGAAATCAGCATAACAGCTTCATAGTTTTCAGGAACATTGAAAGTTTCCAGGAACTGCGCTTCATCATAACCGCCCATCGGTACGGTGTCATAGCCTTTCGCTTTTGCTGCAAGCATCAGCTGGTTGGCCACGATTCCGCCATCAATGTGAGCGATTTTCGCAAGACGCTCTGTCGGGAAGTTTCCATAGTTATCAAAAATGCTGTTGACATACATGTTTTTCACATCTTCAGGCATGTTGCCTTTTTCAGCAATCTGGCTGTAAATCTGGTCTGCGTTTTTATAGGCCTCACGGTCACCAAGAACAGCCACAACGACGGATGCATCGACGATCTGCTGCTGATTGCTGGCGATAGGTAGAAGCTTTTCTTTTTCCGCCTGATCTTCGATGACAAGGAATCTCCACGATTGAAGGTTACTGGAAGATGGAGCCAGAACAGCTGTTTCCAGAATCTCACGGATTTCACTTTCTTCCATTTTGAATTCAGGATCATACTGGCGGACAGAGCGGCGTTCTTTGGCTACGGTTAGAAAATCCGTATCCTCCAGCTGCTTCGGTGCTTCTTTCGTTGTATCGATTTCTTTTACTTTATTTAGGTATTCTTCTTTACTCATTGTATTTTGAGACATGATGATGCTCCTTTAAACTGTATTTATCACAAGAACAGTATATGATTTAACTGTTCCTTTGTCAACTACAGTTTATGATAACCCAAGAAAAGCCCGGCATAACGTTTCGCTTCCATCCGTTTCTGTTCATAAGACCCTTTTTACGAATGGAATGGCGAGATCAACTCCAGCTTTCCGTAGTGACGCCTGTGGGAAAAAGATCCACCGATAAGCGGAACGTGACCTTACTAATCATGAGCTGAATTTGAGGGTGCCCTTTGTTGAATAAAAGGTCGTCCATTTTCCATACAAAAAACATCTCGGATTTTACAGAAAAAAAGGACTGCCGAGAATTCTCTCGACAGTCCGTCTAAAACAACATTACGATTCCTTTTGAATCAGGTCGGCAATGGTTTTCTCTTCAAGCCCGGCTACAACCCAGCTTTCCATATCATTACGGAGTTCAATCAAGGATTCCCTTGTAGAAGGCGCAAAGCATTCTTTGCCTCCGACATTAAAGAAACCCTTCGGAAAAGTTTCCGCTCTCATTGCTTCATAGACTTCTGACAGCTTTATATCTTCGGGGTCTTTCACTAAGGAATAGCCCCCTTCTCTACCTTCTTTGGCGTGAATCAATCCCGCCTTCACTAAGTGACGGAGGATCTTTCTTAAGAACACAGATTTGGATTCCAGCTTTTCGGCAAGCTTTCCACTCGGGCAGAGTCCTTCATTTTCAGCAAGGACGACAAGGGCCTGAACAGCCATCCCAAACCATCGTGTGCTTGATACCTTTTCTGCCATGATTTCACCTCTTCATCTGCTTCTTATTTTGGGACATCCTGCAAAAAAAGTCAAAACACCGGAACGGCAAAAAAGCCCCGGCCGGAGCCGGGACTTTCCATCCTTACTGTGTAAGAGCCAGTTTCAGTGTATGATCACCAACGGTATACTCTTTCATTTCCTCTTTTTCGCCGACCGTGAGCTCCTTAACGAGGACATTCTCACGAATCAGCTGTTCGTTCTGCTTAATGGCTTCCTGTACTTCTTCATCACCGGCAAGAGCGATGTCGACACGAAGATCGATCGGCAGGTCCTGCTGCTTCCGCTCATCCTGAATCACACGAATCACTTCACGGGCAAGGCCCTCAAGGCGGAGCTCTTCTGTGATGGATGTATCAAGAACGACGTGGAAGTCCTGGTTGGACCCCATGGACAGGCCGGCGTCGGCCACACGTTCCACGTTCAACAGATCCATCGGTACTTCAACCTCACCATCGGCTGTTGGCACGACTGCTTTTTCATTTTGGACAACGGTTGCGGCTTCTTCTTCCGACAGCTTTTCCAGATAGCCTTTGACGAGACCGACATTCTTACCAAGTACCGGGCCGGCTGCGCGGAAGTTCAGCTTCACTTCATAACGGACAAGATCCTCGGAAGACTGCTTAACAACAACTTCTTTGACGTTGATCTCATCACGGATGATGCTGCTGTATTCCTCCAGCGCCTTGCCCAGATCCGGGTTGACCGGAATGACGACAAGCTCAGAGAGCGGCTGTTTCGTCTTGATCGCTTCTGTATTACGCACACCACGGGCAAGCTCGACCACCTGCAGGACAGCGTCCATATCTTTTTCCAGCTGTTTATTGACGACAGCATCGTCCACTTTCGGGAAGTGGGCCAGGTGCACACTTTCACCCGTCAAGTTCTGGTAGATATCCTCAGCCAGGAACGGTGTGAACGGAGCCATCAACTGGCTCAGCTGCGTCAGCACTTCATGAAGCGTATGGTAGGCCGCTTTTTTGGACTCGGTCATGCCTTCTTCCCAGAAACGGTCACGGGAGCGGCGGATGTACCAGTTACTCACTTCATCGATATATTTCTCAAGAGCCTTCGCTCCTTTGGTGAAGTCGTAATCCTCAAGGGCTTCTTCCACGACAGCTGTCACACTGTTCAAACGGGAAAGGACCCAGCGGTCAAGCAGCGTCTTCTCCCCGGTTTCATCCTTATTGAACGTGTAGCCGTCGATATTCGCGTACAGCGTATAGAAACCGTGCGTGTTCACAAGGGTATCAATGACTTTGGACTTGGCTTCAATCACGACACGCTCAGAGAAACGTTTGTTGTTCCAAGGGGCACTGTCCGCAAGAAGCGCCCAGCGGAACGGATCGGCACCGAACTTATTGACGATGTCTGTCGGATTAAGGGCATTTCCCTTACTCTTCGACATTTTACGGCCTTCTTCATCAAGAATGTGGCCGGTGGAAAGGACGCGCTTATACGGTGCTTTGCCTGTGAACAGCGTAGAAACCGCAAGCAGGCTGTAGAACCAGCCACGTGTCTGGTCAATTCCTTCACAGATCACATCAGCCGGGAACTGCTTTTCAAACTGCTCCTGGTTTTCGAACGGGTAATGCTGCTGGGCAAACGGCATGGAACCGGAATCGAACCAGACGTCAATGACTTCCGGCACACGGTCCATCGTGCCGCCACATTTTTCACAGGAAACCTGAACACGGTCGACGTAAGGCTTGTGCAGCTCAACGTCTCCGATATCTCCGATCGCTTTTTCCTGAAGGTCCGCTTTACTGTGCGGAGCGTATTGGTGGTCACAGGAATTACACATCCAGATCGGCAGCGGTGTTCCCCAGAAACGGTTCCGACCGATGTTCCAGTCGACCATATTCTCGAGGAAGTTTCCGAAGCGTCCGTCTTTGATGTGATCCGGATGCCAGTCGACCTGCTGGTTGTTGGCAAGGAATTGATCCTTCAGCTCTGTCGTTTTGATGAACCAGCTTTCGATTGCGTAATAAAGCAGTGGTGAATCACAGCGCCAGCAGTGTGGATAGCTGTGCTCATATTTTTCTTTATGGAAAAGAAGACCTTCATTAGCCAGGTACTTCACGATATCTACATCACAGTCTTTCACGAAACGGCCTTCGAATGGAGGGATATCTGCTGTGTAGCGTCCCTGTCCGTCTACAACGTTAAAGAAGGAAAGATTGTGTTCTTTTACGAGGTTGTAGTCATCTTCCCCGTAGGCAGGTGCGATGTGAACAACACCCGTACCGCTTTCGGCGTTGACGAAATCTGCTTCGACAACGAAATGACCACGCTCAGGCTTTACAAACGGGAATGGTGCTTCATAGGATACACCGCTGAACTCGCTTCCTTTATGCTTGGATACGACCGTATAATCTTCGCCAAGATTTTTCTCAGCAAGAGCTTCAGCAACGATGTAAACTTCGCCGTCTTTTTCTGCTTTGATGTAATCGAGATCTGCATGGACAGCCAGGGTAACGTTGGCCGGCAGTGTCCAAGGCGTCGTCGTCCAGCCAAGGAAGAACTCATTCTCTGTCCCTTTGACCTTGAACTTCGCTGTCGCGGACAAGTCTTTCACATCTTCATAGCCTTGAGCCACTTCGTGGGAGCTCAAGGTTGTCTGACAGCTCGGGCAGTACGGAGTAACCCGGTGACCCTTGGATAGCAGGTTGCGCTTATGAAGGTCACTCAGGATGTACCAGACGCTTTCAATATAACGGTCCTGAAGCGTTACATACGGATCATCCATATCGAGCCAGTACCCGATGGATTCCGTGAATTCACGCCACTCTTTTTCATAGTTGAAGACACTTTCCTTACACTTCTCGATGAACTTCTCTACACCATATTCCTCGATCTGCTGCTTTCCGGAAATGCCGAGCTGCTTTTCAACTTCCAGTTCAACCGGAAGACCATGGGTATCCCAGCCGCCCTTACGCAGCACCTGATAGCCCTGCATCGTTTTGTAACGGCCCACAAAGTCCTTGATGACCCGGCCGAGGACGTGACCCGCGTGCGGAAGTCCGTTCGCTGTCGGAGGTCCTTCATAAAAAACGAAAGTTTCTGCGCCTTCGCGCTCATTCATGGAGCGTCGGAAGACATCTTCTTGTTTCCAGTAATCTTTGACACGATTCTCGCGGTCTAAAGCCACTTCCTTCGTATTGACACTGCGCATTTCTTCCACCTCTTACCCTTTTATTTTGTATAGATAATCACATGGGACACAACTGGATACAGTTCCCCTGAAAAAAACAAAAAATCCGCCCCTGTATGAAAACAGGGACGGATGTTCATTCCGCGGTACCACCCATATTCCGTGCAGGTTCAGCCGCACGGCACTCGGTAAAAAACGGATAACGGACGTCAGCCGGTTCCACCTACTCTCAATCATTTCAGCAGAACTTCTCAGGGATGATCTTCAACCGATTCCGCCGTCGCTTTCCACCAGCCAGCGACTCTCTACAGGTCAGGTGATCGATTTACTCTTCCCGTCAATGAAACTATACGTATCTTCTCTAATCGTACAATGGAACGTCAGGGATGTCAAAAAGTTTCTTACCCCCATCTTCGCCCATTCCCTCTCGGATTATACGTGTGGATTTCACTTTACACCCCCACTGATTTTCTGTCACTTTTTACGATTGGATCTTTGATTTGTTCTGGTGATCACGGCAGATCAAAGATTGGTATTATCCAAAACCAAAGCTTCGGATTACACTATAAACAACTCCATTGAAGGAAGGGTGTCTGTGATGAAAAACGAACAGAAACGGCGTGTACAGGAAACTTTCTCAAAAAACAAAGAGGCCTATGTCCAATGCACCACCCATAACAACCCTGATGATTTGAGACTGTTGGTCGAATGGCTGAAGCCGGAAAAACACTGGAGGGTGCTGGATACAGCTACAGGCGGCGGTCATGTGGCCAAGGCCGTGCAGCCGTTCGTGAACCGTGTCTACGCGGCGGATCTGACAAAGGAAATGCTTCAGAACACAGCCGCCCATCTTCCCGGCATGGCCAATATCGCGTTCATTATAGCGGATGCTGAAGAGCTTCCTTTTCTTGACGATTACTTCGATGCGGTCACCTGCCGGATTGCTCCCCACCACTTTCCTGAACCCGATACCTTTGTATCGGAAGTCTCCCGCGTCCTGAAACCTGGCGGCCGCTTCCTCATGATCGATAACACAGCCCCTGAAGATGATCGGCTTGACCATTTTTACAACGCTCTTGAAAAAAGGAGGGACCCCAGCCACGTCCGCGCCTTGAAGGTATCGGAATGGGAAGCCTTATTCAACGACCAATCGCTGATTGTGAAGAAACACTTGAAACGACAGAAGACCCTCCCCTTTTCGTCGTGGGTGGCCCGCACCCAGCCTTCTCCAGCAGAACAGCACGCCATAGAACAGGATTTATTATCGGCCGACAGCCATACGAAAGCCTACTTTTCGATTACATCATCAGATTCAGGTATTGAACACTTTTCCATCGACGAGTATATGGTTCTTGTAGAAAAAGGTTCCTGCTAACGAATAATCCTCCACCTCATAGGAAGAATAACCAAAGGATATTGAAACTTGTTGTGAGGTGGGAAATCAAATGGATATCGTCGTCATGGCCCGTGCCCTTTTCGGAACTTCCCTGGGCTTCCATATCATCTACGCCACTATCGGTGTAGGGCTTCCCGTGATGATCATTATTGCGGAAGTTATGTATTTCATTAAAAAAGACAGCGATTATGCCCTGCTGGCGCGAAGATGGACGAAGGCTTTCGCCATCCTGCTTGCTGTATCGATCGCATCCGGAACAATTGTCGGCGTAATGATTTCCCTGCTGTTTCCTGATTTCATGGAAATCGTCGGCCAAGTCATCGCCCTGCCGTTCCAGATGGAGATTTTCGCTTTCCTGATTGAAGCGGTTTTCATGTCGATTTATTTATATGCGGCGGACCGCCTGCCGCCGACGCTCCGTCTTGTGAGCATCATCTCTGTTGCTCTTGGAGCGACTGCGTCGGCCATACTGATTACGGATGTGCATGCCTGGATGAACACCCCGGCGGGATTCCGGATGCTGCCGGACGGGGAGATTACAGACATCGATACGTGGGCGGCCTTTTTCAACCCGAGCTTCGGCGTCACCGCCATTCACGTTACCCTTTCCGCCTACATGACGGTGGCTTTTCTTGTGGCTTCCGTAGCCGCCCTCCGCTTGATGAAATCAAAAATCACTGATCAGGAGCGGGCCTACCATAAAAAAGCGTTGATGATCGCCCTTTATTTCGGCGCGTTGATGTCTTTGGGAACAGCGATCAACGGCCACGAAACCGCTCAAATGCTGCATGAATACAACCCAAGAAAACTGGCAGCTGCCGAAGGGCTGTTCGAAACTCAGCGTTATGCCCCGCTTTCTGTCGGAGGCTACACATCCCTCGAGGACCAGCGGGTGAAGTACGCCATTGAAATTCCATACGGACTGAGCTTCCTTGCTGGTGACCGGTTTGATACCGAAGTGATCGGTCTGAATGAATACCCGCAGGAGCTGTGGCCGCCCTTGTATGTCCATATTCTGTTCAATGTCATGGTCGGCATCGGTACCGTCCTGATTGCCGTCGCTTTTGCCGCCTTGTTCTGGAAACTTGTTCTTAAAAAAGAGTTTCCCGGATGGATTCTCGCCATCCTTGTCGTCAGCGGCCCGCTGGCTCTGCTGGCGATTGAAGCCGGCTGGTGCTTCAGCTGTATCGGGCGTCAGCCGTGGACGATTACAGATGTCCTGAGAACAGGGGAAGCTGCAACAAAATCCAAAAGTGTCGGTTTTCTCTTTTACTTGTTCATGGGTTTGTACATCACTCTGTTGTTCGTCACAGGATTCGTCCTCCGGTTCTATTTCAAGAGAAACCCTGTCAGCCGGGACTTGAGCTCTCAATAAAGGCAGAGAAAGGAAGAACATTTCATGGAAGCTTCAACACTGGCCGTCACCATTTTGTGGAGCCTGCTGTTCATTTACGCAATGCTTGGCTCTCTTGATTTTGGAGCAGGGTTCTGGGGGATGATTTATGGAAAAAGTGAAGAGAAAAGCGCCTCCCAGATTGCGAACCGCTTTTTATCTCCGACGTGGGAGGTCACCAATGTATTCCTCGTCATCTTCGTCGTATCTGTGGTCACGTTTTTCCCTTATGCAACGACGCTTCTGAGCAGTGTCCTGCTTGTTCCTGTCGCGCTCGGACTGCTGCTCCTGACGATCCGCACCACCTTTATGGTGTTCCAGCACTATGCTGGGAAATTTGTCGGACTCCTTCGTGTCACCTCCGGGGTCACAGGGCTGATCATTCCTGCCCTGCTCGTTAGTATTCTCCCGATCACCCTCGGTGGGTTCATCAGTTTCGAAGATGATTATCCACGGTTGGAATACGGAGATCTTCTGACCCATCCGACGCTGTACATGCACGTATTGTTCGGCCTTTCGACAGAACTGTTCATTTCTTCCGTCTTCTTAATGGATTATGCCAAGGAAGCCGAAGATTGGGACGCGTATGATACCTTCCGGAAACATGCTCTTTGGCTCGGACCTGTCAGCATCGCCGTCGCTATGCTGACCATTGGAACGTTTCCTGAAGAAGCTGGTTGGATCGTTGATAATATTGAGCAGAACTGGCTCATCTTCGGTCTTTCCTTATTGTTTTTCCTGATCGGCTATGTTCTTTTGTTTTTGAAAAAACCGGACGGAAGAAAGGGACGGGCCCGACCTGCCGTCATCATGATCGTGCTGCAGTACGGATTCGCTATTTATGCCTACGGATCCGCCCACCTGCCGTACTTGATTTACCCGGATTTAACAGTCAGCGATGGGTTCACCAACGCGTCCACCTTCTATCCGATGCTGATCGTTTACGCCGTCGGGTTCGGAATTTTGATTCCAGCCTTCTATTTATTCTGGAGGTTGTTCCTGAAAGACCGGCGCTACTTAAAGCAGCAGTAAGCACATGCAGCCACTTCCCTGCGGGGATGGCTGCTCTTTTTTGTTTACCCACTTTCTGTAAAAGGGTACTGAACTACAAAAAAGGAGAAACGCTATGACAGAACTATCGAACTCCTATTTGGAAGAAGCCATTGAAGACAGCCGTCCCTATGCTTCTCAAGGAAAGGTGAATATGAACCTTCCTGATTACGGGGAGGCAAATAAAGACTACCTCGGCGTCAGCATCATCACGACAGACGGCTCGAGTTACAGCGCCGGGGATCATGATAAATACATTCCGATGCAGAGTACCTCAAAAGTCATCAGCTTGATGCTTGCTCTCCAGGACTTCGGAAAGGACCGTGTTTTTCAAACTGTAGGAATGGAGCCGATGGGAGATTTCTTCAATTCCATCAGCCAGCTGGAATCCTATGACACAAGCAAGCCTTTCAATCCGATGATTAACGCGGGCGCCATCGCTACAGCTTCCCTTATTAAAGGACAGAGCGTGGAAAACCGGTTCGACCGCTACATGAATTTCTTAAAGAAAATCACCAGCAACGATCATCTAGAAATGAGCGGTGAGATGTACGAAGCAGAAAAGGCGAACGGCTCGCGCAACCGTTCCCTCGCCTACTTTATGCACAGCACAGGAACCCTTGTGACCGATGTGGAAGAAGCGCTGGATTTATACTATCGTATGAATTCAGTCATGATGTGCTGTCATGACTTTGCCCGGGTCGGCTTGTTCCTTGCTAAAGGCGGTCTCGATCCAGATACGGAAGAAAGCTTGATTCCTGCCCACCACCTAAGAACCGTAAAAGCCATCATGATGACCTCCGGGATGTACAACTCCTCCGGTCACTACGCAGTCGAAGCTGGATTCCCGTGTAAAAGCGGAGTATCCGGGAGCATCATCGGTACGGTTCCTGGAAGAATGGGCATCGGTGTCGTCGGCCCTGCCATTGATGAAAAGGGAAACAGTACAGCCGGCGGCGCTTTGATCAAAAAAATGTCCAGGGACCTGAAATTAAATATGTTCGGCATAGAAAATACAGAAAGGACGAAGGACCATGCCTTTTGATTACGATCTGGATTTTGATTCCATTGATTTCAGAGAAGAACCCGGAAAATACCGCGTCGGGCGCGGAGAACAGGGGGTGCTTCTCGTCGAGCCCTACAAAAGTGAAATTCTGCAGCACTGGCGCTTCAAAACACCTGAGATCGCAAAAGAGTCGTCAGAAAAAATCTACGCCATGTTCGAAGAGTATAAGAAAAACGATGATTTTGTCGGCATGGATATGGCCCGTAAATTCCTCCAGATGGGGTATACACGCTCGCGACGGTACGCCAATTATAAAGGCGGAAAAAAATACGATGACGATGGAGATATCAATGACCGGGATATAGATGAGGAAAAAGCAGAATCAGCCCGGATTTTCGAAGAGAAATGGATCAAAGTCCGCGAAGATGAAGAATACCTTGAGAAAAAACGGGCCCACCAAAAGGAATACGGATAAAATCAGGACGTTCCGATTAAAAATTGGAAAATCTTCCGCATGCATATTGTCAAAACTTTCTGAGTAGTGTAGAGTAGTCATCAACATTTACATGAACTTACAATTATATTCTTATCAAGAGAGGCAGAGGGACTGGCCCTGTGAAGCCTCAGCAACCCCTGGTATCGACCAGAAGGGTGCTAACTCCAGCAAGTTGTTGATCAACTTGAAAGATAAGAAGAAGCCTTGGATATCCAGGACGCCTTCTTCTTAGAGAAGGCGTCCTTTTTGTTTTCACACTGCTTCCTCTCTTGATCGGTTCATAAACGAAAGGAGTATTTTTATGTGTCACACGGAAACAAAATTCGTCCAGACAGGAAACCAGCGGAACGAACCGTATGGAGCGATCAACCCACCGGTTTACTTTTCCACCCCTTACCGGCACCCAGGGCTCGGGGAATCTACAGGGTTTGATTATACGCGGACGGGCAACCCGACAAGAAAAATCCTGGAAGCCTCCATCGCCGATATCGAAGAAGGTGATGCAGGTTTTGCCTTCAGTTCCGGAATGTCCGCCATCCAGACCGTCCTCTCTCTTTTCCGCGAAGGAGATGAAATTCTCGTATCCGAAGATTTATATGGAGGGACCTACCGCTTATTTGAACATATGAAGGAGCGTTACCGTCTGCAGTTTACCTACCTGGAAAACGAAAAGCTGAATGACCTGCCTTCTTATGTGACCGAACGTACGAAAGCCGTTTACATTGAAACTCCGACAAATCCGCTCATGCACCAAACCGACATCAGGCAGATGGCCGGACTAGCAGAAAAACAAGACCTCCTGCTGATAGTCGACAACACCCTTTATACACCAGTTCTCCAGCAGCCGCTGAAGGAAGGAGCGGACGTCGTCATTCACAGCGCGACGAAATACCTGGCCGGACATAACGATGTTCTGGCCGGACTGCTTGTCAGTAAAGGCGCAGACATCAGCGAAAAGCTCGCTTTTCATCAAAATACATCCGGAGCTGTCCTGTCGCCGTTTGACTCCTGGCTCGTCATGCGCGGCATGAAAACCCTGCCTCTACGAATGAGGCAGCATGAAGGCAACGCGAAAGCCGTCGTTCAATTCCTGGAGGATCATCCATGTGTGAGTGATATTTTCTACCCAGGAAAAGGCGGCATGGTGTCCTTCCGACTAAAGGAAGAAGCCTGGATCGATCCTTTTCTAAGAGGATTGAATTTAATCACTTTCGCGGAAAGTCTCGGAGGTGTGGAAAGCTTCATCACCTACCCCGCCACCCAGACCCACGCCGATATCCCTGAAGAAGAACGCGTCCGCTACGGCGTGTGCAATAAACTGCTCCGTTTTTCCGTAGGCGTGGAGCACATCGATGATCTTTTGAGAGATCTTCAATCTACTTTGAGTCAATTACCTAAGGAGGAATCCGTCCAATGAATACCCATTCCCTGCAGACCCGCCTGCTTCACAACGACCAGAAGTTCGATCCGCAGACCGGAGCGGTGAGTGTCCCGATCCAACAGGCCTCAACCTTTCACCAACAGGATTTTGACACACCGGGGGATTACGACTACAGCCGGTCGGGAAACCCGACAAGAACAGCGTTGGAAGAGACGATCGCCGGCCTTGAAAACGGCACGAAAGGCTTTGCTTTCGCCTCCGGAATGGCAGCGATTTCCACAGCGTTCATGCTTTTATCCAAAGGGGATCACATCGTTATAACCAAGGACGTATACGGGGGGACTTTCCGAATGATCCACGATGTTCTCCACCGCTTTGGAATCGATCACACCTTTGTTGACATGACCGATCTTCATGAAGTGGCTACAGCCATAAAGCCGAATACGAAGCTGTTATATATTGAAACTCCTTCCAATCCAACACTTGAAATCACTGATATAAGGGCAGTGGCAAAACTCGCCAAAGCGAACAACTGCCTCACCTTTGTCGATAACACCTTTATGACACCAGCCCTGCAGCGTCCGCTCGACCTTGGCGCCGATCTTGTCCTCCATAGTGCAACGAAGTTCATTGCCGGACACAGTGATGTCGTTGCCGGCTTAGCTGTGACCAACAGGGAAGATGTCGCAGAGGCTCTTTCTTTTCTACAGAATTCTTTCGGATCTATTCTGGGCGCACACGATTGCTGGCTCGTGCTCCGCGGCCTGAAGACACTCCACTGCCGAATCACCCAATCATCTCAATCAGCGGCAAAAGTCGCAGAAGCTTTATCCAGTCACCCTCTGGTCGAGCACGTGTACTACCCAGGCTTCCGCTGTCATCCGGGGAATTCCACCCACACGTATCAATCCGACGGGTATGGAGCCGTTCTATCGTTCCGCCTCCGTGACGAGGAGGCGGTCCGCCAATTCACAAAAGCGGTCGAAATTCCGGTGTATGCCGTAAGTCTTGGAGCTGTCGAGTCGATCTTATCGTACCCGGCGCGGATGTCCCATGCCTCCATGCCTAAGGAGGAACGGGCCAAACGCGGCATCACGGACGGACTGCTGCGTTTATCGGTCGGATTGGAAAAGCCGGAGGACCTGATCGCAGACTTTTCGCAGGCTTTGAACCAAATCGAACGGACTACTGAAGACAAGAGGGTGAGTATATGACATTACGTGAAGCCCTCCATAGACAAACACTGGTCGGAGACGGGGCGATGGGAACTCTTCTTTATTCCTACGGGGTCGACCAGTGTTTCGAGGAACTGAACCTTTCGCATCCAGAAGAAGTGAAAAGCGTTCATGACGCTTACGTCCAGGCAGGAGCCGATTTGATTCAAACCAATACGTACGGCGCCAATTACATCAAGCTTGGCCGTTACGGCCTCGAGGATCACGTGAAGGAGATCAATACAGCCGCTGTCCAGCTCGCAAGACATGCCGCCGGCGACAAGGCGTATGTACTCGGAACGGTCGGCGGCATCCGGGGGGTTCAGAAACAAGCTGTTTCTCTTGAGGAAATAAAACGAAGCTTCCGCGAACAACTCTACTGTCTTTTGTTTGAACAAGTGGACGGCCTTCTTTTTGAAACCTTCTATGATCTAGAGGAACTCTCCACCATTCTGTCGATCGCCCGGAAGGAAACAGACCTTCCTCTGATTGCCCAGGTATCGATGCATGAACCCGGGGTGCTGCAGGATGGTACACCACTCCCTGACGCGCTCACTCATCTGGAAAAAATCGGAGCGGACGTGACAGGCATCAACTGCCGTCTCGGCCCGTACCATATGATCCAGTCCTTAGAAGAAGTGCCCTTACCCGAAAAAGCTTTTCTATCGGTCTATCCGAATGCCAGTCTGCCGGCCTTTCAGGATGGCAGACTGGTTTATGCGACAGATCCCTCCTACTTTCAAAAAAGCGCCCGGGCGCTTTACGACCAAGGGGCGCGGATCATCGGCGGGTGCTGCGGCACAACACCGGAGCACATTGAAGCCATCGCATCCAAAGTAAAAGGAAAAGCACCGATCAAAGAAAAGATTGTAGTTGTCCGACAAAAGACCGAAACAGCCGTCCAATCCACTAAAGATCAACGACCACACCTCCATGAAGCGGCGAAGAAAGGCCGGTCCATCATTGTCGAACTGGATCCCCCGAAAAAGTTGAACATCGATCGTTTTCTTAAAGGGTCCAAAGCGCTTCAGGAAGCTGGTGTTAACTCGATCACCCTTGCGGATAACTCCCTAGCCTCTCCACGAATCAGCAACTCTGTCATGGCTTCGATCATTAAAGAAAAATATGATGTCGATCCACTCGTCCATATCGCCTGCCGGGACCGCAATCTTCTCGGTCTGCAGTCCCACTTGATGGGTCTTCATACACAAGGCATCCGCCAAGTCCTGGCGGTCACCGGCGATCCCACGAAGATCGGGGATTTTCCTGGAGCGACGTCTGTCTATGATTTGTCATCTTTGGATCTCATTCACTATATTAAGCAGATGAACAGAGGCATTTCTTTTTCCGGAAATTCTCTCGGGAACCAAACATCATTCTCAGTCGCTGCAGCCTTTAATCCGAATGTAAGAAATTTGAACCGTGCCGTCGGAAGAATGAAGAAGAAAATTACCTCCGGCGCCGATTACTTTATCAGTCAGCCTGTGTTTAACGAAGAGCAGCTTCTCGAAGTCTATGAAGCGACAAAACAAGTGGAAGCCCCTCTTTACATCGGCATCATGCCGTTGACAAGCGCACGCAATGCTGAATTCCTTCACAATGAAGTGCCCGGCATCACCCTGTCTCCTTCCATACTGGAAAAAATGGAAAAAGCCGGACAGGACCGGAAACAAGCACAGGCCGAGGGCATCAGCATAGCAAAGTCCCTCATCGATACAGCGGTTGACCTGTTTAACGGCATTTACTTGATCACCCCGTTCCTCCGCTACGAGATGACGGTGGAACTAACGAAGTACATTAAACAGAAAACAAAGGAACAGGAAAGGAAGATGTCCGATGGCATCCACATGGTTTGACGAACAACTGAAAAAGAGGATTCTCATTTTGGACGGAGCCATGGGGACGATGCTTCAGGAAGCCGGCCTGAGCCCTGAGGATTTTGGCGGCGAGGACTACGACGGATGCAATGAATATTTGAACCTCACCTGCCCGGAGTTGATTGATACCATCCACACCCGGTATATGGAAGCGGGAGCGGACATTATCGAAACCAACACGTTTGGTGCGACGAGCCTTGTCCTCGATGAATACAATCTCGGTCACCTGGCTGAGGAAATCAATATCAAAGCAGCACAAATCGCTAAAACGGCTGCAGAACGAATGAGCACAGAACATCACCCCCGCTTTGTTGCAGGAGCGATGGGGCCGACGACGAAAACCTTATCCGTCACCGGTGGGACGACATTCGAGCAGCTGGCGGACACCTATGAGGAACAGGCACGCGGATTAATGAGGGGAAACGTCGACCTTCTGTTGTTGGAAACGTCCCAGGATATGCTGAATGTCAAAGCGGCCTATCTCGGGATTACACGAGCCGGTCATGCACTCGGAATCGAGCTGCCCCTTATGATTTCCGGTACGATTGAGCCGATGGGAACGACCCTTGCCGGACAAAGCATAGAAGCCTTTTATTTATCGCTGGAACATATGAATCCGGCTGTCGTCGGGTTGAACTGCGCCACAGGGCCGGAGTTTATGCGGGATCACCTGCGCTCTCTTTCGGATCTTGCTGCCACCTCCGTCAGCTGCTACCCCAATGCAGGACTGCCCGATGAAGAAGGACATTATCATGAAACCCCGGCTTCTCTCGCATCTAAAGTGGCAGGTTTTGCTGAAAAAGGATGGTTGAATATTGTCGGCGGCTGCTGTGGCACGACGCCGGATCACATTCGTGCCATAGCGGAAGCCGTCAAAGAGTACACTCCAAGAACCGCCCCGGAAGACCATGCCCACGCACTAGCCGGAATCGAGCCGTTGATTTATGATGACCCCGCTGACCGCCCGATCCTTGTAGGGGAGCGGACGAACGTAATCGGGTCCAGAAAGTTCAAACGGTTGATTGCAGAAGAAAAATACGAGGAAGCGTCGGAAATTGCCCGCGCCCAAGTGAAAAAAGGAGCACAGGTCATCGATATCTGTCTCGCCGACCCGGACCGGGAGGAAATCAAGGATATGGAAGCCTTCATGAAGCAGGTCGTCAATAAGGTGAAGGTGCCTCTGGTAATCGACTCCACGGATTATCACGTCATCCGGAAAGCACTTACCTTTTCCCAGGGGAAAGTGATCATTAACTCCATCAACCTGGAGGATGGTGTAGAGCGCTTCAAAGAGGTGCTTCCCCTAGCTAAGCAGTTCGGAGCGGCACTTGTTGTCGGGACGATTGATGAAACGGGGATGGCCGTTACGGCAGAGCGGAAACTGGAAATCGCCGAACGTTCCTTTGATATTCTCGTAAACGAATACGAAATCAACCCACGTGATATTATTTTTGACCCTCTCGTCTTCCCCGTCGGTACCGGAGATGCGCAGTATATCGGGTCAGCAGAAGCGACAATTGAAGGCATCCGGTTGATGAAGCAGCACCTTCCTCTCTGCCAGACTGTCCTCGGGGTGAGTAATGTATCTTTCGGGCTTCCTCCAGTCGGCCGGGAAGTGCTGAACGCTGTCTATTTGTATCACTGTACAAAAGCGGGTCTCGATTACGCGATTGTGAATACGGAAAAGCTCGAGCGGTACGCCTCGATCGGCGGGGATGAAATCTCCCTCGCCGATGAACTGCTGTTTCATACCAATGACGCAACACTGGCAGATTTCACAGCTTTTTACCGCGGAAAGAAAAAGGAATCCAAAACGCCGACATCAACCATGACTCTTGAGGAGCGGCTCGCTCATTATGTTGTGGAAGGTACGAAGGAAGGGCTGATCCCTGATTTGAACCTCGCCCTCCAACAGTATGACACACCTCTTTCGATTATTAACGGTCCATTAATGACCGGCATGGCTGAAGTCGGCCGCTTGTTCAATGATAACCAGCTGATTGTCGCTGAGGTTCTGCAGAGTGCCGAAGTCATGAAGGCTTCCGTCGCCTACCTTGAGCCGCATATGAAAAAAGGGGATGCTTCCAATAAAAAAGGCAAGGTTCTGCTTGCGACAGTCAAAGGAGATGTTCATGACATCGGCAAAAACCTGGTCGAAATCATCTTAAGCAACAATGGTTTTGAAGTCGTCGACCTCGGAATCAAAGTGACACCCGCAGAGCTGATTCAGCAGATACAGCAAGAAAAACCGAGCATTGTCGGACTCTCCGGTCTTCTTGTGAAGTCTGCCCAGCAGATGGTATTAACCGCTCAGGACTTGAAACAGCAGAACATCCACCTGCCGATTCTTGTCGGCGGCGCTGCCCTGTCGCGGAAGTTCACCCATACAAAAATTTCACCGGAATATGGAGGGCCTGTCTTATATGCCAAGGATGCCATGGACGGGCTGGCTATATCCAATCAATTAAGCAGTGAAGACTCCAGGGAACAGTTTCTGAGTGAACAGGCTGAAAGACAGGCAGCTGCAGTCGAGCGATCGAACCGTCCAGCCCCGGAAAAAAACAGAGGCGGAGGCACAACCACGGCTGTCCGCCCAGTCTCAACGGTTGCTGCAAATGGACCCGTCTACCAGCCACATGACTTTCAGCGGCATTTGATTAGCCGACACCCAGTCGCACACGTTGAACCGTATATCAATAAGCAGATGTTGATTGGACACCACCTCGGATTAAAGGGTAGATTCGAGAAGCTGCTGGCAGAAGGAAATCAAAAAGCCGTCCATTTAAACGAAGTCGTCAATCAACTGCTGACGCAGGCCAAACAAAACAATTGGATCGAACCTTCTGCCTTATACCAGTTTTTCCCCGCGCAGTCCGACGGCGATGATGTCCTGATCTACGACCCCCGGGATCAAACCCGTCTCATGGAACGCTTTACGTTTCCAAGGCAGCAGAAAGAACCGTTCCTCTGCCTGGCAGACTATGTAAGATCCGTTTCAAGCGGAGAGATGGATTATGTCGGTTTTTTTTCAGTTACCGCAGGCAAAGGAATCAGACAGCGGTCCGTGGAACTGAAAAATAACGGCCGGTACCTGGAGAGCCATGCGCTGCAGGCACTGGCTCTGGAGACAGCCGAAGCGCTGGCTGAAAAGATTCACCAGGAAATGCGTGACCGCTGGGGATTCCCGGATGCGACAGACTTTACAATGCAGGAACGATTTTCAGCCAAATATCAGGGACAGCGGTATTCTTTCGGCTACCCGGCGTGTCCAGAGCTTGAAGATCAGAAGAAGCTGTTCCGACTTCTTCAACCAGAGGATATTGGTATTGATCTGACAGAGGAATGCATGATGGAACCGGAAGCTTCCGTAACAGCGATGGTCTTTGCCCATCCGGAAGCCCGTTACTTCAACGTTCATTAAAACGAAGCGGAAAAGCTCTATACCGATATAAAACCCGTACAGAGACCAAGATTTCTGAGTCACTGTACGGGTTTATCCTTTGATTGCCGCGCTCGTCCACGAATGGCCGTTTTTACAGAACAAAAGACCTGTGACGCGACTTATTTGTCATCGCGGTATTTATAAATGACGGTACTGTATACCTGCGTCTTCGCTTTAGGATCCAGGAAAATGGCAGCGCTGTTGATGGCAGCCATTGCTTCATTGAATCCGGAAGCAATCAGCATCGTTTTACTCGGATAGACCACCGCATCCCCTGCTGCGAATACTCCGGGAATATTGGTACACATGTCCGTTTCTACAGGAATCCGTCCTTTATCGGTATGGATTCCCCACTGATCATACACACTTTTCTCCATCTGCAGCCCTTCATAAACGAGAAGGTGATCAAGAGAAAGCTCTGTACCATCGCTCAGAATCACCCCTGTCATCTGTCCGTCTGCCTCTTTCAACTGCTGAACAGTCCGGCCGTACTGGACGTGGACAGAAGATGCCAGCAGTTTTTCCTCATCCTTTTCATAAACAGCTTTAAAGGCGCTCCCCCTATTGATCAGCGTCACTTCATCAGCGGATTCTTCCAGCGCAAGCGCCCAGTCGATTCCGACACGGTTTTCTGATACAACAGCGGTTTTCAGTCCTTTGTACTGTTCCTTATTTTTTATCGTGTAGTGGATCTGTGTGCCATCATAAGCAGCGGCGCCATTCACCTGGAGAGGCTGCATTTGGAAAGTCCCCAGTCCGGAAGCGATCAGGACGGTCCTTGTATAATGAGCGGACCCATCATGGGTCACGAGAAGAAACGTCCCATCTTCCTGTTTCTGAAGGTCTTTTACTTTCGTCCCTGTCACAAGAGCCGGTTGAATGCTCTGTGCTTGTTTTTCCACATTTGCCGCAAGTTTCTCTCCCGAAATCCCGGGAAAACCGCCGACATCATAAATTAGTTTCTCCGGATAAAAGAACGAAACCTTGCCACCTGTTTCCGGCTGGTCTTCCATCACCTTCGTCTTCAACCCTCTCATCCCACTATAAAAAGCGGCGTACATCCCCGTCGTACCTCCGCCGATAATGGTTACATCATACATTTCCATCTCTGTCACCTTCTCCGCTTCATATATGTTCGTACACGTGTTTACCTCCCATTGTACGGAGGGCGGAAATAGAATGCAAAAGTAAATCTTTTGTAAAGGTTACAGGTATTCCATTGCTTTCTCCAGACCGTTATCGTATTATGATATCGGATTTTGATAATGGAGGTGATCGATGTGCTGAGAGATTTTTTTCTTGGTTCGATTAAGATCCATATCCTCTATCACGCCAGTATAGAACCGATATACGGCGCGTTTCTTATGGAGGAGCTTGCTTCCCACGGTTATGACATCAGCCCGGGGACCCTCTACCCTACGCTCAAGCAGCTGCACAAGGATGAGCTGCTGGAAAAATACGAGGAGAAGGTAGAAGGGAAAATCCGCAAATACTATGTCATTACAAGTAAGGGGCAGCAGGTGCTGAAAGAAGGAAAACAGCAGGTCCAGGAACTTGCTGAAGAAATCTTAGGAAAAGATTGGAGGAAAATTTCAGATGAGTCCATCAAAGAAAAGTAACTGGCTGGAAATTCTGCGCACGTCGACAAAACTCGGCTTCACGTCCTTCGGCGGTCCTATCGCGCACCTTGCCTATTTTAAGGACGAATACATCGATCGTAAAAAGTGGCTCGATGATAAAACCTATGCTGATATCATTGCCCTCTGCCAATTTCTCCCCGGCCCGGCAAGCAGTCAGGTAGGGATTGCCATAGGTATGCTGCGCGGAGGGTTCATTGGAGGATTGATTTCCTGGTTCGGTTTTACGATGCCGTCCATTCTGGTTCTTATTCTATTCGCTATGCTTTATCAATCCTTTGACTTGGCAGATGCCGGTTTCATCCACAGCCTTAAAGTCGTTGCCGCAGCTGTCGTCCTGCATGCATTGATGGGCCTTGGTAAAAAGCTGACCCCGGACAAGCCGAGAATTGCGATGGCCCTGGCAGCCGCCTTGATTCTGCTGCTTTATCCATCCGCCTGGATGCAGCTGGTCATCATATTCGCTGCGGGCGTCTTCGGATGGAAGATGTTTTCCGGATTGAATCCATCTAAAATTCAGCCGTTTCCTGTCACCTTTTCTAAAAAAGCAGGAATCGCGTCCCTCAGCATTCTTGTCGGCCTGCTTATTTTCCTGCCTGTGCTGGCCAGGAATACAGACAATCTGTTCATCCAGCTGTTTGATACATTCTTCCGGGTCGGGTCTCTTGTTTTCGGGGGTGGTCATGTCGTCCTTCCGATGCTGGAACGGGAAGTTGTTCCGACCGGGCTTTTATTTGCCAGTGATTTTCTGGCCGGATATGGAATGGCCCAGGCTGTTCCCGGACCTTTGTTCACGTTTTCAAGCTATCTCGGTACGATGATTCAGGGAATACCTGGAGCTGTCGCCGCGACGGCAGGGATTTTCCTTCCGTCTTTCCTGTTTCTTGTAGCCGCGCTCCCGTTCTTGAACGAACTTAGAAAGCGGCCGGCTTTCCAAGGGGTTCTAACAGGCGTCAACGCCAGCGTCGTCGGCATCCTGCTGGCTGCCTTTTATGATCCGGTCCTTAAGAGCTCGATTTTAAGCGGAGAAGATTTCGCTCTCGCCGCCATCCTGTTCTCCCTGCTTCATTTCTTTAAAGTCCCGGCATGGGCCATCGTTATCATCGGGGTTGCTGCCGGAGCTGTGCTCAATATGTTATAGAAACCAGGCACAAAAGACTTTCTTTTGTGCCTTTTATTTTCGATCTTATTCAAAAAACTTTGGATCTTATGCAGGAAGTTCACTATAATAGTCGAACTTTATCAAAAGATGAAACTATGGAGGGAAACGCATGGCTGAAGAGCAAACCAGATATTCGCGACTAGCTCAAATTACCAAGCTGATCAACACCAAGCTGGATTTGCGCGAAGTATTAGAGCATGTAGTAACAGCCATATCAGAAGAAATCATGCGGTGCGATTCCGTGGGGATTTATCTGCCGCGGGAAGACGGCACGTACCAGGGGTATGTAGGAAAACCCAATACCATTAACGGCATGACATTGGATATGCACATTGTCGATCCGGAACAGGATCTGTTAGCCAAAGAAGTGATTGAAACACGGGAAGCAATTTATATTCCAGACACTTCCAAGGATGACCGCCCGGACCAGCGGGCGGTCCAGGCGTTTAAAATCAAATCGCTGCTTGTCGCTCCCATCTCCTATGAAGATGAATTGTATGGACTCGTCTTCTTGTTTGACTACGGGATCCCCATGGATTTGACGGACTCTGAGATTGAAAGTGTCAAAGCCTATATTCACATGGCCGCTGTAGCGCTGCGAAATGCCAACAACCTGACAAGAAAAGAAAAACTGATTTCAGAAAAGCAGCTTCTCCTTAACGTGACACGCGATTTATCTTTGTGCTCTTCGCTGCAGGAAGCTCTTGATAAATGTTTTTATTACCTTGGGGAAGTCCTTGGAAACCAGAACATCGGCGCCCATTTTATCGATCCTGTAGCAGAAGACCGCCTGAAGCCTGCGAGCCTGAACAAAAATAGTGATTGGACCGAGGAAGACTGGATCGCCACTCACCGAAAGACACGGTTCGATCATAAGGAAGACCTGATCTTTCAGGAAGTGATTGAAACGAAAAAGTCCGTGCTTGTCCCGGATGTGTATGAAGATGACCGCGTCAACAAGCACATTTGCAGGGAGTTTGGAATTAAAGGACTGTATATGATTCCTCTTGTATCACTTGGAGAAGTCCTTGGAGCCATCGCCATCGTCAATCTGACTGAAACGAACTTCCGTTTCACCCCCTCTGTCCGCCAGCTCGCTGAATCCATCGTGGATACCACAGCCCCCGTTTTATTCAATCTATTGTATATAGAAAAGCAGGAGGTTATCATCCAGGACCGCACCTCTGAATTAATAGAGAAAAACCGGGAACTGGAGGAAGCTTTCATAGAATTGAAGCAGATCAGCCGCGAAAAGGATTTGATCTTGAATTCAGCGGGCGAAGGGATTTTCGGCATCGATCTTGATGGAAATATCACCTTTGCGAACCCTTCTGCCACCAGTCTGCTCGGTTACGCCGATGAAACCGATGTAGTAGGCTTGTCCTACGCACGGATTTTCAAGTGGGAAGATCCGAGTGTGGACATCCACTCCTTCAAGGATCTCTATCTCTGGAAGGAAACTTACAGCGGGCAGGAGCACTTTTTCATAAAAAAAGACGGCGGATCGTTTCCTGTCGAATATGTCATTACACCTAAGCAGGAAAACGATGAGACCATCGGGTACGTAGTGACCTTCAAAGATGTGACATCACGCAAGCAGATGGAGGAAAAGATCAAGTACCATGCCTATTACGATGTCGTCACCAATATTCCGAACCGTGTCCTGTTCAGAGACAGGCTGAAGCAGGCGCTCAGCTATGCAGAATTAACAGGAAAATCGCTGGCCATTCTGTTTCTGGACCTCGACCGATTCAAGAAAATCAATGATACGTTCGGACACAGCTTCGGGGATATGGTGCTCCAGCAGGCCGCCCAGCGTCTGGAGCATGCCATTCCGAAGGAGGCGACGGTTTCCAGACAGGGAGGCGACGAATTCATCATCCTTCTTCCTAAAATCGACCGGACAGAAGATGCTGTCGCATGCGCAGAGCGGGTACTGGCTTCTTTCGATACGCCCTTTACGATTCAATCCCAGGAAGTAAGCATAAAAACCAGCATCGGTATCAGCTTATATCCGGAGAATGGGGACAATGTCGAATCGCTGATCAAACATGCCGATGTAGCGATGTATAAGGCGAAAGATTACGCAGGTAATCGGTATCAGCTTTTTTCCAATGATATCGAAGAACGTTCGGTTGAACAGATCAAGCTGGAGAATGACTTATTCAAAGCCCTCCAGCGCGGGGAAGAGTTTGAACTGTATTATCAGCCCAAATTCGACGTCCGCTCCGATGAATTGATCGGCACGGAAACACTGATCCGATGGAATCATCCGGAATTCGGTCTGCTTTCCCCCGGCCGGTTCATTCCGCTGGCGGAAGAAACCGGGTTGATTACTGCCCTTGGGGAATGGGTCATCAAAGAATCCTGCCGTCAGATGAAAAAATGGTACGACAAAGGGTGCACGCAGCTCGCCGTCTCCGCCAACCTGTCGCCGCAGCAGTTCCAGCAGACCGATCTTGCGTCCAAGGTAGCTGCTATTCTTAAAGAGACCGGTCTTCCACCACAGCTGCTGGAATTGGAGCTGACCGAAAATTTAATCGTCAACAATACCAATCAAACCCTTAAAACGATCCGGGAACTGAAGGACCTGGGTGTGCAGATATCTATTGATGATTTTGGCACGGGGTATTCCTCTCTCGGCTATTTGAAGGATTTCCCGGTGGATACACTTAAGATTGATAAATCCTTTATTGATCATATGACAACGAATGCGAACAATGCCGCCATCATCAAAACGATCATCACTCTGGCTGACAGTCTGAAACTGAACGTCATTGCAGAAGGGGTCGAGAGCAGAGATCAGGCTGATTTCCTTGCCCGGCACGGGTGCTACTGGATTCAAGGATATTTATACAGCCGCCCTCTTCCTGTATCTGAATTTGAGAAACGGTATGTCCCATCACAATCACAAAGGAGCTAACGAAATGAAATCTGTTCGAGCTGTACTGGATTATTTAGTTTCAGGAAATGTCTCTTATATTTTCGGAATTCCGGCTGGATCGGTGAATGCCTTTTTTGATGAGCTTTATGATACGCCTTCCATTACACCTGTAATTGCTAAGCATGAAGGAGCAGCCTCCTATATGGCCGCAGCCTATGCTAAGTATTCCGGTTCGCTGAGTGTGTGCATCGGAAGCAGTGGACCCGGAGGGACAAACCTGGTGACAGGAGCGGCGAATGCGATGCGGGAGCACCTACCTGTCCTGTTTCTCACCGGAGCTGTCCCTGTGGATACGGTCGGATTGAACGCGTCCCAGGAACTGCATGCGGACCCTCTGTATCAGTCGGTTACAAAATACAGCCAGCGTGTGGACCGGGCAGAGGACCTGCTTCCAGAAATTCATAAAGCGGTGGAAATTGCCCTGACCGGTGTTCCAGGCCCTGTGCATATCGCTATGCCGATCGACGTTCAGCTTTCATCCGTTATGCCCCCCGCTCTTCCGGCTTTTCCTGAACGCGTCCCCCTTCTTCCCGATGATGATAAAATCCAGGAAACGGCTGAAAAACTCGCCGGAACGAGTGGATTCATCTTCGCCGGCCAAGGGATCCGAGGGGCTGTCGAAGACGTACTGGAACTGGCTGAAACACTGGAATGGCCGATTATCACGACCCCTCAGGCGAAGGGATTCATCCCGGATGATCATCCGCTTCTGAAAGGGATATTCGGATTTGCCGGGCACGAAGAGGCTTCCGCATTCATTCATTCGAATGCAGCTGAAACCATCCTTGTGCTTGGGTCGAGCCTCGGAGAAACGGCTACGAACAACTGGAATCCCAATCTGGCCGCCAACCGTACGCTTATCCAGGTTGATTACGATGCTACGGTTTTCAACCGGAAGTATCCGGTAGACATGGCTGTACACGGGGATATCAATGTGACGGTATCTTCTTTGATTACAGCTTTGAACCAGCTTGGACACAGGCAGAAACGAATGCCTGCCTTCCCACAGCGCTCACAGGAAATCACATCGGAGTATAACTCCCGGAACGTGCTGCTCTCCCTGCAGAAGCTCCTCCCTTTGAATACGCGCTATACAGTGGATATCGGAGAATTCATGGCTTATGTCGTTCACTATATGAACGTCCGTTCCACAGATTCTTTTGATATCAATGTCCATTTCGGAGCAATGGGAAGCGGCATCGGCAGTGCCATCGGTGCCAAGCTTGCAGAGCCGGAAAGACCTGTAGTAAGCCTTACCGGAGATGGCTGCTTCTTCATGCACGGGATGGAACTGCTGACAGCCAAAGAATACCACATCCCCGTATTGTTTATCGTGATGAATAATGCACGGCTCGGCATGGTCCATCACGGGCATACGCTGCAGTATAAGCGTGCGCATGAGCGGTTTGGTCAGGAAGCGGTCAATATTACGGCTATGGCCGCTTCTCTTGGTGTGCCGTCCGTTTCCGTCCATTCCATGGAAGATGTGAATGAAGAAACACTCGGAGAGGTTTTGAACAGCAGCGGACCAGCTGTTCTTGAGATTTCCCTTGTGGATGACAATGTCCCGCCTATGGGCGATAGAGTCAAATTCCTTTCTTCTTTCGGAAAATAAATCTATAAACGTCTGTCATTTTTTTGAAAACGATTGAATCTTTCCTGCGCCCTCTTTATGATAGAGATAATCTATATAAAGAGGGTGCTTTGTTTTGCTGAAAAATGTACTCATCGTGGGTATACTCGTATCCGGACTGTCCCTCACAGGATGTGGAGCATCGGAAAGTGAAGAGAGTCATGTTGAACATGCGAACGGAGATCTACGTGAAGAAACGGCTTCAGCGGATGTCCTCCCAGACTTCATGGACGGAAAACCTGAAAATGTCCAGAACATCTACCTGGCTGCTGCCCAGCACCGCGATCTGCTTGAAAACATCCCTTGTTACTGTGGCTGCGGAGAAAGCGCCGGCCATAAAGATAATTACGACTGCTTCGTTCATGAAAATCATGACGACGGCAAGATCATGTGGGATGACCACGGAACGAAATGCGGGGTCTGCCTTGAAATTGCTGCCTCTTCCATCAACGATTATCAGCAGGGGAAATCAATCAAGGACATCCGTGCAGATATTGATGAAGCATATGAAAACGGGTATGCAGAACCTACTCCAACCCCTGCTCTTTAATCAGATCGTTTTAAAATGAACGACAAAGGCCGCCCCGGAAACCGGGGCGGCCTTTGTTTATTCAGAAACAGCATATGGTACTCAGAGAGCGTCCGAGGTCACCCAATGATCCGGACTTATGGGGATAATAGAAAAGCACAGGTTCCTCTACAAGCTGAAGGGAGTCCATCTTCAGAACAAATCTTTCATGCCGTCTTTTCCACCGGCTTCTTCTGTTCGAATTTCTGTTTTAACTGTTTACGACCGCGGTGCAGTCTCGACTTCACCGCGCTCTGGGTTATGTTCAGAAGGTCCGCAATTTCCTTCTCCTTCATGCTGTACTGAAAGCTTAACTGAAGAACCTCCCTTATTTTAGGGGATAATAAGCCGATGGATGATAGGATCTCCTCCTCAAGCTGATGCCGTTCACACGTTGCTTCAACGAGAGAGCCCTGTTGACATAAAGAATCGGGCAGCGGGAAATGTTCAAGCGATACTACAACGGCACGCCGCTCTTTTCTCAGCAGATCGACCGCTTTTCTTGCGGCAATCGTCGACAACCAGGCCCCTGCTTTTTCCTCATCCGTCAGTTCATCCAGTTTGTGATAGGCTTTCAAGTACGTTTCCTGCACCACATCTTCAGCAAGGCTGTAGTTATTCACCACTTTATATGCAGAGAAAAAGACCCGCCGGTGATAACGCTCATAAAGTTCATAAATATCCATCCGGATCTCCCCCTTACTCAAAATGCTGACGAACGAAATCGGGAGCATTTTCTTTGGTGAACGTCACAATTTCATTATAGTCTTTGTTGGTATCATCATAGTAAAGGGCGACTATATAGGCGCCCTCATCCTGATTGTGTCCGCCTTGAAGCAGAGGCTCTATTTTCTCTTTCCCTTCCACGGCCAGTGGCTCCACGCCCTGTTCCAATAAACGATCAAAGATAAATCTCGGGTAATCCTCGGCGAACTGTTCCTCCGGCCATTCAAACACTTCCGCTTCGGCAATGTCCTCGGGTCCGACCATGAAGTCCTCATATAACCCTTCCTTTTTAAGCCAGGCCGTCGTTTGTTCATATCCTTCATATACGGTCGTTTGATAAGGATTGGTTATGATTTCATTGGATTCGTCCCTCACACGGAAGGAAATCCATGAATACATGCCGCTTGGATGGGCCATCTCTTCATAAGACTGGCTGCGCAGATCTTCTTTCAAAGCCTTCAACAAGCCGGTCACTTTCTCCTCATCCACGATTGTATGCGGACTTCCTTTCCCATTAGGATCAAGATGGATGCGGTCCACCTGTCCACTCTCCAGCGTTATAGCTGGATAACGGATGTTTCTACCTTCATCTGTTTCATAAACCGCCTGCCGGGCGGCTTCGATTCTTCGATCACCCGTCTGGTACTGCCGCTGGACCTTCCGACCGTTTTCCAGTTCATAGTTGATAAAGTAATAGTCTTCTCCCATCTCCATAGGTTCACTGTATTCGACAAGGGCTTCATGTAAATTCAGCACCGACTCAATTCCTTCTCCGGAAGTGATAGAAGGGATCGGCGTTTCGGCGTTCTGGTACTGCTCGTATTCACCATACCCCTCACTGATATAAGCTTTCACAACCTTTTCCTGCTCCGGAATGTAAGCTTCGTAGCTCTGCCAGCCTAACGGAAGGAGAGCCAGGACAGCACCTGCGCTTCCTGTATAGATGAGCCAGTTTTTCATGAGACGGATATGGAAGACACGCCATGTCTTTTCCAACAGCATAGCTGCTGCCATATATCCGAAGGTTCCGCCCAATACCCAGCCAAACACCATCCAGCCGTACAAACTCAGGCTGAGACCGAAATACATCCCTCCAAGCAGCGCGGTGCAGAAGGTGACACCAAACTTGAAGACAGGGCGCAGCGCTGGTACAGTCACAGCTTTTGTGGCCGTTTCCAACGCACGCCTTTGGTAAATGACATAAGAAAGGCCATACATGACGACAGATGCCAAACCGTACGTCCATAAAGAAACTTGGGATAATGGAAGATTGGAGACTTCACCACCGGAAGAGGACGCCGTCAGCACATCTGTGATTGGTGATAAATGCTGGATCGTTTCTTCCTGAGCGATGACGCCTGAAAAACCATTGACTGTCATGTCCAGGTAATAGCTGATCAATAAGTACATCCCGGCAGGAAATAGCAGGAAAATATACGTAATTACTGCATGGACAGCGGATAAACCGGTCAGCGTCCCTACAAAGACACCGGTCATAAATAAAAGGATGGACATGACACAGAAAACAGCGAGCCAGTAGGCGGCATTTCCGATCGTGAAATAACCCGATACGTCCGCGACCCGTGAAGTTACAACTAGAATGATGAAATTCAAGAGAACCGGGACGAGCAGCAGAACAATCCCTGACACCAGATGATGGTTCAAGAGCCTGCCGCGGCTGATCGGTAAGCTATGAGCAAAGTCCGAGGCATCCTTCGTTTGGAGATACCGGAATAAAAAGACAGCCATCAAGACAGGCAGAATCAATAGAAAAACGGCTTGAAGTACAAAGGCGAACATCGAACCGAAGAGCCCTCCGTCATTATCCACCGGTGAAGCCATAGGAGCGGCTGTATTCAAATCCATAAACAACGGCAGCGGAACGAGAAAGAAAAGTCCAAGAAAATAGACGATGCTGATCCACCCTACAGCTCTGAAATCCTGCTTGAATATTTCCTTATTAAACAAGGATGTTTTCGAACGCATATCCGGCACCTCCCATTTCATAAATGAAAATTTCCTCAAGCGTTAACGGCAGGCGGTCATAAACCACAGGATGCCATGACTGAATTTCCTGTGCCACTTCCTTCTCTGTGCCGCGGACGATAAGAACATATACGCTTCCCCGTTTTTCTACATGAAGGACGTCAAGATCTGTTTCATCAGGATCGAACGCATCCTCCTTGAAGGCGGCCTGAATTTTATGCACGTCTTCCTTCAAGTCGTCCAAATCACGTTCCAGCAGGATCTCGCCCTTATGCAGGATGCCGACGTGGTCGCAGATATCCTCCACTTCCTTCAGGTTATGAGAAGAAATCAAAACCGTCATTTCACGTTCAGCCACATCCTGGATAATCAAGTTTCTGATTTTCTGTCTCATGACAGCATCCAGGCCGTCAAACGGCTCATCAAGAATCAATACATCCGGCACGGTGGACAATGCGAGCCAGAACGCTGCCTGTCTATGCATCCCTTTTGAAAAACGGCTGAGCTTCTGCTTGTCGTCCAGCTTAAACAGCGTTCTCAGCTTTTCGTACCGCTCTTCATCCCAGCCGGGAAACAAGGATCGATAATAGTCCCCCATCTGCCGAATGGTATATTGAGGAAGGAAATACAGGTGGTCCGGCAGAAAAATGAGCCGCTGCTTTGTTTTCGTATTTTCATAAATTCCAGCATTGTCAATATGGACCTGACCGTCGTCCTGCCGCAGGATTCCTGCGAGCATCCGCATCATCGTCGTTTTACCGGCCCCGTTGGACCCAAGCAGCCCGTAGATCGATCCCTTGTTCACATGAAAGCTGACATTGGTTAAAATCTGTTGTTTATCGAACGATTTATCGACGTTTCTCACATCAATCATGACGTTCTCCCCCTTCCACATCCTTTAAAAGTTCAGCAATCTCTTCCCGGCTCATACCTAAATACATCGCTTCTGCAAATAATTTCTTCAACTCTTCCCTCACTTTTTCCAGCTCCTCTTTCCGTCCGTTTTTACTTGAAGGATGAACAAAGCTTCCTTTCCCTTTCAACGAGTAAATGTAGCCCTGGGACTCGAGCTCCCGGTATGCCTTTTGAATCGTATTCGGGTTGATCGTCAACTGCTGCGCCAGTTCCCTCACAGAAGGCAGCTTTTCATCCTCCTTAAGCACATCGTGAATAATCAGCTGCTTCAGTTTGTCGATCAGCTGCTCGTAAATCGGCTTACGGCTCCTGATATCCAGCTCAAACATAGATCCACCTCCGCCTCTTCTGTATTAACTGTATTATTACTACTAATACAGTAGTATACACGTCACTCCATATTTTGAGAAGTCCCGGTTTGAAAAAATAACAACTTCCCACTTTTAGCTGCCGGATCATAAAAAAAGACGGCCGGGTGAAATCCCGGCCGTCTCGATGTTTGTCCATTATTCTCCGTGGGTGGGCAGGGAATAAAACTCCCGGACGTATGTATAATCTCCTGCCATCCTTCCAACAGGTTTCAGTTTATGGGGATCGATCTTATCCACGTCCACATAGACATCGTCCTTCACATGATAACCAACAAGACGGCCGAGCACTAAATGACCGGACCCCACCTCTACAACCTGTGACAGCGCACACTCCATATGCACAGGAGATTCCTTCACTCTCGGAACATTTACAAAATCTCCGGGTTCCGACTCCACGCCGGCGGCATGGAACTCATCTACATCCGGGCTGTGATTTTTACTGCTCTCGTGCATTTGGTCAGCCAGTTGTTCTGTCACAAGATTAATAATGAAGGTTTCGGTTTCCCTTATGTTGACAAGAGTATCCTTCTCCCGTGCTCCATCACCAATGGAAAAACAAAGCGTGACCGGGTCCATGGAAGCCACTGTAAAAAAACTGAACGGAGCCAGATTGGCCACACCATCAGAGCTGAGAGAAGACACCCATGCGATGGGACGAGGGACGACGGCCCCTTTCACCAGCTTACTCATACGATGCTCATGAAACTGATTTTCTCCGATTTTCATCCTGCTTCTCCTCCTTTTCTTTTCATTGTACTAGAATCCATGTTCTTCCACATCATGTAGAGTAATTCACCGTTTAACAGTAAATGGTAAAGGGAATGTATGATTAACATTTAAAAATAGGAAGGAGTTTCTTTTATTGGGAGATTTATGGAGTGCCTTTAAAGATGCATTAGCCACTGTATCCAACTTTTTATGGACATACCCTCTTGCTATTATTTTAATTCTCGGCGGGATCTTCCTCACGTTCCGCATCAAGTTTTTTCAATTCCGCTTCTTCGGCCATGTTCTCCATCAAACCGTGGGCCAGATTTTCAAGAAAAACAAACAGAAAGGAAGCATCACTCCTTTCCAGGCGTTCACATCAGCCCTTGCCTCAACAGCGGGCGCCACAAATATCGTAGGGGTTCCGGTAGCCATATCGCTCGGTGGGCCGGGGGCACTTTTCTGGATGTGGGTGGTAGCGCTTATTGGAATGGCAACAAAATACAGCGAGATTCTTCTCGGGGTGAAATACAGGGAAAAGAATGAAAAGAACGTATGGGTCGGCGGCCCGCAGTATTACATAAAAAAAGCACTCGGCTGGAAATGGGTCTCCACCGCCTTTGCCTTTCTCCTTATGATTGAACTGATACCAAGTGTCATGGTCCAGTCCAATTCCATTGCCACCCAGACCGAAGGAGCCTTTGGGTGGCCGGTGGAAGTTACCGGCGCCATCATGTGCGTGGCTATTGCCCTCGTGGTATTTGGTGGCATTCAGCGCATCGCCAAAGTCACCGATAAAATGGTGCCGGGGATGGTGCTGATTTACCTTGCTGTCTGTTTTTACGTCATCTTTGCCAACATGGGTGAAATCCCTGCCGTCTTTGCTCTTATTTTCCAGCACGCCTTCACCCCTGTTTCCGCTACGGGCGGATTTGCCGGGGCCGCCGTAGCCCAGGCGCTCCGCTGGGGAATTGCGCGCGGTCTTTACTCCAACGAAGCAGGACTCGGGACAGCTTCGATCGCCCATTCTGCTGCTCAGACCGATCACCCTTCCCGCCAGGCGCTGTGGGGGATCTTCAGCGTTTTCGTAGATACGATTCTGATCTGTACCGTTTCCGGCCTTGTCGTGCTCGTTACAGGGGCCTGGACAGAAGTCGATGGCAGCGACGCCTCCAACATGATCAACGTCGCCATCGGCAGTGAGTTCGGCGACGCGTTCGGAGGAAGCTTCATCAGTGTCTTCCTGCTCTTTTTCGTCATTACAACGATTGGAATTCTTGTATTCTACGGAGAGAAGCAGGCGGAATACTTATATGGGCTGAAAGCGGCCAAAGGGATGAGAATCGTTTATATTCTAGCCGTCTTCGTCGGAGCTCTCGGAGGCCTTCAGTTTGTATGGCAGTTCCTTGATCTGCTTCTAGCCCTTGTCCTTCTTGCGAATATCATCCCGCTCCTGTTCCTGCACAAGGAAATCGCGGCACTGACCGATGACTACGTAAACCGGGTGTATAAAAAGAAAACCTCCAAACGGAACATCTCCTTGTTTGAGGAAGAGGAAGATGCCAGCTGAACCCTTCCTGTACGGAAGCCGGCTGACGGGGACTTTTCCCGTCAGCTTTTTTTATGGGCTGTCCTCCGATTGTAAGAAAGCTTACACATGGACCTTTTCAATTCTCTTCCCAGCCCTGATTATGCTATCGTCTAAGAGGATAGGATATTGGATAAACACGCAGGAAAACAACGAAAAGCAGGTGTTCACATGCTCGATACCCACGCCAGGAAATATGTACAGCCTTCCATTGATAAAACCGCCCACTATTTATTAAAACAGGGCCGTTCAGCCGATCAAATCACCATCACCGCTCTATTCATCGGTCTGGGCACCAGTATCCTTTACATGCTCGGCCATCCGGTGGCTGCTGTCGTCCTTTTATGGTTTTCCGGATTTCTCGATGCCGTAGATGGGACAATGGCCCGCCACACGAAAACATCCCCCTTCGGCACCGTGATGGATATTACGTTCGACCGGGTCGTCGAAGTCGGAATCATTCTTGCGATCGCCTACGTGCACCCGGACGTGCTGTGGCCGCTTCTTCTTCTTACCGCCTCCATCATTATTTCGATGACGATTTTCCTTGTCGTTGGAGCTGTGTCTGAAAAAGCAGGGGTGAAGTCCTTCTATTATCAGGCAGGGGCGGCCGAACGGACAGAAGGCTTCCTTTTATTCAGCATTATGATGTTGTTTCCGGATTATCTGCTCTGGTCAACGCTGTTGTTCTTTGCCGTAGAACTATTCACAGGCATCCAGCGTTTTGTGGAAGCAGCCAAAATTCTGAAGTAAGAGCCCTCTCCAATACCCGGAGACTTTGACAGAGATAGAGGAGAAAAAGAGATGCTCTTTTGCGAAGCAAAGGAGCATCTCTTTTTTGATTGCGCAGCATGAATGCTTACGAACCGCTTGTCAGTGAATGCTCATCTTAAAAGCAATTCGGTATAAACGGATAGAAGCAGCATGCAAAGGACTGTTTTATAGATCGAGCACGGCCTCTTCTATCCTTTTCACACCTCTGACAGCAGCCATGTCCTCCACCAGTTTCATGAGAGCAAGATCTTTTCCTTTCGCTTCAATCATAAAATCGACCGGCTGGTTCATTGCTTTCAATTCCTTTAGAAGCGGCTGAATAAAATCAGCGTCCACATAATCCGAATGGCTACGGAAAGCATTCTCCGACTTCGGGGAGGAGATGTGGATTTTCGGAGGCACATGCATGCCTTCCCACGTCCGGAAAAAGCGGGGCAGGAGATCCTTCAGTGATTCTTCATCTGTATGATTGGCCCTATAGTGATGATAATCGAACATCATTGGAATGTTGTGTTTTTCGCACACGTCAAGTGTTTCCGATGTGGTGTAGGTTTTATCATCATTTTCAAGCGTCATCTGCTGTTTGACTGGATCCGGGAGCTGCTTGATATTCTCGTGAAAACGGCCGAGTGCTTTAGCTTTATTTCCGTAGGCACCGCCCACGTGAAGGTTGATATGGGCTTCCTCATGCAGGCCCATCGCTTCCAGCATCGCGTAATGATAGGTCATATCCTTGACGGCATTGATCGTGACTTCAGGCCTGTCACTGGTAAACAACGTAAATTGATTGGGGTGGAAACTCGTCCTCATCCGGTGCCTTCTGACAATATCCCCGATTTCCCTGAACAAATACTCAAAGGGTGTAATATAGTCCCACTCCACATCATCATGGGTGGCAAGCGGAATTAAGGAGGAAGACATCCGGTATAGGTGGATCTGCCGGGCCACATTATAGTGGAGAATCCGAATGGTACGGCGCAGATTCATTTCTGCAATCGTATGAAGCTGTTTCAACGCTTCTTCCCGCCCAAGTTTCTCGTAGCGGGCAAAAGTCATCGTTTTTGCAGGCGCGGCCTCCCACAGCGATAGAGCGTGGGATACATAGCCGAAGCGGATGATCATAAACATACTCCTTCTCACAAAATGGTATAGTTCTATCTTCCCCATAATGGAAAAGGTTAATAATGTAATCAACGATCCCTCTGTTTTTCCAATAAAAAAAGGGCCGCCGGCGTCCGGCAGCCCTTTCCTCATGATTATCTTACATTCATTTCTGATGGCTTCGGACCTTTACGCTCTCCACGGTCCAATTTGTTGATGGCCGCCATATCGTCGGCCGTCAATTCAAAGTCAAACACATCAAAGTTCTCTTCGATGCGGGATGGTGTCACGGATTTCGGAATGACAACCGTATCGTTCTGCAGGTGCCAGCGGATGATGACCTGCGCTGGTGTTTTCCCATGCTTTTTGGCAATGGACTGAACATCTTCGTTTTTCAGAACTTCTCCCCCCTGCATGAGAGGGCTCCATGCTTCTACGAGGATACCATGATCACGGCAGAAATCCTTCAGCTCATTCTGTGCAAGATATGGATGGCATTCCACCTGGTTGACTGCAGGCTTCACATCGCATTCATCCAATAGACGCTGCAGATGATCGATGTCGAAGTTACAGACTCCGATAGCTTTTACCTTACCGTCTTTATACAGTTTCTCAAGTGCTTTATAGGTTTCAACGTACTCATCGAATTCCGGTGTCGGCCAGTGGATCAAATAAAGGTCCACATAGTCGAGGCCAAGCTTATCAAGAGAAGTTTCAAAAGCTTTCAATGTATTGTCGTACCCTTGATCTGTATTCCATACCTTTGTCGTAATGAACAATTCATCGCGCGCAACGCCACTCTGGCGGATGGCTTCCCCGACCTGCTTTTCGTTGCCGTAAATGGCTGCTGTATCAATAGAACGATAACCTGTTTCGATGGCTTTTGTTACCGCAGGCACTGCTTCCTTTTCTTCTACCTGCCAAACACCGAAACCGAGCTGAGGCATTTCAATCTGCCTATGTAGCGTAACCGTCTTCATTGTCATTCTCCTTTTCTGCTTAGGGATTTCAAATTGTAGTGTATCATAACGCTTTCATGCGGGCTTCTAATCTGCTCACGGCTTTTTCAATTGTATTTCCCAATTCGATCCTGTCCGAATACCATACGCCTTGGAAAAGGAGCCTTGGTTAATGGCGACGGCCATATGATCGAGCGAATTCACATATAGGAGAGGCTCTCCGATGTGCGTAGCTGCGAAAGAACGGCCGAACGTCACCGTATTGTGATACACCTCCTGGCCATTGTGAGTGATCTGCACGTCCAGTTGACTGCCGTAATCGACGCCTGTCTGAAGGAATAACCGACGGGGAATGTTGGTCCATACATTTCCAAACCGCACATCAAGGATATCCAGGATCCCCGATACAGACCCAGGCTTAAGCACGGGCTCTTTCACCGGGAGCTTCACAAGTTCCGCTGGATCAAGAGGAGGACCGATTTCCTCAAAAGAAATCACTCCGGAAGCCAATCTTGCTCCTGTATAGGCGTAAATGTCCCGGCCATGGAACGTAAACGATTCACCGGAGCGCGGAAGACGGTTGACCCGCTCGTCAATCTCCCTGACCTCGACGATTCTTTCGGCCGCCATTATATGCGTCAACGTTCCGTTGTCCGGTGTAATGACATAATGGCCGGACCCGGTCCGGACCCCGATGCTTCTTCGGGCAGATCCGACGCCAGGATCCACAACAGACACAAAGACTGTTCCTGTTCTCCAATACCCCATCGTCTGCCACAGCCGGTATGAGCCGTCCCATATATGAAAAGGTGGAATGTCATGGGTCAAATCAAAGATGTTCAACGAGTCATCCACTCCATGCGCCACCCCGTGCATGGCACTCACTGCACCATCTCCGAGTCCGAAATCCGATTGAAATACGAGTGCTCCCATTCGCAGAACCTCCATCCTGTTAAATTAGGAACATTCTAAATAATTCATCTAAAAAAAGCAACATAAAAAAGCACCGGTCCTACGAACGGACAGGTGCTTTTGGATAGATGATGATCATCCGGTACATATAAAAGCTGAAAAGAATGAAAAAAATAAGAGCACTGATCACGTTGGGCACCGCTGCATATTTCAGCACGACGCTGAGAATCAACGGCAGTGTGGCAGCATAAGCGGTCAGCTTCCAAAGCAGCTGGTAGCTCAGTTTCCTCTCAAGGGCCTTACAAAGCAGGAGCGCACCTCCAGCCAATATGGAAACCCCGACAAGGATTAAAAAGACAATCAACAGCGGATAAAAGACGAGGAACTGCACGATGTACATTCCTCTGGATACTTCTGTAACGCTCGTCTCCAGATACATAATCGAAAAAACCATATCCGGCAGGAACAAAGCAAACAGAAGCACAAACAAATAACCGATCGTCTGTGTAATGCCTTTTCTATTCAAATGGAACATCGCCTCTTTTTTTGGAAGGCGCAGACTATTCTTCAACGAATCAAAAAACCCCATGAGTCTCTCCTGCCTTATTCAGCGTAAATGGCCAGTTCTTCTTCAATCTTCGTACGGATTTTCTCCAGGGCGTCTTCGGGTGTTTTTGCGAAAACGCGCTGATTATTGACAATGGCATACGGGCGGACGGCACACATGCCGCAGAACGATAAACATTCGTTCATGAGTACAGCGACTTCTGGATATTCGGATTCAATGATGCTTTCGATGTCCAGTTCATTGATCAAGTTGCCGTCACATACTTCAACAACAACGATTCCCATCAGGTGTACTCCTTTCTAAGGTGTATTATTCGGGTAAGCCTAAAATTCGACGGGCCTTCTGCTCATCCTTCTGCATCTGCGTGACAAGGGCATCGACCCCGTCAAAATTCTCCTCGTCTCTCAAGTGCCGTAAAAACTGAACGGTCACTTTCCTGTCGTAGAGATCACCGAAAAAATCCAGAAGGTAAGCTTCGACTTTATAAGAATCACCGTTTACCGTCGGGCGGTAACCGGCACTGATTAATGTGTAATAGTATTCAGGAGAATCCTGTACAAGCTTCACAAGACCGAGGTAGACGCCCGGCTTGGCTTTGATGTAGTCATCGATTCCTCCGACATTCAGGGTCGGATAACCAAGCGTGCGTCCAAGCTGCTCCCCTTTTTCAACGAAACCTGTAACTTCATAAGGGCGCCCGAGCATCGCCTGGGCCGCTTCCATCCTTCCGTTGGATACATGCGTGCGGATATCGGTACTGCTCACTTTAGAATCATGAAGCATCACACCGGGTACAATCGATACCCCGGCTCCGATTTCCCTGCACAGCTCTGCCAGTCCTTCCGCGTCAGAACCACGGCCTTTTCCGAATCGGAAATCTTCTCCTACAATCACATGCTGGATATTCAAGCGGTTCAAATGCTCCAGTACAAATTCATCGGGAGATGTTTTTGCATATTCTTTTGTAAAATGGACGTGATAGTAACGATCTACCCCGAACCGTTCCAGACGGGCCAGTTTATCTTCAAGTGTAGACAACCCATACTTAAAGGATTCCTCGCCGCGCAGCACCCATTTGGGATGATCAGAAAAACCATAAACCGCAATCTTATCTTCCGGACGGGCCAGCTTCTCTGCTTCCTGTAGAAGCGACTGATGCCCCAGGTGTACGCCGTCCATCTTCCCGATAATTAAAACAACGGGCTCTTGATTCTCAGGTGGTCGTCCTTGTACTTCAATCAGTTCCATTAACAAAGCATCCCCTTCAACCTGTTGATTAAACCTTCTAATTATATAATATCCATTCTTATTTAATCAACCTTGGACAGTTTTTGCAATGATTCTGCCCTTGTTCTTCTGTTATGATCAAAAGAAAAGGAGGAAAAGCATGATTGAGCAGGCGGAACGGCTGGCAGCCAGAGCCCACAGAGGGCAGAAACGGAAGAACTCAGCTGACCCTTACATTGTTCACCCGCAGAGAGTGAGTGAAATCCTCAGAGGATGCGGAGCTTCTGAAGCACTTATTTGTGCAGGGTGGCTCCATGATGTCGTAGAAGATACAGAGGTGACCATTGAGGATATTCATAAGCAGTTTGGTGATCAGGTGACAGAGCTTGTGGCGGCGCATACGGAGGACAAACGGCTTCCCTGGCAGCAGCGCAAACAGCACACCATCAACGTGGTCCGGGACGGCCGTATGGAAATCAAGTCCCTGATTGCAGCAGATAAGCTTGATAACCTGCGCTCCATCCATACGGCCCAGCAGCGCCTCGGGGAAAAGGTGTGGGATAACTTCAACGCGGGATACTCCCAGCAGAAATGGTATTATCAATCGGTGGCTTCAGCTATGTACAATGGTCTCTCCAAACAGGACGCTCCTCCCTTTTTTCAAGAGTACGCAGAACTGGTTGAACAAACGTTTGATTAAAAAAACATCCAGTTCCCAAACAGGAACTGGATGTTTTTATTGAGCCACTCCGGCATAAAAGCTATCTATAATCGCCTCGTCTGAATGAGGGATTTCCTCTCCCTTCACCATCTGCGCATTATTGATGCACCCGCTGGTCAGAAGAATAATATCGCCTTCTCCCCCCAGCTCGAGGGAACGCAGAACGCCTTCCTCCCGCGTGCGGGTCTGATGGACATGCGGAGATTCCGGATGGGAAAATCCTGTGCAGACTTGATCAACGATAATCTGCGGATCGTGGTAGCCGGGATGGTCGACCGTTACGATGATTTCGTCGGCCCGGCCTTCAATCGCCGCTGCCATCTTCGGCATTTTATTGAAATCACGGATGCCGATCCCGGCAATCATGACAATTAAACGGCGGTGTCTCAGCTTTTTCACTTCTTCCAGGAGACGGTTTAAAGCTACAGGCGTATGGGCGTAATCAAGAATCACCTTCTGATTCATTGGAGTATCGATAACTTGGAAGCGTCCTTCCGGTCCCTGCATGGCCGGGAGGACGGAGAGGATGTGATCGATGGTGAATCCAAGGTGAAGAGCTGTGCCGATGGCAGACAGAACATTCGCGACGTTATAGGTGCCGTACACAGGTACCTGTACGTTTTCCGAACGTCCGTACACCTGTAGTGTGAAGGTGGAGCCCGCCTCTGTCACCTCAATGTCTTCCGCTCTGATATCAGCCTCTGGACGGCCTTCTATACTGTACGTCAGCAGCCCTTCCCTTCCCATTGCGAGAAGTTCAGCGGCCATGCCGTCGTCATCGATATTCACGACGCGGTGATCGGCCTGTTTGAAGAGACGCATTTTACACTCCCTGTAGTGGTCGATGGTATGGTGGTATTCCAAATGCTCCTCAGAAAAGTTGGTGTGGATCGCCACATCAAACTGAATGCCTTCCACACGGGATTGATCCAGGGCAATGGAGGATACTTCCATCACGGCTGCTTCATCTCCGTGGGTACGCAGGTCACGGAAAATGCGATGCAGATCCATTGATTCCGGTGTGGTCGGCGTACTTTTTTTATAGGAGAGCTTTCTGCTGGATGTCCAGATTCCTGTCGTTCCGATGGATCCTGCCGGAAGTTCAAGAAGCGTAAGCAGAGACCGCACGTAGGCGGCTACAGTCGTTTTACCGTTCGTACCAGTGACACCAATCGTCTTCAGCTCATCATCGGCTGCTCCATAAAAGTACTTGGAGAAACCAGCCATGGCCGATCGTACATGGGAAGTGACAATAAACGTTGTCCTCGTATAGACCTCACTCATACGCCGGAACAGTTCATCCTCATGCCCGATAATGACATTCGCCCCGCCGGCAACCGCCTCCTCAACATACTCATGGCCGTCGAAGGTTTCTCCTTTTAAACAGAAAAAAGCGGCATCCGGCTGTATACGTCCGGAATGAAAGGCGAGGGAGGAAACCGTTTGCTCAGTTGGTCCGTAAAGGGCCTCTATATTCAATTGGGGGATTTGATCAAATGAAAGATTCATGTTCATTTTCCTCACTCTTTATATAACTTTATCGTCGTCTTTTTACAGGTGAACTATGTACGGTTCCTCCGTGGGATTAACGGAAGCTGACCCACTATTTACCGCTTATGGGGTACATACCTTACTACGTACTTTACCCGTTCTTCAAAGACATTGAAACCTTTCTGCTGTATGGCAGGGAAACTGAATCGTTTGAAGGAGAAACATTCCATTTTCATACAATTGTCAATTATGCCTGGCATGGCTGATCGTCTGCTGCAGAAGGTCAATGACATGGTCATCATCGTTGGAATAATAAATCGTCGTGCCTGCTCTTCTGTATTTGACGAGCCTTAAATTTTTTAAAAAACGCAGCTGATGAGACACGGTGGACTGTCTTAGGTTCAATTGATCGGCAATTTGGTTGACAGACATCTCCTTCTCGCACAACAAATGCAGGATACGAATTCTCGTTGGATCGCCCAATGCCTTAAACGTCTGGGAAACGACGAATAACGTCTCCTCATCCAGGGGGCTCTGGTCCTCTTCTGTCACCGTTTGTTCCTTTTCGTCAGCCATCCTGCTGCCTCCTTTACCATAGTGAAGAGAAATGTAAATTCATCGTATGTCCCTCTACTCCTTTTGTCAATGGAGGGAGACGTTTACTCTTCGCCCCTGCCGGGAATTTCTACTGTAGAACCGATAAAGGAGGAACAATCGTTTATGTCTAAAAACGTTCTAATGGTCGTCACGAACCACGACACGATTACGGAAGAACAGTCCACAGGTCTTTGGCTGTCTGAATTCGGAGAAGCCTATAATGAATTTAACAAGCATGGCTACAACATTACTGTCGCCAGTCCAAATGGCGGCGGAATTCCGATCGATCCGAACAGTGTCAGTGACGACGAACCACAGGAAATCCTGGATACCAAACCTCATTTAGAAAATACGACCCCGCTGATCGACGTGGAAGCGGACGATTACGATGCCATCTTCCTCCCAGGCGGACACGGGACGATGTTTGATTTTCCAGATAACGAAAAACTGCAGAAACTGCTTCGAGGATTTTATGAAGATGGAAAAGTCGTATCTGCGGTCTGCCACGGCCCCGCTGGCCTTGTCGGTGCCACATTATCCAACGGCGACCCTCTCGTAAAAGGGAAACGCGTCAGTGCTTTTACAGACGCGGAAGAAGCAGAAACAGGCCTTGATGAGCATATGCCTTTCCTATTGGAGAGCCGCCTGAGCGAACTTGGTGCACAAGTCCGAAATGGGGCCAACTGGGCAGAGCATGTAGAAGTAGACGGACGCTTGGTTACCGGGCAGAACCCTCAATCCACAGAAGCCGCAGCCAAAGAAGTCGTAAAACAGTTAAATCAGTAAGAAATAAGGGATCCTGATTCAGGGTCCCTTTCGGCTGTCCAAAAAGAAGGATGGAGACATGGAAAAAGCTTGTAGAAAAACATGGTGTTTTTCTACAAGCTTTTTTCTTATTGGTCCTCCCCTGGTGGGTGAAACAAATAGTGGTACAGCCGGCGGGAGAGAACCCCGAAAGTGATCAGCCAGAAAACGAGGAGCACTGCCGCCCCCGCCCCCTTCAGGAATGTCCATCCTGTAAGAAAGGCGAAAAGGAGTCCTGCTGTCAGCACCGCTGTAGAAAAGATAAACAGCAGGATGGAAAGCAGAACTTTCATACTGTGACTAATCCAGGCAGGCATGAACTTTCACCTCCTGCTCTACAGTATGTATTTTTTCCAAATCAGCTTGTACGTTTTAGTGGACAACGGATAAAAAGGGCAGATGCCTGCCGCACATCCGCAGCTGTGCTACAATAAACGCACGCAGATTGTAAAGGAGAATCCATGTTGGAAAAAAGACTCGACCATATCGGCGTTGCCGTACGCCTTATTGAAGAAAGCATTACATTCTACACAGAGGTTTTAGGCGGAACCCTGATTGACCGCTATCGAAATGAAGCCGAAGGCGTGGAAAGTGAAATTGCTGTGATGGATGTGCACGGCAGCCGCACAGAACTGCTGATGCCGACGAATAACACCACCTCGCCGATCGCCCGCTTCATTAAGCAGAAAGGCAAAGGCGTCCACCACGTAGCTTACGAAGTGGAGAACCTGGATGAAGCCATAGAAGAGGTTCATGCTCAAGGGATACGCACCCTGGAATGGTCCCGGAGAACAAACAAGCACGGAAGACGGCTCATTTATCTGAATCCCGCCGACACCGAGGGCACCATCATTGAATACTGCGACTATCCGAACAAGCAGGAATGATAAAAAAGACAGGGAACCTCTTGGTCCCCTGTCTTTTCAACTTGTAAAGAAACCACGTTCTTGTCCAGCGCCTCTAAAAGCCTCAGCAGCGCTTGTTCACAAACATGACCTGTCTCACACAAACGACAGGTTCCATTGAGTCTGCGAAGCTGTGCTCAATGTTCTCCCGCTGAACATGTCTCTCCACACGATATACGGACAACTTTGACTGAATACACGGTCTTTTACGCTTCTTCCAGTGCTTCTGCCACGCTGTAGTCTTCTGCATCCAATTCTGTATCACGTCCGAGGGCCATCCTGGCAAGCTCTGCGCCAAGATAGGGGCCGGAGGTAAGACCGGAAGCCCCGAGACCATTGGCCGTCAGCACGCCTTTCCATCCAGGAATCCGGCCAAACACCGGCAGAGAACCCGGCGTAAACGGCCGGAACCCGACACGGCTTTCCACAAAAGTACTGTCTTGAAGACCAGGAGCCACCTCCAGAGCCTTATCTAAAATATAATGAAGGCCTCCGGCTGTCTGACGCTGATCGAATCCGGCATCTGTCTCGTGCGTGGCTCCAACAATCATACGTCCCCCACCAAAAGACAACATATATTGGTTGTTCGGCGGCATAACTACCGGCCAGTCCGCGGTTTCCGTACCTTCTACATCCAAATGGACAATCTGTGCCTTCTGGGGACGGGAAAGGAACTGGATCCCGAGCGGCTGGAACAACGGCTTCGCCCAGGCGCCTGCGGTGACGATCACTTCATCCGCTTCCAGCTTCCGTCCGTTCACTTCCACGCCTGTCACGGTATCCCCTTCAAAAGTGAGGGAGGCATCGCCATGCATCATGACGGCTCCACGCTTTTTTGAAGCTCGGATTAATGCGTCACGGAGCGCGCGGCCGTTGACACGGGCCGCGCCACTGACATGAACCGCTTCATAGCTTTCCTCTGATAACAGAGGGAAATAGGTGCGTGTTTCTTCCGGCGAAAGTCGTGTGATTTCACCAATTTCCGGTGCATCCTCCCTCCGTTTTTCCGCCCGTTCAATGGTCTTCTCCAGTTTTTCCGGGTTGGTGTGCAGGCTGACCGCTCCCACTTTTTTATAACCGGTCTCGTGCTCGCCATCCGCTTCCAACTGCTGGATCAAATCAGGATAATACCTTGCGCCGCCTTTGACGAGACGGTACCACCGTTGATTCCGGCGCTGTGCGAGCCACGGACAGACAATGCCTGCAGCGGCTTCTGTGGCCTGGCCCTCATCCTTCCGGTCCACAATAGTGACGTCCGCCCCTTCTTTGATCAGATGGTAAGCGGTCGAGGCTCCTAAAATACCTGCTCCTACGATGATATATCTCTTCATAACGAACTCCTTTTCACGCTCATTGTCTGCATCTATTGTATAGGACAATGCGCCGGGACTCAAATCTCTCCATAGAAAAAGGCGTCTCCTTGTGAGACGCCTTTTTCTGTGGAGAAACCTTTTTTCCAGTGCCTCCAAAGGAGTGGTCATGGATAGAATCTTCCCACGCAGGCGGCCGTAACGCAGCCTGTCCTTTTGAAACGGCGAAGCAGCTATGCTCAACGTTCTCTTTTATCATAGGATAAAGCTGTCTTCCCACAGGCATCGGCACGTGGAGCGTTCAGTGGTGACGTCTGCGGGAACAGCGCGAGCCGAAGATCCACTTGGTCCAATGGTTTTCTTGACCAAGTCAGCTGAGGCCGTGCCCGCGGCAGGCATCCACCGAAAGAAGAACGTGCCCTCTCAACATGACATACGGACAACTCTAACTGGATAACACGGACTTTTCTACAGCCTGAGACGCCTTTTCCCAGTCATTCCGCTGTGTGTGTACATAAGTAGCGATAGCATTGCTCCAAGGTACTTACACAGTCATGGATGCCGACGCTTTCAATCTCAAAGAGTGAAAAAGCATTCAGCGTGACGGTGTAGGAAGCGATGGTGACGGTTGGACAACCCTCTGTCAATTTCCTTAATTCCAAAAAAATCGGATCGTGCGCGCTGCCAACGAAGTCAAATCCATTCACCTGCTCCATTTCCCCACTCCTTACCGTATCAAATGTATAACCGCGGGCCGATCCCCCGTTGTACGGTATACATTCGATGCGGGGAAGGAAAATCCTCTATCCTACAACGACTTCCACTTCCCATTGATCATTCACATACAGACCGATGACTTCTACACCGAAGCCCCAGGACTTCACAAGGTCGACAGACTGTTTGATCTGCCCTTCCTTCACTTCACGATCGACTGGGTTTCCGGCACAATTATGGTGGCCGACAACAGCGACAACATTGGATCCATGATTATCGGTGGAGATGTTGATTTTTGTTTTCACAGCAGCCAGCTGCTCTTCTGATCCTTCCAAAAGGAACTTCGTCGGGCCGGCTTCTGTAATCATATCGATGTAGGCTGTATCGTATTTTTTCTGCATCCAGTAAATAACCGGCAGCTGTACTCTTCCATCCATACAGTTGATAGCGGTGGCAAACGTTTTTTCAGACATAAAAATTCCTCCTCATTTTTTCTATGTTTTCTATCTTATCATAAAGAAAAAACAGCAGGAGGCCAAACCCCTGCTGCCTTCTTAATTGCTGATGCCTTCGATCTGCATCGTTTCCACCGTACCGGTTCCATTTTCCCGGATACGCGCTTCAAGATTCACCTGATCTCCTTCTTTCAGGAAGATCGATAACGGAGCCTTGCTGGTCGTAACGGTATATATGGTCGTTTCTCCTTCAAGGAGGAACTGCACCGACTGTCTGGATTCAGTGGAGGTTACGAGTACACGTTTGATGACGCCGCTCTTCTCCGTGAGGTCCACTTCCTGACTACCTTCCACATTGCTTGGGTCCTGGGCAATCTGGAGACGGTAGGCGTTCAGCGTCTGTTTGGCCGTATCCCCGAAGACAGCAAAATCAGAATCGGCGGCCTTAATGTAGGCGTACTGCTTAAAGAGGCCGTTCGGATCCAGAACGTTGACAATCCACGTCGGGTGTCCGTCCACGTTGTAAAGCACCGGCATCGTTCCGGTCCAGTTTTTCTCTGGATACTGCTTGTTCACGATCTGCACTGCCCCTTTACTGTCCATGATCCCCTGGTTCTGCTGACCGTTGTAATACGTCAGTTCACCAGTACGGGCATCAATCAATGTATAACCAAGGGCTGAATCGATGTTTTCTTTAGGTGAAGCCATATCCGTAAAGTAGTACATGGCCCCGTTCTCATCGAATATCGGGGTCACACTGCTCTCTGTTCCGGATTCGTTCGGGATTTTCACATCTTTTTTACCAAAAATGGAGTTCAACCATCCGTTGATGTACTTCCCGAAGTATTCATTCTCCGTGGCAGCCAGTTCGGAACTGACCGATCCTTCAACAAATTCCGGCGCTTCTGAAGCCGGATAGGTTTCCACATCGCCGGTCACCGGGTCTACAACGGCGACTTTGATTTCCTGCATATCCGGCCGGTTGGAAAAGAACAGCGGTTTGTAGATTGTCTGTACGTACCATGGCTTCCCTTCATCATCCACTTCAATCTGGGCTTCCCCGCTTTGAATATGGTCCGGGTGGGCACTGTAAACGACGCGCTGGACGTTATGGTTGAAATAACTCGAGTTGGTATACTTCATTTTGCTTTGGACGAACTCAGGCTGGGCATTAATGTTCGTCGCTGCGATCGTGAAGTATCCTTCCGTCTCATTTCCCCGTACATAGCGCCAAAAGCTTGAGAATTCCACTGGAGCGACGTAGACGATATCCCCGTCCACCTGCTGCGCCTGAAGCTTTCCAAGATCATAAAACTGGGTGTTCGGGACGACACTCATCGCTTTCTGCACTTTGTTACGGGCCGATTCAGGCGCGACAGAAATCGGTGTATTTTCCTCATTCAATGGGCGGGCCTCCGCCTCCTCCGATTTGGCGATCGAATCATGGCTGTCCTGCAGGGCAAAAATGCTGTAGACGAATACGCCTACGATTAAAACAGCGGTCACAAGAACAATGACGCCCGATAACGAGCGGTGCATCGTCTGATACTGCACAGGCACCTTGGCTCCGCCATAAACAAGCGGCACGAACAGGATGGCGGTAATACTGTTCAAGATCAGCATATTCGGAATCGTAATGGTCGGCATGAACGCATAGGCAATCGCGAACATGAGGATAAAGCCGAAAATAAATACGCCGGCGGCTGTCCTCATAATCTTCTTTCTTCTCATACGGTTTTTCCAATAGACGATGAACGTCAGGATGAAAAATAAAATAAAAGATAATAGAGCTGTAATCAGCATTCCTATCATAAAAGTCAGAACTCCTTTCTATGTCTACAGCTTATTTACGTATCCGCCCTTCTTTGGTTTCAAAAAGTTTTCCGAAGGACGGATAGAGGAAGCGCCCTTGATCTATCAAACGAAGATTAAGAGGTCAGACATTTTGTTTTTGGAGATAATCCGCAAGACCCATAGCACACACTTCAAAATCGAGCTGAAGCAGCTGGTATACCGGATGATCATCGGGAACGCCATTTCGGTTGAGGTAGGCGGACACACGCAGATGAAGCCGCTTCTGTATTCCTTCTATACCTTCTCCCTGTTCCAGAGCGTCCTTCGCTTCACTTACGAAAACAGGAATCCATTTCTTCACTTGATCAAACGCTCGTTCAGGATCCTCCGACGCCCCGTAATGACCGAAATACAAGCGTTCGGGTTGAAGGCTCTCCATCTTTTCGATCGAGGAAATCATCACGTCCGGATCAAATTGATTGGGAGAGGTTGTAGGAAGGAAGAACGGTTCCATCCGGTCCTCCACGTGGTGATAACGTATCCCTGCGGTATCACCGGTGAAAAGCCCTCTGCTTCGTGAATCGTAGACGGCGAGATGGTGGCCGGCATGACCAGGGCTGTCATAGAACGTCAATGTCCGGTGATCTGACAGCTTCAAAGTCTCCCCCTCTTCCTTTACAACCAGCCTTTCGTCCGGAACAGGAAGGACAGGGTCGAACAGCTGATCAAAAACATCCCCGTACACCATACGGGCTCCCCTCACCAGTCTGGACGGATCGGCCAGGTGGCGTTTCCCCTTCTTATGGACAATCACCTCAGCGTTGGGACATTCCTTCAAAAGCAGCCCCACCCCGCCGGCATGGTCCAGATGAATATGAGTCAAAATGATCGACGTCACATCCTCCGGGCGGATCCCCAGATCTGATAGTCCAGCCAGCACATATGGAATGGATGGGCTCGGTCCGGTTTCAATCAACACCGGAGACTCCTCTTTGAACACATATGTACCTGTACGTCCCTCAAAGCCTAAATCATAACCGTCAATCAGATACAGATCCTCGCCTAATGCTGTGGGTGCTTTCTTTTCCAATCGGCTCACCTCTCCCTTAGATTTATCTTCAGTTTACTAGAAGTTTCCATAAAATGATAACGTTTTCTTGTGTAGAGAAAGAGTCACAAAAATGGGCTGGGTGAATATCATGGGTGGTGAGGAGTTGGTTTCAATGACTGAAGAACGTCATCCACAAACCCCTTCCAAACCGGGGTACAGCGATTGTAAAAAGATGAAGCACTTTCACGTGATGGTCGAGATGGAGGATGGCCGGTCCTTTGATGGGATCCTCACAGACGTTTCCGGAGACAGCTTCACCATCCTGATCAGCGAAGACGTCGTCGTCGATGAGCAAGGACAGGTGATGGATGAACGCCAGTATGGATATAGACGCAGAAGGGCCCGCCGGTTCCGAAGAGGCATTTATCCGATTGCCGGTCTCGCCACCTTAGCTCTGTTCCCTTACGCCTTCCGTCCGTATCCCTATTACTACCCTTATCCATATCCATACTATTACTAAGGGAATCACGCTTATGTCTTATCTCAAACGAACTTAAAACAGCCGCCACAATCGTGTGGCGGCCTTTTTTCATTCACGCAAGAATCGTCTGCTCAATCTGTTTCATTTCATAAAATAGACCACGGCGGCTCATCAAGTCCTCATAGGATCCGGATTCCTGAATTTTCCCATCTTCCATAACGATGATCTGGTCCATCCTTTCCAATCCGTTCAGCCGGTGGCTTATCAGAATGACGGTATCATCTTGAGCCTGGTGGAATAAGCGGTCGTAAATGCCTCTCTCCGTCAACGTGTCCACCGAAGAGGTCGGTTCATCAAGCAGCCACAGCCGCTTCCCTTTCAAGAAGGCACGAGCAGCCGCCAGACGCTGTTTTTCCCCTCCTGATAAATTCTCTCCTTTTTCAAGGACTTGTTTATCGAGGGAAAAGGGCAACCCTGTAGAAGCAAGAGCCGCTTGCTGCTGCTCTTCTGTCGCACCCTCATTTGCCATACTTAAATTGTCACCAATGGTACCGAAGAAAAAGTGGTTCTCCTGCAGCATCACATTGGTGTGGGCCCAGAGACTCTCTTCGTCAAGGGTCCGGATATCCTCTCCACCGACTTTCACGACGCCCGCATCTGCCGTATGGAACTTCAACAGCAGCTGGAAGATCGTCGACTTCCCTGAGCCGCTTGCTCCTACGATGGCTGTTTTACTGCCGGAAGGAATGGAAAAGGAAACATCCGTCAACGCCTGGCGCGGTTCTTCAGGAAACCGCCAGCTGACGTTCTCCATCCTGATAGAGGGGGCATCGGAATCATCCATTTCCTTTGTCCCGTTCTCTGTTTTTTCTTCATCCACCAGGGAAAATAACCGGGCAGATGCTCTCCGGCTGTCCTCCAAATGCGCAGGCAGAACAGCCATAGGTGCCGCATTTTCAAAAACAGTCAGGGAAATCATCACAAGCATCGCAAGGAACAACCCGTTCAAGTCCCCGGAAGAGACGAGAAACGCTCCGAGGCCCAGGACGACCCATGAAACGATCAGCGTCACGAACGTGTTCCAGGAATGGCTGGCAAGCATCTCACGGCTGTCCTTCTCCTGCTGTTGGAGGTAAACGTGTGAAGCCTGCTGCAGCATCTCCTGTTTTTCAGAAAGCTGTTGATGAATTTTCAAGTCTCTGAATCCATAGATGAATTCAGTGGCCTCTGTAGAAAGTTGTCCTCTGGACTCGCGGACAAACCGGCTCGATTTCCTCTGCTTCACACTGTACCAGGCCGGGATCACCAGTCCCGTTACAACGAGTCCGAGCAGCAGAACCACGGCCACCGAAAGCGAAAAGATGGACGTGAACACCATTGTCCCTAAGAAAATGATGACGAGCACGACGGGTGGATAATACACTCGTAAAAAGAAGTTCTGCAGACTTTCCACGTCTCCGACAATCCGTGCAAGCAGGTCTCCGCTCCGATACTTTTGAAACAGCCTCGGGGCGATCGGTTCCAGCCGCTTATAAAACGTAACCCGCAGATGGCTCAGAATCGAAAAGGTCGCTCTGTGGGAAAAGTACCGCTCGGCGTACCGGCCAAGCGCCCTGGCAAACCCAAACAGCTTTAAAAAAGCAATCAGGACAGTCAGCGCATATAAAGGAGGTAGCAGTGCCGCTTTGGATATCAAGTACCCGCTGGAAGCAAACAAGCCTACAGCAGAGAGACCAGCGAGAAAACCAAAGAGAATCGAAAGGAGAATATCTTTTTTCTCAAGCGTAACGAGACGAATGACTTCTTTGAGATCTTTCATGCCCCCTCTCCTCCTTTCTGCATTGTGACCATCTGCCGATATAGAGGCAGCTCAGCTTTTAATTGTTCATGGGTGCCTGTACCCACAGCACGTCCCTCATCGAGTACAAGAATCTGGTCGGCTGCCTGAATCGTATGGAGGCGGTGGGCGACCGTAATCATAGTCGCCGTCTCCGACAGCTCTTGAATGGAGCGCTGAAGGACAGTCTCTGTTTTCACATCCAGCCCTGTTGTCGGCTCATCAAACAGAATGACGGAAGGCTTTTTCAAAAAGGCACGGGCCAGTGCAATGCGCTGCTTCTCCCCGCCGGATAAACCTCTTCCGCCCTCACCGATTGATGTATCCAATCCATCCTCCAACGTCTCAAGCAGCTGGGAAAGGCCGGCCTTCTCCGCTGCACGGGCCGTTTCTTCCCTGGAGGCGCCGGGAACTCCAATCGCCATATTCTCTGCAATCGTACCCGAAAAAAGATACGGGTGCTGGGAGATGTAGCTGACACCGTTGAACCAGTCCGCTTCCTTGTACGAATAAAGCGGACGTCCGTTCACGTCTACATCACCAGATGAAGGAGCAAGCAGTCCCGAAAAAATATTGAGCAGGGTTGTCTTGCCTGATCCACTCTTTCCGACCACCGCCAGTTGACTCCCTGCTGGAATGTCCACCGATACCGGATCAAGAGCGAATCCTTCCTCATACTGAAACTGAACAGCGCGGAGAGACAAGGCCGGAGGCTGTTCATACGTGAGCCCCTGATCTCCCCATACCAACGAATGGTCCTCTTCGTTCAACGTCTCCTCCAGCTGCTTGGAGGCCCCGGAAGCTCCACGTCCCGTATGGAACGCACTGCCGAACTCCTTCAGTGTCAAGTAAAACTCCGGTGCAAGAATCAAAATGAAAAAAGCGGTGAAAAAAGAGACACTTTCATACACAACAAGGCGGATGGCAATCTCAAGAGCAATCAGGCCAATACTGAGCATGGAGATGAACTCAAGCATGAGGGAGGACACAAAGGCCACCTTCAGCACTTCCATCGTAGCCGTTTTAAATCCGAGACTGCTCGATTCTATTTCCTCCTGCTGGCGATGACTGCGGTTGAAAAGCTTCAACGTAACAAGTCCTTGAAGGGTATCCAGAAACTGTCCGGAAAAAGCCGAAAGCTTCTCCATCTGGTCTTCCGATTTCTTCTTCGTCATCACACCGATGATCGCCATGAACATCGGAATGAAAGGAGCTGTGATTACCATGATCAGCCCGGAATAAAGATGGGCGGAAAACACAACGGCCAAAATCATCACAGGGATAATGAGGGTCTGTATCATTTGTGGAATATAGCGGCTGAAATAGCCGTCCAGTTCATCCACGGAATCCATGAGTACACTCACCTTTTGTCCGGACCGCCCGGTCACCGATGTGGAGATCGACTGCCTGGACATTTTTTCAATCAAACGATGCCGGTAATGCTCTTTAGCTCTCGAAGCAAGACGGATGCCCGTTTTTCCATTGAGCCATGTGAAGAGAGTACGTCCAGCCAACACGAGAAACAGCCCGGCAAACAAAGGCAGAACATCCTGGAGGCTTTGCTGACCAAGAAAAATCCGATCCACAATCGCAACGAAATAATAGGATTGACCGATGACACTGGCTCCGATGAGAAGAGACGTGAGGATTAACAGCGTCATCCCTTTTCGATCAGCAAAAGCAAAGCGGCTGAGATGCTTCATAATCTATAGAAAACTCCTTACACGTATTTTTTGTGAAGTTTTTCACATTACTTTTATTATAAAGGAAAGACACCCTTTTTTCTAAAGAGAAGCCTGAGGATTCTATGACAATTCTTTAACATCGTCCCCTTTTCTGCCGCCAGTCATACAATCTCAACGGATAACTTACCCCGGTCGCTTATCGTCGCAAACACCTTATCAAACCTGTGATGAGGATTAGTATGCCGAAAACCTTTCAGGAGGTTAATGGAAATAACCTTTACTTTTTATTTTATAAATAATATGATAGTAAAAAATTTATAAAAGGAGGAAAAATCAGTTGGATAACTTTGATTACAAAATATTGAAAGCACTAATTGATAATGGAAGGGTTACTTGGGCTGAATTAGCTTCCCAAACTGGATTATCTGCTCCATCTATTGCAGACCGTGTTAATCGTTTGTTAAACAATGAAGTAATAAAAGAACTTGGCGCAATGGTAAATGGGGAAAGTGTAGGAACAGAATGTACAGCATTTGTGGCAGTTTCATTAGAAAAACCAACATTCAGGAAAGATTTCTTAAGGCTTGTCAAGGATTTGGAAGAAGTGCAGGAATGTCATCATATTGCCGGGGAAGATGATTATTTATTGAAAATTCGTTGCCAAAATACAAAGGATTTGGACCGAGTAATAAGTTATGAAATTAAAAACCTTGCAGGTGTACGGAGGACAAAAACAACAATTGTGATGGATACAACAAAAGAAACTTTGCGGGTCCCCTTACAAAAAGCAAAATTTAATAAATCAGGTGAACAGTAATGTTCGGGGAACTATTACTAAAAGGACTGTTCATTGGAATTAGTATTGCTGCTCCAGTTGGACCAATTGGGGTGTTATGTATCCGCAGAACTCTTGAACATGGTAAGTTAACTGGATTTGTATCTGGATTAGGGGCTGCAACAGCAGATGGAATATATGGAATAATTGCTGGTCTCGGTTTAACATTTATAACAAACTTTTTAATTGGTCAACAATTGTGGCTTCATCTTATTGGCGGTATATTCTTATGTTATTTAGGAGTGAAAATATTTATTTCAAAACCTTCAAATAGATCAGCTGAAGCCAAAGGTAACCAACCGTTTTCAGCTTTCATATCTACTTTCTTTTTAACTATTACTAATCCAGTTACAATTTTATCATTTATCGCCATTATCTCAGGCCTAGGAATTACAACTAACAATGCAACGGCACCTGGCTTAATTTTAGTCGCAGGGATTTTTATAGGTTCATCATTATGGTGGTTATTATTAAGTAGCCTTGCAGGAACATTAGGCAATCGACTAGAGAATGATTATTTGAGCCTGATTAATCGCATTTCTGGAATTATATTATCGTCGTTTGGAGTATATAGTTTAGTTACTGGACTTGTTGGTTAGAGATTGATCTCATAATATTATTGGGGTGTTGTCCATATATTTAATGTTTCACTGGTTCATTGATCTTCTTATGGATCAAGAAAAGATATGAGGGGTGCTTACATGGTCTATATACCTTCAATTTGTTCTTTGTAGTTATTCCAAGCTTCATCATATACTAATGTAGGCGTGAAAATATCTATGATTCCTTGCTTAACTCTAAAGTCAAAAGACTATAGTTTTCTTAAAAAAATGGATCAATAAATGATGTTTGAATCTAAATAAACGTTCAAAGCTTTTCACCCTTTATGATTCTTGCTTGTTATTCCACCAATATTTCAGACGATTTTTCCATTCTCTACCTTACAATCAACGGGGATGTGGGCCTATGTATAAAACCCTATGGAACAACACAGATATTCGTTTATATATGAGAGCAGGAGCGGTTTGAATAAAGAATGGGTCCACCTCAGCAAGAAATTTCTCCTGAAAGGCATGAGGCTGTTTATGTGGTGCAGTTGGATTCAGAAGAAATGCTCCTTCTATGAACATGTCTCAGAACTTCGTCTGATACTCCCCTTTAGCTAATTTCAAAATATTCAAATGTATGCATCTGGAAATAAAAAGAGACCGCCCCTTCCAGGGCAGCCTTTTACTAAGAAAGGTTCTGGCTCCAATCGACAGCCGCTTCCCCTTCCAGGAAGCGTTCAGAATCCATTGCAGCCATACATCCCGTGCCGGCTGCTGTAATGGCTTGACGGTACTTTTGATCCTGGACGTCCCCGCAGGCGAAGACGCCGGGGATATTCGTATTGGTCGTTCCTGGCTCCACAAGAAGATAACCCTTCTCATCCATATCCAGCTTTCCTTTCAGAAAATCTGTGTTTGGATTGTGACCAATGGCAACGAAAATCCCATCTGTATCGATAACTTCCTCTTCACCGGTTTCATTATCCTTCACTTTGATGCCCGAAATTTTCATCCCGTCTGAGACCATCTCCACCGGCGTTTTATTTAGAGCCCACGTCACCTTATCATTTTCCTGTGCCCGGGACTGCATGATTTTAGAAGCACGCAGTTCATTTCTTCGATGGATCACCTGCACCTCACTCGCAAACTTGGTCAGGAAGGTCGCTTCTTCCATCGCCGAATCGCCGCCGCCGATGATCACAACTTTTTTCCCGCGGAAAAAGAACCCATCACAGGTTGCACAGGTGCTCACTCCTTTTCCGATATTCTCTTTCTCGCCGGGAATACCGAGCAGTTTGGCGGAAGCCCCTGTGGAGATAATCAGGCTGTTCGTCTGTATTTCACCGATGCCATCCACCTGAAGGGTAAATGGCCGCTGATCCACCTGGACATCTGTTACCCAGCCCCGTTTAAAAACAGCGCCGAACCGCTCGGCCTGCTTTTTCATATTATCCATAAGTTCAGGCCCCATGATGCCATCCGGGAAACCGGGGAAGTTCTCCACCTCTGTGGTCAGGGTCAACTGACCTCCAGGTTCAGGTCCCTCGATCACCAGGGGTTCCATGTCTGCGCGTGCAAGATAGACGGCGGCTGTCAAACCAGCCGGTCCTGTTCCTAAGATGACAGATTTGTAGGTCATAGAAGTGCCTCCTTTTAAAATGACTCGTATTAGTGTTATATCCCTTTTTGCTTAAAGTCATGCCTCTCCCTTAGGAACTGATGAAAGATGGGGGCAGGGAAGACCCCTCTTATCAGACGTTCCCGCTTTCCATAAACAAGGGAGGTTTCCTCTTCCACTTTTAAAACGGACCCGTAGCTGCCTTCTACTTTTTTAAACAGGGATAAACAAGTGACCACCCCAAATCGGCGCTTTGAGCATACACTATCATCAGATCATGGATATGGAGGTGATTCTATGCCTGGACGAAGAAGACCTGCACGCCGCCCTGGATTTTGTGTGTTTCCCGGTTACAAATACTGCGGTCCTGGATGCAGCGGCCCGGGAGAGCCGGTCAATGCCGTCGATGCTGCCTGTAAAGCACATGATGAGTGCTACCGCTATACAAAGAATTACTGTTATTGTGATGATGCTTTCATTCGTCGTTTAGGACAGCTCCAGAACCCACGGACCCGTGAGGGACGTCACGCCCGTGCGATGTATAACTATATGAAATTCCAACGCCTGTTCACCTGTTCGTTTTAAAAAAGACAAAGGAAGCTGTCTTTCTTTTTTTTATGGTTTGATCCTAAGGAAATTATTATGAAATATAGGCCGCCGTCACTTTTCAAAACCCAATTCTGTGCTTATAATAGTCAACAGCACGCTTATTCTGCATGCGTCGCCAACACGAGAGGATGTAGGACTAATCATGAAATTCGAAGAAAGGTTTGACTGGCAGCTGTTCTTTATTATCTGCTGTTTTATTGCGATCAGCTCCGTCGCCTTGTTCAGCGCTCAGCAAAGTACGCAGTACAATGAGAATTTCGTACTCAAACAGCTGGTCTGGTACGGGGTCGGCGGAGTCGTTATTGGGTTTATGATGATCGTGGATCCCGAAGATTTTAAAAAGATCAGCTGGTACTTATATGGTTTCGGTCTTGTTTTACTTATTGCCTTGATCCTGGCACCATCATCCATCGCTCCTGTCATTAAAGGACAGAAAAGCTGGTTCACCCTGCCAGGTTTGTCTCTGCAGCCTGCAGAGCTTGTTAAAATTTTTACGATACTCGTTCTCGGAAGAATTGCCGTTAATCATAACAGCAAAAGCGTCTCGACGCTGAAGTCGGACTTTCTGCTCCTTCTTAAGCTGGGAGCCGCTGCAGGCGTCCCATTCCTTTTAGTCATGCAGCAGCCTGACTTAGGGACAGGCCTTGTCTTTCTAGCCATACTTGCAGGTTTTGTCCTGGTTTCCGGAATCCAATGGAAAATTATCCTGCCGATATTCGCTGTCATTTCAGCACTGGGGACAAGCCTGATCTGGCTGGCGATCCAAGCTCCACAAATTCTGGATAAATACCTCGGGGTAAAGGAATACCAGCTGGGACGGATCTATTCCTGGTTCCAGCCGACCAAATATGAAGATTCCTCAGGCTATCAGCTCGTCAAAGCCATGCGGGCGATAGGGTCGGGGCAGCTGTATGGTAAAGGCTTCGGGGAAAGGGAAGTGTATCTGCCTGAAGCTCAAACGGACTTTATTTTCAGTATCATTGCGGAGGAATATGGATTTCTCGGCTCGTGTGTCGTCATTATCCTGTTTTTCTTCCTGATCTACCGCTTCACGACAATCGCTTTTAAAGCGAACAGTCATTACAGCTCCTATGTCATGGTAGGGATTATCAGTATGATCGCCTTCCACGTCTTCCAAAACATCGGCATGTCTGTGCAGCTCCTTCCTATTACAGGGATTCCGCTGCCATTCATCAGTTACGGGGGGAGTGCCCTCTTAGGAAACCTGATGGCCCTCGGCATCGCTTTCTCGATATCGTACCATCATAAAACCTATATGTTCGGAGAATAAAAAAAAGCTTCAGAGGACCGATTCCTCTGAAGCTTTTTTGGTCTTATTCGACGGTTACACTTTTCGCAAGGTTCCGTGGTTTGTCTACGTCACAGTCACGGTGCAGTGCTGCGTAATAGGAAATCAACTGAAGCGGTACAACAGATACAAGCGGTGTCAGGATCTCATGAACGTGAGGAATGACAAAGGCATCGCCTTCCTTATCCAGACCTTTCATGCTGATGATCATGCTGTTAGCTCCACGTGCTTCCACTTCCTGTACGTTTCCACGGATGGAGTAGTTGACGTTTTCCTGTGTCGCAAGCGCTACAACCGGCGTGCCTTCTTCAATCAGAGCGATGGTTCCGTGCTTAAGCTCTCCACCAGCGAATCCTTCCGCCTGGATATAGGAGATCTCCTTCAGCTTCAATGAACCTTCAAGACCGACATAAAAGTCGATTCCACGACCGATGAAGAAGCAGTTCCGTGTCACCGGCAGGTATTCACGGGCCAGCTCTTCCAGCTCTTCTTTTTGATCCGTCAAGGCTTCCATAGCATTCGCTACAATTCCAAGCTCCTGCATCGGATCAAAATCAAGCTCGATTCCTTTAGCGCGGGCTGTATCCACAGCCAGAATCGCAAGGACAGCCATCTGGGCTGTATAAGCTTTTGTGGACGCTACCGCAATTTCAGGACCCGCATGCAGATGCAGTGTATAATCCGCCTCACGGGAGAGGGTGGATCCTGGAACATTGGTAATCGTCAGGGCCGGGTGGCCAAGTTCTTTCGTCTGAACAAGAACGGAACGGCTGTCTGCCGTTTCCCCACTTTGGGAGATGTATACAAACAACGGCTTCTCGGACAAGAGCGGCATGTTATAGGAAAATTCACTTGCCACGTGGACTTCAACTGGAATATTCGCCAGTTTTTCGATGAACTGTTTGCCGAGAAGACCGGCATGATAGCTTGTTCCCGCAGCAATGATGTAAATACGGTCGCATTCCTTCATCGCATTGCGGATGTCAGCATCCAATTTAATGTCGTCGTTTTCATCCTGGTACTCCTGGATGATTTTACGGATAACGAAAGGCTGCTCATCAATCTCCTTCAGCATGAAGTGAGGGTAGGTGCCTTTTTCGATATCTGTCGCGTCGATTTCAGCTGTGAACGGCTCACGAGTGACCACGTCACCTTCAGGAGAAAGGATTTCAACACCGTCACGGCGGACGATCACTGTTTCTTTATCCATCAGCTCAAGGAACTGATCCGTTACGTGAAGCGCCGCCATAGAGTCACTCGCTACAACGTTGAAATCATCACCAAGACCTACAAGAAGCGGGCTCTTGTTTTTTGCTACATAAATCGTGTCTTTGTTCTCACGATCGATGAGAGCAATCGCATAGGAACCTGTCAGAAGCTTCACAGCTTTATGGAAGGCAGCCGCTACATCGTTCATTTCATTGTGCAGGACTTCGATCAGCTGGACGATGATCTCTGTATCTGTTTCACTCTTCAGTTCAACTCCTGCCAGGTATTCATCACGCACATCTACATAGTTCTCGATAACGCCGTTATGAACGAGTGTAAAACGGCCGGAAGTACTCTGGTGCGGGTGGGCGTTCTCTTCACTTGGAGCTCCGTGAGTGGCCCAGCGTGTATGGCCGATGCCGTGAGTGGATGCTACGTTTTCATCGACTGCACTGCGCAGCGCTGCAATACGGCCTTTGACTTTCGTTACTTCAACGCCGTTATCATTCAAGGTAGCAATTCCGGCAGAGTCATATCCGCGGTATTCAAGCTTTTCCAGTCCGTTTAACAAAATTTCCTTTGTATCCTGTTGTCCAATATATCCTACAATTCCACACATAATTGTTGTCCTCCTTAATTTACGAGAAGGGCAATGAATGTCAGCACGGGGCTATTCGCTGCCCCTCTCCCTCAACGATCTATATCTTGTGCACTTTATCCAGCCGTATTGTTCGAAAAGTCGCCTTTCCGTTTTACAGCTGAACCAACGGCTGAAGTGTCACAGCCGGGAGGCATCCGCCGAATGCTCGATGAACCTCCACCTCGTCAACTGCGCATAGAAACGTTCCATCTGCACAGTCCTGGCGCTTTTAATGATTGATGACCTCTATCCTCCCTATCTGTTTCAAAATAAAGCCTCTCTCATCTGTTACCCTTAGCTTTTCCCTATTAAAAGGATTTCGACAGATTTTTCAAGTACAAGTCATATTTTACCTGAGCCTTGTGAAAAAGGTCAATAAAAATTAGAGGCGATCATGAATTGTAAGGACCTTGTAATAGAATATGCGCAGCTCTCCTATCCTGTGAAGAGCTGCGCGTCCATGCTTTATTCCATACCTAATTCTTCTTCAACGACTGCAACGACTTTGTTACAGTAAGTTTCACATTGCTCTTCTGTCGGAGCTTCCACCATGATCCGCACAAGTGGTTCTGTTCCGGAAGGGCGGACAAGGACACGGCCGCTGTCTCCCATTTCCTCTTCCACTGCCTGGATGGCTTCCTGAATGCGCGGGTGAGTCTGTACACGGTTTTTATCAATGACTTTTACATTTATCAAAACCTGTGGGAACTTCTCCATCTCCGCAGCAAGCTCTGAGAGAGGCTTTCCTGTCTCTTTAACGACGTTTACAAGCTGCAGAGCGGAAAGCATCCCGTCCCCTGTCGTGTTATGTTCAAGGAAGATGATGTGTCCGGATTGCTCTCCACCGAGGTTGTAGCCGCCACGGCGCATTTCTTCCATCACATAGCGGTCGCCGACAGCTGTTTTATCACTCTTAATGCCGTTGGCTTCCACAGCTTTATAAAATCCAAGGTTACTCATGACAGTGGATACGACTGTAGAATGGTTAAGGAGACCTTTCTCATTCATATATTTGGCACAGATGAACATGATACGGTCGCCGTCTACAATATTTCCTTTCTCATCGACAGCAATCAAACGATCCCCATCGCCGTCAAAAGCAAGTCCGATATCCGCTTTTTTCTCTTTAACAAGGGCCTGAAGAGCTTCCGGGTGCGTCGACCCGAACCCAGCATTAATATTCAGGCCGTCCGGAGACGAACCGATGGAGGAAATATCCGCTTCCAGATCGGCAAACAGATGAGAAGCGAGTGAAGACGTCGCCCCGTGTGCACAATCAAGCGCAATATGAAGGCCGTCAAAATCATAATCCACGGTCTGCTTCAAGTGCTGCAGGTATTTCTGGCAGCCTTCAAAATAGTCATTGATTTGACCAAGATCCGCACCGGATGGGCGTGGAAGATCGTCTTGTTCTGCATCAATCAGTGCTTCGATTTCCGCTTCCTGGTCATCCGTCAGCTTAAAGCCGTCCGGACCGAAGAATTTGATGCCGTTGTCTTCCACTGGATTGTGGGAAGCAGAAATCATAATTCCAGCCTCTGCCTGAAGCGCTTTGGTCAAAAAGGCCACCCCTGGTGTGGAGATGACGCCGAGACGCATCACTTCCGCTCCAATAGAGAGAAGACCAGCAGCAAGTGCCCCTTCCAGCATTTCGCCGGAAATACGAGTATCACGGCCGATTAAAACTTTCGGACGTTCCACCCCTTTGGTTACAACATAACCGCCGTAACGTCCTAGTTTAAAAGCCAGTTCTGGTGTTAATTCTTTGTTGGCGATCCCACGAACGCCGTCTGTTCCGAAATATTTACCCATTTTCAACGAACCTCTCTTTCTGTCCTATGCATATCAATTAAGTATAATTATTCTGGTTTACTCTCCCTGCTGATCATCAAGGACGTCAATGGTGACTTCAATCGTTTCCGGTGATACGGCTGTCGTGCCGTCCGGCAGGGGTACATCAACGTCAACCACCTGATCTTCGGTCACTTCTGTAACATCCACTGGAATTTCAACAGGTTCTTCAATACCGGCCAGGACCTCTTCAGGGCCCTGGTACGTTACATTTTCGACTTCCGTTGTTACTTCTTCAATCAGAACCCCTTCCTGAGTACCGCCGCTTGCTTCCGGCGTCACAGGGACCTCTTTCGTTCGTTTGGATACAGGGACGCTTACATCAACAGCCGCAGGCTCTACAAGAACGTTCAGTTCATTGCCCTGATTGTCGTAAACCTTTACAGGGGCTTCTCCCTGCTCAACGGTATCTTCAGCTGCGCCCACATCAACGATGGCTCTTACAGAAGCTACCCGTTCAACGACCGATGCTGCGCCTGTAATCTCCACCTGAGCCGGAGAGACTTCCGGTGTTCCAAGCTCCAGGCTGGTGTCCAGATTGTTCTCATTTGCATAATCGATGCTTACATCATAATTTTCGGTCGTTTTTTCTTCAATTTCCACTTCAATAATTTTCGGTTCAAGGGAAACAGCCAGCTGGCTGCTGATTCCTGAATGCTGGAGGGATACCTCATGGGTTCCAGGTCCAAGGTCATTCAAGTCGACAAATACGTTGAAGTTCTTCTGACGTGAAACAGGGGCTACAGCTCCCGCTGGACCCTCGACCGTCACGGTCACATCCTGAGGGATCCCGCTGACCACATATTCTTCACTGTCAAAGCGGATTTCAAGTGGAATGTTTTCCATCGTTTCAGATTCCGACGATGTCTCATTAAAAAACAGCGAGTCAGAATCCATGTTGTTATCGACATTGACCGTCACCCAGAGCAGACCGGCTAAAAGAAGGGAGATAATCCGGATAAACCATACACTTTTAAACCAATTATCCATTCTTTTTCCCCCTCCAGTTCCAGCTTTTAACGGCAGGAGCAGAGTAATCAAGCTCTGTACGCAGCATTTCCTCGAGCTTCACCTGATCGAGCTCGCGGTGCAGCTCACCATTTTTCGTACAGGAAATCGCCCCGGTCTCCTCAGATACAACAATTGTCAGCGCATCTGTCACTTCACTGATTCCCATCGCCGCCCGGTGCCGTGTTCCAAGTTCCTTCGAGATAAAAGGACTCTCCGACAACGGAAGATAACAGGCAGCAGCTACGATTTCATCATTTTTAAGTATGACGGCTCCATCATGAAGCGGTGTATTCGGTATGAATATGTTGGTGAGCAGCTCACTGGATAAATGTCCATTAACCCGGATCCCTGTCTCCACATAGTCTCCCATGCCCGTATCGCGCTCGATCGTAATCAAGGCTCCGATTCTGCGCTTGGCCATATAGTTGCAGGATTTAATGATCGCCTGCAGTGTTTTTTCCGTATCTTCTTCCTCTGACGAATTCCTGCTGAAAAAGCTTCCCCGCCCGAGCTGTTCCAGAGCCCTTCTCAGCTCCGGCTGGAATAGGATGATAATAGCAAGGAAACCCCAGGTGATGGCCTGTGACATGAGCCATCGCAGTGTGGTTAGTCCAAATAAATTACTCAGCAGCCATATCCCCAGGATAATGAAGATTCCTTTTAGAAGCTGGACCGCCTTCGTCCCTTGGATCAGCATGATTAATTTATATACAACAAACCAGACAAGGGCGATATCCACAGTTATCAGCAGGTAATCTAAAACATCCAGTCCCCCATCAAGCATGCCTACACTTCCTTTTAAATAAAATAAATCTGAAAAATTCACATTTACCATTATATCACATAAGTTTTTTTGAATATATCAGAACCTGTCCTGATCTTATCATACCCAAAAAAAAGACAGAATGACCTATGTCATCCTGCCTTTAGTCTTCTTGTTCGGACCCGAAGGAGAAAATATCTGACACGGTTTGTTTCGTATGATACCAAACCCATTCATAAATCTGGTTCACTTCGGTCAATTCCCCTGAGTAGGCTCTGAGATCTGAACGGTTCAGTTCCCCTGATCCCTGGTCCCCGGATGTTCCTTCCAGGATGTCTCCGTTAATGATGGTCACATTTCCATCGACAGCCCCGTCAATCCGCAGGTCTCCGTTTCGAACGACAAGGTCCCCCTTAACCGTGACACCATCCGGTACAATCACCGTGTGCTCTCTGATTTCAAGGTTTTCCTGTTTGGATACCGTTACCTGCTGATCCTGATTCCATGCTGTGAAAATGCCACTGAACATGAGAATAAAGAATACAGCAGCGGCGGTCAGAATCGGATGCTGCTGCAGCCGGCGTATATAATTTCTCCGTTTTTTCTGCTTTGGAAGACTGTTCATCACATTTGCCGTGAACCGAGGCGGTGCAGAAACTGGAGATGTATTGGTAATCAGCGTAGTCGTCCGCTTCAATTCATGAAAATGGCTCTGGCAGGACGGACAGCTCTGCAGGTGATCTCTCAGTCGTCGTTCTTCCTCTGTGTTTAATTCGCCGTCTAAATACTTATGCATGAGTGTAATGGCTTCTTTACTGCAATTCATTCCCTCTCAACTCCTTCATACATGGCGAAGCCGTTTTCTTAGTGCTTCCCTTCCTCTGTGCACCCTTGTCTTCACCGTCCCTACGGGAATATCAAGAACTTCGGCGATTTCCTGGAGAGCTAACTCATCCAAATACCGCAGAACAATCACGCTCCGATATTTCGGAGGCAGGGCAAGGATTTCCTTATGGATGTACGTCTGCAGCTCAAGGCTTTCGACCTCTTCCTCAGGCAGTGCCTGGTCTGCAGCCAGCTGAGAGTACATATCCAGTCCATCCGTGCCCTTCACTTCAGCATCGAGGTGATAGTCCGGCTTCTTCTTCCGAATGCGGTCGATCGATAAGTTGGTGGCTATTCTATAGAGCCATGTTGAGAATTTGCGCCGCTCATCAAACGTGTGGAGGTTTGTATAGGCCCGGATAAATGCTTCCTGTGCAAGATCTTCAGCTTCGTATGAGTTCCCGATCATCCGCAGACATATATGATAGACCTTGTTCTGATAAAAAGAAACAATGTCTTCAAATGCTGCCTGATCTCCCTTTTTCACTTGTTTTATTTTCTGTTTTATCATGGTTTCCATTTGTTATACCTCCGCTATATGTGCGGTCGATATCCTTTACGGATGACCTCGCCTCAAAGTTTCAAAAAAACATATAAAAAAATATATATCTTTTTCCTAAATATAAGTTTAACTTTTTTTAGTATCGGATATAAAGCTGTAAATGTAAAAAATTTCTTAGGAGGACTACAAAACATGACGCGAGTGACTTCGTTGACGGAAGAAATCGAAGCTTGTCGTTTGGAAATGAGCCGTTTAGCCCGCCTCCATCACTTAACATCCCCCGAAGTTGTCAAAGTGAGCGTTAAGCTGGATCAGCTTCTTAATGAATATGACGAAGTACAATATAAAAAACAGCAACCCGCCTTAAGTAAAGCAGGTTACTGTTAATGATCGAACTTATTTCAGAGTTTCTCCAAATAAAGAACCCATCAAACCGACCGCTACGCCGGCGGTTTTATTTTTTTCATCGAGGATAGGATTGACTTCCACAAATTCTGCGGAGGTAATCATTTCCGATTGATGAAGCATCTCCATAGCCAGATGACTTTCCCGATAGCTCAGGCCGCCCATAACAGGTGTCCCGACACCCGGCGCATCATTCGGGTCCAGACCGTCCAGATCAAGGCTGAGGTGCACGCCGTCTGTCCTGTCCTTCAAATAGTCCACGGCTTCTTCAATGACTTTAGTCATTCCCATACGATCCACTTCATGCATCGTATAGACTTTGATTCCCTGCTCCTTAATCAGTACTTTCTCTCCTTCATCCAGAGAGCGGGCACCGATGATGACAATGTTCTCAGGCTTAATCTTAGGAGAATAGCCATGGATACCCGTAAGCTTTTCATGCCCGATCCCCAGACTTGCTGCCAGCGGCATGCCATGAATATTTCCGGACGGTGAACTGTCCGCTGTATTTAAATCCCCGTGAGCGTCATACCAGATCACTCCGAGATTATTGTAGTGTTTTGCGACTCCTGCAAGAGTCCCCATAGCAATACTGTGATCTCCTCCTAATACAAGAGGGAAACGGTTGTTTTCGATGACCTGATCGACCGCTTCAGCCAGTCTGCTCGTTCCTTCAGCTATTTCGTGAAGGTTCCTGAGGTTATCATGCTTTACATCCGTCTGATGCTTCGGACGAGGAATCTCAATGTCTCCTAGATCTTCAATGGTATAACTCAACTGCTCTAGACGTTCAACCATCCCTGCATACCGGATAGCACTTGGACCCATATCGACTCCTCTGCGCATTTGACCAAGATCCATGGGTACTCCGATTACTGAAAGCTGTTTATTCATTAAAGTTCCTCCTTTTTACACTATTTTCATTGTATCCGTTTTATTAAAGATGACTCAACTGGACATCATTGTGTATATATATACGTTATTTCCTGCCTTATAGTGGTAATCATGCATGTTTACAAGCTGCCTGCCAAAACAACGATCACCAGATATAAAAAAAGCCTGACAAGTTCTATGTCAGGCTTTCTATCGTATAAAAGATCACCAGGATCTATTTGGTTCTATGTAATGGTGGAGCCTAGCGGGATCGAACCGCTGACCTCCTGCGTGCAAAGCAGGCGCTCTCCCAGCTGAGCTAAGGCCCCATATGGAGCGGGAGACGGGATTCGAACCCGCGACCCCCACCTTGGCAAGGTGGTGTTCTACCACTGAACTACTCCCGCGAAAAAGAGATGAGCCATGAAGGATTCGAACCTTCGACCCTCTGATTAAAAGTCAGATGCTCTACCAGCTGAGCTAATGGCTCCTATGAAGAATGATACTCGTTTTTTATGAGCAATGCGCTCAATATATGGAATATGCTCAACACATGGTAGTCTTATTCTTAAAGGAAATATGGCTGGGCCAGCTGGATTCGAACCAGCGCATGACGGTACCAAAAACCGTTGCCTTACCGCTTGGCTATGGCCCAACAAGTACAAAATTAGTATAACCAACTTAAGAATATTATACAATCATGTGGAATTTTTTCATAAAAAATAGCTGATGATTAAGTCAGCTTCTTATGAAACAATAAAATAAAAATGGTGGAGGGAGTAGGACTCGAACCTACGAACCCGATGGGAGCGGATTTACAGTCCGCCGCGTTTGGCCAACTTCGCTATCCCTCCACTTGAAAAGTGGTGCCGGCC
>NZ_JBSWZA010000008.1:0-63014 GCF_056161385.1 Halobacillus sp. ABD4_316
TGGTGAAGGCGAAGAGGTCACACCTGTTCCCATGCCGAACACAGCAGTTAAGCTCTTCAGCGCCGATGGTAGTCGGGTTTACCCCCGTGAGAGTAGGACGCTGCCACGTCAACCAAAAAACCAGAAGTATTTACTTCTGGTTTTTTTCTATTAAGAATATATTGTTGAATAAAGGAGGTTATCCATGAACTGGTCCTACTTTTTCCATGAAGATATACTTATGTTCATCTTTCGATTATTTTTCGCGTTACTATTAGCAGGACTCATAGGTTTTGAGAGGGAATTGAAAAATCATTCCGCTGGATTCCGGACGCATATCCTTGTAGGGGTGGGTGCCTGTATGATGATGCTCCTTTCTTTATATGGATTTCAAGCGTTCATAGAGGAATATGATCAAGTGCGCTTTGATCCCGCCCGTATTCCATCTTATGTAATCAGTGGGATCGGCTTTTTGGGAGCGGGTACGATCATCGTCAACGGCATGACCATCCGGGGGCTGACAACAGCTGCCTCTATTTGGACGGTTGCTGGCATCGGTCTCGTTGTTGGAGCGGGAATGTACGATGTTGCAACAGTAACCACACTGTTTGTGCTGATCAGTCTGATTCTTTTAAACAAAGTAGAAAAAGAGAAATTGAATGGCGGTCCTACGTACCATATTACAATAAAAAAAGATCTGCAGATTCATCAGCTGCTTTCTTTGTTTGAACAGGAGGACCTGGACATCCGCAGTTTGGATGTAACGGCTCTTGATGGCGAGCAGAAGAGAGTGACCGTTCAGATTGAAAAAAAGCCCGGCCTCGATCGTTCAAAGCTGCTGGCGGAGATTACATCTATTAATGGAGTGGAAGGCTGCGGTCATGATCGGTCATGAAATCTACACAGACATCTGTGTAGATTTTTTGTTTTAATTCAAGTTCAATCGGGGAAACATAGATGGTGTGTATCAAACAAACAAGATAGTTGCGTACGGATAAAATTTGAGTATAATAAAATTAAAGTCAAAGATAGTCAAAGTCAGAAGAAGGGGGAGGGGCGATGCGGAACATATCCGATGTCATTGAGGATTATTTAAAAGATATACTGGATCAAAGTCAAAAGCAGATCATTGAAATTAAGCGAAGCGAACTGGCGGAAAGGTTTCAGTGTGTTCCATCTCAAATCAATTATGTGATTAAGACACGTTTTACAGTGGAAAAGGGTTATATCGTAGAAAGTAAACGTGGAGGTGGAGGGTATATCCGCATCAGCCGGATCCAGCATCGCAAGGATTCTGAAATGATCGAAGATGTGATGCACCTCATTCACCCACGTGTCTCTCAGTCTCAGGCGGAGGACGTTCTTGCGCGTCTCGTAGAATTTGATGTGATTACGTTAAGAGAAGGGAAACTTCTCCAGAGTGTCATTGACCGCGATGTGCTGGCTTTTCCTCTGCCTGTCAGGGATGAAATTCGATCGCGGATTATGAAGGCGATGTTATTTACCCTTAAATACAAATGCTGACTGAAGGGAGAGATTCAGATGGAATGCCAGGAATGTCATCAGCGTCCGGCAACGGTGCATCTGACGCAGGTTGTGAATGGTCAGAAGACAGAGATTCACGTCTGTGAGCAGTGTGCAAAGGAAAATGGCTATATGAACTATGGTGAAGAAAATTTTTCGCTGAACGATCTGCTTTCCGGTCTTTTTCATTCTGAGGGCCCTTCTCCATTTAAGGGGCAGAGTCCTCAAACGTATCCTAAAAAAGAAACTCTAAAATGTCCGAACTGCGGACTTACTTATAATGAATTTGCTAGAATCGGCAAATTTGGCTGCGCCGTCTGTTATGAAACATTTAATGATCGGCTTAACCCGATTTTAAGACGTGTACACAGCGGGAATACCCGTCATGATGGGAAGATTCCAAAGAGAGAAGGCGGAAACCTTCATCTGAAAAAAGAAATCGAAGAATATAAAATTAATCTTCGACAATTAATCGAGCAGGAAGAATTTGAAGAAGCAGCGAAATGTAGAGATAAGATACGTTCATTAGAGAACGAACTTCATCAGGATGAGGGTGGTGAAGAGTAATGTCCCTGAAGCAGTTTATCAATGAAGCCATCAGTCCATGGATGAAACAGGAGGGACCGGACAGCGATATTGTGATGAGCAGCCGCATACGCCTCGCCCGGAATTTTGCAGAACATCCTTTTCCTATCATCGCAAAGGAGGACACCTTAAGTAAGGTCCTGGCTCATTTTGAAGAAAATTTTCAGCAGACGTCTTTCCGGGACTATAAGGATTTTGAATTGGTCCGGATGCGGGACCTTCAACCTGTAGAGAAAAGGGTGCTTGTAGAAAAGCACTTGATCAGCCCTCACCTTGCTGAGCACTCAGAAAACTCAGCCTCACTGATTTCTCAAAATGAACAGGTCTCCATCATGGTTAATGAAGAAGACCATGTACGCATACAATTATATTTCCCGGGTTTTCAGCTTGATAAAGCACTGGAACAGGCGAGTCAGCTTGATGACTGGCTCGAGGAAAAAGTAGATTATGCCTTTGATGAAAATCGAGGATATCTTACGGCCTGTCCTACAAACGTAGGTACGGGGATGAGGGCTTCCGTAATGATGCACCTCCCTGCTTTATCGATGACTCAGCAGATCAACCGGATGATTCCGGCGATCAACCAGCTGGGGCTGGTGGTAAGAGGTATTTACGGGGAAGGCAGTGAAGCACTGGGGAGCATTTTTCAAATATCCAACCAGATTACTCTCGGAAAGTCGGAGGAGGACATTGTGGAAGATCTCCATAGTGTCGTGAAGCAGCTGATCGACCAGGAGAGGAAAGCAAGAAAGACGTTGATGCACCGCTCCAGTATCCGTCTGGAGGATCGGATTTTCCGGTCGTACGGGGTGTTGACAAACAGCCGCATCATCGAATCGAAAGAGGCGGCGAAATGTCTGTCCGACCTGCGGCTCGGTATCGATCTTGGTCTCATTGATCATATTCCAAGAACCATTTTGAATGAATTGGTGATTTTGACACAGCCGGGCTTCCTTCAGCAATACGCTGAAACATCGTTATCCCCTGATGAGAGGGATGTAAGGAGAGCTTCGCTTATCCGTGAGAGGCTCCAGCTTGAGCATAAAGAATAATGTTAGGAGGGAATGTCCATGATGTTTGGGCGATTTACAGAAAGAGCACAGAAAGTACTTGCTTTAGCGCAGGAAGAAGCTGTCCGTTTAGGACACAACAATATTGGAACAGAACACATTCTGCTTGGACTTGTCAGTGAAGGGGAAGGCATTGCAGCCAAAGCTTTGACGGCTTTAGGTCTGGAATCCTCTAAAATCCAGCAGGAAGTCGAGAAGTTAATCGGCAAGGGAGAGAAAGTATCCCAGACGATTCACTATACGCCGCGTGCGAAAAAGGTGATTGAGCTTTCCATGGATGAAGCACGCAAGCTTGGTCATTCCTATGTCGGAACCGAACACATTCTTCTCGGTTTGATCCGCGAGGGAGAAGGAGTTGCGGCCCGTGTATTGAACAACCTTGGTGTAAGCTTGAATAAAGCCCGTCAGCAGGTTCTTCAGCTGCTTGGGAACAATGAGTCCACCGGCGGTCAGAATCGCAGAGGCGGCGGCTCAGGAGCTCAGGCGGCGAATGCGAATACGCCGACCCTTGACTCCCTTGCCCGTGACTTAACAGCAATTGCCAAGGAAGGTAATATCGACCCGGTCATCGGCCGCAGTAAGGAAATTGAGCGCGTGATTCAAGTATTAAGCCGCCGTACGAAGAACAACCCTGTTCTTGTAGGTGAGCCTGGTGTTGGTAAGACCGCTATCGCTGAAGGCCTTGCCCAGCAGATCATGAATAACGAAGTGCCCGAAATCCTTCGTGAAAAACGCGTCATGACGCTTGATATGGGAACCGTTGTCGCTGGCACGAAATACCGCGGTGAATTTGAAGACCGTCTGAAAAAAGTGATGGAGGAAATCCGTCAGGCCGGCAATATCATTTTATTCATTGATGAGCTTCACACGCTGATCGGCGCCGGTGGTGCTGAAGGTGCCATTGATGCTTCCAACATCCTTAAACCGTCGCTTGCCCGTGGTGAGCTGCAGTGTATCGGAGCTACGACACTTGATGAGTACCGTAAGTATATTGAAAAGGATGCGGCTCTTGAGCGCCGATTCCAGCCGATTCAGGTGGATGAGCCGACGCTTGATGAGTCTGTTCAGATCCTTCAAGGACTGCGTGACCGCTATGAAGCGCACCACCGTGTAACGATTACAGATGAATCCATTGATTCTGCCGTCCGTTTTTCTGATCGTTACATCACAGACCGGTTCCTTCCGGATAAAGCGATCGATTTGATTGATGAAGCAGCATCCAAAGTGCGGCTGCGTTCCTACACGGCTCCACCGAACTTAAAAGAGCTCGAACAGAAGCTTGAGGAAGTTCGCAAGGAGAAAGATGCAGCGGTACAAAGCCAGGAATTTGAAAAGGCCGCTTCCCTGCGTGACAGCGAGCAGCGCCTTCGTGATGAACTGGAGCAGACGAAAGACGAATGGAAGGAAAAGCAGGGACAGGAAGACTCTGAGGTAACTGTTGAAGATATCGCAGCCGTCGTTTCTGTTTGGACCGGCGTTCCTGTTTCCAAGATGACGAAAGATGAAAGTGAGCGTCTGTTGAACCTTGAAGAGACGCTTCACAACCGTGTCATTGGTCAAGAAGAAGCCGTTAAGGCCATTTCCAAGGCGATCCGCCGTGCCCGTGCCGGTTTGAAAGATCCGAAGCGTCCAATCGGTTCCTTTATTTTCCTTGGACCTACAGGTGTCGGTAAAACAGAACTCGCCCGCGCCCTTGCAGAAAGCATGTTCGGCGAGGAAGATGCCATGATCCGTATTGACATGTCCGAGTACATGGAAAAACACAGCACGTCCCGTCTGGTCGGCTCTCCTCCAGGTTATGTCGGCTACGAAGAAGGCGGCCAGCTGACTGAGAAAGTGCGTAACAAGCCTTACTCCGTCGTTCTGCTGGATGAAATCGAAAAGGCGCACCCGGAAGTCTTCAACATCCTTCTCCAGGTTCTGGAAGATGGTCGTTTGACAGATTCCAAGGGCCGTGTCGTTGATTTCCGTAACACGGTGCTGATTATGACATCCAACGTTGGAGCCCAGGAGCTTAAGCAGAATAAATATGTTGGATTCTCTATGGGAGAATCGGGCCAGGATTACAAGGACATGAAGTCCAAGGTTACGGATGCATTGAAGAAAGCCTTCCGTCCTGAATTCCTGAACCGTATCGACGAGACAATCGTCTTCCATTCTCTTGAGAAGAAACATATGAAAGACATCGTTGTTCTTATGGCTGAAGAACTCAGAAAACGCCTGTTGGAACAGGAAATCGACTTTACGCTCACAGACGCAGCCATTACCTATATTGCAGATTCCGGTTTTGATCCGGAGTACGGTGCAAGACCACTGCGACGTTCCATTCAGAAAAACGTCGAAGATCTGTTGTCTGAAGAGCTTCTTAAGGAAAACATCGCTAAAGGCCAAAAAGTTAAAATTGATCTGGACGATGAAAAGAACTTCGTCGTTCATAAGCAGCAGGAGTCTTCAACAAGCTGACTGCATGAGTAAAGAATCGGAAGGTGTCTGCCTTCCGATTTTTTTCTTATTCCGGTATGATTTGAATCACAACATTTAATAAAAATGATAAGACTGTGAAACTTCCTCACAATCTTTTTCGTATACACTCATAGGAATAGAAGAGGTGATCTCTTGGCAAAAAGAAAGACAAAGTTTGTCTGCCAGGAATGTGGATATGAAACACCGAAATGGATGGGGAAATGCCCTGCGTGCCATCAATGGAACACGCTCGTGGAGGAAATGTCGGCTCCGGCTGCCAATTCCCGTCACGTTTTCCAGACCAGTTCCACTTCTGCAACGACAAAACCTGAAAAAATTACACAGATCAAATCACAGAAAGAGCCACGGCTGCCGACAGATATGCCTGAATTCAACCGCGTGCTCGGCGGTGGTATTGTAGCAGGCTCCTTAGTTTTAATCGGGGGAGACCCGGGTATCGGTAAGTCAACATTACTCCTTCAGGTTTCCGCGCAGATCGCTGATAAGGATTTTCCGGTCCTCTACATATCAGGGGAAGAATCTCCCCGGCAGACGAAGCTGAGGGCGGAACGTTTAGACATCACATCTGACGAGCTTTATGTACTGTCGGAGACGAATCTCCAGGACGTGACGAACCAGATTGAACAGATCGATCCGAAGTTCGTCGTCATTGACTCGATCCAGACGATATTCAAAGAGGATGTCACATCTGCCCCGGGGAGCGTTTCCCAGGTGAGGGAATGTACGAGTCAGCTGATGAGAATTGCCAAAAGCAAAGGTATCCCGATTTTTATTGTGGGGCATGTTACGAAAGAAGGATCCATCGCGGGGCCGCGGCTTCTGGAGCATATGGTGGATGCCGTCCTTTATTTTGAAGGAGAGCGCCATCACACCTTCCGAATTTTGAGAAGTGTGAAAAACCGTTTCGGAAGCACGCACGAAATGGGTATATTCGAAATGAAGGAAAAAGGACTTGAAGAAGTGCTCAACCCTTCGGAGATCTTTCTTGAGGAGCGGTCCCAGGGGGCAGCCGGCTCAATTGTTGTTGCTTCCATGGAAGGAACGAGACCCGTGCTTGTGGAAATTCAGGCCCTCATTTCACCAACGGCCTACGGGAATCCGAGGCGTATGGCGACAGGACTTGATAACAGCCGGGTGCCGCTGCTTATGGCGGTTCTTGAGAAACGGGCCGGTCTTCTGCTCCAAAACCAGGATGCGTATGTCAAAGTCGCCGGTGGTGTCAAACTGGATGAACCGGCTATTGACCTTGGCGTGGCGATCAGCATTGCCTCAAGCTTCCGCAACCAATCGTCCAATGGGGATGATGTCGTAGTAGGGGAAGTGGGTCTGACCGGTGAAATCCGTCGTGTAGCAAGGATTGAACAGCGTGTTCAGGAAGCGGCTAAGCTTGGCTTCAAGCGGGTCATCATTCCTAAGAAGAACATGGATGGCTGGACACCGCCCTCCCAGATTGAAGTGATCGGAGTCAGCACCGTCCAGGAAGCTATGAAGGTCACATTGGGGGACACATAAATGGAATGGCACGAAATCAAGGAAAACGGAATTGGAGACATTTTGAAGCTGGTGGCTCCGGGGACGCCACTTAGGGACGGCATTGACAACGTCCTCCGTGCAAATACGGGGGGCTTAATCGTCCTGGGCTATGGAGACGGTATGCGGGAACTCGTGGATGGTGGTTTTCACATCCAGTCAGACTTCACACCGGCGCACTTATATGAATTGGCCAAAATGGACGGAGCGCTCATCCTTAATGATGAAGGTACGAAAATTTTATACGCGAATGCCCAGTTGATGCCGAACCCTGATATCCTCTCCAATGAAACAGGGATGCGTCACCGGACAGCTGAGCGGGTGGCCAAGCAGACAGGTTCACTTGTGATTGCCATCTCCCAGCGGAGGAATGTCATAACGCTGTATAAAGGATCGCTCCGTTATTCCTTGAAAGACATCGGCGTCATCCTGACGAAGGCGAATCAAGCGATTCAGACATTGGAAAAGTATAAAAATGTGCTCGACCAAAGCGTCACCAACCTTGGAGCCATGGAATTCGAGAACATGGTTTCCTTTTCCGAAGTGGTCCAGGTTGTACACCGGATTGAAATGGTTCTCCGCACAAAGACAGAAATCTTAAATTATGTGAATGAGCTTGGAATTGAAGGACGTCTGATCCAGCTTCAGCTCACGGAACTGGTCTCCAACATTGAGGAAGAGGCAGAGCTTCTCATGAAGGATTACAGCCGCCGGCCTGATTACGAACCTTACTATATGTTAAAGAAGATGCAGGAAGTGTCCAATCCGGAACTTCTTTCTGATGAGCAGGTATTAAAACTACTGGGGTATTCAACCGGAACGAAGCTTTCTGATGCCGTTCATCCACGAGGCTACCGGATTCTCAGCCGGATCCCGCGTCTTCCGTTTTTAATTATTGAACACCTGGTGCAGCGGTTCAGCACCCTTGATGATCTCATCCAGGCTTCCCCCAAAGAGCTTGTCAAAGTCGATGGCGTCGGGGAAATCCGGGCAGCAAAAATCAGAGACGGACTCGACCGCATACAGGAACAACTGTTTGTAGACCGTCATATATAAGAACATTGACTTATTTAAAATAAATGTGGTATGATGAATGTTTTGCTCATTGACTAAAAATGGAAGTTGTGCTAAGTTTAAGACCATCATTCCTTTTTATATGATTAATGGTTGTGAGGTTTGGTCATACTGTGTTTGAGGAGGTGAATACAAGTGCTTAAACGTATTGTACAGTTGTTTATTGTTATTACCGGCGGAACCATCGGTTACCTCTATTTCCCTGAACTGTTTACAACCATGGGGCTTACGTGGCAGACCTGGATTCAAGCTGTCATGGGAGCTGTAATAGGAGCACTTATTTTATTTTTATTAACATTCTGGATCGTAGATTATATTGTCGATTTCATTCGATGGGTGGAGGATTCTCTTGTCCGGGCCCCTGTCGCTGATTTACTGTTCGGAAGTTTAGGTTTAATTGTTGGACTGCTGATCGCGTATTTGATTAATGTGTTTGTCCAGGATATTCAAATCCAGGTCATCAACCAGGTCGTACCGATTGCTCTTACCGTTCTGCTTGGCTACCTCGGTTTTCAGGTCGGATTCAAACGTAAAGATGAATTCTTGAATCTTGTTTCCAAAAAGGATAAAAAAGCGGACGAGGACGCGGAAAGCTCTTCCGGTACAGCGGTGGATGAGTCGTTGATTCCAAAGCAGAAGATTCTTGATACCAGTGTCATTATTGATGGTAGAATCGCAGATATCTGTGAAACTCACTTTCTGGAAGGTACGATCGTGATTCCCCAGTTTGTTCTTGAAGAACTTCAGCACATTGCTGATTCCTCTGACGGACTGAAAAGAAACCGCGGACGCAGAGGTTTGGATATTCTGAACCGGCTGCAGAAGGATCTTCCTGTTAATGTGGAGATTTATGAAGGTGACTTTGAAGAGATTCAGGAAGTGGACAGCAAGCTTGTCAAACTCGCTAAAGTCACGGACGGTATTGTCGTGACCAACGACTTCAACTTAAATAAAGTCTGTGAGTTTCAAAATGTTCAAGTGCTGAACATCAATGATCTTGCAAATGCTGTGAAGCCTGTTGTGCTCCCTGGTGAGGAAATGACCATCCAGGTGATCAAAGACGGGAAAGAGCAGAATCAGGGTGTCGCTTATCTGGATGACGGAACAATGATTGTCGTTGAAGAAGGGAAGGACTTTATCGGTAAGACGATTGAAGTTGTGGTCACCAGTGTCCTTCAGACATCAGCGGGCCGCATGATTTTCGCAAAGCCTAAATCACTTGAAAAAGCCCTTTAAAAACGGTATAAACTAAATAGAGAAATACAAAAGTGATAACGCGTATGTTATCGCTTTTGTTCTTTTATGGGGAATTTCACAACACTATCCCGCTCAAGGTGGCTATTATGATAAAATACACAGCGATTGTGCTTGCGGCCGGACAAGGAAAGCGGATGGGTGCAGGTCACAATAAACAATTCATTAACATCAATGATAAACCTCTGATCCTTCATACTCTGTCTGTCTTTGAACAAGATGAGTGGTGTGGGGAAATCGTTCTCGTTACGAATGAACAGGAGCAGGACCAGATGGAGAGACTGCTTGAGCGATTTCCTTCAACCACACCCATCAAGGCTGTGAATGGGGGAGCAGAACGGCAGGACAGTGTACATGCCGGACTATCTGTCGTGCAGAGGAAAGACATCCCTGTACTGATCCATGACGGGGCGCGTCCTTTTGTCATGGAGGAAAGTCTTCATCAATTAGCAGAAACAGCTGTGGAAAAAGGAGCGGCGCTGCTGGCTGTTCCGGTCACGGATACGATTAAACAGAAAGAGGGAAGGACGCTTACAACCCTCGACCGTAACAAACTGTGGGCTGCCCAGACGCCGCAGGCTTTTCAGTATGATCTGATTACCGAAGCGCATGAAGAAGCGCAGGAACGTGGATACTATGGTACAGATGATGCATCGTTAGTGGAACAGTCTGGTAAAGAAGTGGCGGTCGTGCAGGGAAGTTATGACAATATTAAGCTGACAACTCCTGAGGACTTACATAAGGCAGAAGCCTATTTGAATAACCAAAAGGAAAAGGAGGCACATTCAATGTTTCGAATCGGACAAGGTTTTGATGTGCACCAGCTGACAGAAGGTCGTCCATGTATCATCGGGGGAATTGAAATCCCTTATGAAAAAGGACTCCTCGGACACTCGGATGCCGATGTTCTGCTTCATACCATCGCGGATGCTTGTCTTGGAGCGGTAGGAGAAGGAGATATCGGCAGGCATTTTCCGGATACCGATCCGGAGTTCAAGGATGCAGACTCCGGCCGTCTTCTCCAGCATGTATGGGAAATCATTAAGAAAAAAGGGTATACGCTTGGGAATATGGACTGTACTGTGATCGCCCAGGCACCGAAAATGGCCCCTTATATTGAACAAATCAGAGAAAACATTGCGGATCTGCTCCAGACCGAAAAAGATCTCATCAATGTCAAAGCCACAACAACAGAGAAGCTTGGTTTTGCCGGACGAAAAGAAGGAGTTGCGGCCCAGGCGGTTGTTCTGTTGCAAAAGAATCCACAATCCTAAGCAAAAAATGATAAAATGAGTCAAGGATTATGACCGGTTACCGGAAAGGAGAACAATTATGACAAACGAAGTACGTGTGCGGTATGCACCAAGTCCAACGGGGTATCTTCATATCGGAAATGCCCGAACAGCTCTGTTCAATTACCTGTTTGCTAAAAATGCAGGGGGGAAAATGGTCGTTCGTATTGAGGATACGGATGAAAAGCGGAATGTCAAAGGCGGCGAGCAAAGCCAGCTGGATTATTTGAAATGGCTCGGGATTGAATGGGAAGAAAGTCCGAACCTTGGTGGGGAATACGGACCTTACCGTCAGATGGAACGCCTGGACATCTACAAGAAATATGTCGATGAACTGATGGAGCGCGGACTAGCCTACAAGTGCTACATGACGTCTGAAGAACTGGAAGCGGAACGTGAGGCGCAGATGGCCCGCGGGGAGGCACCTAAGTATTCCGGCGCACACAGCAGCCTGACAGAGGAACAAATGGCGGCATTTGAAGCCGAAGGCCGTGAGCCGAGTATCCGCCTGCGTGTGCCGGAGAACCATACGTATACGTTCAACGACATTGTACGCGGAGACATCACGTTTGAATCCGGCGACTTTGGAGACTGGGTCATCGTTAAGAAAAACGGTACACCGACGTACAACTTTGCTGTAGCCATCGATGATTATCTAATGAAAATCACTCACGTGCTGCGCGGAGAAGAGCACATTTCCAACACACCAAAGCAGATGATGGTTTATGAAGCATTCGGATGGGAAGCTCCGAAATTTGGTCATATGACGTTGATCCTGAACGAAGACCGTAAAAAGTTGAGCAAGCGTGATGAGCACATTCTTCAGTTCATTTCCCAATACAACGATCTGGGGTATATGCCTGAAGCGCTTTTCAACTTCATCACCCTGCTGGGCTGGTCCCCTGTAGGTGAAGAGGAGATCTTTACGAAGGATCAGCTGATCGATATTTTCGATGCTGAGCGCCTTTCCACGTCCCCGGCTGTATTTGATGCAGCCAAGCTGAAATGGATGAACAACCAGTATATTAAAGCGGCTGACCTTGATCACGTCGTTGAACTGGCTCTTCCTCACCTCGTGGAATCCGGCCGTGTATCGGAAGACATGAGTGATGAGGATCGCCAATGGGTGAAGGAACTCATCGGCCTTTATCAGGAGCAGTTGAACTACGGAGCGGAAATTGTCGAATTGACAGAGCTCTTCTTCAAGCAGGAAATTCAGTATGATGAAGCGGCTATGGAAGTGCTTCAGGGCGAGCAGGTGCCTGAGGTGCTTGAAACGTTCAAAAAGAACCTTCAGCAATTGGAAGAGTTCACACCGGCCAATATCAAGGCACAAATTAAAGCGGTGCAGAAGGAAACCGGCCATAAAGGGAAGAAACTCTTCATGCCGATCCGTGTCGCTACAACCGGTCAGACACACGGTCCGGAGCTGCCTAACGCGATTCATCTGCTTGGACTTGATACCGTTACGGTCCGACTGAACGATGTATTAAGCAAAGGACAAGCTTAAATCGTTCACAGGAAGGAAATAATATCATATAGTAGAGTTACCTATACGAAACGTTGATGAGGAGAAGTAAAGGAACCACTCTTCTGCAGAGAGAATCACCTTTGGCTGGAAGTGATTTGGAGAGAGTTCCTTGAAATGCACCTCGGAGTCTTCCGCTGAATATCAGTAGGCGGAAGCGGCTGCCTTCCGTTATCAAGGCTCGAGAGGGGAAAGGATTTCATGTTTCCCAAACAGAGTGGAACCACGTTCAAGCGTCTCTGTGCTTAAGGCACAGGGGCGCTTTTTTTCTGCTTTGTGTTATTCAAAGGAGGGAGCAAGTATGGGGCTTTTTAAGATGTTCAAGGAAGATGTGGATGTGGTGTTTGATCAGGATCCTGCTGCTCGTTCTTACATTGAAGTCATTCTTACCTATTCCGGCCTCCACGCCATCTGGGGGCACCGGGTGGCCCATGCGTTTCACAAAAGGAAATTCTTTTTTCCTGCCCGGCTGATTTCCCAGTGGAGCCGCTTCTTAACCGGTATTGAAATTCATCCGGGCGCGAAGATCGGCCGCCGTTTTTTCATTGACCACGGCATGGGAGTCGTTATCGGGGAAACGTGCGAAATCGGTGATAACGTGACGATATTCCAAGGCGTGACCCTCGGAGGGACTGGGAAGGAGAAAGGGAAGCGGCACCCAACGCTGCTCGATAACTCCCTTGTTGCTACAGGAGCGAAGGTTCTTGGATCCATCACTATAGGAGAGAATTCCAAGGTAGGGGCTGGGTCTGTCGTGTTGAAAGATGTCCCTGATAATTCCACAGTCGTCGGAATCCCTGGTCATGTCGTTATCCAGAACGGCAGGAAAGTCCAGAAAAACCTCGACCACCATAAACTGCCGGATCCTGTTTATGACCGGCTGAACAATCTGGAAAAAGAACTACAGCAGCTGCGTGATCAGCTGAAAGCGAAAGAAGGAGTGAAGACTAATGGCGATTAATGTATACAACACTTTAACGCGTAAGAAAGAACCATTTACACCCATTGAAGAAGACAAGGTAAAAATGTATGTGTGCGGACCCACCGTGTACAACTACATTCATATCGGAAACGCGCGCCCGGCCATCGTCTTCGATACGGTCCGCCGTTATTTTGAATACCGAGGCTACGATGTGCACTATGTGCTCAACTTTACTGATGTGGATGACAAATTGATTAAAGCGGCCAACGAAATGGGCGAAGGTGTGACAGAAATCGCCAACCGGTTTATCGATGCCTATAAGGAAGATGTCGGTGCCCTTGGAGTTAAAGAAGCCGTCGATCATCCCCGGGTAACAGAAAACATGGAAGAAATCATCAGTTTCATTCAAGGACTTGTTGATAAAGGATACGCCTATGAAGCAGGCGGAGATGTTTATTTCCGCACCCGCTCCTTTGACAACTACGGAAAGCTTTCTCATCAATCCGTCGATGAGCTTCGTTCCGGATCGCGTATTGAGGTTGGAGATAAGAAAGAAGATCCGCTTGATTTCACCCTTTGGAAAAATGCGAAGCCGGGGGAAATTACATGGGATAGTCCCTGGGGCACCGGACGTCCGGGCTGGCATATTGAATGCTCGGCTATGGCGAAAAAGTATCTTGGAGATACGATTGATATTCATGCAGGCGGACAGGACCTTACCTTCCCCCACCATGAAAACGAAATAGCACAGTCAGAAGCCCATAACGGAGAATCCTTTGCTCGTTACTGGATGCATAATGGGTATATTAATATCGACAACGAAAAAATGTCGAAATCCCTCGGAAACTTTATTCTTGCTCATGATCTTGTGAAAAAGCATGATCCAAAAGTCATCCGCTTCTTCATGCTGAGTGTCCAGTACCGTCATCCGATCAATTTCAGTGATGAATTATTGAAGGGCGCAAAGAGCAGCTTTGAACGAATTCAGAATGCTTATGAAAACCTTCGTCACCGTAAAGAAACGTCGGTGAGCCTGCAGGCCGACCGTGACGAGTGGATGGAGAAAGTACAGGGATTCAAGGATCAGTTCATTAAAGAAATGGATGATGACTTCAATACAGCGAATGCAATTTCTGTCATTTTCGACCTGACCAAGGCCGCCAACCTTTACCTTCAGGAAAGTCAGACACATGTCGATGTGCTTGATGCATTCGAACAGACGCTGGAAGAATTGCTGCGTGTGCTTGGTATTCAAATTGGAGAAGAAACAGACCTTCTTGATGAAGAAATCGATGCTTTAATCGAAGAGCGTAAACAGGCAAGGAAAGACCGGAATTTCGAGCGTGCCGACCAAATCCGTGATGAGTTGAAAGACCGTCATATTATCCTGGAGGATACATCACAGGGAACGCGCTGGAAGCGGGGCTGAAGACCATGAAGGATGTTAAACAGATGAAGAGTCTCGCCCTCGCCTATATGGGGGATTCCGTGTATGAACTGTATGTCAGGCATCACCTTTTGGAAAAAGGAGAAGTGAAACCACAGCAGCTACATCAGGCGGCGGTCCAGTTCGTATCAGCTGGATCGCAGGCCGCTGTTGTCCAAGCCTGGCAGGCGGACGGACTTTTGACGGAGGAAGAAGAAGGGGTGCTGCGCCGGGGGCGCAATGCCAAATCCGGCTCCGTACCGAAAAGCACGAATGTCCAGACCTATCGTTATTCCACAGCTTTTGAAGCTGTACTTGGCTTTTTGTATTTGTCCGGTCGTACTGAAAGACTGGAAACTCTGATCGACTATTCCATTAAGCACGTAGAAGAAAGGAGCGAGCATTCATGACAAACGGAGAATGGATCATAGGAAAGAATCCGGTGCAGGAAGCGCTGAGAGCCGGACGCTCCATCAACAAGGTGATGGTATCCGATCAGCTCCAGTACCAGGCGTTTAAAAAGCTGGAGCAGCTGGCTAAAGAACAGGGCGTCAACGTTCAGAAGGTACCGAAAAAGAAAATCGACCAGCTTGTGGACGGAAACCACCAGGGGGTGGCTGCTTCTGTAGCCGCCTACGAATATGCAGACCTTGAAGATCTTTTTGCTAAAGCGGAGGAAAAAGGGGAGGCGCCGTTTTTCATCATCTGTGATGAGATTGAAGACCCTCATAATCTGGGATCGATTCTACGGACAGCAGACGCAGCAGGAGCTCACGGAGTGATCATTCCGAAAAGGCGGTCCGTTGCTCTTACGGCGACTGTTGCGAAAACGTCGACAGGAGCGATTGAATACATTCCTGTGGCCCGTGTAACGAACCTTGCCCGTACCATTGATGAATTAAAGGAACGGTTCGTCTGGGTTGTCGGCACAGATGCAGAGGGTACGGAGGATTACAGACAGCTGGATGGCGGTATGCCGATTGCCCTTGTCATCGGAAGCGAGGGCCGGGGGATGAGTCGTCTCACCAAAGACAAGTGTGACTGGACCGTCAGTCTGCCGATGGCTGGCAGAGTAACCTCCCTGAACGCTTCTGTTGCCGCATCCCTCCTTATGTATGAAGTCCATCGCAAACGGCATCCGCTGGGTGAGTAACAGATGGTTGTACTAATTGTTGATGGCTATAACATGATCGGAGCCTGGCCGGAACTCGTGAAATTAAGGGATAAGGATCTCGGACAGGCCCGGGATCTATTAATTGAGATGATGGCTGAGTACCAATCCTATACAGGTGACCGGATCATCATTGTATTTGACGCCTATCATGTGCGCGGCCTCGAAAAAAAACAAAAAAATTACAAAGTGGAAGTCATCTTTACAAAAGAAAACGAAACTGCTGATGAGCGTATTGAAAAATTAGCCGGTGATTTGAATGATGTCCGCACACAGGTCTATGTGGCGACATCGGATTATGCCGAGCAGCGGACGATCTTCGGGCAGGGAGCTTTCCGGAAGTCGGCCCGGGAACTTTATATTGAAATGAGAAATATAGAAAACCAGATTGAGAAAGATGTAGAAAATCATAATCTATACCCGTACCAGTCCAAGATTCCCATCGACAAAGAGATGCGGGAAATCTTTGAGAAATGGCGGCGAGGAGATAAATAATTCTGACAACTTGTTGACGCTTTTCAAGCGCTTACTGTATAATATTGCTATATTTAGGTAGCACGGTCGGAGGGATCCTGTGTGAGCATCTTACAAACGGAGAAAAGCAGCAGTGAGTTGGATCTTAGCAAGCTTGATGATGAAGCGATCGTTGAAAGGATCAATCAAGGACAGGTCCAGGCGCTTGACTATTTGATCAATAAGTACAAAAATTTTGTTCGCGCAAAGGCTCGAACCTACTTTCTTATTGGAGCAGACAGGGAAGATATTGTTCAGGAAGGTATGATAGGCCTTTACAAAGCGATCCGCGATTATCGTGCAGGCAGACTCTCGTCTTTTAAAGCATTTGCAGAACTGTGCGTCACCCGTCAGATTATCACCGCCATTAAAACCGCCACCAGACAGAAGCATATCCCTTTAAACTCCTACGTTTCTTTGGACAAGCCGATTTACGACGAAGAGTCAGACCGGACTCTGCTTGATGTTATCGCCGGTTCCAAAGCCATTGACCCTCAGGAATTAATTGTGAATAAAGAAAAATTCGCCGATATGGAAGAGAAGATGTCCGAGCTGCTGAGCGATCTGGAAAGAAAGGTTCTCACGCTGTACTTGGATGGACGTTCCTATCAGGAAATTTCAATAGAGCTCGACAGACACGTGAAGTCTATTGATAATGCATTGCAGCGGGTGAAGAGAAAGCTCGAAAAGTATTTGGAAGTGAGTGAAATCACCCTCTGAACGCTGCATTGACACGGTAACCTTTGAATGCTACATTAAATGAGTATGTGTAAACCTCTTAAAAGAGAGGCGACGGAAATGCGGAAAAAAGTGATATTAGCTTGTACAGAATGTCTCAATCGAAATTATAGTTCATATACAAATCGTTCCAACCAATCTGAACGTCTCGAGGTACGGAAGTTCTGCAAAAACTGCGGGAAACATACGTTGCACCAGGAGACAAAGTAGAGAAGCAGCCGGATGGCGCAAGTTTGGGGGTATTGCAGCATGTTTAAGTTCTTCAAGAATGTAGCTCGGGAGATGAAGAAGGTAAGCTGGCCGAAGGGTCAGGAACTGACACGTTACACCATCACCGTTCTCGGAACGGTCGCTTTCGTAGCTGTGTTCTTTGCTATTGTAGATCTTGGGATTTCCCAAGTGCTTGAACTCATTGCTCAAGAATAGTAGAGTGGATTTTATGCTATAATAGGAGATAGACTTACAAAAAACCCGTTCCGCGGGTTTTTTCATGTTGGAGAAATTTTCATCACTCTAATACAAGGGAGGGAAGGGCAAGCACTTGTCCTGTGATTATGGAAAAAAGATGGTATGTAGTGCACACGTACTCAGGTTATGAGAATAAGGTTAAGACAAACCTTGAAAAGCGCGTGGAATCAATGGGTATGGAAGATAAGATTTTCCGTGTCCTTGTTCCGGAGGACGAAGAAGCTGAGATTAAAAACGGCAAAAAGAAAATCGCAAAGAAAAAGGTCTTCCCAGGCTATGTTCTTGCGGAAATGGTGATGACGGATGATTCCTGGTATGTTGTTCGTAATACGCCGGGGGTGACCGGCTTCGTCGGTTCCACAGGTTCAGGGTCCAAGCCGATTCCTCTACTCCCTGAAGAAGTAGAAACGGTGCTTAAGCGGATGGGCATGAATGAAGAGCCGAAGGCAGAGGTTGACTTTGAGGTGAAGGAAAGTGTTACAGTAACAGATGGGCCTTTTGCCAACTTCACAGGTACGATCGAATATATTGACACGGATAAACAGAAAGTCAAAGTCCACGTGAATATGTTCGGACGTGAAACACCAGTCGAGTTGGACTTTACTCAAATCGAAAAATTATAAAATTCATCTCTCCCCTTGCATATTAGAGTTAAAGATGCTAGAATTTTTATGTTCTATATGCGCCCTGTAAAATACAGGTTTCTGCATATTGCAATGGAGTGGGAGGGTGAATCCCTATTACCACATCACGGACTTTAAGGAGGTGTGTCTCGTGGCTAAAAAAGTAATTAACGTAGTTAAGCTTCAAATCCCTGCGGGTAAAGCAAACCCAGCGCCGCCAGTAGGACCGGCACTAGGTCAAGCAGGTATCAATATCATGGGTTTCTGTAAAGAGTTTAACGCTCGTACACAGGAACAGGCGGGTACGATTATTCCGGTTGAAATTACGGTATATGAGGACCGTTCATTTACATTCGTTACTAAAACTCCACCTGCTGCTGTTCTTCTTAAGAAAGCGGCTGGTATCGAATCAGGTTCCGGTGAGCCAAACCGTAACAAAGTTGCTTCTGTTAAACGTGACCAAGTTCGCGAAATCGCAGAAACAAAAATGCCTGATTTAAATGCGGCTGACGTTGAAGCTGCTATGCGCATGGTTGAAGGTACAGCGCGCAGCATGGGAATCACAATCGAAGACTAATCCCACAGCGTCACATGGAGATAGGAGAAGGTTGCGGAAATGGAGCTTGTGACTCTTTCGCAACCTTTATTCGTGGGAGGAAAATCCGTTAAAACCACAAGAGGAGGAAATTGAAATGGCTAAAAAAACGAAAAAGCAGCAAGAACTTCAAAAACTTGTTGACCGTACAAAAGCTTACGATGTACAAGAAGCGATCAAGCTTGTAAAAGAAACTTCAAAAGCTAACTTTGATGAAACTGTTGAAGCAGCTTTCCGTCTGGGTGTAGACCCTAAAAAAGCGGATCAGCAGATCCGTGGCGCGATGGTGCTTCCACACGGTACAGGTAAATCCCAGCGTGTGCTTGTTTTCGCTAAAGGTGATAAAGCGAAAGAAGCAGAAGCAGCTGGTGCAGACTACGTAGGAGAGCAGGACCTGATCAACCAAATCAACCAAGGCTGGTTCGATTTTGATGTAGTTGTTGCAACTCCAGACATGATGGCTGAAGTTGGTAAACTTGGTCGTGTACTTGGGCCAAAAGGTCTTATGCCAAACCCTAAAACCGGCACGGTAACGTTCGAAGTTGAAAAAGCTGTCAATGAAATCAAGGCTGGTAAAGTTGAATACCGCGTTGATAAAGCAGCAAACATCCACGTTCCGATCGGTAAATCTTCTTTCGATGAAGAGAAACTTGCTGAAAACTTCGCAGCGATTACAGATGCGTTGGTTAAAGCGAAGCCGCAGGCTGCTAAGGGAACTTACATGCGTAACGCTGCTGTTTCATCTACTATGGGTCCTGGAATCAAAGTAGACGTTTCTGCTTACACGAAGTAATAAAAAGTGTTGACTTTCCGCTATTAGTGTTATATACTAAGTAGCGTTGTATAAAAAGAATACGTTATACCGTAGACAGCAGGGGCGGTTTTCCGCTTAAAGTCCTGCCGAGGTGTGTGATATATCATAGAGCAGCGCCATCTGCCCTGCTCTATGAAAAACACCTCCATGTCTATGTGGAGGTGTTTTTCTTTATTAAGAAAACCTTCGAACGGTATGATGAAAAGTCAATAGGAGGTGGAACGATGAGCGGTATTATCGAACAGAAGAAACAGATTGTATCTGATCTAGCTGAAAAGTTCCGCAACAGTAAATCTGCTGTATTAGTAGATTACCGCGGTCTTGATGTAGCTGAAGTCACTGAACTTCGTAATCAGCTTCGTGAAGCCGGCGTAGAATACAAAGTGCATAAAAACACGATGATTCGCCGTGCGGCTGCAGAAGTTGAACTATCTGACCTTGATGAAGTGTTACAAGGACCAACAGCGATAGCTTTCCACACAGATGATGCGGTAGCTCCTGCTAAAATCTTGAACAACTTCGCTAAAGATCATGAAGATCTTGAAATCAAGGGTGGCGTAGTTGAAGGTCAGGTCGCAACTCTTGAGCAAATCCAAGAGCTTGCCAACCTTCCGAACTACGAGGGTCTTGTATCTATGTTCCTAAGCGTACTACAAGCTCCAATCCGCAACTTCGCTTATGCTACACAAGCAATCGCGGATCAAAAAGAAGAAGAAAGTGCGTAAGTTAGCATTCGTTTAAAATAAACCAACAAAACTAAGGAGGAAATTTCTCATGTCTAACGAACAAATTATCGAAGCGATTAAAGAAATGTCTGTTCTTGAGCTTAACGACCTAGTTAAAGCAATTGAAGAAGAATTTGGTGTATCTGCTGCAGCTCCAGTTGCTGCTGGTGCTCCTGCCGGTGGTGCAGAAGCTGCTGAAGAGCAAACTGAATTTGATGTAGTACTAGAATCTGCTGGTTCTTCTAAGATCAAAGTGGTTAAAGCTGTACGCGAAATCACTGGTGCTGGTCTTAAAGACGCTAAAGAAATGGTTGATGGTGCTCCAAGCGCAATCAAAGAAGGCATTTCTAAAGAAGAAGCTGAAGAGATCAAATCTCAGCTTGAAGAAGCAGGCGCTACTGTCGAACTTAAGTAAGGAAAACCTTGGAGAAAAGCTCGCTGATATATCGGCGGGCTTTCTTTTTCTTAATAGACATTTTATTCTCTAAAATTCAGACAATGGAGAAGGTGTTCGGATATGTCGGAGCATTATTATTCAAAAAAGACATCAACGGCTAGTGAAGAGAAAACATGGTCCTTTGAATTGAAGGGGTTTCCATTTTCTTTCACAACAGATCATGCCGTCTTTTCCAAAAATGAAGTGGATTACGGCTCAAGGGTCTTGATTGATGCCTTTCAACTCCCTGAAGTGGAAGGGGAAATCCTTGATCTTGGATGTGGGTATGGCCCTATCGGGTTGTCTCTGGCTAAAGCTTTCAGTGACCGCCGTTTTGTGATGGTGGATGTAAACGAACGGGCCCTCCATCTGGCGGGAAAGAATGCGGCTGCCAATCACATTCATAATGTAACCATTCTGGAGAGTGACCGCCTTCAGGGTGTCCGGGGCAGGAAGTTTGCTGCTATTTTAACCAATCCACCGATTCGTGCCGGTAAGTCTGTTGTGCATGCGATGTTTGAAGAAGCATCGGAAGCGCTGCTGCCAGGCGGGGAGTTGTGGGTTGTGATTCAGAAAAAGCAGGGGGCGCCATCTGCTAAGCAGAAACTCGATGAATGGTTCGGTTCATCTGAAGTCGTTTTGAAAAAGAAAGGTTACTACATTCTCAAAGCAAAAAAGATTGACTAGCAAACCCACTTGTGCTAGTATTGAAAAATGCCAATATATCTGATATCTGTCAAGTCTTTTTTACAAAATAGTATAAAAAACTTGCGGACTGGTCAGAATGGTAAAATCGAACGCTGAAAGTAAATGAGGTTTTTAATGTATGAAAAGCCTTTTTCTTTTTTGTCTAACGTTAGAGAGAAATGAAGAATCACCATCTGCAATTGCCGCAGATGTTTAAATATGCTTGTGGCAAGATCAACCGCAAGCCTGTTCGGCATGTCTTGCCGGACCCTTTTTTCGTTATTAAAATGCTTGATTTGAGGGGTGAATCAGTTGACAGGTCAACTAGTTCAGTATGGACGACACCGCCAGCGCAGAAGTTATGCACGTATCAGTGAGGTATTGGAATTACCAAACCTGATTGAAATCCAAACCGCTTCTTACGATTGGTTCTTAAAAGAAGGTTTGAAGGAAATGTTCCAGGACATTTCCCCGATTGAAGATTTCACAGGTAATCTATCGCTTGAATTCGTAGACTACAGCCTTGGCGAACCAAAGTATCCAGTCGATGAGTCAAAGGATCGCGATGTAACATATAACGCACCGCTTCGAGTGAAAGTACGCCTTCTAAACAACGAGACAGGTGAAGTAAAAGAGCAGGAAGTTTTCATGGGTGACTTCCCATTGATGACAGACACAGGTACCTTCGTAATCAACGGTGCTGAGCGTGTCATTGTATCTCAGCTCGTCCGCTCTCCAAGCGTGTACTTTAACAAGAAAATAGATAAAAACGGTAAACGCGGCTATACGGCAACCGTCATTCCAAACCGCGGAGCGTGGCTGGAATTTGAAACAGATGCCAAAGATGTCGTACACGTACGTATTGACCGTACGCGTAAGCTGCCGATTACAGTTCTGCTGCGTGCTTTAGGATTCGGAACCGACCAGGAGATCATTGATCTTATCGGCGACAACGAATACTTGAAAAACACGCTTGAGAAAGATAATACGGAGACTACAGAGAAAGCGCTGCTTGAAATCTACGAGCGTCTACGCCCTGGTGAGCCGCCTACAGTAGAAAATGCGAAAAGCTTGTTGGTTTCCCGTTTCTTCGATCCAAAACGCTACGACCTAGCGCGCGTTGGACGATATAAAATGAACAAAAAGCTTCATATTAAGGACCGTTTGTTCAATCAGACACTGGCGGAAACGCTGGTCGATGAGGAAACAGGCGAAGTCATCGCTGAAAAAGGCGATAAGATTGACCGCCGTCTCCTGAATAAACTGATCCCTTACTTCGATGATCAGGAAGGTACATTGAGTGAAGAAACACTTGAACCCGTTGAAGGCGTTCTTGAAGATCCGATCCAAGTACAGTCTGTGAAAATCGTTGATCCAACTGACCCGGAAGGGGAGCGTTCCATCAACGTTATCGGCAATGCCAACATTGACCGTGATGTGAAGAACATTACTCCTGCTGATATTCTTTCTTCTATCAGTTACTTCTTCAACCTGCTGCATGATGTAGGCGGTACAGACGATATTGACCACCTTGGTAACCGTCGTCTGCGTTCTGTAGGTGAACTTCTTCAGAACCAGTTCCGTATTGGTCTTTCCCGTATGGAGCGTGTCGTTCGTGAGCGTATGTCCATCCAGGATACATCGTCCATCACGCCACAGCAGTTGATTAACATCCGGCCTGTGATTGCGTCCATTAAAGAGTTCTTCGGAAGCTCGCAGCTTTCACAGTTCATGGACCAGACCAACCCGCTTGCGGAATTGACGCACAAACGCCGTCTATCCGCTCTTGGACCAGGTGGTTTAACTCGTGAACGCGCAGGATTTGAAGTTCGTGACGTACACTATTCCCACTACGGGCGTATGTGTCCGATCGAAACACCGGAAGGTCCAAACATTGGACTGATCAACTCCCTTTCTTCCTATGCGAAAGTGAATGAGTTCGGATTTATTGAAACGCCATACCGTCGTGTCGACCCGGATACAAACAAAGTAACGGCTCAAATCGACTACCTGACTGCCGATGAGGAAGATAACTACGTGGTCGCCCAGGCGAACGCGAAGCTTGATGATGACGGTGGATTCACAGATGAAGAAGTTATCGCACGTTTCCGCGGGGAAAACACGGTCGTAGCCCGTGACCGCCTTGACTACATGGACGTATCTCCGAAGCAGGTAGTATCTGCTGCGACAGCTTGTATCCCATTCCTTGAGAATGATGACTCCAACCGTTCCCTTATGGGTGCGAACATGCAGCGTCAAGCAGTACCATTGCTGAAGCCGGATGCGCCTCTTGTGGGTACTGGTATGGAATATGTGTCTGGTAAAGACTCCGGTGCTGCCGTTATTTGTAAGCACGAAGGAATTGTTGAGCGCGTGGAAGCGAAAGAAGTCCGCGTCCGCCGTATTTCTGAAGTAGATGGCAAAGAGGTTGAGGGAGATCTTGACCGTTACCGTCTTCAGAAATTCATCCGTTCCAACCAGGGAAGCTGTTATAACCAGCGTCCAATCGTTTCTAAAGGTGACCGTGTTACAAAAGGGGAAATCCTAGCTGATGGTCCATCCATGGATATGGGTGAACTGGCTCTTGGACAGAACCCGCTTGTGGCCTTCATGACATGGGATGGTTACAACTACGAGGATGCGATCATTATGAGTGAGCGCCTTGTTAAAGACGATGTATACACTTCCATCCACATTGAAGAATATGAATCAGAAGCCCGTGATACGAAGCTTGGACCTGAAGAGATCACTCGTGATATTCCTAACGTCGGTGAAGATGCTCTTCGTGACCTGGATGACCGTGGAATTATCCGCGTCGGAGCAGAAGTCAGTGACGGAGATCTGCTTGTCGGTAAAGTTACACCTAAAGGGGTAACAGAACTGTCTGCAGAAGAACGCCTTCTTCACGCTATCTTCGGTGAAAAGGCTCGTGAAGTCCGCGATACGTCTCTTCGTGTTCCTCACGGTGCCGGTGGTATCGTTCTTGATGTGAAAATCTTCAACCGTGAAGACGGAGATGAGCTTCCACCAGGAGTGAACCAGCTGATCCGTGCTTATATCGTTCAGAAGCGTAAGATTTCTGAAGGGGATAAGATGGCTGGACGTCACGGTAACAAAGGTGTTATTTCCAAGATTCTTCCGGAAGAGGACATGCCGTTCCTTCCAGATGGAACACCGGTTGATATCATGTTGAACCCACTTGGTGTACCATCTCGTATGAACATCGGTCAGGTGCTGGAGCTGCACATGGGTATGGCCGCCCGTTTGATGGGTGAAAGAATTGCCACCCCGGTCTTTGATGGTGCCCGCGAGGAAGATGTTTGGGAAACATTACAGGAAGCAGGCATGGCTCGTGATGCGAAAACGATCCTGTATGATGGACGTACCGGGGATCCGTTTGATAACCGTGTATCTGTCGGTGTCATGTACATGATCAAACTGGCACACATGGTTGATGATAAACTCCACGCCCGTTCAACTGGACCTTACTCTCTCGTTACCCAGCAGCCACTTGGTGGTAAAGCCCAATTCGGTGGTCAGCGTTTCGGTGAGATGGAGGTATGGGCCCTTGAAGCATATGGTGCTGCCTATACCCTGCAGGAAATCCTGACGGTTAAATCCGATGATGTTGTTGGCCGTGTGAAAACATACGAAGCCATCGTCAAAGGTGACAACGTACCGGAACCTGGTGTGCCGGAATCCTTCAAGGTTCTTATCAAGGAACTTCAAAGTCTTGGTATGGATGTGAAGATTCTCTCCGGTGATGAGGAAGAGATTGAGATGCGGGATATTGAGGAAGAGCAAACCAAAGAATCCGAGAATTTGAACTTAGACGATTAAGTTAGAAACACTGCTGTCGCTCGTGTTCTAAGCTTAGGGTAAAACCTGGATACTGAAAGGGAGGTAGGCCCCTTGCTAGATGTTAACAACTTTGAGTATATGAAAATCGGCCTCGCTTCACCGGATAAGATTCGTTCTTGGTCCTATGGTGAAGTTAAAAAGCCGGAAACCATCAACTATCGTACGTTGAAACCAGAGAAAGACGGTCTTTTCTGTGAGCGTATCTTCGGGCCTCAAAAAGACTGGGAATGTCACTGTGGAAAATACAAACGCGTCCGTTACAAGGGCGTCGTTTGTGACCGCTGTGGCGTTGAAGTAACAAAAGCGAAAGTACGCCGTGAGCGTATGGGGCACCTTGAACTAGCTGCCCCTGTCTCTCACATCTGGTACTTCAAAGGTATCCCGAGTCGTATGGGTCTTGTATTGGATATGTCGCCAAGAGCGCTTGAAGAGGTTATTTACTTCGCCGCTTACATCGTGACCGATCCAGGCGAGACAGCTCTTGAGAAGAAGCAGCTGCTTTCTGAAAAAGAGTACCGTTCATACCGTGAGAAATTCGGACAAGGCTTTCAGGCTGCTATGGGAGCGGAAGCCATCCGTAAACTTCTATTCGACATCGACTTGGATGGAGAAGTAGACACACTGAAGGAAGAATTGAAAACTGCCCAGGGTCAGCGACGCACACGTGCGATCAAGCGCCTGGAAGTGTTGGAGTCCTTCCGTCACTCTGGTAACGATCCTTCGTGGATGATCCTGGATGTTCTTCCTGTCATCCCTCCGGAACTGCGCCCAATGGTGCAGCTGGATGGTGGACGTTTCGCCACATCTGATTTGAACGACCTTTATCGTCGTGTCATCAACCGTAATAACCGTCTGAAGCGTCTATTGGATCTTGGAGCCCCTACGATTATCGTTCAGAACGAGAAGCGTATGCTTCAGGAAGCTGTTGACGCCCTGATCGATAACGGCCGACGCGGCCGACCGGTTACAGGTCCTGGTAACCGTCCACTTAAATCTCTTTCCCACATGTTGAAAGGGAAGCAGGGACGTTTCCGTCAAAACCTTCTTGGTAAGCGTGTTGACTATTCCGGACGTTCCGTAATCGTTGTAGGACCATCGTTAAAGATGTACCAATGTGGTCTTCCGAAAGAAATGGCTCTGGAGTTGTTCAAGCCTTTCGTTATGAAGGAATTGGTTTCCCGCGGACTTGCACACAACATCAAGTCAGCTAAACGTAAGATTGAACGCGTTCACCATGAAGTATGGGATGTTCTTGAGGATGTCATTAAAGAGCACCCGGTTCTTCTTAACCGTGCACCAACGCTTCACCGTCTTGGTATCCAAGCGTTCGAACCGACGCTTGTAGAAGGACGCGCCATTCGTCTGCACCCGCTCGTATGTACGGCTTATAACGCCGACTTTGACGGTGACCAGATGGCTGTACACGTACCGTTATCCTCAGAAGCTCAGGCTGAAGCGCGTATTCTGATGCTTGCGGCTCAGAACATCCTGAACCCGAAAGACGGAAAACCAGTTGTTACGCCGTCACAGGATATGGTACTTGGTAACTACTACCTCACTCTTGAGCGTACCAACGCAATAGGAGAAGGTATGTTCTTCAAGGACTTGAACGAAGCGCTGATGGCTTACCAGAATGGTTATGCCCACCTGCACACACGTGTAGCTGTTCAGGCGAGTTCCTTGAATAACGAAACATTCACAGAAAAACAGAACCAGCAGCTTCTTCTGACTACGGTCGGTAAGTTGATCTTCAACGAAATGCTGCCTAGTTCTTTCCCTTATATCAATGAACCAACAAAAGAAAACCTGGAGATCAAGACTCCGGATCATTACTTTATTGAAAATGGAACAGATATCCGTGCGGAAATTGCGAAGCGCGACGAAGTCGCTCCATTCAAAAAAGGAATTCTTGGAGACATCATTGCAGAAGTGTTCAAACGCTTCTCCATCAGTGAAACGTCCAAGATGCTTGACCGTATGAAGGATCTTGGTTTTGCTTACTCTACGAAGGCCGGTATTACAGTCGGTGTATCCGACGTTGTCGTACTTCCAGAGAAACAGGAAATTCTTGATGAAGGTCAGAAGAAAGTCGATAAGGTCATGAAACAGTTCCGCCGCGGTTTAATTACCGAAGAAGAACGTTATGACCGCGTCATTGAAATCTGGGGAGCAGCCAAGGATGATATTCAGAACCGTCTGATGAAATCCCTTGATCCGCGTAACCCGATCTTCATGATGAGTGATTCCGGAGCCCGTGGTAACGCCTCTAACTTTACGCAGCTCGCTGGTATGCGTGGTCTGATGGCCAACCCGGCTGGACGTATCATTGAACTACCAATCAAGTCCAGTTTCCGTGAAGGTCTGACTGTACTTGAATACTTCATCTCCACACACGGTGCACGTAAAGGTCTTGCTGATACAGCCCTTAAGACAGCCGACTCAGGTTATCTGACTCGTCGTCTTGTAGACGTTGCGCAGGATGTCATCGTCCGTGAAGATGATTGTGGAACGGACCGCGGCTTGACTGTTGCCGCCCTTCAGGAAGGCTCTGAAATCATTGAGCCGCTGATCGACCGTCTCATTGGTCGTACAGCGTTCCAGAAAATTGAACACCCTGAAACAGGTCGTGTTCTTGCAGAAAGAAATGAAGTTATTTCCGAAGATACTGCGAAACAGATTGAAGATTCCGGTATTAAGGAAGTTGTCATCCGAACTGCCTTCACTTGTAATACGAAGCACGGCGTATGTAAGAAATGTTATGGCCGCAACCTTGCCACTGGTGATGAGGTTGAAGTTGGAGAAGCTGTCGGAATCATCGCAGCGCAGTCCATCGGTGAGCCTGGTACACAGCTTACTATGCGTACCTTCCACACAGGCGGGGTAGCCGGAGACGATATCACACAGGGTCTTCCTCGTATCCAGGAGATCGTGGAAGCTCGTAATCCGAAAGGTCAGGCTGTCATCACTGAAATCGATGGTACTGTCCACGAAGTGAATGAAGTGAAAGAGAAACAGGAGATCGTCGTCCAGGGCGCGGTTGAGTCCCGCTCCTATACTGCTCCATACGGTGCCCGTATGAAAGTAAGTGTCGGTGACGAAGTGAAGTCCGGTGATGCGTTGACGGAAGGTTCCATCGATCCGAAGGAACTGTTAACCATCAAAGGTCTCGACGGAGTTCAGGAATATCTTCTTAAAGAAGTTCAGAAAGTATACCGTATGCAGGGTGTAGAAATTTCTGATAAGCACGTAGAAGTTATGGTCCGTCAAATGCTCCGCAAAGTCCGTGTTCTTGACTCTGGTGACACAGATGTTCTACCTGGATCCCTTCTTGAAATTCACCAATTCAAAGAAGCGAACCAAAAAGTGCTCATGGAAGGTGGTCAGCCGGCAGTCGGCCGTCCAGTCATCCTGGGTATTACGAAAGCGTCTCTTGAAACAGACAGCTTCCTGTCCGCCGCGTCCTTCCAGGAAACGACTCGTGTCCTGACTGATGCAGCTATTAAAGGCAAGCGCGACGAGCTGCTTGGCTTGAAAGAGAACGTCATTATCGGTAAACTTGTTCCTGCAGGTACGGGCATGACCCGCTACCGCAAGATACAGGCTCAAGCCGAGGGTGCGCAGACCGAAACTTCGGTAACACCCGAAGAGGTTACGCAGCCATAAAAAGAGAAGTAGATGTTAACAAAGGGTAAAAAATAAGGAAGCACTAAAAATCTCACCCGAATGCAGTTGACATGCATTTGGGTGAGTGATAATATTATCAAGGTGCTTCCATTTATCCTTGTTACTTTGGAGGATATGAAGATGTCTTATGAAAAAGTAGCACAGGCAGGTTTCGATATCATTATCGGAACAAAGCAGACACTGAAAGCCATGAAAAATGGTGAAGTGAACGAAGTCATAACGGCTGACGATGCCGATCAGTCCATGACATTTAAAGTAGCTGAACTGGCCCGGCAACTGAACATTCCCCATACACGGGTTCCTTCCATGGAAGAGCTCGGGAATGCATGCGGTATTGACGTTGGTGCGGCTACAGTGGCGATAAAGCAATAAAGTTTTGGCGTTTCAACGCGAAAGCTTTGTTTTTTGCCTTTTTATGAACCACCTGGATGTGTGGTATTAAAAAATGAAGGGAGGATACAACCATGCCAACTATTAACCAATTGGTACGTAAAGGTCGCGTGAGCAAGACAAAGCAGACGAACTCTCCAGCTTTGAACAAAGGCTATAACAGCATGAAAAAGCGTATGACAGATCTTGCTGCTCCACAAAAACGTGGTGTCTGCACACGTGTTGGTACAATGACACCGAAGAAACCGAACTCTGCACTTCGTAAATATGCACGTGTTCGTTTGACTAACCAGCTTGAGGTTAACGCTTATATCCCTGGTATCGGCCACAACCTTCAAGAACACAGTGTTGTTCTTATCCGTGGCGGTAAAGTTAAAGACTTGCCAGGTGTACGTTACCACATCGTACGTGGTGCGCTTGATACTTCAAGTGTTGACGGCCGTATGCAAGGTCGCTCCAAGTACGGTACCAAAAAGCCAAAAGCTAAAAAATAAACGATATGAATATATCGCTTAAATAAACTAAAACAATTGTGAGAAGGGAGGGGAACATATGCCACGTAAAGGTCCAGTAGCAAAACGTGATGTGTTGCCAGATCCAATGTATAACTCTAAGCTTGTTACTCGTTTGATCAACCAAATCATGGTGAACGGTCAGCGCGGAAAAGCTCAAAAGATTCTTTATAAAGCTTTTGAACTTGTTCAGGAGCGCAGCGGAAACGAAGCAATGGAAGCATTCGACGAAGCAATGAAGAATGTTATGCCTGTATTGGAGGTTCGCGCACGCCGTGTGGGTGGTTCCAACTACCAGGTACCAGTTGAGGTTCGTCCGGAACGTCGTCAGGCTCTAGGTCTTCGTTTCATCGTAAACTATGCGCGTCTACGCGGAGAGAAAACGATGGAAGAGCGCCTTGCTAACGAAATTCTTGATGCATCGAACAACACTGGTGCTTCCGTTAAACGCCGCGAAGAAATGCACAAAATGGCAGAAGCGAACAAAGCATTCGCTCACTACCGTTGGTAATCACCAAAAAAATAACTGTTCAAACAGGAAGGAGAAAGATTCATGGCTAGAGAGTTCTCCTTGGAAAAGACTCGGAATATCGGGATCATGGCTCACATCGACGCTGGTAAAACAACGGCGACTGAGCGTATTCTTTTCTACACAGGACGTATCCACAAAATTGGTGAAACTCACGAAGGAGCTTCCCAAATGGACTGGATGGAGCAGGAACAGGAGCGCGGAATCACAATTACTTCCGCCGCTACGACTGCTCAGTGGAGAGACCACCGTATTAACATCATCGACACTCCTGGACACGTAGACTTCACTGTTGAAGTTGAGCGTTCCCTGCGTGTACTTGATGGATCTGTAGCTGTTCTTGACGCCCAATCCGGTGTTGAGCCTCAAACAGAAACTGTTTGGCGCCAGGCTACCACGTACGGTGTTCCACGTATCGTGTTCGTTAACAAAATGGACAAAGTAGGGGCTGACTTCATTTACTCCCTTGGCACATTGAAAGACCGCCTTGGTGCAAATGCCGCAGCTGTTCAACTTCCTATCGGTGCAGAAGATGAATTCGAAGGAATCATCGACCTTGTAACGATGGAAGCCTACTACTACATGGATAACCTTGGGACTCGTGCAGAAGCACGTGCCATTCCGGATGACTACAAAGATCAGGCTGAAGAGTACCGCGGCAAGCTTGTAGAAGCTGTTGCTGAACTTGATGAAGACTTGATGATGCAGTATCTGGAAGGAGAAGAAATCACGAACGAGCAGCTGAAGACGGCTATCCGTACAGCTACTCTAACTGTAGACTTCTACCCAGTCTTCTGTGGGTCTGCCTTCAAGAACAAAGGTGTACAACTTCTAATTGATGGTGTTATTGATTATCTACCATCTCCATTGGATGTACCTCCAATTGAAGGTCACGTACCACAAACGGAAGAGCATGTTGTCCGTAAGGCTGATGACAACGAGCCATTCTCTGGTCTGGCTTTCAAAGTTGCCACAGACCCTTATGTAGGTAAACTGACATTCTTCCGCGTATATTCCGGAACACTTTCCGCTGGTTCTTACGTGAAAAACTCCACGAAGGATAAGCGTGAGCGTGTAGGTCGTATCCTGCAGATGCACGCAAACTCCCGTGAAGAGATTTCCACAGTATACGCTGGTGATATCGCTGGTGCGGTAGGTCTTAAAGACACGGGTACAGGTGACACTCTATGTGATGAGAAGAGCCTTGTTATCCTTGAATCTATGGAGTTCCCTGAACCGGTAATCTCTGTAGCTATCGAGCCTAAATCCAAAGCTGACCAAGATAAAATGGCCATTGCCCTTGGTAAGCTTGCTGAAGAAGATCCAACGTTCCAAACGGAAACAAACGTTGAAACAGGACAAACGATCATCGCTGGTATGGGTGAGCTTCACCTTGACATCATCGTTGACCGCCTGAAACGTGAGTTCAAAGTTGAAGCGAACATTGGCGCTCCACAGGTTGCCTACCGCGAAACATTCCGCGCTAGTGCACAAGTGGAAGGTAAGTTCGTACGTCAATCCGGTGGTCGTGGACAATTCGGTCACGTATGGGTTGAGTTCGAACCAAACGAAGAAGGCGCTGGTTTCGAATTCGTCAACAAGATTGTTGGTGGTGTTGTACCGCGTGAATACATTCCATCTGTAGAACAAGGGATTAAAGAATCCTTGGAGAATGGTGTATTGGCCGGCTACCCAATGGTAGACATCAAAGCAACTCTTTATGATGGTTCCTACCACGATGTCGACTCCAACGAAATGGCCTTTAAAGTTGCTGCTTCCATGGCACTTAAAGAGGCTAAAAACAAGTGTAAGCCTGTTCTACTTGAACCAATGATGAAAGTAGAAGTTGTTATTCCTGAGGAATACATGGGCGATATCATGGGTGACGTAACTTCCCGTCGTGGACGTGTTGAAGGTATGGAAACTCGTGGTAATGCACAAGTGGTTAAAGCATTCGTTCCACTATCTGAAATGTTCGGTTACGCAACAGCGTTGCGCTCCAACACTCAGGGCCGCGGAACTTACACCATGCACTTCGACCACTACGAAGAAGTTCCGAAGAGCATCTCTGAGGAAATCATCAAGAAAAATTCCGGACAATAATTGATTTTTTAAACAAGTTACAGTATAACTTGTAATGTAAGCTTAGGAGTGCTTGTCACTCCTTGGCTGCATATAAATCTTAAACTAATAATTGTTACTTATCTAAAGGAGGAAATATACAATGGGTAAAGAAAAATTTGACCGGTCCAAGTCCCACGTTAACATTGGTACTATTGGACACGTTGACCACGGTAAAACTACTCTAACTGCAGCGATCACTACTGTACTTCATAAGAAATCTGGTTCTGGTGAAGCTATGGCCTACGACATGATCGACGGTGCTCCTGAAGAGCGTGAGCGTGGAATCACTATCTCCACTGCACACGTTGAGTACGAAACTGAATCTCGTCACTATGCACACGTTGACTGCCCAGGTCACGCTGACTACGTTAAGAACATGATCACTGGTGCTGCTCAAATGGACGGCGCGATCTTGGTTGTATCTGCAGCTGACGGTCCAATGCCACAAACTCGTGAGCACATCCTACTTTCTAAAAACGTAGGTGTACCAGCTATCGTTGTATTCTTGAACAAAGTTGACATGGTAGACGACGAAGAGCTTCTTGAGCTAGTTGAAATGGAAGTTCGTGATCTTCTATCTGAATATGACTTCCCTGGTGACGATGTACCAGTAATCAGCGGTTCTGCTCTTAAAGCTCTTGAAGGTGAAGAGAAATACGAGCAGGCGATCTATGACCTTATGGACGCTGTTGACGAGCACATCCCAACTCCAGACCGTGACACTGACAAGCCATTCATGATGCCTGTTGAGGACGTATTCTCCATCACTGGCCGTGGTACAGTTGCAACTGGCCGTGTTGAGCGTGGTCAAGTTAAAGTCGGTGACGAAGTTGAAATCATCGGTATGGCTGAAGAGTCCTTCAAGACTGCCGTAACTGGTGTTGAAATGTTCCGTAAGCTTCTTGACTATGCAGAAGCTGGCGATAACATTGGTGCTCTTCTACGTGGTGTTAAGCGTGAAGACATCAACCGTGGTCAGGTACTAGCTAAGCCTGGTTCCATCACACCACACACAAACTTCAAAGCTGAAGTTTATGTACTAGCTAAAGACGAAGGTGGACGTCACACTCCATTCTTCTCTAACTACCGCCCACAGTTCTACTTCCGTACAACGGACGTAACTGGTGTTATTCAACTTCCTGAAGGCGTAGAAATGGTTATGCCTGGGGACAACGTTGAAATGACAGTTGAACTTATCGCTCCAATCGCGATCGAGGACGGAACTCGTTTCTCCATCCGTGAAGGTGGACGTACTGTAGGTTCAGGCGTTGTATCTACAATCACTAAATAAGATTTCTCTTATTTTATAGGAAGCAGCAGCCATCCGGCTGCTGCTTTTTTTATGTTATCACTTGAAAGAACCGGCTGAATTTGTTTTAATGTATTATGGAATTTTCGTGGTGCATCGATCGGATTATATATAGAAGAGATGGTTGAAATGTGCCGCAAACATCAGTATAATAGTAAAAGTGTCCGTAGATAAATTATTTATGGATTTTCCTTGCATTGACCCGAATTATTCTATATAATGAGTAATGTTGGTCATAAAAGGCGATGAAGCGAAAGGTTGTTGACACACCCGGCCCCTTTGCCATGGCTGGTGTTCAAGTTTTTTCGCGGAGAATGTCTATTTTAAAAATGGGCGAAGAAGGAGGGAATATCATGGCAAAAGAAAAAATTCGTATTCGTTTAAAAGCGTATGATCACAGAGTGCTTGATCAGTCAGCAGAGAAGATCGTTGATACAGCTAAGCGTTCCGGCGCGGAAGTATCTGGTCCGATCCCGCTTCCAACTGAGCGTTCTGTATATACAGTACTTCGTGCGACTCACAAGTATAAAGACTCTCGTGAGCAGTTCGAAATGCGCACGCACAAACGTCTGATTGACATTGTTAATCCAACACCACAGACCGTTGATTCACTAATGCGTTTGGATCTACCATCTGGTGTGGATATCGAAATTAAACTATAATATATCGTTAAGATAATAGGAGGTGTAACGGATGACGAAAGGAATCTTAGGACGCAAGGTCGGCATGACACAGATTTTCTCAGACAACGGTGAATTGATCCCTGTAACTGTTATTCAGGCTGAGCCGAACGTAGTTCTTCAAAAGAAAACTACAGAAAATGATGGTTATGAAGCGATCCAGCTTGGATTTGCTGATGAAAAGTCCAACCGTTTGAAGAAAGCTGCTCAAGGGCACGCTGACAAAGCAAACACAACACCTAAGCGCTACGTTCGTGAATTCCGTAATGCGAACCTTGATGACTTTGAACTAGGTCAAGAGGTTAAGGTAGATATGTTTGAAACTGGTGACGCAATCGATGTGACAGGTACTTCAAAAGGGAAAGGTTTCCAAGGTGCAATCAAGCGCCACAACCAATCCACTGGACCTAAAACACACGGTTCCCGTTTCCACCGCCGTTCCGGTTCTATGGGACAAGGTGCAGACCCATCTAAAGTCTTCAAAGGCAAAGGTCTTGCAGGACAAATGGGTGGCGAGCAGGTAACTCTTCAAAACCTTGAAGTAGTTAAAGTAGACGCTGAGCGTAACCTGCTTCTAGTCAAAGGTAATGTACCAGGCGCGAAAAAATCTTACGTTAAGATTACAAGTGCAAATAAGGCTAGCAAATAATCAACGAAGGGAGGATATGTCATGCCTAAAGTAGCACTATTAAACCAAAGCGGTACTAATGTTGGTGAAATCGAACTGAATGAAGCCGTATTTGGGATTGAACCTAATACTCACGTATTACACGAAACAGTGTTGATGCAGCGCGCGAATCTTCGCCAAGGCACACACAAAGTAAAAGGACGTTCTGAAGTATCCGGCGGTGGCCGTAAACCATGGCGTCAAAAAGGTACAGGCCGTGCACGTCAAGGGTCTATCCGTTCACCACAATGGGTTGGCGGTGGAACTGTATTCGGTCCTACACCACGCAGCTACAGCTACACGATGCCGAAAAAAGTTCGTCGTCTTGCACTTCAGTCCGCTTACTCTTCTAAAGTACAGGAAGGTAACGCAATCGTTCTTGAGAGCTTGTCTCTAGACGCTCCAAAAACTAAAGAAGTTGTAAATATGCTTAGCGCACTAGACGTAAACGAGAAGGCTTTGATCGTTACAGCAGGAGAAGATAAGAACGTAGCTCTATCTTCTAATAACATCCCTACAGTAAATGCTCTCCCTGTAGAGCAGGTAAGTGTGTTAGACTTGCTGACGCATGACAAGCTGATCCTTACTAAGGAAGCAGCTGAAAAAGCAGGGGAGGTGCTCTCATAATGAAAGAACCACGCGATATTATTAAGCGCCCTGTCATTACTGAACATTCTGCTGATCTTATGGGAGAAAAGAAATATACGTTTGAAGTTAGCCCGAAAGCTAACAAAACTGAAATTAAAAATGCAGTTGAAGAAATCTTTGGCGTTCAGGTTGAATCTGTCAACACAATGAACCTTAAAGGTAAATTCAAGCGTATGGGTCGTTACGGCGGCTATCGTTCTGATCGTAAGAAAGCAGTTATTAAGTTGACTCAGGACAGTGAAGAACTAGAATTCTTTGAAGTATAATTGACTAATTGATAATGAAGGAGGGAAATAAAGATGGCGATTAAAAAGTTCAGACCGATTACTAACGGTCGTCGACACATGTCAGTTTCTGATTTCGCTGAAATTACGACTGACAAACCTGAACGCTCCCTTATCGCTCCACTTCACAAAAAAGGTGGACGTAACAACCAGGGTAGGCTGACAGTTCGTCATCAGGGCGGAGGCCACAAGCGTCAGTATCGTATGATCGACTTCAAACGCGACAAAGATGGAATACCTGGACGCGTTGCTACAGTTGAATATGATCCGAACCGCTCCGCTAACATTGCACTAATCAACTATGTTGATGGTGAAAAACGCTACATCCTTGCTCCTAAAGGTGTTAAGGTTGGCACAGAAATCATTTCAGGTGAAGGTGCGGATATCAAACCTGGTAACGCTCTTGCACTTAAAGATATTCCAGTTGGTACAATCGTACACAACGTAGAACTTAAGCCGGGACGCGGCGGACAGCTTGTTCGTTCTGCTGGTGCTTCTGCACAAATCCTTGGCCGTGAAAACAAATACACTCTAGTACGCCTGACTTCTGGTGAGGTCCGCCTGGTACTATCTACCTGCCGTGCAACAATCGGTCAAGTTGGTAACCTTGAGCACGAACTTATCAGTGTTGGTAAAGCTGGACGTTCTCGTTGGAAAGGCAAGCGCCCTACTGTACGTGGTTCCGTAATGAACCCTAGTGATCACCCACACGGTGGTGGTGAAGGACGCGCACCAATCGGTATGCCATCTCCTGTATCTCCATGGGGTAAACCAACTCTTGGATACAAGACAAGAAAACGCAACAAGCCGTCTGATAAATATATCGTACGTAGACGCGGTAAAAAATAACGGGATTGTCGGGCGGGCAGTAGGACCCGTCTCTCAATCGCGAAGGGAGGTTTATTCATGGGCCGCAGCCTGAAAAAAGGACCTTTTGTAGATGATCATTTGATGAAGAAAATCGAGAAGCTTAATGAAGATAGCAAACAGCAGGTCGTGAAGACTTGGTCTCGTCGTTCAACTATCTTCCCTAACTTCGTAGGACACACCATTGCTGTTTATGATGGTCGCAAACACGTACCTGTCTATGTTACAGAAGACATGGTAGGTCATAAACTAGGTGAATTCGCGCCAACCCGTACGTTCAAGGGACACTCTGGCGATGACAAGAAAACAAAACGCTAATATAGAGAGGAGGCACTCTAATGCAAGCTAAAGCAGTTGCTAAAACCGTTCGTATCGCTCCTCGTAAAGCTCGTCTTGTAATTGATTTAATTCGAGGAAAAAATGTGGGTGAAGCTCTAGCTACACTTCGCCTGAAAAACCGCGGCGCATCTCCAGTAGTTGAGAAACTTCTTAACTCTGCGATCGCCAACGCTGAACACAATTATGAAATGGATCCGGAAAACCTATATGTTTCCGAAGCGTTTGTAAACGAAGGCGTAACACTTAAACGTTTCCGTCCTCGTGCAATGGGCCGCGCAAGCCAGATCAACAAACGCACAAGCCACATCACTGTGGTCGTATCAGAAAAAAAGGAGGGATAATCAGTGGGTCAAAAAATTAATCCGGTAGGTCTTCGTATCGGCGTTATCCGTGACTGGGAGTCCAAGTGGTACGCTGGTAAAGACTACGCAGACTTGTTACATGAAGACATTAAGATTCGTGAATATGTTGAAACTCGTCTTAAAGATGCTGCTCTTTCCACGGTCGAAATCGAACGTGCAGCAAACCGTGTAAACATTACTGTGCACACAGCTAAGCCAGGAATGGTTATCGGTAAAGGCGGTTCTGAAGTCGAAGCACTTCGTAAAGCTCTTAACCAACTCACTGGTAAACGAGTTCACATCAACATCGTTGAAGTGAAAAAGCCAGATCTTGACGCTACACTTGTAGCTGACAATATTGCACGTCAATTGGAAAACCGTGTATCTTTCCGTCGTGCTCAGAAACAAACTCTACAACGCGCAATGCGTGCAGGAGCTAAAGGTATCCGTACCCAGGTATCTGGTCGTCTAGGTGGCGCAGATATCGCTCGTGCTGAATACTACAGTGAAGGAACTGTACCACTTCATACACTTCGTGCAGACATCGATTACGGTACTGCTGAAGCAGACACCACTTACGGTAAGCTTGGTGTTAAAGTGTGGATCTATCGTGGTGAAATCCTTCCAACTAAAACTGATAAATAAGGAAGGGGGAACAGCATTATGTTAATGCCTAAACGTGTTAAATATCGTCGTCAACACCGTACAAGCTTGAAAGGCCGTGCAAAAGGCGGTACTGAAGTTGCATTCGGTGAATATGGTTTGCAAGCTATCGATCCAGCTTGGATCACAGCCCGTCAGATCGAGGCAGCGCGTATCGCGATGACTCGTTACATGAAGCGTGGCGGTAAAGTTTGGATCAAAATCTTCCCTGATAAGCCTTATACTGCTAAGCCCCTAGAAGTACGTATGGGTTCCGGTAAAGGTGCTCCAGAAGGTTTCGTAGCAGTTGTGAAACCAGGGAAAATTATGTTTGAGATCGCAGGAGTTTCTGAAGAGGTAGCCCGCGAAGCACTTCGTCTTGCTTCCCACAAACTTCCGATCCGCACGAAATTCGTAAAACGTGAAGAAATTGGTGGTGAAATCAATGAAGGCTAATGAGATCCGTGAATTAACCACTGCCGAAATTGAACAAAAAGTTAAATCTCTTAAAGAGGAACTTTTCAACCTACGCTTCCAATTGGCAACAGGTCAACTTGAGAACACTGCACGTATCCGTCAAGTTCGCAAGTCCATCGCCCGTATGAAGACTGTTGCTCGTGAACGTGAGCTAGGCGTAAATAACTAATAGATGAGAGGAGGTCACCCTCACATGACTGAACGTAATAATCGTAAGGTTTATACCGGCCGTGTTGTTTCTGACAAAATGGACAAAACAATCACTGTTATGGTAGAAACTTATAAGTTCCACAAGCTTTATGGCAAACGCGTAAAGTATTCCAAAAAGTTCAAAGCACATGACGAAAACAACCAGGCGAAAAACGGCGACATCGTGCGCATTATGGAAACTCGTCCATTGTCCGCATCCAAGCGTTTCCGTCTTCTAGAAGTTGTTGAAGAGTCTGTTATTATCTAAATAAAGTTCGCTCGGAGATGATCCGAAGGGAGGTTACATGGTATGATTCAACAGGAATCTCGTCTGAAAGTTGCAGACAACTCTGGTGCACGTGAAATCCAAACGATCAAAGTCTTGGGTGGATCCGGCCGTAAAACAGCTAACATTGGTGATATCATCACTGCTACTGTGAAACAGGCAACACCAGGAGGCGTTGTTAAAAAAGGTGAAGTAGTTAAAGCTGTTATCGTACGTTCTAAGAGCGGTATGCGCCGTAAAGATGGTTCTTATATCCGTTTCGACGAAAACGCAGCAGTAATCGTTCGTGATGACAAAGGACCACGCGGTACTCGTATCTTCGGACCGGTAGCTCGTGAACTTCGTGATGCTAAATTCATGAAGATTGTATCTCTAGCTCCAGAAGTATTATAAAAGCCTGAATGAAATGCCTTGTTAAGGAGGTGCGCGTAGAATGCACGTAAAAAAAGGTGACAAAGTAATGGTCATTAGCGGTAAGGATAAAGGCAAGCAAGGTACAATCCTTGAAGCTTATCCAAAGAAAGATCGTGTTCTTGTTGAAGGCGTGAACGAAGTGAAAAAACACGCGAAGCCGTCTCAAGAAAACCCACAGGGTGGAATCTTGACTCAGGAAGCAGCGATCCACGTATCAAACGTAATGCCGATTGATCCTAAGACTGGCGAACCGACCCGTGTTGGTTACAAAGTCGAAGACGATAAGAAAGTTCGTATCGCGAAAAAATCCGGTGAAGCGCTGGACAAATAACCCATAGATGAAAGGAGGGCCACACGATGAACGAACTAAAGAAACAATATAAAGAAGAAGTTGTTCCATCCCTGATGAGCAAATTTGAATATGAGTCCATCATGCAGACACCAAAAGTTGAGAAAATCGTTGTCAACATGGGTGTAGGCGATGCTGTTCAAAACGCGAAAGCACTTGATACAGCTGTTGAAGAACTAACAATGATTACTGGTCAGAAACCAGTGATTACGAAAGCTAAGAAATCAATCGCAGGCTTCCGTCTACGTGAGGGTATGCCGATCGGTGCGAAAGTAACCCTTCGCGGAGAGCGTATGTACCAATTCCTACAAAAGCTGATCGCCGTATCACTACCACGTGTGCGTGACTTCCGTGGTATTTCTAAGAAAGCTTTTGATGGTCGTGGAAACTACACTCTTGGTGTTAAAGAGCAATTGATTTTCCCAGAGATCGATTACGATAAAGTAAACAAAGTGCGTGGAATGGATATCGTTATTGTCACTTCTGCTGACTCTGACGAAGAAGCGCGTGAACTATTAGCTCAATTCGGCATGCCGTTCCAAAAATAATGAGCTGACATTAAGGAGGGAAAATAGTGGCTAAAAAATCAATGGTCGCGAAGCAACAGCGTAAACAGAAGTACGAAGTACGCGAATACACTCGTTGTGAACGCTGCGGACGTCCGCACTCCGTACTACGTAAGTTTAAGCTTTGCCGTATTTGTTTCCGTGAACTTGCATACAAAGGACAAATCCCTGGTGTCAAAAAAGCCAGCTGGTAAACCCGTAACAGGGAAGGAGGTAAAAGAGTTATGACAATGACAGATCCAATTGCAGATATGCTGACTCGTATCCGTAATGCGAATATGGTTCGCCACGAGAAGCTTGAACTTCCAGCTTCCAACGTGAAAAAAGAAATCGCTGATATCCTTAAGCGTGAAGGTTTCGTACGTGACTACGAATTTGTAGAAGACAACAAGCAGGGTGTTCTTCGCATCTTCCTTAAGTACGGCCAGAACAACGAGCGCGTAATCACTGGTGTTAAACGTATCAGTAAGCCAGGTCTACGTGTGTATGCGAACTCCGAAGAGCTTCCTAAAGTTCTTAACGGACTTGGTATTGCCGTTGTATCCACTTCAAAAGGTGTCCTAACAGATAAAGAAGCTCGTGAACAAGCCATCGGCGGCGAAGTTCTAGCTTACGTCTGGTAATAAAACGAACAAGACAGGAGGTGCAAAAATATGTCTCGCGTAGGATTAAAAACTCTTGAGATTCCTGAAGGTGTAGAAATCATTCAGGACAACCAAACGATTACAGTGAAAGGTCCAAAAGGGGAACTGACTCGTACGTTCCACGAGGACATCACTGTTACAGTTGAAGATAACGTTCTATCTGTATCGCGTCCAAGCGATCACAAAGAGCACCGCGCTCTTCACGGTACAACACGCAGCCTGATCGGCAACATGGTTGAAGGTGTATCTAAAGGTTTCGAGAAGAACCTTGAAATCATCGGTGTCGGTTACCGTGCTCAGAAGCAGGGCGAAACAGTTGTTGTGAACGCTGGTTATTCCCACCCTGTAGAAATCGAAAAACGCGAAGGAATCGAAATCGAAGTTCCTTCCAACACAAAAGTTACTGTTAAAGGTATCGACAAAGAACTAGTTGGTGCTGTTGCTGCTAACATCCGTGCTATCCGTCCTCCAGAGCCTTACAAAGGCAAAGGAATTCGTTACGAAGGCGAACGTGTACGCAGTAAAGAAGGTAAAACAGCTAAATAAGGTTCTAAGGTAACGTATAGAAAGGAGTGACCAAGATGATCACGAAGGCAGATAAAAATGTCGTACGTAAGAAGCGCCACGCCCGCGTTCGTAAAAATGTTGTCGGCACAGCTGAACGCCCACGCTTGAACGTATACCGCTCTAACAATCACATCTATGCTCAACTCATCAATGATGAGAGCCAGGTAACAGTAGCAAGTGCATCTACTGTAGATAAAGGTTTTGACCTTGACCAGACTGGTAACGTGGAAGCTGCTAAGAAAGTCGGTGAAATGGTAGCACAACGCGCAATCGATAACGGCTTTAAAGTTGTTGTATTCGACCGCGGAGGTTACTTGTATCACGGCCGTGTCAAAGCACTAGCTGAAGCAGCCCGCGAAACCGGACTTGAATTTTAATAGTTAAAGGAGGGACACAAATGAATTTAAACATCGACCCTAACAAACTTGATCTTGAAGAACGCGTAGTCACTATCAACCGTGTAGCGAAAGTAGTTAAAGGTGGACGCCGTTTCCGTTTTGCTGCGCTTGTTGTAGTTGGAGATAAAAATGGTCATGTTGGTTTCGGTACAGGGAAAGCCCAAGAGGTACCGGAAGCAATCAAAAAAGCCATTGATGATGCTAAGAAAAATCTAATCACAGTACCAGTGAAGAACACGACGATTCCACACGAAATCAACGGACGTTTTGGTGCAGGTAACATTCTTATGAAGCCGGCAGCAGAAGGTACTGGAGTTATTGCTGGTGGACCTGTCCGTGCGGTACTTGAGCTTGCAGGTGTTCAAGACATTCTATCTAAGTCTCTTGGTTCTAACACGCCAATCAACATGGTACGTGCTACACTTACTGGACTTAGCGAGCTTAAGCGCGCAGAAGACGTTGCAAGACTTCGCGGTAAGTCTGTACAAGAACTAGGATAAGGAGGGAAATAAAATGGCTAATCAGTTAGAAATTACCCTCACGCGCAGCGTTATTGGTAGACCACAAGATCAGCGTGCTACGGTCAAGGCTCTTGGTCTTAACAAGATCCGACAAACTGTCGTAGTTGAAGATAACCCGGCGATCCGAGGTATGGCTAATAAGGTGTCTCACCTAGTTACGATTAAGGAAGTTTAATAGAAGAAAAGTAATAAGGAGGTGCAACGCATGAAACTGCATGAACTTAAACCGGCTAAAGGTACTCGTAAAGAGCGTAACCGTGTAGGCCGTGGTATGGCTTCTGGTAATGGTAAAACATCCGGACGTGGACACAAAGGTCAAGGTCAGCGTTCCGGCAGCAAAACTCGCCCAGGTTTCGAGGGTGGACAGATGCCACTATTCCAGCGCCTGCCTAAGCGTGGTTTTACAAACATTCACCGTAAAGAGTTCGCAATCGTTAACCTTGATGCCCTGAACCGTTTCGAAGAAGGTACAGAGGTTACTCCTGAGCTTCTACTTGAATCCGGCGTGGTAAGCAACCAAAAAGCAGGAATCAAAGTATTGGCTAAAGGTTCTATCGAGAAGAAACTTACAGTGAAAGCTCACAAATTCTCTGCTTCCGCAAAAGAAGCGATTGAAGCGGCGGGCGGTCAAACTGAGGTGATTTAATGTTCCGGACAATCTCCAATTTTATGCGCGTGGGTGATATTCGACGGAAAATCATTTTCACTTTGCTGATGCTCGTTGTGTTCCGCCTGGGAACCTTCATCCCGGTGCCTTTCACAAACAGAGACGCCATCACTTTCATGGATGAACAGAACGCATTTGGGTTTCTGAATACGTTCGGAGGCGGGGCATTACAGAACTTCTCCATCTTTGCTATGGGGATCATGCCCTACATTACAGCCTCCATCATCATGCAGCTGCTGCAGATGGATGTTGTCCCGAAATTTGCTGAGTGGAAACAGCAGGGTGAAGTTGGCCGTCGAAAATTAGCTCAGTTTACCCGCTACGGAACTATTGTTCTCGCTTTCGTTCAAGCCATTGGTATGTCCATTGGTTTTAACGCTTTGGCAGGAGGTCAGTTGATCTCGGATCCTGGTGTTACCAAGTTCTTAGTCATTGCGCTTGTGCTGACAGGCGGAACAGCTTTTCTAATGTGGCTTGGCGAGCAAATCACTGCACATGGCGTAGGAAATGGTATTTCTATACTGATTTTCGCAGGTATCGTTGCGGCGATTCCGAATGGTGTGAATCAGTTGTATGATCAGTACATCTCCGGTGCAGGAGACGAACTGTTCATCAATCTGGTTATCATCGCGTTGATTGCCTTGGTCATCGTTGCGGTCGTGGTTGGAGTTATCTTCATCCAGCAGGCCCTTCGTAAAATCCCAATCCAGTATGCGAAGCGTTTAGTGAATCGTTCCCCTGTAGGTGGACATTCCACTCACCTTCCACTCAAAGTGAATGCTGCAGGAGTTATTCCGGTCATCTTTGCGATATCCTTTATCATAGCTCCGAGAACCGTCGCCGGCTTCTTTGAAGACAGTGAAGTAGCTTCTGTTATCCAGTATATCTTTGATTACCAGAACTGGCCGGGAATGATTATCTATGTTGCGTTAATTATTGCCTTCACGTATTTCTACACGTTTGTTCAGGTTAATCCGGAACAGATGGCAGAAAACCTGAAGAAGCAGGGCGGTTACATTCCGGGGATTCGTCCCGGGGCTAATACTGAAACGTATCTGACCCGTGTAATGTACCGATTAACCTTTGTAGGATCCATTTTCCTTGCAGCTGTCTCCATCCTTCCAATCATCCTTGGTTCCCTGGCGCAACTGCCGCCGACGGTCCAAATTGGAGGAACAAGCCTGCTCATCGTTGTCGGGGTTGCCCTTGAAATGATGAAACAGCTTGAAAGTCAGCTTGTAAAACGCCACTATAAAGGATTCATTAAATAATAAACATCCTGCTATTGAATAAATGAGAGCGAGGGGAAGACGTTGAATTTAATCCTAATGGGTCTCCCTGGTGCCGGAAAAGGTACTCAGGCAGAGAAAATAGTCGAAAAATATGACATCCCTCATATCTCAACTGGAGATATGTTCCGTTTAGCTATCAAAGAAGGAACATCCCTTGGTCAAGAGGCCAAATCATATATGGACAAAGGCGAACTCGTTCCCGATGAAGTTACCATCGGAATCGTTCGCGAACGTCTAAGCAAGCCGGATTGTCAGAAAGGCTTTCTGCTCGATGGTTTCCCTAGAACCATCGCTCAGGCAGAAGCCCTTCACAACCTTCTGGCCGATATGGAACGGTCACTGGATTATGTTCTTCATATCGATGTTCCAAAAGAGAAGCTTATCGAGCGTCTGACTGGACGACGCATCTGCCCGACCTGCGGTGCTACGTACCACGTTGTGTTCAACCCTCCTAAAGAGGACGGGATCTGTGATAACGATGGTTCAGCATTGACTCAGCGGGAAGACGATCAGCCTGAAACCGTTAAGAAACGCCTCGAGGTCAACGTAGAACAGCAGCAGCCTCTGCTTGATTTCTATCAGGATCAAGGCTACTTGGTCTCCTTCGAAGGTGATAAAGACATCAAAGAAGTATTTGTTGACATTGATCAAAAGCTTGGAGCACTGGCTGAATGATTATATGTAAGACTCCGCGGGAATTAGATATTATGCGTGAAGCAGGTCGCATTGTCGCCCTGACGCACCAAAAGATGAAAGAAAACATCCGACCAGGTGTAACTACTGGAGAATTGGATAAGATTGCTGATAAATTCATACGCAGTATGGATGCAATCCCTTCTTTTAAAGGTTATAATGGATTCCGTGGCAGTATCTGTGCATCTGTCAACGAAGAACTTGTTCATGGTATTCCTGGAGACAGGGTCCTGAACGATGGTGATATTATCAGTATCGATATTGGGGCAAAATATAAAGGCTATCACGGTGATTCGGCCTGGACGTATCCGGTCGGCACTGTTGATGAGGGCACATTGGAGCTGCTGAGAGTTACCGAGCAGTCATTGTTCAAAGGACTTGATGAAGCAAAACCAGGTGAACGCCTTTCAAATATATCGCATGCCATCCAAAGCTATGTGGAGCCTGAAGGTTTCTCCATAGTCAGGGAATATGTCGGTCACGGCGTTGGTCAGGAACTTCATGAGGATCCACAGATTCCTCATTATGGACCTCCCAACAAAGGCCCCCGATTGAAACCTGGAATGGTATTAGCTGTTGAACCGATGATCAATGCAGGTTCACGTTATGTGAAAACCCTGAATGATCAATGGACGGTTGTAACGCAGGATGGAAAGATGTGCGCACATTTTGAGCACACCATCGCGATTACGGATGAGGGTTACGAAATATTAACAAAATCCTAAATGAAGGTGATCGTTTTTGAACGAATCTGAGTCGAGTCCGCGAATAGGTCAAATTGTTCGTATTGTGCAGGGGCGTGAGGCAGGACAGTACGCAGTGGTGATCGGTGTGCTGGATGGCCGCTTTGTGCTGCTTGCCGACGGAGAGAAACGTAAGTATGATCGACCAAAGAAAAAGAATCTGCAGCACGTTGAGCTTATGGATTTCATCTCTCCGGAAGTCCAGGACAGCCTTCTGGAAACTGGTCGGGTCACAAATGGCAAGCTTCGATTTGCCGTAGCAAAATATGTCAATGAAGCAGTGACTGATTTGAAGAAGGGAGATCAACTCGATGGCGAAAGACGATGTAATTGAAGTAGAAGGGACCGTCGTTGAAACCTTACCGAACGCTCAGTTCAAGGTTGAACTTGAAAACGGTCATACCGTTCTTGCTCATGTTTCCGGTAAAATTCGCATGCACTTTATCCGAATCTTACCTGGGGACAAAGTAACGGTAGAACTTTCTCCTTATGATTTGACAAAAGGACGTATTACGTACCGTTATAAATAAAACTCCGATCTTAAAGGAGGTATGGATGATGAAGGTAAGGCCTTCTGTAAAACCAATTTGCGAAAAATGCAAAGTCATCAAACGTAAAGGTAAAGTCATGGTTATCTGTGAAAACCCTAAGCATAAACAAAAACAAGGTTAATCTTAAAGGAGGTGCACGTAACTTATGGCACGTATTGCAGGTGTAGATATTCCCCGCGACAAGCGCGTGGTTGTTTCATTAACTTATGTCTATGGTATCGGTAAATCCCTTGCTGCAGACATCCTGGCTGATGCTGGTGTATCTGAGAGTACCCGCGTTCGCGATCTTACAGAAGACGAACTAGGTAAGATCCGTCAAGCTGTTGAACAGCACAACGTAGAGGGTGATCTTCGTCGTGAGAACTCTCTAAACATTAAGCGTCTGATTGAAATCGGTTCTTACCGTGGAATCCGTCACCGTCGTGGTCTTCCACTTCGCGGACAAAAGACGAAGAACAACTCCCGTACACGTAAAGGTCCACGTCGTACAGTAGCTAACAAACGTAAATAATAATTAATACAAAGGAGGTAAACTCATCCTATGGCACGTAAAGGAAACACTCGCAGTCGTAAACGCCGCGTGAAAAAGAATATAGAGACGGGTATGGCTCATATCCGTTCTACATTCAACAACACAATCGTAACGATCACTGATGTCCAAGGTAATGTTATCAGCTGGAGCAGTGCAGGTTCTCTTGGTTTCAAAGGTTCCCGTAAATCTACTCCATTCGCTGCACAAATGGCTTCCGAAGCAGCAGCGAAAGATGCTATGGACAACGGCATGAAAACTCTTGAAGTTACAGTAAAAGGTCCTGGTGCAGGTCGTGAAGCTGCGATCCGTTCACTACAGGCAGCAGGTCTTGATATTACGGCAATCCGTGACGTAACTCCAGTACCACACAATGGTTGCCGCCCACCAAAACGTCGTCGCGTATAATAAGTTCTGAATAGAATTTGTCACCCTGTCTATAATGGGTTATGATAGCTTTTAAATCAGCACCGCAGTAGACAGAGCCATTAAGCAGTTATCTTATATCGGGACTGCCTACCTGAGGAATTTCGGTTAGACCTGTCGTCTAACCGGGGTTTCGACGTTTTGAAGGAGGGTTTTGAGTAAATGATCGAAATTGAAAAGCCAAAGATTGAAACGGTCGAGATCAGCGATGAGTCTACTTTTGGTAAGTTCGTCGTAGAACCGCTAGAACGTGGATATGGTACAACTCTAGGGAACTCCTTGCGTCGTATCCTATTATCCTCACTTCCCGGATCTGCTGTCACTTCTGTTCAAATTGACGGTGTACTTCATGAGTTTTCCACGATTGAAGGCGTCGTTGAAGACGTAACAACTGTTATTTTGAACCTGAAGAAACTAGCTTTGAAAGTTTATTCTGACGAAGAGAAGACTTTAGAAATTGATGTGCAGGGTGAAGGCAAGGTTACCGCGGCTGATATTACGCATGATAGTGACGTTGAAGTTCTAAATCCAGATCTTCATATCGCTACACTCGACAGCAATTCCAGCTTCCGTGCTCGCATTACAGCAGAACGCGGTCGAGGATATCGTCCGGCTGAAGGAAATAACCATGAGGATCTACCCATCGGCGTGATTCCCGTTGACTCTATTTTCACACCGGTTTCCCGTGTGACGTATCAAGTAGAGAATACTCGAATCGGTCAAACATCTAATTTTGATAAATTGACATTGGATGTTTGGACGGATGGCAGCATTCGTCCAGAAGAGGCGATCTCTCTTGGAGCTAAAATTTATATGGAGCACCTCAATATTTTCGTCGGCCTTACTGATGAAGCTCAAAAAGCTGAAATCATGGTCGAGAAAGAAGAGGACCAAAAAGAAAAAGTTCTTGAAATGACGATCGAGGAACTTGACCTTTCCGTTCGTTCCTACAACTGCTTGAAGCGCGCAGGTATCAACACTGTGCAGGAGCTTGCCAACAAGTCTGAAGAAGACATGATGAAGGTGCGCAACCTTGGCCGCAAGTCACTTGAAGAAGTGAAGCATAAACTGAACGAACTAGGTCTTGGACTAAGAAAAGACGATTGATAGAACACATCTAAGAGATCCAGTTAAGGGAGGGATTATCAATGGCTAGAAAACTAGGACGTACTACAGATCAGCGCATGGCTTTGCTTCGCGGCTTGGCAACTGACCTGATCGTACACGAACGTTTGGAAACAACAGAAGCTAAAGCGAAAGAGCTTAAGTCTGTTGTAGAAAAAATGATTACACTAGGTAAACGCGGCGATCTTCATGCCCGTCGTCAAGCGGAAGCATTCCTATATAATGCACAAGCTGATGAGGAAGGAGAGCAGACTGCACTGCAGAAGCTATTCTCTGACATCGGCCCACGCTACGAGGACCGTCAAGGTGGTTACACTCGCGTATTGAAGCTTGGCGAGCGTAAAGGTGATGGAGCTAAAATGGCAATCATCGAACTAGTATAATGATTACCATCGGGGTAAAAGGGCAGGAGTGAATCTCATTATGAGGTTACATCCAGCCCTTTTTTTATACTTTTTTATACCGATGCGGGAATACCTCCCGTTATGAAAGGGAAATTCTCTTTATAACGGGGAATGGTGTCATATTTCCCGGGAAATCGTCAGCTGAGCAGAGGAGGAACAGAGATGGGAGAGAGACAAGTCGAGTTCCGGAACGTATCTTTTCGCTACCAGGAGGACATGCCCTGGGTGTTGAGGAACGTAAGCTTTACAATCGGACCGGATGAATGGGTGGCTGTAATCGGTCATAACGGCTCAGGAAAGTCGACCATAGCGAAATTAATGAATGGACTGCTGTTTCCACAGGAAGGGGAAATCCTGGTAGATGGGATGCCCGTCAACGAAGAAACCATCTGGGATGTTAGAAAACAGGTAGGCATGGTCTTTCAAAATCCGGACAACCAGTTTGTCGGGACTACTGTGAAAGATGATGTCGCTTTTGGTATGGAGAATCACGGCATGCCCAGGGAGTTGATGCTTGAAAGGATCAAAGAGAGCCTCTCAGCCGTAGGGATGGCTGATTATGAGCAGCAGGAACCGCACCGTCTGTCAGGCGGACAGAAGCAGCGGGTAGCTATCGCGAGTGTCCTTGCCGTGTCACCGAAGTTCATCATTCTTGATGAGGCCACTGCTATGCTCGACCCGAAAGGGCGCAAGGAAATTATGAACACGGTCCACCGCGTTCAGGAAGAACGGGACCTGTCCCTGATTACCATCACTCATGATCTGCATGAGGTTACTCAGTCTTCCAGGGTGATTGTCATGAATAAGGGAGAGGTTTGGATGCAGGGATCTCCTAGAGACGTATTTTCCAAAAAAGAACACTTACAAGAAATTGGCTTGGATACTCCATTTGTTAGTAAATTGGCCGACCACCTGAAAGCAGAGGGTGTGCCGCTTACCCGTGAGCCATTGAATCACCAGGAGTTGTTGGAGGAATTATGGACATCACGTTCGATCATGTAAGTTATACGTACCAGCCGAATACACCATTCGAACACAGAGCTTTGGATGATTTGTCCTTTACCATCCAATCCGGTTCTTTTGTAGCGGTCATCGGTCACACCGGGTCAGGTAAATCCACATTGATTCAACACCTGAACGGGCTGCTTCAGCCGACAGAAGGGCAGGTGCAGGTGGGCCCGTATACGATGGCAGCCGGGCAGAAAAACAAACAGCTGATGAAGCTTCGGGAAAACGTCGGCGTCGTGTTCCAGTATCCTGAGCACCAGTTGTTTGAAGAAACTGTGGAAAAAGACATCGGCTTCGGTCCGCAGAATTTCGGAGTTGGACAGGACGAAATCAAACGCCGGACGAAAGAAGCGGTCCAGGCGGTAAAACTGCCGGAAGAGCTTCTGGAACGCTCTCCCTTTGATTTAAGCGGAGGACAGATGCGCCGCGTTGCCATATCCGGTGTTCTCGCCATGGCTCCTGAAGTGCTTGTGTTGGATGAACCGACCGCCGGACTTGATCCGAACGGGCGTAAGGAAATCATGGATATGTTTTATCACCTGCATCAGGATAAGGGTCTTACAACCGTGCTTGTAACCCACAGTATGGAGGATGCTCTTGCCTATGCCGATCATATTATCATCATGAATCAAGGGAAGGTTTACAGGGAAGGGTCCCCGCTGGAGATTTTTAAGCAGCAGCAGGCACTGGAAGATGTGCAGCTGGATGTACCTGAAGTCGTTTCCTTTTTGAAAATGGCCCGGGATTACGGCCTTGATCTTGAATACGAAGGCCAGACGATAGCGGAGTTAGCAAAGGAAATAGCCCTGAAAGTGAAGGGGGGCGGCGATCATGAGTAGTTCCCTGATTATCGGTCAATACATTCCATCGGATTCTGTTATTCACCGCCTGGATCCCCGCTCCAAAATCGCTGTCATCTTTTTTTATGTCGTGATCGTCTTTTTTGCTAACTCTGTTATGAGTTATGGGGTGCTCGCCTTGTTCGCTCTGTCGAGTGCTGTTTTATCGAAAGTTCCATTTTCCTACATCATGAAGGGATTGAAGCCGGTCTGGTTCCTGGTCATCTTCACGTTTCTCCTTCACTTGTTCGTGACAAGGGAAGGGGAGGTTGCGTTCAGCCTGTTCGGCTGGGCGGTTTATGAGGAAGGGTTGATCCAGGGGGCAGCGATTTCCCTGAGGTTCTTCCTGTTGATTCTCGTTACCTCCCTGTTGACGTTGACGACGACGCCGATTGAGATTACCGATGCCATTGAGGAGCTGCTGGGTCCTTTGAAAAAAGTGAAATTCCCTGTCCATGAACTGGCGCTGATGATGTCGATCTCCCTGCGTTTCATCCCAACATTGATGCAGGAGACAGAAAAGATATCCAAGGCACAGGCCTCAAGAGGTGTAGACTTCCGCACAGGCGCTTTTAAAGACCGTGTGAAGGCCGTTGTACCTCTGCTGGTCCCTTTGTTCGTCAGTGCCTTTAAACGCGCAGAGGAGCTCGCTATGGCGATGGAAGCGCGTGGGTATCAAGGGGGCGAAGGAAGAACGAAGCTGAGAGAATTAAAACTGGAGCGGAGGGACTGGCTGCTCTTTGCTGTTTTCATTCTGCTGGCCGCAGCTCTCTTCCTGACCCGTTCATGATCGGAGGTGCTGGGTATGAATCGTATACGTATGACCATCGCCTATGATGGCACCGGTTACGCAGGCTATCAGGTTCAGCCGAATGGCGGCACGATTCAGGCAGAGCTTGAGAAGGCTTTAAAAAAGATTCATAAAGGAAATACCGTAAAGGTGACGGCTTCGGGCAGAACCGATGCCCGTGTGCATGCTGTCGGGCAGGTGATTCATTTTGATACACCGCTTGAGATTCCCGTCAGTAACTGGCGGCGGGCGCTGAACTCCATGCTGCCGGATGACATTCAGGTGAAAGAAGCTGAGCAGCCGTCCGGTGGTTTTCATGCCAGGTATGATACAACCGGAAAAGAATACCGGTATTTTGTGAGGAATCACCCTGATCCAGATCTTTTCCGCCGTCACTACACTTCTCACGTCAAAGCTCCCCTTGACATCACAGCTATGAAAAAGGCGTGCGGCTATATCGAAGGAGAGCATGATTTTACATCCTTCTGTTCACCGAAGACAGATCTGAAGGGGAGCAAGGTACGCACGATTTTCAAAGCGGATGTAGAAAGTCGTGGAGAAGAAGTGGTGTTCACCTTTAAGGGATCCGGATTTTTATATAATATGGTAAGGATTCTTGTCGGCACACTTCTCGAAATAGGAAAAGGAGAGCGTGCCCCGGAGGATATTCCTGTTATCTTAAAAGCCCGCACACGGGAAGCGGCAGGCCGGACGGCTCCTCCTCAAGGGTTGTTCCTATGGAAGGTCGATTATTAAGAGGTTCTGAACAATTTCCATTCATTGGGTCCTCTGTCTCAGAAAAAAACAACGAATCCAGGTGTGCATTCCCTTGACACATGAATATAGAGTGTTATATTATATTCTATGGCATTTTATTTCTGTACCACGGTTAGCCCCGGAAAACTAATCGTACTTTGAGATAAATGATAAAGCAGTTAATCAGTCTATGTGATAATAAAACATTTCAGGAGGGAAACCGATATGCGCACAACTTTCATGGCAAATGAAAACAACGTTGAACGTAAATGGTATGTTGTGGATGCTGCAGGGCAGACACTCGGCCGTTTAGCGAGCGAAGTTGCTGCGATCCTTCGCGGTAAGAACAAACCAACATACACACCACACGTTGACACTGGTGACCACGTCATCATCATCAATGCTGGTGAGATCGAACTAACAGGTAACAAAATCAACGATAAGGTTTACTATCGTCACTCCAACCACCCTGGTGGTCTGAAGTCCCGTACGGCTAACGAAATGCGTACGAAATATCCAGAGCAGATGCTTGAACTTGCTGTTAAAGGCATGCTTCCAAAAGGAAGTCTTGGACGTAAAATGGGCAAGAAACTTCATGTATTTGCAGGATCTGAGCACAAACATGAAGCACAACAACCAGAAGTTTACGAACTTCGCGGATAATTAAAGGAGGTAATCTAGTGGCACAAGTACAATACTCCGGTACTGGTCGTCGTAAGAGCTCAACAGCTCGTGTACGTCTTGTTCCAGGAACTGGTCGTGTAGTAGTTAACAAACGTGATGCTGAAGACTTTTTCCCATATGAAACCCTTCGTATGATTCTTAAACAGCCTCTTGCTGTAACAGAAACTGAAGGTAACTATGATGTCTACGTAAACGTAGACGGCGGTGGATTCACAGGACAAGCAGGAGCAATCCGTCACGGTATCGCCCGTGCATTGCTTAAAGCTGACCCAGAATACCGTACACCACTTAAACGCGCAGGTCTATTGACTCGTGACGCACGTATGAAAGAGCGTAAGAAATACGGTCTTAAAGGTGCCCGTCGCGCGCCACAATTCTCCAAGCGTTAATAAACCTTGTATCTCAAGTGTTTACCCTCTTTGCTCTTATAGAGCAGAGAGGGTTTTTTAATGTCCAAATATGGATTTGAATACCCATTGAATACCCCACGCTAAAATTTCATGTACTCCTGAAACATCTCCGCTGTCTTTTCCTTCGCTTCATCAGTCACATGAGTGTAAATATCCATCGTGGTTTGAATATCTGTATGGCCGAGACGAACTTGTACATCTTTAATGGAGGCACCGGCTACAAACAACAAACTAGCATGTGTATGCCTGAATGCGTGCACGTTTATTTGAGGCAGTTTCGGGTTCTTTTGATAAATTCGCTCCAACTTTTCATTCAAGTAAGCCAGTCGGCAATAATCCATTTCTTGTTTTATGTGATTATAGACTGTGAAAATGGGTTGTTTTTCATCAGATTTAAATGGATCGAGAAGATCTAACGTCAAATAGCGCTGTATTTGATTGCTACGCCATTTTTTTAAAATTGCTAGGGTTTCATCATCTACGCTAACAACACGCCGAGAGGCCTTTGTTTTTGATGTCTGAAGCTGTTTTTTACCACTCGTGTGGATCAGTGTCTTTTTAAAACTGATTTTCTTTTGATTAAAGTCTACATCCGACCAATGAAGGGCGCACAGTTCGCCCTTACGAGCTCCTGTGAAGGCGAGTAGCCGAAACATGGTATAAGCCATGTCATCATCCTGAATCGACTCCAAGAAGCTCCTGAGCTCTTCTCGCGTGTAGTAATACTTCTTCTCTTCTAGTTCCGGATCATATTCCATTTCATGTTTTAGTTTTGGTAGTGTGACATATTCCATCGGATTGCTTTTAATAATATCCATCTTCATGGCATATCGAAAAACCAGGTTCGCTTGTATCTTATAATCATTGAAGGTTTTAAGCTCCTGAGCCCAATCGTTAATAACTCTTTGGCAATGCGAGCGGGATATATCTTTTATTTTGTATGAACCGAAGACTGGGAGGATTCTGCGGTTGAATTTACTCTCCATTGCATAAACCGTTGTTGGTTTTACTTCTCTGCGGTGCTGCTTAAACCATTCCTCAAAAACTTCCTGGAAGGTCATCTGATCATTTTGGCGGAGCCCGAGTTCATCGACTTCCACCAATAATTTAGAGAGCGCAACCTTTGCTTCTTTTTTAGTCTTGAAGCCCCGCCGTGTAGTACGTTTTTTCTTTCCAGTAAGCAAATCTTTGCCGAGGTACGCATTAAACATATAAGCGGTGGTGCCGTCTTTCTTAGTGTACTTTTTAATATTTGTCATATTAGTTTCCTTTCCAATACGCTGGCAGGCTATATATAGGAAAGGGAAGTACTTTAATCAAAAATTAATTCAAGTATAGTTATAACTTTTTGGCGTTTCTCATCTGTTAAAAATGCATTCTTATAGTACAAGTCAATATTCATATTTAGAAGATCGTGAAGGTCAAATAGCCTTCTTCTTAATTCGTCATCCGATAATTCTTTGATAGCTTGTTCCCCGTAACCAACTTCTATTTCTTCAGTACAAGGAATATTAATATTTATATTCCTCATTTCTTGTAACGTTTTTTCGTCTCTAGCTCGGTCAGTTCTTTCATATTTTATAGAACCATTCTCCACATCTATGTAAGAATCAGCGTAGCCAGCTAAATTCATTAGATAAATAGGAGAAACGTCTAACCCTATAGCGAGCTTTCTTAATAATGCAGGTTTAGGTAAATCTTTATAACCATTCTCGATTTGAGATAAATATGAATCAGAATAGCCTGTTCGAGCTTTTAAGTCGAGTAATGTTATTTTTTTTTCTTTTCGAATCTCCTTAAGTTTGGCTCCAAACTCTTTAGCATCCATAAACTCAATTGACCTCCTTTTTTAATCATTATCACACAATAAATTTACTCAGTAAATGTTTTTCTTACTGAAGTGTTGTTTATTGTAGAGTGATGTTGTACAATTTAGTAAGTAAAGTTCTTACAAAAAGTAAAAATGAGGAGGGAAATATTTTATGGAGGCTTTCATACCATTACAAGTATCAGATGAGTTTAGAAGTAAATATTATGATTTCTTTTATGAACTTAGTAAAGAGGCATTTGAAGCTGCTAAGAGGGATAGTGGAGCGGGGAGATTCATGACCAAAAAGCAATGTTGTGAGTTTATTGGTATTTCATTTTGTTATTTGCAAAAATTAGAAAAGCTTGGCTTACCAGTTATTGAACTAGAAGGAAAGGTACTCGTGGATCGTGAGGATGTTATAAAGTTCATGAGTAAATATAAGAACTGAAAAATTCAAGTGAAATAATTTAATCGCTGGCAGGCGAACTGCAACCATTCATAAACACGTGAGTGAAGTATTTTTAAAGGAAACCTTATATTCTTAAGACAAAAAAGCTGGGCATTTTTTGCTCAGCTTTTTTATGCTCTCAAAGAGAAATTTGCCTACAGATAAAATTGTGTTTACTACAATTCTAAATTTGTATGATTTTTCCTGGTTTGCGTTGCAACCATAGGAACTATTAATAGGATGGTGATGTAGAGCGCACTAGGAAGGGCTAATAGTGTAACATTGCAAACTAGATAGTCTAAACTGCTTTATCCTTTTCTTCATTAGGTACTACACTTGTATTTACTGCCGATAATTTTACTGTTGGACTTTGTTCGAAATCACTAATTTGAAGTAGTCCTTTGTCATCTTGAATATATATTTTCATCTCGACATTTCTAACATTCAGCAATGCCTGACTAATTATTGCATCGTAGGAAGGTGCTATGGTGATCACTCTTGGATCATCCCCCATTTCCGATTGATAATAAGCAGACTGCCAAATTAAACTTTTGTCATTTGGTCTAACCTTTAACTCAATAATACATGGTCTCCCATTTTTATTTTCAGCCAAAATGTCAATTACGCCATCTTTAATCTTTACTTGTGTTTCAAGCAATTTCATACCGGGTTCAACTAATTCAGTGTTGTGTGCAAGGTAACTCTCGAGCGTTTTTTCATTACCTTCTAGAATGGCTTTAGAAGCAAGTTCATGCTCCCAAAGGTTAAGCTTGGAGATTATATCAGCAAATTTACTCTTATATTCATCCTCGCTCCCGCAGCAACTAGTACATATATTAAAGTCAACAAAACAATCTGTATTATTTTCTCCGAGGCTATCAATATTCTTCCATGATAATTCCGGTATCCCAACAAGAATTTTGTTTTGTAATCTCTTCATCAAAGCGTTTGATAAACCTCTCCAAGGTCTCCATCCCCAGTGCTCTATACTCTCTTCCTTTAAAATATCTACGTCTTTATGTTTAAAACAATTTTTACAAAGCCATTGGTTCTTATCAAGAACTGTGAAATTTCTTTTAAGCTCTTTTATGTGTTCTTTATCATCGAAGACCATTAAAAGTTCTCCATTATCAAAATCCCATTCTTTCTCATCATGGCGATATCCGTAAACATAATACCTTTCTCCTTCGTCTTGGCGGTAATCCACTTTAAGAACACTATATAATTGTTTGCTAAACTCAAGATTGAATTCCATCTCATCACCTCACCAATATAGTTTCCAAAAAAACAAAAAAAATCCAAGAATAAAATCGGTAACTCAGCATTAGGTAAGGTAAACGTATGTTATTTTTCTATAAAGATGTGATAGGCTGTGAATAGAAATCATAAGATATAAAATGACCACAGCTCCAACTGTGGTCAAGTAGATAGCAATTCTTAATAGGGAATTGGTGTTAACTCATTTATACAAAAAAGCCCTTACTGATTTCAGCCAGGATTAGGTGGGCTATTTTTTGTGCTTAGAATAGCCATAGCGACCGCTATCAGCGTCATGTCAATCGAGAAAAACAAAATCATTAGCTTTAAGTTCTCAAATGTTGTCATGGAATCATTCTGTTCTGGGGACAACTCCAACTGTGCTATTCGATATCAAAGGTTTTGAAGTGTTAACCATCTTTTATTGTGGTGCATTAAATCATCCAACGTAGGCAGGTCTGGGTATTTTTCTTTAAGACGTGCCTGCATTTCTTTGCTTTTTCTTTTTCAAGTGCTCGTCGGCAATCCGGAGCCCCTCTTCTTCAAGTTTTGTCAGCGTTCCTTCCTCTTCCTTCTTTCTTAATTCAATGAGCTGATTCGCGCTCAAATTGCCATTCTTCAAACGTTTCCTCGCTCTGCGCGATTCTCGGACTCTATTATATAGCGTGGAGAGGAACTTCCAGATTTTTTTTAGTATCCACACTGAGATATACATGGTCACAGGTGCGATGATGGATGAAGCCACTGCGACGATTATCATATCAAGAATCGTAATCTCTTTCGTCTTTAGTAGATAGTCGAGCAATTTAATTCCTCCTCTCCAGTGCAGGGGTCTTGCTTATTGAGTGGGATGTTCATATTTCGTCTGTGATAAATAATGATGTTTAACTACCACTAAAAAGTCATCAACAATAATAGGTTCATCTTCACTTGGTGAATCCCCGTATTTAAAAGGTTTATCTTTTAAATATTCTTTAACCGGCTCATGAAGAAAGGTGAAGTCAGGTAAACGTAATTCTTCGGCGAGCCACATCATCAAATCCATTCGATGAAGCTGGCAAACATCCGTCTCGTTTGAAGGTTCACCATTGAAACGTTCAAATAACGTCTCTATCACGTACTCATTCTGCCGTATCATACTTAATAATCTTCTGATTTTCCGTTCATTTAGGGCGTTGTCATCGATTGTTGAAAGATTTAGAGACGATAGAGGTCTGTGGTATAGAAGATAGACTTCTTTATAGTTATTGGGGTCGAAGTTTTCATCTTTGCTAATCTTTATGATGGTATCCAAGTATTGGGCACTTTCTTTGATGAGACGATCAAGGTCGTTTTGATTGTCTAAATCCTCGGATTCTCTCAGAGCGTATAAGAATGCGTTCGCTGGTAGATGCAGTTCGCGTTTTTCGATGTCGTACCGATACACCACGCTCATATCGTAGATGACGTCTGTGGCTTCCTTGAGTTTTTCTAGTTTATCATTAAGTAAAATCAACCCTCTTTTTTTAACTGTCTTTTTCACGGTATTAAAATAATGAACTTCATTTTCAAATCTCATATTTTTAAACTCCCTCCATATGTGCGTATTATCTCATAGGCGCCATAATGAAAACACTCACTTTTTGGAGCAATCGTAGCGATCGATCTCGTAAAGTGGAAGGATGAATTATTAGTAAATATATACATATTAAGTAACAGAAACGTTAATAGTAATAACTTCCTCGAGTAAAGATGTGTGACTGGTTTGATATGGGGGAGACGGAAATGCGCAAGCGTTTCCGAGACGTATTTACGGATTTAACGTACGCCGGGGAGGGCTTTTTGAACGGTGTGAGCTGGCGAACACCGGGACGTATTTCAGACCGGCGTACGTACCGATATGTCTTTGATGTGTGTACGAACGAAGCGCGAGCTTTGTGCAGGGAACACATCGCTCCGACAGGAGAGATTCTTATACCGAAACGGACACAGTGATCCAGATGGATCGCTGCGGGAGGGAGGGAGAGGGTCTTGAACTTCATAAATAGAAAGCGACGAACAGGAGCTTTCGAATGAGCACCCCGAAGGGGCAAGAACAGGGACGCGCAAGCGTTCCTGTTCGCAGTCAGGGAGACGGTCAGCTATGCTGACTGACAAACGAGCGTAGCGAGGCTTGTCATACGTCTCCCTTATGCTCTTTCCCCTACCACGCCACGTAAATAACTCGCCGATACCGTACAAGCCCCGAACCCCCGGCGCGACAGACGTGGCGAGATACCGGGGCGGAAAACGTACCGGCTAACCGACTAACTCCACCCCCGATAAACCGCGTCGTTAAGCCAACAGCTGAATAAGTGGCCCCGACATTCGTGCAACTGGCGTATGACGAGTTAGTCGGCACATTTCGGCGCGATTTCCGTCCCGACAGCGCCAGCGGAGGGACGCGATTCGAGCCGGGTTACGCGCCGGGAGGGGGACGCATAGGGAGTGCAGGGGCGTAGCGTAGGACGCCCCGGAAGGACCGATTCGTATAAAGAGAAGGTAGGGGAAGCTGTTCAAAAAAGAAGATAGAGGAGCGGCAGCGGATCGTCAGGAAAAGACCTTCCGGGAAAGACTCCTGGAGGCCAACAGCGGGGACGACGCGAGGCGGTTGTATGTCAAAACAATAGGTCTTGTGCGTACCGATTCGAAGAAGAGGGACGAGCAAAAAAGTCAGGAAAAACCACCGGAGCGGCGGGAGAATCCGCGCTCGTTGGCTGGAAGGATCTTGCGTGTCTGAAAGGCGGGAAGCCCGGAGCGGTTATACGAGCTGTAAGCGAGCGAATCAACAAAAACCACCGACGGGCGCGGGACCCGCCTTGAAGGCACGCGCTGGCTCTTGAAACGCTGTCCGAACAGGGGTTTGCGCTCTGGTATTTCTAAGAGAACGCCCTTCTGCTGACCGAAAAAAGGACCGTCATCTCAGAAAGAGATAACGGTCCGGGGTTTGCGCTGCGTCAGGCGAGAGGGGTCTGGTCCTCAAAGAGAATCGGTTTTCGTCTGGTGGGTCAAAAAAAGAAAGGTCTTCACACCATGTGACAACCCATGCGCAACCCGGTGCGTATGCCATGCCGCATCAACGGCACACGCCATGCGACACCTAAAATCATGCGCACCCCGTGCCGAACATCATGCACACGTCATATGCACGCCATCCAGCACCGCATGCACAAATCACCCTTGCGTATGGTATGTCACACGAAATACGTACAGCGTGTGCATATCGTGTGAGACGCTCCAGAATCCCTCCCTGTCGCACGACGTTTCGCATGGTGTGTGCATAACATGCGACATATCAGGCACACGCTCACGCGGTGCGACATCCCGTGCCGATATTCTGTGCCGGTGGTCCGGCACGGGATGCGCATGGTGTGTGAGATGCCAGGCATACGATTTTCATGCGGATGAACCCCGCACCGGATACCGATGCTGTGCACACGTCATGCGTATGGTGTGCGGTAAGCTATTTGTTTTATTTGTTAGGGGAGCAATTCTTTCCCTTTCTGGTAACTAACGAATGCTTTATTCAAGTGTGGTCCAGCACTTTCCAATGACTCATTGTCGTAATGCTCCAATCCATCAATGATAAGATCATTTGCGGATCTTTGATGTTCAATCATGTTTTTGGTTACTTCATATATCTCTCGGTCGGCCTCATTTTGAGGTACAGCCTTAGACTCATACACATCCAGGAGCTCATTAAACTCTTTTGTCCATCTGACTAAGTCATCAAGTAGATCGGAACTATAACCAACGTCGACGGCCAATTCAAAATTACTTTGAATTAAATCAGTAGAATTATAAAAACCCTCATAATACTTTTGGTTATATTCACTAAACGCTTCCGACGGTGTCACGGTAGATTCTTCTGCAGGTGGTTCGGTATTTGATTCGGCCTCTGAAGCTACAGCAGCATCAGATGTTTCCTCTTCTTCTTCTTGGAACTGATAAACGATTTCTCCATCCTTTTCTAAGAAATCTGAATTAACGCCGATGGAATAGTCGTTGTAATTACTCTCAAATACAATGTCTTCGATTTTACAATGATCTGTTTCATCGCACTCTAGTGACTTATCGTATTCAAGTTCACGTATAACCTCCTGCACCTTTAAAACGACCGGAAACTTTTCTTCATGGGACAGGCTATCGAATGTATCTGATAAGCTCATAGTTACCGTATATCGCTCCCAACGATCCTCTGTCACTACGTCATAATCTACGTAATATATGGAATGTCCTAAATCAACTCCTTTTAGGGACGATACCGCCTCCTCCATCGTATAAGCATTCGGATCTTCAGGCTCACCCGAGCATCCTGATACTAAAAATAAACAGGTAATCACAAATAAAGTTATGTACAAGTTCCTCATATTCATTCTCCCTTCTCAGTGCGCACCGCCAAAATTATACAGGAAATTCCACCAAAACCTTACTTTCAGATAAATTAAATAATTGGAGGTGAGTCGGGTTAGGGTACATTTTAGGATGCTAATTTTACATGGGAATCAAAGTTGCAAAACCAACATTCTTTCACTTTGTCTTGAAGCTGAGTCTTTCGCTAACGGGCAGGTTAGTTGAAGACTCAGTTTCGAGATAATTAGTTTTTGAAACTTAATCCAAACAAAATCGTACCTGTACTATGAGTTTTAAATTCAAATTTTGTCTTTGTCCTGGAGGGTTATTTATGGTTGGAATTAATGTAAGAGAAAAAGATGGATATGTTATTATTTCGTGGCATCTTAGTAAAGTGGAAATACCTAAAACAGACATTATAGAAGTTATTGATGATGATACTTATGGTGGCGAAGAGAAAACTGCAGTAAGAATGGGGTATCCATATGCCACGACCGAAAGACTTTTTATAAGGACAAATAAGCAGAATTATATCCTTTTCACAAACAACACATCAATAAAAGGGAAACTAGAGAGTATGATGAACACAAAAATTTATTGAAAGTGCAGCCGGAAAAAGCCTTGATTTCAAGTCTTCAATATAAGGGGGCAATGGTTCAATAGAAACATTGGCTTTTTCACTAATTAGAGAGGGGGCCATTTTGGGTTATAAATTAAGTAGGGGTATTGGATTGTTGTGTTTAGGTTATTTCTTCATAGTTTTATTCTTTGAATTAAATATCCAGGGCTGGATTACTGCATTGGATGGACTGTTATCATGGTCATTGTATTTTATTGTTACATACATAGATAAAAGCAGAACAAAAAACCATCAGTAACATCTATTATATTAATAGTTATAAGAGGAAGGAGGGTCCTGAAATGGTGAATTTAGGGGAGAATGACGATTCTCAAAAAAATGGTTAACTGAAAAAAGAATGTACTATTTTTTTATTTTTGGTGCACTCTTATTAATCATGAATCTTTATCGACATAGTAAAGATCCATATAACCCAGAAACCTCTCCTCCCGTGTATATCTGGTATGCTGATATTTTAATCTGTGCTACCTTTATGATAGCCCCAATAATTGGTATATTGGTTTTAAGATTAAAAAGAAACAAAAAGTGACGAACATATTAAATTAAGAAATAAGCGAGGCATAAATGCCTTGTCTATTTGTCAGGTTGTCGAGAAAGTATCGATAATCTGATTTCTTTTGCCATTTTACGATGAACATCAAAAATTTAACCAGAGGATCCAGACATACTACCTCCTCTTTTGCTTAAGCAAACTCTATTAGAACGGCCTTTTATCTCGAAATCGAGTCTTCCACAAACGGGGGCGCGCGACAAGTTCTGCTATAAGCGTATTTTAGCGTGAAAAGCAGGAAGTTTATTTAACTAAATTTTAACTGTACAACGGAGGATGGGAATGAAGGATCCAT
>NZ_JBSWZA010000009.1:0-50636 GCF_056161385.1 Halobacillus sp. ABD4_316
CCGAACACAGCAGTTAAGCTCTTCAGCGCCGATGGTAGTCGGGTTTACCCCCGTGAGAGTAGGACGCTGCCACGTCACACAAAACCTTCAGGATTGTCCTGGAGGTTTTTTTCTATCTTTTTTTGCATGTACATAGACCTTGAAAGTATAAGATTCATAGTTTTGGACATACTAAGGCTGTAGCATTTAAATCGCACGGAAAGAGGGGGATAGCGATGAGTAGGAAAGATCGATGCAGCATTTGTGAGAGGAAAACCGACCAGGGATTATATTTATTGAAAATTTATATCTGCGAAGCCTGTGAATCAGAAATAAAAGACACACCGGCGGATGATCCGAAGTATGTGCATTTTGTGAAGAAAATGGCAGAGGCACAGAAGTCCATGATTCCCTCCTGACGTATGGTGACTTGTACCAACAATGATCTTGAAGTGGTTTGTCTTTACCAGTAGAAAAAGATCGCGGATTCTCAAGCCGTGCGGCCGGTGGATACCAAGGCTTCACTTACCAGACGGGCATCGCTGATGCTTGGAACATTATCAAATGATCATTTGAAAAGGAAGATTTTCTGTTAAACAGAAGGTCTTCTTTTTTTCTGTTTCAAATTTATAGAGTAAAAGGACAGACTTGCTCTTTAAACCCTGCAGGGGTCGGCAAATCTTCGGTGGATTGCCTGAGGAGGCGATCTCCGGTAGTGTGGAGGAAGAAGAAAGGATGGAGTGCGCGTGAATTTAAAATCGACGCCTCTTTATGAGGCGCTGCAGAAAAATAGAGAGAAAGAACCGATTTCTTTTCATGTTCCAGGTCATAAATACGGGCAGATATATAAGGGAGAGGATACCGGCTTTCTTGGACTGGATGCGACAGAAATCAGTGGATTGGACGATCTGCATGCTCCGGAGGGCGTCATACGCGAGGCGCAGGACCACGCGGCTCGTTTTTTTGGAAGTGAAGAGACGTTTTTCCTCGTGAATGGTACGACGGTTGGAAATATGGCGCTCCTCTTAACAGTCTGCGGGCCGGGTGATGAAATCATCGTGCAGCGGAACTGTCATAAATCTGTTCTGAATGGTATAGAACTGGCGGGAGCAAAACCAGTATTCATTGCCCCTGAATATGAGGAGGATACGGGCCGCTACAGCCGGGTCACACCATCGTCTATCCAAAAAGCGCTCGACCAATATCCGGACAGCCGTGCTGTTTTTTTAACCTATCCCGATTATTTCGGCCGGACGTATCCTTTGAGAGAGATCGCTTCCGTTGTCCACAGCCGGGATATTCCTCTGCTGATTGATGAAGCTCATGGTGTTCATTTTCATTTAGGACCTCCATTCCCGGAGCCGGCCTTAAAAGCGGGGGCCGACGCCGTCGTCCAGTCGGCCCATAAAATGGCCCCGGCGATGACGATGGCTTCTTACCTGCATATAAAGGGGTGCCGCGTCTCTTCAGCCCGTCTGCGCCACTACCTGCAGATGCTTCAATCAAGCAGTCCTTCCTATCCATTGATGGCGAGTCTTGATCTGGCAAGGGATTACTTACAGCAGTGGTCTACAGAGGATCGGAAAACGCTTGTTTCTTTCATTAAGGATGTGCGGGCAGTATTTGAAGGTTATCCGGAGCATTGGCGTGTTCTTCCCATCACTCCTTGGGACGATACAATGAAGATCATTCTTGAGCCTGAGACGAACACAGGCTTTGCTGTAGCTGATGTATTGGAAAAGCAGGGACTGGTCCCCGAGATGGCTTCAACGGACCAGGTGCTGCTCGTGTTAGGGCTGGAGCCTTATTTTTCCTTGGCTAACTTAAAGAAACAACTGGCTTTCGTCGATAACAAATTAAAAAAGACGGAAAACCATGCTACAATAAAGCAAGATCAAATATCGTTTCCACCTATTCAAACATTGGAATGGAGTTATTGGGAGATGAGGGACAAACCGGTCGTTCTTATGGACTGGAACGAAGCGGAAGGACAGGCAGCCGCCGAAGCCATCATCCCTTATCCACCCGGAATCCCTTTGATACTCAAAGGGGAACGCCTTTCCAGTACACATATCCAGGCCGTCCACTCTTTGGTGGAGAAGGGCGCACGTTTTCAGAACTTAGATATGGCAACAGGGGTGCGAGTGTTTAAAGGAGAATGATTGTGAAGGGATTGTTTGTAACATTTGAAGGCGGCGATGGGGCTGGAAAGTCATCCATGCTGAAAGAAATCGCCGCTGAACTTCGGAGTGAGGGATACCCGGTCATGGAAACTAGGGAACCGGGTGGAATCCGTATTGCAGAAAAAATTAGAGAAGTCATCCTGAATCCGGACCATACAGAAATGGATGCACGGACAGAGGCACTGTTGTATGCAGCAGCCCGGAGGCAGCACCTTGTTGAAAAGGTTTTACCCGCTTTAGAGAAAGGGAGCATTGTATTGTGTGACCGTTTCGTCGATTCCAGTCTGGCCTACCAGGGTGCTGCCCGGGGGCTTGGTATGGAAGAGGTCTATCAAATCAATGAGTTTGCGATAGAAGACTGCATGCCGGACCTGACTCTGCTGTTTGATATAAACCCGGATGAGGGTCTCGACAGGATTGCACAGAACAAAGGACGGGAACAGAACCGTCTCGATTTAGAACATCTTGCTTTTCACAAAAAAGTCCACGAGGCTTATGAGGAACTTGCCGCACGCAGTAAAGACCGTATTCAAATCATTGATGCCGGCCGGTCGTTCGACGAAGTGAAAAAGGACGCCTCAAGAATTCTACGTGCGTCCTTACCCTCATAATCCTTCCGCGATTTGTTATAATAGGAGAAAACACCCAAACAGGAGGGCTGTTCTCATGAAAATGATTATTGCGGTCGTCCAGGATAAGGACAGCAGCCGTTTAAATGATGCGTTATCCAAAAATGACTTTAAAACAACTAAACTTTCGACCACCGGTGGTTTTCTCAGGGAAGGAAATACGACATTCATGATCGGCTGTGAAGATGATCACGTCGATCGTGCCCTCGATATCATCAGGGAAAATTGCAGCCAGCGCGAACAGATGGTGGCACCGATTTCTCCAATGGGGGGGAATGCCGACTCGTACATTCCGAAACCTGTGAAGGTGGAAGTCGGAGGAGCGACGGTGTTCATCTTACCTGTCGATTCCTTTTTCCATTTTTAAGAGGCTCTTATGAAAATCAATCAGGATATAAGAGCAAATGTGGAAGGCCCTGTTAAAAACACAGGAAAGATACCTCAGGGAAACCGGACGTTCGGTACGATCATCCAGACCCAGACTCAGCAGCTGCAGCAGAATCAGCTGGACCGGCTTGTGGAGACGATTACGGCCCAGGGGGAACGCGTTGCGCGCTCCCGTTCCTTCAGGGATCTTGCTAAATATAAACGTCTCATCAAGGATTTCATTAAAGAATCCGTGCAGTACGGCACAAACCTCAAGCAGTCCCAGCAATGGAGTCCTCATGGACAGACGCGCAGGCTTACGCTCATTGAAACCATTGATGAGCAGCTTCTGGAACTTACGGAAATGGTGATGGATCAGGAGAAGCGTTCGGTCGACCTGCTTGGATTGATGGGTGAAATGAAAGGTCTGCTGATTAATCTTTACACATAAGGACGGTATGTACATGCAGACGTGGCAGGATATGAAACAATTACAGCCGTTAGCGGCTCAGATGCTGGTCAACAGCTTCAAGAAAGACCGCATCTCCCACGCCTATCTATTTCAGGGAGATCGCGGCACTGGAAAAAAAGAAATGAGTTTACTATTTGCGAAAAGTATTTTCTGTAAAAATAAAGACGGGGCGGAACCGTGTCAGAACTGCCGCGACTGCCACCGTATCGATTCGGGGAACCACCCCGATCTGCACTGGATAGAACCGGATGGACAGTCTATTAAAAAAGACCAGATCCTTCATCTGCAAAAGGAATTCACATACACAGGACTGGAGTCCAACCGTAAAGTCTATATCATTGTGGATGCAGAAAAAATGACCGTCAACGCGGCGAACCGCCTGTTGAAGTTCCTCGAGGAGCCGAGCCGGCAGACAACCGCGATGCTGTTAACGGAAAACGGCGCCACGATTCTGGATACTATCCGATCCAGATGCCAGCTGCTGGCTTTTCAACCGCTCCAGGCGCATATCATGGAGAAAAAATTAATTGAAGAAGGCGTTTCCAACTCAAACGCCCGCCTGCTTGCGGCTTTGACGAATAACATGACGGAAGCACTGGAGATGAATGAGGATGAGTGGTTTGCGAATGCTAGAAAAATAGTGATACAATTAATTGAAGTGCTTCAAAACAAACCAAATGAAGGACTTTTGTTTATCAACCATCAATGGATGCCTCACTTTAAGGAACGCACCCAGCTGCAGCGCGGTCTTGACGTGCTCATACTCTGGTTTCAGGATATGATCCATCAACTTTTGGACCGGGAAGATTCGATCGTTTTCATTTCAGAGAAAGAGAAATTGAACCAGTCGGTCATGAGATGGTCACGACAGTCGGCAGCCAGAGGTCTTTCCAGCATTCTTGAGGCAAAACGAAAGATAAATCAAAATGTCCATCCTAATTTAGTGATGGAACAACTTACCCTTCAACTACAGAGGTGATGATCGTATGATCGAAGTTGTAGGTGTCCGATTTAAACAAGCCGGTAAGGTCTACTACTTTGATCCAGGTGGACTGCGTATGACGACGGAAGACTACGTCATTGTGGAAACGGTCCGCGGGATTGAATTCGGAAAAGTTGTCATTGCTAATAAATCCATAGATGAAGAAGATGTGGTGTTACCTCTTAAGAAAGTGATCCGCATGGCGGATGACAAGGATAAACTCACCGTGGATGAAAACAAAGACAATGCTCAAAAAGCCTACCAGGTTTGTGTGAAAAAAATCCGTGAACATAAATTGGACATGAATCTTGTCGATGTTGAATATACATTTGATCGCAATAAAGTGATCTTTTATTTTACTGCCGATGGACGCGTCGATTTCCGGACACTCGTCAAGGATCTCGCGTCTGTTTTCAAAACGAGAATCGAGCTTAGACAGATCGGTGTCCGTGACGAAGCCAAGATGCTCGGCGGCATCGGTCCCTGCGGAAGAATGCTCTGCTGTTCTACGTTCCTCGGGGATTTCGAGCCTGTATCTATTAAAATGGCCAAAGACCAGAATCTGTCGCTCAACCCAGCCAAAATTTCAGGCCTCTGCGGCCGCTTGATGTGCTGTCTGAAGTACGAAAATGATGATTATGAAAATGCGAAAAAAGAGCTTCCGGATCTCGGTGAGAATATATCAACTTCTTATGGGAAAGGCAGAGTGGTCGGTCTCAACATGCTTGAACGCATGGTTCAGGTTGAATTCCGCGAGAAGGAACGTGTATTGGAGTATTCCCTTCAGGAACTGATTGATGAAGGCGTCCTTCAAACCGAAGCCTCAGAATAAAAGGGTGAAGTCGACCGTGAATAAGAAAGCCATTTTTGAACAAGTATCCCATTTCGAAAGCCAGATCGGCGAGTTGTATGAACAGCTTGGAGATCTGAAAAAGCAGCTGGCCTATCTATTGGAAGAGAACCAGCATTTATCGCTTGAGAATCATCATCTGCGGCAGCGGTTGGAAAAGGAAAATGAGAAACAGGAGACCCCTTCCTCACCCTCGTCGAAACAGGACAAAGGCACGGTCGTCGGAGAAGGCTATGATAATCTGGCCAGACTCTATGAAGAAGGCTTTCATATTTGTAATCTGCATTTCGGCAGCCCGAGAGACGAGGATTGCTTGTTCTGCCTATCATTTTTGAATAAAAAGAAATAAATCCAGGTCCAGGCCCTTTCCTTGCTCGTTCGAGGAAGGGCTCTCTTTATATCGGAAAGAAAGGAAACAGACGGATGGTACAATTGAAAGATGATGAACGAATCGATGATTTATTAGCCAAGGAAGAACGGAGGATTATCCAAAGCCCGAGCGCTTTTGCCTTTTCGCTCGATGCTGTTCTGCTTGCCGACTTTACGTACGTACCGAAAACAAGAGGAAAGATTCTCGACTTGTGTACGGGAAACGGGGTCATTCCGTTGTTTCTATCCACACGCTCTTCCGTACCCATAACTGGAGTGGAAATCCAGGAGCGTCTGCATGATATGGCGGTTCGGAATGTTGAATTGAATGAACTCGGTGATCAGCTTCAGATGATCCATGGGGATTTGAAGGAGATGCCGGCCTATTACGGTAATAACAAGTTCGATCTGGTCACCTGCAATCCTCCTTATTTTCCAACACCCAAAACAGAGGAACATAACTTGAATGAATACCTGGCTGTCGCCCGCCATGAGATTCACTGTACTCTTGAGGATGTAGTATCTGCATGCAGCCGGCTTGCAAAATCCGGTGGGAAAGTATCCATGGTGCATCGGCCGGACCGGCTTGTGGAGATTATCCAACGTTTCAAAGCCCATAAGCTGGAGCCGAAGCGGATGCGGCTTGTCTACCCGAAAGCAGGGAAGGAAGCGAACATCCTTTTGATTGAAGGGGTGCGGGACGGTCGTCCTGGATTGAAAATCCTTCCGCCATTCTATGCGCTTCAGGAAGATGGCGGTTACACCGATGAACTGAAGGATATTCTAAATGGACGGTAGTCATTATGTCTATATGCTTCGTTGTGGGGACGGGAGCCTTTATACCGGGTATACGAATAACCTCGAGCTCCGTCTGCAGAAGCATCGGGAAGGAAAAGGAGCTAAATATACCAGGGGCCGGGGACCGCTCGTACTGGAAGCGTGGCAGTGTTATGATCATAAAAGAGAAGCCCTCCAGGAGGAATACCGTTTAAAGCGGATGGCCAGAACGAAAAAAGAAATATGGATTGAACAGCGGAAGGAGGAAGCTGGTGAAAATTCAAAAGAGCTTTAATGAACATCCAACAGGTACCCTTTATATTGTACCTACACCAATCGGGAATCTGGAGGATATGACGTACCGGGCTGTATCCACCTTAAAGGGTGCTGATATGATTGCGGCAGAAGATACCCGGAATACAAGAAAGCTGCTGAATCATTTCGATATTCACACATCGTTGGTCAGCTATCATGAGCATAACAAATACACCAAGGGATCTCAGCTGGTCGAACAGCTGCAGGCAGGGCAGACCATTGCTCTTGTCAGCGATGCGGGGATGCCGGGGATTTCAGACCCGGGTACAGATCTTGTGGCTGAAGCGGTGGAGGAGGACGTTCCAGTCGTTGTTCTTCCAGGGGCGAATGCCGCCCTCCCAGCCTTGGCCGGGTCCGGTTTACCGACGGATGAATTTTACTTTTGTGGCTTTCTGCCACGTAAAAAGAAAGACAGGGCAGCTGTATTGGGACGTCTGAAACCTTATGGAGCGACGTTGATCTTTTATGAATCTCCTCATCGTCTGAAGGAAATGCTCGCGCATATGAATGAGGAGTTCGGAGCAAGAAGAGCATCGCTCGTGCGGGAATTGTCCAAGCGTTTTGAAGAATATGTACGCGGGACCCTTCCTGAACTCGCCCAGTGGGCTGAGGACGAGGACCTGCGTGGGGAATTCTGCATCATTATAGAAGGCTCTTCAGAAGAGGAAAAGCAGGAGGAGGCATGGTGGGCGGGGATTTCCCTGATTGACCATGTGGACCACTACATCGAGAAAGAACAGATGAAAAGCAAGCAGGCGATTAAACAGACCGCCCTGGACAGAGAACTTCCAAAACGGGATGTTTATCAGGCTTATCACGTCATCCAGGATGAATAGATATAAGAAAATCCCTTACTGTCAGGCCTGTCCAGTAAGGGATTTGTTTTGGAGCATATGTCAGACTGATTATCTCTCTATTCGCTAACCAGTGATTGTCGTCGTCTTTTGTTTATCTCTTTTTTTATTTAAGGTTGTCTTGAAGTTCGTTAAGAAGCATTTGAGCGCCTTCTTTACTTAGAACAAGGTTGCCGTTGGCCAGTTTCATGTTGTCGTCTGAAACTTCACCAGTAATATGACAAGTCATATTCGGCTTATACTTCTTGAGAACGATGCGGTCATCGTCCACGTAAATTTCTAATGCGTCTTTTTCATTGATCCCCAGTGTGCGGCGAAGTTCGATCGGAATCACAACGCGACCAAGCTCGTCCACCTTACGTACAATACCTGTAGATTTCATTTTTCTATCTCCCCTCAATCAAAAGTTTGATCGTCATGTTTCGACATATGTCTCGACATAATAGTACCAACCATTCCCAGACGTGTCAATTACTAAAAAAGGTGCAGAGATTTCCATATCCCTATACGAGGTGAGGTATATAAAATGGGGGAGAGGAGTGATTTCCGCAGGCCTGATTTCCTCTTCTCCATTTATATCGGTTCCAAAAATGGATAGTTTATCCACTTCGGTTATATATGTCCTATTTTACCACGGTATTTACAGATGTGAAGCACTAATGTGTGCTTCTTTTGACAGTTTTACACAACTTTCGGTATATTTTAATGTTAGGAATGGAAATAAAAGAAATAAATCGATAGAATGATACCATGACCTTTCATGGCGTTAGGATGATTTTTTGAGGAGGGAACAGGATGCCAGAGGAAAAGAATACGTTCTATATTACAACACCAATCTATTACCCGAGTGGTAATCTGCATATTGGACATGCCTATACAACGGTGGCCGGCGATGCGATGGCCCGTTATAAGCGCCTGCGGGGGTACGATGTGATGTACCTGACAGGGACGGATGAGCACGGACAGAAGATTCAGCGGAAAGCCGAGGAAAAAGGGGTTTCGCCACAGGAGTACGTCGACGATATCGTCAGCGGAATCAAGCAGCTGTGGGATAAGCTGGATATTACGTATGATGATTTTATCCGTACGACACAGGACCGCCACAAAGTGGTCGTGGAGAAAATTTTCGACTATTTAATGAAAAAAGGGGATATCTACCTCGACGAATATGAAGGATGGTACTGTACATCGTGCGAGTCCTTCTTCACAGAACGCCAGCTTGATGAAGGGCACTGCCCGGACTGCGGCGGTGAAGTGGAGAAAGTTAAAGAGGAGTCCTACTTCTTCAAAATGAGCAACTACGTGGATCAGCTTCTTGACTTTTATGAGAAGAATCCAACGTTCATTCAGCCGGAAAGCCGGAAGAATGAAATGATCAACAACTTCATTAAACCAGGACTTGAAGATCTGGCGGTTTCCCGGACGACCTTCGATTGGGGAATCGGCGTGCCGGGTAATGAAAAACACGTCATTTACGTGTGGATTGATGCCTTGAGTAACTACATTACAGCCCTCGGTTATGGTACGGATGATGATACACGCTATCAGAAATACTGGCCGGCCGATGTCCAGCTGGTAGGGAAGGAAATTGTCCGTTTCCATACGATTTACTGGCCGATCATGCTGATGGCGCTGGATCTTCCGCTTCCGAAAAAAGTGTTCGCCCACGGATGGATTTTGATGAAGGACGGCAAGATGTCCAAATCAAAAGGGAATGTCGTCGACCCGGTTCAGCTCAGTGACCGCTATGGTCTTGACGCCCTGCGTTACTATCTGCTTCGCGAAGTACCGTTCGGATCTGATGGCGTCTTCACTCCGGAAGCGTTCGTAGAGCGGACCAATTATGACCTGGCCAATGATCTTGGCAACCTGTTGAACCGTACAGTGGCCATGATCAGCAAATACTTTGATGGACAGATCCCGGCGCTTACACTGGCTGAGGATACCTTTGATGAAAGCCTGGAAAGTCTTGCCCGTGAAACGCTTGACGGCGTCGAAGAGTCGTTGGAAAATATGGAGTTCTCCGTTGCGCTTTCCACGTTGTGGAAGTTCATCAGCCGTACGAACAAGTACATTGATGAAACGCAGCCATGGGTGCTTGCGAAAGATGAAGCGAAACGGGAGCGTCTCGGAAATGTCATGGCGCACCTGGCCGAAGCCCTCCGTCATACCGCAGTGATGCTGCAGCCATTCCTGACGCAGACACCGGACCGGATTTTCCAACAGCTTGGCTTGAATGAAGAGCGTTTCAAGTCATGGGAAAGCCTTGCAGAGTTCGGATTGATTCCAGCAGGAACGACTGTTCAAAAAGACGAGCCGATTTTCCCGCGTCTTGACGCAGAGGAAGAGACGCAGATCATTAAAGATATGATGAAGCAGCCGGCTCCGAAGGAAGAAGAGAAAAAGGAAGCTCCAGCCGATCTTGCTGATGAAGTGACGATTGAGGACTTCGCCAAACTCGACTTCCGCGTAGCTGAAGTTTTGAAAGTCGACAAAGTGAAAAAAGCGGATAAACTGCTGAAAATCCAGCTCGATCTTGGCTTTGAGCAGCGTCAGGTTGTCTCAGGCATTGCCGAGCACTATTCACCAGAGGAACTCGTTGGTAAGAAAGTGATCTGTATTGCCAACCTGAAGCCGGTGAAACTGCGCGGTGAATTGTCCCAGGGGATGATTCTTGCCGGTGAAGACAATGGAAAGCTTGCTCTAGCTTCTGTCGATCAGACCTTGAGCAATGGCACAAAAGTGAAATAACACAGGACTAAAAAGGGAAAGCTCTAATCAGCGCTTTCCCTTTTCCAATGAAAAAAGAAAGGCGGGACAACGATGCTTTTTGATACACACGTTCATTTGAATGCCGATCAATTTGAAGAAGACCTTGAGGAAACGATCCAAAGGGCACGCGAAGCTGGTGTGACGTATATGACTGTCGTCGGTTTTGACAGAAAGACGATTCCGAAGGCACTGGAAATTGCGGAATCGGATGAGAATATCTATGCGGCTGTGGGGTGGCACCCGGTCGATGCGGTCGATATGACTGATGAAGACCTGGCCTGGATTGAAGAGCTGACTTCTCATCCGAAAGTAGTGGCTCTCGGCGAAATGGGACTCGACTACCACTGGGATAAATCACCGGCTGATGTGCAGAAGGACGTCTTCCGGAAGCAGATCAGGCTGGCGAAAAAAGTCAAGATGCCGATCATCATTCACAACCGGGAGGCAACGGAGGATATTGTGCAGATCCTGAAAGAGGAGAACGCAGCAGAAGTCGGTGGGATTATGCACTGTTACAGCGGCCCTGTGGAAACTGCTCAGGAATGTATCGATATGAATTTCCTGATCTCCCTGGGCGGACCTGTGACATTTAAGAATGCCAAGCTTCCGAAAGAAGTCGCCAAAGCCGTTGATTTAAAGCATATGCTTGTGGAGACGGACTGTCCGTTTCTAGCTCCTCATCCAAATCGAGGCAAACGGAACGAACCGGCTTACGTAAAGCTTGTAGCCGAACAGGTCGCTGAATTGAAGGGGATCTCTTATGAAGAGGTCAGCCGTGTCACGACAGAGAATGCCTTGTCCTTCTTTGGTATTTCCCATTCGTAATGGAGGACTTTGGTCATAATATTACAGCTGTTTGAGAATTGTATGGGAATTGTAACATGCCTGTTATGTTATTCATCTGGGCATAAATGCATAATGGAGGAGTCAGTGATTGTCATCTGACTCCTCCATTTTATTTAAAGGGGAGTTAGTTGACATCATTTTGTCACTTGAATACAATGGAACGCGTGCTTAAGAGAGGGGGCCTTTAGGATGAATAGAAAAGAAATTGTAAAAAAAGCTGTCAGTCAAACGACTTTCTGGGCTGTATTATCTGTTATCCTGGCATCCGCCTTTTTAGTGACCGTTACCTATGAAGCGACCAAGGCTTCTGTCCAGGTGACTCAGAACGGAGAAAAAGAATTGATTCGTACTCATGCGGATACGGTAGAGGAATTATTGTCTGATCTGGACGTTTCCATACAATCGCATGATGAATTATCACATAAATTATCTGATTCAGTTGAATACGGAATGGATGTTGAATACATAGCATCAAAATCGGTTCACCTGGCCATCGATGGTGGGGAAAAGAAAGACTATTATACAACGGCAGCTACTGTCGGAGAGTTTTTCAAGGAGAATGATCTGGAATTCAAGGAACACGATCAGCTGTCCCACCAATCCAGTGAGCATCTCGCTGATGGCATGAGTATTGAGGTCGCTGAAGCCTTTCAAGTTACGTTGAATGATGGCGGAGACGAGGAACATATATGGACGACACCTTCCACTGTGGAAGAATTATTGAAAGAACAGGGAATTGAACTCGATGACCTGGATGAATTGAACGTTGATGCGGATGCATGGGTATCTGCGGATACACCGCTGGAAATCACGCGGGTGGAAAAGGTGACCGACATTGTCGAAGAAGAAACGGATTATTCGGTTGAAGTGAAAAAGGACGACTCCCTTCCGAAAGGGGAGCGCAAGGTGCTGGAAGACGGGCAGGAAGGTCTTGTGACGAAGGAGTATGAAGTTACGATTGAAAATGGCGAAGAGGTCAGCCGTGAGCTTGTAGAAGAGACGGTCGATCAGGAAAGCCGAAGGGAAATCGTAGCGCTTGGTACAAAAGTGGATGAACCCACACCACAGCCTGTGTTGGCAGCCTCCACTTCAGATGCTGAAAAAGACACAGACTCTTCCCGCGAAGTTGTGCAGACATCTGCCAACGTTTCAAAAAGCAGTCCGGAAACAAGCCGTGAAAAAGAATCGAGTCAAACGATGCGGATGCACGCTACAGCGTACACGGCAGAGTGTGCCGGATGCTCGGGCGTAACAGCAACGGGAATCGACTTGAATGAAAACCCTGAGAAAAAAGTCGTAGCTGTCGATCCGGACGTCATTCCGCTGGGCAGCCGTGTCTGGGTGGAAGGCTATGGAACTGCCATTGCAGGAGATACGGGTGGAGCAATCAATGGGAAACGGATTGATCTTCATGTCTCTTCCAAGAGCGAAGCTTACAACTTTGGTTCAAAAACGGTACAAGTGAAAATACTGGATGAGTGAAGACAGCAGAGGAACCTTTCCTCTGCTTTTTTCCGTGTATAGACTCATGGTATGCTAGGGAGAGGTTTATAAACGGACGTGCAGGGAGGATATACCATTGAAAATTAAAGAGGTCATTGTCGTTGAAGGAAGAGACGACACGGCCAAAATTAAACGGGCCGTGGATGCAGATACCATTGAAACGAACGGCTCGGCTATTGATGAAGAGGTGCTGACACGTATCAAGCACGCGCAGGAGAAGCGGGGTACCATTATTTTTACGGACCCCGATTATCCGGGAGAGCGGATCCGTCATATCATTGCGCAGAAGATTCCGGACTGCAAGCACGCCTTCCTTCCGAAGCATCAGGCCAGAGCGAGGCAGGATAAAGGGATCGGAATAGAGCATGCTTCCATTACGGACATTCAAACAGCTTTAAGCGCTGTCTATGAGCTGATGGATGAGAAGGCAGGGGAAATTTCAAAGCAGGATCTGATCGACCTTGGTTTGATCGGAGGCCCGCATTCTGCTGACTTAAGAGAAAAGATAGGCATGGACTTAAACATAGGCAAAACCAATGGAAAGCAGCTGCTCCGCCGGTTGAATATGTTTCATATCACCCGCCGGCAGCTTGCTGAAAGTATAGATAGAATCAATCAGGAGGAAAGCTATGAACAGTAAAGCGGTTGCGACACCATCACGTACAAAGGAAATACTCGGGAAGTATGGATTTTCGTTTAAGAAAAGCCTCGGCCAGAACTTTCTTATCGACGTAAATATCCTGAAGAATATTATTGAAGAGGCTGGTATTCATGAAGAGGCAGGAGCCATTGAAATCGGTCCGGGAATCGGAGCGCTTACAGAACAATTGGCCCGTCATGCCGATCGTGTCGTAGCCTTTGAAATTGATCAGCGTCTGCTTCCGATCTTGGAAGATACACTGAGTCCATATGATAATGTGCATGTCATCAATCAGGATATTCTTCAAGCCGATGTAGAACAGGTCATTCAGGAACAGTTCAAGGAAGGACAGCCGGTCAGGGTTGTCGCCAATCTTCCTTATTACATTACGACGCCTATTCTGATGAAGCTGTTGATGAGTCATCTGCCGATTGACAGCATAACCGTCATGATCCAAAAGGAAGTGGCCGACCGTATGGCCGCCGAACCGAACACGAAGAGTTATGGATCGTTGTCGATTGCTGTCCAGTACTATACAACAGCGGCCGTAGCCCTGACTGTTCCTAAGACCGTCTTTATGCCGCAGCCGAACGTGGATTCTTCTGTCCTGCACCTGGAGATGCGTGATCAGCCTCCGGTCCAGGTGGAAGATGAAGACTTTTTCTTTGATGTGGTCAAAGCCACTTTCGGGCAGCGCAGGAAAACGTTGATGAATAACCTGGCCCGTCATTTCAAGGGCCGCATGGATAAGAGTGAACTGCGGACCCGCCTGGATGAAGCCGGCATTGATCCTTCCCGCCGCGGAGAATCCTTGTCGATGGAAGAGTTTGCAGCTCTTGCGAATGAGTTGTATAAGTAAGACACAAAGCCCATCTTTTCACATACACTAATGTAGTGCTTAGAGTAAGGTGGGGAAGAAATGATATCAAATGGAGACCTCGTTACGAGGAAGTCTTATCAGCACGATGTAATTTTCCGTGTGAAAGAGAAATCCTCTTCCGTCGTCCAGTTGATGGGTGAACATATCCGTCTCGAGGCGGACGCCCCGCTGGATGATGTGGAAGAAGTCACAGGCGCGGAGTACCACCGTAGAAAAAGCCGTGTAGAGGAACAGGAAGCCTTTTCCTACCGCTTATTCAGACAGGATTACCGGCTGTTAAGGGAACAGCGGGAAGCGGATGCAGGAAGTGGATACGGAACCGATGAAGAAACGAGCTATTTTCAAATCCCGCCGCGTATCCTCCATATTGATGGGGACCCGTTGTTTTTAAAAAAATGCATTGCCTTATATGAACAGCTTGGCCTGCAGGTACACGGACAGTATCTCCATGAGAAGGAAATGCCTCACCAAGTCCTGCCTTTAATAGAAAAAGTTCATCCGGAAATCGTCGTATTAACGGGACATGACTCGTATTCGAAAGCGAAAGGTCCGGTCAGGGAACTGGAATCGTACCGCCATTCCAAGTATTTTGTCGAAGCGGTGAGGAACATCAGGCGCAGCTACCCTAATTTCGATCAGCTGGTCGTATTTGCTGGAGCCTGTCAGTCGCACTTTGAATCGATCATCCGTGCCGGGGCCAATTTTGCGAGCTCACCATCCCGGGTGAACATCCACGCCATTGACCCTGTGTATGTAGCAGCCAGAGTGGCATATACGTCGTTCAAGGATCATATTAATATATGGGAGGTTATCCGCAACACCATCAGTGGTCAGGATGGGCTTGGCGGAATAGAGACGAAGGGACTTCTTCGGATCGGCATCCCCTATACGAAAAACCAGGAAGAATTATAGCCGTTGTTTCCAACAAACAACGGCTATTCACTTTTGGGATGGCCCGACGTGTCGTCATCCTTTGTTTCGAATCATCCGGCACTGGATTCCTGCTGATTCAATCCCGCAGAAATGCCGCAAAAAACTACATACTTTTCCTACTTATGGATAACCTAACCAAGAGTAATTATTTATATCATTCTGTTGCAATGTTTTCGATCAGTTGGTATAATTGATAACTTTATTTGACTTTGTCCATAGTCTGTGGTATTCTTATAAACAGTGAGGTGGAGTGCAGTGGCTAAAACGTTAGGTGAAATTAAGCAGTCCCTAGAAGGACAGATTGGTAAACGACTAACTTTGAAAGCAAACGGCGGGCGCCGCAAGACGATTGAGCGTTCCGGTGTTTTAGCAGAAACTTATCCTGCGGTTTTCATTGTCGAGCTTGACCAGGAAGAAAATGCATTTGAACGTGTATCATACAGCTATGCAGATGTACTTACAGAGACAGTCGAACTGACCTTTGATGACCTTAAGACTTTGGCCCTTGAGCAGTGAACCTTCCGTTTGCTGCTTTTTTATTTTGCCTTCATGACGGAAAGCCATTCGTCAGCCTTCCGCAGGCGGCTTTATTGTAGAAGTTCCTGCCAGTATTGTATAGAACTACCGGTTTTCCGGTGAGTGGTTTGGCACATACTAACGTTGTCGTAGCTGAGTGAAAGCGAAAGGAGCTGAGAACGATGGGACGTAAGCGCAGCATGATGTCCGATTCGTTTAAAGAAGAGATCGCGAAGGAACTTGGGTTTTACGACAAGGTACAGAAAGATGGCTGGGGCGGCATCTCTGGGCGCGATGCCGGCAACATGGTCAAACGGGCGATACAAATGGCAGAAGAACAAATGGTGAAAAACCAAAACTGAACGTTCCCCTTGATGCCGGGCATCAAGGGGTTTTACAGGTTTGTCTGTTTTACAGGTCCTTCTTCCTCTTCCAGGTGCGAAATATGGTACAATGCTTTCAGATAATCCAGAAGAAGAGGTGCTTATATGCAGATTTTAGAAAAAGCTCCTGCCAAGATAAATTTGTCCTTAGATGTTTTACATAAACGACCGGACGGCTTCCATGAAGTTGAAATGGTGATGACGACCGTTGATTTAGCGGATCGTATCCAGCTGACGCTTCTACGTGAACCTGTCGTAAGAGTGGAATCTGAAAGCCGCTTTGTTCCGAATGATGAACGAAACCTTGCCTACCGGGCGGCAAAGCTGATCCAGGATCGTTTCCGTGTAAAAAAAGGTGTGCATATTCATATTGAAAAAAACATTCCCGTTGCGGCTGGTCTTGCCGGGGGAAGCAGTGACGCAGCGGCTGTCCTGCGCGGAGTGAACCGGATGTGGGGACTCGGCCTGTCTATGGATGAACTGGCCGTCCTTGGTGCTGAAATCGGTTCGGACGTGTCGTTCTGTGTTTACGGAGGAACAGCACTTGCGACCGGTCGTGGTGAAAAAATTCAATCACTGCCGGCTCCGCCGCCATGCTGGGTCGTCCTTTCGAAGCCGACTATCGGCGTATCGACCCAGACGGTTTATCAGAACCTGGATCTTAAAGGGGCGCTTCATCCTGATACCACGGCGATGGTTGAGTCACTGAAGGTTGGAGATTACGACGGGATCTGCTCTCATGTCGGCAATACACTGGAAGGTGTCACTCTCGGTCTTCATCAGGAAGTCGGCCAGATCAAGGAGCAGATGAAGCAGGCAGGAGCGGACGCTGTGCTCATGAGCGGAAGCGGACCGACCGTGTTCTGTCTTGTCGATCAGGATGCCCGTGCCCAGCGGATTTACAACAGCCTGAAAGGGTTCTGTACGGAGGTTTATATGGTAAGGATGCTTGGTTACCGGGAAACCACTTGATAAATTCCGTACATATTTGTTATATTTAACTAAAATATTCGGATTTTGAGGTGTCCTTACTATGAAAAGAAGTGAAAGGCTCGTTGCGATGACGCATTTTATCCTGGACCAGCCGAGAACGTTGATTTCCCTCCCCTATTTCTCAGAAAAGTACGGAGCGGCCAAGTCTTCCATCAGTGAAGACCTTGGCATCATTAATAAAATGTTCCAGCATGAGGGGATCGGGTATTTGGAAACGATATCCGGTGCCGCCGGAGGAGTGAAGTACATTCCTGTATTCTCTGAAGATTACAGCCGCACGTTCGTGAATCAGCTCTGTGATCGTCTGGAGGATCCGGAACGTCTGCTTCCCGGAGGGTATTTGTTTATGAGTGATATACTCGGGGACCCGGAGACGACGAGGAATATCGGCCGGATGTTCGCCTCCGCCTTCCGTGATAAAGGCGTTGACGTCGTCATGACGGTGGCAACCAAAGGGATTCCTTTAGCCTATGCCGTCGCTTCGTATTTGAACGTCCCAGTCGTCATTGCCCGCCGTGATCCTAAAATATCAGAAGGTTCCACCGTGAGCATCAACTATGTATCAGGCTCCACCCGTAAAATCCAGACCATGGTGCTGACGAAGCGTTCTCTCCAGGAAGGATCCAGAGTCTGCATCATCGATGACTTTATGAAAGCGGGCGGAACCATCAACGGCATGCGGAACCTGTTAAAAGAATTCAACGCAGAACTTGCCGGCATCGGCGTCCTCGCAGAAGCGGAAGATGAAGAGGAGGACCGGGTGGTGGAAGAATATTTATCCCTCGTCCAGATCGTCAATGCGGACGACCGCCGTTCAACCATCGAAGTCCGTCCGGGCAATCTGCTTGAAAATATCTAACCTTTTCCAAAGCTCTCATTCTTTCGTATGAGGGCTTTTTTCATGGCCGGAAAACCGTCGGGTAGTCTGGAGTTCATCGAATATAAAAATTTTTTAGAAAACAGGCAGGAATTTTTCCCGTTTTGTGGAATTTGTGTTACATAAGTTCTTTTGGATAAAAAAGGTGGTGAAATTAATGGAAGTAACTGACGTAAGACTGCGACGCGTGAATACCGATGGAAGAATGCGAGCAATTGCTTCTATTACCTTGGACCAGGAATTTGTTGTCCATGACATACGGGTGATTGATGGCAACAACGGATTGTTTGTGGCGATGCCGAGCAAACGGACTCCGGATGGAGAGTTCCGTGATATTGCACACCCGATCAATTCAGGTACACGTGGAAAGATCCAGGACGCTGTACTTGAAGCCTATCACCAGGCTGGTGAAGAGGAAGGAGCAGAGGTGGAATTCGAAGAAGCCGGGGCCTCCTGATACTTAGGAAACAACAAGAGTCTAACCGATGTGGTTAGGCTCTTTTTTCTGTTCTGGTAAAACCTTCATGCATTGTCCTATATTGTTGAAAATACCCTTGGATTAAGATATGATTCAAAGTGGATAATTAGGATGGAGGTTCTTTCATGACGAATCGATATGCCGTCGTACTGGCAGCTGGACAAGGGACACGTATGAAATCGAAACTGTACAAGGTTCTGCACCCTGTATGTGGGAAACCGATGGTTCAGCATGTCGTCGACCAGTTGAATACATTAGATCTAAGTGAATTGATTACAGTAGTAGGATTTGGAGCGGAAAAAGTTCAGGAACAGCTTGGTTCGGACAGTCATTATGTCGTCCAGAAAGAACAGCTGGGCACAGGCCACGCCGTTCAACAGGCCGATGACATCCTTGCTGATAAAGAAGGAACGACTGTTGTCGTCTGTGGTGATACGCCTCTATTGACAGCTGAAACCCTTCAGAAACTTCTCGATCATCACGAAGCGCAGAACGCAAAAGCCACCATTTTAACGGCTCACGCGGATGACCCTCATGGATATGGACGGGTCATCCGTGGCGGAAACGGCCAGGTGGAACGTATTGTTGAGCAGAAGGATGCATCAGAAGATGAACAGGCGATTCAGGAAATCAATACAGGAACGTACTGCTTTGATAATGCTCTGCTTTTTGACGCACTGAAAAATGTTTCCAATGACAACGTCCAGGGAGAGTATTACCTTCCGGATGTGGTTGAAATTCTTAAAGACCGCGGAGAAACAATCAGTGCCTATCAGACACCGGAATTCTCTGAATCACTCGGAGTCAACGACCGTGTAGCTCTGGCAAAAGCAGAAAAATTAATGAAAGCACGCATTAACGAGAAACATATGAGAAATGGTGTCAGCTTGATCGATCCGGATCAAACGTATATCGGTCCGGATGTCACCATCGGACAGGATGTCACGATTTATCCGGGGACCGTCATTGAAGGAACGACAACGATTGAAAATGATGCTGTCGTCGGTCCTCATACGACAATCAGCAGCTGTCATGTCGGAGCGGAAACGACGATCAAGCAGAGTGCGGCTTCGGACAGCCGGATTGGAAACCGTGTGCAGATCGGGCCGTTCGCCCATATCCGCCCGCAGTCTGATCTCGGCAATGATGTAAAAGTAGGTAATTTTGTTGAAGTGAAAAAAGCCTCCTTCGGAGATGGAAGCAAAGCCTCCCACCTCAGCTACATCGGAGATGCAGAAGTGGGAAGCGGTGTGAACATCGGCTGCGGTACAATTACTGTCAACTACGATGGTCAGAACAAGCATTTGACGACAATCGAAGATGATGCCTTCATCGGATGCAACTCCAATCTGATTGCACCGGTGACGGTCGGCCGTGGATCCTACGTGGCGGCCGGATCCACCATCAATCAGGACGTCCCGTCAGAGGCACTGTCTATTGCCCGTTCAAGACAGACGAACAAAGAAGGCTATGCTAATAAAATGAAATCGATCAAAAAAGATTAACGGAGGGTAACATCCATGCCAACTGGATATAAAGATTCAAAACTGAAAGTATTCTCGCTTAACTCGAACCCGGGCCTTGCGAAGGAAATAGCGGACAACATTGGAGTGGAACTTGGGAAATGTACAGTTACAAGCTTCAGTGACGGAGAGATTCAAATCAATATCGAAGAAAGTATCCGCGGCTGCGATGTCTATATCGTCCAATCGACCTGCGAGCCTGTCAACCAGCACATCATGGAACTGTTGATTATGATCGATGCTCTGAAGCGTGCATCTGCCCGTACTATCAATGTCGTTATGCCTTACTACGGTTATGCCCGTCAGGATCGTAAGGCCCGTGCCCGTGAACCGATTACGGCCAAATTGATTGCCGATCTGCTTGAAACAGCCGGAGCTTCCCGTGTCCTGATGCTGGATCTGCACGCACCGCAGATCCAAGGGTTCTTCAACCTGCCGATCGATCACCTTGTCGGAGTCCCTATTCTTTCTGATTACTTTGAAGAGAAGAATTTTGATGATGTCGTCATCGTATCCCCGGACCACGGTGGTGTAACCCGTGCCCGTAAAATGGCCGACCGTCTGAAGGCTCCGATTGCGATTATCGATAAACGCCGTCCAAGACCGAACGTCGCGGAAGTGATGAACATTGTCGGAAACATCGAAGGAAAGACGGCCATTCTGATCGATGACATCATCGATACAGCGGGGACCATTACCCTCGCTGCCAATGCGCTCGTGGAAAACGGAGCGACAGAGGTTTACGCGTGCTGTACGCACCCTGTCCTATCCGGACCTGCGATTGACCGGATTGAGAACTCTAAAATTAAAGAATTGGTCGTGACCAATACCATCCCGCTCGGCGAAGAAAAAGCGAGCGATAAGATTACGGAACTTTCCGTAGCCGGCTTGATCAGTGAAGCGATCATCCGTGTTCATGAACGCCAGTCCATCAGCATACTATTCGATTAATTTACGAAAATACGTTTAGCTCTTTGTTTTAATGGGAAACTTTTATTAATGATTGGTAAATTAATGGAGGTTGATTATTTTGGCTATTACGTTGAAAGCGAAACAAAGACAAAATCTCAAACAATCCGTCACGCGTGAACTGCGCCAGGAGGGAAGTATCCCAAGTGTTGTTTACGGAAATGACAAAGAACCGATCACGGTTGCTGTTAACAGCATAGAGTTACTTAAAACTGTTCGTGATGAAGGGAAGAACGCAATCATTTCCCTGAATATCGAAGGTAAAGATACAGTTGATGTGATGCTGCATGACTATCAGGTGGATCCTTTGAAAGATGAATTGATCCATGCCGACTTTTATGTCGTGAACATGTCCCAGGAGATGGATGTGGAAGTACCGGTTCGTCTGGAAGGAGAAGCCGCCGGCAGCAAAGAGGGCGGTGTCGTTCAGCAGCCGCTTTATGACCTTGCCGTTCGTGCAAAACCTGCGGATATTCCGGAAGAAATCGTCGTGGATATCTCTGAATTGAACATCGGTGACAGCGTGATGGTAAGTGATCTGAAATCTTCCCGTAATTATGAAATTACAGAAGATGACAATACGACCATTGTTTCCGTAACACCACCGGAAGAAATGCCGGAGGAAGAACCGGAACCATTGGATGTTGATGCAGATCCAGAAGCGTCCGAAGAGAAATTCGAGGACGAAAAAGCTGGAACGGATGAAGCGAAACAGTAAAACAGGATCCCATGGATCAAGGGGCGCGGCCATAGAGGCCCGCCCCTTTTCTGTGTTTAGGAACGATGGAAAAGGGGATGGTAGGAATACATCGGCCTTTCCAGCGTGTTTTGACATTATTTTTGATTCAGCTTTGCTATAATAGATGGTAATAGAGAAAAAGGGAGTTCATTATGAAATGTATTGTTGGTCTCGGCAACCCGGGAAAGAAGTATGACCGGACCCGTCACAATGCCGGGTTTATGGTGCTTGATGAATGGGCGGAACGCAACAACTGGTCATTCAGTCAAAAGAAATTCAATGGCTTATATACAATGGAGCGTATGGATGGCGAAAAAGTGGTGCTTCTGAAGCCACAGACTTATATGAATTTGTCAGGAGAGTCGCTGAGACCGCTGATGGATTATTATAATCTGGATGTGGAGGATATCCTTGTCGTCTACGATGACCTTGATCTTCCCCCTGGCAAAATCCGCCTGCGCAAAAAAGGCGGCCACGGAGGTCACAACGGCATCCGCAGTATCATCGACCATCTCGGAACGAAGGAGTTCAAACGGCTTCGTGTCGGCGTAGGACGTCCGGAAGGCTCCAAAACCGTCATCGATCATGTTCTCGGAACGTTCACAAAAGAAGAGGTCCCTCACGTTGAAGACAGTATCGATTACGCTGTGAAGGCGTGCGAGGCATGGGTCGGTCAGACCTTTGACGAAGTGATGAATACGTACAATATGAAATGACACCTGTTTACTTCTGAGTTCGTATAACGGACCACAAGGACGGTAACACTATCTACCATCACCCCTTCAAGGAGGATGGACATGAAAATACGATACTTCTGCCGTCATTGTGAGAATCAGGTTGGAGAATTAGATGCAGCACACGTGGATGTTTCTCAACTAGGGTTTGATCTGTTGAATGATCAGGATCAGGAACAGATGGTTCATATGACCGCTGATGGCGGTATGAATATACGGACGATCTGTGACTCGTGTAAAGAATCATTGGACGAACATCCACATTACCATGAACTGGACCATTTTATTCAGTAAATCCCGACCCCCAGCTTCTGCTGGGGGAAAAGGTGGTGGAGGAATTCGTTATGCAAGGGATAAAGGATTATTTACATCCAAAGGAAGATGTACAGTCCGTGATTGAAGGCTTTCAATCCGGAATGAAAGAACAAATGGTGGCCGGTCTTTCCGGAGCCTCCAGGAGCCTGATGATTTCTCTTCTTCAGCAATCCCTGGATCGTCCGGTTATTCTTGTCACCCATCAACTGATACAAGCACAGCAGCTGTATGACGACATGCAGGAGCTTGCAGATCCTGATCAGGTTCATCTGTATCCAGTCAATGAACTGATTGCATCGGAAATCGCTGTGGCGAGTCCTGAACTCCGCAGTCAGAGGATCGAAGCGCTCAGCCAGTGGCTGAATCAGGAAAAAGGTGTATTGATCGCACCTGTAGCTGCTTTGAAACGTATGATGCCGCCGCAATCCTATTGGGAGCGTAACCTGCTCCCTTTTCGTGTTGGGGAAGAAATCAACCTGGAGGATTACCTGGAACGGTTTATCAGCATGGGGTATGAGCGTACGGAAATGGTGGCGACCCCGGGGGAGTTCTCGCTTCGTGGGGGAATTCTGGATGTGTATCCGTTAACGGCAGAGTTTCCGTACCGGATCGAATTGTTTGATACAGAGGTGGATTCTATTCGTACCTTTGATTCAGAAACCCAGCGCTCCCATCAAAAGGTGGAGGCTGTCACCATCGGCCCGGCAACAGAACTGCTGTTAACGTCCGAGGACTTTACAAGAGCCCACCATCGTCTGGAAAACGCGCTGGCTCATTCATTGAAGAAGCTGACGAAGACCGAATCCAAGGAGACGCTGAGCCGGGTCATTGATCATGATCTGGAGCGTCTGAAACACCACGAACGATTCCAGGAAATGTATAAATACATTGAAATGTTCTATGAGGAGCCTGTCAGTCTACTAGACTACTTGTCTAAGGACGGACTTATCGTTTTAGATGAGATGAGCCGGATCCAGGAAACCGCCCACCGTCTTGATCAGGAAGAGGGTGAATGGCTGCAGAGCATGCTCGAGGCGAATCAGTCGGTCCGCGATCTTCACTTATCCTTTGACTGGCAGGATACGTGGAATAAAATGGAGCACCCCCGTCTTTATTTATCTGTTTTTATGCGTCATATTGCCAATACCCAGCCTCAGAACATCGTCAATATTTCCAGTCGGCAGATGCAGCAGTTCCACGGCCAGATGAATTTATTGAAAAATGAGATGGACCGCTGGGAGAAGCAGGATTACTCTGTCGTGATTCTCGCACCGGATGAGAACCGTCAGGAGAAGATCCAGGGAGTCCTGGCGGATTATGACATTGAAGCTGTTCCTGCTAAAGGGGAACCGGAACTCCCACTTGTGAAACCGACGATTGTCATCGGCAACATCAGCAGCGGTTTTGAATGGCCGATGCACAAGGTGGCCGTCCTGACAGAAAAGGAATTGTTCAAAAAGCGGACGGCCAAGCCGAAACGCAGACAGAAAATGTCCAACGCCGAACGGATCAAAAACTATCAGGAGCTTAAAGTCGGCGATTATATTGTGCACGCCAGTCACGGGATCGGGAAGTACCTCGGAATTGAAACGCTGAAAATGGGAGGAAGTCATAAGGACTTCCTGATGGTGAATTATTCGGGGAATGACAAACTGTATGTCCCGATCGATCAGATCGATATGATCCAGAAATATGTCGGTTCTGAAGGCAAGGAACCGAAAGTGTATAAACTGGGCGGCAGTGAATGGAAAAAAGTCAAAAGCCGTGTGCAGTCCTCTGTTGAAGATATTGCTGATGACTTGATCGAACTGTATGCCGAGCGTGAAGCATCCAAAGGGCATGCCTTTCAGGAAGACGGCGAAATGCAGCGTGAATTTGAAGCAGCTTTCCCGTATGAGGAAACCGAGGATCAGCTCCGCTGTATCGAAGAGATCAAGGCAGACATGGAACAGATCCGTCCGATGGACCGGCTGCTCTGCGGGGACGTCGGCTACGGGAAAACCGAAGTGGCGATCCGCGCCGCCTTCAAAGCGATTGCAGAAGGCAAACAGGTGGCTCTGCTCGTTCCGACGACGATTCTTGCGCAGCAGCATTATGAGACGCTTCAGGAGCGCTTTCAGGGCTTCGGAGTCAATGTAGGCCTTATGAGCCGCTTCCGTACGAAAAAGCAGCAGAAGGAGACGACAGACCGGTTGAGAAAAGGACTGGTTGACGTCGTCGTCGGTACCCACCGGGTTCTTTCCAAGGACGTCGAGTTCAAGGACCTTGGTCTCTTAATTGTGGATGAAGAGCAGCGTTTCGGAGTGAAGCATAAAGAGAAAATCAAACAGTTGAAGAACAATGTCGACGTTTTGACCCTTACAGCGACGCCGATCCCACGAACCCTGCACATGTCGATGCTCGGCGTTCGTGATTTGTCCGTAATTGAAACGCCGCCGGCCAACCGATTCCCGATCCAGACGTACGTACTGGAATACAACCCGATCTTCCTGAGGGAAGCAGTGGAACGGGAGATGGCAAGGGACGGTCAGGTGTTCTTCCTGTTCAACCGGGTGGAGAATATTGAACGGATGGCGCAGGAGATTGCTGAACTTGTCCCGGAAGCACGGGTGAGCTTTGCTCATGGGCAGATGAATGAAACTGAGCTTGAGAACGTTATGTTCTCCTTCCTCGGCGGAGAGTCCGACGTGCTTGTCAGTACGACAATCATTGAAACAGGGGTGGACATTCCAAACGTGAACACCTTGATTGTCTATGATGCGGACCGGATGGGTCTCAGCCAGCTGTATCAGCTGCGTGGACGTGTCGGACGTTCCAACCGTGTAGCCTACGCGTACTTTACGTATCAGAAGGACAAAGTGCTCACAGAAGTAGCGGAGAAAAGGCTCCAGGCGATCAAGGAATTCACCGAGCTTGGATCCGGGTTCAAGATTGCCATGCGTGACTTGTCCATCCGTGGAGCCGGTAACCTGCTCGGCTCCCAGCAGCACGGGTATATCGATTCGGTCGGGTTTGATATGTATTCCCAAATGCTGAAAGATGCGATCGAGGCGAAGCGTCAAGGCAAAAAGCCGGAAGAAGTCCAGCCTTTCCAGCCGGAGCTTGACTTGAGCGTGGATGCCTATATTCCGGATGATTACATCGCTGATGAAAAACAGAAAATCGACATGTACAAATTGTTCCAGGCGGTGGAGTCTGTCGAGGATATTCAGGATCTCAGGGATGAACTGATCGACAGGTTCGGGGACTACCCGGGAGAAGTGGAAAATCTCTTCCGCGTCTCCAGCATCAAGCTGCAGGCGAAGCGGGCCAGGATTGAATCCGTCGCAGAGAAGAAGAAGAAAATCGAAATGGTGATGGAAGCGGAACAGAGCCGTGACATCGATGGTTCCAAATTGTTCGACTTTGCCAACTCTTATGGAAGGATGGTTCAGCTCGGCACCGAGGACAGCCAGCTGAAGGTGACCTTCACGTGGGACCGCAAACAGGAATTCGACCGCTACAGGCTTGTGGAAGAATTCATCGGCCGTCTCCCGGAGATGATGAGAGAAACGACAACAGCCTGATAATAATCACCCTGTGGCTGCAGGGTGATCCGGCCTGGAGAGAAACCCCGTGTTTTTCTCCAGGCTTTTTTCATGCCTCCAGATGTATCGATCATTCCTTATCCGCGGACGAGCGTCCATGTTTGAAGCTGACTCCTGCCAAGTTGAAAAACAGAGGGGTTCTATCCTGCTTGAGGATAGGTTTACATTATTTATGAAAAAAACCAGACCAAGGGTGTATAGGTTTTTATTGCTGACCCATACTATCGTTAATCACCCGCTTGTTCTGCTTGCTCTTCAACAGGAGAAGGAAAGGTAGTCATCACAGAAAAGGAGGCAGCATAAAAGAATGAAAGCAACTGGTATTGTACGTCGTATTGATGATCTAGGCCGTGTTGTTATTCCGAAAGAAATCCGCCGCACCCTCAGAATCCGTGAAGGAGATCCTCTGGAAATATTCGTGGACAGAGAAGGGGAAGTCATTCTGAAGAAATATTCCCCGATCAGTGAACTGGGTGATTTTGCGAAGGAATATGCGGAAGCCTTAAGTGAGTCCCTGGAATCCCCTGTTCTTATATGTGACCGGGACGAGTATATTGCTGTGGCTGGTGGAGGCAAAAAAGAATACATGAACCGGTCGATCGGGTCAAAAGTGGAGGAAGTCATGGACTCGCGGTCCATGGCTTCTGAAAAGCATCCGGATCCAGTGGAATTCGTCCGCGGGCAGGAAGAAGACGTCATTTCCTATCTTATTCATCCTATCATCGCCCAGGGAGATCCTATTGGCTGTGTGATTGCGTTCAATAAAGAAGGAGCACCTCTTGAAAGCGACGCAGATAAGGCGGTCCAGACGGCAGCAAGTTTTCTCGCCAAACAGATGGAATAACACGAAGGTCAGGCCGATGGTCTGGCCTTTTCCTATGATATAATGGAAGTTCTGAACACATACATATGAGGAGAACGTTCCAAAATGACTCGAACATCTACACCATCTATTTTAAAAGGCGCCTTCATTCTTTCTATGGCTGGTTTGATCAGCAAAATCATTAGTGCCGGCTACCGGGTGCCTCTGCAGAATCTGACCGGGGATCTTGGTTTTTACGTATATCAGCAGGTCTATCCGATTCTCGGAATGGCCCTGGTGCTGGCCTTGTACGGTTTCCCCGGTGCGATTTCAAAATTCATATCCGACCGGGACCACAACAGCAGTCCGGCGTCCCTTCCATCTTTTTACCTGCCTGTATTCCTTCTGCTTACCGCCTTTAGTTTGGTCATCGTGGCTGCGGGCTGGATGCAGGCTCCCCGGCTGGCCCGGTGGATGGACGATCCACATCTGACCCAGGCCGTCCGCACATCTTTTTGTGTCTTTTTGTTTATTCCTGTGATTTCTGTTCTCCGAGGCGTTTTTCAGGGGAAAAATGATATGACTCCGACCGCTGTATCCCAGATCGTGGAGCAGGTCTTCCGAGTAGCTGTTATTATCACCACGGCTCTTGTGGTTTCCCGAAGCGGGGATTTGTACCACATCGGAACCGGAGCGGCCTATGGAAGTATGGCAGGAGCGGCAGCAGCTTCTCTTGTACTTTTCCTTTGGATGGTTAAAAAACGGGGGATATGGACTTTTCAGCGCTCTCCTGTCCGGGCTTCCTTCAGCAGACACATCCTGCTTTACGGAGTATTGATTTCCTTTAACTATATGCTGCTGTTGTCCCTGCAGCTCGTCGATGCCTTTACTCTTGTTCCGCAGTTGGTCCAGAACGGGTACCATCCGGAAGAGGCGAAGGTTGTCAAAGGGATTTATGACCGGGGGCAGCCATTGATTCAATTGGGAACGATCCTGGCTTCTTCCCTTGCTCTTGCTTTGATTCCTTCTGTGACACGTCGGCGGATGGACGAGAATCCGAAGCTGGTCCGGTCTTCGATTACGAGTGCCGGAAAAATCACACTTTACATAGCCACCGGAGCCGCCGCCGGGTTGATCTTCCTTTTTCCTGACGTGAACGAGGTATTTTTCCAGGATGCTGCCGGGAGCGGTTATTTACGTATCCTGATGCTCGTTATCATTGCCAGTTCACTGTCCATTACGACCGCTTCTGTCCTGCAGGGACTCGGCCGGATTCGTCACACAGCTGTTCTTGTCATAGCCGGGATCGGTGTGAAGGGGGCAGCTAATTTTCTATGGATCTCATCAGCCGGTATCTACGGAGCTTCTCTTGCTTCGTTAACCGCTGTTACTTTTGTTTTGTTTGGAAATATCGTAATCTTAAGGAAAGATCTTTCATTATGGAGATGGCGGTGTCTTCCGTGGGGCTCCCTGGTCTCTGCCGTGGCAGGAATGTCTGCAGCATTGTACATAAGCAGAGGAGTAATCAAAGCTTTATTCGCCCTGGATGACCGGCTGCCTCTTCTTCTTTATATTCTGACTCTTTCAGTCGGGGGAGCTGTAGTCTTCGGACTGATTCTGATCAGGACCGGCGGTTTTACAAGACAGGAGATAGAAGCTCTTCCCTCGAGTAACCGGCTGATTCCATTATTACCGAAAGGATGAAAACGATGCAGACGATTAAAATTTTCGGACTGGGCGCCTCCGGGCTGGACCAGCTTCCGCTTGGTGTTTACAGGCAGCTGACGCAGGCCGGTGCCCGGCTCACTGCAAGGACACTGGATCATCCTGTCGTAACAGAGCTCCTTCAGGAAGGGCTCTCGATCGAAAGCTTTGATGAAGTGTATGAGGAGCACGAAAGCTTCGGCAGCGTATATGAAGAAATCACCAGCCGTCTTCTGGAGCGTCCGGAAGACGAGATTTTCTATCTTGTGCCCGGCCACCCGATGATGGCGGAAAAAACGGTGCAGCTTCTTTTAGAAAAGGAAAAAGAAGGGGAAATAAACGTAGAGATTGAGGGAGGGCAGAGCTTCCTGGATGCCACCTTCACCACCCTCGGCATCGACCCGATTGAAGGTTTCCAGCTCGTCGATGCGACCGATATCAAGCGCGAGCAGCTGATGTATACAAGCCATCTGATTTTATGTCAGGTCTATGATGCGATGACCGCATCTGAAGTGAAGCTGACGCTGCTTGAGGATCTTCCAGCTGCGCATCCGGTAACCATTGTCACAGCAGCAGGGGGAAGCGGCGAGCTTGTCCGTACGGTTCCTTTAGAAGAGCTCGACAGGAGTGTGGAGGTCGACAACCTGACAAGTGTCTATGTCCCTCCTTTGCAAAAGTCCCTTCTCAATCACCAGTTTTTCCGGCTGAGGGAAGTGATCCGGATTCTCCGGAGCCCGGAAGGATGTCCATGGGACAGGAAGCAGACCCACGAGTCCCTGCGGAAGTATCTGATCGAGGAAACCTACGAGTTCATCGACGCCGTCAACCAGGAGGACGATGATCAAATGGTGGAAGAGCTCGGGGATGTGCTTCTGCAGGTGATGCTGCACAGTCAAATCGGTGAAGATGAAGGATATTTTACCATTGATGACGTAATAGTATCGATAACGGATAAAATGATCCGCCGCCATCCGCACGTCTTCGGGGAAGTTCAGGCAGACACGACGGATGAAGTGCTGACGAACTGGGACGCGATCAAACAGCAGGAAAAGGGAAACAAATCCCCCCGCCTTTTGGACTCCGTACCGGAAAGTTTCCCAGCACTCCTGCAGGCGGAGGAACTGCAGAAAAAGGCGGCCAAGGTCGGCTTTGACTGGGAGGATGTTGCCCCTGTTTTAGAGAAAGTGGAGGAAGAGTGGCAGGAGTTTCAAGAAGCGCTAACCTCCGGGGACCGGGAGGAAATGGAGAAGGAGTTCGGGGATTGGTTGTTTGCCATTGCCAACCTCGCCCGCCATTACCGCCTGAACAGTGAAAATGCCCTGCAGCGGACCAACCGTAAGTTCCGGATGAGGTTGTCGTCCATGGAAGAATCGGTGGAGCGCAGCGGCAGGAAACTGGAGGATTACGAGTTGGATGCTTTGGAAGAGTTATGGGTACAAGCGAAAGCCAAACATAAAGGAGCGGAATAAAGCATGCGTTTAGATAAATTTCTAAAAATCTCGCGGTTAATTAAGCGTCGGACGCTGGCCAAGGAAGTAGCCGATCAGGGACGGATCAGCATCAACGGCGCGCAGAGCAAGGCGGCCAGTAACGTAGCCGTCGGCGATGAGCTGACGATTCAGTTCGGCCAGAAGGTACTGACCATTGAAATTAAGGATTTGAGAGAGAACGTCAACAAAAATGAAGCAGCTTCCTTATATGAAATCAAAAAGGAAGAACCTGTGAATCAAGATTAATCTGATGAACCACCTCCCCGGGGGAGGCAGGCGGACTGTCGAGGGCATTCTCGACAGTCTTTTTTACGTGTGAGCCCTTTCGATCAGAGAGGCAGGCTCCAAGTCATAATCCTTCTCTTTTTTTCATAGTTTGTACAAGAGAAGGAGGCTGTTAAGATGGAGAGCTATGAGAAAAACCACGGGAGTAGGACTCAGCAGCAGGTCGATCATCATGTAAAGGTTATGAACCGGAGAAATATTGAAATATCAGGCGTCAAAGAAGTGGACAGCTTCGATAGTGAAGAGTTTCTACTGCAGACGAATATGGGGTATCTCGTCATCCGCGGCCAGAACCTGCAGATGAAAAACCTGGACCTTGATTCCGGGGTGGTTTCCATAAAAGGAAAAATGCATGAAATGACTTATTTGGACGAGCACCAGGGGGAGAAAGCTAAAGGTTTGTTTAGCAAGCTGTTCAAATGACCCTCACGACGCAGTTTATGACGATCCTGTCCATGATCGGGGGAGGGATGTTCGTGGGAGCATCCCTGGACACATTCGAACGTTTTTTTCATAAGCGCAATAAACAAAGCTGGCTTGAGCTCCTGTATCAGCTTGGTTTCTGGCTGGTTCAGGCGGCCTTTCTTTTTTACCTGCTTTATCTTGTGAATTACGGTGAGCTCCGGGTGTATGTATTTGTAGCGGTCGTATGTGGGTTCGCCGCTTATCGTGCATTATTTCAGAGCCTCTACTTACGTTCGCTTGAGCTTTGGATAAAGATCTGCACGGCTGTTCTCACCTTTTTGAAAAAAACGGTGTATTATCTTGTATACATCCCTGCGAAATCCATCATTTTCCTTATTATTTCTTTACTTCTTGGCGTTTATAAGATACTTTTAAAGGGTATCATTATATTGTTTATTGTCGCTTTTTATCCAATCAAACTGCTTTTTCGATTGATTTGGCGTTTCCTGCCGAAAAACATGAAAATTTACTTAAGTGAATCAGCAGGGTTTTTGGAAAAGATGAAGAATATAATGGTCAGTTGGGTAAAACGATTCAAAAAGTAAAGGAGGACGAACTTACATGGCAAAGAGACAGCAGGAGTCGGTGGCACGTCTGGATTCTACATACATGCAGCATTATGATGCCTATATGGACAGACATCAGCGGAAGAAAAAGCGCCTGATACGCCGTCTCGCAATGTTTGCCCTGTTAGTGTCGATCGTAGCTGGATCCATGGTGTTTTACCATGTGAAACAGCAGTCACTTTATGCACAGAAACATGAGGAATTCGAACAGTTGAAACAGGATATGAGTGTTTTGGAAAAAGAGGAGAAGGATTTGAAGGAGGAAATTGACCTTCTGAATGATGAGGAGTACGTTCTCCAAATCGCCAGGACCAATTATTTCTTCTCTAAAGAAGGCGAAATTATCTTTAAAATGCCTGATGAGGATCCATCTTATTGACACTCTTTTCAAAGCTTATATATAATATATAAGAAGATATATTCTTATCGAAATTTTAAGGAGGAGCATTTTTTTTATGTCAATTGAAGTAGGCAGCAAGCTGCAGGGTAAAGTAACGGGAATCACTAATTTCGGAGCGTTCGTCGAGCTTCCGGATGGCAAGACGGGTCTGGTTCACATTAGCGAAGTTGCCGACAACTACGTAAAAGACATTAATGAGCACCTGAGTCAGGGAGACCAGGTGGAAGTAAAGGTTATTAATGTCGGAGATGATGGAAAGATCGGTCTTTCCATTAAGAAAGCGAAAGAGAACCAAAACCGTCGTCCGCCAAAACCTCGTAAGCCGGCTGAATCATTCGAACAGAAGATGAACCGTTTTATCAAGGATAGCGACGAACGTTTAGCATCACTGAAGAAGCACACGGAGTCCAAACGTGGAGGTCGAGGTGCTAAAAGAGGATAGCTTGCTGTCTAGGACAATGAGTAAAAGGTGCGCATCTTTTATATAAAAGGAACCCATCCAAATGTGGATGGGTTCCTTTTTTTATTTTTCTAGGGCAGGAGCCGTTTACAGGGTTGAAATGATGGAATCAGTATGAATATATTATTTCATAATAATTTGTATATGAAATAATAATCTCAAAATGTGGAGGGTTTTGTTTTGAATAACCAGAAAGAGCAGCCGGACCATAAAAGGATGCGGTAGTCAGCCGAAGCCTATGCGAGAGCTGAAAAGGTCATCCCCGGCGGTGTGACCGCGAATATCAAATATTTCGAACCACACCCCATATTTATGAAAAAGGCCTCAGGCAGCCATCTGTATGATGCTGACGGCAATCATTATGTGGATTACCTTCTTTCCTATGAGGCGCTGATTCACGGGCATGGCCATCTTTCCATCAAAAAGGCTGTCATCCGGAATATGGAGGAGGATGGAACGACGATTTACGGGACACCTCACGAACGGGAGGTTGAGATGGCGGAACGGCTTTGTTCGTTATATCCAGGCATGGAACGGGTCCGGTATACCAACTCAGGACTGGAAGCCACGCTGCTCGCACTGAGAGTCGCTAAAGCCTATACGGGCCGGCCGAAAATGGCAAAGTTTGAAGGGCATTATCATGGAGGATATGATCAAGTATTATGGAGTATCCATCCGGAGGAGAAGGAAGCAGGAGATGCGGAAGAGCCGAATCCGGTTCCCGAATCGAGTGGTCTTCCAGAGTATTATCAGGATCATACCATCATTCTTCCGTTTAATGACTTGGAATCGACAGAACGAATCCTGCGCCGGCATGCCGGGGAGATTTCTGCGCTTATGATGGAGCCTGTTCAGGGTGGGTACATACCGGCGGATCCGTCATTCATGGACGGCGTGCGCCGCGTGACGAAAGAGCTTGGCATTCTGCTGATTATGGACGAAGTGAAAACAGGCTTCCGCTTATCTCTCGGAGGGGCTCAGAAAACGTATGGCATCACCCCTGACTTGACGGCACTCGGAAAAGTGCTGGGCGGAGGTTTCCCTGTCGGGGCCCTCGGAGGAGCAGAGCACGTCATGGAGGTCCTGAATCCGAAGCGGAGTTATGATGTAATGTCCGGCAGTTCGTCCAATCAGCCGCGTGCTCTGTTCCACAGCGGTACCTACAATGGTCATCCGACCGTGCTGGCTGCCGGGATGGCGACGATCGATCTGCTTCAGCAGAGGGACGTCATGGAAAACCTGATGACCAAGACGCACAAACTGCGCAAGCACCTGGAAGACTTGTATAAGGCTATGGGAATACCAATGAAAACGGTAGGGACAGGGAGTATTTTTAATGTGATGATGACAGACGGGGATATCCGTAACTACCGTGATCTTCAACACGTGGACATGACGTTCAGGAAGCGCGTAGATGAGAGGCTGCTTCAGCTCGGTGTGTATACGAAACCGCTCAACCGTTACTCGATGTCAACGGTGCATACGGAAGCAGACATACAGTTTACTGTAGATGCGCACGAAAAAGCGGTGAAGAATGTGAAAGGGTGACAGCTGCTGTGAAGAATGAACCGAATGTATATGAGACGATCCACCGGTCTCTTCCGGAGATGAGCCGCTCCCACAAAAAAGTGGCGGCCATTCTGCTGGACCGGCCGGATGAAGTTGTTTTCCTGAATGTCAGCCGGCTGGCTGCTATGGCCGGGGTGAGTGACGCGACAATCACACGGTTCGCCGTTTCTCTTGGCTTCCGGGGGTTTGCAGAATTCCAGAAGGCCATCCAATCATCCTTAAAACAGCAATGGAAGACGAGTGAACGGCTGATAAAGACAACGAACCCTTCTCCTTCATTTGAATCTGTGCTCAAAGAAGACATCCGGGAAATGGAAGAGACGATGAACAGGCTGGATGAAAAGGAGCTGATGAAAGCGGTCCATGCTTTATGGCAGGCTGATAAAATTTGGATTGCTGCGAACCGGAGTGCAGAAGCATTAGGGGGATTCCTTCATTACTATTTGGAAAAGGTGGTGGATGATGTCCGCATGATTCACTCCGTGGAGAGGGATGCGGACCTTCTGGCACGTCTGGGAAAACAGGATGTGGTTGTTGGGATCAGTTTTCCACGGTACAGCAAAAGCACTGTCGACATCCTTGCCTACGCTTATGAGGAGGGTGTGGAAACAGTGGCACTTACAGACACCCTTTCCTCCCCTCTTTCCGCTTATTCGGATACGGTTCTCACAGCAAAGAGCCGGATGCATTCTTATATTGATACGTTTACAGCACCGCTCAGCGTCATTCAGGCACTGCTCGTACAGATCGGGAGGGAAAAAGAAGAAGAAACAGAAAAGCGTCTCGAGCATCTGGAATCGATCTGGGAGAAATTCGATGTGTTTTATTGAGGGCCTGCATAGAAAAAGGACATAGAAAAAACGCCTTCCAATTTGGAAGGCGTTTTTCTGGACAAGAATGTTTCCGATGACCCGTACGGGATTCGAACCCGTGATACCGCCGTGAAAGGGCGGTGTCTTAACCACTTGACCAACGGGCCAATATATCGTTTTTGAAAAAATAGTAGCGGCGGAGGGGATCGAACCCCCGACCTCACGGGTATGAACCGTACGCTCTAGCCAGCTGAGCTACACCGCCATGTGTTTGAAGTGATGTTGTCTCGCAACGTCACAAAAAATATAGTACACCATGATAGAAAAAGAGTCAACAACCAATAAAAAAATCAGACAACTCTGTTTATTTCGCTAGGGAAAGAAGGGGGTTTTTGGGAGGGGGTGGAAGTGCCCGGCATACATTTTGTAGAATCTGATGCGGCTTCTGAGAAAAGCATCGAAGTTTTTGTTTCTGCTCTCTTGTTGTTTTGACAAAATGCTTCTTCTTCATGTGGTTTAATAGGTTTCACAAAGAAGGAGTGATAAACATGTTAGAAACAGTTTCGAAGCAGGAAAATCGTCCATCAGCCGTCCGAGGTTCAAGAATGGTTCAAGGCTTCCAAAGAGCTTCTTTCCGCACAGTTTCGTTTATGGCCGACAAAGGAGTCTTCCACATGGTCCTCGCCCTGCTGCTTGGACGAGCTATCATTCTATCATCCATGGCCCCTTTCGGTGTCGCTTTCCTGTCGGTGATCTGGTGGATGAAACGTCCGCTCGTCATCCCCGTAACGATCATGATGGCAGCAGGGGCATCTACATACAGCTACGCGCATGCGGGGTTTATTGTAGGGGCGTCGACGGCTTTTTTGCTCTTAAGCCTGGGGCTGCGCAAAATAAGTCACCCCCAGAAGTGGCTCCCGGCTTTGGCATTAATGGCAAGCTTGATCCCCCGCACCGTCAGCCTCGCTTTACTGGACCGCTGGCAGCTCTATGAAATTACATTGATGGCTGCCGAAGGAATACTGAGTTTCATCCTTGTCCTTATCTTTATGCAGAGCATCCCGATTTTAACACCTCAGAGGTTTCAGCCTACGTTGAAAAATGAAGAGATTGTCTGCCTCATTATATTACTCGCTTCCGTTTTGACAGGATTGATCGGGTGGCAGATCCAGGGCGTAGCCGTCGTGGATGTATTTGCCCGGTACCTTGTCATTCTGCTTGCCTATATTGCCGGCGCTGCCATCGGTTCAACCGTTGGAGTCGTCACAGGACTGGTACTGAGCTTATCGAATATGGATCATATCTATCAAATGAGTCTGCTGGCTTTTTCCGGCCTGCTTGGCGGGCTCTTGAAGGAGGGGAAAAAAGCAGGAGTCAGTGCCGGTCTGGTGGTCGGCACCCTTTTAATCGGTTTTTATATGGGCAGTGACACAGAACTGCCGGCTTCCTTATGGGCAACGGCCTGGGCCGTGGCGTTGTTTGTTCTCACGCCGAACTCCTGGGTGAAACAATTGTCCAAGTATGTTCCGGGCACAGATGAACATTTTTCGGAACAGCAGAAATACTTACAAAAAGTCCGGGATGTCACGGCTGTGAGGGTCGGGAAGTTCTCGGACGTTTTTCAGGCTTTATCAAGAAGTTTCACATATTTAGAGTCTCCAAAGGAGGAAAGCGGTGAAGCGGAGGAGATCGATTACTTCTTGAGCCATGTCACAGAAAAGACCTGTCAGTCCTGTTTCATGAAGGAAAAGTGCTGGGTGCGGAACTTTGATGACACCCATAATTTGATGACGGATTTGATGCATGAACTGGATGAGAAAGGAGAGGCGGGCAGGGGCCTGCGGAAAAGTGTGGACCAGCACTGCGTGAAGCCACAGAAGCTGATCGATACGATGAATCACGAGTTGTCTTTTTATCATGCCAACCGGCAGTTGAAACGGCAGGTGCTGGAGAGCCGGCGCTTTGTGGCGGAACAGCTGCAGGGGGTTTCGGAGGTGATGGATAATTTCGCTCAGGAGATTGTGAAAGAACGCGAGCACCACGAAAAAAAGGAGCATGTCATTTATCGTGCTCTTGAACGAATGGGGATGGTGATCCAGAAACTCGAAATCTATTCATTGGATGAAGGGAACATGGACCTTGAACTGATTGTAGAAATTGATAATTACCGCGGAGAAGGAGCGAAAATTATTGCGCCGGTATTGTCCGACATTCTGGGGGAGACGATTGTCGTAACGATGGAGGAAATCTCTCCTTATCCGCAGGGCAGGTGTTACCTTTCGTTTGGCTCTGCCAAACATTACGCCATCGAATCCGGAGTGGCGCATGCAGCCAAAGGAGGCGGGTTTGTATCCGGAGACAGTTTTACGATGATGGAACTGGGCAGAGGGAAATATGCCCTGGCGATCAGTGATGGAATGGGTAACGGGGAACGTGCTCATGAAGAAAGTATGGAAACGCTGCGTCTGCTCAAGCAGATCTTACAGTCCGGCATCCAGGAATCAGCAGCGATCCAATCGATTAACTCCATCCTGTCGCTTCGTACGAATGATGAAATTTTTTCAACGTTGGATTTAGCTGTGATTGATCTGCATCAGGCGACATCCAAGTTCATTAAAGTCGGGAGCACCCCGAGTTTTATAAAAAGAGGAGATAAAATCCACACCGTTGAAGCCGGGAATCTGCCGATGGGCATTATCCCGGACGTGGATGTAGACGTAAGGAGTGAACAGCTGAAAGCCGGGGACTTCCTCATCATGATGAGCGACGGCATACTGGAAGCGCCGCGTCAGATTGAAAACGTGGAAATGTGGATCAAACGGAAGATCCGCGAAATATCGAGTCAGGATCCACAGGTGATGGCTGATCTGCTCCTGGAAGAAGTGATCCGTACCCATTCGGGTGACATTGTCGATGATATGACGATCATCGTCGCGAGAATCGATCATTATCTGCCGGAGTGGGCGTCCATTCCCTCAGAGAAAAAAGAGGCCTGACCGCGTATAGAACCCCTCCTTTTCGGCGAAGATGGAAGCAACGAAACAGGAGGGAGCATCATTATGAAAACAGGGCGACTGAAGCAGATACTTTTGTTAACCGATGGATGTTCAAATCACGGGGAGGACCCTGCCACAGTGGCGGCACTGGCAAGAAGCCAGGGGATAACGGTGAACGTGATTGGTGTTCTCGACGACCGGCAGAACAGCAGGCCGCAGGGGCTTGATGAAGTAGAGGCGATTGCCGAGGCAGGCGGGGGCATCAGTCAAATCGTGTATCAAAAAAGTCTGTCCCAGACCGTGCAGATGGTGACAAAACAGGCGATGACCCAGACGATACAGGGAATCGTCAATAAAGAGCTGCAGGAGATTCTGGGAAAAAATCAATCGCTGGAGGAACTTCCTCCTGAGCAGCGGGGAGAAGTTGTGGAAGTCGTTGATGAGCTTGGGGAAAGCAGTGCTCTGGAGGTGCTTGTACTCGTGGACGTGAGTGCAAGCATGCATCATAAGCTTCCTACAGTGAAAGATGCTCTTTTTGATTTGTCCTTAAGCCTCAATGCACGATCAGGGTCCAATCAGTTCAGTGTCTACACCTTCCCGGATCCGAAACATACGATCCTGCAGATGGTGGACTGGACGCCCGAACTGGGAGCGGTCAATCGTTTGTTTTCTAAATTGAACAGCGGCGGCTATACACCGACAGGACCTGCACTTCGAGAGGCGCTGTATGCTTTTGCTGCCAAATCAGCCCCTTCCCGCCTGGAAGATGGAGAAGATCCTTATGAAGAAACAGGCTGGTAACTTCTCACCGGGCCATCAGGTCCTCGGCAGGTGGAACAAGAACCCTTACATCATCATGGAAAAACTCGGTTCAGGAGCGTGCGGCACCGTTTATAAATGCCGCTCGACACGGGGGGAGACGTATGCGCTCAAAATGGGAACCGACAGCTCCAGAATGATGCTTGAGGTGAACATGCTAAAGAAATTCAGCAAGGTCCAAGGGGAAAAACTTGGGCCTTCTTTTGTTGATGTGGATGACTACCGGATGTCCGGGGGGCATCAGCTGCCTTTTTATGTGATGGAATACATAGAAGGAAAGCCCCTGCCTCAGTTTTTGGCGGGGAAGTCGAAAGAATGGATCGGTATTTGCGCAGCTCAAATTCTGGGTGATATCGCCAAACTTCACAAAGCCGGCTACGTGTTCGGCGATTTGAAAACAGACAACCTGCTCGTGTCCGGTTCGCGGGTCCGGCTTATTGACGTCGGAGGTGTGACAGCAGCGGGCAGGGCGATAAAGGAATACACGGAGTTCTATGACCGCGGGTACTGGGGGATGGGTTCCAGGAAGGCCGAACCTTCCTATGATCTATTCGCGCTTACGATGATTATGCTGGAAACCGCAGGGGCGGGGCGTTTTGAAAGGGGTCCTTCCCCGAGAAAGATGCTCGAACAGAAACTGGCAGCTTCTTCTGTACTCAAACCATACCGGACAATCATCCAAAACGGCTGGAAGGGAAAGTACAAGGATGCGTCGGAAATGGAAAAAGATATGGCAGGTGTACTGCTGCACAAAACACCGCCTCCAACACGGGTCCATTTCCGCGCAGATCAGAAGAAAAAGACCACCGATTCCGGGGAGTTAACGGCCATCACCTTATTTTCCGTTCTGCTTATGGGAGGGTCCCTCCTTACTTTTTTCTTGTAACAGCTATTCTTTTGCAGATGGTGAGAAGAGTGATACGATAGGGGAAGATAGAGATAGACAGGAGGAACGTCTGATGGATCACGTTGTCCATTCGTTCATCTCAAAACATCAGTTAATTCAGCCGGGACAGACTGTCCTTGCTGCTGTATCCGGAGGGCCGGATTCAACAGCCCTTCTCCATATGCTGACCCAGCTGAGAGAAAAGGTTCCGTTTCACCTCACAGCTGTGTCTGTGGATCACGGCCTGCGGGGAGAAGAAGCGCGGGAGGATCTGACCTTTGTTCAGATGCTGGCGGATCAGTGGGGTGTCGAATTTTATGGAACCTCTGTCGATACAGGTTCGTATAAGGAATCATCGGGAAAAGGGACGCAGGAAGCGGCCCGCGATCTCCGTTATCGTTTCTTTGAAGAGCAGATGTATGCCCGGCAGGCGGATGTCCTCGTCATGGGGCATCACGGAGACGATCAGGCAGAAACACTCATGATGCAGATGGTCCGTTCCGCCAGGCCCGAAGCGGTCCGGGGAATCCCTTTGCGTCGGCCGTTTGCCTGCGGTGAAATCGTACGGCCGCTGCTATGTGTCTCCAAGGAACAGCTTCTCCATTATATGAATGACCGTTCTCTTCCAAGCCGCCATGATCCCTCTAATGACCGGACGGATTACACGCGCAACGCATTCCGTCACAGGGTGATGCCTTTTTTGAAGGAGCAGAATCCCCGGCTTCATGAGCATGTGCAGGCATTCAGTGAAAGGGCAGCGGAAGAGCGTTCCTACATAAACGAACAGGCTCAGAAGGTGTTGGAATGTGTTCATTTTTCGGAGGATGTTGAGAAATTCGTACAATTTTCCAAACAAACTTTCAAAACATTTCCGCTTGCTTTACAAAGGACGGCCTTTCATCTAATATTGAACTATCTGTATGTGAAGCAAAACGAAGACATTTCCTATCTTCATGAAGAAATGTTCATGGACCTGTTAAGGGACGAGAAACCGAACCGTTCCCTTGATTTTCCCGGAGGGTTGAAAGTGGTCCGCGCTTACGATGAGATCACCTTCACATTTGCGGATGAAGACGAGGATCCGTCCTTTCGTTTCATGCTGCACCCCGGGTCTTCTGTCTCCCTTCCGGATGGTTCGTCCATGGAAGCGGAATGGAGCTGGTCGCCGGAAGAGCCTGATGCCTTCACCTATGTATGTGAGGACTATCACGTAAACCTTCCGCTCATCGTCCGCTCCAGACAGCCTGGAGACCGTATGGAAGTCAGAGGGATGAAGGGGTCAAAAAAAGTAAAAGATATTTTTATTGATCAGAAAATCCCTGCCCGCACCCGCGGGACACTGCCGGTCGTTACCGATCAGACAGGGGAAATCCTCTGGCTTGGCGGACTGAAGAAAGGCGGCAGGCAGGGAGGCAGGTCCTCAACAGGTCCATGGCTTCGGTTACATTATAAAAACAAAGCAGACGCGTAGGAGGAGCAATCATGCACAACGAAATTGAAAAGGTCTTGATTTCCGAAGAGGAGATCCAGCAGAAATGCAAAGAGATGGGAGCCCGTTTATCCGAGGAGTATAAGGATCGATTTCCTTTGGCTATCGGAGTGCTGAAAGGGGCAACTCCTTTTATGACAGACCTTTTGAAACGGATGGAGACGCATTTGGAAATGGACTTTATGGATGTGTCCAGCTATCACGGTGGAATGGAATCCTCCGGTGAGGTCAAGATTGTCAAGGACCTTGATACAAAAGTAGAGGGCCGGGATATCCTGATCATTGAAGACATTATTGACAGTGGCCGCACGCTTGCCTATCTTGTCGACTTGTTTAAATATAGAAAGGCGAATTCGATTAAGATCGTCACTCTTCTTGATAAACCGACGGGACGCAACGCTGATGTAATAGCAGACGTTGTCGGCTTTGAAGTACCGGATGAGTTCGTTGTCGGGTATGGTCTGGATTATCAGGAGAAGTATCGGAATCTTCCTTATGTAGGGGTGTTGAAACCTGAAGTATATGGCGGATAGTCCCAGATACTCCGTAAGTGGTTTCAAACGGTTCGTTTCAAGGGTAATTAGTTGTGTCGTCCGATTTTGTTATGGTAGTATTTACTATAGTTTTTCTCGTTTGGGAGGAGGTAGGCAATGAACCGGATCTTTCGTAATACCATATTTTACTTACTTATCTTCCTCGTTGTTATCGGCGTGGTCGGTTTATTCCGAGGTCAAGGTGATCCGCAGCAAGAGTTAAATGTAAATCAGTTTTACGATAAATTAAACAGCGGTGCCATCGAAGAGATGACAATTCAGCCTGTTAATGGAGTGATTCGAATCACTGGTCAGCTGGAGGGTGCAGAAGAAGGGGAGGAAGCCTTCACCGCACAGATTACAGCGAACGACCAGACACTATCCAACATTACAGAAACGGCTCAGGAGCAGTCGATTTTAAATGTTGAACAGGAAGAGCAGCCGAGCGCATGGGTGACATTCCTGACATCCATTATTCCGTTTGTCATTATCTTCATTCTCTTCTTCTTCCTGCTTAACCAGGCTCAGGGCGGCGGAAGCCGTGTCATGAACTTCGGTAAGAGCAAGGCGAAGATGTACACCGAAGAGAAGAAAAAAGTACGTTTTAAAGACGTCGCTGGTGCAGATGAAGAGAAGCAGGAGCTTGTGGAAGTAGTTGACTTCCTTAAAGACCCGCGCAAATTCTCTGCTGTTGGTGCACGTATTCCAAAAGGTGTCCTGCTGGTAGGGCCGCCGGGTACAGGTAAAACATTGCTGGCCCGTGCCGTTGCCGGAGAAGCGGGAGTTCCGTTCTTCTCCATCAGTGGTTCGGACTTCGTTGAAATGTTTGTCGGTGTCGGGGCTTCCCGTGTCCGCGACCTGTTTGAAAATGCGAAGAAGAATGCCCCTGGTATCATCTTTATCGATGAGATCGATGCTGTTGGACGTCAGCGTGGCGCAGGCCTTGGTGGCGGTCACGATGAGCGTGAGCAGACATTGAACCAGCTTCTTGTTGAGATGGACGGTTTCGGAGTCAATGAAGGAATCATCATCATTGCTGCGACCAACAGACCGGACATTCTTGACCCGGCCCTTCTTCGTCCCGGCCGTTTTGACAGACAGATTACTGTCGATCGCCCGGATGTTAAAGGCCGTGAAGCTGTTCTCGCCGTTCATGCGAAGAACAAGCCGCTGTCTGAAAATGTCGATTTGAAGACGATTGCTCTTCGTACACCAGGATTCTCCGGCGCAGACTTGGAGAACCTGTTGAACGAATCCGCACTTGTAGCTGCCCGTGGAGACAAGAAAAATGTCGACATGGATGATGTTGATGAAGCCATCGACCGGGTTATTGCAGGACCGGCTAAGAAGAGCCGTGTCATTTCCAAGAAAGAGCGCGACATCGTGGCCAACCACGAGAGTGGACATACGGTTATCGGTATGGTGCTTGATGATGCGGACATGGTTCATAAAGTAACGATCGTCCCACGAGGTCAGGCCGGCGGTTATGCGGTCATGCTTCCGAAAGAAGACCGCTACTTTATGACAAAACCTGAACTGTTCGACAAAATTACAGGTCTTCTGGGCGGCCGTGTAGCTGAAGAAATCATCTTCGGTGAAGTAAGTACCGGCGCCCACAACGACTTCCAGCGTGCGACAAGCATTGCACGCAAGATGGTTACCGAGTACGGCATGAGTGAAAAACTTGGACCGCTTCAGTTCGGTTCCAATTCCGGAGGTCAGGTCTTCCTGGGCCGTGACATCCAGAACGAACAGAACTACAGTGACCAGATCGCTTACGAAATCGATCAGGAAGTGAAGAACTTTATCCAGTACTGTTATGATCGCGCGAAGACGATTCTGACAGAAAACAGAGATAAATTAGAGCTGATTGCCAAAACATTGCTGGAAGTAGAAACTCTGGATGCTACTCAAATCCGTTCCTTGTTTGATAAAGGACGTCTTCCAACAGATGAAGAGCTTGAAGCCCTTGCTAGAGAACACAACGCTAAAATCAAGAACAATACTTCTTCCGGAAGTGACGAAGATGTACGCGTAAACATCCAATCCAAAGATGAAGAAGTCTCTGAAGAGGAACAGGAAACTGAAGATTCCTCAACAAATAAAGAAGAAGAAGAGAGCGGATCAGATTCCGAAGATCGTCGTTCTTAATTCAACGAAAAAACCACACCAGCTCCGGCGGTGTGGTTTTTCGTGTTTCATTACAGCAGACGGTTCGGCTCTTGTGGTATGATGGTAGCCGAAGGAAATGACACAGGAGGCTTTTTGTATGAATTTTGTCCTTGATGTGGGAAATACCAATACTGTCTTAGGTGTGTTTGAAAATGGTGCGTTAAAGTATCAATGGCGTATTAAGACAGATCGACATAAAACAGAAGATGAGTTCGGAATGCTGATCAAATCCCTTTTTGATCATGAAGGTCTGGCCTTTGAAGATATGGACGGGGTCATCATCTCTTCCGTAGTTCCGCCCATAATGTTTGCACTTGACCGTATGTCTCGTTATTATTTTAAAAAGCAGCCCATGATTATCGGAGAGAATAATGTCGACCATGGTCTGCCCATGAAATATCCGAACCCTGACGAAATAGGGGCGGACAGGGTAGTGAATGCTGTCGGAGCCATTGATGAGTACCCGCTTCCTTTGGTCATTATTGATTTCGGAACAGCCACAACCTACTGCTACATCAATGCAGAAGGCGAGTATCTGGGAGGTGCCATTGCGCCTGGAGTCAACATATCCATGGAAGCCCTCTATGCCAAAGCAGCTAAACTGCCGAAGATTGAAATTAAAAGTCCGGAACATGTCATCGGACAAAGTACTGTAGAAGCGATGCAGTCCGGAGCGTTTTACGGATACGTCGGACAAGTGGATGAAGTCGTACGAAGGATGAAGGAAACTTCCGACCGTACGCCGACGGTCATTGCTACCGGAGGCTTAGCGAACTTAATTGCCGGCCAGTCCAGGACCATTGATCATGTAGATCCCTATCTTACATTGAAGGGGCTGCATAAGATATATCAGCGCAACAAAGAGAAAAAAGCATTTAAAGGAGAATGATGATTCATGTCAGATTATTTAGTGCGGGCGATGGCCTTTGATGGACAAGTGAGAGCGTACGCTGTTCAGTCCACCAACACCGTCGAAGAAGCAAGACGCAGGCAGGATACGTGGGCGACAACATCAGCCGCTCTGGGTAGAACCTTGACGATCAGCTCTATGATGGGAGCTATGCTTAAAGGAGATGACAAAATCACAGTGAAGGTTGAAGGCGGCGGCCCGGTGGGTGCCATTGTCGTGGATGCCAACGCTAATGGGGAAGTTCGCGGCTATGCGAAGAATCCTCATGTTGATTTCGAGTCCAATGCCCAAGGAAAGCTGGACGTATCACGTGCGGTCGGTACGTCCGGGACATTGAGCATTGTGAAGGATCTTGGGATGAGGGATCATTTTACCGGCCAGGTACCGATTGTGTCCGGAGAAATCAGTGAGGACTTCACTTATTATTTCGCGAACTCTGAACAGGTCCCTTCCGCTGTAGGGGCGGGTGTGCTCGTGGATACAGATCACAGCATCCTTGCTTCCGGGGGCTTTATCATTCAAATGATGCCGGGCGCTGACGACAAGACGACGACAGAAATTGAGAAACGTCTCTCTGATATGCGCCCTATTTCCACGCTTGTACAGGAAGGAAAAACACCAGAGCAGATTCTTCATACCGTTCTAGGGGAAGAAAATGTCCAGTTGTTGGACACAAAGCCTGTGAATTTCCAATGCCATTGTTCACGCGAACGGGTCGAGATGGCCATTTCCAGTCTTGGTGATGAGGAAATTGAACGCATGATTGAAGAGGATAACGGTGCGGAAGCGAAGTGTCACTTCTGCAACGAAGATTATCAATTCTCTGCGCATGATCTGGAAGAACTGAAATCTCAGAGCACCAGCTGATTTTTTTCATCAACAGCAGCCGATAAGGATATAAATAAAAGACGGGACTTTCGTTCCGTCTTTTTCTATTCTTTCAGCATGAATTGTTTGACAATTGTAGTGGATTTCAGTAAGTTAAAGTTAAATCCTATTTAAATACTTGGTTTTAGGAGTGATGGTGTTGAGAATCGTTAATAACGTAAGTGAACTTGTAGGACAGACTCCGCTGGTAAAACTGAACGGCAGTGCTGACGAAGACAGTGCAGACATTTACCTTAAACTGGAGTACATGAATCCAGGGAGTTCCGTTAAGGATCGTATTGCCCTGTCCATGGTGGAAGAAGCGGAAAAAGACGGCCGATTGAACGAGGGCGACACGATTGTGGAACCAACGAGTGGAAACACGGGGATTGGTCTGGCTATGATTGCTGCAGCCAAAGGCTATAAAGCGATTCTCGTCATGCCGGATACGATGAGTCAGGAACGTCGGAACCTTCTGCGTGCCTACGGGGCGGAACTGGTTCTTACACCGGGAAGCGATGGTATGAAGGGAGCGATTAAGAAGGCGGCTGAGCTTCATGAAAAGCATGGCTACTTCATGCCTCAGCAGTTTAACAATGAAGCGAACCCTCTCATCCACGAAAAGACCACAGGACCTGAAATCATCGAGCAGATGGGTGATCAATTGGATGCTTTTGTTGCTGGTATTGGCACAGGGGGAACAATTACCGGTGCTGGAAAAGTGCTGAAGGAAAAGTACCCTGACATGAAGGTCTATGCAATTGAACCGGAAGAATCCCCGGTATTATCCGGCGGAAATCCCGGCCCTCACAAAATCCAGGGGATCGGTGCCGGCTTTGTGCCAGGAATCCTGAACACAGAAATCTACGATGAAGTCGTAACGGTTTCAAAGGAAGACTCCTTTACGGCTGCCCGCGAAGCAGCGCGTAAAGACGGAATCCTTGGAGGGATTTCTTCCGGTTCAGCGATCCACGTAGCGAAACAAGTGGCTAAGCAGCTTGGAAAAGGTAAAAAAGTGGTAGCGGTCATCCCTAGTAATGGAGAAAGATATCTATCCACTCCTCTTTACCAATTTGATGAAGAATAAAGCCTGACGCACTCCTTTTAGCAGGGGGTGCGTTTTTTCGTAGGACAGGAATTCCTGTCATGATAGAACTTATGAAATGTTGTAAGATAGGGGAAGAGTAATAAAGAAATGAGGGAAATACATGTCCTTATACTTACACACGCGCGTAAAAACCTATGATTTAACGGAACAGACGCTCGTTATGGGCATTTTAAACGTCACTCCTGATTCCTTTTCGGATGGCGGGCTGTACACAGATGTTGACAGGGCTGTCCAACAGGCTGAAGCTATGGTGGAGGCAGGAGCCCACATCATTGACATTGGTGGTGAATCAACCCGTCCAGGCCATGACCCTGTACCGGCGGAGGAGGAGTTGAAAAGAGTTCTTCCAGCGATAGAGGCGGTGAGTCAGGCGGTCGATGTACCCATCTCCATTGATACGTACAAGTCGGAAGTGGCTGACCGGGCAGTCCAGCATGGCGCCTCCATCATTAACGATGTTTGGGGAGCTGTAAAGGATCCAGCTATAGCTGATGTCGCTGCCCGGCATGACGTTCCACTTGTTTTGACCCACAACCGGAACGATCGGAATTATACTTCGTTAATCGATGATATCAAAAAGGATCTGACGGAAATGGTGAGCCGTGTGAAGGCGCGGGGAGTGAAGGATGAGCAGATCATCCTTGATCCGGGTATCGGTTTTGCCAAGAGCCAGCAGGATAACCTCGTCGTCATGCGTCACCTGAGCGACCTTCGTGACCTCGGTTACCCGGTTCTTCTCGGTACTTCAAGGAAATCTTTTATCGGTACAGTGCTGGATCTTCCTAAAGAGGAACGAATGGAAGGGACAGGCGCAACGGTGTGCTACGGGGTGGCCCAGGGAGTGGAAATGGTAAGGGTGCACGATGTGGGTCCCATGGTCCGTATGACGAAAATGATGGATGCTATGATTGGAAAGGGTGGAGGAATTGGATAAAATCTACGTTAATCAAATGGAATTCTGGGGCTATCACGGCCTTTTTCCGGAAGAAAACAAACTGGGGCAGCGTTTTTATGTAGACCTTGAATTGGAGCTGGACTTAAAACCGGCCTCCCAATCTGACGATATGACAAAGTCCATTGATTATGGGGCGATTTATGAAACAACCAAAAAGATTGTAGAAGGGAAGGCCTATAAGCTTGTGGAGTCTGTAGCTGAGCAGATATCCGGAGAGTTGTTCTCCTCCTTCCCGCTGTTAGAAGGGTGCCTTGTAAAAGTATTCAAACCGGACCCGCCCATTCCCGGCCATTATCAATCCGTAGCAATTGAGATATACCGGAGCCGGTCTGATGAATAAAGCTTATATCGCACTCGGCTCCAACCTCGCTGAAAGGGAACAGTACCTTCGTGATGCCATTACTTTACTGGATGAAAATGAAGCCGTTCAAGTAGAGGGGAGATCGGGGGTATATGAAACGAGTCCTGTGGGTTATACAGATCAGGGGGATTTCCTGAATATGGTGATCATCGTGGAGACATCCCTTCCTCCTGAAGATCTGTTGGCGGCCTGTCAGGCGATTGAAGAAGGGCTGGGAAGAAAAAGATTGGTGAAATGGGGGCCGCGGACTATTGATCTCGACATTCTTTTGTATAACGAAGAAAACAGAGCAGCTGCCGACTTGACGATTCCCCACCCCCACATGCATGAACGGGCGTTTGTTATCGTCCCTCTGGCCGATGTAGATCCACAGGCCTACCTTCCCCATCTGCAGAAGCAGGCGGCCGAACTGCTTCATGAACTTCCCGATGCAGAAAGGGAGAGCGTCACGTTATGGGGGCACCTGTGAAGAGAAAGCCTTGAAGCAGCAAGGGCATCAGCCGGGAAAGCTGAGGTTCCCGTGAGCGTTGACACACCCATAAGACTTTTTTATACTAAACCATAGTTAGATGCTGCCAGTCCTTTGCTGGCAGTTTTTGTTATTGTGGCGGCACAGTACAAGGAAAAGATGAGGAATGGAGTGATAGCAGTGTCAGAAGAACTGAATGAATATATGCAGGTGCGCAGAGACAAGATGAACGCTCACCGTGAGCAAGGTCTGGATCCGTTCGGCGACCGTTTCGACCGGACCCACTATGCGGATCAGTTAAAAGAACAATACGATACCTATACAAAAGAAGAATTGGAAGAAAAGCAGTTCCCGGCGACCGTAGCTGGACGAATCATGACCAAGCGCGGGAAAGGGAAAGCCGGCTTCGCGCACATCCAGGATGTCACAGGGCAGATCCAGTTGTACGTCCGTAAAGATGAAATCGGCGAAGAAGCCTATGACAATCTCTTTAAAACAGCAGACCTGGGGGATATTGTCGGAGTAACCGGAGTGATGTTCAAAACAAACGTCGGAGAACTTTCTGTAAAAGCGGAGGAATTCCAGCTGCTTACGAAATCCCTGCGCCCGTTACCTGAAAAGTTCCACGGACTCCAAGATGTAGAACAGCGCTATCGACAGCGTTATCTTGACTTGATTACGAACCCTGACAGCAGGGACACGTTTGTTCTGCGCAGTAAAATCATTCAATCCATGCGCCGTTACCTGGACGGTTTAGGATTCCTTGAAGTGGAAACACCATTAATGCACGGCATTCCGGGAGGAGCCTCCGCCCGTCCGTTCATCACCCATCACAATGCGCTTGATATGCAGTTGTACATGCGTATAGCCATCGAGCTTCACTTGAAGCGTCTCATTGTAGGCGGCATGGAGAAGGTATACGAGATCGGACGTGTCTTCCGTAACGAAGGCGTATCTACGCGTCACAACCCCGAATTTACGATGATTGAATTGTATGAAGCGTATGCGGATTATAAAGACATTATGGCCTTGACGGAAAACATGGTCGCTCATATCGCTAAAGAGGTGCTGGGTACGACAACGGTCATGTATGACGATCAGGAGATTAACCTGGAACCAAACTGGGCCCGCCTGCATATGGTGGATGCAATCAAGGAATATACAGGCGTTGATTTTTGGAAGCACATGAGTAATGATGAAGCTAAAGCTCTTGCTGAAGAACATGGCATTGAAATTAAAGATACAATGACATTCGGTCATATTGTCAACGAGTTCTTTGAGCAGCGTGTCGAGGAAAAGCTCGTCCAGCCGACCTTTATTTATGGACATCCAATAGAGATCTCTCCACTTGCCAAAAAGAATCCTGAAGATGAACGCTTCACGGACCGCTTTGAATTATTCATCGTTGGACGCGAACATGCCAATGCGTTTTCTGAGTTGAATGATCCGATCGATCAGCGCGAACGGTTCGAAGCTCAGCTTAAAGAGCGTGAAGAAGGTAATGATGAAGCCCACATGATGGATGAGGACTTCCTGGAAGCTCTTGAGTATGGTATGCCGCCGACCGGTGGATTGGGCATCGGCGTGGACCGCCTCGTTATGCTGTTAACCAATTCAGCCTCTATCCGTGACGTCCTGCTGTTCCCGCAAATGCGACATCGCGATTCCTGATCCAGCTATCCTCCGCCGGTTATAAAGGCGGGGGATTTCTTTTTACAATAAAATGATAAGATATTTTAAAAAAACTATTGCGTTGGATTCATATCCGTGATAAATTATTACTTGTCGCTTTAAGAGAGCGGCGCGATGTTGAAAAACATCAAAACGAATCATGAAAAAAGTCGTTGACACAAACGGCTTCCCATGATAAATTAGTATTTGTCGCCAAAAACGACAGCGAAACGCTTTCTCAACTTAATGAAAAAAGTTGTTGACATGAAAAGCAACACATGTTAAGATGATTAAGTCGCTGTTTTCAAACGGCCGACAACATTTGATCTTTGAAAACTGAACGAACCAACCAGTACGTCAAAACATTTCTTCTTTAATGAAGA
>NZ_JBSWZA010000010.1:0-40662 GCF_056161385.1 Halobacillus sp. ABD4_316
TGCTTCGAGCAGATAAGATCCCTCAGAGACGATGAGGTTGATAGGTCCGAGGTGGAAGCGTGGTGACACGTGGAGCTGACGGATACTAATGGATCGATGACTTATCTATATATACTTCGTGAATGATGTTTCATCAATAGTTGTTTCCTTATCCAGTTTTGAGGGTTTTCAAAAAAACTTTCAAAAACACCTTGATTTTCATTACAAGATACAGTATAATAGTTCTTGTCCTTGAAAAAAAGGAGTTATAAAGATCTGGTGATGAAGGCGAAGAGGTCACACCTGTTCCCATGCCGAACACAGTAGTTAAGCTCTTCAGCGCCGATGGTAGTCGGGTTTACCCCCGTGAGAGTAGGACGTCGCCAGATTGATACATTATTCCAACGTAGCTCAGTGGTAGAGCAATCGGCTGTTAACCGATCGGTCGTAGGTTCGAATCCTACCGTTGGAGCCATAGTGGAGAGTTGTCCGAGCTGGCCGAAGGAGCACGATTGGAATTCGTGTAAACCGTTACCACGGTTTCGAGGGTTCGAATCCCTCACTCTCCGCCATTAACATTGGCCCGTTGGTCAAGTGGTTAAGACACCGCCCTTTCACGGCGGTAACACGGGTTCGAATCCCGTACGGGTCACCACTTACGGAGGATTAGCTCAGCTGGGAGAGCACTTGCCTTACAAGCAAGGGGTCGCAGGTTCGAACCCTGCATCCTCCACCATAGAATTTCATTATCGTGCATAACGCACATTATCGCGGGGTAGAGCAGTCTGGTAGCTCGTCGGGCTCATAACCCGGAGGTCACAGGTTCAAATCCTGTCCCCGCAACCAAATTATTCTTTTGAATAGTCACGCTGTAAAGTGCAGCCAAATCATTTGGTCCGGTAGTTCAGTTGGTTAGAATGCCTGCCTGTCACGCAGGAGGTCGCGGGTTCGAGTCCCGTCCGGACCGCCACTTTAAATCTTATACATACTTAGGCTCGGTAGCTCAGTCGGTAGAGCAACGGACTGAAAATCCGTGTGTCGGCGGTTCGATTCCGTCCCGAGCCACCATTTAGCCGGCCTAGCTCAACTGGCAGAGCAACTGATTTGTAATCAGTAGGTTGGGGGTTCAAGTCCTCTGGCCGGCACCACTTTTCAAGTGGAGGGATAGCGAAGTTGGCCAAACGCGGCGGACTGTAAATCCGCTCCCATCGGGTTCGTAGGTTCGAGTCCTACTCCCTCCACCATTTTCTTTTAAAATTAAATAGGGGTATAGTTTAATGGTAAAACTACGGTCTCCAAAACCGTCAATGTGGGTTCGATTCCTACTACCCCTGCTTCTTATGGCGGTTGTGGCGAAGTGGTTAACGCACCGGATTGTGGTTCCGGCATTCGTGGGTTCGATTCCCATCAGCCGCCCCATTTATTTCATAATAAACGAACTGAATTATTGGGCCATAGCCAAGCGGTAAGGCAACGGTTTTTGGTACCGTCATGCGCTGGTTCGAATCCAGCTGGCCCAGCCACTTATCATTGCGGGAGTAGTTCAGTGGTAGAACACCACCTTGCCAAGGTGGGGGTCGCGGGTTCGAATCCCGTCTCCCGCTCCATACATTCACATATTCAGGATCCATTGAATATGATACAATCATAATTGAATATCTTATGGCGGCATAGCCAAGAGGTAAGGCAGAGGACTGCAACTCCTTTATCACCGGTTCGATTCCGGTTGCCGCCTCCATAAGATTATTTGCCGGTGTGGCGGAATTGGCAGACGCGCACGACTCAAAATCGTGTTCCTCACGGAGTGCCGGTTCGACCCCGGCCACCGGTACTAAAAGTCGATAACGACAAGGGAAATCGCTGTATAACAGCGATTTTTCTTTTTGTCTAATTTCGGTGTCGGGACGGGAAGTCGTGTCGCCCTAAATTATTATCCGTTAGGGCGACACGACCTATCACCTAACATCTTATCCTTCGTTGAATGAAACGGAGGATTTTTTATTTATGCCAGACAGAAGAATGAGAAAGCCAAGAAGTAGAATACCTGAAGTCCTGGATGGGAGTTCAGGGCACCTCTCAGAAAGTAAGAAAGCAAATACGACATGGCAAAAAGCTATGGAAGACTTTCTGTTGTGGAAAAAGGCACATGGTGTCAGCGAAGCAACTCTTAAAGGATATAACAACCATATAAAACATTTTTATAAGAAGAACCCTCTATCATGGGGGAAAGAAGAAGAAACCAAGCAAGGGGTTCTAGAGCACCTCTCAGCAAACATAAAGCCGGCAACTTACAATCTTAGATTGATATATCTACGCGCCTTTTATGACTGGTGCATTGGTGAAGGATTTATGTACATTAATCCACTGGATGGGTACAAAAAACGTAAAGCTCCGCCACGAATTGTTGAAATACCATTAGAAACACTACAGCACTTATTAAAGCTTCCAAATCAACAAACGTATGCTGGCTTGAGGGATTATTCCTTAATCCTGTTTACATTAGATACAGGCACAAGGCCCAGTGAAGCTTTTCAATTAACAGTAGAGGACTTTGATATCAATAACAGTTCGGTGACGGTTCCGGAGTCTGTAGCGAAAACGAGACAATCAAGAACACTTCCGCTTCTCCCAAGTACAATGAACACAATAAAGAAACTTATACGGGTGCGGCCGGACGATTGGGGAGAAGATTTGCCGGTCTTTTCAACCACTGATGGTGAGAGTATTACAAGGAAGATATGGAGTAAACGAATGAACGAGTATAGTAAGAAACTGAACTTCAAAATAAGACCTTACGACCTAAGGCATGCCTTTGCCATTATGTACTTGAGGAATGGGGGAAATGCCTTCTCCTTACAGAAGCTTATGGGACATGAGAACATGGATATGACAAAAAGGTATTTGAATATTACGGGTCAAGATTTAAGAGAAGCACATAAGCAGGCCAGCCCAATAAACAAGCTTATTCCGAAGAAAAACACCCGTATAAGAAAACTAAAATGAAAATTCCCAATAGGTATAGCCCCTGTTTATAGGGGCTAACTTTCTAACTACCATATTGGTAAGTGACTAAGCTGATATAGCAATCCTTGTGCTGCTAAGCTGTCAGATATACCTTCAAGAACATTCCTTATGGTAGTTAATGACTCTTTAACTAGAGGTATATTTGGTTTACTTGATTTTGTTTGCTTTTGGATAGTCTCTATTTCTTTTTGAACTGCTTTTTTCGACTTTCTATCTAGTGGCTCTATATGATTAATGTTCTCTTTAAGGGTTTTTATGAACCCGTCTACAGCTTCTGCATCAAATTCATTCACTTGGGTTTGCGATGAGTGTTGTGTGTGTTGTTGGATTTGAAGGCCTGATGTATTACCATAGAAGTTATTTACAGTATAGTTTTGTCTAATAGCTTCAATTTTTTCTTGCTCAGAAAAAGTCATACCTTCCCCCAATACTCCGTCCTTTTCTAGAGTTAAAGTTCAATCAAGAATAATGTTTTTAACTGTCTCAATTATTCTCTGAGCTTGGTTTTTACTGAATAACAGTCTGAACTGCTGTAATCCTCCATCCCCTAGACTGGAGATTAAGTTTTGTTGCTTTTGATTAAGTTGATAAACAAAGTTATTGCTGTCTATGCTATTTACTAAATTCTCGAGTTCGGAGACCGACTCAAATAGTTTAACGTTCGTAATGCTATCCATTAATTCCGGGTCTTCTGTTAACACGGCGCACCAGCCTCTTACTGGATTAAATCATTGAAGAGTTCCAGTTATTTCTCTGTAGTCAGGCGCGTTATTTGGTCTAGCTCTATAGCCGCTTAATTCATCATTTACCCACTTCTCAAAATCAATGAGTTCTAATTTTCTAGCAATGACTAAAGAGCGCCTTAACAGTCCACTTACATCATTATTTGAAACCATTGCTTCTTTTGAAGTTCGAGTACAATTGACTCCATTATTATAGTTCGCCTCCTGCAAATTACAGACTTGATATACGATTACATTATCTTACAAAAACAAGGTAATGACAATTTAGAACCCAATAATGATAGTTAACTATGAAAAAGGAAGCCCCAGTGGACTACCTTTTCATCAACTTGCTATAGAACCGACGAGAATTTGATTAAACAAGTCTTCCTCATCCTCGTTGTTTTTACTTTTAAGGAGTGAATTTCTCACTTCTGCTAGGCTTTTTCCCTTGCTAAACTCCTCTTTAATAGTTTGATATTCACTCTCATTACCGTTGAATTGGGCTAGTTTACTAAGAGTAGCCTGAATGCCAACAGCAGCTTCTTTCGATTTGTGCTCTGCAACCTGCATAGAAAGTTCATAATTCTCAATAATGAATTCAAGCAAATCTTTGTCTTGTGAATATTCCAGCCCAGTCGCTTGGTAGCTAGGTGTTTTTTTGCTTGAGTACGTTGCATCGGTATCGAAGTATCTTATCACTTTATATCTTTTAACTTTTTCTTTATCTCCATCAATGACTATAAAGTAATAGAATTGACCAGTCTTTGTATCCTTAACTTGATACGATGCATTATCTTTGAGAGTAAACGTTGCCCACTTTTGGTCTCCCGCTATATCTTGGCCCTCATCAGGAACTATATAATCAGAAAACCTAAACTTGTCTTCCTCTTTAGAGTAGCTGATAATCTCTTTAATATAACCACTATCTTTATATCTCTTCTTCCATGCCATTTCAAATTTCGCCATGTTGCTCATCCTTCCACTTAGTTTTAGTTTTGTTTGGTTATCTATGTACTGAATTCAAATTCTCTATGTTTTGTTCTGCATAATAAATGTACTAAATATGATAAAGCTTGTGGGGTTTTTTACGATTTAATTTTTCGTAACGAACTTCTTTTTGGATAAAAACTGAATTTTACGTGACATACAGTATGTTCTGCTAGAAATTTTTTATGGTAAAAGGATAATAAAATTTCTTTTTGAAACAATATTTACAAACCTTCAAGATAAGAATGTAGCGAAGCGCTCTTCTGGCAGATGGAAGGCATCTGCTTAGTTGTATAATTGACGAAAATTTTTACTAGGGTCCCCCGTCAAACCTTGGCGCCGACTAACCATCGGTAGGTCACTCGTGAGAAGAGTATTTCCTTCCCCAGAGTAACAATTATCTAGTAGTTGTTACATATACCGTGCCTGTCGCTAACGCGAGGTAGAAAAAAGTGAACACTGTGGTAGTGTGCTCGGTAAAGCAGGACCTGTGGCGAGTTTATTTGATAATCACTTTTTATTGGCTATATTGCCTTTCTATACTTTGAACAAGGGGTAGGTTTCTTTTCTAAAACTAACTATCATAAACCCTGTGAGTTTTGAAAAATTCACCCCCCCCTAAAACAAATGGAATCGCTGGTGAAACATATAACAACAATTAATTTATTGTTGGGTTCTTTAATGAAACCTATATAGGAATAATCTATTTAGTAGTTTAGCAAGAAGATTGATGAGTTGAATGAAGAGCAGACTGAATGTCATTGGCTCCATTAAAGCTTGTTGTAGATATTAGAACAAAAGTTCTATAATGGGGTTATCAAATACAAGTGGGGGACGGCTGTGAGAGCAACGGATATCCTTAAAGTCATTTAAATATGAATCCAGGCGAAAAGCATCGCTTTTGAGAATACTTAATTGATGCTCTCACTGCGTCATAATCCCCAGGAACGGCACTAGAAGAGATTTCAGAACGTAAGCATAAGAACGTCTATCATTGTCCAAATTGCAAATCAGAACATATTGTGCGATTTGGAAAATATACCACGATGGTATACGCTGAAGAAGTGAAGAAACAGTGTTGCCGCTGTAAAGCTTGTCGTATGACGTTCACCGACCTTATAAATACTGTTTTGAACTGAACGCGGCATCTCTATCTTTAAACGAAGTATATCGAATGTATGATAGAAAGTTATTCGCTCCGAAAAGCTGTAAAATTGATTGAGGATGTTACCCTAACCTTGTTCTATTGGAGATGCAAAATTCTTTCGGCATTAAACATATGGAAAGTACAGCACTCCAAGGTATTGTAGAAGGGGACGAGACCTATTTCCTGTACTCGGTAAAGGGACAATAAAAGATTTCGGATAGAAAACCTTGCAAAAGGGATGGCTTCACCAAGAAACGCAGCATAAGCAAGGAACAGGTGTGTGTGCTGGTCGCAAGAGAGCGTGAGAAGGTGATTTTATCCCCAACATTAGAGATGGGGCGATTGACAAAAAGAGCAATTAAACAAAGCCATCGGGCATAAACTTTCGAGTGAGAATCTGTTATGCACGGATGCTTGGCGTGCCTTCAAAACCTATGCGTTTGATAATGGGGTGGACACCTATCAGTTCAAATCAGACGGCAAAATCTGCACCAAACAAAGGGCTTTATCACATCCAAAGCGTCAACAACTACTACCGAAGGCTGAAAGTGTTGATTAATCGTATAAAGGTGTAGTAGCGAAGTATCTAAATCAATAACTGACATGGTTTCAAGTATTAGAAAGCATCCATCATGAAAGAAATGGAGTCACGATGAATGGTGTGCTAATAAAGGAGGCTTTAATTCCAATTATAGAAACCTATGATACAATTTAGGTTATCTAAGTTCGAGGCATAAATAATACCGTTTTTTTGAACTAACGGAGCAGAATAGTCAAATAAGAAAAAGAGTTAAATTGCAAAGGAAGTTTTATTATAATGCGAAGTGTTTTTGATGTCACACAACTAATGTTTATTCGTTTCTTAATGAGACTAATGTTAAAAAGGAAGATGTACAAAGAACCTATTAAAGTAATAGAGAAGTTCCGAGAGCGCTTTGTTAGTAAAGGATACTTGAACGATGACTTGTCAAAAGGACCTGAAACACCCAAGTATTCAATTATTAACAATTTAGTTTCTACATTTGAATCTCTACGTCATTATCGTAACGAAGATGATTTTCACCTTCAGGCGGGTAAACAGTGGGTTGGTGATTTATATAGCAGCAACCACAAAATATCTTTCTTCTTCGTTATTTTCTATGGAGTGATTTTATTAACCGTTTTTATAAATCAGTCTTTCATTACAATACCGGGGGAAATGATGTTCATAGGGCTCTTTGTGTTACCGTTACTGGGATTCATTAGCGCCGTAGGAGGAAGAGGTTGGAAGAGGTTAATGCTAATGTCAATTAACATCCTGGTTTTTGCTTATTCCATTATAATCGTAGCTTAAAGGTCTTTTAAGGGGATTATACAATCTCATAATCAGCGTTCTCTCTGAAGGCTATTTTAATAAGACAATAATTCTGCATAGGACTATCTTATAAGGTAGTCCTATTTTTTCTATAAATAACACCAACGAACTTTAATAGAGCTATGATAAAAAAAGAAAATTATGAAATCATAAAGCAAAGGTTTAATGAAAAAAACGTTAGACTTCTTATCTCTCCCTCGGACTTTCTACAGCGGGGTTATTCGATTTAGAAAAAGGCGCGGTTATATGAGTCCCATTCTAGGCCTTCATAAGCCTATCCCACCGCAAGAGTTTTAGCAGCGTGCGAAAATATGGAATCAAATAATTAAGGATACTATTTTTTTGAACTCAGATTTCAGAGAAGTAATGTGCATGGCTGGGGAATGGGATTTAGTTTATTGTGACCCTCCATATACACACTCTCAGACAATTATTTATGGAGCTCAGTCATTTAATATTAATGATTTGTTTGAAGAAATAGCTGCTTGTAAACGTAGAGGAGCCAAGGTAGTACTTTCAATAAATGGAAGCAGGCGTTCAGGGACAGAAGATATTAGTGTAGAAGCCCCAGAAGGTTTATTTGAAACTGAAGTTCTCGTGAATTGTGGTACTTCTATGATAAATCGACTTCAAAGAAGTGGTAAAAGCATGGATAATGAAGGTGTTCACGATAAACTACTTCTCACATATAAGTTGTAGTTAATTATAAAGAATCGTTTATATGATGTTCAATTTATTTAATAAAGCATCTACTTCTAATAAGTAAGCTTTATTATAGAATGGAAAAAGGACACTACTTTTTAAAGTAGTGTCCTTTTGTATGCTAGGAATATTTCTTGTAGCGCTAAATGCGCCAATATATATTGTAATACATTTTATTTAATATTAAAAGCAACTTTTATTCTGAAAAATACATAGCGGTGTCAATTCCATAAATCCTAAATGGCTAACCAAGCCTCATTAACATTTCCATAACAAAATTCTAACTATCTGGATTAACCTTTCACAAATGACCAAATGATTATGGAGTACATCGATAAAACTATCGTAGCGACTATAAATCTATTTAATTTGGGAACTTTGTCTAATGCATTAAAAATTAAGTTATTGTTATTAAATCTATAATAAAAGAGATACACACATTATAAAGCTGGGTTCCGAGAAACTCAGCTCTTTTGTTTTTTAAAGGGTAGATGTCTGTACCATGCAATTGAATATATGGTTGGAATGAATCATTTGTAAACCCATTTTGAAAATTAATTTAAGGATTTCTAGGATTTCTTTCTTCTATTCACAAATAACTAACAGTTAATTAAGAAAGGAAGAAACTAAATGACTAAGAAAAAGAAAACTGCAAAAAGGTATACACTGAAATGGATTGGAAAGAGCTGCTACGTTTACACGTGGAAATATATAAAGAAATCTAAGAGAGTCAAGGTGGAGCAACGATACAAATGGTATTCGTTAGGACCATTTAGTTTAGACCTTCTGTCAGAGTTAGAAAATATGACATTAGAATCCCGAAGGCAAATGGAATTGGAATACTCTTTTAAATGGCATCAAAGAGAATACATAGAAGGTAAGATAAATGAACTTTTGTTAAGAACACCCTATATAGAAAGAAGAGAGCGAATCAGTGAAATAAGTAATTCCTCAATAAAAGAACAATGGATAAAAAAACTTAGGAATGATTTAAAAGAGGAAGCAAAAGAATGTTGTGACGAAACATTTAAGGGTTTCACACCGGAAACTTTTAGGGATTACTTAAATAATGGTGGTAGTATTAAACAATTGCTAAAGTAAAGAACGCCATTTGTTTACTTTATTAGTACCTTACTTTTTAGAAAAACAGAGTATTGCTGATTTGAAGAGGTGTTAAAGGGCCTCTTAGAAAATTATTGTTCAGAAAGTAAGGGATTCAGTCGTTTCTTAAGAAATATAAGAAGCAGGCAATTTTATTACTTGGAGGAATATTAATGAAAATACTTTTAATGGGGAATTACAAAGGCGGTTGCGGAAAAACAACAAGCAATTTTATTTTAAGTCATCAACTTGTAGAGAAAGGATATAAAGTTCTATTTATCGATTTTGACCCACAATGCTCTGGAACAAGAATGCTCACAAGTGGGAATATGGTAGAGGGAATGGACCAGAACAACATCTTTTCAGCTATTGAAGAAGATGACATTACATCAAACATTATCCCGATAAACGAACAGCTACATATGGTAGCTGGGAGCGAATATATTAATCAATTCGAAAGGATTATGGAAGGTAAAGGCATTAATGAACGGAGATACCTATATTTCCGTTCATTAATGTCACAGTTAATAGAAAAGAGAGATTACGATTACATCCTTTTGGATATGTCACCTTCTAAATCTTCTCTAAGCACAGCAGTTATGGCAGCTGCCACTCACCATATTGTTATAACTCAAGCTGAGATATTATCGATGGAAATGACAAAGAACTACATAGAAGACATCGAAGAACTTCAAGAAGCTGGGATAGATAGTAAGATTAGTGGAGTCACTATTGGAATGATGAACAATACCAAGCTTTCAAACAAGGTTGAAAAGGCGCTGAGAGAGCATTATGGTTCAATGGTATTCCAAATGAAAACAAAACGAAAAAGCCGAATCCATGAATTTTCTGTTCTTGGGTATCCAGAGAAGAACACGCGTGGAATGTTTTATGCTGCAGACAGTAATGCATTATTCCATTATCAGAAGTTAACTAAAGAAATTATAGGAACACTTGAAAGAGCAACGGAGGTAGAATCTTAATGGGAAAATCAATTGAGGAAATAAACATTATTGGTAACCTTACAAGTCAAAAGAAAAAGGATAAGAAGAGTCCCTATGTAGGACCTTCCATGCAAGAATTAAGAGAAACGACTAATTTAACGCCTAAGATAAAAAGGAAAAGTATAGAACCTAAAAAAATGGTTAACACTCAGGTTCCCGAAGTGGTACTTGATGCATTTTTACTTTATTGTGCCAGGAACAACCAGTTTAGGAATAATGCCTTTCCTAAAATGCTTAAATTTGTACTTAACAAGTATAAAAACCATGTATTTCAGTTTGAGGACAGTATAAATGGCAGTTTTGTTTTCGACTGTAAGAAAGTATCTGCGAACTTTGAAGTGCCAATAGAGCTATTGCAGGATGTGCGCACATGGAAAGCAATTAAGAAAGTAAATTATCAAGATATATATTCTCAGGCTATCGTACAGTATCTTAATCAGCATACATAATAAAATGGGCACAGGTTAAAAGAGACCTGTGCTTTCCTGTGTATTTCTAATTATTCGTCTGTTTAGCTACTTATATTCGTTAATCAGAAGATAAGATACAAAAACCGGCAAAATTTGACGATATTCATATAATTTCCTTTGGCATACTCGAAAATTCTATACAAAATATATAGGTTGAACTTTTGATTCCAATCTATTTTTATCAGCATAAACCTTATCTCTTATTTTCTTAAAAGTTAGGTAATAAGAAGCCTCGGTATCCTAACGACATTATTTCTAATAATTTCATTGAAAAAAATCGGATTTTTTCCCATAAGCACATGTATATTTGATAAGTTTAGCGTGAACTACAGTTAAACTAAAACAACGAAACATTCATAGGAGGCAGTTAATAGATGGGGAGCTACATACTAACAGTTAAAGAAAGAGATAGTCTACTGAATAGTATAGACGAGAAACAGAAGGACTTTATTATCAACCAGTTGAAACGGGGAAGAAAAACAATATTTGCAAACGTGCTAGCAGCAGATAAAGGTAGAACAACTTCGGGGCATGTAGAATGGGAATTGGTTGATTATCAAGACGGTGGAACTGGATGGAACAGGCATAAAGAACTCCACTGTGAATGCGGAAAGATTCTGCGGTATCAATACACAGTTAAAAATCTCGAGACAGGGACCATAAGAAAATTTGGAATCAACCACTTTATTGAACACACTGGCATATCTTCTGAATTGGCCAAGGCTATTGTTAGAGGTTGGGAGAATATTGACTACGAGATGGATGAGTTATTAACGAAGATTCAAGAGTGTTGGACATTAGATGATATTATTGCGCCGGACCTTCTTGAACCAATCGACATTCCGAACGATATCCAAGAGCATTTCAATGTTGGTTTACCCCTTTTAGACAGGCAAGTAAGACGGTTAATAGTAAGAGTGAATGAACATTCAAAGAAAGAAGAGGATATAAGAGTATCGAAACTTAAAGAGAATGAACAGCAGTCGCGAGAAGAGATGAAGCAACAACGAGATGAAATGGTTTCACAACTAGACTCTCTGGGAATCTCAGATAATCTGATGTTAGAGAAAGAATTGCAGTTAGGCATCCTTGTGTATTTCAAAAATACAGATGAAACAAGAATTAGTGCGAAAAATATCTGTCAATACCTTATCGAGCTACATGGTGCTCCAAGTGAAACATACCCTGGTAGTTCGGCCTTAAGAATATTTCCAAATGTTTGTGTGTTCTTAAAGAAGCTTGTTGAAGTCGGTAGTTTAGAACTTATTGAAAAAAAGGGAATTGAAGATAGAATTTATCGAAAAGGTGCTATGTAATTAAAGAAAGCACTTTCCAGGTGTGAAAAGTGCTTTCTACTCCGCGAAAAGCTGAAGGTTCATCCATTATACCGTAAAAGGAATCCATCTTCACTATGAGATGGATTTTATTATTAGGCGATTGAGGCTTGTTTTTTTAGGTCCTTGTCACCTGAAAAAGGCCTATAAATCCATACTTTTATGAGCAAGTTCTGTATTTATAAGAAAAGTTCCGAAACTTTGTAACTTTTTCTAATAATTACGGAACTTTTCTTACCTTTTCTTACTTTTTCAGAATCTGAAAAACCTTTTGACAAAGCTGTTTAGGATGGTTTATGCTACTTCATGTGCTTCAGGCGGTTATTAAAAATCAAAAATAATCATATTAAATTTATAATTATTTTTGATTATAGAGAGAAGGGAAGAAGTGGGGAATATTATTCACATATATAAAGTTAACGAATCATTCCAAGTAAAAAGGTTACCCTTCATACCGAAAGAAGATAACCCACTATCAGTTCACCTTGACTTTTGTATTGAGGTTAGTGATGCACTAAGGGGGGAGGGCGAAGACAGTCTTAAGTTCCTCAACATTAAGGGTGAAAAGCTTAAAATGTGTAAGTTAGAAAAGGATAGGGAGATTGATATACGGCCGCCATTTATCATCTTTAAAGATTTTTGGATGACTGAACAGGTTAGAGCAGATGGTTTTGTCCTGCCAGCTAACCCTATACCAACTCGAATGAATGAAAATGACTATGCAAAAATGAAACACTTTTTGAAGACTCTATCAAACTCTTGTGAAGAGTGTAAAACAACATGAAATTCATCATGAATTAGGAGTGGGATTTATGTATACTTTTGAAACTAATGGCAGTAGGACACATGGTGAGCTCATTGTTATTGCAATGCACCATTTTGAGGAAACTAAGGAACTTTCATTCTCTATGGATGTGGGACGGTTTAAAAAAATACTCTGCACACTAGAGGACATCGATAAAATTGCAGAAGACATGAAAAGTGCTGAACGAATCTTCATTGTAAAACGTGAAGGTAAAGAACTTATGCGTTTGGGGTTATTTTCTAATGTATGGATATATGCCGAAGAGGACACGGACGGAGAACATATCAATTACCTAACTTATAAAATAAATAAGGAAGTCCTCGCTTGGTTAGAGGATACAGAATTGAAAAAAACGGTCGAAGAATTGGAGATGCAACAAACATTGAAAAGTTTTAAGGAAGCTTTGAAGGACCTTTAAGATTTCTCTCCAAATATAAATTATAGCAATTTAGAATGTAGTGAAGCACTCCTCAGTTAGATGGCAGGCATCTAATCTGTTGAAATAGACGAAAAACAAAAGTTCCGGAGGTAACCCGTCTGACCTCGGCATCGACTAACTATCGATGTGTGCCGTTATATGGTCATTCATTTCCTAGAGCAATATTGCATTAGGATGTAAATGACCTTTTGTAATATTTGCATATCCCGTACCTGTCATCAATTGATGAGGTGGAAGGGAACACGACACTGTAGTGGTGCGCCAGGTAAAGCAGGACCTAGGCTGGTTGGAGTTGTTCTGACTCCGGTGTTCTTTTAAAGCTCGACCGATGCTGCTAGTAAACTCAAGCAGAACTTTAGTTTCTTACTTCGAATCGCTACTATGCTATTTCCATCCTTTGCGTAAGGGGTAAAATTCTATTCCACTCTCCCTCAGCTCTAGTACCCATATAAATAAATTCCTTGCGTGGACCTCATTGCAATTAGTCATTATTAAAATATAACTACTGCATATCAGGGATGAATAAATGATTTTTTCTCCGGTACTTTCATTAATCCGATATAAAAATAGCACTTTAAGTATTTCCGCCTAGGATGGACATTCTTTTAAAAGTGACGTCGCATGAGGTTATACTCTAAAAAAGAGATGTATAAAAAATGAGCGAAAGTTTCCAGGAACTAAACAGGATATACAATCTACCTGATACGGTTACCGTTAAGGATGCTGCTAACATTCTAGGGATTACTAGGGACGATGTCCGTGAACGATGCCAAGAGGGAACGCTGAGAGCTACAGAAGGGCTACCAGGCAGTGGTAATGGAGAATAGAAACAGAGCAATTGAAAAACTATGGGAATTGGAAGGAGTTCCTCGAAAAACGCTTTCGAATCAAAGAGCAATCCTTAACAATCATTTCCCTGATGGTCAAAAAATTGGATGATGTTCCTGAAGAATGAAAGATGAAACCATCTAAAAGCTCTACCACCCTTTAAACATTTGGTGTTTAATAGAGCGCAACTTACTGGAGGAATCCAATATGGGGTTATTCTTAATAAGGCTGGTTAAAGATAAAGTCTATCAAGAAGTGATGAAAAAATTAAAAACACTTTTTAGTCAATGAAAAGTGTTTTCTGAGCCCATCTACTTTGCTGAAAAGTTTTAAAAAGTTGTTAACCAGGAAGTGATTGTATATCGCTCGTTATTCTCTCTTTAGAAAAACCATGTATTCGCAGGAGGGTTAGATTGGGTAGCGTGGGTTCTTACGGCGATAAAATACTCTTCTTTTTCATATAACTCTCTTTTCTCTTGTTTAAGTCCTTTTTCAATTTGTGATACTCGTTTTTTTCTCTCTGCAATTTCGCTTCTCGTTTAACTATAGGTTCAAATCTAGTAAGTAATATCTCCGTTTGTTTTTTCGTCTCTTGTATAATATTTGATACTAAATCTCCCTGACTTACGCCATCGATATCGTATTCACTTTTAACAGAACGGTTGGCCAGTGAAAGCTCAACGCTCTTCTTCACCTTCTTGTTCCTTCATAATATCAAGGAAGAAACTTTTAGCGCTATATCCTTCAAGTATGCTATTACTCTTCATTCGGACTATCTTTTCCCAAAGAGGCTTACCTTCATCATCTTCAGTCATTTCTTTAGGTAACTTGTCAAAGTACCTTTTAGTTACAAATATTTCCCCGGCTTCAGCTAAGTCGGTATGTTTACTTGCTATATTTGCATGTCTACCTGCCCAACCCAATTCAGTAGCTTCTTCATTTCTACTGCTAATTCCCACTTTTGCCAATAAAACTTTACCGTAATCAATTCCTACGCTGCATCCAATTGTTTTGTTATTAAAGTATTTTTCACATAAAGGATTAAAGAGGTGTTCTACTACACTGACGATAGCCCTTGAGGCATGAAAAGATTTTTTGGCAGCTGATTCATTATCATCTGAAATAAATACCCCCATAACTCTGTCACCGACTATTCGTCTAACACTTCCGCCACAATAGTTGATAATAATAGCTCTGGCGAAAGCTCTATATATTTTAGCCATTGAACTGGGCATAGACTCATCAGAGAGCTGGGTTGAACTTCTAATATCGACGAAAAGTATTGCACATTCAAAAGAATAGTTGTCAGTATCAGTTAAATCATCTTTATGTGGGACTACTGCTCCTTCATCAGAAGAGGTATCAATATCTGAAGTAAATATCTCTTCTAGCTTACTTTCAATCACATCTATGTTTTCACGCTTTAGTTCGGGCATATAGTTCACCTTATAATGTAAATTTTCAGTCATTTTATTATATAATAATGGTAGAATGCTGGAAAGGGAAAGCCAATCTGTGTGATTGGGGGTGACCATCAATTAAAGGAATTCCTATGTTGTAATAATAGAAAGTTTGGAGGGCTAGTAATGGATGAGAGAAGAAGTGGTGAAGAAAGTGCTTTCGATAAAGAGGAGATTAGTAAGAACCTTGATAGGGTTAACTATTGGATTAGCAAAAAGCAATATGAGCATTGATTGGAACCTTCGTGAAAGCGTACAAGCAAAAATGCGAGTCACTGTAAAAAGACTACTCAAAAAATACGGCTATCCACCTGATTTACAAAACCTTGCAGTAGACACTGTTATGAAACAAGCAGAATTGATGGCAGAAGAAGAAGCGAGTACATTAACTGAGGAAAGAGCTTCTTATAATTAAATATTACTCAAATACTATTAGACAGAAGTTATCAATTGGTACACTTCTGTCTTTTTTAAGGGGAGATACTTTTGATAGTAAAAACAGTAAATACAGGATTTGATAATTTCACAAAAGATTTTGTTTATTTAGACAAAGATAAAACTACCAAAGCACGTTCAAGTAGGGATTGGTTGTACGACCAATTAAAGGGTTTTCCGTCAAGTGTAGAGAATTTTCCAAAGTTATATGGTGGTAGAGAGACAAAAGGGTTCGGCTCTTTTAGACGTAGGACTAAAATACGCCCCTTAGATGATATAGACTTCCTTCTAGTCTTCTCAGGAGAAGGAACCACTTATTATGAAAGCTCTACCGGAGAAATAGAATTGAGTGTTCCCGAGTCAGCAGATAAATTAAGGAAACTTTGTAATGATGACAATAAACTAAACTCAATAAAATTCATTGAAAAAATAAAAAAATCTTTATCTAATGTACCGCAATATGAGAATGCTGAAATTCATAGAAATCAAGAAGCTGCTACTTTAAAAATGAAATCATATGACTGGAACTTTGATATCGTTCCAGCATTTATAACAGCAGAAGATAGTAAAGGAAGGACATACTATATAATTCCAGACGGAAGTGGAAAATGGAAGAAGACTGACCCTAGAATTGATAACGAAAGAACTAAGGATGTTAATAAGAGCTTTGGTGGTAATGTTTTAGGCTTTATTAGGTTAATTAAATATTGGAATACCAATTCATCTACTCCGAAAATTTCATCATATCTGATGGAGAATATTGTTTTAGATTACTTCGATGGTAAATATTCATGGTTAGGAAGAAAAGAAGAAGTAAGGGACTTTTTTGGGGAATTAAAAACATCAATTTTTAATTCTCATTATGACCCGAAAGGACTTCAGGGGGATTTAAATACACTAGATTATTATGTTAAGACAAAGATTAGTAATCAAGCAGGGAATTGCTACGATTATGCATGTGAGGCAATAGAGTTAGAGAGTAAAGGTGAGCATAAGGCTGCCGTTGAGAAATGGCGCAAACTGTTCGGTAAGGAATTCCCAGCGTATGAAGAGTAGGAGTGATTTAATGTTTGAAAGACAAAATGAAGAAAAGAATATTCTTTTACTTAAAGCAATGAGACATACTTACAACCAAGCTAAGAAGCTTTACGGAATAAGGATGACAATAGGGGTTTCTATCCCTATTGTTTCCATAATATTTTCTGCATTAAATTATTATGGAAGAATCGATGACTTTTCTTCTCTATTCTCTATAATAGGCTTAGTTTGGCTACCAATCTTCTATTTTCTTCAACAAGTGGAAAATAACCACATAGGGAATGGGGCAAAAATACAGGAAGAATTTGATACAAATGTATTTTCACTCCCTTGGAATAAAGCTTTAGCAGGAACCAAAATTTCTCCAGAAGATGTAGAGGGAGCAGCTAATTGTTTTGAAGGAGATGAATCAACCTTACGTGATTGGTACGGAGGAATGGATTCTAGGCACTACTTAATAAATGTGCTATTAGCGCAAAGAAGTAATTTAATGTGGGCAGTTTCTTTGAAAAAGAACTTCTCGAATTTCATTTTAGTTTTAGCTTTGGCTTATTTAACTGTGACAGTAGCTCTTGGATGCATAATAGATATGTCATTAAAAAGTTACCTGTTGGTGGTTCTTCTACCATCAATTTCAGTCTTGATATATGCAGTAAGTACATGGTGGGACCTAAGGAAACAAAGCGAAAAAATTTGTGAGCTTGGAGCAGAAATAAGGACTGATTGCGAGAAGTTTGCATCATATGAAATAGACATTCATGAAACATATTGCCGTCAATATCAAGATGCTATCTTTATTTACAATAGAGCAAATGCTGTACTCATACCAGAGTGGTTCTATTGGATGAAACGCAATAAAGATGATGAGAGAATGTTAGAAGTAAATAAAAGGCTTAGTGAAGAATCGAATATGAGGGATATATTTTAAGTGAATTAAAAAAATTACTTATAGTGGAGGAGAAATAATTTGTATAAAGCTATTGAATGGGTCAAATTCTGTAGTTGGCTAGTAATTTCAATAATTCTATTGAACTTTCACACAGTATTGGACTATTTAAATAATAAAGGTTTAGTTAAAGATGAAATAATAGAAAAAGTAAGTATTTATTACATATCTGGTAAAGATGAATTTGGATTGTTTTCAGGAGTTTTGTTAGGTGTTACTGGGGGTGTAATTTCTTTAATTGGATTGATTGCAATTTTTGTTTCATTAAACAGCCAACATAAAATACAAAAGTGTCGTGAAATTTATTGGGAATGTATAGATATTATCCAAGAGAATAGTTCGTGCTTTAAAATCGGTGAAAAATTAAAGAAAAAGCTTCAAAAGTATGCGAATGTATATGAATCCGCAAAAAAATTAGATAGGAGCATTGTGTTTGGGTCTAGAACAGGTATTATTGTTGTTCTAGTTATATGGGCTTCCTTAATAGGAATAAGAAATGATTTATCTGTTGAAAATGAAACCCTGCTTAACCTTTTTTTATTGCCAATATTTATAGTAATATTGATATTTTATAGAATATTGGGCAATTTAAATAACTTAGCAATTATTGGAAAGTTGAAGAGTACAAGAGAGCTACTTACCGTACAAGGTAAACATGATTTAAGAAATGTTCTATTAGCATCAAATACAAAATTCAATTTAAACTCTATAGACACTAATAAAAATACAATAGAAAGTGTAAGTGATTATTATCAGAATCCAGAGTATATTCAAAAAATGCAAATGGTAGGGGAACTATTCCCACCTTTAAACAAATTTAGAATATATCTTAAAGGTGTAATGATGTTAGATGAAGCAGAGGAAAAAATAGTAGACTTATACTCTATAGAAAACAGAAAAAAATCTTACATTGAAATCAATCTTGATAAAAAAGAACATGATAGAAAGATTGATGGTTGGCTGGATAAATCTGACTCTTTAATAATAGAAACCTTTAAATTAGTCCCTTGGAGTTCAGTGCCAAAAGAATTTCCTGAATTATTTAACTCTATAGCAAAAAATAGAAAGATTGAACCTGAAGAATTAGAGTTAAAAATAAAAAAAAAACAATTTGATGAGCATGTTTTGGTTGATGAAGAATCTATGACAATAATAGTACCAATTAACGTAAGATATTTATTTGTAAACCTTAAAGTCCGTTCAATTCCAGGGGATAACGATGGATATTCTAAAGAGGATTTAAAAATAATAAATCTTTCTGAAGAAGAACTTAGTACCAGAGACTGGTCGGATAAAACTCTTGCAGCTATAGAAAAAAATGAACCGAAACGTGATGAAATAAATACTATTGAGATGAAAGTGAAGCTAGATTTGCAACATAGTAAAGCAGAAGTAATCTATGGAAGTTACATTAAAGATGATGAATTGCAAGAAGCAGAAAAAAATAATTAACCAAAGCAAGTGCATAGCATCAATTTATGAATTTATATCCCCCGTAACTAAACTACGCACCTAGACCATATAATGAGAGAATTGTAAAAAATTCTTTAACATAAACCGTTAACAGTGTCATGTTTCATCAGTCTACTATTAAAAAGAACTCAACTAAGGAGTTCTTTTTAACTTATTATAATTTCGGGGTTCATGAGTTTATTACCACTTAATCAGTGTTTTTAAGTATTGGTGGGGCTTCCATATCCCCTTTATATAAATGTTCTCTATCAAAAAGTCTTTTTACTTGCATGGGGCTGAATGGTTTATTGTCTCTTGAGAATGACCATCTTCATTCAATTTATTTGCGATTTGTTTTAGTGACATCTTACCTTTAAGACGAAAAGCTTCAATGATTACCTCAGTCTTTTCTTCATTTACAAAAAGCTTTTTAGAACCCTTAATAGAATAATATCCGAGAGGTGGTTGGCCGCCTATATAACCACCCTTCTCTCGTTTTACCAACCTACCGCTATATAATCTTTCTGCAATACGGTTTTTTTAAAACTGTGCAAATACGCCCATCATTTGCCTCATCATTACCATAACAGGGTCTTTTCCCGAAAACTGCTCACGTACTGAAAGGATTTCTACTTCGTGTATTAATAATTCCTTTTCAATGAAAAGTTGTAAATAAAGTTCACGAGCTAATCTATCAAATTTAGCAACTATAACTTTTTGGAATATATTATTCTTCGCATCTTCTAACATATCATTTAAAGCTGGTCGGTTCTGCTCCGCACCACTGACTCCAGCATCCTCATAGATTTGTATGATATGGAATTCTTTCTTGCTACAGTAATCTTTAATCTCACCTAACTGGATACTTAGACCAAATTTATCCTCACCTACTTGGTCATCAGTCGACACACGAATATAAACACCAACATTTTCCATAAATTTTGCTTCCTCCTTGCATAACAGTCACCAAGCGTTATGACCTGTATAACGCTTGTGGACGTAACCGTTACAGTTTTAAATATGCTATCATAAAAATGAGGATTTTTATGGAATATATGTTTCTTTTTGGATTAAATCCATAAGCAAAAATATACGATATTTAATACTTTCTTAAAGGAGCTAACTATGTATTTATCAAACTTAAAGTTATGGAATTATAAGAAATATGGAGAAAGCTCAGGCAATCCAGGTCTATCAGTATCATTTAATCCTCAACTTAACATATTAGTTGGTGAAAATGATGCAGGTAAGACAAGTATTGTAAATGCAATTAAATTAGTGTTAAACACTCAAAGTAATGACTACAACAGCCCGGAGTTAGAGGACTTTTACTTGGAGTCAGGTAAGGAAGAAGTACACCGTAGAACAGAGTTCAAAATTGAATGTACTTTTTCTAGCTTATCTAATGAAGAAGCAAAAAACTTTTTAGAATGGCTTAGCTTTTCTGAGGTTGATGGTGAAATAGTGTTCTATTTAAAACTAACTTTTGTTGCAAGGAGAAATGGGCAAAAAATCACGTATGATTTAAGAACTGGAGAATTTGAAGATGGCCCCTCTATGCCAAGTTATGCACGTGAATTATTAAGAACTACATACCTTAAACCTCTAAGAAATTCTGAAAGAGAGCTAAGCCCTAGAAGAAACTCCCGATTGTCCCAAATTCTCTCCAATCATGATGCATTTAGTAATGACGAGGAACATGAACTTATAAAAATTATCCAAGAAGCTAACGAAGGTATTAATCAATACTTTCAAGGTAGAGACGCATATGGGGAAGACATAGAAGATAAGGGTGGTAAAAAGCTTTTAGAAGAAGTGAATTCTTATCTCGAAAACTTTTCTAGAGAGGGTAATCTCTTAAAATCTAACTTTACTATTGCTGATATAAAATTAAAATCAATCCTTGAGAAATTAAGCCTTCAGTTATTTACTAACAAAGCAGGATTAGGCTCTCAGAACTTATTATTCATTGCAACCGAGCTTTTACTATTAAAAAGAGAAAACTATAGTGGACTGAAATTAGCTTTAGTTGAAGAAATAGAAGCCCATCTTCACCCACAATCTCAAATATTGCTCATAGAATATTTAGAGGATGAGTGCAGCCAATCTGATATTCAATTGATTTTAACAACTCACAGCCCGAATCTAGCCTCAAAAGTGGATATAGAAAGGGTATTAATATGTAAGGAAGATAAAGTTTTTAATATGTCTCCATCATTTACAAAGCTCAGAGAAGGAGATTACTCATTTTTAAAAAGGTTTTTGGATGTTACAAAATCAAACCTTTTCTTTGCAAACGGAATAATCATGGTAGAGGGAGATGCGGAAAATATTCTAATTCCTACACTAGCAGAAATAATAGGTATTCCTTTGTCCAAGCATGGTGTCTCAATTATTAATGTTGGGAGTACAGCATTCCTAAGGTATTCCAATATATTCTTGAGAGAAAACGAGCAAGAAAGTATGGGCATTTCAGTTTCATGTATAACAGATTTAGATGTTAAGCCACCAATGAGTGGTGTGGAATATAAAAATGGCAATGAACCAGTAACCTACGAAGCTAGTAAGTCACTTCATAAAGAGAAGAAAATAGAACTATATTCTGAAGGTGATGTAAAGTGTTTCGTTTCAAAAGATTGGACCCTAGAGTATTGTATTGCACTCGGCAGTTTTAGAGAGGAGTTTTTTAGAGCAATAAAGTACGCTGAATACATTAAAAACAGTGAAAAGATAGGTTTAACGCAAGATAAAATCAAAAGTGGCGATGAATTCGTGTCAAGTGAATTAGCAAGATTAATTGAGGAAGGTAAGACGAAGGATGAGATTGCTTTTCATATATATAACGACTACTTACTCGAAAAGAAAATATCCAAAGCTATTGTTGCACAATGCTTTGCAAAGATTTTGTCCGAATTACAATTATCATCAGATACCACTAAAGAAAGAATATTAGATGATGAGAATTTAGAATATCTTGTTAAGGCAATTAAATTTGCATCGAAAATAGGTGAAGAAGAATGATAAGTATAACAGATGAAAAAATTATAGAAGCGGAAAAAATCTTATTACCCAAAGGGATGAGTTTTACTGAAGAAAAGAAACAAATAATAAGAAGTTTGGAGTCAAAGGATATAGTAGCATGTCCGGGTAGTGGTAAAACGACAACTTTATTAGCTAAACTCTCTATAATAGAAAATCACTTACCCTTAAACAATAATAGAGGAGTATGTGTATTAACTCATACGAATGTAGCAATTGATGAAGTTAAAGCAAGATTAGGAGTTGCTAGTAACAAGTTATTTGAATACCCTAATTTCTTTGGTACAATTCAATCATTTATCAACTATTACTTAGCTATACCTTTCTTTAGAAATGAATATGGGAAAAATGTCAGTTCGATTGATGATGATGTTTACAACCAAAATATCATCAAAGAATATTTCAACCTAGACAGAAATATCAGGTTTGGTTTAGAGAGCAACTATCGTGGTGAAGAAAATGCTATTGAAAAAATTCAAAGTATGAGATTTAGTTTTGAAACTGATGAATTAGTGGATAGAACTACAAATAAGCCACTTTTTAAAACTAAAAATAAGACTTCAATAGCTCTATTAGATTTAAAAATGAGTTTAATGCAAAAGGGAATTCTTTGCTATGAAGATGCATATTGGCTGGCACATAAGTATTTAAAAAAGTGTGGAGACTTACTTTCAAATTTTATGTCTGAAAGGTTCGCGTTTCTATTTATTGATGAGATGCAAGATACATCTGAATTTCAAATAAATATTTTAGAGTCTTTATTGAAAGAAGATATTGTTACAGTCCAAAGATTTGGAGACCCTAACCAGTCGATTTATGATAATTCCGATGAGATGGCATGGGCAATTAGAGAAGCTCCTTTGAAGATTACGGATAGTAAAAGAAACTCACTACTAATTAGTAATTTAATAGCTCCTTTCGAACTGGTTCCATCTGGTATGAAGGGAAATGATGAACATTGTGATATTGCTCCAAAAATAATTGTTTACGAGGAAGGTTCCATAAATGAAGTTATTCCTACCTTTGGAAAAATAATATGTGAGTTAAACCTTCACCGCAATTCGAGGAATATCTTTAAAGCGGTTGGTAGGATTGGCAAAGATAACGGTGATGGAAGAATAAAACTTCCAAGTTATTTTCCTGAGTACAATCAAAAGCACCAAACGTCCCATAGAAGGACGTACCTGGCTGACTTTTTGTCTCAAAAAAACATTTCAGAACACGAACAATATGATGTGAAAGCTTATAAGGATGTAATACTAGAAGCAATTCTACGGATGCTATGGTTATTGAATATAAAAAAAGAAGAGGCTTCTTATTTCTCAAAGAAAACTCTTATAGAGGAAATTCAATTACACCGTTCCCTATACGAAAGGTTTGAAGAGAAGCTAATTAAATGGGTATTAAAAATTAGGGTTGATGAAGAAGTGAAAACAGACTTTATACCTTTTGTTGAAGAACTATTAAATGAAGTATTTAATGTTAAGGATACTACATCTTTGAGAGGCTTTTATGATGGTGAAAATTCTACACCTACAACCAATGAAATGAGTACAAAGCAAAATATGTATTACCATAGTACAAGTGAAGAGGAAAGTTTGAAAATACACATTGATACAATTGCGGGTGTTAAAGGGGAAACACATACTGGCACTTTGTTGTTGGAAACCTTTTTTTATAAATATGATGTTGGTAGTCTTATTGAAGGTTTCAAAGGTAACTTTAAGCAAAGAAGTAAAAGAGGGAAACGGGAGATTGCAGCGTTAAAAAATGCTTATGTAGCTGCATCGCGCCCTACTCACCTTCTATGCGTAGCTGCTCAAAAATCTTCTGTTGCAGGCCATGAAGAAGATATTCAATCCGCAGGTTGGGAATTAGTGTATATCTAAAGTAAAGGGGAGCAGTGAAAACATGGAAGAGGATTACTCTGTTTATGAATAAAGGCATTGAAGACAAAATCTCGTCAAAACAAAAAGGGAAAATTACAGAAAGTAGAGTAGCAGAGTTGATTACATTAGGGTCGAAAGGACAGTTAACCTGTTACATTCCTACCTCAGATGATGACGGAATAGACCTTATAGTAAATGTAAAAAGCAATTTTAGACCGCTTTTTATCCAAGTTAAAAGTAGATTTAAGTTAAATAAAAACAATCGCTTTATTCAAAATGTAGGTTCTGCTACTTTTAAAAGCAATTTACATTTTTATATTGTGTTTATGTATTTTAGCCCTGTAAGTTTAGAGGTAGATACAATCTGGCTTATTCCTTCTGTAGAATTTGAGAAGTTGGCATATCTAAAAAAAGCAGGAGACAATTATAAAGAGTTTTATCGTTTTTCAGCTAATCCTATATCTGAAATTGATAAGTGGGCAAAATTTAAAGTGGACAAGTCGTTATTAGGGAAGATTATATTGAAGGAATGTTTAAAAGACACCAATAAGTCTAACTAGGTTATTAAATGGTGAGAAAAGTTTCTATATCAGATAATCGAAAAAGTATTTCCTTTTTCGATTATCTGTTACCGTTATCAATGATTTACATCACGCAAATAATACCACTCGTTCTTAGTACCATTTATTCTAAAGAGGGGCTTATATTCATTGTCATGTTTAGACTTTATTGAATAAACATCGGTACTTACTCTGTTACTATTACTCCAATTTACATTCCTTTCAAGCTTTAGTGTTTCGTTTGTAAAGGTCTCATACTGAAGCAGAATACCTTTAATATAGTATTGTTCCCCTGCGAGTATACGATTATCTTTATCCTTTATTTTATCTATAGGAACGTAAATTTTCTCATTTTCAAAGATTATTGGAATATCAACTTTAGTGAAAAAACTTTCTTTTAAGTTTATATAGTACACTTCAACTTGTATAGAACAATTTAAAGCTTTCCCAGGCCCTGAATTGTAAAGCTCTAAGTAATTTAGGTTGTAATTATCTAAGTCTAAATTGATTGCGTTTTTATATTGTTCTGTAATTATAAGGCGTCCATTCTTCTGGTTTAAATTTTTTAAGAACAAATCACCATTATAAATTTCATGGATTTCTATTATTGCTCTGTGTTGCTTTTGATATTCATCTTCGTCTTTTTGTCTTTGAGCTGTGATAGTCTTTTTGACACCTAAGTATGTAAACAATCCAGAGACAATTCCACCTATAATAGCACCGTAAAAACTTGCTATATACCCAATCCAATTATTCTCTTCCTCGATACCAAAGGGAGCAAGCCATTTCGGTGGAGAACTAAACATTAAAGAATTTGTTATGATAGGCATAGAAATAATAATAAGTAATACTAATACACCTGATATCCAGAGTTGGCTGTTATCATTTTTCTTGTTTTTCTTGTTCAAATTGAACTCCCCTTAATAATTTAAATTAGCTTATGAAAATTTGTCTATGTATCCAACAAGTCTAACGAAGACACCTCTTTTAAGTCGAACTTCCAAGCATGTAGAAAAATTTCTAATTTACCTGCCTTTATTTTATCTGAGTAAAAATCTTTAGATTTTTCAGAGGCGAACCCCCTGCAAACTATAATCCCACGGACCTTCTCAACACTTTGTTCGTTTTTTAAAGTATTTACATATCCCTCAAGTTGCTGGTATGTATCCATTTCAATCAAGCCTTTTTTTATCTCTACTACAACATAGATACCTTGTTCATCTTTAAACAATAAATCTAATCTTGATTTATTAAGGAATTGTTTTTGTCTCTTAACTAAGGTTAAATTACTTTCTAGTGCCTCAGGATTGTTCTCTAAAAAACTTTCAATATCGTATTCACGTAAATGATAAATATCACTTGTGGTTAGCTTTGTATCTTGGAGGGGCGTTTGTTGGAACTGCATTAAATATTCTATTAGATATTCCTTGGAGTCTTTTTCCATAACAAGTTTTTTTTGCTTAATTTGTTTGTCATTAACTAAATATTTTAAAAGAGTATCGTCTAAGGGGACTGGCCTTTCGAGTACATACGAATATATGGGGTGTCCAAAAACTATCGTGTCACTTTCTTGTCCATGATTTATGTGAGGATTATTATACCTTTCCCTTAGAAACCGGTCTTGTTGGATTTCCTTAACCGTTTTTTTATCAAACACTTTATAAAAGGCTGTGATATATCTTTTGTCCATGATTTTGGTGTGAAAAAATAAATATTCATCCTTGTTAACAGTATTTAAATCTGATTTATGTCCATATGTTAGTTCATTGAAAAGAGGGTCATTTTCTATTTTTCTGTTGTAAGGTACTAGATAGTTTCTTAACATTATGCTTCTCCTTATATTGAAATATTTTCCTTTATTATAATCACAAATATTTGGAACAATCTAGTATTTTTAGTATTTCACTAAGTATTTGGGTCACTAAGCAATTAACAGATAATCAGTGTACGTATAGTTTCCTTATTTATAAATAATAAAATCACTTTTAAGTAGTTAAAATCAATTGACCTTTGACGAGTTTCTTCATTATAATAGTACTGACACACGACCTTAAATAACCGCTCCCGAATTAGGAGTTTATTTAGCCGCTACTCGTGTCGTCCTAAAATATATCAACGAAGATAAGATGTATGATAAATCCTTATATGACAAGCGTTCCAGCCGTTCCCGCGCTTCCGTAACCGTAAAAGGGACTCAAAATCGTGTTCCTCACGGAGTGCCGGTTCGACCCCGGCCACCGGTACTAAATAGCTTGAATGAAAGACGATATCTACTTCGTGTAGATATCGTCTTTTTTGCGTAAATTCCTAATCATAGAGGTACTCTTTCATTCCAGCACACTTTCTTTTGCTTACATCCCCGAACGTTATACACTGGATATCATAAGAAAGAATCTCTCTCCATTTGAATATTTCAGGAGGAAATGCTGAATCTAAACAGGTGGTTCCATTCCTAATGGATTGGGGAATCGAAAGAGTACGGATCGTTATTGAAGGAGGAGGATGACAATGAAGATCGTAGTCACAGGTGCAACAGACGGCATTGGTCTGGCGACAGTTAAACGACTCGTTAAGGAAGGGCATGAGGTGCTTCTGCACGGCCGCAGCGCAGAGAAACTGGCTGACGTAGCCAACGAGCTGGGGGATGAGCAGATCGAGCAGTATGTGGCTGATTTGTCTTCTCCGAGTGAGGTAAGAAGGTTGGCAAAGGAAGTCGCAGCCAAACATGATTCCCTGGACGTTCTAATCAACAATGCAGGCGTCTACAATGCTTCGGAGCCTGTCACGGCCGAGGGACTGGACATTCGCTTTGCTGTGAATACATTGGCTCCCTATGAACTGACAAAAGCACTCCTTCCGCTTATGGATGCTTCAAGCCGTATCGTAAACTTATCGTCGGCTGCGCAGTCGCCGGTGGATGAACAGGCTCTTTACGGGAAGAAGAAGCTTGCTGACGGAGAGGCGTATGCGCAGAGTAAGCTGGCGCTGACGATGTGGACGTATGAAATGGCCCGGCGGGTGGAGCCTGTTGTGGTTGCTGTGAATCCTATGTCCCTCCTGGGCAGCAAAATGGTGAAAAAGGCTTTCGGAACAGAAGGACGCGATATCAACATTGGTGCAGATATTTTGTGCCGGGCGGCTTTGTCCGAGGAATTTGCGGATGCCTCAGGGCAATATTATGATAACGACATCGGAGCGTTCGGTGAACCGCATCCGGATGCGCGTAACCTGGATAAGTGTGAAGCTCTCGTCAAACAGTTGGAAGAGATGGCAGCCAGTGTATAAGTAACAGGTATCCGCCGTGAAGCCGGGCACCTGTTCTATCCTCTCGTTTTCTATCTATTAGAAACGGGTAAAGCTATGGATAGAGAATCTGAAGGAGGAATAAACGTGGGTCAAAACGCAGATTTAATTCACCACTATACAGAGTTTGCTACATTTGAAGCCGAAGGGCTGCAAAATGGGGAAATTGATTTTCCTGAGTTTGAAAAGGTCTTGAATGACTACATATTGAGCCAGCCGAAAGAGACGATGGAATTCAAGGAGTGCTGGGTGTATAAAGAGCAGGATGGACTGCGGACGGTACGTGTGGATTTTTATGATCACAATTTGAAAAATGATATCCGTCTGTGGGGATCCCGAAATCCAGAGGATGGCCAGGTGAAGAGCCTGAACGTGGATGCTTTGGATGTGTCGACGAACGAAGTGGTTTATGAACGTAAGCTGATGTAAGGAAAAAGAATGCCGATGCTGTCATGAAGGCCGCATCGGTTTTTTATATGCGGAAGACGGACAATCATGCCTCCTTAGGAATAAAAAGGGGGGATAGATGGATAGAATAGTAATGGGTGATAAACATGACGAATTCTACACTTTTTCCTACACTGTTGTTCTTTCTATTTCTATTGTTCTCGTTCGGACTTATTTTTTCAAGTCGCCGTCAGGCTGAAGACAAGCGGATGGTTGAAAAGGAAGTGTCCAAGAAGGCGCTGGCTGAAAAGCTTCACAGCGAATTGTCCAAGTATGGGCTGCATCCACAGCAGTACTATCAGGAAGGGGAATTCATAATCGATATGGCTTTTCCTGAGTTGAAAATTGCGATCGAAGCTGTGGAGCACGAGTATTTGGTGTCTCCCGATGAGTGGGAGATGGAATGGGAAAGGGATGCCTTTTTGAAAAATCACGGGTGGACCGTCCTGAGGTTCAGTGCGGCACGTATTGAAGAGGATATATCGAGGATTGCTGAGAAAATCAGCAGGGAGCTGGCCGGACGGCATCATGCAGGATCTTGAATAAGAAGAAGAGATCGAGTCAGAGAGGCCTCTGGCTTTTTCTTTTTGTTAAAAAGGTCAGAATCTTTGATACAATGGAGAGGGTCCTGTTTCTGTGGGAAACAGGCAGGAGGGTGAGTACTTGGTAAAGGAAGGTTTTATGACAGCTATGGAAGATAACTTGACCAGATTAACGATAGAAGGAAAAGAATATATTCTGATCGGCACGGCTCACGTCTCCAGACAAAGTGCGGAGCAGGTGAAGCAGGTCATTGAACAGGAACAGCCGGATGCTGTCTGTGTGGAGCTGGACGAACAGCGCTACCAGTCCATCAGGGACGGAGACCGGTGGAAGAATACGGACATCTTTGAAGTGATTAAAAGTAAAAAAGCGACGCTGTTATTAGTGAACCTCGCTGTTTCATCGTTCCAAAAGCGGATGGCGAAGCAGTTTGGCATTCAGCCGGGTCAGGAAATGATCCAGGGAATTGAATCTGCAGAAGACACAGGGGCAGAGCTGGTGCTCGCCGACCGGAACATCCAGGTGACATTCTCCCGGATCTGGGGCAATCTTGGCTGGAGTGGAAAGTCGAAGCTCTTAATGTCGATCTTCTACGGCATTTTCAGCAATGACAAAATTTCTGAGGAAGAGCTGGAGAAAATGAAGTCCCAGGATATGCTGGATGGCATGCTTCAGGATTTGACCGATCATTTCCCGGACTTGAAGAAGCCGTTGATTGATGAGCGGGATCAGTACCTGGCTCAGAAAATCAAGGATGCGCCCGGAGAGAAAGTGGTTGCTGTGCTCGGAGCGGCTCACGTGCCTGGGATTAAGAAAGAGATTTATAACGATCATGATTTGAAAGCGTTGAAAAAGCGGCCGTCTAAATCAAAAGCGCCCAAAATCATCGGGTGGTCGATCCCGATATTAATTTTATCGATTATTTTATATACATTCCTCTCCAATCCAGCCGCGGGTACCCAGCAGACAATCAGCTGGATCCTTTGGAACGGGTCGTTTTCAGCGATAGGAGCAGCGGCAGCCTTGGCACACCCACTCGCAGTTGTGGCCGCATTTCTACTTGCGCCGATTACATCGCTGAATCCTCTCCTTGCAGCCGGCTGGTTTGCCGGGATTGTACAAGCCTATTTCCGACGGCCGAATGTGGGGGATTTTGAATCGCTTTCCGATGATGTTACGACGGTAAAAGGCTTCTGGCAGAACAAAGTAACGAGAATTCTGCTTGTAGTCGTGCTTGCGAATCTGGGAAGTACGCTTGGGACAGTCATTGGTGGAGCTGATGTGATCCGCTTATTTATTGAAAACCTGTAAAAGAGAAGTCTAGGACAGACTTCTCTTTTTTTATGCTCATTTACAGTATTTTCAACGAATGTTACAATTAGATGACATGAGTTTGTCGGAAAAATATAAATTCAGAGAAAATATGGGCAATAAGGAATGAGAGGATATGAGCAGGTTTATAAAGGGCACATCAATTCTTGGGATTGCTCTCCTTGGTTTTGGTGTGTGGCAGCTGACAGAGATGGATCGGGAGAATCATGGGGAGACGGAAAGTGCCCAGACGATCATTCAACAGGATCAAAGCTATGAGAAGGTTTTTATTGAACAGGAAGAGGAAACAGAGGAGAACCGTCCGGATTATGAGCGCGTGGATAATCAGATGCTCCGGACGATTGAAGACAATGACGAGATGAAAGAACTCGTGTCCGGCCTTGGTAAAGGGGTAACGGATGATTTGAATGATCTGGAAGCGGAAACGGAAGAGCAGTGGAAAACGATTGAAAAAGATACAAAGCAGAAGAAGCAGATGTTGAAGCGGTTGATTGAGCTTACGGATGATAAGAAGATTGAGCAGATTGCTTCCAGTGCTGAGTCCAAACTGGACCGGATGATGGAGGACAAGAAAATCGACTTTTATAAGGAAGCTGTCCTTTCCTTCCAATTGATTTCTGAGCGGTTGTCTTGATAGTGGCTGTCAGGTGAGAGCGAGTCTCCTCACGTTTTGTCGAAATCGTAAATCATTTGAATGATTCATCATCAACGACATGGTAATTTTTGTTTATTTTGCTGTTTTTCAGTTTTTTATGGAGATAAAACGGGGATGTGGAGAATGTAAAACAAATAAGGAGGTTCTTCATTTATGTCCATTGCTGTAAAAGATAGGTTGAGTACAGACAAGCTTAGTAAACTGAGGACGGCCGCTGTTTTGGAGTTTACCGAGGAAATCTTCGAGTCAGACAATTACCGCTGCCTGGAAGTTCTGGATTCGGATCAGCAGCACCTGTTTATTGTGAACAGAAATGACCGCACGCTGACAGCCTTAAGCTTATCGCCGGATATGTCATTGAAAAAGGAAACGTTGTTTGCGGATAAAATCATTTCTATGAAGGAGTACTTCGACGAATACAGCCTCAATGAAAATACACCTCCTAGAAAAATTGAAATCGTATTTATGGAAAACCGGACAGTGCTCATTGAACCTGTCAGTTCCATGGAGCAGGACGAGGAGTACAAGAAAAATGATGTCGCTGCCCAAGTGAATGAGGATTTTGAAAACTTGATCGCTGCTTTGAAGAACACGTTGATTCTATAAGTCAGACGGAGGAAGAGCCATTTGAATGGCTCTTCTTTTTATTTGGCCTGCATAAAGCCGGCACGTCCGGGGACAATAAGAAGACTCGGCATTACATGCGCCAGAATACCTCTCCAGATGCAGCTTTCCTCCCGCACACATCCTCGTCCATCAGGATTGTGGAGGTGATTGAGATGAATACAACCGATCTGTTTGAGCTGTTTAAACTCTTCATTGACTCCCTGCATTTCACCGCTTTTCTCGTATTTTCCATCATCTACGTCTTCCAGCATAAGCAGAAGGATTAGTTCCAGGCGGACTGCTTTCCCCGGCAGTCTGCTTTTATATGTATAAAAAAGAGACCATCCGGGTATAGTAGGCCTATCAGGCTTTTAAACTATGACCCCATAACATTGTAAAGCTGCTATTAAGATTTCGACAAAAAAACGTAAAAATCATGTTGCATCGATAGAATTCGGATGTTATCATAACAAATATAGATGAGGGAAGTTGTACGGACAACTCAGCTCTTCATATGCGGGTGTAGTTTAGTGGTAAAACCTCAGCCTTCCAAGCTGATGATGAGGGTTCGATTCCCTTCACCCGCTCCATTCACTATTGTGATGCAATTATTTTTTATACTTATGTGAACCAACGCAGTGTTTCGTTAAATGGGTAACGAAGCATTGCGTTTTTTAATGTGGAAAAATGGATACAACCTATAATAGAACGAAGACAGGAGGATGCCGGAATGAAAAAACTTCAAACGATGCTGAAGCAGATCGACGGTAAGAGTTACAAAGGATATAAGCAGATTCAAGGGACGTACAGTTTCGAGGATTATACGCTTCATATAGACTATGTGCAGGGAGATCCATTTGCGGCTCCATCGAAAATCAGGATTCAGGTGCCTCAGAGCAGACGACCTGTTCCTGCCGAATATAAAGAGACGAAGAGTCGAAAAACGTACGCAGAAGATGCCTTTGCGAGAGCGGCAGCGGATACGATTAAGAAAACCCAGTTCAGTGTGAAGGGCTCAGGAAAAAGCGGAATGGTCGCCATTGATCAGCCGGGCCAGGAAATTTTAGAACGGACTGCGGTCACCCTGATGCCTGAAGATATCATCATCTGCCTGACGGTGGGCCTGCCCGCAAATGGCCGGCGCATCAATGGAAAGCAGGCGGAAAAGCTGTTTTTCTCTGTGATTCCTGAGATGCTGAAGCAGTCTGTGTTTACTGTCAAAGACAGCGAGCTGGAGGAAGTTTGTCAGCTTGCCGATCAGCACGATGCCCTTTTAGAGGCAATGCGTGAAAACGGCTGGATGTCCTTCGTGGCAGACGGGGCGGTTCTTCCAAGGGAGAGCGGAGTGAGCCAGCGCCCGATGAAAAAAGCCGTTCCTTTTGAGAGCCCGGAGGAAACCCGCGTCTCAATCACGATTCCCCATCGTCAGGAGCCGTTGACAGGGATGGCCTTGAAAAAAGGGATCGTCCTCATCGTCGGTGGTGGGTACCATGGTAAAAGTACCCTCTTGAATGCCATCGAGCGCGGGGTGTATCCTCACATTAAAGGGGATGGACGTGAATATGTCCTGACAGATCCGGACAGTGTGAAAGTAAGAGCAGAAGATGGACGTCAGGTCACCAAGGTGGATATTTCGCCGTTTATTAAAAATCTTCCGCACGGAACGGACACGACGGCTTTTTCTACGGAAAACGCAAGCGGCAGCACCTCCCAGGCGGCCAACGTTATGGAGGCGCTTGAGGCGGGGGCACGCACACTGCTGATCGATGAAGATACGAGTGCCACCAACTTCATGATCCGTGATGAACGGATGCAGGAGCTTGTCGTAAAGGAAAAAGAACCGATCACACCGTTCATTGATAAAATCAGACAGATGAGAGACGATCTTGATGTTTCTACGATTCTCGTCATGGGAGGTTCCGGCGACTACTTCCAGGCAGCGGATGACGTTATCATGATGGATCAGTATGTCCCGGTCAACGTCACGCAGAAAGCGAAAGAGATTGCCGCGAAGTATCCGTCAGAAAGACAATCAGCCGGGGAAGAACACTTCGGCAGCGTTCCACAGCGTGCCTTTCTTCCGAATACGCTGCAGACGAGAAAAGGAAAAAAGGAAAAAGTGCAGGCTAAAGGGCTGTTCAAGCTGCTGATGGGTCATGAAGAAATCGATCTTTCCGGTGTAGAACAACTGGTCGATGCCTCACAGACACGTCTGATTGCCGATGTCCTTCTGCATCTCGATAAAAAAGGCCGGCTGAAGACTGAGCAGAGTCTGCCGGCACTTCTGGATCAGATTGAAAAGCAGCTGGACACGAAAGGCCTCGCTTCCTTCGGTCCGTTTAAAGACCAGCATCCAGGGGAGCTGGCGAGACCAAGAAGATTTGAAATCGCAGCAGCTATGAACCGGATTCGGACAGCTGCCGTGAAAGATATCCGTTAGAAAGGAGAACGTCCGGGTGGATTTTCATCAGTTTAAAGAAGAAGTGATCACCTACAGCAGAGAAATCGGCATCGATAAAATCGGATTTGCTTCTGCTGATGTGTTCGGAGAATTGAAAGCCCGTTTGAAACGCCAGCAGGAACTCGGATACCAGTCCGGTTTCGAAAAGGGGGAGGTGGACGAGCGGACCGAGCCCGGCCGCCTTCTGCCGGGCGCGCAGTCGATTATTTCCATTGCTCTTGCGTATCCTTCAAAAATGAAAGATGCCCCGCGCAGTGTGAAGGGAGAACGGCGGGGGATTTTCTGCCGGGCCTCCTGGGGACAGGACTATCATGATGTGCTGCGGGACCGGCTGCACAAGCTCGGTGCTTTTATAAAAGAGAGGTTTCCGGAAGTGGAACTGAAATCCATGGTGGATACAGGGGAGCTCTCTGATCGTGCTGTAGCGGAGCGTGCAGGGATTGGATTCAGTGGAAAAAATTGTGCCGTGATCACTCCGGAGTTTGGTTCATATGTATATTTAGGAGAACTTGTAACGAATATTCCTTTTGCTCCTGATGAGCCGGTGGATGACAGCTGTGGCGACTGCAACATTTGTGTGGACGCCTGCCCGACCGGAGCCCTCGTCCAGGGCGGCCAGTTGAATGCTCAGCGCTGTATCGCCTTTTTAACGCAGACGAAGGGTTTTCTGCCTGATGAGTTCCGCACAGTGATTGGCAACCGTCTCTATGGCTGCGATACGTGCCAGACCGTCTGTCCAAAGAACCGGAAGAAAGATTTTCATAATCATGAAGAATTCGAGCCGGATCCGGAGGTTGTCAAGCCGAAGCTTACACCGCTCCTGTCCATTTCCAACCGGGAGTTCAAAGAGAAATTCGGGTTCATTTCCGGCTCGTGGCGGGGCAAAAAGCCGATTCAGCGGAATGCGATTCTGGCGCTGGCTCATTACCGTGACGAAACGTCCGTTGATGAACTGATCCGATTAATGAATCACGACCCGAGGCCGGTCATACGCGGAACCGCCGCGTGGGGACTCGGGAAAATCGGCCGTTCCGATTGTTTTGAGGCCATTGAGAAAGCGATGGAAAAGGAAGAAGATGAACAGGTCTTATATGAAATGGAAAAAGGGCTGCAATTTCAAACGTAATCAACTCCTGTACCTTTTCAATCCACTAGAGCTCTAGTATAATAGAAAAAACTGTTAATAAAGAAGGGGTTGGCTATGAACCATCATACTTTTCTATATTACGACACGTTTCAAACTCCTTTGGGGGCTATGACTGTCCTGGCCAATGATGAAGGAGTCTGCCGCATTGATTTTGGTCATCATGAAGATCGACTTCCAGCCTATCAATCTTGGAAAAGGAAGCATTTTCTAAAAGGTGAACTGGTTTATGACCCCGATCATTCATTGATTGTTCAGACAGAAAAAGAACTGCAGGAATACTTCCAGGGAATCCGCACAGCGTTTGATGTTCCGCTCAACTGTTACGGAACAGATTTCCAGCGGAAAGTGTGGAAGACACTGCTTCACCAGATCCCATTTGGTGAAACGCGCTCCTACAAGGATGTAGCCTTAGCGCTGCACTCTCCGCAGGCGATCCGTGCTGTCGGAGGGGCCGTGAATAAAAACCCTTTCTCTGTCATTGTGCCATGCCACCGTGTCATTGGAAGCAACGGAAAGCTCGTCGGTTATGCCGGCGGACTGGACAAAAAAGAAAAACTGCTGGATTTCGAAAAACAGCATACAGCTATACAACATTAAAAGTCCCTGCGGGGGCTTTTTTTCATGGCCTCCCCCCCTCTTCATATACTGAAGGAGGGGGGAAGCGGATGAATAGCACGGAGGAAATCAAGCGTTACTGGCAGAAAGTGCTGGACCAGGTTTTCGATCAGGAGGAAGAAGGATGGTTGAAGCGGAAAATGGAGGGCATGGAAGCGCGTGGTCACAAGCTCCAGCGGATGACTTTCCGAATTTATCCTTATCACAGAAAGGCTTATGATCACGTCGTGGATGTTGCTTATGACCTGCATTTGACCATGCTTGTAAAAAGTGGGCGCCATGTTTTTTTGGAAGAAGGGTTCTACACAGGTCGTGGACAGTGGGCCAAAGGGAAGTGGGTGCATCACGAAGTCGTGACGGAGATTCCCGCCTCCGGGGATTCCTCCTTGCCTTTGACATTCGAGATGGGGGAGAGAGAGCCGGTGGATAATCCACGCTTCGACTACAACCGCCGGGAGGCTGTGCGGTATGCGGACCGCTGGTGGGACAGCTACAACCCGGCTTATAAGAAGTTTGAAGTCGATTGCACCAATTACGTTTCCCAATGTCTGCGGGCCGGCGGTGCACCAATGAGGGGAGCCGGGGACCGGACGCGCGGGTGGTGGTACGGGAATGGAACGTGGAGCTACAGCTGGACTGTGGCTCATGCGCTGCGCTGGTACTTAAGCGGATCGCGTAAAGGCTTGAAAGCCGTGGAAGTATCCTCGGCGGATCAGCTCGCGCCGGGGGATGTCATCTGTTATGACTTTCAAGGAAACGGGCGGTATGATCATAATACTTTTGTTGTGAAAAAGGATGCCCAGGGGATGCCTCTGGTCAACGCTCATACATCAAACAGCCGGCACCGCTACTGGGCGTACGAGGACTCTACCGCTTACACGCCGGATATTCAGTATAAATTTTTCAGAATTAACGGGTGACCGATATGGTATAATGGTCTGGTTGACTACGATTAGACTGAGGTGAAAGTGATGCCTAACCATATTGTCCTTTTCCAGCCGGAAATACCGGCCAATACCGGAAATATCGGGCGGACCTGTGTGGCGACAAATAGTGTCCTGCATCTGATCCGTCCGCTCGGTTTCTCGACTGATGATAAAATGGTGCGCCGTGCGGGTCTCGATTACTGGCCTAAACTGACGGTCCATTACTATGACTCGATCGAAGAGTTGTATGAGAACTATCCAGAAGGCGAGTTCTACTACATTGAAAACTTCGGAACGAAATCGTACGCTGATTTTGATTTCAGTGATGCAAAAAAAGATCAGCTGTTTGTTTTCGGGCGGGAGAGTGACGGCATACCGAAGGAGCTCTTAACAGGTCTTGAAGACCGCTGCCTCCGGATTCCGATGACCGGCGAAGTCCGCTCGTTGAACTTATCCAATACCGCATCGATCATTTTGTTCAATGCTTTACTGCAGCAGGGGTTTCCGGGATTAATCAAATAAGACATGAAAAAACGCACCCCATCGGGTGCGTTTTTTTACTTTCTTGGCCCTGGCTTCGTATCATATCCAGCTGAGAAGATAGCTGTCAAAAATGCGAGGCAGACGAGAATAATCAAGGTTACATTCATGAATAGTCCTCCTTTTCTAGCCAGACAAGCGTTTCTTTTTTAAGTATACCCCATTTTATTCGAGGTGTGAATGGGCTTACAGTTAATTTTATCCTATCCCTGGTGACAGATGCCTATACGATGGCCGGGCTGGTGACATAGAGTGAAGAGTAGGTGAATAACCACAGGAATGGATAGGAGGAGAACGAGTGAATCAGTATCCATATGCTTATCCTTATGGAATAGAAGAAGACTTCCGGAATGAAGAAGAGCGTTTCTTCTTTTTCGGCCCCTTTGCCGGTGGGTTACTGGGTGGCTTTTTAGGCGGTGCCCTGGCTCCAGGTTTGTACGGAGGATTTGGCGGCGGCGGTTATGGCTATCCACCTCCTTATTACGGACGCCCGCCTTATTATGGAGGCGGAGGCGGAGGTTATTACGGCCGTCCCCCGTACGGAGGTTTCTGGTAATCAATAAATCCCCTTCTCCTGATTCAGGAGAAGGGGATTTTGTTTAGAAGTTCGTTGTGTCGAGTTCTTTTCCTTGGGACTCATAGCCCTGCATGTACTTGATCCGTCGCTGGGCGGAGGTGCTGTTCACTTGTTCATCCGCATGATAGGAGGAGCGGACCATCGGGCCTGCTTCACAGTGCTTGAATCCTTTTTCAAGGGCAATCTGTTTCAGTTCCTCGAATTCATCCGGATGGTAGTAGCGTTCCACGTTCAAGTGTTTTTTCGTCGGCTGCAGGTACTGGCCGATGGTCATGATGTCGACGTTATGAGCAAGCAGATCATCCATCGCTTCGATGATTTCCTCTTTCGTCTCGCCAAGACCGACCATCAGGCTGGACTTCGTCGGTGTATTCGGACGGATTTCCTTCACACGGCGGAGCAGCTCAAGAGAACGGTCATACATGGCGCGTGCGCGGACTTTCTTCGTCAGACGGCGGACGGTTTCAATGTTGTGGTTGAAAATATCCGGCTCGCCCTCCATCAAGGTATGCAGGCTTTCATAATCACCTTTCATATCAGAAGGAAGAATTTCCACGGTGCATCCCGGTACCCGGCGGCGGATTGCCTTCACGGTTTCACCGAATACAGCAGCACCGCCGTCGTTCAAGTCATCACGGGCAACCGCTGTAACAACGACGTGTTTCAGTCCCATGATTTCAACGGATTCCGCAACACGCTCCGGCTCGCCCCAGTCAAGTTCGTTCGGCAGCCCGGTCTTAACGGCACAGAAACGGCAACCGCGTGTACATGTATCCCCCAGGATCATGAAGGTAGCGGTTTTCCGTTCACTCCAGCATTCGTGGATGTTCGGGCAGCGGGCTTCCTCGCACACCGTGTTCAATTTCTTCTCGCGCATCAGTTTCTTCAGACCTGTATAGGATTTGTTGGTGTTGATCTTGATTTTCAGCCATTCCGGCTTTCTTATGTATTCCTGGTTTTTACTCACGTTCACCACTCCTTATCCCGCTCAGCGGGCGTAGTTCCATTCATCTGTTTCGTAGCGTTCCCGGGCGATTTTCCTTACCTCGTCCCATTGTTCCTCAGACAGGTGGAAGGGCTCCAGGTGAACATTCAATCCTTGTTCAAATCCTTGTTTAAATGCATGTTTTGTTTCTTCGAAAGAGACAGGCTCTTCGAGGATTTCGTTGACGGCAATGGCTTTGCTGCCGAAAGCTTTGCGGGCTCTTTCCTTGATGCGTTCATTTTTGTAAACAAACATATCAAAAAGCTTCCCATCATCCACTTCAATCGGGATGGACCCGTGCTGCAGGATGATGCCGCGTTTTCTAGTCTGTGCACTTCCCGCCGCTTTTTTTCCATCGACAATCAATTCATACCAGGACGGTTCTTCAAAACAGACAGCTGACCCGTTCACATCCAGCCTGCCTTCAGGAACAGCAAAGTCTGCATCAATGTTCAGGTTCCTGAACCCTTCAAGCAGGCCCTTGGAAATGACGAGATAGGCTTCTTTCACGGAATCCGGCATGTCCTCGTGTTTTTCCGATACGATGACACTATATGTAAGTTCATGGTCATGTAATACCGCACGGCCGCCCGTTTGACGGCGGACGAGCTGATACCCATGCTTTTGAACGCCATCCAAGTCAATTTTTCCTTTTACTTTTTGAAAATAACCAACAGACAGCCCGGCAGGTTCCCAGCCGTAAAAACGCAGAACAGGCGGGATGGCCCCTTCCCGGTGCCAATTCATAAGGGCCTCGTCCAGTGCCATGTTGATGGCAGGTGTACAATGGCCTGAATCGACAAAGTACCATGTTTCCATATGCAGTCCTTCTTTCTTTTTGAGTGAGTACTTTATCAAAGTAAAATAGTCAAAACAATTCTAACAATCGGACAAGGGCATGTCAAAATATAGTAAATCCTTCTTCCGGGAATTTATTAGGACTTTAGGCTGAAGAATTTACAGCCTCAGATTCGGTATATGACTATATAATGAGAAGAGGAGGGATTATGATGAATCAAACCTTGCTGTCCAGCGTGCTTTTTTTAATCAGTGCATCCATCTGGGCCATCCTTGCTATTTTTTACGACGATTACCGCTGGCTGAATTTATTCTTATTTATTTTGTTCCTCGTCATGGGACTTGCCAAAAGGAAAAGCTATATGGAAGGGAAAGATGTGGAAGAGGACGGAGATTGATTCCGTCCTCTTTTTTCATAAATGACGGGCAGCGGCATAGGTTTAAGTAGAGGGGCTGTCCTTCTACCCTGCAGGGTGCAGGTCAAAATGACGTAAAATCACTGGATAGGCAACACCGCAAGGGGACAAGTCGAACGGATTCGTTGTTGTAGTTGTAAGGTTCCTGCAGCTCTTTCATGATGGATGTTTTGGTTCTTTGCACAGGCTAGTCGGGACTGACCAAGCCGCTTCCACATTTCTTTTGTCGTCCAGTTGCAGCGGCTAGTCCCTCGAGGTCATAAGTCCAACACCTCTGTGGAGAAAAGCCCTCCACGGCGGTGCTGGTCTTATGCTTGTCGGGACTGACCAAGCCGCTTCCACATTTCTTTTTTTGTAGTCCAGCTCCGGCACCCAGATGCTCGAGACATAAGTCAATGATCTCCGTGAAGGAAGAACGCTTCACTGCAATCCTTGTCTTATGCTTGTCGCATCTATCAGGGTGCTTCCGCATTTCAGTCTTTGTCCAGTTGCAGCGGCTAGTCCCTCGAGGTCATAAGTCCAACACCTCTGTGGAGAAAAGCCCTCCACGGCGGTGCTGGTCTTATGCTTGTCGGGACTGACCAAGCCGCTTC
>NZ_JBSWZA010000011.1:0-33305 GCF_056161385.1 Halobacillus sp. ABD4_316
TAATGTAGTACATACCTTTAGATGGAGCGCCGAATGCTGGGAAACTAGCACGTTCGGTGTGGAGCAGGGGAAAAGCTGGAGATAATCTCAAACGCTTACCTATTGCTAACTATTCTTCAATAAAGAAAAGCAACTTTTAATTTGGAGGTGATTTAGTTGGGGATGGGGTACATTTTGTTGACCGGTATAATCCTTTTAGCTATTAGCCTGATTACAATAAAAAAATTTAAGACAGAGACATTTCTCCAAAAAGCCTTACATTTGAGTGCATTGTTAATTGGTGTAGTACTTATCATTTTAGCCATCATTGGAATTGTAGGTTATGGTCAGGATATATTAAATTATTAAAATTCATCTTATTTGTCTTGAAATCGAGTCTTCACGTATCGGGGGCTTTAACTTAATAAAGCAAATTAGAAAATCGGTTCCTAAACGTTGGAAAGGAACCGATTTTCTAATTTGCTTAACATTGTATATCTGCATTTTCCTGACGCTACCCCATATTGTGTGTTTCTTCTCTAATTAATAATGAATTTAACCACATAAGAAAACACCTCCTAAGTATAGTATTAAAACTTAAGAGGTGTTTTCTTATGTCTAATTTTTCTAGGTTTTATTCTTATTTAAAACAACAATATCAATCATGTTTTTTTTCTTTTTTTCTAGAAACAAAATACATGACAGAAATAGCTGCTATGTAGCCTATAAGTGTCCTTAATACCATTTCCCCAGTTATTTCACCTGATATGAAGTAAAAAGCAGGAAAAGCTATAGCAACAAATATAATTAAGGCAACCAAAGATTTTTTCAACATGATATTCCCACCTCCCAATGGTAACTTTTTCCCTTTAAAGTGAAGTATATAACGTTGTATTAAATAATAAGAAAGCACTTCACATGAAGTGCTTTCTGTTTACTAAAATTGCTCTTCAAGCCATTGACAGAAATAGTATGAACCTACAGCAAAGATTGCAGTTGATACTAGGGCTGTTATACCTAAAGGTCCTGCAGCTAGACCAAACGTTGCTGCAATTGAACTTCCAAGTACATTACCACTAACACTGATAGCAATACCACATGAAATACCAATAATATCTTCATACCCTTGTGTACTAAATCCGTTTTGAGAACTTACAGTGTCATTACCAAAAAACATAAGCTTTGCTTCTGTCGCTTTGGATTCGAGTACTGCTTCTTGAAATGTTATTTGGGATTGTAATATCGAATTTTCTAAATCTACGTTTCTTTCTGATACACTTTCCACTGAAACCCCAGAGTTATCAATGTTGTAAGTTTTAATTTCTACATCGTCACTAGGAAGATTTCCAAAAACATCTATAACAGCGAAAGTCTTTAATTCCTCGCTATTTTTAAAGAATTGTCCTGAAACAGAGAGGTTTGATTTCCCCTCAACATCAGCCACAACAAATACTGCCTCGTTATCTTTGCTGCCTTCTGGATAGTCCATTTCTGCAGTATAAACATTAGCGAAATTGTCTCCATCCATTACTTTCACCACTTCTGGATGGTTACGGAATAAGGTGGAAAATCTTTCAAGGTCAGCTTTTGAGGATTCTTTAAATGTAAAACCGAAATTTCCTAGTTCAGTTTCCAATTTATCAACACTAAATAAAGGAGTATTTTCTGCATTTAAAAGGTACCTCGTTCTAGGGCCAGCTACACCATCAACAGTAAGGCTGGTGGTCTCTTGAAATTTTTCAATTGCAGATTCAGTTCCATGTCCATAGTTCCCATCCACAGTAACAGATAATGATACTTCTTGTTGTTCATTTAACTGATTTTGAATACGTCGAACATGACTTCCGTTATCTCCACGCTGAATGACCAATGTTGTAATGTATTCATCCATCTTCTTAAGTGTATTAGGTCCTCCATTTCCATCTACAACTAGATCGTTTAGAAATTGGAAATCTCTAACTCCTTGCTCTGTTTTAGGACCATAACTTCCATCAACGGTGCTTTGTTGAATATAGAAATACAACAAATCCTTTTGAAGTAGTTCGACTCCTCTTCCTTCCATACCAGGTAGTAAAGCGATGGAAGAACGCAAAGTCGATAAAGTGTTCGGCCCAGCGTTTCCATCCACCACAAGACCTTTACGATTTTGAAATTTTTCAACCCATTTTACGGTTTCAGGACCGTAGGACCCGTCCACACCATATTCCGGTAGTGCGCTTGGGTTCTCACGAATGAGTTGTTTCTGGACCATCTCAATCCATCTTGTAGCAGCTTTCGAGTTAATTGACTGGTTATCAATGTTCATTTAAAACTCTCCTTTTTTGTTGGTCTATCTATAAAAGAAGAAGTAGTAGTGTTTTTTCAACCATTATCAGTTTTTTTTTCAAAGTTCCGTTTAAACGTCCAGAAGGATATAACATCCATTTCATGAGCAACCTTAACAAGACGCATATGGATATCTTGTTTTAAATCTTCTCTATCCTGAAAACCCGTGCCCTTTGCTCCTTTTTCAATTCTCATATTCATTCCATCTAATACTTCCATGATAATTTTATTCTTATTCAATGATAGTCACTTCCTTCTCGTAGTTGGCTTAACGCTTTAGCCTTCAACTTAGAAACATTTTGGGGGGAACAATAAAGTGTTTCTGCGATTTCTTTAATAGATAACTGAAAGTAAACCCATAGATATAGAATCATTTGTTTTTGTTTACTAAATGACTTATATATCTGGACCATTTTTTTTGTTGGTAAAATGTCTTCAATAGAGTGTGTAGCTTCATCTACAAGAGGGATCTGAGGATGAGGGTACAAATCTTTAATTGATACCTTTCCTTCCGGCCCATCTTGTACAGATGTGTCGAATGTTAACTCTGAATAGAGTTTTCTCCTTTTTTCACCATAGGATTTCACGTATAAACGAGCTAATTTATCTGTGTAATGAATCAAACGAACCTTTAAATAAAATTCCTGAAAGCGTTGATCAAGAAGGTGAGACGCTTCAAGGTTATTTTCATAAATAGACTTCCTAAATAGTTCTTCATTATCCTCTTCACTCATAAATGATTGGATCAAGGGATTCGAAAAAAATTGTAAATTTTCTCCATGAAAAGATTGAAGGATATTCTCCTGTTTTTTCTTCACCATACAAGCCCTCCTTATCATGCAACTACTATATAAAGAAGAAAAACAGAACGAACATCAACCAATAATGCGAACAAATGTTCCCTTTTTAATTATTTTACTACAAATTTTGCCACATTTATACAAGCATAGGTTGATTTAATTAGGCTTTTATATCTTTCTAATGTAAGTAAGGGGGAAGTAGATATGGAGAATTTACCAGATTGGGCAGTATTACTAGGTAATTATGGTTTTCCTACTTTGGTAGCTATATATCTATTAACTAGATTTGAAAAGAGAATAGATAACCTAACTACAGCTATACGCATTCTGGAGAACGTGCTTGAAAAGAAAAAATAGGAGGGTACTATATGGAAATCAAACAAGATTTAATTCCCGTCACGAATACAAATCGTCCAGGAGATCATCTAAATGCAACACATATCACCATTCACGAAACAGCTAATACAAACACAGGCGCCGATGCTGAGATGCATGCAATTTACGTCAAAGGGGAAGATGCTCAAGATCGGCAAGTTTCTTGGCATTATACAGTAGATGATAAGCAGATTATCCAACACCTTCCTACCAATGAAATAGGTTGGCATGCAGGAAGCGAAGGGAACGCTCAGTCCATCGGTATCGAACTTTGCGTAAACGAAGATGGATCTTTTACTAAAACTAAAGAGAAAGCTATTAGCCTTATTCAATTATTAAAAGAAAGCCTCAATGTTCCTTACACTAATGTAGTTACTCACAAAAAGTGGACAGGGAAAAATTGTCCCGATCGTTTGTTGAATGATTGGGAAGGATTTAAAAGAGAAATGCAAACAGATGAAGATGCTGAAACAATTGCTGGCAAAAGAATTGTAATTGAAGTAGATTCCCTTTGGGTTTACGACCGCCCGGATTGGGATGCCAAATACACTACGGTAACTGCCGGAGAAGTTTTCACTTTAAAAGAGGAATTATTGGTGGATGGATATAAGATGTACCAATTGAAAAGTGGATTATATATTACAGCGAGTGATCAATACGTGAAAGTTTTAGAGTAATCTGAGTTACTACAGAAGCTAATAAAAAAGGAGATTGGAATGAACACAAGAATACACACTCCACAAGTGAGAGTAGATTCAGAATTTCATACAAAACCTTATGGGGTTACTAGAATGAACGCTCCTGACATATGGAAAGATTCACTACAGGGCAAAGGTGTAGTTAATGCCATTATCGATTCAGGATGTGATGTGACTCACCCTGATCTCAAAGACAATATAATAGACGTACGTAATTTCACAGATATAGGTGGTAAATCAAATGTCCAAGATGGAGGTATCCATGGGACTCACGTTTCCGGGATTGTAGCTGCTAAAGACGATAGTAAGGGGATTGTTGGAATAGCTCCCAAATCGAAATTATTAATACTAAAAGTCATAGGAGAAGAAAACAATTCTGGAGATTATCAGTCATTAATAAGGGCGATTGATTATGCTATTAGATGGAGAGGGCCCAATAATGAAAAAGTCACAACTCTAAATCTGTCGTTAGGAGGAAGTGGAAACAAAAAAGCCCTTCATTCTTCTATTCAAAAAGCTTACAAACACGGTATTTTAAGTGTAGCTGCAGCTGGCAATGAAGGAGACGGACGAAGGAGTACTAGCGAAATCCTTTATCCTGGATTTTATAAAGAGGTACTACAAATAGGAGCGATTGATCGAAGCGATAAAGTAGCCCATTATTCAAACACTAACAAAAATGTTGATTATGTGGCTCCAGGGACCAATATTTTTTCCACTATTCCTGGCGGAAAATACGCAAAGTTAACAGGTACATCCATGGCCGTGCCGCAAATAACTGGCGCAATAGCCTTAATTCTTAATTTGTTAAGAGAAAAAGATCAAAAGGTTTCCATTCCTACCCTCTTAAAAAAACTAAACAAGTTTACTATTCTAAATGAAAAAGGAGATCGAATTGTTTATTTTAATTGAGCTTCCATTTACTAGATAACATCAATTATTTTCATTCTCAATATTTATACAACATAATGTTTATTATGTTTCATTTGAAAACGAACGAACAAAGTCCGGATATCCTTGATAAAACAAGGATATCCGGGCTTTTATATGGGTTTCTACATGGTATAATGAAACATAATATAATAAAAGTTGTATTCTAAACAACATATAAGAGGTGATCTAATTGCCCCCACGTCTCGGCCAACAGAGCGTCGAACCCATCCGGGACCCGGATTTAATCCGAGAGATGAAAACGTATTTACTTCACAAAAGCTACCGGGATTATTTTTTATTTACCTTTGGAATCAATTCCGGCCTGAGAATCAGCGATATTTTGCCCCTACGGGTGCTGGATGTCCAGGACACATCCTATCTTCGGATCCGAGAAAAGAAAACACGGAACATCCGAAAAATCAAAATGACACCCAATTTACGCAGTGAAATCGATAAGTACATTCGTGGCAAAGCCGCCTCCGATGCTTTGTTTCCTTCCAAAAAAGGAGGATCGATTGATCGGATCCAAGCCTGGCGCATTATTCATGAAGCTGCGGCGGTCTGCGGGGTCCCCGGGCCGATCGGCACGCACACCTTGCGCAAAACGTTCGGGTACCACTTTTATCAGAAAACAAAAGATGTGGCCATGTTGCAGCAGATCTTTGGTCATTCCAGCCCGTCCATCACGTTAAACTACATCGGCATTAGTGATGACATGGTAGATCAGGCCTTAGAAGATTTTTCACTATAACCATCATTGAGTTAAAGTACCTACTGTATAAATTACACTTCTCAAATTTGATTAATCAGTAAAATGAAAAGGCTACCCAAATTTGTAAAGTTACATTTATGAATGGTGTTTTTCTTTAAGAAAGACGAATCGCCTTAAGGCGAACGGGTCGGTAAAAATAACGTCAAAGGTGGTCAGAAAATAGAGAAGGATTTATCTTGCTGTTTCAGTTCTACGTTGGTACGTTTAATTAAAGAGGTGAATGCGTTATGAACGTGAACCAAAACTTTGGTTTTTTTGCTAAAGAGGTAGCTCTAAAGCTTGATATTAAGCCCAGCACCTTACGTCAATGGGCGTTAGCGTTAGAAGAAAAAGGCTATGAATTTCAAAGGAATGAAAACGACCAACGCATTTATTATGATCGAGATATTAGCATGTTCTTTGAGTTGAAGAAATTGATCGAAAAGAAGAGAAATCGCCAAGACGCTATAAATGCTATTGCAAAGCTATATAAGGATCGAGAAAACGCTGAAAAGACACTAAGCGTTATTGAAGAAAAACCCGTTCATAACACGTTTTCTAAAGAAGATATACAAGAGCTTATTGATGAAGCTGTCGAAAGGGCATATCTAAAAGGAAAAGAAGATGGAAAGCATGAATCTCAAGTGCTCATAAAAAAATTGGACGAGCGTCTGGAAGCCCGGGATCGTCATTTGCTTGATGGCATTAATAAGAGGATTGAAAAGTTTTTAGTGGCTCCATTAGAAAGTGCAGCTGCTAAAGAAAAAGATAATGGCCTGAATGAAATGGACAAAAAATTAACAAAAGTGTTGAATGATCTCGAAGAAATGAGAAGAGAACGTAAAGGTTGGAAGTTCTGGAAGTGGTAATTATTCGACTGAAAGATGAAGGTGAAAACGTTGGACCAAACAGTTAAGAAGTTATTAATTAAAGCTGTCATTTTGCCTTTTGTTCTGAAGGTATTTCAAAACGACAAAAAGCTATTTGAAGACTTTAAGATGAAAAATGTGTATTTAGATAAACTAGATGTAATGACCGGATCCGTTCAAAACGACCTCAACCATGTCAGACAACAAATGTATTCGGTCCACCATATAGACCTTACTATATTAAGTCATGATGAAGGAATCTCCCGCTATCAATGGAAAACTGGAAACCAAACCGGCCAGATGGAATTTACATCTGCTCAACTTAAAGAACAAACAAAGAAATGTATGGAAGATTATCTTTATGGATCGTCTGCTAAACCTTATGAACCTCAACGTCGGTCCTGGTATTAATAAGTAAAAGATCGGCCCTTAATCATTGTGAAAGGACCGATCTTTTACCTCGATGGAGCAGTTTTTTAAAAATTTCTCTGCATCTATTGTGTTTGATTCCTCTCTAAGACTTCTCATTTGAAACTCATACGGATCATGTGAATGATGATTAAGTATTGCGAAACGAGCTTCTCGCTGATATTCAAAAAAGCTATCTTTCCAAGTAATCATATCGGTAGAACCCTCTTCAAATTTTTTTCTTCGTACTGGATCACCAACTGTATAATCTTCATATGAAACTGAGCGTATAATATATTCCAGTTTTTGATTATTAGCATCTTCTTCAAGGTTTTTAAGGAATGAATTAGGCAATAATACCGCTTTATCACCAAAGTTATCCAGTATCTTTTCTTGTTCTTCTTCTGGAATATCTAACACAAAAGAAGCTCCATCCTCTTTTTCTTCATTTACTTTAAAATCCTTTGCAGTAAAAACTGTGAAGCAAAAAACAGGGATCGTTTCTACCCTTTCATACCTCTCATGTAGTACTCCACTTTTAGATGTTGCTATTAGCTGACCAGTTTCATTATCAAAAAGTTGCAATCTCTGTACGGGGCTCACATATGCTCCTTCATATTTATCGCCTTGACCTCTTTTTTTAGTGGCCTTTTCTTGTTCGATAAAATGACCTAGAGTATTCATATATAGCTTTCCTTCAAGAAGTGAATCTAAATGTTCTTCATTCACAAATTTAACGAAAAACCGAAGTCCCTTATATCTATCTATTTCACTTAATCTAGTCATATCTTCTTCCCCTTACAAGATTATTTACATACAATTATTGTATCATTATCTAATCCTTAATCTTCAACTTCTGCAGGATCACCGCCTGCTTGAATTTCCCTATCCCACGCTCTTTCTAGTTCTTGAAAATTTCGATAAGCTCTTGTCCATTCCAAGTCAACTTCCCTTGGGTTATGATGGATTTCAAATTCCGGATCAGTATATTGCATTTGCAAATCTTTCAAGGTGCTCCTCATTTGTCCCAGCATCCATCCCTGTTAAATCAGGCTTTTCATCCAAAGCCATCAAACTATAGTGCATATCCTCTGCTTCAGATCGCAAACGGTCATAATAAGGGGAGTTATCATCCATGTTCGCAAGCTGCTGATTCTTAATCGTAGCGATTTCCTCAAACTTCTCAACAACACTTTCACGACCCAGAGTATCAAAGTTTACATTATCTGCAGTTAGAGAGTTTCGCAATTTCACATTCATTTCCTTCATTTGATTCTCAAGTTTTTCTTCATGTTCCCAAGCTAACATTTGTTCCTCTACTTGCTTGGCCCGAGCTTCACGATCTGCCTTTAATCTCACATTTAAATACCTCATGTGCAAACTCATTCATATTCCTCCTGTAGTATTTAAATTAAAAATACATGGCAGTGAAACAGGTATATTGGAATTTTCGATGTTTCTCACATCCTCTGTGTTGCATCGAAATAAACTTTTTCGGGGTATCGTCCATTTCAATGCAACTGAGAACATGTGAGATTACTTCTTTTTAACACCCGCACTCGAATTTTTAGGCTATGGTTTATTTTAAGGGCTAGTAATTAAGACCTTCTAACTGATCATTCAAAACCTTGATTCCTTTAGGACTTAAAGTTATTCCCCCAGCTAATTCAACATTATCCTCCCTGATTTCCCCAGTTACGGCACAAGCTTTTAGGTGTTGATACTTACGTAAAATAACTTTGTCATCTTCTACAAAGATTTCTAATGGATCTTTATCTTCTATTCCTAAAGTCCTTCTGATCTCCTTTGGAACAACAATTCTCCCCAGATGATCGACCTTACGTACAATGCCCGTACTTTTCATCTAAACACTCCTATTTCAGTATTTATAATGGTTCAGATTGGATTTGTTTAAACTCATTGATTAACCAACGTTCTCCTTCTTTCTGAAGAAAAACTTCGATCGTTACATAACTGTCGTTTTCTTTCTTATTTTTTGTATTTGTAACCTCTTGCTCAAAAGTAACAAAAGCGCTGGCTTCTTCTTCTTTTTGATCAACATAAGAATGAATTTCATCGACAGCATACTCATACATCACCGTATATTCATCATCTTCTGGAAAGATTTCATTAAGCATGGACTGGGTTAAGACTGTTTCTGCTTGTCCTTTTCGATCTTGATAGTTCCCTTCTTGAACTTCAAAAACGGATTCCACAAAGATTTCAACTGAGTCTTGAATTTTCTGGCCGGAAGAACCTTCATTTACTTCCGTCTTCTCTTGATTAGTTTCTTCTAAAAAACTAATCTGATTATCTTTTTTTTCAATCTGTTGTTCTAAGCTGTCAATCTGTTGGGCCTGATCGTCAATAGTGCGAAAACCAAACCAAGTCAGGACCGCAAAACCTATCCCAATAACTAAGACAATTGTTTTTAATGCCATATCCTTTTTCATTATGATTCTCCTAAACCAAAGAATTGAGCCGGGTTCATATGTCCATCCCATAAGGAGGTTTTCATTTCTAAATGGAGGTGAGGACCTGTACTAGACCCTGTTGTACCACACACACCGACTTTCTGACCTTGTTTTACCGTATCACCCACATCAACGCTTAAAGAAGATAAATGAGCGTATGCGGAGATTAACTGGTCTCCATGCTGAATCATAACTAAATTCCCGTAACCTGCTGCTCCTTGAAACTGGGAATAAACAACCTTACCTGATTGTGCGGCGTAAATAGGTGTTACGCTCCCAACACAAGCAAAATCTATGCCTGTGTGCATTTTATATTCTCCTGATAACGGATGGTATCTCATGCCATATTCGCTTGTAGTATCTAAGGCCCCCTGAATCGGGATAGCAAATTCACCGTTACCATCCACCGCTACCGCATAGTCGTAGTAGCGTAAAACATTATCAACGTAATAAACATCACCGTAACAGGCCCCCTCGGGAAGCATTTCCGGATGAATACAAGAGTAATTTCCTGTATGCTTCAACTCTTGATATTTCATAGCTGAAAAATCAATTGTTAACTCCTGGCTGTAGCTCCCGCCATGGTCCATTACATAATCAATAAATCCACCGCCAAAATTATAACTCTGTAAAGCTAATTTTATATTTCCATCAGCACGTTCAATTACACCGGAAAAATATTTAACACCTTGCTCAATGGATAAATCAGGGTCATCAATACAACCGACAGCTCCACAAAGGCTTTCAGAAGCTTGCATAGGATCATTCCCACGTCCACCGGACTCTTGCATCATGAGCGCAAGTATAACCCCTACATGCTCTTCTACACCGTATTCTGATGCGTATTTCTCCACATCCGGCTTATAGGACAAGACTTCCGAACTTAAATTTATAGCTTGTCCTCCTTCAATTCCGGTATCACTATCTGTGGAACCTCCTAGAATGGCTAAAATCATAAAGATAACCCCGAATATAAGGCCACAAAACAAAAGGATAGGAAGGATGATTTTAAGGAAAATAGCTAAAGCAGCTGCTTGTGCTTTACGTTTCGCATATTGTTTAACCAATTCCATTATCAAGACCTTCCTTTCCTATTAATGATCATTATCATGCAGTAACGATGATCTGTTTAACCGGCCTTCTTTATTTAGGCGTGCGGAAGAGTTATTCTTAATCTTCGATCGATTCCGGTCTGCATTTTGTGTTTCAGCTGTTCCATTATTTAGCTGTCCCTCATTAAATTGGTTCCTTTTGTAAGGACTACGGCCTGTATGTCTGCTTTGATTTTTTTTCTTCACTGATTGGGTCTGATTTTGATTGTTCTTTATATTGCTAGATTGTGAGTTTAGACGATTATATGAAGTAGGTTGGCTATGATTTTTCTGTCCAGATTTCTCGTTAAGATTAGAAGGTGATTGTTTACTTTGGGTGTTATTATCTGACTTCCTGCCGGGGTTCGGTGATGATTGTTTGGTCTGCTTGTTCTGATTGTTGGATGAAACAGCTTGAAGCTGTGACGAATCTTGAAGATTCTGTTTAGCAACCCTTGGGTTCCTCATGGACCTTTCATTAGAATGGTGAATAGGTGTAACGTTGCCATTAGAAGATTGTTCAGTTTGTTGAATATTGTTTTGAACAACTTTCTGCTGTTTATCCTTCTGAACGGCAGTTTCTTGTCTATTGCTCTGTCCATAATCCTTCTGATCTTTACTGTGGTAAGGACTTTCTTGATTAGGACTTTCTTGATTAGGACTTTCTTGATTAGGACTTTCACCATATTGAGTATTTTTGATATGTTCTTTGGCCTGTTGCATTTTACCGCCTAATTTCTGACCAATTCGACCTGATTTAGCAGAAGCATATTGTCCCGCTTTATCGTACATACTAGATGACTTTTGAGCGATGGATTTAGATGCCTTTCCTGTTCCTACAATGCCTTTTTTAGCAACTTTTCCACCTTTCTTTGTTCCGGCTAATGCTTTTTGTCCACCTTTTTTAGTGTGAGCAGCACCCTTTCCAAATCGGCGCATACCCTGGCGGCCCATACCTTCACCTGCTCCCATACCTGCAAGAGATGGTGTAGCACCATTCAACATGTCAATCATGAATTGACGTTTCATATACATGAAGATGATCGAAATACTGAAAATGGTCTGGATGAAAATTCGATAGTAAATATCGTCTGACATGTTTACCATTTCATAACTTAATGTGATGAAACTAGTGGAAACCAGTACAAGAAAAACTGTTATGGCTTTAAAGATCACTAGCATGAAAGTTCCTTTTAGATATTGGTTCACAAGCCCCTCAAAAGTAGGGAAAATGCTCATGAAGAGGATAAACGGTACTAACAGCAACACAAAGACAAAAGCAAACTGTAACATGATTCTCATTAGAGCTAGGAAAAAGAATACAATCGCCTGAATAATGGTTGAAAAGATGGTCCCCATTATATAGGCGGAAATTTTAAAGGCATTTCCGGCGAAGATATTTTCATTTTGAATTTCATTAAATTCTCGTTCCGCTATATCCTGTCTTAATTCCATTCCATCTTCTGTAGCTGGGTTAGCTTTCAAGTATTCCTCAATCCTTGATTCTTCTCCGTTCAAACTTCCTTCATCATTAATGTTTTGTTCATTTGTCGTACCATATTGGAGTAGTAAATAGGGTTTATACAGTAAAGCATCAAATGCTTTATTCTCGACCTCTACAGAAACTTGTTGGCCAATGTTTCCATCTTCGGCCACTTCATAGTTAGTCGAATCCGTAAGGGAAGGATTCACCTGCATAACAGCATTTTCAAAGCTGACAGAAATACCATGAGCAAGATCCACATAGTTGAATTTTTCACTTGAAATTGAGAATAGTAAAGCCATGCTGATAACTACAAGAGTCACAATTTTAAAGAAGGCTTGCCAATTTTGTTGGATATACGCTCGAATGACCACTCCAAAGCAAGCTATTGCAAAGGCAAACATACCTAAGTTTGTAATCAATGCTCCTGCCGTTCCCGATGCAATTTCCATTATTGAATCTTTTGTGAGTTCAACTATATCTAGGGAAAACATCTGGAAAATAATCATTAATGTAATTTGAGTAATTACAATGTTGATCTGCCATAAGAAATTTTTAATACTGGAAACTGCAGCTGTTCCTGTTTTATCAACCCATTCGTACCAACTATCATCAGCATAGGTCATCAGATCATAACGAGATTCCCCATATTCTTGTGATTCACGTTGTTCTTCTCCATCATCGGCAAAGACAAACTCTTCCGTTGAGGGAATGAACATTAGAAGGAACGTGAATAACAAGAGGAAACTCACTTTCTTCTTCAAAGAATCACCCCTTTAGTCAACAGTGATACAACGGTCCTCCACTGGCTCTAAACGACTTGTGCTGTATCCTGTTTCATACTCACTCGTCATTGACAATTCTCTTTTATATTCACCATCTGTAGTCTGCCAATGAACAATGTATTGTCCACTAAACCCTTGCTCTTCTTTGCCACTTTCAACAGATTCACATACTTTAATGACTTCTATATCTTCTTTTTCATATCCAGCATCCTCAATAACGTTTTGGCCAACTGCTTCTGCAGCAATAGCATTTTCTGTTTTTTCCAAATCAAGCTCTAATTTATTCCCGCCGCAGGCGGTTAGGAGAACCGCCATAACGGAGAGAGTAATGATTTTCTTCACACCATCAGCTCCTTAACTATAAACTTCTTCATATTCAACAGCTTTTTCAGATCGATTAGTCGTTTTGAAAGCTTCAAACCATTCGTCAAACAGAATATCAATGGCAATGGCTTGGTTTCTTGCAAAGTGATCTTGAAATAAGCACATGCCCGGTTTCAAACTACTCACGACACTTCGATTCTCTTCGTTTTCCTCCATATCGAAGAAGTTTAGAATCGGATTAATGGCTTCATCAGATTTGGGTCTAAAGGCGAATTTCACGCCTATTTGTTCTTTTGTAGTGCTGACATTGAAATCATCATAAGCTTGGGTCACAAGAACAATATCTGTCTTTAGGGACCGTCCTGTTCGTAACATTTCATCAATAAGTTCCTGGCCATCAGAAGAACGTTTTAATGTCCATGCTTCATCAAAGATGATTTGAGCATCTTCTTGCTCATTTGTAGAGAACGTATGAACATACTTCGATATGGACATCATCAAGCAAAGACCTATACGTTCTTCATCATTCATGTTGTCGGAACTTGGGAGCTTCAATCCCTGCAATCCAAGGACATTGATCTGTCGCTTAAAATCAAGACCTTGGGAGCCTTTCTCCCCGAATACCATTCGACCTAAGCCATATTTAAATTTACTGATATATTTTCCTAACGTATCATCCTTCTCTTTAATACGCTCAACCACTCCAGTAAGAGTAGGGAAATCAGAATCGTTCATCTCATCTAAAATCGAATCATAAATGTGAACTGATTCATTTCGAGAACCTGATACTGACACTTCCGCAAGCGTGTTTAAGATCATCATAGCTGTTTGGATAGCCTTATCACCTTCAAGGAATACAAGGGGATCAAGAGCACCTGCAAACTCACTACTTTCGGACAAATGAATAAAATTGATACGCTCATAAAGGTTGCGAAACTCGGGAATATCACCATAAGTTTCCAAAGCATCTTTGTAGTAATTTTGAAATTCATTCTTCGGGTCTACATATAAAACTTTGGTTCCAAAGAAGGTGGACCACGTAAAGAAGTTTTTAACTAACATGGTTTTTCCGCTTCCCGGCGGTCCTGTTATCAGAATGTTTCCGTTCGTATGAACAGCACCTTTGATCGCTTTTTTAGTAAGTGTAGGGTTGAAAACCACAATGTTGTTGTTAATGTCTCTGGACTGCTCAACGCTGCTTAATTTTTTACCAGTTACAACCTTTCCGAGAACCATGCCGAAACGGTTTCCAATCTTATTTGTTACGTCCATAGAGGACTGAGCCAAATAAGTATCATCGACGACTTGCTCAAAGTAATTGTAATTAGTAAAAGATGCTGGCAAGGATTGAGAGAACAACGTTAACTGATCAACAAGAGGACGAGTTAGTTTAAATCCTGTATTTTTGAATATCGTTTGCAATGCTTGGTATTTATTTTCAAGAGTTTCTTTATCTCGATCTGAAATAACAAGCGTGAATGTCATAAATAACAGCTGTCGATCAGCATTTTTCACATCGTCCAATAAATCTCCCATGCGTTCAGAAGCTAGATCCACTACAGTATCTTCATCTGCGGTGTTCGTAGTTTGAATCTCATGGTCAAAGTTTTTAAACCTTTTTTTAAGCTTTCGCACCTGTCTAATGTTCGTGTGATTCTCTTTGAAATGGTATTTGATTTGTAATTCAACGGGGAAGTCCACATTCTCTATAATGTCGAGAATATATTGATTGTTTTCTACAGTTACAGGCATTTCCTGCATTGGCAAAAAGCTAATATACTCTGTGTAGTCTTGGTGTGAAATCGTGAGGTATCCATAATGATTTTGAATAACGCCTTCGGTTAAGTCATATGGATTATCGGGAAGTTCAAACATGTCGCTAGTACGGTGAAATTGATAGTATAAGAGATTGTAAATCTCTTTTTCCTTAACGGGTTCATAGGTCTTACTGTGTCTTGTTTTACTTCTGAAATTTTGCTCCAGCTGCTCATAATACGAATAATCATCCTCCACATCCGATTGGAAAGTCATGACCTTTGAAATATCTTCTCGAATCCGCTTCATAAGCTTTTTCATGAAGTCGGAAACGTCCGTAGTTACAACAGCATCACCTTTGTTAATATGAATGGCTATATACACTTTATAATCATGCAAGAAAACTTCATTTTCTAAAGTAACCTTGGCTCGCTCAAAATAACGATGGCCAATGTCTGCAAATTCTCCTTTTACAATGTTTTCTTGGATTACATCAGTGAAATTTTCAAAATCAAACCGTCTGGGTAAGATCATGATGTGATAATCATATTGATGATTTGAAAGGAAATCAGCTGTGCGTTCAATATAGCTATTAAAATCAACTTCACTATTTAGTCTCAAATACTCTTCTTGAAGTTGATAAAAAGCCCAAACTTCATTGTTTTTGTTGAACACCATATTGTTATGAATGTGATCAATCGGGTACTCTAGCAAGGGTTTTTTACTCATATTTACCTCCCTTGTTATCTTTAACAACGAATGATTCATATTTCATTTCTTTGTGCATTTGAGAAGTCGGTACTTCAATAAAATGCTCAATCGCTTTTTTTCGGGTTTTATAGAACTTGTAACGATCTTTGATATAAGGGAGAACCCCTTTACCGTCATATTTCAAATTGAAAACGATGAAGGTAATCAAAGCCGGAATGAGTGTGACCATGATTAGCCAGTTTTGCAAAATGAACCGAATGACATTACTTTCACTCGTAAAACCAACAACGAGGAAAACACCTAACATCCCACCTGCTAAAATGATGGAAAAAACAAGTTTTCGAAGCTCTAAACCATTTGCAAATTCAATGGATTGACCTATCCGGTAAATCTTAATCGGATATTTATATTCATTCGTAAAGTTTTCGCCCTTCATTTGAGTACCTCCATTAGTTGAAGATGGCATTACCAATGGAACGAGCTAGTTCTTCAATCTGAGGTCCGAAGAATACAAGGACTAAGCACAGCACGCCAAGAGCTAAACCGGACATGAACTGTCCCCAGTCTTCTCTTGTGTAAGCAACCAAAGCACGAACCACCATAATGATTAGAACAATGAACCCGATCTGCGTAATGAGATTTTCAGCAAGATCTTGTAAATTAAACATTTAAAATCCTCCTTGATTAATAGATTCGATAAAGAATTTATCTTTTTCTTTTGTACCTACAAGGTAGTAGGTGTAGACACTATTGAAAGATGTTTCTTCATTCTGATAACTAACATCGGCTATGATTTGATAGTATCCATTTTCCTTTTTTGTAACTTTATGGATGTTTAAGTCATTAAAAATTTGACCGTTCAATCCTTGCTCCACATTGGCCATGAACGGTAGTTTATCGTCACTTACACCATAACTTGTAAAGAAATCTGTTAAAGATTGGTTGAGTTGTTTATTCTCTGCAGCTGTAAGGTCATCCCCCTCCAACGGTTGATCATCTAAGGTAATATCACTTACATAACGGTGATTAACCAAGCTAGGTTTGCCTGTTACGGCATATCCTTCACCATCTGTTACAACAGGAACAACAATTTGCTCTGTTTCCCTCACTTCATTAACCTCTTCTTCCTCAACGGTTTCTTTTTTCTCTCCATCACCATCTTTTTTAGTGACTTCTTTTTCCACCGTTTCAACTTCTTTAATTTCATAGCTTACTTCAAAGATCAAATTAGCTTTATTCTCATCCAGGTACTCGGTTTCCATATAACGAGCGTCAGTTAAAGATCGACTACCTTTAAAGTCGTCCAGACGTTCTAAATCAGAAGTTTGAAATCCATTTACGTAATAACGACCAAGAGTATCTAAACGTTTCTCTCGATCTTCTGGGCTTTCCGGAACATCATAATATTCATCTAAGAAATCTTGTCCAAACGATACAACGGAATCCGTAAAACCTTCTTTTCGGTTCTCAACTTCATGTAATTGATCATCAATTTTGTTTTCAGAAGCTTCAACGTTATTTCTAATCGTTTGATACTTCATGAAGAAAATAAGATTGAAGAACAAAGACAAAAAGATAACCCCGAAAATGGTAATGGTTAAAACTTTTCTTACCTTGGTCCTTGAAAAGCGTATTTCACGATCCGTAGACTGTTCGGATGGTTTTTTTTTCTTGTTTTTCTTGAAATTTGCTTTCATTTGAGAAAATTTTTTCATTAGCTCCCTCCTTAATCCATCAACGGATGCCGTACATAGACTACTTCCGGATCAATTTTGTCTTTAGCAGCTTTACGAAAAACAACAAACTCCCCTGTACGTAAATTCCTAATTTCATCAGGAGTAATTTTATACTTTTGAACAAGTCGTACAGTTCCTTGATCTGCTTTACGATCAACACGTTTTAAACGGCCTTCTTGCCTTTCAGTAACAGTGGTAATGTCAGGGTCCTTATAAGTTCCAATCTTATTGGCCCAAGTTTCATGTTCATCGTCATTGTTTGTCTGACCTATAGCGTAAGTGTTCGTATTTCCAATCACCTGATCCGGCAGATGATTATCTACTTTCCTTAGATCAGCGATCGTTTGAGTAGCAATAATACAGTGGAACCCAGCTGACCTTGATTTGTTTACGGTATCAACAATCTTGTCATTCGCATAAACCGAAAATTCATCGTACACAGCTAAAATTGGCTCTTCCTTCATCTTTTGTCGGTTCCGGTAGGAAACGAGAAAATTCAAATCATAAATTATAAAACGAGCAATCGTTTTAATGTATTTATCATAAATTGAACCATCAAAGCTAATGAACAATACATCCTTGTTATCACTAACCTCCAATAAATCCAATCCATCTTCTTTTTCTCTAAACAACTGGCCCAACTCTTTCTCTAATAATGCTGTAATGGCCAATCGAACAACTGAAGCATTTTCAAATAAATAAAGCTCACCTTCTTCAGTAGCTTCCCAGTCTTCAAAGAAACGTTTATAAAAGCGATCAGCTCGATCACTTCTAACTTTTTTACTGCGTTTTTTTGTAACTGTGACTGTTTCCGTTTCTGGTTCTCCTTCCGGCTCTTCATCAAGAAAGCTAGAGTAATTGTATTTGTCCTCTCTTTCTTCCTGTTCTTCATACTCTTCTTCAACTTCAATCAAATCATCATTCAGAACTTCTTTAATCTTCTTGGGATTTAAATACGTTTCAAACGTCCATAAATCCCTAGTGAAATCATAAGCATCAATAAATTGAATTAGAGTTTGGACCAATACCTCATTAACTTTTACATAATACTGGCTTTCCGTTTCAACTAGAGCCTGCAGCTTATCGGTAATAACAGTGGCGTTACCGTGACGAATCGGATTGTATGTTAGTGAATCCACATCACTAAAGACTTTTATTTCTTTTCCGTATTTCTCACTAATTTCTTTCACATCGTCTATACTTTCAGCTGAACCTTTTCCATCAATGAAAACAACCGGATAATTTTTCATTAACGCATATTCAATATAGTTCAGAAGTAAAACGGTTTTACCACCACCTGTAGTAGCTGGAACGAACATGTGTTGATTTACCTCTTTGAAGTCCATATAGAAGGGCTTACCACGTTGATTAACTCCCAATAAAAGCTGTTCTGTCTTTCCATCCATAACCTGTTTACGCCAACGCTTTTGGGCTTTCTTATTCAGGTCATGACGTTTCTGATAAACTCGGTTAAATTCATTTGAAGTCTTAAATTCATCTTGTTCTTGTTCAATGGAACGCACTTTTTTGGAACGAATATAAGTGGTAATCAGATCCCATACATAAGAAGTAGCAATACCTCCAGATATATAAATCACCCAGGAGACATTCGTAAAAGTAATGGTTTGTCCAAATACTTCTTCCAAAAAGGAAACTCCAAAAGGCAAATACTGATAAATTCCAAAGTAATCAAAGCTTCGGTACATTAAACAAAAAGCAAGTACCACACCTGATAAAACACTTACAATCAAATGAATCTTAGGCTTTTTTAAAACTCGGGCAGCTATGAAAAAAGGAATCGCAAATATTAACAATGGAAAGATCAATAAAATTCCAAGCAACATAGCAACGCCTAAACTTAATTCTTTAGCAACTTCATCGTTATTCTTTTTGGGCAATATCTAACAACCTCCATATAAGCTCACGCTGAAACATGGATTTTTCCAAACCGGCCGAAATAGCATACTCTTCAACGGTTTTCATAATCTGTTCATCATCACATAAGTAACGAACCACATCATACTCACCATTTAAAATCTCATCTTTGTACCTTGCGAACTTTTCCTTATACCTTTTCGATGATTTCTGAGTTAATTCAACTTCGCACGCAATCCTTTTGCCCTTTTCAAAAATCACAAAATCAGGTATCCGATCTGGGACTTTCTTTAGTAAAGTGGTGTTCTTCCTTTCTCTGCTCGAAAAATTCTGAGTAAGATAATTACTTCTCAACTCTCTTTCAGTTAAAAATTCAAAATCCTTACCCTTCTTAGCAGCTATCACTTTAAAAGCTAATAAACAATCATTCATCCATAATTGATGTTTCAGCTGTGATACATTAATCTTGGTAAAAGCTGTCAACTTACTTCCTAAATAATCAACCCCTCTGGGCTTTATATATAAGAACAACTGATATCCAATTTTCTCTTCCTCTATAAATCCTAATGACAACAATTTCTTTTTTGTATTATAGACAGATACATGACTTACTCTCCCCTTTAAATATTCAATCAACTGAGAAGATGTAACCACTCCAAATCTATCTATTGATCTCAAAATCTCTTCCTGCTTTTCTCTCAACAAAGTCAACAAAATTCCTCCCTAGATATTATCCTCCTCTCTAGTTTACACAACAAAATCTTACATTTAAATTTAATGAAGAAAATCCATATTTCCAATCACAGAACCAAAAACAACTACCCAGCTATACTTATCTTTCCTTAAACTTGCTCTTGAACTTATTTTTCCCTAGAAAAATCTCCTTGGGTTTCACCAGAAACCCCCTTTCTCTTTAAACTTAATCCGGTCTTGACCTCGAACTTACACCAAATCTTTAAATAACCTTTAAATTAATTTCCATATTATCACAATAAAAAACCAAAGACAACCGCCCCGCCACCAAAAAATTACAGGGTTATCTATCTTATGCCTTCCTGACCTCACACACATGATGTTCCGTGTGTGAGGTCAGGAAGTTTTCGTAGCGATAGCGGAGAAAAATAAGATGGGTAACCCGCACCACTAAAACAATATGGCGGGGCGGTTGTCTTTAATTCATATAACCTTTAAATTAAATAAATTTTAAAGGTTATTTAAACAATAAAACACTCAACGTTAATAAGATAAGTACATTGGTTACTCAATTACATAATGACTATTACATCTCATTACAAAATGGAAACATAGATGTATCAAGACCATCAAAAATTAGAGAATAGCAGCTCTGGATCAAACCAAAATAAACAACCTACAAGTAATAAAAAGAACCATAAAGTCAAAAGCTGAAACACCCCCCCAGCTACAAATAAAGGTATAATTATCCTAATGATTTAAATATATTTTAAGGGGATAACAGAACGAGCAAAGCAAGTACATAGATATGTATTGGCAGACTGGCCCATTAAAAATTAACTTGTATCATACACAGGTAAAGCATTAATAACCCCCATAAAAGATGATCTTTTTTCTTCATAAGGGAACAACTGAACCAATTGTTTTGATTGAAAGTGACCTTCTTTTTGCTGTTTAAGGAACATTAAGTGATCAAATAAAATAGACTTAGAAGCTAGAATAGTTTTAGCAGCTCGACCCTTTCCGGTAGATTTTTTATATAGTTTCTTAGATTTCTTAAATACCTGTTTAAGCGTAGATAGGGGTATGCTAAGAGTATCTGCAAGCACACGAAGAGAACACTCCATAACCGGCTTTTCAGCGCTTGTATGAGCGTTTAAATAGGCTATAATATCTTCTTCCCATTCGTGATAATGACTGCGTTCTCGTTCTTCTCTAGGCTTCGAAAACTTATACCATCCATGACCACCGTGAAAGCTAATGGATCCATCGGTCCAATTCTCTAAAAGCGACTCAACATATGAACGTTGAACCCCTTGATACTTGCCTGAATAAGCACTCTTGAGAGTGCGGTTGAACTCTTGAAGAGACAAAGGAAAATGAAGAGAGCTGTTCCATTCATCCAATACGTCATACGCCTGTTCAAGTGGTATTCCATCTGCATAATTGGCTAAAGCAAGCGTTAAAAGAGCGTTATTACGGCTTGAAGCATACTCCCTTGATTGAATCGTTACAGTCCTTAGAAGAGCCTTGTACCAATCTGAAGATGTATTATGGCATGCTGAAGCATGCTGGCCTCCATAAATCACGTGAAAAGATTGCTTCTTCGCTTCTTTTTCATAATTTATGGACCAATTTATTAAATCATCTGTATTTGCTTGCTGATCTTGATAGCAAACGATGTTTTCATCGTTTGGCATACGATAAAAGCCAAAAGGATTACAGTTTCGGTCAATCGGAGCATATGTACTTAAAGCATCTAATAAATTTGAAGCCACACGTTCAGCTACACGTAGTGCTTTATAATTCTGCTGATTATGGATATAAAAGGGCGTTTCCAAAATAAAGAAACCTTGATACCCTTTCGGCGTTTCCAGTATCAAATTTGGTTGAGGTAATCCAAGTTCCTGGCACCCTAAGAACAAGTCATATACACTCATTTCTTTTGTATCAATATCAAAGCCAATAACATTTATCTGTTTTAAGTTCTCTTTTTCATGGCCCTTGATATACTGCTTTTTAAAGTCAGAATAAGTTCCGAAACGGAAAAGGTTTGGCGTCCAATGCGTAACTTCTTGATAAACGTTTTCTAAAGCTTCATAAGAGGTCACAACAAACCCTTTCCCTTGGCTTAATTGCTCTTTTGTAGGAGCGACAAAAACCACACCATGCTTACTGTTGCTCAAATATGTATCCTGTAAAGCTCGATCCGCCATTGTAAATCGGGAGTTTTTCTTCTTATAAGGTAATAAATCCTGATTAGTCATGGCTTGAATAACGCTTAATGTTTCTGGATGTAACTGCTGCATCATGTTCACCTCTTTTTCCACACAAAAAAGACCGTCAAAGCTCTCGCCCTAACGGTCTACCAGTCTATACTTTGAAAACTGCCGAATAATGTAGAGAAAAAGATGCACTCATTACTTGCAAAACCGGCTTTCATTCGCTAATATATACGTATAACTATATTAACAAACGAGGGGTATTCCCCTTGTTTTCAAAGCTAGCGTGGTTGTCAGCCTTGGGCTAGCTTATCAAAAGAGTAGTGTTACCAGCACTGCTCTTTTAATTTGTCTTTTTTATGTATTTTGAAATTCGTAACCTGTCAAAATGTAATTACATATTATCTTAAAGCTTGAATTTAGTTTTGTCTAGTTTTGACTGAAAATTTAACAGATTACTCACACCGTTATTTTAACGTTATTTTTACATATGTTCAATAAAAAAACACCGTTATTTTAACGGTGTTTTTTTATTTTTAAATTTGACTTACCGTTATTTTACCAGTATTATGTAAGGGGTATACGGTAAAATAACGTTATTTTAAAGGAGGAACATTTAATGGAAATCTTTTCTCTTGATCTAGGGAACTTACAAACGAAAATTAAGTCTAGTAAAACAGAAAAAGTCTTACCTAGTAGCTTTTTAGATTACGATGATCTAGGGGATCAAAGCACGTCTATATTCAACTCCAAGCTGAAAGTGAATAAATACGAAACAAACTTTGATTCAATGTTTGAATATGCCTGGGGGGAAGACCTTTATCATGCTCACTCCAAAGGTAATTTTATAGACACCATTCACTTTGAAGATCGGTACAACACAAATGAGTTTAAGCTTCTTTCTTCATTTGCGATCGGTGAACTGGCCAAAGACTATGAGGAAGCTAAGAATGGGATTCTAGAGGTTCTTATCGTTACTGGTGTTCCAACTAATGACTTCAATGAATCTTCGGTAAAAGGGATTATGAACGTACTTAAAGGAGATCACAACGTAACTATAAATGATGAAAGCCTAAACGTCCGGGTTAAAGAAGTTAAAGTTCTTCCTCAACCGGTTGGAACGATTTACAATGAAATGCTCGATGCAGATGGTTACTTGGAAAATGAAAATTACTTAGAGGAACAGGTTACGATTGTAGATATTGGTGGAGGAACCATACTCATTGATACTTTAATGAATATGAACCTTTCCGATACTGGACGTGCTCAGAAAGAAAATGGAGCCTATAAGATTTATGAAATGATCACGAACAGCTGTTTAAAAGATAATATTCATGGAATTACAAGTAGTAACGTAGAGAAAATATTGCGTCAAGGTGATAATGACCAATACTTTTTCAGACCAAATAAAAATGAATCTTACAATATAACCAAGCACGTAAAGAAGGCCAAGATTAAGTACACAAGAGAGCTAATTAATACAATCAACTCCACTCTTAAAGGAACATCTAAGATTGATACCTTCTTGTTTACTGGTGGTGGGGCAAACCTGATCAACCATGAAGAAATCCTAAATGCGTATAGACATGCGATCTTTGTAGAGAATAGTGAAACAGCTAATGCAAACGGATTTTATAAATTCGGAAAGGCATCACAACTTGAGGAAGCAGGTGTCTAAAGATGCCCGAAAAGAAAAAGGAACGTGTTGAACTTCAATTTAATATGGAGAAGGAAGCCGACCTTCTTCAATTCATTGATGACAATGGAACCACTAGAGCCGGTTTTATAAAGTCAGTTATTCGCCAATATATGAATGCGATGCAAAGCATGGGCCAACAAAAAATGTTGCAGCAGTCAGCAGAAATAAAGGGGCAACCCCCCGAGAAAGCAGAAACAATAAAATCTGATACAAATAAAGATAAAAAGAAGGTCCTTCCTAAAACAATAGGAGCTTCTTTTTCCTCAAATGACTTTGATTAAGTCGAACATAACAACCCCGAACCTCTTTTATAGAGGTTCGGGGTTGTTATGTTCGACTATTCCTCTACTTTTAACTCTCTAGTGCTTTCATCCATTTCAAATTTAACTCTCTCTTCACTTTGAAGTACTAAGTTGTCGAATTCATCCCTAAGATCGTTTCTCATAAGTGCGGCATTTCTTCCCACGTAAAACAAATGGGGATTGATCATAAATCCATTGGTATGTTTAGCAATGAATTGCTTCTCTCTTAACTTTTTGATGGACTTAGAAATATTCCCTTTGTGAGTCATTAAATGTTCTGCAATTTGCTTCTGCTTGAGATAAGCTACATTATCATTATGGTTCATCTGCTCACAAAGGAAAAATAACGTCCTATAGTCAGTCCCATTTAAATCATTATCTCGCAAGTGCTCGAGCCATCCCAGAATAAAGGAACCCCAATAATTACCAAAAACCTTTCCTCTTGGCATCTTACATCCCTCCTTTTAAAGTTTCTATATTTACAACTATAAAGAAAAAAGATGAATTATATACAACTTTAAGTATAATTTAACGCAACTTTTCATTAAACTTAAAAAGGGAAAAACCTATTTATATCAATGGTTTATCTCATATTTCAAACATATTGTATCCCCTTTATATATAATATGAAAGGGGTAAAATGATGTTAACTGAAACCTTTAGCAGATACGATGCTATGAAAGGAGCCATCATATGAGCAGAACCAAAGAACCATTAGCATGGGTGGCGTTGCTAATTACAATCTTTGCTGCTGTCTTCCCAGATCTATTTCCTCTAATTGGACAAGTAATCATGGTACATTGGTTGAAATTAAGCGTAATTACCATCATAGTCCTATTGGCATATTCGCTTGTGCTGTTAAGCCAAATTTTGACCTTAAACAAAAAAAAAGATAAGAGTTAGGTAAGAGCCAAACCTCTTCCTAACCCTTGTCTGGTCATAAGGTTATTTATTAATGAAATAGGTGTAATAATCTGATTCGTGAAATTTTAGATACCGAATTTTAATGAACATAAACCAATATTTGTATAAAGCTGTTTCCATTTTAGAACGTTCCCTATCTTGATCTAATTTCACTTCATAAACCCTTTTAGATTCATAGGATAGCTTTTCACCTTCTATGGTTCTATATATTATTTTTTGACATATATCATCAAGAAACCAAGGGTGCTCGGGTGTGCCTAAAGGAATTAATATATGTTCTTTAGGCAGCAAAGTTTCAAATGCAAATTTCTTTGACCATACATCCTCATATTTTCCATTTTTTGTTTCGACATACAAATCAAGAGCTGGATTCTCTGAGGCATTTTCAATGACTAAAAAAGACATTCTAAAAGAATCGCCATATTGACCTGCTAATTTCTCAAATTTAATGTCATGTTTATCTTTAACTTGGATTCCCGGGCTATAAGCCGCATCTTTATAAATTTCATATACAGAATCTATCTGAGTTACTTTAAGAATGGGCCTCAGTTCTTTTTTCCTTATCGACCTCTCTTTAAACAAAGTTAATAAAAAGGTAATTATAGCCGCTAACAACACCACATAATTCGTTATGAAACCACTCAATTAGACCCCTCCTTAATCTATTCAAATAATACGAAAATACTCTAAGTGAAGGACTATAGAAATAATAAAGAAAACTACTGCAAAAATCACCGCTAATAAAGGGGATTGAAGAAAACCGAACCCTATTACTACACCAATTAGGGACCAAAATAAACTAAAAAGAATAGCAAAGATTATTGAAACCGGCCGGAACGAGCATAAAACAATCAGCCCCAAAAACACCAGGACACCGACCTTCCAAGAATCAAAGCGAAATCCAATCATCAGCGTCACAAACAAGGATTCCAAGAATATTAATCCACTCGCTGTATTTTCACGTTCATAACGCCGCTTTGCATCTACATACTGAGTTTCATTAAACACCTCCAGACCTCCTTTGATTCAGTTCAGTACAGTCAAGCTTTATTTTTCTTTACTATCGATTTCTTCATAGTCATTCGTTTTTCCTCTGACTGCTTCATGCGTAAATGATACCTATTAATAAAATCATCAGTGACGACTTTTGGATAATAGCCCATGCGTTCTTTAACAATGTTCTCAATCACCCAAACCTTCCTTGTAGCGTTTTCGTACTCTTTAAAGCTTTTCTCCTTCATTTCTTTAACATCTTCCAACTCATTAGCTTTATTTGTAAGGAAACGCCAATTATAAACATCCGTTCGATGTTTACGGGCATATTTTAATAAACATAATAACTCAATGGTGTCCCGCTGTATTAACTCGGGGGTACTTAAAAAAATATCCTGTTCTTCTGGAAGTTGCTCGATTGTACTGGAAACACGCTTTCCATTCTTTAAGACATACCGTGGCTCTAAATCCATCTGGCAGAAAGTACAATATAACCTCTCAACCGGTGATCCACAAAAAGCACATGTATTCATGTTTTCTCTCCTTATCGAGATATTAGCGTGAACTTTGAGGTGAAAAGCTCCACCCAAAAAATAAAAGTCCGGTAGGACACGCAAAATCCTATATCCATGCTATCTCAAACCTTTAAAAACGCTTCAAAAACACTAAGCGTTATTAAAAAATAAAACGTTCTTCAAGCGTTTTATGAAGTTTAAATCCCCCTGTATGAGTTATCATACAGGGGATTTTTTTATGAAAATTCTACCCCTAAAATACGATCACTGGCTTTTTGTGCTTTCTGGGAAGCATTTACGATCAATGTTTTATCCTCTCTCAATTTGTTTAACCATGATTGAATATAAGCTGCGCTGTTATCTATGGTGTGAACTTCAATTCCAGTTACGCCGCAAAGCATGGAAGCTCCTAAATCTGCTATTAATTCTTCCTTACTGTACCTTTCACTTCCGAAACTGATTTTTCCTGTTACTCCTTTACGATCCAACCGCTCCTTATGGCCTGTGCTGTGAACCATTTCATGAAAAAGGGTACTGTAAAATTCATGAACATCTTCAAAATCTTCTTTTGGTGGAACATTCACTCGATCTTCAAAAGGGACATAATAAGCTCGGCCACTTCTAAAACTGAAGGATGGACCGTTAAAGTATTCTTCTTTGATCTTTTCAGCTTCTTCTATAGGATCATGTTCATATGTTTCATGACTCATTTTAGTCTCTAATCCTTTCACCTGAGTACCTACATTAAAAACACGATAGTATCTGAGAAAAGGGATCTTTTTTTCTTCATCTGTATCTTCATCTTCCACTTTAAGCATCTTCCAGAAAACCACAATATGCGATTTCCCCCCTTTTTTGACTTTCCCTCCGGCTTCCTTGATCTGCTTGAAAGTTGCGTATTCTCCACCATCTAAAAGCATTGTATTTATCCCACGATAAGGTTTTTGAGTTTTCCAATTAACTGCAACGCCGTTTTTCCAAGGCTTCTTCCAAGGAATGACCCCTTCCTCCAGCTTTTCAATGATTTGATCTGTAATCATTTCATAAATTTTTTCACTCATGGTTTTCCTCCTTATTTTTCCTTTGGGCTGAAACTCCGAAACGAAGTGAGTTCCCCAAAGGGGGATTATTTTTCCCTTTTGCTATGGAGAACGTGACAACTCCTTATAGGAAGCCGTCAATAAGACCATGGAATACCGAAACGGAGTGGAGGCTATGCCGTGAAAGTTTATTGATGGCTTCCTAATCTTCTTAGTTTCCAATGGGGAAAGGCTTACGGTTCCTGCCCCATTGGAGACTTAGAAGATTCAAGGACGTTGTACGATTCGGAGTGCAAAAGGAAAAATAACCAAAATAAAAAAGCAGGCGTTGGCCTGCTTTCCACTCTGATATTGATTTCCGGTTCGTGCGGTGCGGCCAAAGGCAAATAGATCAGGAACCAACGGAATGTAGGCGAAGGATGAGCCTTACAGTCCGTGGTTATCGAGCTATTTAGTACCGCAGCGATACGTACAGAATGACAGGAAGCGTTTTTTGCTTCCTGATCAATCTGTAGTACCACCGCCCAAAAGTTTCTTGAACTATAATTTTACGCTTTTAAAATATATCTCCTTCCAAAATAACTTCAACTCCAACGATAAATGCCATTCTTTTCATTCCTTTGATTTCCCCACGTAATTGCTCAATGAGAAGATCGTCAGAGTAATGTTGTCGTCCTGATTTATATTCAATTGAATCATTAGTTAAACTGAGCGAAGTAAAGTATCCTCTCCCCGGTCTGATTATTTACAATATAATTAATACATAGGCAATATTTACTTTTCTACTAAAAAAAGAAAAAAATAAGGAGAAAAATGGTAAGTTACTTATTGTGCTTAAAGTCATAAAAAAATACAAAAAAAGAGGTATTAATCATGAAAGAAGTAGCAAAAAAATCTTTTATTTCTCTACTTGCATTAGTTTTAATGCTGGGAATAGTACATCCTCACATTACTAATGCCTCAGAGAGAACCGTGGACGAAAATAGTAATATGGAAGAAGTCCAGGAAGCTTTACAGAAATACATAACAACAGATTCTGAAGGTCGTGTATCATTCGACGTGGAGAAGGCTGTGCAAGATGGACAAAGTGATTTCGTAATTGAATCTGGAAAATACGTCAACCGTTTAGATCAGGAATACAACCCTACAGGTTTCACAACTATGGGGCTGAGCTTTCCAGTTTGGGGTAATTGGTGTGGACCTAAACATAGTGGAGGAACACCAAAGGACTTACAAACGCTAACTATTTCGAAACTGAGTCTTTTGCTAAAGGGCAGGTTAGTTGAAGACTCAGTTTCGAGATAATTGTATCCTTATAACATAACTTTCTGTGGTAAAATGTGGATTAAGCTAGTTCTTTTCACATGCAAAAGGGGGATTATATGATAAGTGAAATTTTCTTGAGAAATGTAGCAACTTATGACAATGAGGGTGCAAAAATTAAAGGATTAGAAAAAGTGAATTACTTTTATGGAAGCAATGGTTCTGGAAAAACAACTATTTCTGAAGTGTTGCGTAACTATGACCAATTTCCAGATTGCCATATAACGAAAGCTAAACCTGACCACAAGATATTTGTTTATAATCGAAATTTTGTTGAAGAGAACTTTAGACAGAACGAATCTATAAAAGGTATTTTCACTTTAGGAAAAGACCAAAAAGAAACCATAGAACAAATTAAGGAAAAAAAAGAAGATATAGTGAAACATAGAGAAAAAATTAGCGACTTGAGGGAAGGGTTAGAAAAGAAAGAAGACGAAAGGTCCAGTAATGAAAGGATTTTTATGGAAGAGTGTTGGAGAATAAGAGATAATTATAAACCATATTTCAAAGAGGCATTTACAGGTTATAATAAGGAAAAAAAGAAACTACTGAAAAAATTTATAGAGGAAACTGATAATAATAAAGAATTAAAGGACTTTGAAAACTTAGTCCAGAGAAAAGAGGCACTTTTTGAACGGGAGCTTGTTAAAAGAGACACTATACGTCTCATACAATCCACTATTGAGTTCCAAGATATTTCTATCCTAAATACAAAAATAATTGGTGCAGATGATGTAGACATTTCTAACTTAATAAATAAATTAAGCATTAGTGATTGGGTACTACAAGGGCATGAACATATGCATAATTCAAATGGTATTTGCCCATTCTGTCAGCAAGAACTCCCAGAGGAGTTAGATGCTAAATTACATAGTTACTTTGACCAAACATACTCTGATCAAATAAATAGGTTGAAAAATTTTTCTGAGATCTATGAGAAATATGCAGAAGGTATTATATTCCAATTAAAAGAATTAATTAAAGAAAAAAATGATTATTTAGACAATAGTAAGCTCCATGATATCTTTCTATTAATTGAAGCTAAGATAAAGGACAATATGAACCTAATTAAGAGTAAAATTAATGAACCAAGTAAGGTTATTGTTTTACGAGATGTTTCTCAGAACATCATTGATGTAAATGCTGAAATTAAAAGAGCAAATGAGTTAATCACAGAAAATAATGTCTTAGTGACTAATGCCAAAGAAGCTAGAGAGATATTAATTGAAGATATATGGAGATATTTGATTGAGCAAAATAAGAAGAATTATTCCAGATATAAGTCAAAAGATGTTCAGTTGGTTAAAGAAATAAATGGAAGGGAAACTGGATTGAAAAACAAGGTTAACCATAGGAAACAATTGGAGGAAGAGCTTTCTCGACTTCAAAAGCAAGTTACAAACATTAAACACTCAGTAAATGAGATAAATAAGAGGTTAAACTCCTTTGGTTTTACAAATTTCAAATTAGATACCGCCTCTGAGAAAGGTCATTATAAGATAGTACGGGAAAACGGGGAAGATGTAGATAATACACTAAGTGAAGGTGAAAAGACGTTTATAACTTTCCTTTATTTTTATAATTTATTAAAGGGCAGTACAGATAGTGAAGAAATCACTACTAATAAAATAGTAGTGTTAGATGATCCGATATCTAGTTTAGATAGCAATATTCTGTTTATAGTAAGTAATCTTATTAGAGAAATTATTGAGGAGGTAAGAAGCGATACAGGAGATGCTAGACAATTGATTTTACTGACACATAATATTTACTTCCATAAAGAAGTTTCATTCAAACAATCAAAACAATCTCGCAGCGACGAATCGTTTTGGATTGTTAGAAAAACAGATAACAAATCTTATGTTCAACAATATGATGAAAATCCCATTAAGTCTTCTTATGAACTTATGTGGAAAGAGTTATTCCATTTAAAGAACCAAAGCTTAATAACCACTCAAAACGTGATGAGAAGAATTCTGGAAAATTATTTTACTTTCTTTGGAGGAATTAATTTAACAGATATAGTCAATAAGTTTGAGGATGAAGAAAAAATGATCTGTAGATCATTAATTTCTTGGTTACACGATGGTTCCCATCATATTAATGAAGATTTATATGTAGAGAGAAGTTTAGATGCTGTGGAAAAGTATTTAGATGTATTCATGCGGATTTTTTATAAAATGGGGCATGGTTCTCATTACGAAATGATGATGGGAAATGTTGAACAAGTTGTAACTGAAGATGGTTTAAGTGAAAACGAAATAGATATAGGAAACAAAGAAGCTGCATCTACAAGTGAATAATAAGTTATAGCAAGATAACAATTATAGAGGAGTATTTAAATGAACAGAGAAGAAGTTGAAACCTATTTTAGAAATCATCAGCAGGAAGCTCTAAGGCGTACTAATGAGCTTATGAAAAGTCACTTTGGAAGGGTATATTCCAATTTTAATGGCCTTATAGGTGGTAAATTTAGAACTTATGGTGTAGACGTAGGTGATTGTGATACAGCAGAAGAATGTGTTGAAGCTTGGTTGGAAGGGCATGAAGAAATTTATCAACGTGAGAAGAATCAATCTGATAAGTCTTCTTATAGAATAGAATTAATGCTTCAAGACAAATACCTTAGAAAGTTTATTGAGAATTTTGTAGCAAAAGCTTACTTCAAAAATAAGTAACTTTAGTTAAGCACTAAAGCCATAAAACCCCTGGCTTTGATTATCTTGAAATCGAGTCTTCAATTAACGGGGGCGATTGTTCAAGAAGAATATGCGCCTTTCTTATCTAAAAAGGCTATTACCATTATGATAATAGCCTTTTTACGTTGAGAATAGTTGCTTAAGGAACGTACATTGTTCTAATCCATTTTGTTTTTTATCTCTTTTAATTCTTTAAGTATTTCTTTTTGTAGCTCTACATTTTCTTTTCTGATTGCATTAGCTTCATCCATGTTTTGATAACCTTTATTTGTCTGCTTAACAGCAGACTTGGCAAACCTTGAGACGGTAAAAGCTAAAACTACAACAAATACTAAAAATGCAACCAATATTATATCCATATTTATCTTCCCTTAATATATATTTGTTCACTGAGTTATATCTACAATGATGCTTTTATCTTCACCTAAAGGTTTGTTATTTTCATCTCTGGGCGCTTTCACTTGAAGTGTTATTGATTCTATCTCATCAGCATTAGCTTCGTCTAATAAATAGGAAGCATAGGCCCGATGTTCCCCGGTGCCCCTATAACCAAACGCTAAGTTACCACTCATACGGAGGTTCGGTTCAACCCAATCCCCCTCACCATTCACCTTTATTGGAAGAAATTCTCTTTCAAAGGTTAAAGTATCTTGTTCTGAAGTAACTGTAAAATCTAACCTGACAAATGTAACTTCACCATCTGGGAGGTTATCTGTATAGGTATCATTTATTTCACCTTTTTGTACGGAAACACCGAGTATATCTACAGTTACTGGTCCTGATGTAACAGTACCCACTTCTGTTTTTGAATTTACAACATCAAATTCGCCTAAAGAAAACATATTTTCTTCTTCAGAATCATTATTGTCCCTATTCTCTTCTCCTTCAGAATCTTTGTTTTCCACTTCCTGAGATTCATTCGTTTCTTCAGAAGTCACTTCACTTGTTGTTTGACTTTCATTACAAGCAGCTAACAATATTAATGAACTCAATAAACATGAGTAGAATAAGTACTTCAAATTACATCCTCCTTAATAACTTATTCCCATAAATACTACCAAAATCGATGTTTTCATACAATAAATGTGGTAGAGTCTCGAAGTATATACATTCATTACTGTACATTACTCAGAAAAAATAAAGAAGCTACGAAGACAAAATAACAATACATAAAGGAAATTGCTTCGATTTCGAGTAATCAACTAAAGGCCTCATAAATATATGTAACTCAATTCAGTTTGATTGAGTTTTAGGGAAATTAATGATGTATCTTGAACAAGTGTTATGTTAGGAAAAGATACGGAATCCTTAGTAAAATTTTAGTTTCCTTTCGGTTTATCTGGGCTTATTTCCTTGTAGGATAACGTGATAGTAAAAGTATTCCCAATATTAACTTGATATCGAGTCTTACGGAAACGGGGGCGCGCGACAAGTTCTGCTATAAGCGTATTTTAGCGTGAAAAGCAGGAAGTTTATTTAACTAAATTTTAACTGTACAACGGAGGATGGGAATGAAGGATCCA
>NZ_JBSWZA010000012.1:0-23999 GCF_056161385.1 Halobacillus sp. ABD4_316
CTGGTGATGAAGGCGAAGAGGTCACACCTGTTCCCATGCCGAACACAGTAGTTAAGCTCTTCAGCGCCGATGGTAGTCGGGTTTACCCCCGTGAGAGTAGGACGTCGCCAGGTTGATCCATTATTTCATGGGATACATTCCCACAATATCGCGGGGTAGAGCAGTCTGGTAGCTCGTCGGGCTCATAACCCGGAGGTCACAGGTTCAAATCCTGTCCCCGCAACCAAATGATTTCTTGGTCGTGCTTTACAGGCGCTTCCAAAAATTTTTTTGTCTAAAATAGATTTTCCATATACTGGTCCGGTAGTTCAGTTGGTTAGAATGCCTGCCTGTCACGCAGGAGGTCGCGGGTTCGAGTCCCGTCCGGACCGCCACTATTTTAAACTTTTAAATGTTATACATACAGCCTTAGGATGCTTTCCTAAGGCTTTTATTATGGATTTTTTTATTAGAGGGCGTGTCCTGGTATACTAGGAGTATTCATAACGTACGGAAAGGGTTAGAATGATGGATGAGTTTTCATTTATACGTTCCATACAACCGAAGTTTTACCGTCAGTCCTCAGTCATGAAGGGGATCAGTGACGATGCAGCTGTCATCCGTCCGTCGGACGGTGATTTTGTCACTGCTGTCGACACGATGGTGGAAGGTGTCCATTTCACAAGAGAAACCATGGATCCTGAGCATATCGGCTGGCGGGTGCTTGCTGCCAATTTGAGTGATCTGGCTGCGATGGGGAGTACGCCCCGCTTTTATATGGTTTCGATTACGATTTCTAAAAGTTGGTCGGAAAAGGAACTGCAGGCGGTTTATCAAGGAATGAAACGGCTTGCTGACCTTTATGATGTCGACTTAATTGGTGGAGATACGGTTTCCGGGCAGGAGCTGTCGCTCACCGTGACGGTGATCGGGTCTGTATCCAAGGATAAAGCCAGGTACCGCTCTCATGCTCAAGCCGGCGATCTTCTGTTTGTTACCGGTACGCTTGGAGATTCCAGAGGGGGCTTGGAATACCTGCTCACAGGACGTACAGCATCGTCCGAGGGACTTGATTACTTGATCCAGCGTCACCGTAAGCCGGATCCGAGAATCACCTTCGCTTCCTCTCTGGCTTCTTTACAGCGCATGGCGCTCAATGATGTGAGTGATGGGATTGCCAGTGAAGCCAATGAAATCGCAGCCGCTTCACGCATGGATCTTATCATTGATCCGGAGGCGGTTCCTTATTCCGAAGCTCTAGCGAGGTGTTATCCTGGTCATTATCAAGCATGGATGTTTTCCGGTGGAGAAGACTTTGAGCTGCTAGGCACAGTACCGGAGAAGGATTGGGATGTCGTTGAAAAAGCAGCACAGTCCGTAGGTGTCCGTTTGACCAGGATTGGAAATGTGGAGCCTATGAGGTCTGACAGTCCCTCTGTATGGCTCACCAAAGACGGAAGGCGGGAGAGACTTGACGCCTCCGGGTATACACACTTAAAGGAAGAGGGTGAGTAAATGACTGCATTAGAATGGAAAAGCAGTTCAGTAGAAGAAACGAACGATATGGCTGTCCGGCTTGGAGAGAAGCTGACTGCGGGTGATGTACTCACCCTTGAAGGAGACCTCGGGGCGGGGAAGACGACGTTTACGAAGGGACTTGGAAAGGGTCTCGGTGTGAAACGGACCATTAACAGCCCGACTTTTACGATTATTAAGGAATATGAGGGGCGCGTGCCTTTTTACCATATGGACGTTTATCGTCTGGAGGACAGTGATGAGGATCTCGGCTTCGATGAATATTTGGACGGCGGCGGGGTTACCGTTGTAGAGTGGGCCCAGTTCATTGAGGAATACCTTCCAGAAGAGCGACTGGATATCACAATCCGGTATCTGGATGATACCGTCCGCGTCTTTCACTTTGAAACAGCCTCTCCTCGATTGGAACAGGTATGTAAGGAGATTTTGTCATGAATATTTTAGCGATCGATACTTCGAATTACGTAATGGGAGTCGCGGTTCTTAGAGACGGTGAAGTCGCCGGGGAATACGTGACCCATATGAAAAAGAACCATTCCATCCGTCTGATGCCTGCGATTGACCAGGTGATGAAGGACACAGGAATGAAACCGGAAGAACTGGACAGGATCGCTGTCGCTCACGGACCTGGATCCTATACAGGTGTCCGCATCGGACTGACGACGGCGAAAACGATGGCATGGTCTCTTGGAATTCCTGTTGTCGGTGTATCCAGCCTGGAGGCGGCTGCACGTCAGGGAGCCTTTTTCCAAGGATATATCAGCCCGTTTTTCGATGCCCGGCGCGGTTTAGTGTATACCGGGTTGTATGACGGAGAGATGAACCTAGTGAAAGAGGAGCGCAACCTGCTGATGGAGGACTGGCTTCAGGAGCTGAAAGAGCAGGGAGAAAAGGTGCTGTTTATCAGTCAGGATACAGCTGTGCATAAGGAACGGATCCTTGAAGTGCTCGGTGACCAGGCTGTCATTCCGGCCGCACCTTACCAGTTCGCGAGACCTTCCCTGGTCGCAGCTGCTGGAGCTGACAAGGAACCGGGGCCGCTGCATGACCTTGTCCCGAATTATCTCCGCCTTCCTGAAGCAGAGGCCAAATGGCTGGCCCAGCAGGAGAACAAGTAAAATGGCGTCCGTCCGGCGAATGACCATTGACGATGTCGAAGCTGTGATGCAGGTGGAGAAAGCATCTTTTGCTGTGCCGTGGTCACAGGAAACATTTGAAAAAGAAATGACCGACAATCCATACTCCTTCTACTATGTTGTGGAAGAGGATGAGAAAATCATCGGATATTGTGGATTGTGGTTAATTATCGATGAAGCGCATATAACCAACATTGCCATTCTTCCTGAGTACCGTGGATACAAGTACGGGGAACTGCTCTTCGGGCATACGTGCCGGGAAGCCGTCGAGCGGGGAGCTGTACAGCTTTCCCTTGAAGTCCGTGTCTCCAACATGGCTGCCCAGCATCTATACCGGAAATTCGGTCTTGTTCCCGGTGGTGTACGGAAGAGGTATTATACAGACAATGGAGAAGATGCGCTCGTTATGTGGGTGGGATTAAAATGAACGAAGATCAATACATTCTTGCAATTGAAACGAGTTGTGATGAAACAGCCGTCGCTGTCGTGAAAAATGAAACCGAACTGATTACAAACGTCGTTGCCTCACAAATAGAAAGTCATAAGCGCTTTGGCGGCGTCGTCCCGGAAATCGCGTCAAGGCATCATATTGAGCAGATGACCCTCACGCTTCAGCAGGCACTGGATGAGTCGGGTATGACGATTGATGATATGGATGCGATTGCTGTGACAGAAGGACCGGGGCTGGTCGGCGCGTTATTAGTCGGTGTGAACGCCGCGAAGTCGATAGCTTTTGCCAAGCAGAAGCCACTCGTTGGTGTGCATCATATCGCCGGCCATATCTATGCGAACCGTCTGGAAAAAGAATTTCAGTTTCCACTGCTGGCGCTCGTCGTTTCCGGTGGGCACACAGAGCTCGTACTGATGCGCGAGCACGGTTCGTTTGAGATTATCGGGGAAACGCGCGATGATGCCGCAGGAGAAGCCTATGACAAAGTGGCCCGGACGCTGAAACTTCCCTATCCAGGTGGGCCGCATATCGACCGTCTCGCTCATGAAGGGGAAGAAACGATTGATTTTCCACGGGCATGGCTCGAAGAGGGTTCCTACGACTTCAGCTTCAGTGGATTGAAGTCAGCTGTCATCAACCGTCTTCATAAGGCGAAGCAGCGTGGGGAAGAGTTAAAGGCCGAGGACGTTGCGGCCAGCTTCCAGGCAAGTGTTGTCGATGTTTTATCTACGAAAGCTCTCCGGGCTGCGGAGGAATACGGTGTGAAACAGATGATCGTTGCTGGTGGGGTGGCCGCCAACAAAGGGTTAAGAAAAACGTTGGAGGAAAAATTCCAGAACAGTGAGGCAGAACTGCTGATTCCGCCCCTTCATTTGTGTACGGATAATGCAGCAATGATTGCAGCAGCTGGTGCCGTAGCTTTCAATCAAGGCCATCGTTCCGGCTGGGATTTGAATGCCAACCCCGGGCTCGATCTTGAAAGGTACGGAGCAAGGAAAACAGGCTCTCCTTCCTAAAGGGGAGCCTTCTTTTGTTCAGTTATCCACATGTGTATAAGTTCTTTTTCCAATAAAAGGCTGTGGGCAAGTAGATATTGGAAAGAAAACGTTACCATTATACGTGGATAAGTACGGGTTTTTCTGTGGATAATGTGAATAACCCTGTTGAGAACTGTAATTACGCGTGTGGATCTGTTGAAAACTTTGTGGATATTGAATAGTGGTTCACAGGGTTATGAGAAGGATCGCAGGTTGTCGGGAATTTTCTCGGCAGTTCATAAAAAAGACCATTCCTTTTCTACAGTCTAAAAAAAAAGCCGGCGTATGAGCGCCGGCTTTCTTGTTTACTCATGAAGAGCTTCCCATTCTTCCATTAAAGCTTCTAAACGAGCATTCTTTTCTTCATTGTCTTCCGTAATCTCAAGAGAGCGTTCGTGGTCCTGGTAAATATCCGGATCACAAAGCAGTTCTTCGTTTTCTTCCAATACAGCTTCTACTTCTTCGATTTCCTTTTCGATTTCAGCAATCCGGCGGTTTTTCCGGCGTTCCTCACGCTTCGCAGCTTTATCCTCTTCAAAGCTGTTTTTCGGAGCCGCCTGCTTTTCCGCCGGTTTTTCCTGGGCACGTTCGGCTTCTTCCAACTGCTGCAGTTCGTATTCTTCCTGCTTCTTCTCCACATAATAGTCATAGTCCCCGAGGAACAGGCGTGTGTTCTCCGGCTTCATTTCCACGATTTGATCGGCAATCTTATTGATGAAATAACGGTCGTGGGAAACGAACAGCAGAGTGCCCGGGTAATCGACGAGTGCCGCTTCCAGGACTTCTTTACTGTCCAGGTCCAGATGGTTGGTCGGCTCGTCGAGAATGAGGAAATTGGCTTCCTGCATCATCAGCTTGGCGAGGGACAATCGTGCTTTTTCCCCACCACTCAATGCGGAGACCGGCTTCAGCACGTCCTCCCCGGAAAACAGGAAGTTGCCGAGAATCGTCCGGATATCTCTTTCATTTTTCATCGGGTAATCGTCCCACAGCTCATTCAGCACCGTTTTCTTAGACTGAAGTTTGAGCTGTTCCTGGTCATAATAGCCAATCTGGACGTTTGTGCCGAGGAGTTTTTTTCCTTTCGTCCCTTCCAGCTCACCGACAAGCGTCTTCAGAAGGGTCGTTTTTCCGACCCCGTTCGGTCCGACGAGTGCTACAGAGTCCCCGCGGTTCAGATCAAGCGTCAGGTTATCGAATAAATAGGACGAGCTGTCCGAATAGCGGAAGGCATAGTCTCTCAGCTTCAGCACATCATTGCCGCTTCTTCTCGCAGCCTGGAAACTGAACTTCGCTGACAGGTTGTCTTCTTTTGGTTTGTCGAGCTTATCCATTTTCTCGAGCTGCTTGCGGCGGCTCTGCGCCCGTTTACTCGTTGTGGCCCGGACAAGGTTCTTCTGGATGAAGTCCTCCATCCGTTTGATTTCTTCCTGCTGCTTTTCAAAGCGTTTCATTTCCTGTTCGAAGTCGGCTTCCTTTTTCTTTAAATAATCGCTGTAGTTGCCATGATATTTTTTCGATGATTGAAAAGCGATCTCGTATACGGTATCGACGATTTTATCCAGGAAGTAGCGGTCGTGCGAGACGATGACCACAGCACCGGAATAGCCCTGGAGGTAGTTTTCCAGCCAGCTCAGCGTATCGATGTCCAGGTGGTTGGTCGGCTCATCAAGAATCAAAAGATCGGGACTGGTCAACAGCAGTTTCCCGAGTGCCAGCCGTGTTTTCTGACCGCCACTTAATGTAGAAATCGGTGTAGTCCAGTCAAAATCCTTGAAGTTAAGTCCGTTCAATACAGCCCGGATATCGGCTTCATAGTGGTAGCCGCCGGCGGTCTTGAACTGCTCCTGCTTCCGGTCGTAGTCCTTCAGCAGCTGCTGATAGCGGGTCTGATCTTCCACCAGGGCGGGATCGGCCATCTGCACTTCCATGGAACGGAGTTCTTTCTCCAGTGATTTCAAGTGGTCAAAAACCTGCTCCATCTCGTCCCAGATCGACTTTTCGGACTGCAGACCTGTATGCTGCTCCAGGTATCCGACCGATGCATCTTTCGGTTTGAACATATCTCCGGAATCGTAGCTCATCTCTCCGGCCATAATCTTCAACAGGGTCGATTTTCCTGCCCCGTTCCGGCCGACGATGGCAAGCCGGTCATTCTTTTGTACTTCCAATTTAATATTCGTTAAAATCAACTCGGCGCCGAAACGCTTCGTCAGTTGATTCAGCTGCATGAGAATCATGTCGTTTCACCTCGATGAACTAAGTGTATCTTATACGGATACCTGCTAGCAACAGAATGCCCCGTGTGAAAAGCGATCGTTGACGACTCCGGATTGATTTTTTGGTAGAATAAGAGTAGTGTTTCAATCAGAACCATGTAGAAAAAGGGGAACGTGCCAATGGCGGAATTTAGTCATTTCAATGAAGAGGGCCGTGCCCGGATGGTGGATATATCCGGCAAGGAAGATACCGTAAGGACAGCGGTCGCCTTCACAAGTGTAGAAGTGAACAAAGAGATTTATCATAAAATTACAGAGCGGACGATGGAAAAAGGGGACGTTCTGTCTGTAGCCCAGGTAGCCGGGATCATGGCAGCCAAAAAAACCCCGGACTGGATTCCGATGTGTCACCCTCTGCCGTTGAAGGGTGTCGATATCTCCTTTGACTGGGAGCTTGATGGAGAGAAACCGCGTTTGATCATCGAGGTTTCCGCCAGGACGAAGGGAAGCACGGGTGTGGAAATGGAAGCGCTCACGGCTGCATCTGCTGCTGCTCTTACAGTTTATGACATGTGTAAAGCCGTTGATAAAGGGATGGTCATCGGACCGACGTATTTGTCGGAGAAGACCGGTGGCAAAAATGGCGACTATAAACGAACGGATCGGTAAAGGAGGTCGGAGCCATGGATATGGAACAAGCAAAAATTCCACAGGCGACAGCCAAGCGGCTGCCGCTGTATTACCGCTTCTTGAATAACCTGCACAGTCAGGGAAAGCTGCGTGTATCATCGAAAGAGCTGAGTGAGGCGGTGAAAGTCGACTCCGCTACGATCCGCCGGGACTTTTCCTACTTCGGAGCACTCGGGAAGAAGGGCTACGGCTACAACGTGGAATACCTGCTGTCCTTCTTCAGAAAGACGCTCGATCAGGATGAAACGACGAAGGTCGCCCTGATTGGTGTAGGGAATCTGGGAACGGCTTTTCTGAATTATAATTTTACGAAAAACAACAATACGAAAATCGAAATGGCTTTTGATGCCAACGAAGAGCGGGTCGGTACGGAAGTCGGCGGTGTCGAAGTGCACCACATCGACGACTTGGAAAACCAGCTCGGTGACCTTGAGGTGGCCATCTTAACAGTACCGGCATCTGCCGCCCAGGGCATTGCCGAACGCCTTGTAGAAGCGGGTGTGAGCGGAATTCTCAATTTCACGCCGGCGCGGATCAGCGTTCCATCGCGCGTGCGGGTGCATCATATCGACCTTGCGATTGAACTGCAGGCACTCGTTTACTTCCTGAAGCATTATCCGCTGATGGAGGATGAGCCGCTGGATGAAGCATAAAAAAGACTTAGAGCGTCGTCTGCTCTAAGTCTTTTTTATTACTTCGTCGTTTCTTTCCAGCTGTTGTCCATCAGCATTTTACCCGGCCACGTGTAGGCGGTCAGTCCGCCGTCCACAGTAAGATCCTCACCGGTAATGAACGAGCTTTCCTCAGAAGCGAGGAAAAGGGCGGCGGAGGCGATTTCCTCCGGCTTTCCTAACCGGCCCATCGGTGTCACCCATTTCTGCGCCTCCCGGAACTCACGACCTTCCTCTTCTTTTTTCGTACCGGCAAGTTCATCAACGAGCGGCGTTTCAATCGTTCCGGGGGATACGGCATTCACGCGGATGCCCTGACGTGCGTAATCAATCGCCATGGCCCGGGTGAAATTGGTGATTCCGCCCTTGGCTGCGTTGTAGCCGGAACGATCCAGGTCAGCCGCCTGTCCCGACATGGATGATGTATTGATGATCGAGCCACCATTTTCGAACATAAGCGGAAGTAGATATTTACTGACTAAAAAGGTGCCGCGGAGGTCGACAGAAATGATCTGGTCGAACAAATCGACCGGATATTCGTGCACCTTGCCGCCTTCTTCATCGACACCGGCGTTGTTGAACAGCACATCAATCGTTCCGTACGTTTCCTCTACATAATTGGCAAAGACGCGGACACTTTCCTGCTCGGATACATCCAGGGCGTAGGATTCCGCCTGCCCGCCATGGATGTTGATTTCCTCCACAGTTTTGCGGACATCCTCTTCATCGACGTCAGCACAGATGACGCGGGCGCCCTCCTGGGCAAAAAGCTTCACGGTAGCTTTCCCGATTCCTGTCGCGGCTCCTGTAACGACTGCCGTTTTATTGTTTAAACGTCCCATATGATCTTCCTCCTTTATTCGTCTGGTTGTATGGTACCCAGGGGTTAAAGACTGGAAACATAAGGGAACGCTTACACCGCTCATTTGATGAAAAACAAACTGGAACGGCCGATGGAAGGGTTAATCCGGCTGCGAGGTGGTATAGTAGATAATAGTGTACGAATCGACAGAAAGTGAGGGACATCTATGAGTAAACTGCCGAATAAATGGCTTGTCGTCATATCGGTTTTGTTTGGAACGTTTACCGTCATCTTAAATAATAGTATGCTGAACCCGATTTTACCGCGGTTCATTGAAATCTTTGATTCCAACGCCGTAGCCGTCGGGTGGATTTTAACGATCTTCATGGTCGCCATGGGGATGACGATGCCGCTGACGGGCTATTTCGGAGACCGGTTCGGGAAAAAGAAAGTCTACCTGACCGGTTTGTTTATTTTCATCCTTGGGTCGTTATCCGGATTCTTTTCCTCCACGCTCAGTATGGTGATCATCTCCCGGGCGATTCAAGGAATGGCCGGGGGCTTGATGCTGCCGATCGCCATGGCGCTCATTTTCAACTCGTTTCCGAGACATGAGCGCGGGCTGGCCGTCGGTGTATACGGGGTTGCGGCGATGGTCGCTCCGGCGATCGGCCCGACCGTCGGGGGGCTGCTTATTCAGTATGTGGACTGGCCGTGGCTGTTTGCCTTTAACATTCCATTCGGACTGACAGGTTTGATTCTATCCGCCAAGTTTCTGGAGCGGACGGAAACGCATCCGGAGAAAAAGTTCGACCTTGTCGGGTTTCTTATCATTACCTTAGGTATCGGGTCCGTGTTGTTTGCGCTCGGACGGGGGCGGACACTGGATAAATTGATGGATCCGCTGAACCTGACGCTCGTGGTGGTCGGCTTACTGGCGATCGTCCTGTTTGTTTTTTACGAAAACCGTCAGGACGACCCGCTTCTCAATTTATCGGTCTTCAAGGTGCCGACCTATTCCGTGTCCATCCTTGTCACCTCGGCTGCATCGATCGGATTATTCTCAGGAATTTTCCTGCTGCCGCTGCTCATTCAAAATGTCTACGGCTTGAATGAAGTCATGACAGGACTGTTGTTCCTGCCGGCAGCCGCGGCGAGCGGGGTGTTCATGTCGATCGGCGGACGGATACTTGATAAAAAGGGACCGAAGTACGTCGTTCCGCCGGGTCTTGCGATTATGGCCCTGGCGACACTGGGTCTTGGGATGCTGAAGCTTTCCACCCCATACTGGATGATTCTCGCCTTGAACACGGTTCGCGGTCTCGGCATGGGGATGGGGAACATGCCGGCGACAACGTCGGGGATGAACGCCATTCCTGAGCATCTGGTCGCACAGGGAAGTGCGATGAACAACATCATCCGGCAGATCTCCTCCTCGCTCGGCATCGTCTTTTTCTCTATTTATTATGAAGTCCGCCGCGCGCAGATTTCCGCAGGAGGAGATATTGATATGCAGGCGGCCACCCTGCAGACATTAAATGAAGCTTTCCTCGTGTCGGCGGTTGTGCTGCTGATTGCGCTGCCGTTTTCCTTTATTCTGAAGGGCGTTCCGGATGAGGACGAAAAACAAGCATAAGTAAAGGGCTTGTTCTCACTTGGAACGTATGTGGATGATCGTGTTCCCCTTACCGGTGGCTGCCTGCCGCGGGCACGGCCACCTTAATAAACATAAAAAAACGCAGGCATCGCGCCTGCGTTTTTCTTATTTCTTCGTATTCTTAATTTTGTTATGAAGGTTGTATAAACGAACGGCCACGGCAATGTTAAAGGTGGCGACAAGCGACAAAATGATCGTCGTTGCATTCCAGATCGTTTCAGCCGCTGCCTGAGCGGCAATATACGTAAAGGCAATCCCTAAGGAAAAATACAGCAGCGCCATGAATAATGGAGATGTTTTCATAAGTTTAGAATAACCCTCCAATGAAGATCGTCTCGACTTGCTCCTGCATGCGGCGGATATCTTCCTCTGTCAAAAAGTACTGGGTGGCGACAACAAACGAGTTCATCGCCATATGAGCCACGATTGGTGTAATAATTCGTTTTGTTTTGACGTAAAGGAAGGCGAATACCACACCCATGGAGAAATAGACTAACATGTGCTTAAAGTCGAAGTGGAACGCACCGAATACAAGCGCGGAAACAAGAACCGCAAGCAGGAAGTTCGTGCGTTTGTAAATTTCTCCAAAAATAATTTTACGAAAAATAATCTCTTCTGTAATCGGAGCGAATACAACAGGGAGTAGAATGAAAAGCGGGGCTTCCCGGGCGATTTCCATCAAGCCCATCGTATTTTCCGAACCGGCCGGCACACCAAACACCTCACGTTCAATGGTGGCGGCAATCGCCTGTGCGAATAAAGCGAGAAACACCCCGGCGATCGACCAGAGAATGACTTTTCCGGCACCGGCTTTTTCATCGCGTGCGTACGTATTCTGTCTTTCCGGACGGAGCAGCAGCAGAATGATCAATGTCGCGATCGTAAAGCTGACAACAGACCAGATGGCAATCGCGTCAAACTGCTCAAGTCCCGCAGCCATCAGAAGCGGAGCGAATACAACTGTGGAAAGCTGTGTCACTACATAAGTTAAAATGATATACCAATATCGTTTGGGCATACGTTTACGACTCCTTTTATTCAGCAGCAGGAACACTTCCTGCACTACATACTTTATGTATTTTATCACAGTTTCAAAACCACACGTAAGCGATACGCAGGAACGTGCGATTTTTGTCGAAAAACTTGGATAAATTTCTAGAGTTTCTACTTGAAAAACAGTAGTGAATTGATTATGATAAGAATTGTGTTAGCACTCACCTATGTCGAGTGCTAATAAACGACTAAAATCTGAACAACCATATCAAGGAGGGTGTCCTAATTGTTAAAGCCACTTGGTGATCGTATTGTCATTGAACTTGTTGAAGAAGAGCAGACTACTGCAAGCGGAATCGTACTTCCGGATTCTGCGAAGGAAAAGCCGCTGGAAGGTAAAGTTGTTGCTGTCGGTAACGGCCGCGTAACCGAACACGGCGAGAAAGTAGCACTTGAAGTCGCAACCGGCGACCGCGTGATCTACTCCAAATTCGCAGGTACCGAAGTGAAGTATGAAGGCAGTGAATACTTGATTCTCCGCGAATCCGACGTACTTGCTGTCATTCAGTAAATTCTTCAAAAATACTTAAACATACGATATTAATGAGGAGGGCATTTTAAATGGCTAAAGAAATCAAATTTAGTGAAGACGCACGCCGCTCTATGCTGCGTGGTGTAGATACATTAGCAAATGCTGTTAAAGTTACACTCGGACCAAAAGGACGTAACGTCGTTCTTGATAAAAAATTCGGTTCTCCACTCATTACTAATGATGGTGTAACGATCGCAAAAGAGATCGAGCTTGAAGACCACTTCGAAAACATGGGTGCTCAGCTTGTATCTGAAGTTGCTTCCAAAACCAACGACGTGGCCGGTGACGGTACGACGACAGCAACGGTTCTTGCTCAGGCGATGATCCGTGAAGGTCTTAAAAACGTAACGTCCGGTGCGAACCCTGTCGGTATCCGTAAAGGAATCGAGAAAGCGACAGCTGTAGCAACGGAAGAGCTTCGCAAAATCTCCAAGCCGATCGAAGGCCGCGATTCCATCGCGCAGGTCGCAAGCATCTCTGCTGCTGACAACGAAGTCGGCCAGCTGATCGCTGAAGCTATGGAGCGCGTAGGTAACGACGGTGTTATCACGATTGAAGAATCCAAAGGCTTCAACACCGAGCTTGAAGTGGTTGAAGGTATGCAGTTCGACCGCGGCTATGCTTCTCCTTACATGGTCACTGACCAGGATAAGATGGAAGCGGTTCTTGAAGATCCATACATTCTCATTACAGATAAGAAGATCAACAACATCCAGGAAGTTCTTCCTGTCCTTGAGCAAGTGGTTCAGCAGTCCAAGCCGCTTCTATTGATCTCTGAAGACGTTGAAGGCGAAGCACTTGCTACACTTGTAGTGAACAAGCTGCGCGGTACATTCAACGCGGTAGCTGTTAAAGCTCCAGGCTTCGGTGATCGTCGTAAAGCGATGCTTGAAGACATTGCGACACTTACGGGCGGCCAGGTCATCACAGAAGATCTTGGTCTTGAATTGAAGAATACAACAATCGATCAGCTTGGACGCGCGTCCAAAGCGGTCATCACTAAAGAAAACACAACCATCGTCGAAGGTGCCGGAAACCCTGAGCAGATCTCTTCCCGTGTTGCTCAAATCCGTGCCCAGTCAGAAGAAACCACTTCTGAATTCGACAAGGAAAAACTGCAGGAGCGTCTTGCTAAACTTTCCGGCGGCGTAGCTGTCATCAAAGTCGGCGCTGCTACAGAAACAGAATTGAAAGAGCGTAAACTACGCATCGAAGACGCCTTGAACTCTACTCGAGCAGCTGTAGAAGAAGGCATCGTAGCCGGTGGTGGTACAGCGCTTGTCAACATCATCAACTCTGTCGAAGGCCTTGGCCTTGTCGACGACGAAGCGACAGGTGCAAGCATCGTTTTACGTGCGCTTGAAGAGCCGGTCCGCCAGATCGTCCACAACGCAGGTCTTGAAGGATCCATCATCGTTGAGCGTCTGAAAGGCGAAGAAGTCGGCGTCGGCTTCAACGCAGCCACAGGCGAATGGGTAAACATGGTTGAGCGGGGTATCGTTGACCCAACCAAAGTAACTCGTTCAGCGCTTCAAAACGCAGCATCCGTAGCCGCTATGTTCTTGACGACTGAAGCGGTTGTAGCGGATCACCCAGAAGAAGATAACTCCGGTGGCGGTATGCCGGATATGGGTGGCATGGGCGGTATGGGCGGCATGATGTAAGCTGTCCTCAAACCCTTTGCTACTCAAGGATTTGAAACCCTATAAATGAATATTGACTGGATTTTGACTGGATTCCATTAAAAAAGTACTCAAATCTATTAAAGCCCCTTAAGAGTTCACACGAACTCTTAAGGGGCCTTTTTTCCATATACATATATTAAATCTACTAATTTTTGATACTATTCAGGATAATAATGGTAAAATATACTTAAATAATGATTAGTGGAGGGGTCAAATGTTTGGATTAGTAGTTTTAAGCGATATCCACTTTACTGAGATACAAAATCCTGTTTTAGATAAAGTCGATAGTTTGAAAAAAATTATCACAAAAGATATGGGAGGAGTGGATACTGTATTTGTTTTGATATTAGGGGACTCAGCATTTTCTGGTAAAGAAGATGAGTATTTTTATGCTATAGAACTTCTTGAAGGGTTATTGGAATCACTAGAATCTTCTAACAAAACAGTCTATCCTCTCATTATTCCTGGAAATCATGATTGTAATTTTGATGGTCCACAGAAACTAAGAAATCTAGTACTTGAAAATATTAGATCGACTGAAGCAAAAGATTTAGATATAGAATTAATCAGTGAAGTTAATTCGGTACAATCTAACTTCCAGAATTTTAAGGATTATTTTCAGGGTTATATAGAAAATGGAAAAATATATTCCCACCCACTTCTTGAGAAGTATTCTTTCGATTTGGAAAGTTACACTGTGAGTTTTAATTTACTTAACTCTGCATGGACATCTGAGAGACATGAGCAAGCTGGAAAAATGTACTACCCTATTAGTAAATTTGTAGATGATATCCCAAAAGTTCCATCTGACTTGAATTTTTCAATGATCCATCATCATTTGAGGTGGTTGGATCCGAATAATGCAAGAGAAGTAGAGACTTTTTTAAAGAACGAATCAGATATAATATTGTCGGGGCATGAGCATACAGAAGATACTTATGAAAAAATATCTAAAGATAATAGTGTATTCTTTCTAGAATCTGGTGTACTTCAGGACAGCAGTGACAAATTTAATAGTTCTTTCCAACTTTTAACATTTGATATATCTAATAATAAGTATAAACAAAACATCTACAATTGGAACAATAACTTGAACATTTATACCTCTCTAGAAGAATCACGATGGAGTAATATCAAAAATATTTCAGCAGCTAACGATTCTAGCTCGGAGTTGAAAATAAAATCTGAATACTACGAATATCTAGGGGACCCTGAGGCTCCTTTTCAGCACCCAAGGAAAAATAATTTATATTTAGATGATATATTTGTAACTCCAGAAGTTAAGGAAATACTTATTGAAAATAAAGAAAAGAGATTGCCAAAGTATATTGATCTTAGAGATATTATGGATGACTTCAGCCAAACTCATATCATCTTTTGTGGTAGTGAAAGCTCAGGTAAGACAGCAATTTTTAAGCAGCTATATAAAAACTTCTTAAACAATAGATTATACCCAATTTTATTAAGGGGAAATGATTTCAAGAAAACTAGCGCAGACCATATCCAAAAGACTATTCAGAAAGCTATAAAAGAGCAGTATATAGGTGAAAACTTAATAGATCAATTCAAACATATTGATGTTAATAATAAAGTGATTTTAGTAGACGATTGGCAAAACTGCAACTTGAATAGTAGAGGTAAAAAAGAAATACTAAAATTTTTATCTGAAACTTTTGGGAGAGTTGTAATCAGTACAAGTGATATTAATGGGCTAAGAGATTTACTAACAGGGACAACCGAGGTCACAAGTGGAGGAGAAACAAAGTATGGGGGCGAGGGTAACCGATTTAAGAAATATGAAGTTCAACCTTTAGGGTATTCTAAACGTGCAGAATTAGTTGAGAAATGGGAAATTTTAGGTAAAGAGGAAACTGTAACTGAAGAAGCACTTATCAAAAATACAGATTCAATTACAAATCAAGTTAAGTCGATATTAGGGAAAGGAAATGTACCTTCGTTTCCTTTATTTATTGTAACGATTATGCAAGCTCTTGAAACTGGTAAATCTAATGAACTGAGGGGGAGTAACAACGGCTATTATTATGATATATTAATAGGTGAAGCTCTCCGTAAAATCCAAGTGGATAATGCAAATATAGATAAACTTTATAATTATATATCACATATTTCATTTGAGATATTCAATAAGAAAGACTCTAGATGCCTAACAGAATTTGAGTTTAAACAGGTTCACAAGAAATTTTGTGAGGAATATGTAGAGATTAATTTTGTGGATTATAGAGATAAGTTATTAAAATCTTCTCTAATGAAAAAAGAAATGGATAGTTATTCTTTTAAATATCCATATGTCTATTATTATTTTGTTGCCAAGTATTTTACAAACGAGATTGAAGAAGAATATATAAAAAATCATATTAGAGACCTTTGTAATAATTTGTACAATGAAGAATGTGCCAATATTTTAATGTTCTTAACACACCTATCAAAGAACAAATTTATCCTACAACAAGTTCTGGAAGAAGCACAAAATGTTTTTTCAGATACTGAGGAAGTGGAACTTGAAAATGATATTGATGCATTAAATAAGCTAATAAAACACATGCCAAAAATTAATGTGAATAGTAGTAAAGGCGCTAAAGAAAATAGAATTGAATTAAATAGAACAAGGGATATGCACGAACGCGAGAAAGAGGTTTTAGGTGGAAGCGATACTCAAGAATTTGATGAATTGGAAACCATTAACCATATAAATCAAGGATTTAAAACAATAGAATTGGTAGGGCAAATAATAAAAAATTATCCAGGGTACATTAAAAAAGATATAAAAGAAGAATTAAGTTTTGAAGCAATAAAAACAGGGTTAAGATTACTTAATAACTTCTTAGAATTATTTGTGGAAGAAAATGATTTTGTGATTCAAGAAATGGCTGAATTTCTTCAAAATAAAGGCTTGAAGAGTAATAGCGAAGCTGAATCACAAGCTAAGTCTTTCTTATTTAGTTTTTGTAGTTGGGTAACTTTTTCAGTTATAAAGTTAATCTCAAGATCTTTAGGGAATAGAAATTTAGAAGAAAATATTGATGATTTAGTTCATAAGTCACCCAACGTAGCAAACAGGTTAATTGGAATTTCAATTAAGCTAGATCATACGTACAAAATGCCAAAAGAAGAGATTGCCAAATTATATGGAGATTTAACTGGTAACATATTAGCTCGAAATATCTTGCGTAGAATGATTGCTCAACATCTGTATCTTTTCGAAGTTCCTTTTGACGAAAAACAAAAGATTTGTGATTCTGTAGAAATTGAATACCACCAATATAGAAATCAAGAAATTACGAATAAAATTAAAGCAAATAAATAGCATCTAAAAAATAATAATATCAATCCAATGCGCCTTTCATGAGTTGACTAAACTTTTGAGAGGCTTTTTGTTCCATATTTTTAGTGATGTGAGCGTAAATGTTCATAGTTGTATTAATATCACCGTGCCCTAATCTTTGCTGAATTTCTTTGGTACCTACTCCAGCTTCAATTAAGAGAGAGGTGTGGGTGTGCCTGAATGAATGGGGAGTAACTTTTTTTTCGATTCTGCTAAGCTTTAAAAGCCTTCTCATTCGGTTTTCAACTGTTTTTATAAAATCAGGATAGCCGGGGTTATTAATCTCTTTTGCAAATACAAATCCAAAATCATTGTAGAGATCTCCAAGAGCCATTTTAATTTCTTTCTGGTAAGTTAAATGCTTCTTAAACTCATTCATCACTTGCTTGTCCATTTTTAACGTCCGTATAGACCCTTTTGTCTTAGGAGTGAGCAGCTGATAATCCTTTGTATTATTATTAGGATTGTAATAGGTTTTTGTAATGCGAATAGTTTCATTATTGAATTTCACATCGGTCCATTTAAGTGCCAGCATTTCTCCTACACGCAAGCCACTATAAGCAAGGGTGAGAAACATAATAAAATCCCTATCTAATCCCTTTTCCTTAGCTGTTTTTAAAAAAGTTATCAGCTCATCCTTTTCTAAGAATTTTATTAACTCATCATTCTGCTCAATTTCCTCCACCGTTTCAATTTTCTTTGGGATTTTTGCGAATTCACTTGGGTTTGTTTTAATAAGGTTATATTCTAATGCCTTCTTAAATAACATTCGGCCAGTAGTATGGATCCCATCTAAGGTGTTATGGGCGTATCCTTTTTCGTGTAGGTCATCAAGAAATGCTTGATAATGTTTCCTAGTAATATCAGATAATTTCATTTTTGAAAAATATCTTCTGAAGTGCTTCAATTCTTTAGTACGTCCACGATGCGAGCTAACCTTAGAATTCTTCGCATAGAAATTAAGCCATTCATCGGCAAATTCGTTAAGAGTAATATTGTTTTCTTCCACAAAGGAACCTTCTCTTAACTCCCTTTCTAATTCCTCTGCTTCTACCCTTGCATCTGTTTTTCTTGTGAAGCCCCCTTTAGACTTTGTTCTTCTTGTTCCGGTGACTGGATCTAACCATTCTACTTGGTATGACCACTTGTTACCTCTTTTTCTTAGATATGCCATGGTATTACCTCCTATCTAAACTATAAGTTATAAAATGGTTTTTCCTGGTACAATAGGACGTCGCTTAATTTTTTCCAGTCGGTCCTGGCATACGTCTAAAGGAATATTGAAATCTTGAGACCATACATTAATGATTTCAGGATCACTCAAGGTGTACTCTTTAATCATGTGATAGGGTAGCGAGGCGTAAAGAGTGAAGTGCCTTGCATCTCTTTCTTGAAGCTCATAAAAATCTTTAGGCATTATTAACTGCCGTCCAGCATGTCTCAATGCGTGGCAAAGCTCATGGAAGAATTGCTCTCGTTGGTTTATCTGGGGAAGGCGACTATCTAAAACAATTTCTTGAAACTTCCCTACTTTCATATAACTAGCTTGAGTCGGTCTACATTGAACAAAGATTTGGTTCTCATATCCAATGTTATGAACACTTAGATCAGTCGGTTCTTTAAAATTGTGATTTTTATACCACTGAGTTATAAGGTCTTCTAGAATTGTTGTTGTGTAGCAAGGAAATCTCAAACTAATCACCATCCTTACAAGCATTATACGAACAAGTGTTCCGTTATTCAATATATAATTACAAAAATATGGATTAAGAGAAAGGGATTTGGATTACTAAATCTGCAAAAAAACTAAAGTATAGGAATTCTTCTCCAGAACCATAATGAAATTAAGATTCATAGTTTTGGAGAGTGATAGAAAATGTTTTTAAGAGAAGCTTGGGAAAAGTATTATGTCGATAAAAAAATTGAAGGTTACTCACTCCTAACATTGAAAACATACTGCTTACAATTCAATATGTTGGTGAAATATTTTGGAGATGTTGAGACAGAAGATGTGGCTATCGATCAGCTAAAGAGTTATTTAGTTGAGGTGGGCGGACATTTGAAACCTTCTAGTCTTGGAAACAAGATTCGTTTCCTTCGATCTTTTTTCAAGTGGCTACATGAAGAGGGTGTTATCAACGAAAATCCAGCTATAAAATTAAAAGAACCAAAAGTTGGCAAGAGAATTCCTAAGTTTCTTACCGAGATGGAAATTGAACAACTTAGAGACTCATGCGTAACTTCCGTGGAAAGGGCACTTTTCGAATTTTTTTATTCTACTGGGTGCCGTATCGGAGAGGTAGTAAATTTGAATAGAGAGGACATCAACTTCTCAGTAAGATCGGTTATTGTAAAAGGAAAAGGAGATAAAGAAAGAGAAGTCTATTTCAGTATTCGTTGTTCGCTATGGCTACAGAAATATATAGAGGAGCGCAAGGATCATGATGAGTGTTTATTTATAACAGATAGAAGACCTAAAAAGAGAATGAGTATTGAGGTTATCCGATATATTATTAAACGGATATCCATACGCGCAGCTATTAATAAGGAAATACATCCTCATCAACTAAGGCACAGTTATGCTACCCATATGCTTAATAATGGAGCGCCAATCGAAGTTATCCAAAGCTTATTAGGGCATGAGAAAAGTGAAACAACGAAAATTTATGCTCAACTAAGTGGTAAGCTAAGACAGGATTTCTATAGTAAATATTTTTAGGAGCCGTTCCTGTAAAAAGGTTCAGCTCCTATTTTTTGTAAGAAACACTTGTGGGGAAGAGGTCAATTTGAAATAATTGTTATTAAGCATTAGGACGAATATCTCGAAACTGAGTCTTCAAGTAAAGGGCAGTTTTCTGGAAGACTCGGTTTCGAGATAATTGTCACAATATACCGCGTGTTTTGGCTGGAAAAAGCAGAAAAATTTTGAATTGAGACCAATCGATGTGTAAAAAGTATTTGACACATCGATTGGTCTTTATTACCATAATAGGTGTAAAAAGTATTTGACATAAATAATGGAAGAGGTGATATAAATTTGAAAAATAGTATAAAGAGTTTGAGAGAAGGTTTAGGGATTTCTCAAGGTAAATTGGCTCAGCTATGCGGGGTAAGTAGACAAACAATAAACGCCATAGAAAACAATAAATATGATCCTAGTTTAGAATTAGCTTTTGCTATTGCATTATCTTTAGATAGTACAGTAGACTCCCTTTTTAATTACCAAAAAACATTAAAGAAATGAGGAATAATAAAATGCACATATTAGTAATAATTCTAGCTGGACTTATAGTCTCTGCTGTCATAGTGGCGTCGAAAAGAATATCTGGTGATGAAACGGGATTTTCAAGAGAAGACGAACGTCAAAAAATCATACTTAAAAATGCGGCACTATCAAGTTGGCAAATGATTTTGTTATATGCTTGTATTCGATTAATGAACCTGGTTCCTTTTGTTAATGGTTTAATAGATCCTACCACTATACAGACTATTCAGTTTTTCTCTAATGGTGGTGATATTCTTTTAATAGCTGCATTAGGTTATGGTATGGGGGCAGTTAGCTCATATTTCCGTTATTCTTAAATGTAGCACGCTTTAGCTTCCATGGTTGAGGTTATAAATGCATTTGATTACATTTATGATTGATTATTATTGGTTATAGAGTATATATCTCGAAATCAAGTCTTCCGTTATAGGGGGCGATTGTTCAATAAGAACGATTGCATTTTAACTACATGGAATATCATTTGTGAAAAATTGAGTTGGATAAGAAAACGAATATGATCTGTATGGCCATAGGTTACAAACTAAACAGTTGCTATTACACATTCAATAGAAGGGGAATAATTATATGCCATTTGTCAAAACTGATAGATTAACTTTAGTTACTTTCACAACCGAAATGATGAAAGCCTCTTTATTCAGTTATAGAGAGCTTGAAAGAATAACAAGTTATAATGTGCCCGCTGAATATCCAATGGATGATTATAAAGAATTACTTCCTTACAAAGTTGAACGATTTAATCAGTATCCTGAAGAGAATGAGTGGGAAGGGATTATTATACATACAGAAACTAACACGATTATTGGAGATATGGGGTTTAAAGGTGGACCAAACGAACATGGAGAAATGGACTTAGGATATAGTATTCTCCCAAGATATCAAGATAATGGATATGCGAGTGAAATGGTCATGGCCATGGTTCGTTGGGGGTTGAAACAACCAAAAGTTAAAAAAATTACAGCAAGCTGTTCTAATGAAAATTACGCTTCTATACGAGTGTTAGAAAAAAATGGATTTTGGCAATGTGATAATGAGGACGATGAAATCTATTGGGAAATTGACCAAATCTAAAATATACTTAATCAACGGTATAGCTAAATTATATTGAAATTCATTAGTTTATCTCGAATTCAAGTCTTATAAAAACGGGGGCGTTTCTTCAGAAGGTCATTTTTTATATTGGCATAGTTTGGGAATGTACTTCATTGGTAATAGAGTTCAGTAAGAGAGCGAATGGAGTGATTCTTATGAATGACAGTAATAATTATTTTACTAGTTGTCGCAGGTTGGGGAGCTATAATGCTCAGGGATTTTGACGTTGCAAAGGGTAAAATTAAGGGGAGCTGGATCCATACTGGAGCTGTTATTATATTTGCCTTATTGCTGATTTGGGTTGCAACTAGTGTTTAATACCTTTAATAATCATTAATTCAAAAATTAAATATAGTTGGGAAAATTTGATTTAAGTCTCCCGCTAAATGGTACGATTATCTAATAAAGATAATCGTCTTTTTATCGGCTTGAAATTGGAATTACATGTTACATTTATACCAAAGGAGGAGATCAAAATAGAGAAAATATATATGTTGCACGGTTTCATGGGAACTTCTAAATCACACTTCAGTAGTCAAATAGATTATTTTAAGGAAAAGTATGAACTAGTAACTTTAGATTTACCCGGCCACGGGGATAGTCCATTGGAATCTACTGAAGACTATTTTGAACAAACGCTTGAATATGTGATCTCTCGACTCAAAGCGGGAGGAGAGGGGTGTTTAATGGGGTTATCCTTAGGAGCGTCGATTGCTGTACATATTTCCTTAAGAAAACCCGAGTTAGTTAAAGGAATTATACTGACTGGATATACCCCCTACATACCCGAAGAGTTAAAGGAAGTAATGGAAAAACAATATGATTACTTTTTAAATATTGAGGAGAACAATACACAGATAGCTCGGAGCTTTGAGGATCTGCACGGGGATAAATGGAGAAAAACGCTTGAACACGTACTTCATAATATGACATTTAAGTATCCCAGTATTTCTAAAGCGGATTTCGAAAAACTTAGTACCCCAGTTCTATTGCTTAATGGTAGCAGTGACAAGCACGAAGTAGAAGCTGTAGCTTACGTGAGAGAAAATAAAGAAGATGCTCTTATTGGATTAATTCCAGGTGCAGGGCATACCGCGAATTTGGACCAACCAGATATTTTCAATAAGATAGTAGAAAACTTTTTAGAGCCTTGAAGTAGATAAATTATCTCAATATCAAGTCTTCAAGTATTGGGGGCGATTGTTCAATAAGAACTATAGCATGTTCACTACCTGGAATAATGTTGGTAATAATTAAGATTGGATAAGAATACGAATATGACCTGTATGGTCATAGATTACAAGCTAAACAGTTTCAATTACACATTCAATAGAAGGGGAATAATTACATGCCATTTGTCAAAACTGATAGATTAACTTTAGTTACTTTCACAACCGAAATGATGAAAGCCTCTTTATTCAGTTATAGAGAGCTTGAAAGAATAACAAGTTATAATGTGCCATCTGAATATCCAATGGATGATTATAAAGAATTACTTCCTTACAAAGTTGAACGATTTAATCAGTATCCCGAAGAGAATGAGTGGGAAGGAATTATTATACATACAGAAACTAACACGATTATTGGAGATATGGGATTTAAAGGTGGACCAAACGAACATGGAGAAATGGACTTAGGATATAGTATCCTCCCAAGATATCAAGGTAATGGATACGCTACTGAAATGGTCATGTCCATGGTTCGTTGGGGGTTGAAACAACCAAAAGTTAAAAAAATTACAGCAAGCTGTTCTAATGAAAACTATGCTTCTATACGAGTATTAGAAAAAGCAGGATTTTGGCAGAGTGATAATGAGGACGATGAAATCTATTGGGAAATTGACTATATCTAAAATATGCTTAATCAACGGTATAGTTAAATTATAATGAAATTCATTAGTTTATCTCGAAATCGAGTCTTCCGCATAAGGGGGCGATTATTCAATAAGAGTAATCGTCCTCTTTTTTTTGAGAACAGAAGGAGAAGTAATGTTTCCTCGGAAAGTATTGAAAATTATGTAAAATAGCGATATGATATCATAATATTTATTTTTGAAAAATTAAAAAGATGTATGGAGTGTGGTCGTATGGAAGTCGAAACATATTTAAGAGACATGCCTGAGTTTAATACTGATAGATTAACACTAAGAAAGCTGGCTTTTTCAGATTTAGAGGATGTGTTTAGTTTCTGTTCTAATCCTAATGTAGCACGGCCTATGACATGGGAAGTAAATGAGTCAATAGATGCAACCGAAGAGTTTTTAAATATGGTAATTACAGGTTACGGAAAAGGTGAATCAGGTGAATGGGCAATTGAATGGAATGAAACAGGCCAAGTGATTGGTGTAGCAGCCTTTATTGATTGGAGTAATAAGCATAAGTGCGTAGAGTTGGGGTACTTTTTATCGGAAGAATATTGGGGAAAAGGAATTGCTACTGAAGCACTTCAGGAACTAGTTCGCTATGGCTTTAACGAACTATACCTTAACAGAATTGAGGGTAGGTCCGATACTGATAATTTCGGTTCTCAAAGAGTAATGAAGAAGTTAGGCATGAATTATGAAGGCACGTTAAGAAAAAATGAGTTTATAAAGGGCGAGTTTAGAGATACAGAAGTGTATTCCATATTGGAAAGTGAGTATTGATCCGATAAAGAGTTTATTATTATCTTGGTTTCAAGTCTTCAAGTAACGGGGGCGCGCGACAAGTTCTGCTATAAACGCATTTTAGCGTGAAAAGCAGGAAGTTTATTTAACTAAATTTTAACTGTACAACGGAGGATGGGAATGAAGGATCCATGTTTCCCGAAACCATCCCGTCAACACTCCTGCATG
>NZ_JBSWZA010000013.1:0-14830 GCF_056161385.1 Halobacillus sp. ABD4_316
AAAGTAGTTTGACTTGCTCATCTGCACACCGAATGTGCTTGTTTCAAATTCCTTCATTAAAGAAGAAATGTTTTGACGTACTGGTTGGTTCGTTCAGTTTTCAAAGATCAAATGTTGTCGGCCGTTCGAAAACAGCGACTTAATCATCTTAACATGTGTTGTTTTTCATGTCAACAACTTTTTTCATGAAGTTGAGAAAGCGTTTGGCTGTCGTTTTCGGCGACAAGTAATAATTTATCATTTGTGGGAAGCAGTGTCAACAACTTTTTCAAATCAATTTCAATTCAATTTCAAACTGCTTGGCAAGTCGTTTTGTTTCCCGACAACGTTTAATAATATAGCACAGGTTAAAAAACAAATGCAATACTTTTTAATGTTTTTTTAATAAAAAAATCCTGTGCGGATGACAGGATTTATCGAGCTGTTAGTTCTGCTTCTTTTTCCTTGGCATATACTGCAGGCATTCTTCCCTTGCGGCAAAGCGTCGGAAGATCTGAAAAAGCACTTCATACCTTTCTTCCATCGCCTGCTTCATTCCCTGATCAATCCGGTGATCACCCATATCAAAAGTGATCTCTTCCATTTCCCGCTTTAATAAGTACTCTATTTCACGACGCTCCTGTTCATTGATAATTAACCCATGCATCTGAAAGTACCTCCCTGATAAACGACTCTATTTATTTCTACCCTAATTTCATTGTTTTTAGCATAGGTTGTCCGCTTTTTCATATGTATAGAACATATTGGTAGGAAAGGAAGTCGATCCATGAGCTTTTACACGTGGAAAACAGAAAGACTTAAGCGTTACGGCATTATCGCTCTTCTTGCTTTATTTTGTGCTTTCGCCCTGTGGATCGGCCGCTGGGAGCAGCTGCCCGCTTTCTCTAATAATGGGGAGCCGCGCGCTCTTACACAAGGGAGCAGCGATCAGGACCATATCGCGCTGACCTTTAACATCAGCTGGGGAACGGAAAAGGTCAATGAAGTGTTAAAGCAGCTGGAAGCCCACCAAGTCCAGGCTACATTCTTCCTGAGCGGAGAATGGGCGGAGAGACACCCGGATATCGTCAAAACCATTCAAGAAGGAAAACATGAAATCGGGATGATGGGCTACACATATGAGAGCTACCTTGAGAAAGAACCAGACCAGGTAGCCGGCGATTTGAAAAAGGCAGATGAGGTGTTTGCCAAGCTTGGCTTTGAAGACATGCAATGGATCCGGCCCCCGCATGGTCATATGAATAAAGAAGTGTTAAAAACCATCGAACAAAACGATTTGCAGGCCGTCCAGTGGAGTTTGAATCCAAGGGACTGGGAAAATCCAGGCACCAATGCCATCATCGATGCCGTGTTAAACGAAAGCTCTAAAGGAGATATCATTGTTATGCATGCTTCCGATTCGGTCAAACAGACGCCTAAAGCCCTTGAGGTCATTATCCCCGGATTGAAACAAAAAGGCTTTTCCTTCGTCAGTATCACCGAATTAGCAAGTGGCGGCGAAGCCAGGACGAGTCAGATCCAATAATAAAAGGAAGCCGCCGTAGGATACGGCGGCTTTTGTCAGGCATTTTCACTACGGGCAGGCCCCGTAAGGCGATGCAGCAGAAGAAGCTGATAGGCATTGCAGATAAATAAAGGAATGACCATCAACCATACATAATCACTCCCTGCCGCTCTAAGTGCCGGCACCCATTCCACCGTTGTAACGACAACCATAAAGAATAGGGCGGGGATAAATGCATGGGTATTTGTCTCTTTTGTTTTAATGTAAGCAACAATCAGCGATAGAACCAAAAGCACAGCCGCTGTCACGACATATCCCCAGACAGATGCCCCATTTTCAGCTGCCTGATATCGAAAATACACCAAATCAAAAAGAGTAAAGGCAATTAAAAACAGCTGTACCGGTGTCCATACAGAACGGAACAGGCCCTTTCCAAATTGATTGACGGTCAAATAGGCGAAGAAACCCATTTGACTGATGATACTGAATATAAAGCCCATACCCGCAAAAAATAAAAGCAGACCGAACAGCTCAAATAATTGAAAGGGCTGCCAAAACTCGGCGTACGAATCAAATTTAAAAAAGAAACTGGCCGCCAGGGTCACCCCGCCGCCGATCCATAACGTTGATAAAAATAACTGTACCCATTTACGACTGTTCACAAGCGCTCCCCCTATATGTACAAAAACTTTCTCCCCGTATTTTATCATGAAGCCTGTCTCTTTGCCTCCGAACGTATAAAATTTGTCGAAACGCGAATAGTAAGGCTATGGAGAACATAAGAAAGGGGACATGCAATGATGTCCAGACTCCGTATATTGCTGCCCGTTCTCGTTCTTGTTTTCCTGGCCGCTTGTAATGGTTCATCAGGAGCAAGTGAACAGGCGGACTACGATACCACCAAGAAAATGATGGTCGATATCCTCAAGTCCGATGATGGAAAAAAGGCGATGACTGAAGTCCTTTCCGATGAGGAGATGCAGCAGTCCATGGCTTTAGAGTCCGAAGTCGTCTCTCAAGCTGTCCAGCAGACGTTGATATCTGAAGAAGGTAAAGCTTTTTGGAGCAAGCTTTTTTCAGACCCTGCGTTCGTCCAGGAATTCAGCAAAGTTCTAGAGGATCAGCAGAAAGAATTGATGAAAGGGCTCATGAAAGATGCAGAATATCAGAAGTTGATGATCGATATTTATAAAAACCCTGAAATGATGGAGCAGATGGTAACTGTCATGCAGGGACAGAAGTTCAAGGCACACTTGGAGACCACCATCGAGGAAACGTTGAATAGTCCTGTCTTCCAGGCAAAAATGACTGAAACACTGTTAAAAGCCGCAGAGGAAATGAAAAGCGGGGAAGAACAAGGCGGCGATTCCGAGGAAAGCGGCCAGCAGAGTGGCGGAAGTCAATCTGAAAGTGGCGGCGAAGAAGGACAAAGCGGTTAAGTCTATAAAAAATCACGCGCCCCGTGAAGGGACGCGTGGTTTTTATTAATATTTATCAATGACTTTAGCGGCCATATTCCGATAAATGACACCGATCGGGTGATCCGACTGATAAACAGAAGGAGCAAAGACTTCTTCTTCCTCATATGGCTGTTGAAGTGGCACGTGGCCAAGTACAGCTGTCTGCAGCGTATCCGCAAGCTTCACTCCGCCTCCACGGCCGAAGATGAACTCTTTGTTTCCTGTTTCTTTACTTTCAAAGTAAGCCATGTTCTCCACAACACCAAGAATCTCGTGTTCCGTCTTAATCGCCATCTGACCAGCACGCGCGGCTACGAAAGCAGCTGTCGGGTGCGGGGTCGTTACGATGATTTCCTTGGAAGAAGGAAGCATCGAATGGACATCCAGCGCTACATCTCCCGTACCAGGCGGCAGATCTAGAAGCAGGTAGTCAAGGTCTCCCCACTCCACTTCCTTAAAGAAGCTTGTCAGCATTTTTCCAAGCATCGGTCCACGCCAGATGATCGGAGAGTTATCTTCCACAAAGAAACCCATGGAAACGACTTTCACTCCAAATCGTTCAACAGGAATGATTTTTTCCCCGCGGACGACCGGACGCTCTTCCACGCCCATCATATCCGGAACACTGAAACCATAGATATCCGCATCAATGATGCCGACTTTCTTCCCAAGACGTGTTAAGGCTACGGCAAGGTTCACCGTTACGGTTGATTTACCCACCCCGCCTTTACCGCTGGCGATGGAAATGAACTTTGTATTCGTATTGCCGCTCAGTAAAGAGGCATCCTCCGACTGCTGATCGGCCGGCTGTAATTTCTGAATAACCTCATCCGGAAGCTGATCAAAACGAAGACCGACTGTCGCCGCTCCCCCGCTTTTCAGGGCATTGACGATGGTCTGTTGCAGTTCCATCTGCTCCGCTGTATTCGTCTTTCCAATCAGAATCTTCACGCTGACATGATTTTTTTCTTCCTTGATTTTTACTTCTTCCACTCCACCGGTTTCTTCCAGTGTTTTATGTAAAAATGGATCTTGAATAGGGTTCAGGATTTCTAGTACTTTCTCTTGTGTCAACAAGCCGGTTCACCATCCTTAGAAAATGATCGTTTCCTGTAGTATAACATACATGAAACGCTTTCTAAGTGATTTGCTCACGATCCATTTTCCTCAGGGAAATCCCGTTCCGTGACAAAACGCAGCACCCCTTGATAGATCGAAGCAGCCATCTGCCTTTGATAATCGTCTGATTTCAACAGTTCCCGTTCACGGTCGTTGGACAAAAACCCCGCCTCTACAAGGGCGCCGGGAGCCTGTGCATGCTTCAGGATATAGATATTGCTGAGCCCGAGAGCCTCGCGCTTTGTATTGCCCATGTTGGATTGTATTTCAGCTTGAATGAACTTGGCGAGATATTCACTTTCCTCGCTTTCCGGATAATAAAACGTCTGTGCCCCGCTCCACTTATCAGATGGAATGGCATTCAAATGCAGACTTAAGTATAAGTCCGCTTCTTTTTCTTCGATAAACTCCACTCTATTACGTATATCTTCCGATTTCCTCCTGGAAAGACCGGATGTTCCCTCCGAAGCAAGATCAGCATCTTCGTACCTCGTCATATATACAAGGGCCCCTGCCTGCTGGAGGTAATCCTGCAGGTATTCCGCCATCTTCAGGGTGATGATTTTTTCCTCTGTACCATCCCCGCCTACCGCCCCACCATCCGGACCGCCATGTCCCGGGTCAAGAACGATCACTTTTCCGGAAAGCGGCGATGACCAAACCGTCCATGCATCCTTCACTTCCTGAATCGGATAGGAAACCATGCACACAAGGACAATCACACCAGCCAGCCACAAAAAGGTCTTCAATCGTCGACTCACAATCGCTCACACTCCCTTGTACTTCCCCTGAATCATTGTATGGGACAAGAGACAAAAATATGAGCAGGTCAACCTCAGCTACCAGCTTGGAAACTGAACGCAGGAACTGGAGGATACACCCTGAACGTATAGGAAAGCAAAAAAAAGACTCCCGACCATAATGGTCGGGAGTCTTTCGGATCGTCCAAAACTTAACGCTTGGAGAATTGTGGCGCGCGACGGGCACCTTTAAGACCGTATTTCTTACGCTCTTTCAAAGGTAGCATAAATTTCCATTTTATGGAAATTAATGAACCGCTATAACTCAATGTTTTCACTTTTTTCTGTTTCGAGAGATTTAAACTGAACTTCGGTAAAGGGTATTCAAGGGGTATTCAATTACATACGCTGGCAGGCTATATATAAGGAAGTTTTTTGATGAGTTAGTCATCCATGTTAGTAAGATTACACTTCCTCCCACTATGAATTAAATACACAAGAGAGCACCAATCAAAGTTCCTCTTATATTTCCTTTGGTGGTAGAACTTCTGCTAATTCTTCTAACTTAGCATTCATAGATAAAAACTTCTTGGGGTAAACAAGGTGCTTGCGTTGAGTGTTTTTGATTTTCCTTTGAGATATCAATTTAACAATTTAATGACTACATTTTTCGAGGGAGGACTTTACCTTCTAAACTTTATATTGATAAAATTTGATCTTTTGAATGTGGGTTACCTTGGCTATCTATCCAGATAGTAGTAAGACTTATTTTTCCAGGTGTATCCATGTACACTAAAACATGCTCCTCAAAATTCTTTCCCGGATCTAAAAACTCATACGGTACTTTTTCTTTAATTACCATGTTTTCATACTCCGGTTGAGTTTCGAAATCAACGTTATAGGCCGTAGCCTTACCTGAATTCCACACTCGCATCTTGTATTTTCCTTTTGAAATTTTTACAACACGAGCTTCTACACATGCTTTAGTTGCCTCTTCTCGCTCCCTTTCTTTTTCTTCTAGTTCATAATTTTTCAACTTTTCTTCAACTTCGTTAAGTCTTCCCCTAATCTTACTAGCTTTTCTAGAATCTTTATAAGAGAGGCCAGATATTACAAGGGCTGCTATCGGAAGTACATATTTAACGACAAAAATAAACACATCTTTTATTAGAATCCACATTTCAGTTAAAATCATAATTCGCCCTACTTAAAAATCTTCTTAAACCCTTTGTGCACTTGTTTCATAATGTCATCTTTAAAATCCTCAATGTTAGCGTTGATTACCTCACTGTTTTCTTCAATTAATTGTTCTTTAGTTACCACTCGAGCGCAATCAGAACATTTTATTTCCGTTCCATCTGGAGCACTCATCATATCCTCAACATTCTCATCGACGCTTGAAAACTGATCGTTCCCGCAAACATTACATTTCATTTCAATATTCATATCTTTCATGAGTGATAACCCCCGGTATTAATTTTATCGATAATCAAAAGTTCAGGATATTCTACCATTCACATATAATATACCATAAAAACCCAAATAAATCAATATATTGAATTTTAATGTAAAACAAGTACTATATATAGTATCGAATTCAAATTGGAGGCAGTACCTAAGTCACAGAAGATACAACTCCCTTTTTTGAAAAATACTTGAATTCAAGATATGTTCCTCGGTTCCTGGTTTTTTTGAGGAATCTTTTATATGTGCGACACGAGTATGTATATGTATTTTATTTATAGTCTTTCATTATAGAAAAGAGGAACAAAGGAACATATTTCTGTGACCCCCTGGTATAGAGCAATTCTTCTGTTCCTATTTGATGTGAAAATCCAGGGACATCGCAGGGACATTTCGAAAAAAGCAGGAACAATCGAACGAAATTTACTTGCATAGATGCAAAATCACCACTTTTCCAGACGGAAATATCAACGCTTTGAAACATAAAAAATACTTGCATACATGCAAAAACTAACAAAACAAGGAACATTTAAGGCGAAAAAGGAACATTTTGACCCCAAAAAGGAACAAAGCAGGAACAAAAAACCCACCCCTTTTCAGGTGTGGGTTTTCTATAAAACCACTAGATTATAGCGGATTGTCCTATTATTCTTCTTTCCTGCCTATATGCCGTCGAGAGATTCACCATATACTATACCAGCGCCATACAGGGGAGAAAGAGAGGTGAATGACATTGGGATTGAACTGCAAGCAGAATTTATGCTGCGTCAGTGATTCCGTTTGCTGCGATGTATCTTTGACGGCCGACGGTCCGGCCAAGACCGTTTATGCCAATACGACCGGCTTTGATATTAACGGTACGCTCGTCGTTGAAAATAACGGAGGCGAAGACCGTCCTGCCGTTATCGTAGAATTGAACGGCGGGCAGGTTCTTACTGTGAACCCCGGGGACTGTGAATCTCTCACCTTCCAGGAGCTCAACAGCATCACCGTCACTCCGAGCGGCGGAGTAGAGACGACGAGTGTCAAAGTGTTCTTTTCATTGAATTATAAGTATTAGGCACCGGTTGCCTTACAAAAGAAAGGAGATGCGAAGTGGAAAACGTTCAGAGACTGACGCTGTGCCGGGATGATTGTTTATGTTCAGATGGAAGCGTTACGGTTTGTTTTGAACTCAGTCTATCTGTATCCGGTGGGATAGGTTCAGCAGCCGTTGCCGGTATTGATTCTGCAGATGGAGATATTATACCCATCAAACCCATGGATGCGGATATTCAATTTCAGCGTTTTTCCTTCCCTACTGCGGGGTGTTCAAGTGGCTGTCCGGAAAGTAGTATTTCAGGCCTCATCTCTGCTGATGGGAAGGAGATTTCCTTGATTTACGATGATTTTATTGTAGAAAAATTTGGATTTTCCCCTAACCCTGATTTGAAATGCTGCGGGATTTGTTTCGACCTATCCCTCCCCTCTGGCTGTTTTACTCGATTCAATTTGGCGTTCACGTTTTTTGGGTTTGCAGACTTAGACCCGGGAGCAATTGCAGAAGCGTTCATTGACGGCGAGAAAGTGCTTGAAATCACTGGAGCGTTCAGTGACAATTTTGAAATCCCGTTACTTTTCGAAATAGACGTCATTGATTGCAATAGCAACCACCACAAAGCAGGCGTAAAGCCATCCGGAAAGCGTCGGAACGTGCTCGGAAGCGGACGTTGCTCCGACTGCTAAGACCTCCCCATCACCTCCAATAAAAAACCACCCCTTTTCAGGCGTGGCTCTTTCCGATTCAATCACCCTTCCGATACCTGCCGTACCATCCGGGTTCCTGCTTTATAGGGCTTCGCGCGGGACCAGCAAGATAAGTACCCGAGCCGCATGAATAGAAAACAGCAGGAATCCTTCTATTATAAAGGACATTCGCGTGACCGTTCCTTTGAGAAATATAGTATATTTGGATACGAGTCCCATTTATAAGAAGAGAGTAAATCACAAGAAGAGGTGTTGGAATGAAAAGAAAATGGAATTATATCGTGATGATCCTATTGACCATCTTTATTGTCGGCTGCAGTGACCATGCCGAGGATACGTCCACCGGAACTGAAACCGCCGATGCGCAAGAGGAAACAACAGCGCAGGCAGAGGAAAACAAGCAGGATGAACAAGGGGAAGAACAGCAACCAGAAGAAGATGCCGCTCCGGCCGCTGCTGATGAGCCGGAAGAGGAAGAACCGGCACCTGATGCGAATGAAGACCTCTTCTCGGGCTATGACCGGATAGAGGTCGATGGTGGCGACCAGAGTGGTGATCGGGAAGCGAACGTTGTCGTGGATATTGGATTCGGGGACCGGGAATACTGGGCTTTCACCAATGAGCACGGTCAGTTGGTCAGAGTTGTGGCAGAGGAAATCACTCTGCAGGACGACGATACAGAGCCGGTCGTCTCATCCGGAAGATACTACTGGGATGAAGCACAAGTGCCTGGCGTCGAGAGTGACCAGCTGGACCAAGGGCACGTCATTGCGGACTCCCTTGGAGGCGTCTCCAATGCGTATAACATTACGCCGCAGGAGAGTACGTTAAATCGCCACGGGGATCAAGCCTACATGGAAGATGCCATCCGGGACGCCGGGGGTGCGACAGATTTTGAAGCCATCATCACCTATCCGGATACGGACACACAGATTCCATCCCATTATGAATTTACGTATACGATACAAGGCAATGAAGTGGTCGATTCCTTCGATAATGTCAATCCGGATGACGTCAATGACTCCCTTGGACTTACCGGTGACGACGCCTCGGATTCATCGAGTGCGGATAGCTCCAGTGATTCAACCGGGTCCACAGACGAAGGGGATGTTTCCAGCGTGGATGCAAATGGCAATGGCCAGGTAACGATCCAGGAAGCAAAAGACGCGGGTTTCCGTATGCCGATTACCAGCGACCACTGGTTATATCCTCATATGGACGATAGAGATGGAGATGGGATGGTGGGGGAATAAGTTCCTCGCCCCTCCCGCCTAATTATAAGAACCGATGGTCTCATCACCGAGGCTGTCGGTTCTTTTTTTCACTGTTCAAGTTTTGTGTTGATACGACTATAAAAAGGAACTCCTGTAAGATTAGGAGTTCCTTTTCTAACACTTGAGTTATTCAACTGAAGCCCTGTCTCTATAAGACTTGATTTCGAGATGTTTTATATAAACCGCATTTAAAACTTCGATTCCTACTCTAAACTATTACTACCTTAATATTTCTAAGGTATAAATTTCGCACAGAAAAATAAGTCAATATCCAAATAAATAAGTAACAAGCAAGGTAGGCAATTTTAAACGTACTCAAATCTCCTGTCTGCATTATATTTATAGAAAAAAATGCAAATGGGATTGCTAACACCGGAATCATTACTCTTCCTATTTTCCGAAGAGTATCTCCTCTTTTATTTGTGAGTCTGGTTTTATAAAAAACAAACAATACTCCAGTCCCTACTATGAATTGTAAAAAGAACGGTAAATACAAACCAATGTCAATGTTCTCCATAATAAGTGGCAGAGCTAATGCACCAAAAGGAGCCACTACTGAAACAACTGTAACTCCAAACCAATAATCTGGTAACTCAAACTCTGTTTTTTGCTTGGAGGTTTGTTCTTCCAGAAGAATGTCTTTACTGAGTTGTTCAGGAGAAATAAATGAGTCAACAATTTGATCCTCTGTTTTTCCTTCTTCTGTGACCAATTCCATGAGATGATCTCTAATTTCATTAAGATGGGTACGTCTTTCATTTGCTGGCAAATCTCTTAATTTATGTTCCAACTGGCTTAGATAATCCTCCACGGCACACCTTTTACTCATTCTCTTCTCCCCCTCCAGATTTCAAGTTATTTAAAAACGAATAGACACTTAGAAACTCCTTCCACCGAGCTTCTAAAATCTCCTTTCCTAAATTGGTTAAATAATAATACTTTCTGCTCCTTCCTTCATATTCTTCTTTAAATGAATCTATCCATTTGTTTGCACTCATCCTTCTCAAAATAGGGTAAATTGATCCGTCTGCTATTGGAAAACTACTGTCATCTTGCATTTTTTTCGTTATTTGATACCCGTACATGGAATCATTCTTCAGAAGCAATAGAATAGCTAATTCAAATGTTCCTTTTCTTAACTGAGTGTGCCATTTGTCATTTTTTGTATCCATAGCTATATGCTATATCAGTGATATATATGTGTCAATGACACATATTAGTTTTTTAAAATCCCCGCTACTAATAATTCAGTGCAGGGATGAAAGTAAAGCTATACTTCGTTGTGGTAAATGTTAATCATTTAATCTCAGAATAGCCCCCGATACAGGAAGACCTGATTTCAAGATAATTTGTATTTTATGCATCATGTTACTCTATAAATTGAGAGAAGTGATTAGCTCTAAACTGTTCCCATCTGGGTCATCAAAATGTATTTTGGCATGTGCGGTTGCGTATACATACAAGGATTTACTTCAAGAACTTTGCGAGGTGTGTTTCAGCTCGTCTTAATTATTAATGGCTGTACAACTGAAACTTGTGAGACTTTTAAAGAATTAGATTTAAAGTATAATCCGAATATTCTGGTTTATGAGAATGCCAGTGTCTCAGCTAAGTTTATACCGAGCGGGATAGCCGCCCAAGTAATAATGAGCGAAATAGCTAAAAACAATCCTGGGATTTTTTTAGAGTAAATCAACAGACCTACTAATACTCCCAATCCCCAAATGGGCATCGTTAAATAATATTCAGTATAATGAATTTCTTCTCCACTATAGTTTTCAGCAATGGTCCCATTAGCGAAAAAGGAAGCGGTAAGGTATGCCAAAAAACCTGTAATAATAGAATTTATTATATAAGTCACCCTTAACTTTGTCATACAATCCCCCACGTTTATTTAAATCTAGATATCAAGAGAAACTTTATTTTTCCGAAAAACAATGCATTAAAATAATCCAATAATAAACATAAATAGTAAAACAAAGAAAACTAAACATAATTGAGATCCAACCATGAAAGAACCCACAAGAATCTTTTTACTTTACTCATCCTATAAAATGCACCAGTACAAATACCAATTATTTCAAAACGAGAGTAGGAACTCAATACTTTTTCACAAAAAAGAGGCTTATCTTTATGCAGATAAGCCCCCGTTTCTATAAGAATTGATTTCAAGACATATAGAGGTACATAGCATTCACTATTGGAAATTATGTAGTTAGATTAAATCCCAATTGTACTCCAAGTGGGATTGAAATCCATGTGATAAGAATAGATATAAACAAATATATCCCAGGGTTTTTATTTTTAAAAATAAGCAATCCTAGTAGAAATCCTAAAGCCCATATAGGTAAAATCACAAAAAACTCTGGGGAGACCCAAGTCTCGTCAGTATAGTTCTCAGCTATAGTACCTCCAGCAAAAAAAGTTGATATAAGAATAGCGATTAAACCACTCAAGATCGTGTTAAAAACATATGCGATCTTTATTTTCTTCAAAATAATACCCCCCTTTTTTACAACTAAGCTCTATTTACGTGAATTCGCTAAAAGATAATGAATAACCTTTAATAATTTCACTATCTTAGAAGCACTGTTCACTACTGAATATATAGAAAAAGGCAACCATCCTAATTGAATAATTGCCCCCGTTTCCGCAAAACTTGATTTGGAGATATTTTATGTAATTTACTAACTTTCTACCTTACTTGAATCAGGCAGATGGTCATCCTTATCAAATTTAAAGAGATAATGCTCCTATTAATACAATAATTACAGCTAGGAATAATAAATATACTGCGCGAGCTTTCTGTTCATTTTGAAACTCTGAAATGCTGTAAATTAAAAGTATGGTTCCAATAAAAAACTGAGTATAAGATAAGATTTGTTTGTTATCGGTTGTAAAGCTAAAAACTAATAAGGATAATGCAATGATGGCTGATACAATCCTAATGACTTTCAATTAAAGACCCCCCATCCTCTTTCCATAATAAGTACTCTTCAATGTTAGCACATAAGGCAATTGTTCAAGTAACGCCCCCGTTTACGGAAGACTCGAATTCAAGATAATTTACGCTCCTTATATTCTATTAGAATCATCGTTTAGTTCTTGCTGTTCTTTTAAATCTTTTCTCAGTTTCTCTACTTTCTTGAATTTCCTTAAAGTCAGCAAGGAGAAAACACTAACAACAATATACTTCATCATTATCTCTTCTTTATTTTGCTCAATAATCTTTTCCATCAAGATCCTCCTTTATTATTTCAAGATTATATTCTAAAGAAATACGCCACCATTATCTTATTAAATATTAGCCCCCAATAGTTGAAGACTTGAAATAAAGATGTGAAAGTGCCTGACCCCCATCGCTTTATCATATTAACGCGCAGGGGGTCAGGCACCTACATAAAGTCATTAAATTGGTTTCCTTCTGATCATTGTTCATTTTATTCCTCCTTATAAATTGGTTTTAAGCAATAAAAAAAGACATCACTCACTTGGAAGCTCTGAAAGCTTCAAGTAAATTATGTCTTATAGCTACGTATAAATGGATACAGTGATCCCGTTAATAAATTCCTTTAAGATTGGCTGCGTAAGGCAACTCAATTTCACTTCACTTTCTATCTGCTTTACATACAAATGCAAGGATAGTATGTGAACCTGCTTTTTTGTTCTATATTACAGTTTCTTTCTGCTTTATACTTGGAAGTATAAGGAAAGTGTCAGGATTGCAAAGATTAATATAACGTGATTTGATTATATCAAAACAATCCTTCATTTGCAGACTTAATGTGGAGGTAATCTTATTAAAGAGGGGAAATTTTAATGGAAGTAATAGATGCTAAACTTTATAATTATTTATCCAAGGTTACCAAGGCAGCTTTGGAAAGGGTTGAGAGTGTACTAGCTGATAGTTATGACTTTTCTTTTAGACATTACGAATGGCCAAGACAGTCTAGCTATGGGTTTCCGAACGGACTACCGTCCTTCGATGTATCTTCTTCTATCTTGGTTTCTACCCCAAGAGACTACAAGAGGATTTTCAGTAGTTCATCTAAAGAGAAACCCGCGGTAAATATTACTGAACTAGAGGGATATTCTGAATACTATAATCATGCTAAGGCTAGTGAATCGTTCATGAAAAGGTTTTATTCAGAATCAACTATTGAACAGCATCGTCAAACATTATTAGACATTAGTATTAAATCTATTCCGGAATCTCTAGTTGAGAGGTATTTGCATATATATGGTGAACAATCTGAATTTACAGAAGAACGCTTTAAACCCCTTTACAAACCGCTAGAAAATTATATATTTAACGAAACACTTAAGTTAGATGTAGTAGTACCTATCCTCTTCTTAAAGTTTGAATTCGATTCATTCAAAATTGATAGTGATACGTTTATAGAAAGAATGGACGATGTTATGCAATTATCGCGCACAAATATATCTAGTTATTCAGTGCCGGTAAATAAAAACGTCGTCGGTTCTGCTACTCATGCTTTAGTATTGAAGAATTTTGAAGTTCAAAATCAAGATAAGTGGTCGCTAGATAACTTACTGTCTGAACAATCCGCTTTTCCCACAGAACAGATAGACAATTTCTTTAACAGTATTAGGATTGTATTTGGATATGAAACTGGTTATGCGCAGTTAATATTTAGTCCAGTCGATTGGGCTTCATCTTATATGGGGAATTTGATACCGCTTAAAGGAACTGTAACAAAGGCTCATCCTACGAAGTTTAATGATTTTTATTGGCTTAAACCTGAATTACCATTCTTAAATACTGGTGATACTGAAGAAATCGGTAAGGTGTTTCTGCATCTTAGAAACGGTGAAAATCAAAAGATTAAGATAGCGAATCGTAGATTAAACCACTGTTATTTACGTGATAATGAACAAGATGCAGTGATTGACGCAATGATTGCCCTAGAAACTCTTTTGTCAGATGGTGAAAAGTCTGAGTTGAATCATAAACTTGCTTTAAGAATGGCAGCTATACTAAGTATTTCATATAGAATAGAAGAAACTCCTCTAGAGATTTTCAAGACAGTTAAAAAAATTTATGGTTATAGATCTGCAATAGTTCATGGAAACCCTAATGCTGAAAAGAAAAGGGAAATAAAGTTAGATGAAGTACAAACCGTACCGGTAGTTGAAAAAGTGATGGAATATCTTAGGGAAGCAATATCAATTATATTACAAAATCCAGACTACCTTAATGCTAGTAAGATTGACGAAGACTTGATATTAAGTAAATTGAGTAAACAGAAATAAGCGTTGATTCACACTAACTTTGCGCTTATATAGGGGTAGCGTCAGGAAAATGCGGATATACAACGTTAAGCAAAGTTAGAGATAAAAAATCGGTTCCTTCACAACGTTTAGGAACCGATTATCTGATTTAATTTATTCAACTAAAGTTAGCAATAGGTAAGCGTTTGAGATTATCTCCAGCTTTTCCCCTGCTCCACACCGAACGTGCTAGTTTCCCAGCATTCGGCGCTCCATCTAAAGGTATGTACT
>NZ_JBSWZA010000014.1:0-13784 GCF_056161385.1 Halobacillus sp. ABD4_316
GCGAACGCTTTTGTATTTCAAAGGGGGAGCGAAAGCGATTGGGGGAAACCCCCAACAAGCTCAAATGGGTACCATTTGTAGAGCTTGCCAACCCTCATGCTATGATGTATGATAGTTTCAACACCACGGTGAAACTATCTGAAGAATAGCTTTCAAATGGTACCCATTTGAAAAGGAGGGGCGGGCTTGGAAGAGAACCGAAATGAGAACCGACAGATCAAATTTCGAGTGAGCGACGACGAATTTGAACGTCTTGAGCAGATGGCGAAAAACGTTCAAATGAGTGTGCCTTCTTTTGCGAAAAAGAAGGCACAAGGGGCGAGAATGCGACCGCCGAAGATTGATCGAGAAGGAGCATTTGAGATGGCCCGGGAATTGCGAGCAATCGGTAACAATGTGAACCAGATCAGCCGGCGAGCCAATCAGGGACATACAATTCCTGCTGAGGAATTAAAAGAGGTACAAAAGGAGCTGCAGGCTATATGGCAACAATTCAACTCGGCCATACAAAAGTAGCTAATCGGCTAATCTCGTACTGTGAAAAAAGAGCGGTCGAGAAAGAAGGAGTAAATACGTTTCCCGAGGTGGCCAAAGCCCAAATGAAGGCTACGAGAGAAATGTGGAGTAAGAATAACGGTATTCAGGCGCATCACGTAATTCAATCGTTTAAGCCAGGGGAAATCACTCCGGCCCAAGCCAATAAAATAGGACTGGAACTAGCTGAAAAATTAGCTCCGGGTCATGAAGTCATGATATATACGCATGATGATAAAGAACATATCCATAATCACATCATCATTAATTCCGTGCATCCGGAAGATGGCAGGAAATATCATGCTCATGGAAAAGAAGCGATTGATAAAGTTCGTGAGGAAAGTGACCGATTATGTAAGGGAAGAGGACTCTCCATAGCAGAAAACATTAAAGCAGGGGTTCGTTACACCCAAGCAGAAAAAGGCTTAATTGATCGAGAGAAATTCAGTTGGAAAGATGATATTCGAGAGAAAATTGACCTTGAAAAACAGGTCTCCCAAACATATGAAGAATTGAAAATGAGTTTAAAAGAAAAACATAACATTGACATGAAAGAGCGTGGAAAGAACATTACATTTACGCACCCCGATAAAAACAAGAAAGTTCGTGGCTCCAAGCTGGGGAATGATTATGAAAAGGAGACGTTGCAGCGTGAGTTTGAAATCACAAAGGAAACCCGAACAGACCAACCAAGCCAGGAGCGAGGAACAGCCACCTTATCATACGAACAGGGAAATCCAGAGTTATCAAGAATTGCAGAACCATATAGAGGAAAGTCAGAAGTTAATGGAAATTCTGAAAGGTTACGTCAGCACGCAAATCGACAGGGACACCGACTCGAAAATGACCACTCAACAAGAGTTGAACGACATCAGAGAGACGAGCCAAACCGTTCAGCAGAGGATGAATTCGACTTTACAAGCGCAAGAGAAACTCTTGAAAGATCAAGAAGAGAGACTTATAAAAACTATGGAAACGGGCGCCAACCTCATGAGTCAGAACAATCAAAAGACCATTCAAAAAGTGAATCAACTCCAAAACGAGATCGTTCAGCAACTGGAGAAGATCGAGCAAAATTTCAGCGAGAAAACAGGGAAAGTGCTCCAGACCACCGAGAGCAACTTAAACGAGATGAAGAGCCGGACAAACAAAAGCTTAGACGAGATCGACAACAGAGCAAAGAGAACGATATCGAACGTTAAAAAAGGAATTCTTATAAATTACTGGTTAGATGCAGCAAAATACGGTCTAGCAACCTCTGTATTCCTTGTGCCCATATACTTAGGGGTAAAAGCTTTGTTAGGAGTATTTGGCATTGAAACACCTTAAGAATTTTTAAATCCATAAAAAGAGCTCCCTGCGCAAACAGGGAGCTCTTTCCCCTTTAAGGGGGTGATGCCATGACAATATTTAAATTGTCGCTATTTGCCTTAAGTATAACATAAACCATTATTACTATACAGCAACGGTTTCCATTTAGAAACGGTACCCCCGTTCTCATACAGAACCCCCTACCGCCCTTCGGTTGCTTGGATATCTCCGTTTTCCAAAAGTCCAAGACCAGGACTTTAGCAAATACTCAATATCATACATCCCCCACCCTTAAATGATCCCTTCTATATAGATCTTCTTATCTTAGCTCCTATAGAGTACAGAATCTTATGTGAGCAAGACCGTTTATTCTTTAGCCTCGTTGAGATGTCTAATCTTTCCTAAGTATTTATGCTTGCAAAAGTGGAACGAAGGCAACATCCTGAAGGCTTGTCGAGGAAAACGGAAGGCATAGAACGACTACCTACATCGACAAAAATTAAAAATGTCAATGTAAGTAGTAGTCGTTCTACAGAAGGACAACATCCGTCAGGAATTACGAGGTGTCCGTAGTGTATCCCTATTAACGATAGAATTTCTTCTAGACAAGCTTACTACTTCAAATGCCCCTGGTAGGTTCAGAATAACCGAGTATTCTTACTTGCAGCTTGTCCTACTGCAACCGTAGTTGCAACATCCTTCCTTCGATCAGCACTAAGGTAGCTTTCACCCTTCAGACACCAACGCAATAGGGAGCGTTTTCATAGTGTCCTAGTCTTAATTATTGCATCGGCTAAGACATAACCTATCAAGTTTATTTTCTCAACGTGTTAGTAGGCTTTCCACGTTGGAACAACATAAAAAAGGTGTACTTTACCCTGCTTCCTACCAATGAGAGGAAAGCCGGGTAAAATACACCTTTGAAAAATTATTTATAACGGTTGAAATTTGCTATGTAAACCGTATATAATTAACTATATCTTAGTATTTTACCCTGTGTCGCTTTGGTCGGTGGAGACAGGGAAAGTCATTTCCGATAAGTTCGCCAAAACTTATCATCAAGGAAATGGCTTTTTTATTTGTCCGTATGTATTTATAATGACAATTTTACCCCTTACACTCTATCAAATCAATAGAATTGAGGGAATAAACTAGCAGAATCTTTTGCATGGATTTGCACAAAGGGCTACTGTTGTAAATTAAAACTAACAGATCTTTTTAGATTTGAAATTACTAGGGTTAGTTTTCAGGACACAATTGACTACAAAAACCCAGAAAGGAAGATTGCATGACAGACATTTCTTACAATAAACACACATTCATATTTGTGGCTCGTGGGCAATTTCTTCAAAAAAGGACTTTTTTTAGATAAAAGGAGGAAAAGTATGAAAAAAATTCTTAAAAATATAACTAAAGTCCTTTTAACCGTAATGTGTTCAATTTTAATACTAATAGGATTTACTTTCGCATACTTGATCTATCAAGATCTTAAATTCGATGAAGATAATTACGAAGAACCAACGGCGGAAGAAAATGTAAATAAATAGAAATACATAGCACAACCCTCGTAATAAATAAAATATAGAGAAATACACTGAGGGTAAGCAACATGCACTTATTCCTTCTTTTGATTCGCGTAGAGCTAATAATCTCAATGAACGAACTTACAATTAATGTCATTAATCAGATAACATTACTCTGGCCAGTAAGATAGATTATGCTCATGGTAGTAGAGTATAGCCAACTTGATATGATAGAATTTAATCTACTAAGGGAGCGATGGTTCACTTATATTTTCCGATGATTGTTGGGATCTATCGGTTATGAGGTAATAAAATAAATACTTTAATAATATTGGGGTTGAGGTTATGGTACCTAATGAAAAAGAAGTCTTAGCTAAGGGAAACTTAACCTTTGAGGATTATAAGAAACACAACCTTCATCATCATAAGAAAATGATGATTGGATATTTTATTTTTGTTTTCTTAGTTGGCCTGTGGTTATCTTCTCTCTTTATTACAGGAGGGCTGGTTGCGGTTATTCCTTTATATTTATTTTTTTCTACATTAATTGCGTGTTTTTTCACACTGGTATTAGCTGGATTATTACACTTACGCGTTCGAAAGGAGTATAGCAGTGACCAATTTCTTCAAAACGAATTGAGATATATCATTAATGAAGATGGTATAAATTCTAAAGTAAGGAAGTCAAATACTTATTTTGAATGGAATGATTTTATAGCAGTTCTGGAACACGAGGATATGTTTCGGTTATATACATCTAAAAATAAAGGCCTTGTTATACCCAAGCGTTACTTTTCCACAAAGGAAGATATCATCTTTTTTAAAAAACTAGTTACTAGAAATATGGATTCAAAAAAAGTCAAAATCCATTAACTATCTAATTGGAAGCTATCCTACTTCTTCGTATAACGAATATAAGAAGCAACCGCGATAAGAGCACTTAGTAAAGTGAAGTAAAATCCGCCCTTTGTCATTCCTAAAGCAGTGTTTAAGTTACCTCCCTCATTACCAGGAAACCAAGGGCTCATCATAATCCATTGGAGGATAACGAATGAAGGAATTAAGATAGTCAAGAAACGTATGGAAGTTTGTCTGGGAATTATTAAAAAAACAGTAAGAGTAATGGCAGTGGTGACCCCAATTAATGAACCGGTCCAATGGTGTAAACCACTCCACGACCAGAACGCTAATGAGAACCAATCCATAAACAATCCGATTAATACACCTAGCAGGCTTGCGACATATATTACTTTCATAAATTTATCCAAGTTTGTCTCTCCTTAAATCCTTTAAAATAATTGGTAAATATCACTATAGATAAGTTTATCACAAGTTTTATAGGGGTTAAAAAAAGATATAGGGGAGACTCCCCTATGTCTTTTTTTCATGCTGAATCATCTTCTTGGAATATCTTATCTCCAATCCCTACTAGGAAAGCAGAAGTCGCTGCCACACTTATAACAACGGGTGACACATAAATTAAAAGTAATGCTCCTGCTGTCAGCGCAGCTAAGCATAATGCTACAGTTTCTAAACTTACTTGAGCCTCACGTACTTTTTGATAAGAAGGGGCTGTAGTATCAACTTCTAATTCATAAATTATGGATACAGCTAAGTCTGTTTTCGTCCCATCAACTTCAATCGAATCTTTGTACGCGGTTACTTTTAGAGTATGAGTGGTAGATGTAAAATCAGAAGAAAATTCAATCATCCCATTTCCAACACTAGCTCCTAAGCCGTCTAATTGGTTAGCGTACTTGTCCATCCGTTCAGCACTCAGATTAGCTTTCAAATCATCTCCTATTATATCTTGAAGGTCATAACCCACTTTACCTTCACTAATCATAATTTGGTCTGCATCACTGTTTGGACTGAAGCTAGTATCTGTTTCTAAATATACATTAAATTTTGGAAGATCAACTATTTTGTAGGTTTTGTTAAAAATAAATTTCGGTCCAAATATAGCTTCATTTGAGAAAAATCCAGGTAAGGAGCTTCCTACTTCCAACATAGCATCGTATAGTTTTTCCTCTTTTTCATTTCTTGATCCTGTTGATGGATTAACACTACTTACTCCTTTATCTCTTCCCGACATATCATTTTTGTCAATGCCAATAGCACCATCACCAGAACCTACTGTATATTCATAAAATTGACTAAATGCCCAGTTTCGTGGCATAGGGTAACCCAGATTCCCACTAAACCCTGTAGACATGTTAGCAACAAAGCTGTATTTTGCTTGGATACTTGGGTTTTCGTAAGCACGTATACAGATATTTCTTGGACCATACACACCTAAATTGTATTTGGAGCCTTGAGATTCTAATGATTCTTTCACACCATTTAGATAAGGTAAAATTAAGTTAGTAACTTGGAAATCATAGGCATCAAAGTCGACCGCAAAGTAGATAGTTGTACCTTCAGGAAACCCTAAATCTTCTGCAGTCTTATGCGCTCTTAAACCATCTCCAGATCCTCGATTATGGTTGAAGTAACTTGCGTAAAATCCTCCGTCCTGATAGATAGGGAAAACATTAATATTGTACTCTTCCAATATTTCCAGCTCTTCGTTAGTCATAGCTTTAGATCTAGATCCTCCTACGGTACCAGTGAGGTATCTACCTATAGTATTATACCCCCGACTAACTAAGGTTTCAGCTTTCGCTCGATCAACTATAGTAGAAGCGTCACACGCAGGAGCACTACGAGATGTTAAGCCATTACTTGTTAGAAGTTGTTTGATTGTTGCTTTACCAGCTGTACCCGTAGCAGGAAGGGTCATAAATTCTTGAAATTCACGAACTGCACTCTCGACAGAGTTATCATAAATGCCGTTATAACTTCCTGGATAATAGTCATTAACGGCTAAAGCAAACTGCAGAATTCTATTTAGCCTATCTTGGCCATTACCCGGAGCAAGAGTAGGTGTATTAGCAAGTGTACCATTTCCGTAATAACCATTAGCAATATTTCCTATCCCAATTTCGTGTTGGAAAGCATAAATAAGAGCTTCGCTTGTTTTCCTTTCATAAACACCATTTGTTGGAATATAAGGAAAATACATACTATAATTTTGATTTAAAATTTGTTGCATTTCTCTTACATAGTTTGGATATGTCCTCGCCAGTTCAAATCCATCTGTATTTAAAATTGCTTCCATTAATTTTGCATCAACATAACCACTTGGTACTAGTCCAACATCTACTTCAAAATCTTTAACCGTACTTTCTGTTCCTCCAAAGAAATTACCTGTAAATCCTCCCGGGTTATAACCTTTACACCAAAAACCACCTTGTAGAATCTTATTCATGTTAGTAGGTTCTTCACCAAGGCTTTGCTTGGATAATCCAGGAAACGCAGCTTTTGTACCAGGTCCAAAGTTGGGCACAGGATTGGTGATCCCCATCTCAATTTGAAGACCAACTATCAATGCTCCTACCGTAGTATTACCAGTGTAACCATCTTCCGGAATTACATCGTAACCTTTTCTCCCTTTATAAGTATCATTCAACCACTTTTGTACTTCTAAAACCATTGAATCCATTCCATTCACCCCTTAATAATATTAATATCAATATTAATATTGATATATTAATCTAACTTTTGTTGAAACCTTATGGTTAAAAAATCGTAGCTACATTTCTATGATTCATTGTTTTACATAGGAATCAATCCCAAAATTTTTTAATGTTATGACCATATCTTTTGCATTCTCATTGTTCTCAAAGGTGCCAGCTACTACTTCGAAGTAATTGCCTGATTTCCTAACATAATTATCTACTCCTTGATCACTTAGAATCTCACCCTTATTTTGAGCATTCTCATAGTTTGAAAATGTGCCAGCTACTACCTCGCTTTTCTTTTTTTCATTGCTGTCTTTCAAATTTAATCCCGCTATTTCTGCAATTCCTTTAGCATGTCCTAATGCAACATTTCGCAGATCTTCATTTGATTTTAGGTGTTTTGCATCCTTTTCACTATCAATAAAACCATTCTCTGTTAAAATAGCTGGCATATTTGTTTCACGTAAAACTGAAAAGTTAGCTTCTTTTAGACCTCTATCATAAAAATACTTAGCTTCTTTTAAAATCTCTTCATGAAGAGCATTTTGGAACTTTTCCGCCTTACTATCTTCTGGCAAACCATTATAAATATAGGATTCAAACCCCTGGGCAGAACCATCAAATGCGTTAATATGAAATGAAACGAAATAATCAGCTCCCCATTCGTTCGCGAATTCTGAACGTTGAAGGAGATCCACAAAGTAATCACTTTTTCGAGTTAAGCGAGTTTCTACTTCTTCGTAATTATTTTCTAATATTTCATTAGTGTACTTGGCTATTTTCAAGACAACATCCTTTTCTTTTAAACCATTACCGCTCGCTCCTTGATCATGACCTCCATGGCCCGGGTCTAAAATAACCTTGGCCGACATTCTACCCCTCCTTAGGTTTCCTCTTTGTGATTTGCTTAGCTCCACTATAAAATCCACTTGCAGATAAACCTAATACTAAGCCGGCAATTACACCTGCTTTGAGATCGTATGGCGCAATATAAAACACTCCAAATACCACTCCCATCAATAAAGCAACGATCATACTATATCTTTTAGACATACCAAGTGATTTAACCATTTCTACTATTGCTGTCACCAAAGGAATGAGGGCAACTCCATACACAGAGAACTCCATGTTATTTTTCCTCCTTTCAATTAAGTTTTTTATCAGATCATCTAAATCAAATGATGACCGATAAATGAGGATTACTTTGTATATTAACAGTAGGGGTAACGGTACAGACCTTTTAAAAGTACTGAAAAACTGAAGCGATTAAAACTGTAGTATTCCTTTTAAAGAAATTAACAGCTTTTCAAAAGTTTGGTTTCTTATATTAAAAATATACTTCTCACTATATCCTAGTTTTAGCGCGGTTTTTTGGATTGTCATCCCTTGAATATATCTGTAACAAATGAAGTGGTGTTCGATATCATCCAATACTTCCAAGGCTTTATCTATTGCACTGATTATTAGTTTGTACTCGTAAAGATTTTCATGAATTTCTATTGCCCTTCTACTTTCTATTCTATCTATCAGCACATATTCGTTTTCTCCTTTTATATTGAAAGAGGAGATTAGATCCTTTTGAATTTCATAACCTTTTGGCATATTGGGTAAAACAAACTCTAATTGACTATGAAGATTCTTAATACCTGCATTATACGTCTGGTAATTTCTTAAATGTTTTTCTAGCCTTTTAATATTTTTCGATCTTTCTGTTTTTTCCATAAGTTTAGTCCTCCTTACCCTTGTAGATAAATATGTTGTAACCCTAACTAAGATATTAATATCGATATCAATATCTTAGTTAGGGTTCATTAACACTAGAATTCTTCATAACTTGAAGCCAAAATGTATTCCTTTAATTCTTCAGTTACTTCTAAAACTTCCTCACACTTAGGACAGTTAAATGAATTAGTATGAAACAAAAAAGGTTCCAGATACTTCCCAACTTTAATTGGATTTTTACAATGTTTGCAGATAATCATTAATAAATGTTTTTTTTGCTGCATATAAATAGCACTCCTTTACAAAAAACCAGAACGTTTGTTCTGTTTAAAGTATAGCTTATATTTAACAAAAAAAAAATAAGCCTGCTAGGACTTATTTAAAAATTCTTAAGCTATATTTTTAAAACACTGTTGTTTTCATTACCAAATACCGCTATTCCATCCATCCCATCTCTTTAAATACTCTTTTAAGTGATTCGTTTACAATTTCCGATTTAACACCTTTAGGTTTGCCTGCTGCATTCTCATCAATAACATTTGCCACCTCGCGTTCAAGATAAAATCCCTTAAACACGTGCGTTTTTTCTTTTGTGGTTTTTTTACCTACAATATTATCAAGGAAATCGTTATTGATATTGCTATCTTCTTTATTAGCATCCTCATTCACTGAATTATTTGTTCCCTCATCTTTTTTTGTCATCATCTATCACCCTTTCTCTCTAAATAAATACAATGATGCCCTAGTATGTTCACCAGTTGTAGTTTCTATAATAAAAGTAGAACTAATAAATATCCGAAACCTTAAATTTAGTTAGGTAAATTCCGCTTTTGTTTACTAATACGTTTCTCAATTTCCTTCTGACTATACCCTAACTTCTTCAATTGTTGTCTTGTGTGCACTTCTAAACCTAACTCATGTTGAGCTTTACCCGATAATATCCCAGATGCTTTGCTGTCTGGTTTTCCTAACAACTTCCAAAAATCTAAACAGTTTTTTCCTAACTCCCATGTGTCCTCACCTCCCTAATAGTTGTGTTTTAATGTAGTAATTCTAGGCAAGAAAAGGAGATATACTTCAGGGTCCTTCTAAAATTAGATGTATTAATTAATTTTGTTTCTTTAAGTCTTAATTAATTTACTGTGCACCAAACAAACGTGACCAAAAGCTTTTTTTATCAGACTGCTTCTTATCTTGGATAGTATCTTGGTTATCTGCATTATTAGATTCTGCTGGAGTAGCCAGTTGCCTGATGGTTTCCAACTGTTTGTCGCGATCTATATTTACTTGTTCTATACGTTGGATCAAAGTTTTATGAAAATTATCTTGATTATCCATCCTCATATCTTGATGGTCTAGCTGTTTTTTTATTGATTTATTATCCTCCCTTAAAGCTGATATTTCTTGTCGCAAAGCTCTTAGTTCTTCGGCTAGTAATTCCCCGCTGGTTTTTTCAGGCTCAGGTCTAAACGATTCTCCCCCAGTAGCAAAGTAATATTCAATCTGTTTCATGCTCCAGTTTTGCTCTCTGTGTAGAGATTGTATTTCTTTAAAACGTTCTATCCCCTCCTGTTTGTATATGTTATAACCATTACTACTTTTTTCATGCGGCACGTACTTCCTTAACTCCTTAAACCAATTCCTAATAACGTTTGGAGTTTCATCTAAGTACGTGGCAACTTCTTTCACCGTAAAACCCTCAACCAAGTTTAGATCTGGATTACCTGAACCTTGATTCTCTCCCTTATTCATATTTATAACCCTCCCAGAAACCTATATATAAACCTTGTTTCCTTAATATTAAAGGGTGGTTATGAAAAAATACAAGGTTTTTATCCAACTTCCAGACCTAGATATGAAATCATTGTATATGGGCTTAGCTAATACACTCTAAACTTAGTTAGTACTCATGGTGTATTCTACTGAATAATCTATTCAGTTACAAGAAAGACCAATTTAAATATTTTCAAGAAAAGATAAAGCGTTCACGAAACATGATGATAGTGGACCACGACAGAACTGATTAAACTGTTAGCTACGAATAATAGGACATTGCTAGGAGCATTTGAACTCTTGAAGCCTACTATAAAAGTCAATTTATTACTTGCTAATGATTAGCTTCTTTTATAGTTATAAAAGCTACTTTTCTTAGATTTTTTGCATACGCGGGTTAGGTATTAGCTTTGATATTATTGGCTTGAAAGGAGGAATGCAAAATGCTTTATGAATATTGGGAACAATACTCACCTATTGGAGGGGATCTACCATTTCAAATGACTGTCGATGACAACGCTCCTGAAGGAGACCATGTACCAGTAAGCATTCAGATTAATATGGGTTACACTCCCGGTGCTGGTGGTTATGGCTCAGACTGGGAGATGGAGCTCCAACGCTATGTAGATGGTGAATGGGTTTTCATTGCAGGGCGTTCAGGCTACTGTCACTTAGATAGTTATTCAGATCGTGAATTTACAGGGATTAACGAAGGGCTTACTCGAATTGTTTTGCATAACACTATTCCAAACCAAAGCTACCGTCGTATCGAATCCGACAACTTCTATGTTATTCACTAGTAAATAAAAAAGAGAGGTCAAGCGTGCCTCTCTTTTTTTATGAATTATAAAATTACATCCTGATGAGATTACATAAGTACACAACCATGATAGTAATGAAACATAATATTCATTATGTTTCATGTGAAACCAAACGAACAAAGCCCGGATATCCTTGATAAACCAAGGATATCCGGGCTTTTATATAGGTTCACACATGGTATAATAAAACATAATAAAATAAGTGTTGTATTCTAAACAACATATAAGAGGTGATCCAATTGCCCCCACGTCTCGGCCAACAGAGCGTCGAACCCATCCGGGACCCGGATTTAATCCGGGAAATGAAAACGTATTTGCTACATAAAAGCTACCGGGATTATTTTTTATTTACCTTCGGCATCAATTCCGGCCTGCGAATCAGCGATATTTTGCCCCTGCGGGTGTTGGATGTCCAGGACACATCCTATCTGCGGATCCGGGAAAAGAAAACACGGAACATTCGAAAAATCAAAATGACCCCCAATTTGCGCAGTGAAATCGATAAGTACATCCGGGGCAAAGCCGCGTCCGATGCCTTGTTTCCTTCCAAAAAAGGAGGCTCGATTGATCGGACCCAAGCCTGGCGCATTATTCATGAAGCTGCGGAGGTCTGCGGGGTCCCCGGACCGATCGGCACGCACACCTTGCGAAAGACGTTCGGGTATCACTTTTATCAGAAAACCAAGGATGTGGCCATGTTGCAGCAGATCTTTGGCCATTCTAGCCCTTCGATCACGTTACAATACATTGGAATTAGTGATGACATGGTCGATCAAGCCTTGGAAGATTTCTCTTTGTAAACATGAACAGAAGAGAATAAGGGGACCGTTTGCATATGCGAACGGTTTATAATGCCCCGTCCTTCCTGGGAAGTTTCATTTTGATTTAGAATCATTGATCTAAATCATCATACGTTCTTAGTACCTTGCTCTCTCTTATATCTTCAGGTTTTATTTTCTCTTCGAAAATTTTAGACTTACTTTTAATTTTACCTTGTCTCCTAAAATTTGAATGCAGACTTTTATTTGCTCGTACATGAAGTGCATTGTTTTCATAATCAAATTCTAATTCTGCTCTATCTGGTAATTTATTTTTAATGTCTTCAATCTTTTTTTGAATATTGTACTTTTCTTCTTCAGTGTAAGTGTACACGTTATTAACCCTTTCTTTTTATGTTTTATCCTTCTAACTTTGTAAAAACATTAAGATTAAGGTCTTTTAGTAGATAATACCCTATATTGACCTTTTAATATATTTTAACCTTTAAAAACCTTATTTACCTAAGTATATTAGTTCTTTCCCATCTTTCTGAGCAATATTGAGAGCTCCATTGACTCCGTGTGCTCTGCCATAATATTCTGCCTTATCTAACCCTGCTTTTCTAAAATCAAAAGTGATTTTAGAGTCTCCAGCATGGAAGGTAAAATCATCTTCTTTTATAGCAGTACTAAACTCTATAACATTTACCATTCCACTATCCACACGTTCTTTTATATCAGATAAAACATTTTCAACAATACTCTCATCCAGAGTGTTTTTTGCTTTAGACAAGCATTCCTCAATGGGTTGGCGTTCGAATCTAATTCTTACATGATTAGAATCATCGGGTGCTTTAAAAAGAATTTCTTTACCTGAAGCCATACAATCAATATCTTCTACTCTCATATGATTTATTAACATATCATTATTTTTAATTTCAGCTATGATTTCTTTCTTATTATTCCACAGCAAGGCATTAACAAGAATTTTCCCTTTATGATCTTGCTCTAATTTAAATAATTCTTTCCCCTTAATTCTCATAGTTAATGAAGTTGAAAAGAAATAATTACCTCCTGATATTACAATGCCTTTATCAATACTCCAACCTAACTTGCCTTTAGGTTCCCCCCTATTATTAGCTCTTTTCATTTCACGTAAATCTTCAATTGACCAAGCTCTTTGATCAGCTTGCCTATGATGAATTGGACAAAGAGCTATCATTCCGTCTTCGTTATGCATTTCCCCTTCATTATAAGGAGGGTCAAAGTGATGATATTCGAGAAAAGGAACTCTACAGTCTTCCACTGGGCAGCCAAAACCGACTTCTCTTCTCAACCTTCTTCTCTTTTTTCTTCCGATAGGATCCCTTGCCATACTTAACCTCCTCTATAATTGTAAAAATCATTGCATCTCATGATCACAAACATATTCATATTAACCATAATTTTCCATAATTCTACAAAGAATACGAGTAATCCTTTTTTATAATGATGGTATTTAGATCAGAACCTCTTTAGAATAATGAACTTCTATCGGAATACTCATTTTGAGTATTCCGATATTCCGCATTCCAACTGACGTTTGAAAATCAAACGTCAGTTGGAATGGATTTGAACTTGTAAAATTATCTATTCTAAAAAGAATAGATAATTTTACTCGCCTAATAGGCGAACGCTTTTGTATTTCAAAGGGGGAGCGAAAGCGATTGGGGGAAACCCCCAACAAGCTCAAATGGGTACCATTTGTAGAGCTTGCCAACCCTCATGCTATGATGTATG
>NZ_JBSWZA010000015.1:0-1567 GCF_056161385.1 Halobacillus sp. ABD4_316
GTCTTTTCACGAAGATAGTTAAGTGAATAAGGGCGCACGGTGGATGCCTTGGTACTAGGAGCCGATGAAGGACGGGACTAACACCGATATGCTCCGGCGAGCCGTAAGCAGGCTTTGACCCGGAGATTTCCGAATGGGGAAACCCACTGTTCGTAATGGGACAGTATCCTATACTGAATACATAGGTATAGGAAGGCAGACCCGGGGAACTGAAACATCTAAGTACCCGGAGGAAGAGAAAGCAAACGCGATTTCCCAAGTAGCGGCGAGCGAAACGGAATCAGCCCAAACCAGAAAGCTTGCTTTCTGGGGTTGTAGGACACTCCTTTGGAGTTATCAAGGAGGAAGATAGACGAATCGATCTGGAAAGATCAGCCGAAGAGGGTAACAGCCCTGTAGTCGAAATCTTCCTCTCTCCGGAGTGGATCCTGAGTACGGCGGAACACGAGGAATTCCGTCGGAATCCGGGAGGACCATCTCCCAAGGCTAAATACTCCCTAGTAACCGATAGTGAACCAGTACCGTGAGGGAAAGGTGAAAAGCACCCCGGAAGGGGAGTGAAATAGAACCTGAAACCGTGTGCCTACAAGTAGTCGGAGCCCGTTAATGGGTGACGGCGTGCCTTTTGTAGAATGAACCGGCGAGTTACGACCGTATGCGAGGTTAAGCAGCAGAAGCGGAGCCGCAGCGAAAGCGAGTCTGAACAGGGCGAGTGAGTATGCGGTCGTAGACCCGAAACCGTGTGATCTACCCATGTCCAGGGTGAAGGTCAGGTAACACTGACTGGAGGCCCGAACCCACGTAAGTTGAAAATTACGGGGATGAGGTGTGGGTAGGGGTGAAATGCCAATCGAACACGGAGATAGCTGGTTCTCTCCGAAATAGCTTTAGGGCTAGCCTCAGAATAGAAAGTCATGGAGGTAGAGCACTGATTGGACGAGGGGCCCCTATCGGGTTACCGAATTCAGTCAAACTCCGAATGCCATAGACTTTGTTCTGGGAGTCAGACCGTGGGTGATAAGGTTCATGGTCGAGAGGGAAACAGCCCAGACCGCCAGCTAAGGTCCCAAAGTGTGTGTTAAGTGGAAAAGGATGTGGAGTTGCTTAGACAACCAGGATGTTGGCTTAGAAGCAGCCATCATTCAAAGAGTGCGTAATAGCTCACTGGTCGAGTGACTCTGCGCCGAAAATGTACCGGGGCTAAACACACCACCGAAGCTGCGGATTGATCTTATGATCAGTGGTAGGAGAGCGTTCTAAGTGCTGCGAAGTCAGACCGTAAGGACTGGTGGAGCGCTTAGAAGTGAGAATGCCGGTATGAGTAGCGAAAAAAGAGTGAGAATCTCTTTCACCGAATGCCTAAGGTTTCCTGAGGAAGGCTCGTCCTCTCAGGGTTAGTCGGGACCTAAGCCGAGGCCGAAAGGCGTAGGCGATGGACAACAGGTTGATATTCCTGTACCACCTCCTTTCCGTTTGAATGACGGGGGGACGCAGGAGGATAGGGAGAGCGTGCCATTGGATGTGCACGTCCAAGCAGTGAGACGGTCGGAATAGGCAAATCCGTCCG
>NZ_JBSWZA010000017.1:0-1367 GCF_056161385.1 Halobacillus sp. ABD4_316
CAACGTCAAGCTGTGATGGGGAGGGAACTATAGTACCGAAGCTCCTGATTTCACACTGCCAAGAAAAGCCTCTAATGAGGAAAGAGGTGCCCGTACCGCAAACCGACACAGGTAGGCGAGGAGAGTATCCTAAGGTGAGCGGGAGAACTCTCGTTAAGGAACTCGGCAAAATGACCCCGTAACTTCGGGAGAAGGGGTGCTCCTCTGCCGAGGAGCCGCAGTGAAAAGGCCCAAGCGACTGTTTACCAAAAACACAGGTCTCTGCGAAGCCGTAAGGCGAAGTATAGGGGCTGACACCTGCCCGGTGCTGGAAGGTTAAGGGGATGCGTTAGCTTATGCGAAGCGTTGAACCGAAGCCCCAGTAAACGGCGGCCGTAACTATAACGGTCCTAAGGTAGCGAAATTCCTTGTCGGGTAAGTTCCGACCCGCACGAAAGGTGCAACGACTTGGGCACTGTCTCAACGAGAGACCCGGTGAAATTATACTATGTGTGAAGATGCACATTACCCGCGACAGGACGGAAAGACCCCGTGGAGCTTTACTGCAGCCTGATATTGAATGTTGGTACAGCTTGTACAGGATAGGTAGGAGCCTTGGAAACCGGAGCGCCAGCTTCGGTGGAGGCGCTGGTGGGATACTACCCTTGCTGTACGGACATTCTAACCCAGGACCGTAATCCGGTCCGGAGACAGTGTCAGGTGGGCAGTTTGACTGGGGCGGTCGCCTCCTAAAGAGTAACGGAGGCGCCCAAAGGTTCCCTCAGAATGGTTGGAAATCATTCGCAGAGTGTAAAGGCACAAGGGAGCTTGACTGCGAGACCTACAAGTCGAGCAGGGACGAAAGTCGGGCTTAGTGATCCGGCGGTACCGTATGGAAGGGCCGTCGCTCAACGGATAAAAGCTACCCCGGGGATAACAGGCTTATCTCCCCCAAGAGTCCACATCGACGGGGAGGTTTGGCACCTCGATGTCGGCTCATCGCATCCTGGGGCTGTAGTCGGTCCCAAGGGTTGGGCTGTTCGCCCATTAAAGCGGTACGCGAGCTGGGTTCAGAACGTCGTGAGACAGTTCGGTCCCTATCCGTCGTGGGCGTTGGAAATTTGAAAGGAGCTGTCCTTAGTACGAGAGGACCGGGATGGACACACCGCTGGTGTACCAGTTGTTCCGCCAGGAGCATCGCTGGGTAGCTACGTGTGGTCGGGATAAGTGCTGAAAGCATCTAAGCATGAAGCCCCCCTTGAGATGAGATTTCCCTCTGCTTCGAGCAGATAAGATCCCTCAGAGACGATGAGGTTGATAGGTCCGAGGTGGAAGCGTGGTGACACGTGGAGCTGACGGATACTAATGGATCGATGACTTATCTATAT
>NZ_JBSWZA010000018.1:0-1104 GCF_056161385.1 Halobacillus sp. ABD4_316
AGTAGTTTGACTTGCTCATCTGCACACCGAATGTGCTTGTTTCAAATTCCTTCATTAAAGAAGAAATGTTTTGACGTACTGGTTGGTTCGTTCAGTTTTCAAAGATCAAATAAAATAATTGGTGGAGCCTAGCGGGATCGAACCGCTGACCTCCTGCGTGCAAAGCAGGCGCTCTCCCAGCTGAGCTAAGGCCCCGTTATAAATTTGGAATGGTCGGGAAGACAGGATTCGAACCTGCGACCCCTTGGTCCCAAACCAAGTGCTCTACCAAGCTGAGCTACTTCCCGTTATAATGGCGCGCCCGAGAGGAGTCGAACCCCTAACCTTCTGATCCGTAGTCAGACGCTCTATCCAATTGAGCTACGGGCGCATGTATATATTTGGTGCCGAGGGCCGGACTCGAACCGGCACGGTGGAAACCCACCGCAGGATTTTAAGTCCTGTGCGTCTGCCAATTCCGCCACCCCGGCTCGGCAGTTTCGTATATGTCGTGTTGTTTATTATAATATCATTAAGTAACTTTAGCTTAGTAAATGGAGCGGAAGACGGGATTCGAACCCGCGACCCCCACCTTGGCAAGGTGATGTTCTACCACTGAACTACTTCCGCTTAATAATGCGGGTGGAGGGACTTGAACCCCCACGCCGTGAAGCACTAGATCCTAAATCTAGCGTGTCTGCCAATTCCACCACACCCGCATAGAATACATGGTGAGCCATGAAGGATTCGAACCTTCGACCCTCTGATTAAAAGTCAGATGCTCTACCAGCTGAGCTAATGGCTCTCGAAAACTTTAAGTTAGCAACAGGCAACTCATGGTGCCGGCCAGAGGACTTGAACCCCCAACCTACTGATTACAAATCAGTTGCTCTGCCAGTTGAGCTAGGCCGGCTAACTAAATGTAAATGGTGGAGGATGCAGGGTTCGAACCTGCGACCCCTTGCTTGTAAGGCAAGTGCTCTCCCAGCTGAGCTAATCCTCCAATATGTATCGACCTGGCGACGTCCTACTCTCACGGGGGTAAACCCGACTACCATCGGCGCTGAAGAGCTTAACTACTGTGTTCGGCATGGGAACAGGTGTGACCTCTTCGCCTTCATCACC
>NZ_JBSWZA010000019.1:0-698 GCF_056161385.1 Halobacillus sp. ABD4_316
ATTTTAGCGTGAAAAGCAGGAAGTTTATTTAACTAAATTTTAACTGTACAACGGAGGATGGGAATGAAGGATCCATGTTTCCCGAAACCATCCCGTCAACACTCCTGCATGCGTTAAGATGGACAGGTCTTAAGGTGTGAAGCACAGGTAGATTAGGCAGAACGAAGGCTGAAGCCATAAAGGTATGCCGACGAATATGCCCCACGGCTGAAAAACTAGATAGGATGAGAATGGTTCTTTGAGATAGGAACTGACGAACTTCCGAAGGTAAGGGTCTATAGTTTCAAACGTAAGGAAACTTACGTGTCATCTTACGATGACGTGAGTGGTGTGGAGTAAAACTGCCCCCTCTGAAAGACGCTATACCGAACCATGGCGGTATCCAGCTCACAGGCTTAAAGGAAGCATCTACGTCTAGTATGGATAGCTATGTTGTATGGTACTTGGAAAGCAAGGAACGTTGAATCAAGGACTGTCACCCGAAACGTTTGCTATAAAGCCATGCTGAAAAGCATTTATCCTTGTGAGGGTAGGGGAATGACTGATGAAACTTCTGTAATGGAAGTGAAGGAATAGCCCCAAGTCTAGAGTATGAAACGATTATTTTCCTAACGTGAATGGCACCGATCGGGTAGGAACGTGGGAACATCACTCCAAAGGAGGGATGCCACAGTGTCAACGCTGCGAAACTGGGATTA
>NZ_JBSWZA010000020.1:0-589 GCF_056161385.1 Halobacillus sp. ABD4_316
GTGGTGGTGAAGGCGAAGAGGTCACACCTGTTCCCATGCCGAACACAGCAGTTAAGCTCTTCAGCGCCGATGGTAGTCGGGTTTACCCCCGTGAGAGTAGGACGCTGCCACATTGATTCTCTTTCCTTATTGTTTTGAAGACTTTTATGATTCCAACGTAGCTCAGTGGTAGAGCAATCGGCTGTTAACCGATCGGTCGTAGGTTCGAATCCTACCGTTGGAGCCACTTGCTTCCATAGCTCAGTGGTAGAGCACTTCCATGGTAAGGAAGGGGTCGCCGGTTCAAATCCGGCTGGAAGCTCTGAAGGTTTTGTACGACTGGCCCGTTGGTCAAGTGGTTAAGACACCGCCCTTTCACGGCGGTAACACGGGTTCGAATCCCGTACGGGTCACCAATATGGAGGATTAGCTCAGCTGGGAGAGCACTTGCCTTACAAGCAAGGGGTCGCAGGTTCGATCCCTGCATCCTCCACCATATTTTAGCCGGCCTAGCTCAACTGGCAGAGCAACTGATTTGTAATCAGTAGGTTGGGGGTTCAAGTCCTCTGGCCGGCACCACTTTTCAAGTGGAGGGATAGCGAAGTTGGCC
>NZ_JBSWZA010000021.1:0-562 GCF_056161385.1 Halobacillus sp. ABD4_316
GGGGTGAAGTCGTAACAAGGTAGCCGTATCGGAAGGTGCGGCTGGATCACCTCCTTTCTAAGGATATTACGGAAACGTACTGTGTTGGTTGTTCAGTTTTGAGAGATCAAACTATGAAAATAGCATGTTCTCCATTATTGAATGGGCCTGTAGCTCAGCTGGTTAGAGCGCACGCCTGATAAGCGTGAGGTCGGTGGTTCAAGTCCACTCAGGCCCACCATTCAAAAATGGGGCCTTAGCTCAGCTGGGAGAGCGCCTGCTTTGCACGCAGGAGGTCAGCGGTTCGATCCCGCTAGGCTCCACCATTTAAATGTTCCATAAAACACAAGCGTTCATGTTGTGTTTTATATGTAACCTTAAAATGAATTGAACCTTGAAAACTGGATAAGGAATTATGACTCATCTATCGATGAGATCATGATGACAAGACATCTAATTGATTTATATAAATGTCTTTTCACGAAGATAGTTAAGTGAATAAGGGCGCACGGTGGATGCCTTGGTACTAGGAGCCGATGAAGGACGGGACTAACACCGATATGCTCCGGCGAGCCGTAAGCAG
>NZ_JBSWZA010000022.1:0-335 GCF_056161385.1 Halobacillus sp. ABD4_316
GAGACGATGAGGTTGATAGGTCCGAGGTGGAAGCGTGGTGACACGTGGAGCTGACGGATACTAATGGATCGATGACTTATCTATATATACTTCGTGAATGATGTTTCATCATTAGTTGTTTCCTTATCCAGTTTTGAGGGTTTTCAAAAAAACTTTCAAAAACACCTTGATTTTCAAAGCAAGACACGATATAATAGTTCTTGTCCTTGAAAAAAGGATGAATCGATCTGGTGATGAAGGCGAAGAGGTCACACCTGTTCCCATGCCGAACACAGTAGTTAAGCTCTTCAGCGCCGATGGTAGTCGGGTTTACCCCCGTGAGAGTAGGACGTCGC
>NZ_JBSWZA010000023.1:0-322 GCF_056161385.1 Halobacillus sp. ABD4_316
GGGGTGAAGTCGTAACAAGGTAGCCGTATCGGAAGGTGCGGCTGGATCACCTCCTTTCTAAGGATATTACGGAAACGTACTGTGTTGGTTGTTCAGTTTTGAGAGATCAAAGCATCTTTCAAATTTGTGAACCTTGAAAACTGGATAAGGAATTATGACTCATCTAGCGATGAGATCATGATGACAAGACATCTAATTGATTTATATAAACGTCTTTTCACGAAGATAGTTAAGTGAATAAGGGCGCACGGTGGATGCCTTGGTACTAGGAGCCGATGAAGGACGGGACTAACACCGATATGCTCCGGCGAGCCGTAAGCAG
>NZ_JBSWZA010000024.1:0-269 GCF_056161385.1 Halobacillus sp. ABD4_316
ACGTCCTACTCTCACGGGGGTAAACCCGACTACCATCGGCGCTGAAGAGCTTAACTACTGTGTTCGGCATGGGAACAGGTGTGACCTCTTCGCCTTCATCACCAGATCTTTTGTTTACCTTTTTTCAAGGACAAGAACTATTATACCGTGTCTCGCATTGAAAATCAAGGTGTTTTTGAAAGTTTTTTTGAAAACCCTCAAAACTGGATAAGGAAACAACTATTGATGAAACATCATTCACGAAGTATATATAGATAAGTCATCGATCC
>NZ_JBSWZA010000025.1:0-246 GCF_056161385.1 Halobacillus sp. ABD4_316
GGATCCCTTCGGGGTGAAGCTCGTGGAACGAGCGGCGGACGGGTGAGTAACACGTGGGCAACCTGCCTGTAAGATCGGAATAACCCCGGGAAACCGGGGCTAATGCCGGGTAATACTTTTCTTCGCATGAAGATAAGTTGAAAGATGGCTTCTCGCTATCACTTACAGATGGGCCCGCGGCGCATTAGCTAGTTGGTGAGGTAACGGCTCACCAAGGCAACGATGCGTAGCCGACCTGAGAGGGTG
>NZ_JBSWZA010000026.1:0-223 GCF_056161385.1 Halobacillus sp. ABD4_316
CTGTGTCGGTTTGCGGTACGGGCACCTCTTTCCTCATTAGAGGCTTTTCTTGGCAGTGTGAAATCAGGAGCTTCGGTACTATAGTTCCCTCCCCATCACAGCTTGACGTTGCCGGACGGATTTGCCTATTCCGACCGTCTCACTGCTTGGACGTGCACATCCAATGGCACGCTCTCCCTATCCTCCTGCGTCCCCCCGTCATTCAAACGGAAAGGAGGTGGTA
>NZ_JBSWZA010000027.1:0-223 GCF_056161385.1 Halobacillus sp. ABD4_316
CCCCCCCCCCCCCCCCCCCCCCCCCCCCCCCCCCCCCCCCCCCCCCCCCCCCCCCCCCCCCCCCCCCCCCCCCCCCCCCCCCCCCCCCCCCCCCCCCCCCCCCCCCCCCCCTCCCCCCCCCCCCCCCCCCCCCCCCCCCCCCCCCCCCCCCCCCCCCCCCCCCCCCCCCCCCCCCCCCCCCCCCCCCCCCCCCCCCCCCCCCCCCCCCCCCCCCCCCCCCCCC
>NZ_JBSWZA010000028.1:0-223 GCF_056161385.1 Halobacillus sp. ABD4_316
TGGAACGAGCGGCGGACGGGTGAGTAACACGTGGGCAACCTGCCTGTAAGATCGGAATAACCCCGGGAAACCGGGGCTAATGCCGGGTAATACTTTTCTTCGCATGAAGATGAGTTGAAAGATGGCTTCTCGCTATCACTTACAGATGGGCCCGCGGCGCATTAGCTAGTTGGTGAGGTAACGGCTCACCAAGGCAACGATGCGTAGCCGACCTGAGAGGGTG
>NZ_JBSWZA010000029.1:0-223 GCF_056161385.1 Halobacillus sp. ABD4_316
AGCTGACGGATACTAATGGATCGATGACTTATCTATATATACTTCGTGAATGATGTTTCATCAATAGTTGTTTCCTTATCCAGTTTTGAGGGTTCACCTCAAACTTTATATCGATGTGGTGGTGAAGGCGAAGAGGTCACACCTGTTCCCATGCCGAACACAGCAGTTAAGCTCTTCAGCGCCGATGGTAGTCGGGTTTACCCCCGTGAGAGTAGGACGCTGC
>NZ_JBSWZA010000030.1:0-223 GCF_056161385.1 Halobacillus sp. ABD4_316
CTGTGTCGGTTTGCGGTACGGGCACCTCTTTCCTCATTAGAGGCTTTTCTTGGCAGTGTGAAATCAGGAGCTTCGGTACTATAGTTCCCTCCCCATCACAGCTTGACGTTGTCGGACGGATTTGCCTATTCCGACCGTCTCACTGCTTGGACGTGCACATCCAATGGCACGCTCTCCCTATCCTCCTGCGTCCCCCCGTCATTCAAACGGAAAGGAGGTGGTA